>NZ_RQHW01000065.1 GCF_004770995.1 Leptospira idonii | reverse complement strand
ATTCTACTTTGGACTTTACAAGTCCTATGGAATTTCGTAAGATATATGATCAAAGGATTGCTTGATTTTTCTGTCCGAATTATTGTAGGAACTCCAGGATATCCCCACCCACGATCAGGGCGGGGAATTGTACCCTCGCTTTTCCCCCAAGAAATTTACTTGATCCTGGGGTTTCCCGCTTGAAATTGGGAATTTAAAGTAATTTCGGAGACTGAATGCAGAAAAGGCCCAACCCGAGAGGGAACCCAAACCAGGACAAATTCGCCCACATTAGAATTAACGAACAAATCACCAATGTTGATAAAATCCGACTCGTTTCCGACGAGGGATCTGACATTGTTACTTTGGAGGAAGCTCTACGTAGAGCGAAAGAAGCTAACCTGGATTTGGTGGAAGTCTCTGGAGATCAAGATGTTCACGTCTGCAAGTTGATCGATTTTGGAAAATACAAATTCGAACTACTGAAGAAAACGAAAGAAGCGAAAAAGAAACAGCACATTGTCACGGTAAAAGAAATCAAAATCCGTCCGCGGATCGATAACCATGACTTTGAGATAAAGAAGCGTCATGCCTTGGAGTTCTTAGCTAAGGGCGATAAGGTGAAAGTGACACTTCGATTCCGAGGAAGAGAGATGGTTCACTCTGAGATCGGAATGAATATTGTTAACCGGTTTGTCGAGGACCTAAAAGAGCATGCCTCTCCCGAAAAAATGCCGGTACACGACGGAAAAACAATAGTGGTCGTGATGAACCCAATAGGCAGCAAGAGCTGAAAGGAAAAAACAACTATGTATAAACTAAAAACAAATCGTGCAGCAGCGAAACGTTTCAAGTTTACCAAAAACGGTAAAATCAAACGTGGTCATGCTTTCAAAAGACACATTTTGGAGAAAAAATCTCCTAAAATGAAACTGCAAAGCCGTGGAATGGTCGTTATCAACGACTCCGATTACAACAGAGTAGAAAAACTTCTACCTTACGGAGGTTAAACGATGCCACGCGCAGTAAATGGTACTATTCACAAAAATCGTCGTAAAAAACTTTTAGAAAAAGCGAAAGGATTCCGTGGCGGAAGATCCAAACTTTTCAGGACTGCAAAATCTGCGGTGATGAAAGCTGGCCAATGGGCTTACCGTGACAGAAGAAAGAAAAAATCCGAATTCAGAAAACTTTGGATCACTCGTATCAATGCAGCGGTTCGTGAAAATGGAATTTCCTATTCCAAATTCATTCACTCTTTGAAAACTTTGGGGATCAATTTGGATCGTAAGACTCTTGCGGATCTTGCATACAACCACAAAGAAGTTTTTAACGCTCTCGTGGAAAAAACAAAAGTCGCAAAATAATTTAGTGCTTGATTGGAATAGAATAGGTCTCCTATTCTATTCCATCGGATATCATCATGTTGAAATTGGAAACCATTGAAGAGCTGGAAAGCAAAGTAGTCAAAGCTCTGGAGCTCATCCAGGACTTAAGGACGGAAAACAGCCGTTTGGAAACAGAGAACGAATCTCTCCGAGCGGAAAATGACCAGATGAAACTTGCAATGGAGGAGAAAGAGAGAGAACTCACTTCTCTGAAATCCCAACTTCAAGATGCAAACCAACAGCTGAGCGAACTAAGAGCCAGAGAAGAAAAACTCGAATCGAAAGTTCATCAATTGCTCAATCGTTTTGATGGAATTTCTCCATCTTCCGGATCTTCTTCTCAAGCTAGCAGCACTCCTCCTACACCACCACCTGTTCCTACTGCGCCCGCCGCAGAAGAAGCACCGATTGCTGTGGCTGCAGCGGCATCCGCCCCTGCTTCCATCATTGAAGAAGACGATGAAATTATACTTTTAGATGAAGAAGACACAGACTTCTCTCCTGAGGAATCTCTGGAAAAACCTCCTGCACAAGTTTCTTTGCAAAAAGAAGAAGTGGTGTTGGCGGCAGAAGAGAGCGATGTTCCTACGGTCGATTTGGACGATGAAGATGACATCATCATTGACGATGATGACGATACAATCAGTGTTTTTGATGCTGACGATGACGATGATTTTTTGATCATCGAAGACGATCCTAAGTAATCAAAATGGCAGACTCTGCCTCTTCACCCCAAAAAATCACAAAACAAATATTCGGTGAGTCATATACTATCGTAGGCGAGGCTTCGCCTAAGTATATCTCTCAAGTGGCCGATTATGTGGAAGAAAGACTGAAAGAAATTTCTTCCTCACTTCCTAATGCTTCCAAAACCAAAGTAGCAGTGTTATGTGCTCTTAATTTAGCCGATGAATTGTTTCAGCTTCGTGAGAAAGGACTCGCTTCGGAAGAAACAAAGGAAATAGAAGATAGAACCAAAAAAATCATCTCCCTATTGGAAGAGGGAATCATCGGTGATATTTATTGAATCTACTTTCCAAAGAAGAAGCTCGCTCTAGATTGAAGCAGCATCTTCCCGTTCTCGAAAGAAGGGAAGAATTCGAATCTCAAATTCTAACCAGGTTTTTCCCTCTTCTTTCCGGTAAGGAAAAAATTATTTCCTATGTTGCCGATCTTGCTTGGGAAGTGGATCTACTTCCTTTGGTGGAATCTTGCCCTTTGCCAAGGCCGGCCGGTTTTTGGGAGCTGCGCCATTCGGCAAAATGGTATTTCCCTAAGATGATGCCCGAAAAACGTTTGGACTTCGTTCGTCCTTGGGAATGGGAAAAAAACAAATGGGGAATTTGGGAGCCGAAAGGTGAGGAAAAAATCACTGTGGAAGAAGCCGATTTGATTTTGGTTCCCGCTTTAGGTTTTTCTTCCGATGGCACTCGATTAGGCAGAGGGGGAGGGTTTTACGACAGACTTCTTTCGTCAGATCATTTAAGAACGAAAACAATCGGATTCTGCTTTTCTAAATTTTTTCCCGTTCCTTTCGCACCGGAAGCACACGATTGCAAAATAGGAAAAATAATTACGGAATCCCGCATAATTTCGTTTTTAGATTGAACCGACAGATTCACTGCTTAGAACTATAGGAAAGACTATGGACCAAGAAACCCTACTTACTTCGATCGCCGAAAGAACCAAAAATGAGGCAGAATCCGACTTAGGGGATATCGAACAATTCCTCACTTTTACCATAGAAAAGGAGTTTTTCGGGATCCGCCTTCTTCTGGTTCATGAAATCCTCAAACCTGTGTTAATCACACGTATCCCGAATGTCGAAGAGTATATATTAGGCGTTATCAATCTGCGAGGAGAAATCATTCCTATCGTAGATTTGAAAAAAAGGTTTCATCAGTCCGATTCGGAAATTTTTCCTATCTCCCGTATCGTTGTCGTTATGTTGGAAGAAAAAAGGATCGGAGTGCTTGTGGATGAAGTGAAACAAGTGGTAAAGATCCAAAAAGAATTTATTAGTTATACCACAGACGATTTATCCTTAAACTACAGTAAGATGGTAGAGTCCGTTTCCAGATATGAGGATCATCTTATTTTGAATTTGGATTTAGATCAAATCGTCGATTTTGTTGCGATCGGTAAATAACGAAAGACAGGGTAGTCAATTGGCTGGAATATTAGGTGAATACACGGAAGTCTTCTTGGAGGAATCCGAAGATCAAATTGAAGAATTGAATGCCAACTTGCTCAGGCTGGAAAAAGACCACAGCAATCCTGAAATCATAAACGATATTTTTCGGGCCGCCCATTCTTTGAAAAGCAGTTCCGCTTTCGTGGGATTGTACAATCTGTCCGATCTTTCGCATAAGATGGAAAACCTCCTTCAAAAAATCAGAGAAGGAAGTTTGGAGATTAACGTCACTTTGGTGAATCTTCTTTTCGAATGTTTCGATTTGATCAAACATGTGATCGAAAACGTTGCGAACGGAATCAAAGTGGAAACTCCTTTTACGGATATGATTCAAAAACTGCAGGATTACGAATCCGATCCCGGTTTGGTGTCCGCACCGAATGCGGTTCCTCTTCCAAGAAAAGAAACTGCTTCTGTTCCATCGAATGTTTCTTCGCGACAGATCCAAATTACGGAAGAAGACTGGGGTGACATCAAAGGAATTCTTGCGGAGTCGCCGGAAGCGAAAATCTATCAAGTCGATCTAAAATTGAAGAACGACACTCCTATGCAAAACCTGCGTCTTCTTTTGATTTTGCAAGCAGTGAAGCAGTCCGGAACAGTAATCAAATCCGATCCTACGGAAGACGCATTGGATCGGGGAGAGGGTGGACTCACTCTTAATTTTTTAACTATCACAAAACAAACTAAAGACGAACTTTTCGCACAATGTAATATCGATATGGTTGATTCACTTGTAGTGGAGCCTATCTCTCCTCCGGTTTCCGAAATGGAAGCATTATCTCCTCCTGAAGCTGAGGAAAAAAAGAAAGATTTGGAAGTTTCTTCTCCCAAACAAAACGGTTCTTCTCAACCTCCGGCTTCTTCCAATCAGAATTTTGAAAAGGCTGTAACAGACTCTAAGGTTGTTATGCGGACGATCAAGGTATCTTCCGATAAACTCGATCAACTGATGAACAATGTGGGTGAGCTTGTGATCACCAACTCCGGCTTCCAAAAAATCTACGACGATTTAGTGGCTCAATTCGGAGAAGATTCTCTTTTCAACGAACTGAAAGGTAAAATCGATCAAATCAACCGCATCTCTAAAGATCTTCAAACAGGGATCATGAACATTCGAATGGTTCCTATCGGTTCCGTATTCAATCGTTTCACTCGATTAGTGAGAGATCTCTCTTTGGAAACCGGAAAGCAGGTAAACCTTGTTTTGCGGGGAGAAAACACAGAGTTAGATAAAAAAGTCATAGATGCTATCGGAGAACCTTTGATCCATTTGATCCGTAATTCTGTGGATCATGGAATCGAGTCTCCTTCCGAAAGAAAAGCCGCAGGCAAATCGGAAGAAGGAATCGTGGAACTCAATGCTTACCAGGGCGGTTCGAATATTCTAGTTGAGATTCGAGACGATGGAAAAGGTCTCAATAAAGATAAAATCCTCAAAAAAGCGGTCGAACGCGGTTTGGTTTCCGAATCCGAATCGGTTAATCTTTCCGAATCCGACATCTTTCAATTTATATTCGCTCCCGGCTTCTCTACTGCGGACAAAGTGTCCGATATCTCCGGTCGCGGAGTGGGAATGAACGTAGTCAATAAACTCATAGAAGAGTTCAAAGGTAAAATTTTGATTCACTCCGAGGAAGGAAAAGGTTCTTCTTTCACTTTATCCTTCCCTCAGGCTCTTGCCATCATTCCTTCCATCCTTGTGACTATGGAAGAGGAAGTGTATGCTTTCCCTCTTTCCGAAGTTTCTGAAACGATCAAAGTCAATGTCGATCAAATCACCACTTTGGAAGGACACGAGATCATCAACCTGAGAGGGGAGGTTCTTCCTATCTACCGATTGAATCGTATTTTAGGGTTGGCCGACAAACAGGAAATTCTGGAAGTCCCGGTAGTCATCGTAAATTACAAAACGAGAAAATTGGGATTCATCGTGGACGATCTCATCGGTAAACACGAAACAGTGATTAAATCCTTGGGTAAAAACTTCAAGGACGTGCAAGGTCTGACTGGAGCCACCATCATGGGAGACGGAACCATCATTTTGGTTTTGGATATTCCCGGCCTTGTGGAAATTGCGGCAGATAAAATCGATTGGTCCGAGAGTCGTTTGACGGGAGATATGATGAAACGCACATCTTCCATCCGTTCTTTGGAAATGAACGATTCCGATCTTATTTTTAAATCCCAGTTATCTACTAACTTTTATAATGCGAAACTTTCCGAACTTCGTTCGAAGGAAAAAACCCGTCTCAAAAAGGACAGATTGAAGACGGAAAGGCACGTAATCGTTCCTAAAGAGGAAGTATTCGCAGAAGAGCCAACTACGAATGTGGTTCTTTCCGCTGAGCTTGTGGGAGTGGGTTCCGGGAACGGGCATACTCATGCTGCCGCAGCGGAAGTGCCTGAAAAAACCAAAGACGAATTCACTTTCAATCCGAAAGAAGATGAAGTGCATCGACTTGCCGATAAAGCTAAGTTAGATGCTGTAAATCTGACGGAAAGGGAACAAGCCGCACAAATCATCAAAGGTTTTGTTGAGCAGAAAGAAGAAAGAATCAACCAGGTGGCAAGCACCCAATCCAGAGACATTTCCGAACTCATGTCTGCAAAAGACATCAAAAAACTGGAAAATATAGTCAACACAGGAATGATGAACGCAGGTGTCGTACTTTCCCAGTTAGTTGGAAAGGAGGTGGAGTTATTCATTCCTGAAATCATCCTAACCGATAGGGAAGGACTTGCCCGCGAATTTCGTTTTTCTCATGACGACTTCTTCGGAGTGAAGATCCGAATGACAGGCGATTTGAACGGAAATCTTTTGATGATGTTCTCCCAGGAAAACGGAACGGAAATCGCAAGAGAACTGTTAGGTTCCGAAGAGGCTAAATTCGGCCCTAACGGAAATGTTCTTTCCGACGATATGGTATCCGTACTTTCCGAAATCTCCAATATCGTTTGTTCCAGTGTGATGAATTCTCTTTCCAACAAAATGAAAAAGGAAATTTTACCTTCCGTTCCTGAAATGATCACAGGAAGCTTTTTGGATGTAATCGATATCGTAAAACCGGAAAGAACTAAGTTCCTTTCCATGCATACCGAGTTCAATCACCAAGGAAGCAATCTTTTGGGAGTTTTGGTGTTCCTTCCCGACTTTGACGAACTTGTAGAGTTGATCCAAAAATCATAATGGCAACGAATATCGCAATCATAGACGATTCTCTTTTGGTACGGAACATCCTAAGTGATGTTCTAGAGAAAAAGGACGGATTTCATATCGTCGCCACCGGAAAAACCGGCGTCGACTGCATTGAACTCGCAGAGAAATTGAAACCCGATTTCATCATCCTCGATATCGAAATGCCTATCATGGATGGATTGACTGCACTTGCGGAAATCAAAAAGAAAAGACTTCCTTCCGCAGTCATTATGTTGTCCGTTCTTACGCAGCATGGAGCAGATGCTACTTTTAGAGCATTGGAGTTAGGTGCTATCGATTTCGTTCCGAAACCTTCCAGTGGAAATCAATTTTCGCCGGAAGAAATCGCCGATGTTCTCTCCGGGAAAATTAAGGGATTTCTCGACTCCCGTCAGGCAAGCATCAAACCCCCTGTTAAGATAGTTCACGAAGTTCCGGGAAATAAAAGTTTTCAAAAACCAGTCTCAGTAAACGCTATCGGAATTGGGACGTCCACAGGCGGACCGAAAGCGCTGCAGACTTTATTCAGCGCACTTCCTGCCGATTTTGCAAAGCCCATTCTTGTGGTGCAGCATATGCCGGCGGGTTTTACGAAAGCTTTTGCGGAAAGATTGAATTCTCTCAGCAAAATCAAAGTAAAAGAAGCGGAAAACGGCGACATTATAGAGCCGGGGAAAGCATATATCGCTCCCGGTGATTATCAAATGCGTGTTGTCTCTAAGGACAATGCGAAGGTAATCGAATTGCATCAGAGCGGGCCGGTCAACGGTCACAGACCTTCGATAGAAGTTTTATTCGATTCGATGGCGGAAGTCTACGGAGCAAATCATTTAATGTCTGTTATTATGACGGGAATGGGAAGAGACGGTTCTCAATCCATTTCTAACATTCGGGCGAAAGGTGGAGTCACTTTTGCGCAGGATGAGCCGACATCGGTGGTTTACGGAATGAACCGTGTTGCGGTCGAGTTAGGTGGCATTGATTTTGTGTTACCTTTGGAAGAAATTGTTCCGAAGATGATTGAATTATTGAAAACGAGAGGGAATTAAAAAATGGCAAGAATTTTAGTTGTAGATGACGCTAAGTTTATGCGTACGCTTGTAAAAGATGCGTTAGTTGGCGCAGGTCATGAAATCGTAGGAGAAGCGGAAAATGGAAACATTGCCGTGGAACAATACAAAAATCTCAAACCCGATTTAGTGACTATGGACATCACCATGCGCGAAAAAGACGGGATCGAAGCAACCAAGGAAATCATTAAGTTCGACGCAGCAGCTAAGATCATTATGGTAACCGCCCTCGGACAAGAAGATCTGCTTGCGAAAGCGATCAAAATGGGCGTTAAGGATTTTGTTGTGAAACCTTTCCCTCCGGAACGACTACAACAAGCAGCAGCAAAAGCTTTAGGAATCTAATTTCGTGTCGCAGACTCCGGAATTTGTTGTCCGGTGGAACAACCAGGACGGAGGGCTCACGGAAGGACCAATCAGTGTTCTTTGGAGCTTAATCGATAGTTATAAGGTTGATATCTTCGAAGTATCCCTCTCTCGCATTACTTCGGATTTCATTCAATTTTTAAGAACGAGTCAATCTTTGTCGATTGAGCTGACTTCAGAGTTTGCCGTAATGGCATCTCATCTTGTTTATTTGAAATCGAAAGCTCTTCTTCCCGATCCCGGTTTTGAGGAAGAAGACTACGATCCACCACTTCCGAAAGAACTTGTTGATAAACTTTTGGAACACAAAAAATTCCAAATGGCCGGCCAAAAACTGGCGGAACTGGACCGCATCACTGCGGGTATGTTCACAAGAGAAACCAATCAAGTTTTGGAAGATGAAGAAACTTGGCTGGATGTAAGTTTGGTGGATTTAATTTCCGCATTCAATTCCATTTTAGAAAGGGAATCTTCGAACGAGGAATTGCCTCCTCCTATTTACGAAGGTCACCAACAATATTCCGTAGAAGATAAAATGGAATATCTGCAGAAACTTCTTCAGGAAAGAGGAGAAGTTCATTTTCTGGATATCTTCCAAACGGATTCTCCCGAGAAAAAAGAAGTCGTGGCAGCTTTTTTAGCCGTGTTGGAAACGGTGAAGATCCGTATCTGCAAAGTCGTTCAGCACAAAGTGTTCGGCGAAATTAAAATCGTTAAGGTTGCTTAGGTTTTGGAAGATCGTAAATACACAAAAGGGCTTTTGGAAGCTCTGCTCTTTTTATCGTCGGATCCGATCAAACTTTCTTCCCTTGCCAAGTCCGCAGGAATCGAAAAGACAGAAGCCAGAGAATTATTAGATGAATTGATTTTGGATTACAGCGAAAAAGAAGGCGGTTTTCTCTTGAGAGAAATCGCAGGCGGTTACCAGTTCATCACCAATCAATTGTACAGCGAAGCACTGTCTCATATATTCAAAGATAAAAAAAGGGAAACTCTCTCCAGAGGAACTCTGGACACTCTCGCCATCATAGCATACAAACAGCCGATCACATTGACAGAGTTAGACGAAATCAGGGGAGTTTCCTCCAGGGCTATGGTTGCCAGTTTGATTTCTAAAAAATTAGTCAAAGCTGTGGGACAAAAAGAAGTTCCCGGCAGGCCTACTTTGTACGGAACCACAAGTGAGTTTCTTCTCCATTTCGGTTTGAGCAAACTGGCAGATCTACCGACTCCCGTGGAAGTCAAAGAACTCAAGTTTGAGGATTTCACTCCCGATTCCATCGTTGTTTCCGATGCGGAAGACGAAATCAGTCCCGATTTTGATAAAACATCTCTTCCTGAAGAGCTGCAAGAAGAAGCGGCTCTTCCCGATTCCTCAGAGGAGGATCCAACATGAGTTCTCCCGAAGAAGAATTACAAAAGATACGTTCCGAAATAGATCAGTTAGACGGACAAATCATTTCTTTGATCCAGAAAAGAGCCGAATTCGCACAAGAGATCGGCAGGGTCAAAAGAAATGCAGGTGATCCTATTTATAGGCCGGATAGGGAAAGGGACGTGTATGAAAAAGTTTCTTCCAGATCCCAAGGCCCTCTTCCTGCATCCGTCATCCGTGCCATTTATAGAGAGATGATGTCAGGAACTATCGCCTTAGAACATCCGTTACGCATCGGTTTTTTAGGCCCGGAAGGAAGTTTTTCCCACGAAGCGCTTCGTTCGAAATTCGGTTCTTCCATCGACTCATTCCCTCAACCCACCATCCCCGATGTATTTAGAGAGGTGGATTCCGAAAAATTGGACTACGGGGTGGTTCCTGTGGAAAATTCAACGGAAGGTCAAGTCAGTTCCACTCTGGATATGTTTTTGGAAACGGGAGTTAAAATTTATTCGGAACATTACCAACGAATCAGTTTTTCACTTCTCGGTTTTGAAAAAGATCTGAAGTCAGTGAAAAAGATCTACGGAATTCGAATCGGAAATGAACAATGCCGCAATTGGATCTCAGCTAACCTTTCTCATGCGGAAATCATAGAAACTTCTTCCACTGCTATGGCTGCCAAATTGGTTGCGGAAAGAAAGGACGGACTTGCCATCGCCTCCAAAATTGCAGGGGAACAATACGGATTGGAACTCATCCATGAGGGAATCGAGGATTATTCCGGCAACACCACTCGTTTTCTTGTGATCGGTAAAACGGAATGCCCTAGAACCGGGCTAGACAAAACTTCACTCGTATTCTCTCTTCCCAACAAAACAGGTGCATTGTTTTCCGTATTACAAAAGTTTAATGAAGCTAATATCAATCTTTCCAAAATAGAGTCCAGACCTTTGAAAAGAAACCTTTGGGAATATCATTTTTTCATCGATTTTCTGGGACACAAGTCCGATCCGAAAATCGCTTCTTTACTGAAATCGATCGAAGAAGAGTGCACTGTCTTTAAACTATTGGGATCATACCCTTCCGCAGGACAGTTTGGATGAGAGAATGGAAAAACATCCTGATCTTCGGGATGGGTTTGATGGGAGGATCTCTCTCCCTTGCCATAAGAAAAAAAATCAAAACGGCAAAGACCACAGGAGTCGTACGCTCCGAAGCATCCAAGGATGTGATTCTCAAACAGAACATCTCCGACTTCGTTTTTCTGGAAGAGGAGTTTTTTCAAAATCGTAAATTCGAAGAATATGATTTGGTTATTTTCGCAACTCCCGTTCATTCAGTAATCCATCATATCCAAAACTTAAATTCCCATTCTCAAACGATCTATACGGATCTAGGCTCCACTAAAAAAACGATCATCGATGCGGTTCATAAAAAATTTTCAAATGAATCTCATCGTTATGTTTCTTCTCATCCTATGTGCGGTTCGGAACATTCAGGGCCTGGCGCCGCAAAAGAGAATTTATACGAGGAAAAACTCTGTATTGTAACTTCACCAAACGGCCTTCAGTCGGGCATTGCGGATGAAATTCGGATGTTTTGGGAAGCCATAGGGTGTTGGACTTTGGATATGGAAGCGAAGGAACATGACGAAACCTTGGCTTATCTTTCCCATCTTCCTCATCTGGTTTCTTCTTTGTTGGTTCAAACTGCAATTGGAAATCCTGTCGTAAACAAACAAGTTTCGGAAGCGCCTCGTCCCATTACGGGAGGAGGGTTTCGGGATATGTCCAGAATCGCCGGATCGAATTTAGAGATGTGGCTTTCTATTTTTCAGGAAAACCAGAATCAAATTTACGAATCTTTAAAAAACCTGAAATCGGAATTGGAACAAGTAACTGAGGCTTTTCATCCGTCTCATCCTTTGGACCGAGATCGAATCACGGAATTTTGGAAGGAGTCTCTTCTTTCCAAAGAGAAAATTCAAAAAACTCATGAAATTTATTAAGAACCTATCTAAGTTAAGCGGCTGTAAGGCGGGAATTCTCACCAATCAAAGTGCATTCGGCTGGAATCGCAAATATCATTTTTTATCCTATTCCGAATATCTCAAAATAGACACCTTGTTTCTTCCCGAACACGGATTGTTTGCGGAGTTGCAGGATCAAGTGAGCGGTTCCGATCTTCAATATCTGTTCGGAGACTGCAATATAGTAAATCTTTACGGAGATACGGAAGAGAGTCTTGTACCCAAACAAGAAGTTCTGCAAAAACTAGACATTCTGATCATAGATATCAGGGATGTGGGTTCTCGTTATTACACTTTTTTGACTACTGCCTACTATATGTTAGATGCAGTTTCCCGACTGAAAAAGAATACAGGCAAGGCCCCTCTTTTCATCGTAGTCGATTCTCCGAACCCGATAGGAGATGCTGTAGAAGGAACTCCTCTTTCGCAGGAGTTTGAATCTTTCGTGGGAGTTCGTTCCGTTCCGCATAGACACGGTTTAACGCCCGCAGGGCTTTTGAATTATTATAACGAAACCTTTCAGTTGAATGTGGAATTGGCTGTGATTTCCTCGGGAGTGTATCATCCTAAAAAATACAATCCTAGTCTTTGGATTCCTCCTTCTCCGAACATTCCTTCACAAACTACTTGTTATGTGTATCCGGGGCAGTGTCTTTTGGAAGGAACCAATCTTTCCGAAGGAAGAGGAACCACAAAACCGTTCGAAACTTTCGGAGCGCCTTATCTGAAAGGAAAAGCCAAAGAAGAATTGGACAAAAGACTTTCCAAACATCAATCTTCCTCGGTTCTGCTTCGGCCTCTTCGTTTTCTCCCTACCTTTCATAAATTCCAAGGGCAGATTTGCGAAGGGTATCAGCTTTTAGTGGAAAAACCTAAAAAGTTCCATTCTTTGTATTTTACCTTGTTTTTCCTGAGGCAAGTTTCCGAACTTTTTCCCGAATTCGAATACTTGAAAGGGGTTTATGAATTCCGCTCCGACAAACCAGCCATCGAACTTTTGGCGGGGGATCGGAAAATTCTTTCCTACTTGGCGGGCCAAATGACCGACTCCGATCTGAAATCTTATCTCGAAATTGAGGAAAAAAATTGGATTTTGGCCTCAAAACGCTTTCGATACTAACTTTTTTTTCCGAATTCGAGTTGCCTAGACTCTAAGGAGTAGGTAAAACACACTCCATGATACAAATTGTTCAAAGATTGTCCTTAGCCGTAGTGCTTGTACTTTCCCTTACGAATTGCGGTTACAACCGCATTCAAGAATTGGATGAAGAGGTCACTGCTTCTTGGTCTGAGGTTCTGAACCAATACAAAAGAAGAGAAGATCTTATACCGAATTTGATTGCTGCTACGAAAGGTTACATGCAGCACGAAAAAGAGATCATGAAAGATATCGCCGAGGCTCGTGCCAAGTTGGGAAGCATCCAAGCGACTCCTGAGTTGATCAACAACCCTGACGCTTTCAAAAAGTTCACTCAATCTCAAGACCAATTAGGTTCGGCTATTTCCCGTTTGTTGATGGTTCAAGAAAACTATCCTCAATTGAAAGCGGATCAGTTGTTTTTGGATTTAAAATCACAGTTGGAAGGAACGGAAAACAGAGTGACTGTTGCTAGAAATCGTTTCATCACTGCAACGAAAGAATTCAACATTTACATTCGACAATTTCCTGCTGTCCTCACAGCAAAAGCATTCGGTTATGATGCAAAGCCGAACTTTACTGTGGAAGATGTAAAGGCTGTAGAGAATGCTCCGAAAGTAGAATTCTAAAATTCGAAACATTCATTTCGAGATCTGAAAATAGGGGAGAGATCCCCTATTTTTTTGTCCTTCCTTAGAATTGAAAGTATAGGAAAGGGCTGGATACTGTGACGCTGTAGATCAAAAACGCAGTCACATACATCACTCCACAAACCGTATAAAGCACCAAAGGTTTGTTCATGATAAAATCGAATCTGTCTTCTTTTTGGTTCTGCAGGATATCGATTAAAAATAAAACTCCGATCACTGCAACGAGAGAGAGAGGAACATCAGGCATGTTCCCGTCCACAAAATGAAACGCTCTATCGATCATCATCGTTGCGATTTTGAGTCCGCTAGGAACTTCCGCTGTCGGTTTGGCCCTGAAGAAAAACATAGTGAATATGAAAATCGTCAAAGGATAAATCGGCTGTAAGGTGCGGGGAACTTTGTCCCATGCGTTTTTGATCGCTTGTGATTTGAATACGAATCTTTCCACTACCATCATTCCGGAATGTGTCGCTCCCCAGATGATATAGGTCCAGTCGGCTCCATGCCAAATCCCGGAAACGAATGTGGTCATAAATAAATTGATATAGGTGATGAATTCACCTCTTCTGTTCCCACCTAAGGTAATGTAGATGTATTCTCTCAGCCATGTAGTGAAGGAAATATGCCATCTTCTCCAAAGTTCGCTGAGAGTCCCCGCAAGGAAAGGTCTGTCGAAGTTTTTAGGAATATGGAATCCCATGATCCTTCCTGTTCCTATGGCAATGTCGGAATATCCCGAGAAATCGCAATAGACCTGCACTGCAAACAAACTGGCAGCCACCCACATTGCAATTCCACTGTAAGAAGTAGGATCTCCGTAAACCGGATCGATGGCATAAGAAATAGGATCAGCGATGAATGTCTTTTTGAAAACACCCCAAAACAATTGTTTGAGTCCTCGAATGAGGTTGTCTTTTTGGAATTCTTTCGGTTCTAAAAATTGGTGGAGTACATCCGTCGCTTTAAGGATGGGTCCTGCAACCAACTGAGGAAAAAAGGAGAGAAAGAGTCCGAAGTGAAATACCGACTTTGCGGGAGTGACCGTCCCTCTATAGACGTCTACCGCATAGGAGACTGCTTGCAGGGTGAAAAAACTGATTCCCATCGGAAGCATAATTCCCAATGCGGATACGTATTCAGGATCACATGGTTCAAATCCGAGGAAGGTGTTCCAAACGGAAATGGAAAAATCCAAATATTTGAATACGAATAGTAGTCCCAGGTTTCCCCAGATGGAGACGTTCAACCAGAATATCTTCCATATACGGGATACCGCTTTCTCCATTGCATCTACCGCAAGTTTGGTGAGAACGAAGGAAAATATCAATAGTATGAGAAAAGGGACTTTGAAGATCGCATAGAAATAAAGACTGACTACGAAAAGCCATAACCCTTGGAAACGTTTCGGGATGGTGAAGTAGAATAGAATTACGATCGGTGCGAAAATAAAATAATGTGTGGAGTTAAATAACATTAGCGGAATTCCTTCTCTAATTCTTGTTTTACGGCATCAGCCACCCACTTGTTTCCGATCACTGTAAGATGACCGTCTCCCGGGATAAAATAATCTTTGATTCCCGCTGTTTTATTTTTCCCCTTTTTTACAAAAGGTTGTCCGCACATCCGGCTGATATAAGGCATGAGTTTAATGACTGGAATTCCTTTGGTTTTCCAGTAAGCTTCCGCTCTGATTGCATAATTGCCTAAAGGATGATACTTCCCGTTGACATGGCAGAACAATTCTTCTATCTGCATCGGAATGATCACCGGTCTCAGTTTGAATCCGTGTTTTTGGGAAAGTGTGATCATTTCCTCATAAGCATGAATGGTTACATCGGAAAGGGGAGGAAGCAAATCGGAAGAAGGCGCCTTGTCGATGCAAGTGAACTCTTGAATGGGAACAGGCTCCGGGCAAACCGGTCCCGCATTCGTTTTTTTCGAACAGTCAGGCTGTTTGGGAGTTCTATAAAAAGAATCCATCACATAACGATACGGATTCGATATTGCTGAATGAAATTCAGCCGAGGAGGATAGTTTCGTTTGCGTCAGCAGAATTTTTGTCTGCTCCAATCCTAGTTTCATCGCTTGGAGTAAAAAGGACAAACGAGTGGCTTCGAATTGGATTCTGAAATTACGTTTCCATTCTTCATCGTTTTCATGAAGTGAGTCCAGCTCATCGTCAGGAAGAATCCCTTGGTCTCTCAATACTTGAGGCATACTGAAGTCGTTGGGAGAAATGAAAAACAATACTTCTTTAATGTTTGTTAGTTTTCCAGAAAGATCTTTCAATCGTTTCATGGAACCGAGGGAGCCGTAAGCATCCACTCCCAGGTTTAAGGACTGATATGTGTTTTCGCCCAGACGAAATCCGTCCAGAAGCGAACAAAATGTATCTTCGTCGGAAACTCCGAAGCCCATCACCATACTGTCTCCCAAGCAGAGAAGTTTGGGCGCGTTTTGGTTCGGCTCTTTTTTCCCTCTCAGTCCAAGGGAATTTGTCGTGAATCTCCCTTCCCAAAGATCCGCATAGTGCCGAACATATCTGCTTTCATTGGCCTCCAAGGTCACCCCGTAGTCCGGGTGATAGGAGTGCAGTAATTTCACATCTCTATAGTATTGAAGTGCGGGAGGATTGAGGAGTCTGAGAGTGATTTCTGAAAAAACAAGAATCAGAAGACCTAGGGCGATATAGATCCCTATTCTTTGAAGGTGTAACTTCATATCCCTCTAGACTTTCGTCTGACTCTCTGGAAGCAAGCATTTCTAAGGCCTGCCGATCTCCGGAAATTTCTTTGTGATTTCCTCTGCTACCAGACGGGAAAAATCGGAATCGGGGTGCCCGTCGTTCGGAACAAAAAGGGAGGCTCCTTTTTGGAATTCGGATTCCACCTGTTTTCTCAAATCGATTTGATCCAGCCCTATCTTTTGTAAGGTTTGAGGAAGATCGAAATAATTGGGATCTTCCGTATCGGGAGTTCCATCCTGCCTCATCCCCCATCCATAGATGAGAGTGATCGGTATGTTTTCTTTTTGGAAGTAATCCGAGAGGGTCTGCAGATTTTGATAGGTGATGTGGTCTTTGGGATAAGGGTCTCTATTCGTTTGAGCTGTCAGTCTGTTGAATTCTTGTTTCGAATTCCGAAGGTATAAATAAACAAGTGAGTGTTTGGTGATAAAGTAGTGGAGTCTATAAATGATGTTTTTAAGAAACGAATGGTTTTCTTTGCTATCGTCCAAGAAGTCGGAAGTGTTCCATATCCAGAAAACATGTTTAGGTGACTTGGGACAAGAGGAACCTTTTTTATGTTGTTCTATTCCCATTTGAAATCTTCTTAAAATGCCTAGAGTGCCAAGTGCATCCACAGCCATCACACGAACGGGAATTCCTATTTTGTTTTCCAAAACTTGTCCCGGAGAATGTTCTCCATCTAATAGAAAACCCATAGACATGGAATCTCCTATCAGCCAAATTTCATTCGTATCTTTTTCACATTTTTTTGTTAGACGGGTGACTCTTTCTCCGTATTCGTTTGTTTCCAAATCCCAAATTTTTCCGTCCGGTCGGAGAAAGGAAAAATTGCGGTTCGGGCAGAGGAATAGATCCGTTTTATGGAAACAATGTGCCTTTCTATAATTAGATTCGTTTCGAATCTCTTCCCCGAAGGGAAGAGGGGCGAAAAACAAAAGGAGGCAAAAAAGAAAAAAAGCGGATAGGAAAAGTGAAAAACGTTTCAATATTAGAATATTCTTTCAAAAAGAAGATAGAATAAAGATAGATTTCCTAAATAAAAAATCATAATCAAAAATCCCATTCCCACTCGGATCAAGTAGTGGCTGGTTCCGAAACCTTGGTAGGCAAGATATGTTGTGACTCCTAAAATCATTTCAGGGATTAGAACATAAAGGGCTACGGATCCGACCATTTTTACGTCTTGCGCATACCAGGAAGATAGAATCCACATAGTGGCTTCCGCAGATCCGAAAATCAATAAGGAAAAGAAGGCAACCCAAAAGCAGGTTCCTATGATGGAAACGGATCTTTCTTCCAGTTTGATTCCCAGATAAACCAATATGAATAAAGGAATCGCCCAAAGCCCTGCCATATAACCGGCAACAGTTCCTATTTTAGGGAAACCGTCTTCAGGAAAGACTAACACTTGGAGCACGTCCGAAAGAAACCAATCGGGGAACACCATAAGAAAAGAAAGAGGAAACAAAAATTTCCAAATCTGAAAGGGGACGAACCAACGTAACGGTTTTGTCAAACAGATGAAACTGATGTGAAACAAGGCTGTTAGGGAGAACAGTTTCCAACCGGGAGAGAAATCGGTAAACCCGATCACCAAAGCAGCAATCAGTGAATAGAGAATGAAATAAACTGTCAGAAGTGTTTCTTCCGCAAACGAACGATTCTTCATAATGTCTTTAGGCGTTCAAACTATCCCTAAATATTCTTTTTGCAATCTTTATATAAAGTGTTTTACGGAAAATTAGGGAGGGTTAATTATGGATAAAAAATATCCATAATTAAGGAATGTTGTTATGAAATCCAGAATCGAATACTACCCTCACTTCCCGGATGCCTTCGGAAAGATGGTGGAAATCGGAAAGTTGATCCGCTCCTCCTCTTTGGGCCATAATTTGATCCATCTCTTGAATATAAGAATTTCGCAGATCAACGGATGTATCTTTTGCATAGATATGCATGTGAAAGAGGCGAAAATAGACGGAGAGAAGGAAATTCGTCTGCATCATATTGCAGGATGGAAGGAATCTCCTTTGTTTGACGCTAGAGAAAGAGCCGCTTTTTTGTGGGCGGAAACCGTGACCTTGTTAAGTGAAAACAATGTTCCTGATGCGGTCTACGAAGAAGTAAGATCCGTTTTTTCCGAACAGGAGATGGTTTCCTTGACGATGGCGGTCGCTCATATGAATTCTTGGAATCGAATCGCTGTTAGTTTTAGAGCGGTTCCAGGTTCTATGGACAAAATGTACGGTTTGGATCGAGCCGGTTTATGATACTTGGAAACCAGGTAGAATGGACGCTTCATTGTATGTCGGTTTTATCCTGGTTTCCGGAAGACGTCGCCGTTCCTTCCAAACTTCTCGCAGAATTCCACGGAGTAAGAAAGGACTATCTCTTGAAAGCCTTACAAAGACTGGCGGGAGCGGGGATTGTGGTAACTACCACAGGCCCCAAGGGGGGGTACCGTTTGGCGAAATCTCCCGAAGAAATTTCTTTACTGGAAATCATAGAGGCGGTGGAAGGAAGGCAATCTAGCTTTCATTGCCAAGAGATTCGTAAAAACAATCCCTGTAATAAAACCACTGGTCAAAAATCTCCCGTATGTTCCATCGCTGCGGTGATGTACAAAGCGGATCATGCATGGAGAGACGTATTGAAAAAAACGAAACTTTCCGATGTGATTCGAGATGTGAACGCAACCGTTCCTCAAAAATCGTTGGCGGAATCGAAAGAGTGGTTTTTGGAAAGGATCTAAATGCGTTTGGTGGGAGATACTGGACTCGAACCAGTGGCCTCTACCATGTCAAGGTAGCGCTCTAACCAACTGAGCTAATCCCCCAAACGTATAACCATGTCACCAGAAGCGGTACGAGCGTAAAGTCAGTTTTCCCCAAGAATCGGTCTTTGGAAAATAGGAGAAAAGTTTGTCCTCAGGTCTCTCTTTGAATTTGGATGTTTCTCTTCCGATTAGAATGAGTTTGTCTTTGGCGCGGGAGATTCCCACATAAAGAATTCTTCTTTCTTCTTCCGGAATCTCTTTTCCTTCTCCAGTGAGGTTCCAACCGGAACTCAAATCTAAAATTACTGTTCCGAATTCCAAACCTTTGGAAGCATGTATTGTCATGATTTGTTCGGAACGGATCCCCGCATCCATCCATTCTCTTTTTCTAAAATTAGAACGAACTAAAATCATGGTTTCCCGATCGGATTCGAAATAAGTTTTTAACTCGTAAACTGCTGATTTAAGATCTCTTTTCGGATGTTTCAATGTCAATGTTCTGTAGAATGTGTTTCCTTCTCTGTGAGAGAAAACTTTCTTTTCGATTTTATTTTTGTTCTTTCTGATGGGAATGGAAGAAAGTTCGATGATCCCTTTTAAAGAACGATAATTCGTAGTTAGCTGAAAGATTTCCGTTTTTGGAAAAAATCGGGAGAAGTTCAAGAATGGTTCCGGCGTGGCTCCTCTAAATCCGTAGATTGCCTGCCAATCGTCTCCCACAACCGTGATTTGAGGGATCTGTAACATTTGTATGATTTTCATCTGACAAAGATTCGTATCTTGAAATTCATCTATGATGAGCGAGTCGAATCTTTGTTTCAAAGGGAATGTCCATCTTTCTCCTGTTTCCAAAGATTGTTTTACGATGCGGATCAAATCTTCGAATTCAAATAGGTTGTTTTTCCTTTTATATGTTTCCATTTCGAAAAGAAAGTCTTCGAATACATCGGGAAATTCTTTTCTCAGAATGGAATAGTTTGAAGAAAAAAGAATGGCAAAGGGAATTCCTCCCAAACGCATTCTATGTTTATATAAAATTCTTTTCGTTTGTTGTTCCTTTTCCGTTTCGGAAAGGAGAGATATTTTATGAAACTCTGGATGAAGTTCAAAAAGACTTTGATAACAGAAAGAGTGAAATGTAGAGATGTGATAGTGCTCTGAAAGATGTTTGGCTTCGACTCTAGTTTTAAATTCTTCAGTCGCTTTTTTTGTGAAGGTCACGATCAAGGTTCTTTCGGGAGAAATTGTTTTTCTTTCTTCTTTATGTTGCAAAATCCCTATCATTGTTGCTGTTTTACCGGATCCCGCCGCAGCAATCACTTGTTTGTAATTAGAGTTTGATTCTATCACTTTCCTTTGTTCTTCGTTCCACATAACAATGAGGGGTGGATTTGACAGGGATCGGAGCCTTAAAAAAATGGAAGAAATGGAGAAGAATCAATGAATTGGATCGTCCTTGTTCTCGCAGGACTCTTTGAAATCGGCTGGCCTTTAGGAATGAAACTTTCCGAGTCCGGAAATCAAAAGGCATTGTGGATCGGCTTTGCAGTGATTTGTATGGCGGTGAGTATGATCTGCCTTTGGTACGCACAAAAAACGATTCCTATGGGAACCGCTTATGCAGTATGGACAGGGATCGGAGCCGCAGGTGCGTTTCTATTAGGTGTGATTTTTTTCGGAGATTCTTCCGGTTTATGGAGAGTGTTGTCCGTAAGTTTGATCATTCTGGGAGTGATCGGATTGAAACTTTCCGGAAAAGAATAAAATTCTATTCCTAAAATCTTCGTAGAACGGGTGTTCCGTAAGGATATTTTTCCTTAAGATGTTCGATAAACCCTTCATAGGTGAACCACCCGTTCTTTCCTCTGTCAGAAGGTGCTTTCTCTATATGCATCTCTTGGGCAGGCATAAAACTAAAGCCTATCAAATATAATCTTTCCTTTCCGTTCGTGGATTCGTCCAGTATGATGGAGACATGTCCTATCCCTCCGTTTTCATTCTGAACGAATAGATCTCCGGAAGTGAGATTTTCTTTCGTGATTTTTTTCCCTCCTTGTTTTAAGGAATGAGAATTGGAAGAGGCGAAAGCGGTTCTTAAAAATTTAACGTATGTTTTTTGCGATTCCGTAAATTTATTTTTTCTGCCGTCGTAATGAAATAAGTAAAGATCTTTCAGTTTTCCGCTGTCTTTATGGTAGTCCGCCCAAAGTCTCATGGAGAAATCGGCACATTGTTCCAAATCATCTGAAAATAACAATGGTTTATCGATCACTCCGAGGGAATCATACCAATGGCTTAGATCCTTTTTTCGATAGGAATATACTTTTCCGTCTTCTTTCAGATTTAGGTTTCTAAGATATCTTGAAAAACTTCCTTCTTTCGTATCTATCCTTTGAAATCCTGAAGGAAGGGAAATATCTCCCACCGTTTTTGCGAACAGGGGAGAGAAAAGAGAAGCTACTAAGATAACTGAGAAGATAAGTCGTTTCATTATGTTTTCCACAATACGGTAGTTAAATCTTAAAGATGGTGGAATCGTCCTCTTCTTCTTTTAGATCGTAATAGCCGTAAACGAAGGAGGGACTTGCTTTGACTTCCATCCCGTAAAAGTATTCCGAGATCCTTCCCGATTTAGTGACTTCCAATTTGTATTCTTCCGCAAGGAATTTCATTTTATCCAGTGAGATCTTTTCGTTGATCTTGGGACCGAACCCAGATTCCGTTTTGGACCAATCCACGATGAACAATCTTCCTCCTGCTTTCATGGAACGAATGAGTCCGTCCATGGCAAGTCCCGGATTGGGAAAGGTAGATAACGAGAGGGAAGCGAAGATAATTTCAGGGACGGGAACCCATTCCGGCAAAAGAGGGTGATCCGATTGGTCGATGTAAAAGGGAGTGATGTTTTCTAATCCTTCCAGAAGTTTTCTTCTGAGGATTTTATCTATGATATCTTGTTGGCATTCCCCGGCCCAAATCCATGCATGAGGGAACCATTTTCGAAATTCCGTGAAATAGAATCCTAAACCGGATCCGAAATCGACCAGGTTTTGCAGCCCTTTCCAGTTGAAGAAGGAATAAACGTCCTCGGGAGAACACACCTCTCTTCTATGGCTGGAAATGAGATACTCCTGGTATTTTAAGGAACGATAGTATTCCGTTTCTGACATAATCCAAACTTACTGAAATCCGGATAGAAGTACAATAGAAAAATTCAATTCGGTCTTATGGAATACCGAAAATGATGGTATGGTACTCTCTATGAAAAGATGGACTGCCGCCCTGGGGCTTTTTTGCGCCTTAGTGCCGCTTTTTTCTCAAACGATTTTTGAGGAAGGGAAGTATCCGAATGCGGCCAGAGTGCTTCGGGCGAATCAATTGTCCGATAAAAAATCAATCCTTTTGGCTTGGGAACCTCCCAAGGAAGAGGGAGAGGTCATCATTGCACGCAGCAACAGCATCATCGATTCACCTGACAAACTTTATGTGGCAGATTCCCTGGGAAGATACAAATCCGGAGGAAACAGCGGTACACGCACTTATTACGATTATAATCTAAAGCCTGGAACCTATTATTATGCTGTGGTTTTGGTCTCGGATGTCCGCAAAAGAGAAGTTAGATTATTTCCGAATCAGAATTATACGGTAGTTCCCGTTACGATCGATGAAGGCGGTGCGGTAGTATCCGATAATCCCGCTTTCCCTGCATTTCCTGAAGAAACAAAAGTCTCTTCGGGAAAAATAGGATTTATCTCCGATCTAAAAGCCACATTGGAAAGAAAGAACGTTCGGTTGGATTGGAATCCTCCTTCCGGAGCCGTTTCCGGAAGAACCGTTTATACTGTTTATAGATCTGCGTCTCCTCTTACGAGTCTTCCTTTGATGCAGAAGGCACAGAAATTGGCGGAGCTGAGTCATCCGACTATGACTTTTCTCGACCAAGGTTTGGATAAGTCGCAAACTTTGTATTACGGAGTGTCCGTTAAGGATTTGGACGGAGAAGAGTCTCTTCCTTTGGAAGATAAAAAATCGACCCTTCGTGTTTTTTACATCAGAGATTACGGAAAAAACCATGCGGAGATGATTCCGGACGATTCTGTTCCTGCATCGACCAATACTAAAATCAACAACACTGTTACGCTTCCTGAAGATCGTCCAGGCACTATGCATGTGAGAGGTGTTGGTTATGAAAGAGTGGGTAAGGGTGTAGTGATCAGCTGGCTTCCTCCGGAAGCTGCGGACGATTCTACCGTCTATTCAGTGTATGCTTCTACGAAACCTTTGAACCAAGGTCCTAGTTCTTTCGGTTCAGGCACTGTAGTGAAGGTTGCTTCCGTGAATCATCCTAAAACGAATTTTTACATCAAAGAGCTGAAAGAAATTGATGAATTGTATTTCGGGGTTACTGTGAAGTCAGGAACAATCCCTGAAGATTATCAGCTCAAAGAACAAGTTTCTTATTTCCGATTGGATTTTTCCAAAGATATGGCGGTTCCTGAGGCAACCGTTTCTTCGGTTACCGAGGATAAACCTAAGGAAGAAAATAAAACGAATGTTCCTCCTATCACGAATGAACATGGAGTGACTCCTACTGAGATTCATCCCGGAAGTGAAATGACAGAATGGGTACACGACACTCGTTCTCCTAACGGACATACAACGGTTGATTATGATTTGGCGGATACGGATCTGAATCGAATCATCAAATCCACCGTTTTAAAGAAAAAATTCGAACTAGCTGTAGATCATTTAGAAAAATATATTTCCCGTCAAAAGAACTCTCATCTGCTAGGGAAGGCGTATTTTTATTTGGGGATCAGTTATCTGAAAACTGATGAACCCAAAAAAGCGCTGAGATATTTTATGAAGAGAGAAACCAAATCTTTTTCGCCGGAAAGATCCGAATTCTGGACGAACCAAACATTAGAAAAATTGGGTAGAGGTAGATCATGAACCGTTCCATCGTTGCGCTCGCAGGATTTTTGTTCATTTGTGCAGGAATCATGACCGCATTTTATCAAACTACGATCTCTACCAGGGAAGATCAGAATCAAAGCATTTTGGAAAAGATTACCGAAGGTGAGGAATACTTAAAGCAGTCCAATCCAACTAGCAAGGAAAAGGCGGTTTCTATTTTCTCCGAATTGGCTGGAAAAAAAGGTGCCGAGTTTTATGAGTTCCGTATCAAATACAACCAAGCGAGAGCTTTGGAAAAAAACGGAGATCATTATCTTGCTTTGGACATCTATAAAAACCTGAGAAGTAAATCCGGTTTGAGTCAGGAAGAAAAAGATCGTTTGGCTTATTCTTTAGGAAATCTTCTTTTGAAATTGGATAATGAAGCGGAAGGAAAAGGTCATTTGGAATCCGTTTTACGTTCGTCAAACGATTCGAAACTTCGTTCCAAGGCTTTGCAGTCCCTTGCAGATTTTTATTACCAACATAAACAATTCGAACCTTCCCGAAAAAACTACGTATTGGCGCTTCAGGAAGACAGCACAAATACGGAAGCACGCATCGGTTGGGGAAGAAGCCTTCGTAAACAAGGAAAAGATTGGGCTTCCTTCGATGTTTTCGACGAATACATCGATACGGAAAATCAATTGAGCGGAGCTGACGGAAAGGTTGTCGATGAATATAAGGATTCCGTGTTTACGGATGCAAAAGCTCTTTATACCAAAAAAACATATTGGAAATCCATCGAATTATTTCAAAAAGCGCTTACCTTGAATCCTAGCCCTTCCGTAGAAGAAAATTCA
The DNA here is from genome assembly GCF_004770995.1 of Leptospira idonii. Taxonomy (GTDB): domain Bacteria; phylum Spirochaetota; class Leptospiria; order Leptospirales; family Leptospiraceae; genus Leptospira_A; species Leptospira_A idonii. The sequence continues at coordinate 147,157 of NZ_RQHW01000065.1, read as the reverse complement.
TTATATTACATAGCTTCCGCTTATGATGCGTTAGGTCGTCAAAACGAATCTTTGGACTATTTGAATAAAACCTTAAACAACGGGAATTATTCTTTGGATCAGGCGGCTCTTTATAAAAAAGGAACGATCTACTTCAGACAGGGAAAATTCGACAAAGCGGCATCCGTGTTTCAGACGATTGTGGATAAATATCCCAAAAATCACATCACTGAGAAGGCGATCGCTTGGAAAAAAGAGTCTTTGGATCAGTTTAAGGATGAAGACGACTTGGAAGATGCAGACACTTCTTCGGATCTTTCCTCTCTCCAGAAAGAGAAAAAGGGAAGTGTATCTCCTTTGATGGAGAAAAAAAGAACCGAGTCGGATTCTTTGCCCGGAGGAAACGATTTAGAATTTTAGAGTTTTCTAAAGTTTAATTCTGGTAAAATTCATTTTTTACCAGATCCGCAAGCGCCTCTTCCAATCCGAAAGTTTTATAGATCTCCGGAACTATGTCCTTTAAGGATTGGATATTCTCCGCAAAACGATCCGCATCTTTCCCGTACAAAACGGTCGCCACTAAGTTTTCTGTATGGTTTTTTTGACTTAGATCTTCCATATTTCCGTGATCGCTCGATACGATGAGAAGATCTTTTTCGGGATTCATTCGAGAAAGAATTCCGTAGAAAAACGCTTCCAAAACTCCGATCACTGCTTCCGCCTTATCCCAATCCATCGCATGGCCCACTTTGTCCGTAAGAAAGTATTCGTACAAAGCAAGTCCGTAGTCACCAAACATAGTAAAAACGGATTCTCCCAGTTTTTTAGGATCTCTCCTTTCCAGAAGAGGATCGTCCTTAGGTAGATTTTGAATGTCCAAAGTACGGAGGATGTCGTGAGTGAGATCCATATAAAGACCTCTTCCTTCCCTAAGGTCTTCCATGTTTTTAAGAGGTCTGTTGCTTGCCAATTGGAGCAGTGTGGATGCGGAAACCAATTTCGGTTTTTCCTCCACATGTTTCAGATAAGGTGGGGTGAAGCAGTTTAGAAAGTCGGATGTGATATTGTTCTCGTTCAGAACCTTCAGCATAGAGTATTTAGCAATGATTTTGCGAAGAGTGATTGTAGGAAAACCGCTGACATGTCTTCCCAAAACCTGCGGCCCATTGATCCCCGTCCAAAGTGCGGTTTGTCCCGTCGCAGACTGGGGAAGGCCTGGGATTCCCATCTGTGCGTCGGTCTTTACATAGTGAAGGGTGGCTCCGAGAGAGGGGAGGTCTGCATCGGAGAGGGGTTTGCCTCCCAAAGGAGAAAGAAATCCGTTTGCAAAACGGGAAAAAGGATTCACTTCCGGATTGTATTTCCCCAAACCGATCCCATCCAGAAAAATATAAAATATCATTCCTATCCTTGGACTGTCGGGTTTTTCATTCCGCCGCCGATAATTAGAGTATAAGGAAAGGAAAAATAGGACAAGCCTCTATTCTTTTCCTGTCTTATTTTTTGCGTTTTATTGGAAGCGATTGCAGAAGAACTGCCTATCCTATAAACTGGAACAGAAACGGTGAAAAAACAAATCCATCAATACATTCCCCCTAGCATTTGGAAAAAAGCGGGCAATCCGATTTCTCCCGAACTCCAAAAGAAAAGAGAATCTATTTTCAATTCCGAACTTAAGTCGTTAGTCGATCAAGTGGCTTCTCATGAAGCTCCTGTGAAAAAAAAAGTTTCTTCCGTTCGTTCCGATTCTTATTCTCCGGAATGGCCGATTCCTGAGGAGAAAAAATTCGAATATTCCCTTCTCGATCGAATCTATAGAGGAGATGAAGTTTCTCTGGATGGAATCGTAGAATACACACGCAATTTTATTTCCAGGTTAGGTTCTCCTCGTTTTTCTTTTTTATTTTTAAACAATACCATCGGTTCTTATCACAGCCAAATCTCTTACGGTTTGGACTACAACACTCGCTCTAATTTGATTTTTTTGCACAAAGATCCATTTCTTCCTTTTGATGAAAGCGGATTCGCATCGATCGATATTTCCGAACAAGTCAGACAAGATAAATTCATCTCCAAAAAGTTTTCCTGGGAGATTCTGGCTCAGGTAGAATCCATCATTGCATTCCAGTTGGATTTTCTCGGGTTCCCGGGTATTTTTATGGTTCTGCTAGACGGAACAGAAAAAGAAAAATTCACAGATTCGCACAAACGAATGATAGGTGAAAAACTGAAGCAGCTGATCCCAGGACTTCATGTCCTTATGGATAAGGAAGATAAAACTCCCGATCTTTTCGAAGACAGTCTGTCTTGGATGGTTCGTTCTTTTATGCAAGCCACTTTAGGAGGCAAAAGAACTTCTTATGTTTCCAGAGTGATTTGGGAAAACTATCATCCAAGCGACGCCAACGAATCTAAAAAAGCGTCCTTATTGGAAAAAGTCACTGATATTCTGAACAGCAAAGACAGGGTGATCGAGAGTTCGCCTAATTCTTTTTTGGTGATTAGCGAAAGAAACATTCAGGAGGTTTTGGAAAAACTTCTTAGAACCTATCCCTTTCCTTATGAATGTAAGTTTATGAAATATCCGGACGATGGACAAAACTATTATTTATATCTTTAAGTTTCTTTTTCTTTTCTGTATCGGTTCGGAAATTTGGGCGGGGCCTTCCAAACGTAAAGAAGAGACGATCGTTCTGAAAAAACAAATCTTCGGATTCCATCGTTCCGATGAAGAAACGAAATCGATTCCTTATCTGGAAAAGTATCTTACATTAAGCCCGAGCGAACTTTATTTCAAACTCATTTATGCAAAAGCGCTTCTGTATCGGGACGATCTTCCTGTCCCCAGAAACGATGAAAATATAGAAACTAGAATCAACAAAACCAAAGCCATCCAAACCAACTACAATAAGGCTTCTAAAATCTTCCAAGAGAACGTCTTACATCTGGAAAAGGTAAGGCCTAGGGATCCCAATTTGGGGAGATGGTATTATGTTTGGGCCTTCAGTGAATGGTTTTCGGATAACAAAGAAAAGTCGATCAAACTATTCCAAAAGGCTGTAAAGTTGGATTATCGTTTGACGGAATCCTACTATAACATCGCATCTTTGTACGAATCCTTGGGGCAGTGGAAAGATGCGGAATTGTATTGGCGTAAATATGAAAAAGCGGAAAAGGAACTGGAGGAAGAAGACTGATGCCGAAAATAGACAAACGTTTTCAGATTCTTTTTTCCGAGGAAGAGATTCTACTTCTTAAAAACGAAGCGGACAAAAGAGGGATTTCCCAAGGGGAACTTCTTCGTCTCGCTCTCAGGAATGAGATCACTCAAAAAAGCAATTTCACCCGCATCCGTGCGATCCGTAACTTAACGGAGATATTGGATTGAAAGTATATCTTTCTTCAGGAGTTTTGTTTTCCCTTCTCACGAATCCGAAGAAAAAAAACATTTCCGAGGTTCTTGAGGAATATGTCCAGAACCAGGACAAATTGTATACATCCGTTTATTCTATGTTAAATGTTTTTTCTTCCCTTCCTTCCCATAAAAATACGAAAAATAGAATCATACTGCATCTCATCGAGGAAATTACGGAAGAAATTCTGCCTTTACAAAAACAGAGTTTGGAAGTGCTTACTTCGAACGAATCGACGGAGGGTTTTTCTATAGCTGGAATGGAAATTTCGATCTCTCTTCTGGAAGGGATGGATGAGGTTTTATTTTGGGAAGAGGGAGATATTTCTCTCCCCAAAAAGAAAACCGGTCTATCTCTCCGAAATCTCTTTCGGGAAATGAACTGAAATAGGGGAAGAAAGTTTGCTTCTTTGATCCCTTCCTTCCCATTCGTCATGTTTATGATTGTATGCGGATATTTTAAAATAATAAGTGATACCCGACTGAAATAAACTTCCTCTTCTTTCATGATGGGAAGAGAATCTGGGGTCTTCCGTCCCTTGAGGAGTTTTTTCCGCTTCCGGAATATAAAAATTGGAAATCAGGGAATCTTCATCTGCACAATATTTCAAATTTTTGTAGTCACTTCCAGTTTCGTTTCCATCGATTGCAGCAAAACTTCCGTTTTGTGCTTTTTTTACGAAGAGTGTCCCTATCATTCGGTTCGGTTCCACTCCGTAATGGATCATGTATCCTCCCTTATCTCGAACTTCCTTCTCATGATTGGAATTCCAAGAAAAACAGATTTTCCTTTCGCTGGATGAAAATTCTGCCACTCTAAAACCTGTAGGTACGTCGGGAGGAGTGAGTTCTTGCGTTTGGTAACGGAACGAATGAAAAGAAGGAGAATTGTTTCCTTCCGGATCTGATCTCAACCAAACTTTCCATTGGTGGAAACGAAACTTGGGTAAATCAGAAGGAAGTTTTTTAGGATCTTCCAATCGAATCCACTTAGGTTCGTCTTTTGAAGAATCCGCAAATTTGCGATTGTCTCCCCTGAAATAAACGGCTACGGAAGTATCCTTCGGCTGCTCGAACAATGCCTCGTAGGACAAAAGTGCGGAATGACTGAATTCTGTGGAATAAACGGGAGATATCACCCAACTTCCGTTATGGGAAGCTAACTTCGTTTCATCGGAATACTGCACTTTGGGAAATTTAGTATAACCTTTGGAAGGATAAGGTTCTCCTTTATGAATATGAAGTCCGTCCATATTCCCGAAAAAGGATTTCGCTAGGATCAAGTTGGAAGAGTCGTATTCAGGAAATCCGATTCCTGTCACTTCAGATCCGTTTGCTTCGAATTTCGCTTTTTCATATCCGTTTTGAAACAATACGAAACGATTTTCATCCGTATCGAAAAGTATGGAGATGATCTGCCATTCCTTTCTCGGAATGGAAGTGGTGGATCTTATCTCCGCACTGGTCGTATTTCCGTTGTTCAAGTGTATTAAATTATTCACGTAGAACACCGGTTTGTTTTCTTCCAACTCCAAACTGAATCCGTATTTTTTGCCTTTGATGAAAACGGTTCGATCCAGAATCGTAGAGGTGGCTCCTTGTTCATTGATCAAAATAGGAACAGTGATGCTGAACGATTCCGGATTGGGTCCGAAGAGGGAAGAGCCGGATACTGATAAATGAATTTGATTTCTTTTCCCTGAAAAGTAAGCGGACTTTTTTCCGTAGAAAGAATTTTTCTGATCGATGATATAAGAAGAAGAAAGAACGGACAAAGACTTCGCTTTTGCAATCAAAGGAGATTCGGATTCTTCCGGTTGAGAAACTTCTCCTTCAAAATCCAGAAACAGCTCTCCCGACTTAGGGATATTTTGTTTGGTGCGGATGATGTCTTTTTTGCCGGGATGGGATTCCAGAACTGCGTCGATTCGTTTCCAATCCGTCAAAGATGAAGTTGTTAGGCGAGTGATTTCCTTGGCACTTAAAGGAAGTGCCAAGAATAAAAACAAAATTAAGGTTTTTGTTCTTCGATTAAATTCAGCCTTCTTTCGTGGCGACCGCCCTCGAATGATGTATTGATCCATTTTTGCACTATCCGAAGAGCCAGATCCGTTCCCAAAACCCTTCCTCCGAGCACGATTACGTTCGCATCGTTATGTCTTCTGGACATTTCGGCTGTGAATTCGTCGTGACAAAGGGCAGCTCGAATTCCTGGAATTCGATTGGCTGCAATGGAAGCTCCAATTCCTGTACCGCAAAGGGCGATCAGTCTGGGAACTTCTCCTGCCAATACCTTTCTGCAGGCGTCTCCGATGACGACTGGGTAATCTACAGAATCTTCGCTCTTAGTACCGTAATCGACCACTTCGAAGGATTCCTCCAGACTTTTCCTGAGGAATTCTTTCAGTGCAAATCCACCGTGATCGGATGCGATTCCTAATTTGGGCTTCATTATTTGTTCTCCGTGAATTTTTTTAAATATTGGATGTAGGACGAGCGGGATTCCAAGGAAAGGGAGAGTAGGAACTTTTCCCTCTCTCTAAGCAAACTTCCGTAGTGGGAGGAGATATTTTCTTTCCATTCCTCTTTGTTCTTTTCCCAGTCTCTGTCGGAGAATTGAAGCGCTTCTTTCGTGAGAGAGCGAATTCCTTCTGTTAATTCCCTGCGGCTTTCGATCCAGTCTTTGACCGATTTTTCTTCGAGGGGAGTGAGAGGGTATTCCCGATTGGAGGACAGCAGGATTTTGATCTCCAGTAGAAACAGGTGATCTTCTCTGGCAAGGCCGGTTTCGTAACCATAAAGAAGACTGGCGGTGTCTGCTTCCGTTTTCGCCAAGGAACGAAGGCAGTTTACGGATTTGAATCGTATGTTTGCGGAATCATTTGCGAACTCTTGTAAGATGGAAAGAGCGATCGGCATACGATCCTTAGAAAGCGGTTCCAATTTGGATGTTGTTTGCAAAGGAAAAAAACAGGATGAGGATTCTTTGCCTAAAGGAAGTTCCTCCGGAATCCAGACGGAACTTGCCTTCAGTATGAAAACGAAACAGAAAAAAACTAAGAATCCTAATTTCAAGAAAAACCTAAGCCTTTGTTTTTTCGAATTCCTTCATAAAGGAAACTAGAGTTTCTACTCCTGCCAGAGGCATTGCATTGTAGATGGAAGCTCGAAAGCCTCCCATATCTCTGTAACCTTTGAGACCAGCCAATCCGTTTGCTTCTGCAAGTTCCAAAAACTTCTCGTCCAACTTTGTGTCTTTCATTCGGAAGACCACATTCATTGTGGAACGGAAAGGTTTCGGAACAGGTGCATTGTAAAGAGAAGAGGAATCGATCGCATCGTAAAGAAGTGCCGCTTTCTTTTCGTTCTGTTTTTCCATTTCTTCCAAACCTCCTCTTTCGAGTAACCAAGAGTAGACGAGACCTGCAATGTAGATGGAGTAAGTAGGAGGAGTGTTGTAAAGGGATCCGTTTTTTTCCATCAATATATAGTTCATCAGATTGGGGATCGGATGGCTTACCTGAGGCAGTTTTTCCTTATCGAAGATAACAACAGTTAAACCGGAAGGTCCTATGTTTTTTTGAGCTCCGGCAAAAATCACTGAAAAATCTTCCACGTTCAATTTTCTGCTGAGAAGTTCACTCGTCATATCCGCAATCAGGGGAGCTTTCGTAAGTTTAGGAAGAGTGGAATATCTGGTTCCGTAGATCGTATTGTTGGAAGTGATATAAACATACTTCGCTTTGTCGGAAACGGAAGCATCCGTGATCGTAGGAAGATTCATATAACCCGAATCTTTTCCATCGAAAATGATATTTACATTGGGATAGAATTTTTTGGCTTCTTCTCTGGCTTTGACCGCCCAAACTCCAGTCAGCGCAAAATCTGCGGAGTCTCCTTCTCCTAGATAATTGAGAGGGATGGCGGAAAATTGAAGGGTGGCTCCTCCAGGAAAATAAACCACCCCGTAGCGGTCGGGAATGGAGAGAAGTTTGCGCAGGTCATGGACGGATTTGTCCAAAATATCTTGGAAATGTTTTCCCCTATGGCTCATTTCCATAACGGACATACCGGTTCCTTGGTAATTTAGGAATTCTCCTTGTGCCTTTTCCATCACTTCCGTGGGAAGCATGGCAGGACCCGCATTGAAATTATAGACTCTGGTCGTAAAATTAGCCATTCTCTTCCAAAATTCGATTTGAAACGGTGGGGTAAATATCTTTTTCCTGTCGGGAAATCTTGCTTTGCAGATTCACTCTGATGCTATAAAATAGCTGAATTCTTATAAAAAAATTTCAAGAGGGTGAAATGAGATTATCTCGCGCTACCGCTTTGTTGCTGTTTGTTGTTGTTACCGGACTTTCTGCACAATCGAAAGCTCCGCTAGGTGAGTCCGAAATCAAAGGCTCTAAAAAAATAGAGTTTATCAACAGATCCTTAAAACGTGCCACTTCGGACATTTTACAGGAAAACCAGGAGCTGGGTAAAAAACTTTCCCAAGCTTTGGCAAAGTCGGATTCGTCCACTCAGAACGGTGTTACCATTCAGAGAATTCAGCCGGGAGCCGACGGGAAACTGGGAGCGGACATCCTTTCCATCAGCGAGTCTCAATCTTTCGATCACGTAAATTCGATCATTCGTATCGTTGCCGCTTATATGGAAAATTCATTCCAATATAAAGCCGGCGGTGCGGACACTCTCGCACAATATGTGTTATACTATAATGCCGCTCATAGAAAGGATCTAAAATATTTCTCAGGTAAATATTCCGAGAACGTAGTCAAAACTCTTTCTGCTGAGAAAGTAGGTATCGATACAAACTACAAAAACTGGTCCGGCAAAACTCAATTGATCATTCCGATCGAAAAGAACATCCTAAAAGACAGCGGTAAAGACGTCACAACGGACGAACTTGAAAAAGAAGTAAACAAGATCATTAAGGATAAAGAGAAAGATCCTGCTACAAAACAGAAGATGCAGGAAGAAGCCAAAAAAATGGACAAACTTCAAGATGATAAAATCAAAGAAGAAAAGAAGATCGTCCAAGATAAAAAACAAGAAGTAGCTAAAGAACAAAAACAAGTTCAAGAAAAGAAGGAAGAGCTTAAACAAAAAGAAACTACTTCCGTCGCCAGCTTGAATGAACTCAAAAAAGATCCTGTTAAAAACAAAGTCGAAATTGAGAAAAAAACGGAAGAAATCAAACAAATTCAGCAAGAACAAAAAGCTACGGAGACAAAAGAACAAGCGTTAGAGCAAAAGAAAGACGAGTTGGATAAAAAAGAAGAACAACTCGCTACGAAAGAAGAAGCTCGTAAGGACGACGGTTCTTCTACGACTGCAACTCCTACAAAAACGGAAGAAGCGGTAAAAGTTGCTGAGCAAAAAGTGGAAGAGTTGAAGACGGAACTTCAGGAAGTTAAGGAAGAACTCAAAAAGAAAGAAGAACAAAGCGATAACGTAGTGAACAATAAAATTTTGTTTATGAAGTTCATCAAATACGATGCGGACGGTCACTATTCCAACGAACTTTGGGCGATCGATACTGCGAAAGATGACGCTCTTTTCAAAAGCCCGTACAATAACATCTGTTCAAAAGAGTTTAAGGAAATCGCCAATCAAGGAGTCCTTGTTTTGGGTTATGACGGAGAAAAAGTAGAAACAAGAAAACATAAATTGGTTCTACTCGATCCTGATAAATTGGGAGTGAAGAAAACAAGTGAAGCTTCTGATATTTTCTGGAGAACTCCGATGATCAACCGTGAAGATAAAATTTACGTGATCGAAAAATTCCAAGATAAGTATCATGTTGCTCGATTCAAATCGGATCTTACTTTCGAAGCTCGTTCCGCAGAAGCGATCGAAGAAAATTCGGAAATCACTTTCTTCGGAGATAAGTTGTATGTGACTGGAAAACCGAAAGAGGGTGACAAAACTACAATTAAGATCTTCAAGAAAGGGGATCTAACTTTGATTAAAACAATCGCTCCGTAATTCTCTCTCTATAAGAAGAGAATGCGTAAAAGCACAGGAAAAGGGATTCCTTTTCTTGTGCTTTTTTTATGTGCGTAACTATTTCTTATTTGTGTGGTACCTACCGCAAGATTCCTTCTTTTCTCCGTATTTTCAAAAAGGCGAAAACATTTGGGCAAAAGAGCGAAAAGAAAAGTAAAAAAAATGCAAGCCTTCGAAAACCGATTGCCCGTTCGAAACGAAAATGATAGAGAGAGGTCATTGGGTGGCGGGAGGATTCCCCACCCAATGTCAGGGCGGGGAGATAATACCCTCAAAACACGTGGCTAAAATTTACGAAGAGCTGCTCGTCTTCCCTTGATTTGGCGTAGTCGATCATGATGATCGTCGCCTGGTTCCAAGCGATCCTAAGTCCGATCCCTCTGGAATATCTATATCCTTTCCATCCGATTTTATGTTCGTCGTCCCAAACTCTTCCGTAGTCAAAGAATGGAACCAGATTGAATGCGAAGTATTCTTCACCTAATTTCAATTCGGCAAACTTCCAACGTATTTCCGTATTTCCCCATCCCATTGTTCTTCCTACGAAACGATCCTGTTTGAATCCTCTGAGGGTTCGTAATCCTCCCAGTCCTCCGATGCTTCCTTCCGTTCCCCAGAGGTTTCTATATTCGAAAAAGGGAATTTCTCCGTCGGTGATTCCCATTGCGAACCTATTTGCTAACACAAGTTTATCGAATACTTTAGGAAACGGACTCCAGAAGAATTTCCCCTGTGCGAAATATTTTTGAAATTCATAATCGGAGCCGATCGCCTTTGCGTTTTTTTCGTAGGTTGCTTCCAGAAAAACTCCACTGTTGGGATCAGGCTCGAAGTCTCTAGTATCATAAACGATCCCTATACGCACCGAGTTCACATATCCACCGTTATATCCTAAAATTTTACCGGCGTTTTGATCTTCCGTAAGTCTAGTCGTTCCGTTGGGGACTTCTGCGCCGTAGTTGAGAGGTTCTCCTCCCAGCATGGGATCTTTACTTTGAACATATTTTCCGTCATAGGTTCTTACGATATTATTGGAAAGTTTGAATCCTGTTACGAGTCGGACTGTCCCGCCAACGAAAGAACGTTCCGTACTAAGAGTAGTCATGGGAGTTTCTATCTCATAACGATTGTACATTTTGTCCGTGACTAAAAAGCCGGGCTGGCTGGGAAAACCCGCATAGGTCCTGTTTGCGATTCGAACCGGATCGGACGGCCCACCGCTTCTAAAGTAATTTAGATTGTTTTCCTGATCCGCATAACTTGCATTTGAAACATATCTTCCGTCAGGTTGATTTCTGTCCAAATAGGAAAGTGGCTTCATACTGTCTTCCCCTACACCGAAATAGAGTGTAGTGGGAGTGATCGTCAAAAATGCGTCCGCTCTCAATCTCCATTTCGTATCGGCGATGAAAGGCATATCCAAACTGAGCTGGTGGTATTGAGCGTTTTTATTGGTATTAAAATACTGAGCGAACAACCTCATTCGGTAGGGAGTATACTGAAAAAGGGGATCTTCCTTTTTTCCGTTGTCGTAAAGATAGGCCCTTACTCCGTAACCGATCCCTTCGTTCGGATCGGAATTGATGAGAGGAAGCCCGGTGGGATACCATCCGTCTTTCTTATTATCAATATCTTTTTTACAAAGTTGTTTGGAAGGATCCATCGGAAAGGGGAGGTCGGTTCTGGGGGCAGGTTTTTCGCAGCCGGCCTCCGGAGTGACATCTTCCGCAGATTGTTCTTTAATGGACACAACGTACGCAATAAACGTACAAATCAAAAAGAAAGATTTCCATTGATTCATTTGGGATCCCCGTGATTGTCATGGGGATAAACCGAAATGAATCAAAGTCAATAAGAAAAAGAGATTAATCTTTTAAGTATTCGATTCTTTCTCGGATGGCTTCGTTCGAGGGGATTTTCTTCGACAAATCTTCCAACATTTTGATCGCTTGGATCTTTTTTCCCATCGTATCCCAAAGGTCGGAAAGTTCCAACGCAGGTCTGGGATCGTTCGGGGACTTGCTGAGAAGGGAAATATAAATTTCTTCCGCTTTGTTTAGGTCACCAATCAGCTTCAATGCGGCCGCTTTTCCCAAGAGGGCGAAATAATCGTCTCCGGAAGCTAGAATTCTATTGAAACATTCCAAAGCTTTGTCGTATTTTCCCAGACCTCTGAGTGAGTCCGCATAACGGTTGATAATGAGTTTGTTGTCCGGATCGAATTCCAGAATTCTTTCCCAGTATTGGATGGCGGTCTGAAAATCTTTTTTTCCTCTATAGGATTCCGCAAGCCCATAGAGAGCGAAAAAGTTCTTTTGGTCCAGTTCTTTGGCTCGATCGTAATAAATCACCGCTTTGTCGAAGTCCTTGATTTTGCGGTAACTGTTTCCTATTTCCGTCAGGATTTTAATATTGTTAGGTTGTGTAGAAAGCAGTTTTTCCCACCATTGGATTGCTTCCGCATATCTTTGGCAGGCGAAAAATAAATGGCCTAGACCTACGATCACATACTGGTCGTTGGGATTGATTTGAAGCGCTTCCATATAATAAACTTCCGATTCTTTGAAGTTTTTTAATTTTCTATGAGCGTCTGCCACTCTGGAAAGGATACTTGCATCTGTGATTGTTATATGATGAAATTCTTCCGCTACTTCTATGATTTTTTTGAGACTGTTCAAGTCTCTGTAACAGTTCATCAGCCCCATTAGGGAAAATTTATTGGTTCCGTCCTGAGCCAAACATCGTCTGTAATAATTAATGGCTTCCGCAGGTTGTTTTGTTTTGGCGTAATAGTCTCCGAGACCTACCAGTCCGTAGGTATTGGTAGGATCCTCTTCCAATAGGATCTCCAGGCGTTCCTTTGCCTCTCGAAAGCGGCCCTGGTCGAGGAAGCGATAGGCTTCCTTAGCTAGCGATTTGATTTTAGAGAATTTTTCGTCTTCTTGCGGTTTTTCTATTTCGGTGTTGTCCATGAGGAAGGCTCAATAATCAGTTTGAAATTTTAGACAGCAAAAATCGACTCAAAAACGAGAGAACATTGACGGATTGCCCTTTTTTGCAGAAATGACATAGGGGGAATCAACATGTCATCATCATCCGAAGCCATTACCGGCGGCAGACTCATGGTCGAACTCTTGGAAGAAGCAGGTGTCGAAATCGTGTTTGGTTATCCCGGTGGAGCGATCCTTCCTTTCTATGACGAGCTCTATCATAGCAAAAAAATCAAACACATTCTTGTCAGACATGAGCAAGGTGCCATACATATGGCAGAAGGGTACGCCAGATCCACAGGAAAGTTGGGAGTCTGTATCGCCACCTCCGGTCCGGGTGCTACTAATTTAATCACCGGGCTCACTGATGCTAAACTAGATTCCATTCCCATCTTAGCGATCACCGGTCAAGTTCCTACAACCGACATAGGAACGGACGCTTTTCAAGAAGCGGACATCTATGGAATCACCATTCCCATCACGAAATACAATGCACTGATCAAATCCGCAGACGATATTCCCCGTCATTTTGAAGAAGCGATGAAAATCGCACTGGGAGGACGTCCCGGTCCCGTTCTTTTGGACTTCCCGAAAGATGTTCAAAACCAAAAAACCACAGTGAGAAAAGCTACCTCTCTGAAAATCGCAACTCATCATTACGAAAGACAAAAGGTAAAAGGGGATGTTCAGGAATTTGCGGAAGCTTTAAATAACGCAAAACGTCCGTTACTTTATGTGGGCGGAGGAGCCATCAACTCTTTCGCATCCGCAGAGATCAAAGCTCTTGCCGAAAAAGCGAATGCTCCCGTGACAACCACTCTTATGGGACTGGGAGCTTTTCCCGGAACTCACCCTTTGAGCGTGGGAATGTTAGGAATGCATGGAACTGCATATGCGAATAAAGCAGTTTTAGAATGCGATTATATTCTAAATTTAGGAGCTCGTTTTGACGATCGAGTCGCTCGTTACCAAGACTTCGCTCCTAATGCGGTTCGTGCCCATGTGGACATTGATGCAGCCGAATTCAATAAAAGGGTCAATGTTGATTACATTCTGCACGGAGATCTGAAAGATGCAGTCCGTGAAATTCTTCCTTATATCAAAACTTCCGACAGAACCGACTGGATCTCTCAAATCAACGATCTGAAAAAGAATCATCCTCTCGCTTTCGATAACTCCACGGAAGACATCAAACCTCAAGATTTCCTAAAACAAGTTTATGAGCGCACTAAAGGAAAATTCATCGCATCCACGGATGTGGGCCAACATCAAATGTGGGCGGCTCAATACTTTCTTTTTGACGAACCGAACACTTGGCTTACTTCAGGCGGACTAGGAACGATGGGATACGGACTTCCTGCCGCAATAGGTGCCAAATTCGGAAACCCGGATAAAACTGTAATTTGCGTAACCGGAGACGGTTCCTTTCAAATGTGCATTCAGGAATTGGCTACAATCGCACAGTCTAAGTTAGGTGTAAAAATCCTTCTTTTTAATAACAACTTTTTGGGAATGGTTCGTCAATGGCAGGAGCTATTTTACGAAGAACGCTTCAGTGAGTCCCAATGGACCTATAACCCTAATTTTGTGAAGCTTGCCGAATCTTACGATATCCCTGCTATGAGAATCGAGAAAAAATCGGAAATCCAGAAAGGGCTCGATTTTTTTCTGAAAGACGACGGAGCTTCTCTCATCGAAGTGATGATTCCTGCTGAGGAAAAAGTGTTCCCTATGATCCCTGCCGGAAAATCGCAAAGAGATCTTCTTGAATTTAAGGACTTGGCTAAGTTAAAAAAATGAAACATACATTAAGCATACTTGTGAACAATCATCCGGGAGTGATGAGCCATGTTTCCGGACTTTTTACCAGAAGAGGATATAACATCGATTCCATCGCAGTAGGGGTCACAGACGATTCCGAAGTATCTTCCATGACCATCGTCCTCAACGGAGACGACACCATCGTCGGCCAGGTAAAAAATCAATTACTCAAACTTCCGGATGTGCTGAAAGTGCAGGATATGGCCTATGCCAGTTCCGTGCAAAGAGAACTGGTCCTCATCTCCATAGTGATCACAGAGACAAATCGTTCGGAAGCTTTGACCGTATGCAATGGGTTTGGTGCGAAAATTTTGGAACTCACGGAAGATTCTCTTTTACTCGAATTTTCAGGCAATTCCAGACAGGTAGGAAATATGATTTCTTTGATGAAACAATTCGGAATCAGGGAAATTTCCAGAACCGGCCAAATCGCAATCGCCTATAGAAATCAAATCGCTACATAAATAAGTTTCCGGTGGGTTTCTTTGATGAAAGAAACTTGACCGGAATCAAAATTAAACCGGAAACTTACCTCATCTCCCCTAACGGTAAGTTCATGTTTTCGAAAAATCAAACCCGCTTTTTTCTATTCTGTTTTTCCCTTCTCTTTGTTAGTTCCTCGTTTTCCCTGTTTTCTCAAGAGGCAAAACCTAAGGCGGTTTATTCGGATCCTTCCCGTAAAATAGAAACCAAAAGATACGATTTCGGGTCTACAGCTCCTAGAGAATATGACCAGTTGTCCTCTTTGGAAGAACCGAATCTAAAAGATCTACGTTTAAAATTCAATGCGCAAATCCCTGGGTATTATACCGGTCCGGACGGTGGGGAAGTATATATTTTCAAGCCGAATCAATACCAATGGAAAAGAAAAGACGGAAGCACCTTTTTCGAATTTGAAGGAGGCAACTGGAGGCTTGAATTAAGCAACGGTTCCAGCTTCATTTCCTATACATTGAACTGTAGCGGTTGTTTGCCGAAGTTGCATTGGAGATGGGGAGATGGAACTCAGATTTGGAAAGAGTGGATCCCTCATCGTAAAGATTTTGAATGGGTCTTTCAAAAGACAACACCTCCTCTTCTGAATTGGCAGATCGTAGATCCTTCGAAACGAGGTTTCCAAAAAAGCAATGTTTCCATTTATGAATTGTATCACTCTCCTAACTGGAATCTTTTCGTGAAAGGCCTTAAAGAAAATTTCAAAGACAAAGAGTTCTTTGAATTCGTAAGGAGAGAATTCAATTTGGAGAATCGGGGAAAGGTTCCCGTTTTGATGTTTGCCTCCAATGCGGAGATCACTACCTATGAAGGAAAAAAACTAGTCGGCGGTTCCGAAGAAGGCGGTTTCGGAAGTCAAAATGCGATCACTCTCTGCTGCGGGAACAAACAATTTCAAGAAACTGACAGTTCCGTTTTGAACGAGGATGCAAAAAGAAGAGGACGATATGAAACCTTTTATCACGAAGCGACCCATAATTTAACTCAAATTACATGCACTTCCTATAAAGCAGAGGCGGATAAACTGAGTCTTCCTGTGACGATCGACCATTGGTTTGAAGAAGGATTTGCAAACTATGTGGCGGGGCAATTCTCTCCTCGTGAAAAAAACTATATATATACGGAATTAGACAAAAGAATCAAAGAAGGTAAAATTCCCAGAACATTCAAAACACTTGTGGATCAAGGATACAAGGACATGATTCCTTATACGTTAGGCGCATATATGGTGGAATATATGCATTCCCGTTACGGAGGAAGGGCGGTTACGGAATACCACAAGAACACTTGTCTGGGAATGGATCTATCTTCCGCTTTGGAAAAAACGACAGGAATGAACCCGGATCAGTTTATAAAAACGGTAGTATCCGATTTTCAAACCAAGATGCAGTCTTTGAAACAAAAAGACATGAAAAAATCGTCTATGCAAGGTTTTACGGTAATGATGCCGAAAAACAGAAGAGAATACGATGCATTCGTATCCAGAGAATATACCGTTCCTTCTTCTATCGCAGACATTCGGAATTACGACGATGTGCCCAATCTTCAGAAAATCTTTCAGGCAAACGTGGAAGATTATTCCAAGCTGAGAGAAGGGGAGTTTGATGCTCCTGGAAATGCGATTTTCTTTTTGTTCAAAAACGGACTCTATAAATGGTTCACTTCTACCTGGGAAGTAGGAGTATTTCCAGGCGATCAAATCGTTTTACAAAAGGACGGTTGGCAGTTTATAGAGTGGGAGGATGGAACGAAAAAAGCGATGTCTCCGGACGGAACATCGGTTATGTTTTGGTCCAGAGAACAAAAAGGTTACTTCGATAAATCGGGGAAAAAAATCGATCTTTGATTCTAGTGGCCTTCTAACCAGCGTTCCGCTTCGAGCGCTGCCATACATCCGCTTCCTGCCGCAGTGATGGCTTGTCTGTACACTTTGTCCTGAACGTCTCCTGCGGCAAAAACACCTTCTACATTAGTTTGAGTCGTTCCTGGTTTTGTGATGATATAACCTGTTTCGTCCAAATTCAATTGGCCTTTGAAAATTTCAGTATTAGGAACGTGGCCGATTGCATAGAAAAGACCGCCTACTTTAAGTTCTGTGGCAGATTTGTCCACAGTGTTTTCCAAAGTGATCGCAGTGAGTCCTGAGTTTTCCCCTTTAGCTTCCGTAACGGTTTGGTTCCAAAGAATTTCAATTTTAGGATGATTGAGCGCTCTCTGTTGCATGATTTGAGAAGCTCTCAATTGGTCTCTTCTGTGCACAAGATACACTTTGGACGCAAATTTGGTAAGATGGTTGGCTTCTTCGACTGCGGAATCTCCTCCTCCGATGACGGCGAGTTCCTTGTTTCGATAGATAGGCAAAGCTCCGTCGCATACGGCACAAGCGGAGATTCCTCTTTGCCAGTAGGTTTCTTCTCCTTTGACATGCATACGTTTTGCAGTTGCCCCGGTTGCAATGATCACAGCATCCGCTTCTATTTTTTCATCATCCGACCAGAGAACGAAAGGTCTTTTGGAAAAATCGACTTTGGTGATGGTTTGGGTATGGATGGTAGCTCCGTATTTTGCGGATTGTTCTCTGAAAAGCTGAGTGAGTTTGGTTCCGTCGATTCCTTCAGGAAAACCTGGAAAATTTTCAACTTCGGTAGTGGTAGTGAGCTGACCGCCTGCGGCGACTCCTCCCGCCATAAAGCCTTCATACATCACCGGATTCAAATTTGCTCTCGCTGCATAAATTGCTGCTGTGTGTCCTGCTGGACCGGATCCGATGATTACGACTTTATGTGCCATATTTTACTCCAATTTATAATGATTCTAATTCTTAGACGGTTTTTCTGTCAACGAGTCCGTATTCTTAAATCTTGGATTCACAAGCTCTCACCCAAGGGGCGTAGTAGGGATCGTTGGAAAGAATGTTCGTTTCTAGGGCTTGCAGATAATCTTTTTGTTTGTAATTTCTTGTCAAACAAAGGTAGGTAGATTCGAAAAAATCTGCTACCTCCTTTTTCCCTAAAAAGCGCACTTCTTCCAGGATTTGAAGAGCTTCCTTTTCGTAACCGGTAGTGAGGTAAAGACGGAAGAGTTCTCTTTGTATGTCCTGGTCTTCTTTGTGGGTTTTGTAATATTTTTCCAGATAATAAAGGGAAGTGGCTGTGGACCCACCGGATTCCGCCAAAAGGAGACCCATTCTTTTTAAAACAGGGGGATAGTCTGAGTTTTCCCTAAGAGAAAGTTCATAATAATAAAGAGCTTTCGTCTTTTCTCCTTTTTCCTCCCAAAATTTTCCCTCTTGGAAGAGCTTTTTTTCCTTTTCCGCACAGGAAGCAACTAACAAGGCGCTTAATGCCAGAAGGAAGAATCTTTTGCTAAAATCTCTCACTTAACCTTTTTTCCAATCATTCACCCATGTGGCAAAAAAATAATAAGTCTCTTTAAGGTTTTTGTCCGACTCTTTTAGTAACATAAGAGAGTCACAATGGGTTCCAAATTGCCAAGTTCTCAAAATCAGCTTCTGCAAACATTCCAAGAATACCTTTCCGTTGAAAAAGGGTTAAGCGATAATTCTATTTATTCCTACGGTTACGATCTCAATAAGTTTGCGATCTTCTTAGAAAAGGAGCATATCAACTTCCTTGAAGTCAAAGCGAATGATATCATGCGCTTTTTGGAAGAAGAAAGAGAGAGAAAAATCTCTGCGAAGACTTTGGCGAGGGAAGTGGTCGCCATCCGACAGTTCTATAAGTATCTGCGTGATGAAAAGAGACTCGATTCCAATCCTACGGAAAAGATAGAAACTCCCGAAGTCGCGAGAACCATTCCCGACTATCTGACTCAAAACGAAATCGATGAGCTCTTCAAAAACATCAAAGAAGACAATCTCTACGAATTGAGAGACAAATGTATTTTTGAATTATTATATTCTTCCGGACTCAGAATTTCGGAAGCCTGCAACCTGAAAATCGGTGATGTGGATATGGAAAATATGACCATCACTGTGGAAGGAAAAGGCGGAAGACAAAGACTAGTTCCTTTCGGTGAAAAATCTTTGGAGATTCTAAAAAAATATCTTACAGAGAGCCGCCCTGAAATTTTGAAAAAAAGAACCTGCGAATTCGTATTTGTTTCCAAAAAAGGATCATATATCAATCGTAAATCGGTTTGGCGTCTTTTGAACCATTACATCAAAAGAACCAAAATCAAAAAGAAAGTGACTCCGCATACTCTCAGACACTCATTCGCCACTCATCTTTTGGAAAACCATGCAGATCTCAAATCGGTTCAGGAACTGCTCGGACATATCGATATTTCTACCACTCAGATTTATACGCATATGGCGAACAAAACACTGAAAGAAGTGCATAAAAAGTTCCATCCGCGTGGATAATGTCCGCTTCTAAATTGAAAAAAACGGACTATGGAAAAGTAGTCCGTATTCAAATTCCTTCTCACCCCAGATACATCTCCCAAACCAGAAACTATTTTTTTAACTTAGCACTCGATCATGGTTACACATTGTTCGATGCGGTCGATCTGAAGCTCATACTAGGGGAAGCTGTCTCCAACGTCATTAAACATGCGTATAAGGGACATACCGACAAACCAATCTTTATCGATTTTTATTTCGAGAGGGATCGAGTGGAAATTAGAATCAGGGACTACGGAGTCAAAACGCAAGCAAAAGATCTAAAGAGTTTCGATCTAAGCGATTATAGAGAAAGTGGGATCGGAATTTTTCTCATCAAACATCTGACAGATTATTATTTTTTGGATCAATCCTTCGAACAGGGAAACCAGATGGTCCTCATCAAAAAGAAGTAACGATCGTTGGTTTTATCCGTCCAGGTTCGTCCCGGTTCCAAGAGACCTGGCATCGAAAAAATTTCAGAATTCGAATGGATCGTGCGTCTTAATTCCCCTCCTGTAGACGGCAAGGCGAATGAGGAATTGATCCGCAGGATCGCAGAAGAATTTCATATAGCAAAATCGAAGGTTTCGATTCTTTCCGGTCTCAGTTCTAAGAAAAAAAAGATACTTGTGAATCTGGATTAAATTCAAATCCATTTTCCTCGACATTCTTTCCTGCCTTTAGATTCTATCCCTATGGAAGCCATTCACGCCACTACAATCCTTTGCGTCAGAAAAGACGGCAAAACCGCTATGGGAGGAGACGGCCAAGTCTCCATGGGTCATACGGTTATGAAACATACTGCCCGTAAGGTGAGACGGCTCTACGGCGGTAAGGTGCTGGCAGGATTCGCAGGATCCGCCGCAGACGCTTTCACCTTGTTTGAGTTATTTGAGAAAAAACTGAACGAACACAGCGGTTCCGTTTCCAGAGCGGCGGTGGAGCTGGCTCGTGAATGGAGAATGGATCGTATGTTGAGAAGGCTGGAGGCGCTTCTCATCGTTTGTGACGAGTCCGAATGTTTTTTAATTTCAGGCACAGGGGATGTGATCTCCCCGGATGACGGAGTTCTTGCCATCGGCTCCGGTGGAAATTATGCGCTTTCTGCCGCCAGGGCGCTTGTGCAAAACACTTCCCTTTCTCCTAAAGAAGTCGTAGAAAAAGCGATGAAGATCACTGCGGAAATCTGCATTTATACAAACCATAATTTGGTGTTAGAGGAATTATAATCATATATGGAAATGAAAGAAATTATAGCGGAAGTGGCTTCCGACATTGAAAACCCTTCGTTCGATCTGACTCCTAGAGAAATCGTAACGAAATTGGACGAACACATCATAGGTCAATCCAAAGCAAAAAAAGCGGTAGCAGTTGCCTTGAGAAACAGAACTCGTCGTAGAAAACTTTCCGCCGATCTGAAAGAAGAAATTTATCCTAAAAATATCATCATGATCGGACCTACCGGTGTAGGAAAAACGGAAATCGCAAGAAGATTATCCAAGTTATGCGGTGCTCCTTTTTTGAAAGTGGAAGCTACCAAATACACGGAAGTCGGTTATGTGGGAAGGGATGTGGAGTCCATGATCCGTGATCTTGCAAACATCTCCATGAATTTGGTGAGAAACGAATTCAGAGAAAAAGTTAAGGAGAAGGCTGCAGAAAGAGCGGAAGAAACCATTTTAGATATCATACTTCCTCCCATCTTCCATAAAAAAGAAGAAGAGTTGAGTGCGGAAGATAGGGAACGTTTCGAGAGTTACAAACAATCCCGTGAAAAATTCAGGGCCAAACTCAGAGAAGGAAAGTTAGACGATCAAGAAATCGAACTCGACATTCCTAAACTTCCTTCTCCTTCCGGGATGCCTATGTTGCAAGTGTTCGGTGCAGGAAATATGGAAGACTTGGACAATCAAATCCAAAACATATTGGGTGATCTGATGCCTAAAAAACAAGGCAAAAGAAAAATCAAAGTAGTTGAGGCAAAAAAATTGGTGAGTGATGCGGAAGCGGAAAAGCTCATCGATGCGGAGAAGATGCAGTCGGAAGCGATTCGCCGTGCGGAAGAAATGGGAATCATCTTTCTCGACGAGATCGATAAGATCGCGGGGCGGGAAGGAAGGCAAGGGGCGGATGTATCTCGAGAAGGAGTGCAAAGAGACCTTCTTCCTATCGTAGAAGGTTCTACCGTGACGACTAAAATCGGACCTCTTCGCACCGATCACATTCTGTTTATCGCTGCGGGCGCCTTCCATATGTCCAAACCTTCCGATTTGATTCCGGAACTACAGGGACGTTTTCCTATCCGTGTGGAATTGGACACTCTTTCCCGGGAAGATTTCGTAAAGATATTATCCACTCCTAAGTCTTCTCTCACCAAACAGTATGAAGCTCTTTTGGCAACGGAAGAAGTTCACTTGGACTTTACGGAAGACGGTGTGAGAGAGATTGCAAACTTAGCTTTCGAAATGAACGAGAAAAACGAAAACATAGGTGCCCGCAGGCTCAATACCATCATGGAGAAACTTTTGGAAGACACCAGTTTCGATGCGCCGGATTTACCTGCGGACCAAAAGAAAATTCGAATCGATCAGAATTTCGTTCAATCCAAACTGAAAGGAATCATCGAAGATAAAGACTTGAGTCGATTTATTCTTTAGGAAATCGATTCTCTTAAGGAAACTCTTTCTAGTCCTCTCAAAGAATTTCCTACTAACACCAAGTCCGCTTCCAAAATATCTTTGGGAGCGGTTTTCCTTTCCTTTACCCAAGACTTTTGAATCAGATATTCTCTGAAAGTTCCAGGAAGTCCTCCTGAATGCAGATCGGGTGTGAACCAGATTCCTTCTTTTTGATAAAACAAATTTCGAATGCAGGTTTCGGATACATCCCCGTTCTCCTGGATCAGAATGCTGTCTTCACATCCTTCTTCTTGGGCTTTTTCCAATTCTTCCTGATAAAAATTACGAACAGTTGTTTTGTGATATAAGAACAAATCGTTCGGATTCAATTTGTTTTTCGACCAGGAAAGTGTGACTGTTCTGGATTTTCCTGTTCTTGTGAAAGCGAAGGACTCCGCTCTGAAATCTCCTTTTCGATTCAATAACAACCTGATTCTCAATAAACCGGATGCTACTTGGGAAATGGATTCCAATGCCTCGTTCGCTTTTTGTTCCGAAAAGGGATATCCGAATCGGAATGCGGATTCTTTCATTCTTTTCAGATGAAGGGATTTTAATCTGTATCTTCCGTCGAAAAAACGTAAGGTTTCCAAAATCTCGAAATCCGGCTTGTCTTCCGAAGAAAGAAAGTGCAGTTTCGATAAACATTCATTATATTCTTTTTCCGGATCGGACAAAACGGTGATCCCGCTGCCCACGGAATAGTTTCCTTCCAGTGTTCCTTCTTCCCCTTTCAATTCAAGTGTGCGGATGGCAACATTGGCAGTGGAGTGCATTTTTCCTTTTTCGAATTCCAGATTGAAAATGGATCCTGTATAAATGCCTCTTTCCCTGTTTTCGATTTCCCGAATGAGCTCTTGGGATCTGATTTTGGGAGCTCCCGTAATCGATCCGGAAGGAAAAAGTTGGGATACCAGATTGGAAAAGGAAATGTTTCCATTTAACTTTGATTTTACGACAGACACCATCTGCCATACGGAATCCAAAGGAACTGTCTGAAACAAAGAAGGAACTTCCACCGAACCGATTTCGGAAATTTTACCCAAATCGTTTCTGAATAAATCGGTGATCATCACGTTTTCCGCTCTTTCCTTTTCTGAAGTTTCCAGATCTTTTCTGGCAATCAGATCTTCCTGATAGGAGATCCCTCGTAGAGACGTGCCTTTCATTGGTTCGGTAGTGATGTTTTTATCTTCCAGATTCCAAAACAATTCGGGAGAGAGGGATAAAATCACGCTTCTATTTAAGGGAAGATAGGCGGAATATTTCGTTTTCTGTTTACGTTTGAGTTTTTGATAAATAAAAAACGGATTTCCTTTGGCTTTGACCTTGGTTTCAAAACTCAAATTCAATTCGTAACTCTCTCCTTCTTTTAGGAAGGATTGTCCTCGTTTCACTTGATCCGTATAGATTTGTTTTGCGTTTTCAGGAAGGATGGATTCGATTTCAGAAACACCAAGTTCGTTTAGGTTGGGAGTTTGGTATCTGATTTTCTTTTTAGATTGAAAAACGAAAGCTTGAAGAAGCCTTATTTCGTTTGTGAACTGTTTTGCGACCTGATGAAGTTTCGGCTCGAATAAAAAACCTGCTTCGTAATTCATCGCACAGATGATGAAAGATCCCGATTTGGCGCGAGCTTCCAGATCATCCAGGGTTTGTTTCAGTTTTTGGAGAGTTGTTTCCGGCTGAGAGTTTTCTGAAAATACCGTGAACTCTTCTTGGAGGGTATGATACCAATCGGCGGTCGTGATTCCTGGGGCGCTGACATTATCTTCGAAGAGCACTCCTTTGGTGAGGGAATACTCTTCGTAAAATGCGTTCCAGCTTAGGATTTCTTTCGTGGTTAGAACTCCATCCGTTGCAGCGCATCGATCGGATAATTGAGGTAAACGGAAGTAGCATGTTTGCTCGTTTGAATGTCGAAACAATCGAGAGGATCTAACGCTAAATTATAAAACCCTTCGTCGATCATCGCAATTCCGAAACCTGCACTTTCTTTCTCATCCAAAAAGTCGGGACGGAAAAACTCTGCGGACTTTCCTTCTTTGGCAAGTTCTGCATGTCTTCCCCGACTTTTCTGAATGCGGGACAAATCCATTCCCATAATAGGAGAATCGTTACGGATTCGGATGTAAAGTGTAGTAGGTCGGATTTCGATTTTCAAAGAAATACGAAGATCGTATTTTTTAACTTTTTCCCGAACCAAATCCAGAAACTCCAAATCGTTCTCAGTGAGCTGTTTTTTGGATTTTCTTTTGTCGGTAAGAGTGAGAATTTTTTGAACCGTCTTTTTGATTTTATCAGGAACAATATAACGCTGCATTGCGTCCCGAAGAGGTTCCGTTTGCAAAATGGTGTTTAATAATTCTTCCGCTTCTTCTTCGGGAGTTTGTCCTGCACCTTTTAGTTTGGAAAGCAGTTCATCCTGAAAGATCACAAAACGAATGTTACCTTTTACTGCATTGAGAAGCGCTTCCATAAGGCCGCTGAAAAGATGGAAAGAGGTCAGCGGGTTGGCGCCCACTCGATCCAAAATCCTCTGCACTACCTCGTTGATGATGTCTCTTGTCGGTTTTGTGAGCCCTTTTAATTCGAAATGAAAGTGGTCACTCTTTAGAATGGAGTCAAGGTTTTCTATGATTTCTTGACCCTTGTATTTGATTTTCTCGTTTCCCATTGGGCTATTCAGAACTTTTATGTTAAAAAACTAGGGAAAGATGGATTTGTAAACCAGTTTTCCATCTGGTTTTAGGGTTTGGTCTAATGAAAGAATTCCTCTTAAAAACTCCCGATTTAGGTGATACGGAAAAGATAGAATTGGTGCGCTGGTTGTTTCTTCCCGGTCAAAAAATCAATCAGGGAGACGAAGTCATAGAGTTAGTTACGGACAAAGCCGCATTCCCTGTAGAATCTCCTTACACGGGAATCCTGAAAGAAATCAAAATAGAATCGGGCTCCGTCGTTAAAAAAGGGGATGTTCTGGGGGTAATGGAAATCTCAGAATGAAAATCATTCATATTTCCGATCTTCATTTTCCGACTCATCTGCCTTTGTTCTCCTTGAGAGGGAAATCCGTCATAGGGTATTTGAATTACAGTCTTCGCAGAAGAAAAAAATATCCCATGAAGCTGGTAGAGACTCTTATCTCTACCATTCAAGATTTAGAATATGATGCATTAGTGATTTCAGGGGACATTACGAATGTTTCCCATGAAAGTGAATTTATTCGCGCAAAAAAAATACTAAGTCCCGTTTTAAATGAAAAAGCCTTCCTCATTCCAGGAAATCACGATCGTTATAAAAAAGAGTCCTTAAAACCCGAATCTTTGTTCGAAAAACATTTCGGCGATTATTTGGGAGAATCCCTTTCTTCCTCTTATTATTTAAGAAGAAAAGAGATCGCAGGCCAAAGTTTTATCGGATGGGATTCCAACCAACCTTTGCCCATTGCCAAGGCCAACGGATACGTTCCTTTGGAAGTGATCGGCGAAACATTTGAAAAACAGAAAAAAGACTACGTGCTTGTCTGCCACCATCCCCTCTGGAATCCCAAAGGGCAGGAGGAATCAAGCGGTCATAAAATGAGCAATCGTGCCGATGTGGCAAAATCTTTAAATTCCCAACCGCCGTCCTTATATTTACATGGTCATACGCACACGAATTGGATCAAAAAACCGGGGAACTTGATGCCGTTTTACATCGTGAATTCCGCATCCAGTACCAGACTTTCCGATTCAGGCCATGAATGCGGATTCCATTTGATCGAAAAAGATAACAACGGTCAGTATTCATTCAAACGATATATATATTTGAAAAATAAAAACGAATTTAAGGAAAGCCCTCTTGTTTTTCTCGATGAAGAAAACGGCGTAGTGTAAGGATAGATTATATGGCAAATGCAAAACCGGACCTGACTTCCATACAAAGACAGTTGATGCAAGTGAAACACCCCGAACTCAAAAAAGACATAGTGAGTTTGGGAATGGTCGCGAAGGTGGAACCTACCGACGACGGAATTCAAATTTTCATCAAAACACCTAATAATGACAGACGATTGCAGATCGGACTGGAAGCACAAACAAGACAGCTTGTTTCCAAATTGGAAGGTGCCGGAAAGGTAAAGATTAAGTTCGAAGTCGACCAGAATATGAAGATGGAAGACGGGAATAGAATCGTCGGAGTCAAAAAAGTGATCGCGGTCGGATCCGGAAAAGGGGGAGTCGGAAAGTCTACCGTCACCGCCAACTTAGCCTCTGCACTTTTGAAGGCTGGTAAAAAAGTAGGTATTCTGGATGCAGATATCTACGGACCGTCTCTGGGAAAAATGTTCGGAGTGAATGGTAGAGTCGCTTTGAAGTCGGAAGAAGATAAAATTTATCCTCTCGACAAACACGGATTAAAACTTATTTCCTTCTCGTTTTTGGTGGCAGAGGATCAACCTGTTGTTTGGCGGGGACCTATGCTTGGAAAAGCGATTGAACAGTTCTTATACGATGTGGTATGGGGAGAGTTGGATTATCTTCTCATCGACCTTCCTCCCGGTACGGGAGATGTTCAATTGTCTTTGGCGCAGCTCATCGATTTGGATGGCGCCGTGATTGTGACAACTCCTCAAGATGTAGCCGTCCTGGATGCGGGAAGAGCTGCTGCGATGTTCAAACAAGTGAAAATCCCTATCTTAGGTATCGTTGAAAATATGTCGGGTTTTGCATGCCCTAAATGCGGACATGTCACAGATCTTTTCTCCAAAGGGGGAGGAGGAAAATTGGCGGCGCAGATAGGAGTGCCTGAACTAGGTTCCGTTCCTCTTACTGTGGAGGTAATGCGATCCGGTGAATCGGGAACGCCTGCGATCTTAGCGGAATCGAAAGGACCACTGAACGATTCGTATGCAAACATAGTGAAAAATCTAGAATCTCAAATTGCTTTATGGGAAGATTAAAAATCAGTTGTTTCTTTCAAGAGTTTGGAGTCTAAAGAGAGTAAGAGTATGAACTTTGAACGAGGCTCCAAACCGAATCCTACAGGCAATCTAATTGCCTATTGCCATGTCTTCGGGGAGAATCCGATCGCCCCCGGAGGGAAAATCATCGCTTCCAATGTAGTAGTGAGTTTCCTCAAAATCGGGGACAATTATCCGGTAGTGACCTTTCCTCCTGTCGCCTTATCCTCTAAAGACGAATTATTGAAAATTTTATCGGACAACATCCAACTTTACGATGTGGTTCAGCTTCCCGACTTCCAAATGCCGGAAGAAAAAGACCAAGCAAATCAATACATCCAAGAAAGGATGGAGCAGTTCAATTCCATGGTGATGCGTTACGTAGAGTTCTGTAAATCCAAGGAAAAGAAAATGTCTACAGTCGTTGACGATAAAATCGAGGGAATCGCACAGCCTTTGGAAACTTTGGCCAATCTTTCTTTGGAGTTTCGTAATTCTTCCGGGATCGCCAAAGAAGCGACTCGTTTGAAAATGGATCGCATTGTGGATTATTTCCAAAACCACCATCCTCAATTGGATATCGATAATTTCAGAAAGGCGCTTGTGTTTCCCGGAAAGTTAGGGGATGAACTAGTCAGTCTTTATATCCAAAAATTCAATGCCATTCAGATCGAGAATTACGAGGATGCCTCAGACTTACGCCGCAGAATCCTTGCTATCGAATCGATGTCTTAATCTAAATTCGTCAAAAATTTCTTGACAAGATTCCAAAACCTAAGATATTCAAATGCCCCTATCCTTTCCCGT
The DNA here is from genome assembly GCF_004770995.1 of Leptospira idonii. Classification (GTDB taxonomy): domain Bacteria; phylum Spirochaetota; class Leptospiria; order Leptospirales; family Leptospiraceae; genus Leptospira_A; species Leptospira_A idonii. Next base: position 119,613 of record NZ_RQHW01000065.1, on the reverse strand, counting down.
ATCGGTGGAAAAAAACGAATCGCTTCGGAAAAGAATGGGGGAACTCAAAATTTTAGAATCCGATTTGGATGAAAGTTTTGTCCGTTCCGGTGGGAAAGGGGGACAGAACGTCAATAAAGTATCTACCGCAGTTTTTCTAGTTCATAAACCGACAGGTATCAGCGTAAAATGTTCCGTGTATCGCACGCAGGGATTGAATCGATATAAAGCAAGAGCTTTGTTATGTGAGCGCCTATCGGGAATTACCGAAGGATCTGCTTCCGATAAAGAAACGGAAAGATTAAAAATTGCAAAAAGAAAAAAGGACAAAGCGAGAAGGATCAAAAATAAGATCAATGAGCGGAAAAACTTATCCGTCGAATCGAATGAAAATCATGAGGATGATTGAGATATGTCTTTTCCGCAGATGAATATTTTTTCCGGCTTACGTCCTTTTTTTCACATTTCATTTGTTATTTGTTTGCCTTTGTTTTTTTCCTGTTCCGATGTTTTTCTTCCGTATCATGCGGAGGATTGGAGAAGCGGGTGGGAAATGCGCTGGGTCGATGAAGAAAGGTTTTTCGAGTTTAGTCCCGATGAGGAAAACAAAGCTCCCGGTTATAAACAATATAGAATCCCTCATATCTCGATGGAACATCCTACAGGAAACATCTTCATTGCCCGCAAAAAATGGACAGGAGGGGGAGAGAATGAACACCCTTCCCTTTACATTCGGGGAGGGGCCAGGTTGTATGATATCTACTGCGGCTCTGAAAAAATCTCCAGACAATTCTCTTTGGAAAAAAAAGCGAATGCCTCCGGAAATATCACCTATCAAAGAAAATACGATTCTTCCTTTTTTCCTGTCATTGCTCTTCCCGAATCCTGCAAAAATCAAAACTTATATGTGATTTTCTTCTCGGAAAATAATTTCCCCGTTGGTTTTACCGAGTCTCCCGTTTATTCCGATCTGACTTCGAATTACAAAGCATTGGAAAATAGAAATCAGTCTTTCGCAGGGATCGGTTTTTTCTTCATTGTGTTAGGTGTATTTTCCAGTTATCTTTATCTGCGCAGAAAAAAAAGATCTCTCATCGCATTTACCATATTCTCTTTGGTATCAGGGCTTCATTTTATGTCCCAGGTAGGTTTTTGGGGATATTTTTTCTATGACGACAGTCTTCCTGATTTTTATATTTTCGTTCTGACATTGTTTGCCATCCCCATCTCCGGTTTGTATTTTTTCGATAAACTCTTCGGAGTCGGAAGGATGAACATCATACGAATGTTATGGCAGTTCCATATCGTTTTCAGCATTGTGATACTGACTTTAGCGTTTTCTGGTGCGGTCACTTTTACTTTAGCATTGATTACATTTGCATGGGTTTCTCTGCCGTCTCTCATCCTTCAGGTTTTAATCGCATGGAGTGAAATCGTTTCCGGTAAACCTAGAGCCTGGATACTTGCCATCGGTGCATTGATACTTTTGGTTTTCAACGGACATGACATTCTTGTTGCGATGGATTTGGTTCACGCAATCGGTAGACTGGCGCCTTGGGGATTTTTTTTATTCGTACTTTCTTTGTCTCTTTACGGAGAACATATCTTTCGCGATTCAGAAGTGAGATATGTGGCTTTGCAGAAAGAGATCGTAACTGCCGCGAGAATTCAAAATGCGATTTTACCTCCCAGCCCGCCTAATTGGGAAAATATGAAAATCGCCGTTTATTATCAGCCTTCCCATGAAGTAGGGGGAGACTTTTACGATTTTCAGGCCCTTGGAAACCGTAAATACGGAATTTTAATCGCAGATGTCGTAGGACATGGATTAGGTGCGTCTATTATTGCATCCCTATCCAAATTCGCTTTTTTTCAAAATCATCAATATTGGACGAATCCTTGTTTTTTATTGGCTGCAATGAACGACGATTTGGTGAAAAGATCTCAGGGAAGATTCACAACTGCTTCTTATTTTTATTTGGATCGGGAAAAGATGCATTTTACCGTTTCCAGTGCGGGGCATCCTTCTTGTTTTCATTGGAGTCGTTCCAAGGGAGAGATCAACGAAATCAAACCAAAAGGCAAACCTCTGGGCATTCTGGAAAACTTGAGTTTTTTTGAAGAGGAGTATCCTTTTGAAGTAGGGGATAAGTTTTTGTTTTATACGGACGGTTTGACGGAAGAGCTGGATAAAACAGGAGAGGAATTCGGCTCCGAAAAATTGAAAAAATGTTTTTTCGATGCGGTGAGTCTGCCAAGTAATTTGGCGGTTCATTCCATCATCGATGAGTTCAAAAAAGAACTTTCGTTAGATGGTCTCCCTCACGACGACATCACTTTGATTATTTTGGAAGTTTTATAATGGTATTTTTTTCTTTTACAATGAAATAGGTCTGGGATATGTGTCTGAGCGAGGCAGGATTAGCAAATCCGGAAGAGGATGGTAAGATTCTTTGATCTTACTCAATAAAGAAAATACTTATGAGATATCGCCAGCTAAATATAATCCTTATAACAATGACTCTTGTGACTTCATGTTATACTTTTCGAATGACCGAAAAGGTTACTAACGCCATCACAAATGAAAAAAGTGTATATAAAATTAAAAAACTTCACTCTTGGAGTATTACGCCTGAAAATGTTATAATCATTGAAGCCGATATTCAGAATGAATCAGTAATATTTAAAAATCTTTGCACTTACATTAAATCCCCTTATCGATATTTGGAAGTAGTCTTTTCCGAATGTAAGCCTATCCCAAATACAAAGAAAATAGATGCTAAATTATTGAGTAAAGAAGAATGGATCAATACAGATTCAGTCTACATGAAATTTAAGATCCCTATTTTTGCACAGGATGAAAATCAAGTTGATTATTATGAAATAACCGGTGTTCCTAAATTTGAGAATATTTCTGATCATAGTATTTCTAAAATGAATACAAATCAAATGAGGTTTGGTTTGATGCCTGTATATCCTTTGGCTTTTTCTTATGATTTAGTTGCCGGTACCCTTCATACAATCGGAATGCCTTTTGGCGCTGTATGTTTTATCGGATTTAGAAATGAAGCTACAGGAAGAAATTTTGATCATAAATCTTTCAAGTATTTTCTTTCCATGCCATTCTGCGGCACATATATAATTCTTAGTTATCCTTCTATGTTATAATAGTGTATTTTTAAGAGCCGGATTTTACATATTTAAATTATTGAATTGGTTTCGCTTAGATCAGAAATCAATATATCATCTCTTTGGCTATACATGTTCAATTCCTCGGACAATGCGGGATCAAAAAACTTAATTTGAGAAGATCGATAGAAAAACTCCCCGATAACGAAAAATATAAGTAATAAGAACATTGTCTTCGTAATGTATATGATATAATCCATGTGCAAATTCGAATCTTCTTGAATCGTAAGTGAAGCGGATTGTCCATAAATTTATGAAAGATTTTGATTTACCATTATATCTTTCCTTGAAGAGGAAATTGAGTCGAAATTGTAATGAAACAATCCGAAAATTATGGAACCTATTTTTATATTGGGAGAGATCCGAAAGTGATGTACATCGAACTTCGGTCCTGAGAAAGAAAGGTTTGGAATATAATTTAGAGTTTTCATAAACATCAGGAATGTATACTTTCTTATGTTCTTTGAGCTTGCCTAAAATGGATATATCGCAAGAGCCTTCAATCGCAAAGGCATTGAATTGAGTTTGTATGTTGAAATATTTGAAATTTTCGGAAGAGTCTCGGTTGTCCTTGAGCATTTATTTTGCTAAAGAAACATATACGATAAAGCAGAGAACTAAATCGGCATTATCTGCTTTGATATATTTTATAGAATGAAATAAAAACACAGAAATAAATTTTCAATTATATGGTTATATTGCAATGCAATTTAAAAGGATTTTTTTATGAAATACGAAACCTTCTCACCGAAAGCGGATTTAGATTCTCTTGTTAAATGTTATTGGACGTTGGAAATACCGGCTGAAAGTCATTATGAACGACAACAAATTCTTCCTGATGGCTGTATCGAAATGGCTTTTATTCTGGGAGAAGATATCAAACGTTATACTTTTGAAAATGATTTTATTTTTCAGCCTAGAGCAATGGTGATCGGACAAATCACCGAACCTTTTTACATTGAACCGACAGGATATGTGGATTCCTTTGCGGTTAAGTTTTATCCTTATGGAATTGCTAACTTTGTGAATGTGTCTGTTGAGAGTTTGGCAAATAAAGAAACACCTCTGGAATTTTTATTCGGTGAAGAGATTGCCAAGGAATTGAAATCGAAAATCGTTCAAGCGGCAAATACACAAGAGAGAATACGAATTGTAGAAGCTTTTCTTTTGAGTAAACTGAGAGAAAAATCAACGGTAGATCAGATCGTAAAGACGACGATTGATGCAATTATGACGGCAAACGGAAGTATTTCTATCAATGATATTCTGGAAGAGGACCTTGCCAAAAGAAGGCAGTTGGAAAGAAAATTCCAAAAGCAGATTGGAATCAGTCCAAAAAAACTGGGGAAAATCATTCGCTTGCAAACCGCTTTAAAAATGCTTCTCAAAGGACAATCTACAAGTCTGACTCAAATTGCTTACGAGAGTGATTATTTCGACCAAGCTCATTTCATAAAAGATTTCAAAGAGTTTACAGGAATGAATCCTAAAAAGTTCTTTGGTAACGAAACAATGATTCTATCCTCTCTTATTTATTCAGAAGAATAATCTTAATCTGTCGTATTTTTACAATTTTGTTCATCTTCTTTGGGATAAACTATGAAAAAGAAACGAGGAATCAATGAAACAATTGTTAATCATTACTGCAATCATTCTTGGAATGGGAATGAGCAATTGCAAAAAAGAAGATAAAGTTAGCTCGGAAACATCGAATCAAAAATTCGTATCTATTGTCGAAATCCCTACTACGGATTTTTCAAGAGCAATCGGATTCTACCAAACGGTTTTAGGGATTACGATTGAGAAAATGGATATGGAAGGGGTGCAGATGGGTGTGTTCCCTGAAAGTGGAGATGCAGCGTATGTCGTTTTAGTCAAAGGAAATGATTACGTTCCTACAAAGAACGGAGCTGTGATTTATCTAAATGCAGGAAATGATTTACAGCCCACTTTAGATAAAATTGAGAAAAACGGTGGAAAAATCATTGTAAACAAAACGGAAATCAGTCCTGAAATGGGCTTCTTTGCTTTGTTCCTTGATACGGAAGGAAACAAACTAGGATTACATTCTAGGAATTAGGATGATTGAGAAAAGGCAACAGTTCCGTAAGTCATAGTTTGTATCGTCCTTATCGATAGATGGGTTTAATATAGATCTAGTTTTAGACTTTCAATTTTGGATTGTACGCCTAATTCAAGACTTTTGAGTAAATATGGGTTAAATGCCTTGTATTTGATGAGAATAAATTTTTCATCTTCAGGCGATGTTTCCTCTTCATCATAGTAAGGAAATAATTCTTCATGCTCTGTTAAAAACCCGAAGGATATCTCATTAAAATTCATCATATCGTGTTTTTCGAAGTTTCGCCCCACCCACCACTAAAAACAAAAGCCTAAGAGGAAATCCCCTTAGGCTTTCTTTTCGAACGGATGGTTCGGTAGGGGGAACGATTACATCATTCCGCCCATGCCTCCCATACCACCCATTCCTCCCATACCGGCAGCACCAGCGCCGCTATCTTTCGGCTCAGGTTTGTCAGTGATGGTAACTTCTGTAGTGAGAATCATCGCACCGATAGAAGCTGCATTTTGAAGAGCGGAACGAACCACTTTCGCAGGATCAACCACACCAGCTTTGATTAGGTCTTCCCAAACCATAGTAAGAGCGTTGAAACCTTCGTTTCCTGTTTTCGCACGCGCTTGTTCTACGATTACGGAACCTTCCAAACCAGCGTTAGAAGTGATCATTCTGATCGGCTCTTCCAAAGCGCGTAGGATGATGTTCGCACCTGTTTGCTCATCGCCTGCAAGTTTTAATCCTTTTACGGCTTCTTGAGCACGAAGAAGTGTCAATCCACCACCAGGAACGATACCTTCTTCCACAGCGGCACGAGTTGCAGAAAGAGCGTCCTCTACACGAGCTTTTTTCTCTTTCATTTCTACTTCAGTAGCGGCACCAACGTGAATTACAGCAACACCACCAGCTAACTTAGCTAGGCGTTCTTGCAATTTTTCGCGATCGTAATCGGAAGTAGTGTCTTCAATTTGTTTTTTGATTTGGTTCACACGACCTTGGATGTCTTTGCTTGAACCTGCTCCTTCGATGATTGTAGTGTTTTCTTTATCTACTACCACTTTTTTAGCACGGCCTAACATCTTCACGTCAGCGTTTTCCAGTTTCATTCCTAGATCTTCGGAGATCACTTGACCGCCTGTAAGAATTGCGATGTCTTCCAACATTGCTTTTCTTCTGTCGCCAAAACCAGGAGCTTTTACAGCCACACACTGAATTGTTTTTCTAAGAGTGTTTACGACGATAGTAGCAAGAGCTTCGCCTTCTACTTCTTCGGCGATGATCACAAGAGGTCTTCCTGCTTGTGCGATTTTTTCAAGCACAGGAAGAAGGTCTTTCATCGAAGCGATTTTTTTGTCGTAAATAAGGATGAACGGATCTGCGAAAGTAGCGATCATCGCTTCAGGATCAGTCACCATATAAGGAGAAATGTATCCTCTGTCGAACTGCATACCTTCTACGATATCAAGAGTTGTTTCGATTGATTTTGCTTCATCAACAGTGATCACACCTTCTTTACCTACTTTGTCAAAAGCTTGAGCGATTAGGTTTCCGATTTCTGGATCGTTGTTTGCGGAGATAGTCGCAACGTTTGCGTATTCCGCTTTGCTGTTGATTTTAATGGATCTTTTTTTGATTTCTTCCACTGCAGAAACGACTGCTTTGTCGATTCCGTGTTTCAGAGCCATAGGGTTTGCGCCTGCAGTTACGTTCTTCAAACCTTCGTTGATGATCGCTTGTGCCAAAATAGTAGCAGTAGTAGTTCCATCACCAGCGATGTCGTTGGTTTTTGTGGAAACTTCTTTTACCATTTGAGCACCCATGTTTTCAATCGCATCTTCCAATTCGATTTCTTTAGCGACTGTTACACCGTCTTTTGTGATGGTAGGAGCTCCGAATTTTTTGTCGATCACTACGTTACGGCCTTTTGGTCCGAGAGTGACTTTCACTGCGTTCGCAAGTTTGTTCACTCCTGAAAGTAGTTTTCTACGAGCTGATTCATCAAATTCTATATTCTTAGCCATGATTCTTTCCTATAATAGTTTAGTTGGTAACGATAGCGAGGATGTCGCTTTCACGAATGATAAGATAATCCTTACCGGCTTGTTTGATTTCTGTTCCGGAATATTTTCCGTAGAGAACTGTATCTCCTACTTTAACTTCCAATGGAACGAGCTTGCCATCTTCGTATTTTCCTTGGCCAACAGCGGTTACTTTACCTTCTTGTGGTTTTTCTTTCGCAGTATCAGGTACGATGATGGAACCAATTTTTTCTTCAGCCTCTGATTTAGGCTCAACTACCACTCTATCTCCCAACGGTTTGATCGATGCCATAGGGTAAGTCTCCTTGATTGATTTAAGTATTCTTTTCTTGAGAGGACTTAGCAGAATTCACAAATGAGTGCTAAGTCTTAGAGCCATGTTAAAATTGGGGAGGCAAATCGGCAAGCACTTTCATGTAAAGAGTGCTAAAATCTAGTTGGGGCAGTAGGAGGACTAGAAAGGATGCAGAAATCGTTCAGAAGAAGGGAAAAGGGGAAGATTTGTAGGAGGTACTACACTAATACATCTTACTTTCCTTCAGATAAACCTTTACATCCTTATATTGCCCGTCCGGATCTCCGAATTTCACCAGATTTTTTGCAGTTTTCAACCAATCCATGGTAGAGGGAGCTCTTTCTTTGATGCCTAAAATTAGGTCTGAAGTTTCAATCTCTCTTTCTTTTCCAGATTCCAAAATATCGGAAATGACATTTTCTTTGGCGAATTCAATGACTCCGTCTATGTCCGCTCCAGAAAAATGGGGGGATTGGGAAGCCAAAAGCGAGTATTGGATTCCTTTTTTGGGAACTCCCTCTAATTTGGATTCGAAGAGTGCCGCTCTTGCTGCCTCATCCGGAGGAGGGACAAAGATCACTCTGGAAAATCGGCCTGGTCGTTTCATGGCAGAATCCACATCCCAAGGCATATTCGTAGCTCCTAATATAAGCATTCCTTGGTTGTTTGCGGAAATCCCATCCAATTGAGTTAAAAATTCATTCACTAGTTTTCTGGAACTTTCGTTTTGGGTTTTCGATCTAGAATAAGCGAGTGCATCCAGTTCATCAATAAAAAGTACACTCGGCGTGGAACTTCTGGCTCTGTCGAAAGCTGCTGCTAAATTTCTTTCGCTTTCTCCAATCCATAAGTTGAGAATATCGCTGAGTTCTATGCTGAAAAATTCTGCATTGCATTCTGTAGCGATTGCTTTTGCAAGCATCGTTTTACCGCAGCCAGGTGGTCCATAGAGAAGAACTCCTCCTCCCGCATCTTTTTTGAATTTCTGAAACAAACCTACATTTTTAAACGGTTCAATGATTTTCAAACGAACTGTTTTTTTCAAAGAATCCATTCCAATGATCTCTGAGAAAAAAACAGGTTTAGGTGGTTTTATGGAAGGTTGGGCGGATTGAATTTCCTCCAATTCATCAAACTCTTCGAAGTCATCCGGAAGACCCATCGCCTTAGCTTCTTTGTAATATTTTCTAGCGTTGTCTTGATCTCCTTGATTCATATACAAGTCACATATCTTTAATTTAAGCTCCACGGTCGAATGCGTTCCATTGTCCAAAATTAAAAACTGCTGAAGAGAATCTTCGTATCTTTCTAGCTCTAAGAGTAAATTCGCATATTTTAATCTTAAATCAAAGTTAAATGGGTTTTTTAGGAGTTCTGCTTCAATTCTTTTGATGTCCATTAAAAACCTCTTTTTTGATACCAAAAACGCAATGCGCTGGGAACAATCCAGCTATAAATACAGTAAACAATCCAGATCATAGAGATGATTCCTGATGCAGTCGTATAACCCAGTTTTTTCAGTCCGTAAGTCGCTCCAATAAAAAATGCCCAGAAAAAAATTATGCCAATGTTTTTGAAGCGGTTCAAAGGATATAGAATCCAACTGAAAGGGCTCTTTTTTACTTTCAGTCGAATGAGAATGTCTTTTGTTTCTGTATCATCCGGGTTAACTAAAAATAAGCTTTGGAAGATGGAAAATGCCTGCGAGTATTTGCCTTCTTCAATCAAATGATTGCCTAAAAGTATACATGTATTTTGGTGATCGGGGTGTTCTGAAATCAGTTTGGAGAGAGAGTGTTCGGGTGTTTTTCCTTCCGTCATAGAAAGAAGACAGTTAGCAATCATGATTTCTGAATTTTCAGGATCCAGTCGAAACCCTTCTTGGATCAGTTTTCTCGCTTTATCCAAATGGAAATTTTGTATTAGTAAAATTGCATATTCTGCATACAAGTCGGCATCTTCCGGATAATTTTTCAAAAGGGACAGAAGGATCTCTTCCGCTTCCCTGAATTGTTTATTTTGTTTGAAAATGGAAAACTGCAGAAGTAAAAAAGGAGCAGATTCTGGAGATTGGTTTAATACAGATTGGGTGATGATTTCTGCTTCTGCCCAATTGTCTTTTAGGATCAGGCATCTTGCCTTATGATATAAAAAATCTGTATCGTCTGGCTGATAACTGAGTTCTGTTTCACAAATCCTCATCGCTTCATCGAAACGTTTGATTGCAATAAGGTTGGAGATTTGATCCAGTCGATCGTATTTGTCTGAACTCATCGATAAGCCTTTGCGATCATATAAGCGGTGATCGTAATGGAAATTCCCGCTAAACTGCAAAAAATCCCTGGTTTCCATGGAGAGGGAGATTCTGTTCCGAACAGTTCGTTCGCTTTGTGATACTTCTTGTGAAGGAAGTAGAAATTTGCATAAGCGGCAAGAGCCATCATTCTGCTTACCAATTTATGAGTTTCAAAAAAAGGAAGAGTGAGACCCACTCCCATCCAGAAAAGATAAAAAATAAAATCTATTTTAAACCTTTTCAATTTGAAGGAGTTTAGGCTCTGAAAGAAAATGATGCTGAAGATCCCCCCGAAAAATGCCACATAAAATGAGGCATTTTGGGAATAGAGAGGTACAGCAACCTTCTTCTCTAAAGAAGGCTGAAATAAATCGTTTTGTTCTGTTTCCATTTAAAGTTTTAAGTTAAAAATCGAAGATCCTTGTCTATTTCCTTCTGGATTTTTTTGTGGAAGTGACGCCTAACATTCCCAAGAGTCCTCTTGTGACTTCTCTGGCGACGGTTCTTCCTACGTCTCTGGCGAGAGGGTTCTTAGCAAGAGATTCCAAAAATCCGGGGTCTTCCTTTTCTTTGGTTCTTTTTTTTCTTTTGTTGGATTCTCCCGTTTCTTCGATTTCCGCTTCTTCTTCTCCTTCCGCAATGTTATCAATTTTTTTCCCAAGGATTTCATAAGCGGATTCTCTATCGATTTCTTTGGAATATTTAGAAACCAAATCAGAGGAAGAAACGATTTTGTCTATTTCCGTAGGAGTCAAAATGTCCATTCGGGAAGCAGGGGGCGCCAAAAGAGTTCTTACAAGAGGAGTAGGAATCCCTTTGGAGTTAAGTGCTGTTACGAAAGCTTCTCCGATTCCCATCTGAGTGATTTCTTCCGCTACTTCGTAAAAATCAGTGATCGGATAGTTTTCAGAAGCTTGTTTGATTGCCTTTCTGTCATTCGCAGTAAAAGCACGTAACGCATGTTGTACTTTCAGTCCTAACTGTGCCAAAACGGGAGAAGGGATGTCCGTAGGAGATTGAGTGCAGAAAAAGATTCCCACTCCTTTGGAACGAATCAATCTTACCATACTTTCGATTTGATCCACAAGAGTTTTGGAAGCCTCGTCAAAAACGAGATGGGCTTCATCGATGAATATGGCCAATTTCGGTTTGTCCAAGTCTCCTGCTTCCGGAAAGTTTGCGTAAATTTCAGTGAGAAGGGACAACATGAATGTGGAAAAAAGTCTAGGTTTGCTTTGAATGTCCGTTAGGCGGATAATGCTGATCTGGCCTTTGTCGCCTTTTTTCTCCAGAAGATCGGAAACATCGAAAGATGGTTCTCCGAAGAAGACCTCTCCTCCTTGTCCTTCCAACTCTATGATTTTTCTTAAGATGGTAGATGCGGAGCTTGTGGAAATCGCTCCGTATTTTTTTGCGATTTCTTCCTTGCCTTCGTCCGTAAGATATTGAAGTGCTTTTTTGATGTCTTTCAGATCAAGAAGAGGAATTCCCAAATCATCGCAGTATTTAAAAATCAACGCGATCACTCCCATTTGAGTGTCGTTCAAATCTAAGATACGAGAGAAAAGAACGGGGCCGAATTCTGCCGCAGTCGCTTTTAGTTTTGCACCAGGTTCTTGGGAAAGAGTCAGAAACTCTACGGGAAAACCTTCTCCTTTCCAGGAGATCCCCAAGTCTTTGCTTCTTTTTTCAATTGGTTCTTTTTTCTCTCCTTCCTTTGCGATTCCGGAAAGATCCCCTTTGATATCCATAAGTAGAACGGGAATTCCTTCTTTCGCCAAACCTTCGGAAAGAAGTTGTAAGGTTTTGGTTTTTCCTGTACCGGTTGCTCCTGCAATGAGTCCGTGTCGATTGAGAGTCGCAAGAGGGATAGATACTTTTGCTTCTAAATTCGTTTTCCCTTCAAAAATGCCTGCTCCTAAAAAAATGGACTTTCCTTTGTGATCATAACCTGATTGAATCTCTTGGATGAATTCCTTAGTATCTTTCTTTGCCATCGTACTTCCTTTCGATTTTCAAGATTTGAAAGAGGAGCCGAGAATCTGCAAGCAAAGATCATAGTTCGGGAATCGAAATGAATCAAATCATTCCCTTTTTTCTCATTTTATTTCCCGTTTTCTCCATCTCACAACTATTTGCAAAATCTTTGGACTGGCCTTCCATTTCCATCCGAGCCACTCTCACCAACCGAGGAACTCTTTTTGTAGAAGAGGAACAAAACATCCGTTTCGAAGGGGATTGGAACGGCGCCTACCGCAAGTTCAAATTGGGATTCAACCAAGACCTTATTTTTCACGGAATGGAATTCCAAAATCAAAACGGGGTTTGGGAAAAAATGGAAGAGGGCAGTCAGGAGATCAAAGGACAATATCAATACTATCCTGATGACCTATCCGTTTATTGGAGAGCAAGAAATATCGATGAACCTTTGTTCGATGATAAAATTCTCAAATACAAATTAAAGTTCGAATATGGCAATTTGCTTGAAAAAACGATTTCAGGAAAATATCGATTGAACCATGAGTTTTCCTTTTCCGACAGAAAGGGAAACATTGAGAAAATTTCAGTTCTTTGGAACGTAGAAGACAAGTGGCGGATGGAGTCCGTTTGGAACGAAGAAGCCACAATGGAAAAAACGGATCTTTTTCCGGGAGATACATTCCTCTTGGAAAGAGAACTCGTTTGGACGGGGAATGATTCTCCCGAAAATTACGAATCGACTTTTTTCTATTTTCTCAAACGTACGGGCATCGCCCTATTTCCGTTTTTCTTTTTGGCCTTGTTTCAATTCGTTCTTTATCAAATTGCAAAAAGAAAAGGCTTATTTTCTCCAGGCAAAGAGATTCAGTCCTTGGAAGAGGCTAGGAACATTTGGAAAGATTTGAGTCCTGTGGAATTCGCATATAAAACGAAGAATGGAGTTGTTGAATCCTGGTTTACCCCCTTTGTTAAGTTAGGTTGGCTGGAAATAACAAATAAGGATTCTGAAACTTGGATCCGAAGGCTGGTTCCTTTGGATCGTTTCCCCGTTCATGACCAGATCATCCTGGAATCTTTACTTTTAAAAACGAACGATTCCGTTTCCGGAAAACAGATCAAGGAATTCTATCGAAATAAGAAGAAAGATTTTTCCTTATCTTCCGAAGTTCGGTCTTCCGTCTATTTGCAGTTTGTCCAGAGAGGAGATGAGAAAAAATATATTTCCAGATTTTCCTTTTTGGGAAAGTATCCCGTGGTTTTGGTGATCTTTATTTTAATACTGATCGCCGTTTTGTATTTTTTGTGTTCTGAATTTTTCTCTTCCAATAAAATTTCTCTTACATCCTTCTATCTACAGATTTTTTTCAGCTGTTTTCTTTCCGTATTAGGAGTGGCTCTCTATTCGGACGATCATTCCGATTACCGTCTTTTTCAAAAGAATTCTTTGGCTCGGCAGAGCATCAAGTTTGTGGTCAGCACTTTTGCCGTGTGGGTATCTTTCGTGTTTCTCATTTACAATTCGCATCTGCATTTCAGCGGTTTTTTATATTATATTTTATGGGCGATCTGTTTCGGAATCGTTCCCGTTTATTTAAGAAGCGATTTTCAAAATGGTAAAAAAATTTCCTTTGCAAAAGAGATCTATCTTGTAAGGGAATACTTCCGCAATTTACTTCGTAATGAAAAAAAGTGTTCCATAAATTCGCAGACAGGTTTGTATTTACCTGCGCTGGATTTGAATGATGAAGTAATTCAAAGGCAGAAAGAAAAAAAGGATTGTATTCATTTGTTTCCTGTCCCGGACCAAAGCATTGAAGTTGTGGTTCCTAGGGAAAAAGGAAGATCTGTCTTTTTCGTTTCTTCTTCGCAGTCCGGAAATGTTTCCGGTTTCACTGCGGGGGGAGGTTCGTTCGGAGGAGGAGGTGCCAGCGGTTCTTGGGAATCGATGTCTCTTCTTTCCACTCAATCTTCCTATTCTGTTCCTTCTTCATCATCATCGTCCGGCAGCGGATCTTCTTCTTCGGGAGGCGGGGGAGGAGGCGGTTGGTAATATGAAATTATACAAAAAATTGAACCTTATCTATTTATTTTTATTTTTTTTCCTGATGACCGTTTCCTGCAAAAACGAAGCGGGACTCATCTCTCAAAAGATTCCCATCGAAAAAGGAAGTTTGGATCTAAGGGGAATCCAAACCAAATTTTTAGAACCATTTCCCTTAGCAGGAGATTGGGATGCCTTTCCGGGAGAACTTCCTATTACTCCGGAAGAATTCAAAGCCTTAGATAAAAAGACTCCTGTTTCTTTGGCCATTCCTGGGTATTGGGTGAACCAGAATCTTCCTGCACACGGATATGTGACTTACAGGTTGAAGCTTCTTGTGGATGAACCCACTCCTCTCATGATCTATTTGAAAGAAGCTTCTTCCGCCTATAAACTGTTTGTTTGGAATGAAGGACAAGGTTTGACTTTACTTGGATCCTCCGGGAAAATTTCCAAAACTCAGGAGGAAAGCATCGGCTATTATACCGAGAATGCGAGTGCTTTCCGAGCTCATCCAGGAAGCGTGATTTATCTTCAAGTTTCCAATTATTTATACTCCAGAGGAGGGGCTTATTACAGTCCCGTTTTAGGAGATCCGGGAAGAATGCTTCTCTTCCTTCGTTACAAGGAAAGAAAAAAGTTATTTTTCGCAGGCGTGTTTTTTCTTTTGGCTTTATATCACATCGTACTCTTTTTGCATCGATCGAAGGAAAGAGCCACTTTATGGTATTCTCTACTTTGTTTTTCTTGGCTTGTCCGCATCCTTCTTTTCGAAAGAATCACAAGGGGGTGGTTCGAACCGAGCGACTTTATGGAGATGCTGCAGATACGGCTGGAATATCTAGCATTCATATCGGTTCAGCTCTTTTCCATATTGTTTTTCTTTTCGTTTTTCGCTCCTATATTAAAACAAAAACTGAAATTCTATTATTTAGCGCCCGTTATTTTGTTTTTCCTTGTCTCCTGTTTGACTCCTTATCAGGTCTATACGAAACTTCTGCAAGTCACTCAGGTTTATATGGTTTTAGTGCTTCTTTCTTCCTTGTATGCCGCAGTCAAATCCATCCAGGAAAGAGAAACTCGTTACCAAGGAGTGGTGTTTTTGATCGGTTCCTTAATCATCATAGGTACTACAATTTACGACTCAGTCGTATTTTTCAAAAGATGGGATCTTCCTTTTTTGACTGAATTCGGATTCACCGCCTATTCCATCGGACTTGCTGTGATCATCTCCAGCCGCAATTCCCATGCTTGGGAAACGGCGGAGTATCTCACTTTGAACCTGCGAAAGGAAGTGGATTGGAAAACGATCGAACTCAGAAGAGAAAAGGAAAAGGCGGAAAAAGCGGGCGAAATGAAAGACAAATTCATCTCTATCGTCTCTCACGACATTCGTTCTCCTTTGTTCGGGATCTCTTCCGTCGTAGGACTACTTACGGAAAATCCTCCTAGCCTTTCTCCTGATAGGGCGAAGCAGGTTTTGGGAGATGCATCTTCCGGCTTGAAAAACCTTCTCTCTATGGTGGAAGAGCTGATACAATATTCTCGTTTCCAGAACGCCACCGTTTTTCCCGACTATCAATTGTTCGATTATTATCTTCTTTTGGAATCCATTCAGGAAAAGGCAAGGCCTTTGATGGAGGCCAAAAAGCTGCAATTGGTTTCCCATATCGAGGAATCTTCCATCGGGATGGGAGACCCCAACCTAATTGAACATCTTCTTTGGAATTTCGTGACCAATGCCATCAAGTTCACCCATCCGGGAGGAACCATCACTCTCAGTTTGTCCGAAGAAAACAAGGAATGGTGTTTTTCCATCCAGGATACAGGAGTAGGATTCCCTAATTATTGGATTCAAAATATATTCGAAGAAGGGTACATTTATCTACGAAAAGGAACAAGCGACGAAATGGGTGCGGGAGTAGGGCTTGCCTTCTGTAAGGAAGTAGCCGACCGCCACGGAGGAAGATTGGAAGTGGTCTCCAAAGAAGGAGAAGGTTCCACTTTCAAATTTTACCTTCCAAATTTCGAAAAAGTAGTACTTTTGTTAGATGATAACCCGGGGTATAGAAGTCAGCTTCGTAAAATCCTGAAACAACTTCCTTGTATCATTTGGGAAGAAGAATTTCCTGACCATGCTCTTCGTTCCGTGATGAAATTGAAACCCGATTTGATCATCGTCGATTTCGCAATGCCTGAAAAAACGGGTTTGGAATTTTTGAAAGAGTTATATGCGGATCAGGATATGGTGGAGATCCGAGCTCTTCTTCTTTCCAGTTCTCAAACCGATCCGAATACGGGGAAAAAACTGGAGGAAGATGTGCTCGCTGTAGGAGGAGACGCTTTTTTAAGGAAAACAGTCTCCGAGGAAAAATTAATTTCCGAAATTAAAAAACTTCTTTCCTTAAATTAACATCTGTTCTTTGGCTCGGCCGATCAGTTCCGCTACCGTTTTGGAATTGAATCGGTCTTTGAGTCTTCCCACGTGGTATTCTACGGTTCTTTTGGAAAGGCCGA
Organism: Leptospira idonii; assembly: GCF_004770995.1. Taxonomy (GTDB): domain Bacteria; phylum Spirochaetota; class Leptospiria; order Leptospirales; family Leptospiraceae; genus Leptospira_A; species Leptospira_A idonii. The sequence continues at coordinate 103,200 of NZ_RQHW01000065.1, read as the reverse complement.
TCTCAGTTCCTATTTCCTGGTAAGTTTTTCCTTGTCCCAGAAGAGTCAAAATCTGTTTTTCTTTTTTGTTCGCCACTTTGCCGTCTTGCGGTTTGCGATTGAAGCTTAGTTTTAGGTTTTTAGAATATACTGTTTTTCCTAAAGCGATTTCACTTAGGTTTTTGGTTAGGCTGCTTAAGTCGTCCGATTTCAAAAGGTATCCGTCGACTCCCGCTTCTATGGCAGAATGAACGATTGGTTGTTCATCCAACATGGTAAGAGTTACCACTTTAAGTTGAGGAAATTCTTTTTTCCACTCCTTCACCATATTGAGTACGTTTTCTCCTGGAATGCGTAGATCCAAAAGAAGGAAATCGGGAGTTTTTTCTTTGAGTAGGGGCGCAATTTGAGAAGAGTGTTCCGCTTCACCAACAACTTCGAAATCTGTAGAGGAGTTCACCACATGTTTGACTCCGACTCTAGTGACAGCATGATCTTCTACAAGGATCACTTTCTTTTTTGAACTCATGATTTCCCTCTGTTTTTTAAGGTTTCCGGTCTAGGTTCTGTAAATACCATATTTTTTCCATAATTTCATCGTACTTGTACGCTTGGCATACAATAAATTTTTGGGTAAAATGTCATTGAGTTTGTGACTTTTTCAAGTTTTCAAATTCAGCCTATTCTATGTTTCCACTTAAAATTCCTGCAGGGCTTATCTTGCGGGATTTTTTTTATCTTTCCCAGTTTCTGCTACAAAACAATTTTCTCTTGCCAAAATGACAAATCGGACAATTTTCATTAGGAAATCCTAGGAGTTGTATGAATCCGAAAGTAGAGAGTCTAAAAAAAATATACCTCTTTCACACCTTAAACCAAGACGAATTGCTTCATATTGCAGAAAAAATCCATGAAGTGCACTTGCCTGCACGAAATGTCCTCTACGATGTAGGGGAAGAAGCTGAATCTATGTATATTGTGAAGTACGGAACCCTTCAAATCTCTACTGCCACTAGCCAAGGGGATGATGTGAATTTAGTGACCATCAGCGAAGGAGATCATTTCGGAGAATTGCCTTTTTTCGATTCCGAAAAGAGATCTGCAAAGGTAGAAGCCAAAGAAATCTCCGAATTGTATGAGCTTCGTTACAAAGATCTGCAAGAAATGTTCGCTAAAAACAGGGATATGGAGATTAAATTCTACAAAGAAGTAACTCATTACTATATCAAAAGACTTCGCAAATTGACGAACGACTTGGCATACGCAAGAGAACTTCGCAGACGATTCGTTTAAGTTCCTAATTTGAGAAGAAAAAAGACGAAAATCGACCAAACTTTGTAAATTTTCTCACGTATCGGTGAAAAAACCTTTTCCATTCCTATGATTCTTCCTATTACAGCTAAGGAATGGGCATTGGTTTCCGATAATTAGGAGTAGGCAGGGAGAAGGAATGCATGGTGGACCCCGAAATCCTAACCGAGAAGATCGTTACACAGAATAAGACCTTCCTGGTGGATTTAAAGAAAAACCAAGCTGGCTTTTACCTGAAGGTTTCGGAATGGTCGAATAGCAAAAAGTCTTCGATTTTTCTTCCTGCTGAAGGAATCGATCGAATGATCGAAATCTTGCATAAATTCAAAAGCCAAATATCCGATAATGATAATACCAAAGACCCGGAGTTAGGAGCCTTTTAGGAGTGAGTTTCATGGGGAAATTAGGAATGACCAAACTTATGTTAGGCCTCTTCCTTTCAATAGGAATGTTGTACGCGCAAGCCGATACCGGCACCGGACAACCAGGAGCGCAAACAAATGAGGATGATAGTCCTCTTAAAAAAGTCGTTTTGGACGACTTTGAAGAGGCGGAAGACTGGAGAGTCAAATCAACGACTCCTCTTGGGGAAACGAAAACACTAAAACTAGTGCAACGTGGACTCATTAAGGATGTTTTCGATGATAAAACGGTTCCAGATAGCGGCGGTGATAAAATCGAAAAGAATCACATCTTGGGAGTTAAAACTCATTTTGCTTCTAAAGGATTCGATCGTGTAGAGTTACTTCCTCCTCACGAATTCATCATCAAAGGAAAAGTGCGTCAAATTTCGGTTTGGGTCTTGGGTAGAAAATACCGCCATACTCTTTACGCTAAATTTCGCGATTACAAAGATACTACTCATAATGTTCGTTTAGGTAAACTAGACTTCTTCGGATGGAGAAAGTTGACTGCGACCATTCCCGGTTTTATCCCACAAAGCACTCGTTTTGCTCTATTGGATAAAAACCTGCACTTTGTTTCCTTGTTTGTAACTTCCGACGTTCATGAAGTGGCTGGAGATTTTTACTTCTATGTAGATGATCTGCAAGTTCGTACAGATCGTTCGGAGTCGAAATACCCTGGTTCGGAAATCAAGGACAACTGGTAAGAGAAGGGTAATAGGCATTCAAATGGAAAATAAAAAATTATTAACGATTGCATCTACGATTCTTGCTTCCTGCATGTTGATCGGGGTAGCGCAAGCACAGTATCGCATTTCCGGAGGAGTTACTACTTCCAACGGAAATGATATCACTTCCATGGAACTCAAGGCGATCACAATCGAATCTTGGGATGCTCCTCCTGCGGCGGCAGCTTACGGATGGGAAGTTTTCACTGATAAAGATTCAGTGACGAAAGACGGTTCCGGAGATATCAAATACGATGAGACTAACAAATACACTCCCGTATTGAATGATCCGGTGAAGTCTCCTCTTGTAATTAGAGAAGTGAAACTTGTTCCTGGTAAACCGGGAGACGTAAAGAATGTGGATCCTACCAATGCAAAAGTATTGGGAGTGAAATTCCAATTCACTTACCCTGGTTATAACGTGGTAACTGTTCGTCCTCCTCGTACTCCTGAGTATGAAATCACTCGAGCAAGACCTTATATCGATGACAGCAATCAAAAGAAATTCGAAAAAGTTTACGGGATTGAAACTCCAGGAAACGTGAAAGCGATTTCCGTATGGGTTTTGGGACGTGGAAACGAATACAACCTAGAAGGTTGGTTGGAAGACTACAATGGAAACAGCCATATCTTCCAATTCGGTTCTTTGGACTTCGTTGGTTGGAGACCTTTGCAAATCGATATTCCACCTGCGATCCCACAAGAAGCGGTTGCTTTCCCGGCAACTCGTAACTTGATCTTCAAACAATTCAAAATCCGTTCTAATCCTCAAACAGGAGGAGAGATGGTTTACCTTTTCTTTGATGAACTCAGAGTATTGGCAGATACTTTCGAAGTTCACTTCGATGGAGCAAACCTAGATTTCGATGAAGATGATTGTAAAAACAAGATCAAACTAGAGCAAATGCTTCAAAAATCTGGTGCGATTTCTACCGGTTCCAAAGTGCGTGAATGCGGTGGTGGACAAGGAAAATAAGGACTCACTCACACCTTAATTCTTCCCCAAAAGCAGAAAACCCAGCCAAATCCGGCTGGGTTTTTTGTACTTTACAAGATGGAGAGTATGGTAAATCCTTACATCTAGGACTGTTCTTTTTGCGGATTCATCGCTAAATTTACCGTAACAACTTTATAGGAACATTGACCACCCTTTATTGGAAATACGAAGAGGGAGATTCTTCTCATGCCTGAGACCATTACTGAAGACAAAACGAACAAAAATACAGACTCTGATAAACTTACATCTCTTTTTAACGAAGAAATTTATGTACGTGCCGATGCCAGCTCCGTTCCTGCGTCCAAATTTAAAATTTACGACGATATCATTGATGCTTACAAGGCGGAAGATAAACTTCCTGCAGCAAAACAAAAAATAGAAGACCATTTCCGGGAACATCCCGAGTCCATTTCCGCCAAATACATGCTGATGATCCTTTCCTTTATGGAAGATCCTATGGGTGATGCGAATCTAGTGAAAAACATTCTAGATTCTTTCAAAGCACACGGCAAATGGACCATCATCGAATACATCACAGACTCCATTCTTAAATTCGGAGACCACAGACTCGCTCTCAGAGTGAAAGCGGAAGCTTTAGACAAACTCAAGAAAAACAAAGAGCTGAAAGCAGTTTTAGAAAAACTCGCCAAACAAGATCGTAAAAATCCTGAGATCGCTAAAAAATACGCACTCACCATTATGGATGAGGACAAACCGAAAGCGATCTCTTATCTCAAACAAGCCGCTGAGATCTTTGCTAAAAACAAAGAGTATCCTCAGATGGAAGAGATCTGGCCGATCTTAGTTCAAAGCAATTACGAAGACATTTCTTTCTTCGATAAAATAGAAAGAATCCTTCTTGGACACAGAGAAAAAACAAGACTCGTGGGTCTTCTGTATCCTCTGGTGGAACCTTTCAAAGCGATGGAAGAATGGGATCGTGTCATCTACTTCCTAAAGAAAATTTTAGAACACGAACCTGCTTCTCAAAAAGCACGTAACGAACTCATTCGTTCTTACAAACAAAAATACGCAAGCCACTCCCTTTTGGAAGATTTCCTCAAGATGAGTGAACTCGGTAACAACCGTAAGCCGGTAAAACTTTGTATCACCAGTTTCGAAAGAAACATCGTATTCGATACAGGCAATTACGTAATGCATAGAAATTGGGGAGTAGGTAAAATCACTTCTATTTCCCAAACAGGCGATTCTATCTTCGTCGATTTCGAAGAAAAGAAAGACCACAAACTTTCCATCCAGATGGCGATCACTTCCCTCAAACCTTTGAAGAAAGATCATATCTGGGTTCGTCACTACGAAAACAAAGAAGAAGTGAAAGCACTTTTCTCAGACAACTTAGGCGAGTTTTTGACTCAGCTCTTGAAGTCTTACGACAACAAGATGTTAGTTGCCGATATGAAAAACGAACTTATCGGAGTGTTTTTGAAGGCTGACGATTGGTCCAAGTGGTGGGCAAAGGTTAAGTCTGTTCTGAAAAAAGAAGCCAATATCGGAATGAATCCTAAGAAAAAGGATGAAGTGGTTTACCACGAAAAACCGATCACTCACTCTGAAACGCTCACTCAAAAGTTCCAAGCTTCCGCAGATACGAACAAAAAACTCGAAATCGCTATGGAAGCTGTGAGAGATGCGGATGAAGCAAGTGAAGCGGGTGAATTTTTCATCACTCACTACAACGAAGAGGAATCCGCAAAAGATCCTGTTCGCCGCATTTCCGCTTACCTCTATTTGGAAGAAGCAGGCAAAGCATGGCCTACGGAAGAGTTCTCTCATAAAATCAGAGAGCCTGAATTAAAAGCAATCATCCAAAATCTTTCTAAAGAAGATGCTTTGAAACTTTCCAAGTCTTTGGAAAACACGGACATCAAAAAAGGATTTAAGGATTTGATCCGCACTCATCACCCGGAAGCGATCAACATCCTCATCGGCCTATTGTTCGAAGTTCCTGTGAAAGTGAATCGTTCCGTATTCCAAAACTTGGTGCAAGACGATAAATTCGCAGAACTCAATCTATTCATCGAAACGGTTTCCAATAAATCGAAAGAACATCCTGAAGTTTTCCTTTGGGTGGCAAAATCCATTCTTTCTCACACTTGGAAATACGATTGGATGAACGTTTCCGAAGAAGATCTAGTTCTCAGAGTGTTCCGTCTTCTCAAGCCTTTGGCTAAGATCGAAGACAAAGGAACCAAACTGAAGAACCAAGCGATGGACATTCTGTTCGGAAAGGAAAATACCCTTCTGAAAGAAATCCTGCAAAATGCGGATGACGAGTATGTTCGTAAACTATATGCACTTTTCAAAGAAGTTACTTACGTAACCGATCTGGAAAAAGACCAACTCCTTTCTCTCATCAACGAATTGAAACCGAACCTAGTTTGGGATGAATACGCTGGTGCGGAAGAAGCGGATGATGATCCTCTTTCCAATCTTCCTACGGATGTGGTTCTGGTCACTCGCCAGGCTTTCAATGCGAAAAAAGGGGAATTCGAACATCTGGTGAACGTAGAGATGTTGGAAAACTCCCGCGATATCGGGGAAGCTCAGGAAAAAGGGGACTTAAGAGAGAACGCAGAATACAAAGCCGCTATGGAAAAACAAGTTCAGTTGCAAGCTGCCATCAAAAAGTTGGAAGCGGAACTGAAGAGTGCCCGTATCCTGGATTTGTCCGAAGTAAAAACGGACAAAGTGGGAATCGGTACCATGGTAAAACTCAAGAACAAAGAATCCGGAGAAGTGGTCACTTATTCCATCTTAGGTGCTTGGGATGCTGATACTGAGAAAAACATCATTTCTTACCAATCACCTTTGGCGAAATCGCTCTTAGGAAAGAACGTAGGAAACGAAGCGACTCTTCTATTCGGTTCTACGGAAACTCGTTACGAAGTTCTGGATATCGCTCGTTACTCTTTGACAGGACAAGAAGCGTAGTATTCCGATTTCCAACTGCCTGTGGCGATGAGGTCCGTAAACGGTTCCGATTCGTTGCCGGCCCAATCGAAGGCCCTAACTTCCAAAAGAAGATAGGGCTTTTCTTTATGTAAACTCTTCGGCAAACTCACTCGGATCGATTCTTTATCCGCATCGTATTCGTAAGGGTAGTTTTGTCCATCTAACAAAAGATTTACGCTTCTTTTTGCTCCCACTCCGGAATCGCTCAAACTGTAATATTTGTCTTCGAAACATTGGTCTCTCACTTCTGGAAGTTCTATATGTCTTGCCATCGAGTTCAGAGGCAGAACCGTAGGAGGAGCTTTGTCTTCCAGTATCATAAGATAACCTAACTTTGCTAAACTGAAGGTGAAACCGTTCGATTTTCTTTTGGCGGATACCGACGAGAATCTTCCCGCAGACTGATCCCAAAAAGACAGGTATTCTTTGTTTGTGATCGTTATCTCCGTATTGAATTCCCCCGTTCCGTTTCCTTTCCAAGAGAATTGGTTGGTTTCCAGTTTATATACTTTGCTTTTTAATATGAGTCCTTTCGGAAGAACGAAAGGAAGTTGTTTCGGATCTTCCTCTTCTATTTCCACAGATCCGTTTCCTGAGGATTCGTTTTTGCTTAGATCGAATTGAACAAGGCGATCGTTTGAAAAAAACTTTTTTCCCAAACTTTGTTTTGCGTTGGAGAGAGCGGTGACGGGGGCTTCGTGTTTTACCTTTAGGCGGACATAGGATTTATTTCCCGCTGCGTCTCTTAATCCTGCTTTCAGCTCTGACACCGTTTTTTCGGGAAATTCGGAAAAATCGAGAGAGTAGGCTTCCGATTTGGATTCTTTGGAAATCTCGTAGAGATGGTAAAAATATACGGGAGGAGAATAGGAGGATCTATTCGCATCATAGAACAAATGTTTGTTTTCCGCCTCTTTGTAATAAAGAAAGTCGAACTGTCGGGAATAAACCGGTTTTTCGTCCAGAAAAAGATCCATTCCGAACACATTGTTCCTGTTCCTGGATCGGATGAGGTCGTATCCTCCGATTCTGAATCTGACTTTTCCTGATAACGAAACGGACTCGATCGGGTTCCCGTTTTCATCTAATAGTTGATAGTTGCCAGATCCCGTTTCTTTGGCTTGGAGAAGCAGAGGTTTTGTCAGACCTCCTCCTTCTATATAGAACGAACTGATGGTGGGAGGGATCGTATCTTTTTGATGGAGTTCCGGAAAGTTGAGAGGATTGACGATTCCTTTATCCGTATGAAATTCCAAATGGAGATGAGGGACTCCTGTTCCGGATTCGCCCGTTTTTCCGAAAGGAATTCCTTTCGGTGCGGTGAACATTCCTGGATTCAGTTTGAGTCGGAATCCGTCTTTTTCTCCCATCAAAAGAAGGGCTCTTCTGAGAAGTTCCAAATCGGCGAGATCCCCTCCGAAGGAATGAAGATGGGCGTATCTTGCCTTAATTTTATAAGAAGGGCTGTATAAAAACAGATACAATCCATATCCTAATTTGGAATATCCTATTTCCTCCACATAACCGTCGAATGTGCTGAGAATGCTGTGACCGTTCAGTCCGTAGGATTTAAAATCGGAACCCATATGAAGATGGTTGCTTCTGATTTCTGCAAAGGTTCCCGAGATGGGAGAAAAATAAGGAAGAGGAAAAACCACCTCGTCGGAGGGAATCTCCGGTATCGGACTTGGTTCCGAGAAAAGGGAACCGGTGAAAAAGATAACAATGGCTAAGTGAATGGAGTATAAATAAGGTTGTTTCATTTTCATTTTTGGTAGGGAAATTCTTCCTGCCTCAAGAAGTAATTTAGAAAAAGGCATCTTAGTATTTCCAGTCTTTTCGTGGTTCCCTTGACAAAGAAACGGAAAAGGGGGGAATGGTAGGGGTCTTACTCAAATTCCATGGTTATTTCCCGAATTTTTCTTCTTATTCTGGTGTCTTTGTCCTTGCAGTGTTCCTTGTTTCAAGGGGAACCCGGAAGGCCTCCTAAAATTGACGGAGTTCCTATTCCTGATAACAAAAGATACCTCTATATCCAAAATGTAAGAAACAATACCTATTCTGCAGGAACCCACACCAGGCTCACTCAGATGATTATGGAAGAAATAGACAGACGAGGAAGATTCATCACCACTAGGGACAAAATGAAAGCCGCATACCGCCTGTATTCGGAAATCGTCCACTACCAACAGGTAGGGGATCTGATGGATTTGGCAGACAGACAACTCACTACGGAACTTTTCGTCGTTACCAGAATTGAGCTTGTCGAAGCACAGTCAGGAGCTAAACTTCTCATGGAAAGAAACGAAATTCCGGGAAGAGCCTACTATTCCACTCAATTGGGATACAGAGAATCCGAGATTGAAGCTCAAAACAGACTGCTGAGGATTATGGCGCTGCGGATTGCCGAGGAAGCGGAAAGATCATGGTATTTTTCCCTTGCCGGGAAAACAAACTGAGTTAGAAAACCGAAGGAGAAAAATTTTGTCACACGAAGATCCTCATATCGAAGAAGATACCAAGAAGGAAATGCAAGCCTTTGAAGAATATTTAAAGGAAAAGGGACTAAAAATCACGAACCAACGTCTGTTAGTTGCCCAGAAAATCTTTTCTTCACACAATCATTTTACCGCAGAAGGTCTTTTGGACGAACTAAAAGACAATAAAGACCGCATCTCCAAGGCGACCATCTATCGAATTTTGTCCATTATGGTCGAAGCGGGTCTTTTGGAAGAACACGACTTCGGAAAAGACTATAAATACTACGAACATATCATCGGCCATGAGCACCACGATCATATCATCTGCCTTCAGTGCGGAAAGATCGTAGAGTTTATCGACGAGAGAATCGAAGAGCTTCAGAAAAATGCTGCGGCTCAAAACGGTTTCACTATGTCGGGACATACTCTGAACATTTACGGTATTTGCCAATCCTGCGAGGCAAAAAAAAGAAGTAGTGCCACTTAGATTTCAGTCGGTCGCTTCCGATAAACAATCTTTCGCCCGTTCCGGTAAACTTCGTTTAGGCGAAATTGAGGTGAACACTCCCGTCTTTATGCCTGTGGGCACTAGGGGGAGTGTGAAATCTCTTTCCTCCGAAGACATTCTGGAATTGGGCTACCAGCTTATATTAGGAAATACGTATCATCTCTATCTGAAGCCGGGAAAAGAGGTTTTGGATCATTTCGGGGGCTTAAAAAAGTTTATGGCCTATCCGAACGCCCTTTTGACCGACTCAGGTGGGTTTCAGGTGTTCAGTTTGTCCGGACTTTTTAAGTTCGAAGAGGACGGTGTTCGTTTTCAATCCCATATAGACGGCAGTCACCACAAATTCACTCCTGAATCGGTGATCGATATGCAAAGATCCATCGGTTCCGACATTATGATGGTTTTGGATGATTGTGCACCTTACGGAAGTTCGGTGGAAAGATTGAAGCAGGCATTGGACAGAACCCATCGTTGGGCCAAACAATCCGTCGAATACTGGCAGAAAAATGAAAATGGTCAAAATCTTTTTTGCATCGTACAAGGAGGAGTGAATGAGGCTTTGCGTGCAGAAAGTCTGCACTATCTCCAATCTCTTCCTTTTCCAGGGATCGCTCTGGGAGGTCTTTCCGTAGGGGAGCCTAGGGAAGAATATGTGCGTATTTTAGAATCTTTAGCTCCTTCTCTCGACCCTGCAAGACCCAGATATTTGATGGGAGTGGGCACAGTGTTGGACATTTTGGAAGGAGTTCGTAACGGAATCGACATGTTCGATTGCGTTCTCCCTACAAGAAATGCCCGAAATGGTCAAGTTTTTACATCCAAGGGCAAAGTGAATCTTCGTAATGAATCTCATAGGCTTTCTACGGGTCCTATTGATCCTGAGTGTTCCTGCAAGGTATGTAAAACCTATAGTTTGGGCTACATCAGGCATCTTCATAAAGTAAAGGAATTGTCTGCCTTCAGTCTTTCCACCTATCACAACTTATATTTTATGAAACAATTTATGGATTCTTTGCGCATTTCGATTGAAAATCAGGAATTTGGAACATTTTACACACATTGGAAAAAATTATATGCTTCCTGAAATTATTAGGTTGACGTCTCTGATTTTTTTTCATGCAATTGTACCGTCATTTCTACATCGATTGTAGCTTCACTGAGGAGTCTCTAGACACACATGGAAATCACTAGAAGGGAAAAAGATAAAATCGTAATCCTAGACATAAACGGGGAAATCGACCTTTACAACGCTCCCGAAATCAAGGATGTAATCGCAAAATTGATTGAAGAGCAAAAATACTGCATTGTTATCAATCTAGAAAAAGTTTCCTATATCGATTCTTCTGGAATTGGTGCATTGATCTCAAGCTTGTCCAACTTGAAAAAATACCAAGGTGGATTGAAGATCATCAATGTCGCAGGTTCTGTTCGTAAAGTATTCGAGTTAACTAAATTGACCTCTTTCTTCGAAATCTTCGACAGCGAAGACGAAGCCACAGCAGCATTCAAATAGAAAAGAGAGCATATTGCTTTCTTTTCTTTTTAGTTCCCAGAAATAAGGAGTACCGTATGTTACATAAAGAAAAGACGATCGTCTTTTTCTTTGCGTTGGCATTTTCGACCGCTTTTTTGAATTGTGGCCAAGAATTGCCTCTCAAAGAACTAGCCCTAGCGAAAACGCAAATTGAACGCGCTGAAAATCTTCAGGCAAAACAGTATGCTCCGGATGAATTTGCAGAAGCAGAAAAAAGTCTCAAAGAGGCAAATGAAGCTGCTGCTGCTGAAAATGCATCCGAGTCTAAAAAGAGTGCAGACTATGCCATTTCCAGAGCTTATGATGCTTTAGAAAAAACTCTTCCTAAACTTGTTGCGAAAACAAGAGAAGAAGCAGTTGGTAATATTGATGCGGCTGATGAAGCCAATGCCTCTGATTTTGCTCCTGAAGAATTGAAAAAAGCAAACCTTGCTAAAGAAGCAGGTGATTCTAAACTTGCAAGTGCAGATTCCGCTTTAGCTTCTTATCTTCGCGAAGACAAAGAAGATCAAAAAGAAATCAAACGCAACCAAGCTTTGGATGAATACGAGCAAGCTTATGTTCTATTCAAAGAAGCAAAACAATCCGGCAATGATGCAAAAGTAGTTTCTTTGGAAAAATCGGACACCATCCGCCAATCGGCAGAGGATGTGGAGTCCACTTTAGAAAAAGCTTCCAAGTATTCCAACGGGACCAACCCAAGTGTGGAAGAAGAGAAAGCTCGCATTCAATCTGCTTATGAAGATATCGACGCAGGTAAATTGAAGTCTGCGGAAGAGAAAATCAAAACAGCTCGTGCTGCTTCCGGTCCTTTGCTTGCTGCCGTTGTGAAAGATCATGCGAAAGAAAGAAACAGCCAAGCGCGTGACGTTGTAGAAGATGCAAACGCTCGTTTTGCAGAACTCAACTCCGATTCTTTGTTGAAGTCTCCTTCTACAAAAGACGACTATTCCAGTGCACAAGAGAATTTAGCTGCGGCCAATGAATCTTTAGGTTCTTCTTCCGCTCTGTTCGAACAAGAGAAATACGAAGACTCCATCGGCCAATCCGAAGAAGCCATTCGTTTGTCTGAAATTTCTCTCGATCAAATCGGAACTCTTGCAAACAAAAATACGAACAAAGAGACTGTTGCGAACAAAAAAGAAAAAACGGCAACAGTGAAAGAAGAAACTGTAGCTACTACTGATGCTGAAGAAGGCGATGAAAATTCTGCCGGATCTTCTCTCGAAGATTTAGGAAAAGGATGGAAACGTTATACAGTTGGAAAATCCAATCCTGCTGATTGCCTTTGGAGAATTGCTAAGAAAAAAGACGTTTATAATGACTCCAAACTCTGGCCTAGAATTTTCGAAGCAAACAGAGGAAAGATCAAAAATAAAAATCTAATTTATCCGAAACAAAAACTCAATATCCCTCCTAAAACAGGGAAGATAGGAAAAGCTCCTAAGAAATAAATCTTAGGTTCATTTCGGAAAAAGGAAAAAGCTGTCGCCAAAGACAGCTTTTTTTTTGTCTACTGAAAGGATAGAGATATGACACATAGAGGCTATACCCTTCCCATTTCCAAAATCACCAAAGAAGATTTCAATCCGTTAGTAGCTCTTGCTTTACAGGAAGATCTGCCGGAAGGCGATATCACTACCGATTCTCTATTTTCCGATAACGAAAGCACTACTGCCATTTTGCTTTCCAAAGACACTGGAGTTCTTTGTGGAACGGATGTCATTCCGTGTCTGATCGATCGTTTAGGACAAAATGTAACCTATTCCCCCTTTTTGCAGGATGGAGCCGAACTTTCCCAAGGGCTGAAAATCGGAGAGCTTAAAGGTTCTTTGTCTTCCATTTTGAAAATGGAAAGGACGATGCTGAACTTCATCCAATATCTTTCGGGCATTGCTACAAATACTGCGCAAGTTACAAAGCAATATCCTAATTTAGTAATTTTAGATACTCGAAAAACTTTGCCTGGTTACAGAAAGTTGGCAAAGTATGCGGTTCATACGGGAGGAGGGTGGAATCATCGAATTCATCTTTCCGATATGGCAATGTTGAAGGACAATCATGTGGCGAAGGCCGGGTCGATCAAGAGTGCCGTTGCCGCAGTGAAAGAACGTCATCCTACCAAGAAGGTGGAACTGGAAATCGACAGCTTATCTCAGTTAGATGAAGCAATCTCTTCTTCTCCGGACATCATTCTGCTTGATAATTTTTCGGAAGTAGATACCCGTACTGCCATTTCGATTCTCAAAGGGAAAGCACCCGGAATTCGAATCGAATGTTCCGGAGGAATTACTCCGGAAAAATTATCGTTTTTATCTCAGTTCGAAGGAATCGGGGTGAGTATGGGGTATCTGACTCATACGGTCCGTTTTCTAGACATCAGTTTGGACATTCAGTAATGGGACTTTACCAAGACATCAAAGACAAAACGGAATTATTCGACGCGATAGACAAACGCCTCGGAACCGATAAAGCGCAATTTATCGAAAAGGCTTACGATGTTGCATACAAAATGCACGACGGTCAAAAACGATTGTCAGGCGAACCGTACATCATCCATCCCATGAATGTTGCTTCCATTTTGGATGAACTCGGTTTGGATGAAAGAGCCATCGCAGCGGGGCTACTCCATGACGTAGTGGAAGACACCGAATATTCCAAGGAAGATATGACTAGGGAGTTCGGGGAAGATATCGCTGACTTAGTGGAAGGTGTCACTAAGATTTCGGAAATCAAATCCCAGTCCAAAGAAACGGAAGCTGCGGAAAACATCCGTAAGATGTTACTCGCTACGATTAAAGATGTGAGAGTGATGCTCATCAAACTTGCGGACAAAACGCATAATGTCCGCACCTTGAAATACCAGCCTGTGGAGAAACAGAAACGAATCGCAAAAGAGGTTCTTTCTCTCTATGCTCCTATTGCGGGAAGACTGGGTGTGTATAAGGTTAAGTTCGAGCTGGAGGATTTGGCGTTTCAATCCCTTCATCCTGAAGAATACCAAGAGATCAAAAAAAGGGTCGCTGCTAAGAAGTCCGAAAGAGACGAATACATAGAGAAAATCAAAATTATCCTCAAGCAAAGGTTAGCTGAAATTAATATCGATGCGCGCATCGACGGAAGGGCGAAACATTTTTATTCCATCTATAGAAAAATGGTGACTAAGGAAAAAAGTTTTTCAGAGATTTTCGATCTACGAGCCGTTCGGATCATTACGAACGAAATCAAAGATTGTTACGGAGTTTTAGGAATCGTCCACACTCTTTGGACACCTATCCCGGGAAGATTTAAGGACTATATCGCCACTCCCAAAACAAATCTCTATCAATCCTTACACACTACCGTTTTCGGACCGGACGGAAGGCCGATGGAAGTGCAGATTCGAACGAAAGAGATGAATGCGATCGCAGAAAACGGGATCGCAGCGCACTGGGCGTATAAAGAATCGGCTAATATCAGTAAGTCGAATGTTGTTCTTCAGAACGGAGTCGAAAACGCTTTCAGAACGAAGTGGTTGGAGGTTCTAAAATCCTGGCAGGATCCCAGCCTCGATTCCAAGGAATTTTTGGAAGAACTTCAATACGATCTCCATGAGGACGAGGTTTTCGTGTTCACTCCCAAGGGAGAAATCGTGGAGATGCCGAAAGGTGCCACCGTTTTGGATTATGCCTTTCGAATTCATACGGATGTGGGGCTTCATGCCAGGGGAGGAAAAATCAACGGAAGGATGGTTACACTTCGTACGGAACTTAAATCCGGCGATCAGGTGGAGATCATCACTGAAAAAAGTTCCAAACCTTCTCCTATTTGGCTTCGTATCGTAAAAACCTCTTCCGCCAGACAAAAGTTACGTGCTTATTTCAGAAGACTTCAGGAAGAATCCCAGAAAGAAACCATTGCATCCGTTTTGGAAAATGCGGCTCCCGTCATTGATGAGAACACCTTAAAGGAAATCAAAAAGGTAAAGATCAAAAAGCCCGCTTCCAAAACCAGTCTATCGAAACAGCAGGAGCCCAAAGAATACGGAATCTCCGTCGCAGGCTGGACGGATGTCCCTGTGAGAATCGCTTCTTGTTGTACTCCTATTCCCGGAGACGAGATCGTGGGTTTTATCACTAGAGGAAGGGGAGTGAGCGTTCACAAAAAAGACTGTACCACCGCTTTGAAACAATCCGAGTGGATGAAGACCATTCCTGTTCGTTGGGAAGGGCCGGGAGAACCGATCCCTGTGCAGATAGAGGTAAGAGCTAAAGACGTACAAGGAATTTATCTTTCTATGGTGGAATCGATCTCCACTACGGAGACGAATATTTTGGAAGCGGGCGCAAGTTCTCATCCGAACGGCACTTTGACCGCTAAATTTATGTTAGAGGTGGAGCATTTGGATCAATTGAAAGAAATTTTAGAAAACTTAAGAATGATCCAAGGGGTGATTTTCGCAGAGAGGGTTAAAAAATAAACCATTGGGACTGCCCCGGTTCCAATCGGAAATATATTCCTTTTTCATTTTTCTCGGACAGAGGTTGGGGAAAAGAATGACCGGAAACCAAATCGTTCAGTTCTTTTCTCCAATATTCGTTCATCGGAAGAATCACTCTTCCTTCCGTTGTCCTGTTTCCTTCGTTCCAAATCAGAATTTCTTTTTTTGTCTCTCCCTCTAAAAGACGAACTAGAACTTTTCCTTCTCCGAACATTTCCGTTTTAGGTTCCGATAAATCCATGTTCTTTGGCCTTTCCTTTAGCGCTTGGAAAACCCTTTCATAAAAGGAAAAGATTTCTAGATTTGTTTCTTCTGCCGCTCTCCGAATCATTTGCACAGGATGTTTTTTCAAATACCCTTTGTTTTGATCCTGAAAAAAAAGAATCACTCCCGGGAGAAACGACAGAATCGCAAAATCATCCTTGTGATGTTTGGCGAATACGGAAGAGGCTCTGGGTTCGTCGTGGTTTTCCAAAAACCGAACGGATTTATTTTGATAATCTGCATCGGCAAGCAAATGTTCTATGACACTTCCTTGATTCGAATTGTGCAGTCTGTCGTATAGAGTTTTGTCGTAGGTTCCGTCGAAACCGAGGCATTGCAGATCGTATTCCCTGTTCCAATAGGCTTCCGCATAAAACTTAAAACTCGGAAATATCTTTTTTACTTCTTCTATGAGTTCCTTCCAATAAGGAAGTCCTGAACGGGAATGGGTTTTTTCGAAGACATCCTGCAAGGGAAGCATAGCCATATCACAACGAACGCCATCTGCTTGTTCTGCGATAGAAAGTAAAATTTTTTTATGAAGATCGATCGTTTTCGGTTGGGAAAAATCCCATTGAATCGTGTCTGTCCAACCGTCGAAGTAAGGATCTTTTCCGTGAGCGTATCTTCTTCCGTTTTCATGGAGAAATGAGTTTTGATCCGCTTCCTCCCTTTCTAAAAAACAATCGGGGTGTTCTGAAATATAAGCGGAGTCGAGAGAGACATGGTTGGGAACAAAATCGACGATCAGATCTTTTCCGAGTGCGTTCAATTTGTTTCTTAATGATTGTAAGGAGGATTTGCCCCCCACAATGGGATCGACTTCGTATCGATAGATGGAATAGGGGGAGCCGTATATATCTTTTTCCGTAAAGCCGGGCAGACTGTTTTCGAATTCTTTTTGAAGGCCGGGATGGCTCTTTGCTATTTGCCCGGAACCTGGACTGTTTTCCCAAATGCCCATCATCCAAATTTGATCCGAGGCGGAAAAGGGAGAAGTCTCCCCTATGAGGGAAGGAAGATCTTCCAAACGACATCCGTTTTCCAGACAAAAAAGCCTTGAGTTGATCTCGTACAGCCAGGTTTGATGGAAGTGGTGTTTCATTTAAGAAGACCCAGTTTAACAAAAGGAAATTTAAATGCGCAAGTCTCTTTTGCTTCTTTACTCTTTTTTGATTTTGAGTTTATTTTCTGTGTTTCAATGCAGCGAGTCGGATTCAGGCCAAGAAACTCTTTCTTCTAAAGTAGAAGACCTGCCTTGGACAGGAGATGAAAAAACGATTCCTGGTGCTTTGAGGGAGACCAACCCCATTGCAAGTCCCGAAGCGAAAAAAGGAGGGAGAATTCGAATCTATTCCCATCAATTCCCTAAATCCTTGAATTATTATCTGGATCAATTCACAACCACCGCTCGAATTTTTACTTCTCTTTACGAACCGCTGACTGCCTATCATCCAGTGACTTTGGAAACCATTCCTTATTTAGCAAAGGCTTGGAAAATTTCACCTGACAAACGTAAGTTTACTTTCTATTTGGATCAGAATGCGAAATGGTCCGACGGAAAACCTGTCACTGCAGATGACGTTTTGTTCACTTATGATACGATCATGAATCCTAAGAATGCGACTGCCGTGTTTAGAATCGTGTTAACCAGATTTTCCAAACCGGTAAAGGAGGACGATTATACGGTATCCTTCGAAGTGAAGGACGTTCATTGGAACAATTTCAATGATTTATCTTCCAGCATCTTCATACTTCCTAAACATCATTTCGAAGGGAAAGACTTCAATAAGGAGAATTTCGAATTCCCGGTAGTTTCCGGTCCTTATAAAATCGTGGAATCGAAAAAGAACAGATACATCAAACTGGAGAGAAGAGGGGATTGGTGGCAAAGATCATATCCTTTCAATAAGGGAAGATACAACTTCGATCAAATCGTCTATAAAGTTTACAACGAAGAAGCTGTCGCATTGCAGGCGTTTAAAAAAGGAGATATCGATATTTATCCGGTCTATTCCGCTTTCGTTTGGGTGGAAGAAGCGAAAGGAGAAGCTTTCGATCGAAATTGGATCGCCAAACAAAGAGTATTTAACTTGAAGCCGATCGGATTCCAAGGTTGGGCGATGAACACAAGAAGGGATATTTTTTCCGACAAAAGAGTGAGAGAGGCGATGGCTCACTTGGTGGATCGCAGAACCATGATCGATAAACTTGCGTATGGCGAGTATGATCCTACGGACAGTTATTATCCCGATTATTATTTCGGTTCGGAAAAAAATCCCAATCCTCCCGTTACATTCGATATGAAAAAAGCGAGAAAACTTTTGGAAGAGGCCGGATGGAAACCGAATGCGCAAGGGATTTTAGAAAAAAACGGAAAACCGTTTCAGTTTACCATTTTGGATCGCGATAAAAAGACTGAAAAATATTTCACAGTGTTTTTGGAAAAAGCAAAGGAACTGGGAATCAGTGCCAATATAGATACATTGGATTTGGCTGCTTGGAGTGAAAGAGTAGATAAATACGATTTCGATATGACTTGGGCGGCTTGGGGTTCCGGTGTGTTTAAGGATCCGGAAGCACAGTGGCATTCCAAATATGCGGAAGAACAAGGGCAGCCGAATCTTCCCGGTTTAAAACTCTCTAAGGTAGATTCTTTGATCGATAAACAAAAAACGGAATTCGATTTGGCGAAACGAAATTCAATCGTGAAAGAAATCGACCAATTGGTATATAAAGAATATCCTTATGTTCTGCTTTGGCATCTCCCTAGCACAAGACTATTGTATTGGAGAAAATACGGTCAACCGTCTCTTCCTTTGGGAAAATACGGTGACGAAAGTTTTTCCAGCGATTATTGGTGGTATGACGAAGAGATGGATTCAAAACTCAAAAAAGCCGTTTCCGATAAATCAAGTTTAGGTGAATATAGAACGGAAGTTAAATGGGTGAAATAGGCAATGCCTGAAAAAGAAGAGCCGTCTCGTTCGTTTCGGGAGAGGATCTCTTCTCTTTGGAATTCTTATCCTAATTGGGGAAAAATTCCCCAATTTTTGGATCTTTTGGAAAAGGGTCTGGATAAGGAACTTTTCCATGACCCGGAAAAGGACGAAAACAGAAAGCCCATCCCCATCGAAGATCTGCCTGTCGATGAGGTATTAAGACAGTCCGGTTTTTTAAGAAACTTTTACGAATGGGCCTTTCCTGTATCTCATGTGTTTCGAATCACTCATAGATACAGTAGAGAATATTTAGATAATTTTCTTCCTCTCTCTAAAGAGGATTATATAGGAAGAGGGTCTTATAAATTCGTTTATAAGCTTCCTTGGAACCAGGTAGTTAAGATTGGTAAATCAAAACTACCTTCCGATTCTCTTTTCGGTTCTTTGTATAAGGAAGTGGGAAGAGATATGGAAAAGTATCTCAAAAAAGAGGAAATTGCTCTCAAAAATTATCTGCAGAAACAAACGATATTCGAATCCAAAAGGGACGAGATCGAATTTAAGTTCAAAAGATTGGGTTTGGAAAGGCTTCATTATTGGAAGCTGAAGTCCTTGATTCCGGATTTGGTGATCCCTACTCGTTTTTTTATGGGTCTGAAGGTTCGCAAAACTCCTCTTAGCCCTTCAGTGACATTGACTCCCTGCGACCAACAGCCTCTTCTTCCCGGGAAACACTTGAAAGAGTTCACTACAAGAAATGAAAAAGTGGATCAGAATGCGATTTTAAATAAGTTTTTTCCAAAATGGAAATTGAATTTCGACACTCATAGGTTCGGAATCATATCTAGATCGAAACTGAAAAAAATCGCAGTGGATTTCAATCGAGTGATCGAGGTGACTAAGTTTTTAGCGGAAGAAGAAAAATTGATTTTCGATGTGCATTCGGAAAATATCATCATCACTCTTCCCGACTTCGAATTGAAGATATTCGACTTTCATCTTTTTGACGACTATCTCTATGAACCGTCCATGGAAAATCCGAATCCGGAAATGGATCATATCAATCTAATAGAAGAGTTCATCCGATCCTTCGAATTGGATAAATAAAATAACGCACAATATCCGAAAGGCTTCTATGAAAAAATATCTGTTTTGGGGAACCGCAGTTTTGGCGGTAGTGTATGCAGTATATCAATCCGTTCTATATCGATGGTTATGTGACGATTCCTTTATCAGTTTCGTTTATTCCAGAAATTTGGCGGAGGGATTCGGGCTGGTATTTCAAAAGGGAGAGTATGTAGAAGGTTATAGCAATTTTCTTTGGACGCTTGTGTTGTCTTTGGGGATGTTGTTTTCCCTTTCTCCTTTATTGTTTTCGCAAGTATTGGGGATTTTATGTTATGTCGGACTTCTTTTGTATTTTTTAACTTACGAATCCAGAAGCTTTAAAAAGAATATCATTCCGTTTTTCACTCTCCATCTTTCTCTTCTCTATCATTTTAAAATCTTCGCTACTTCCGGTCTGGAGACTATGGCTTTCATATCCTTTCTGACGATAGGTTTGATCGAGTGGGATCGGAAAAAAGAAAATGCATCTTGGTATTTGTTCGTTGCCAGTCTTTTGCGCCCGGAAGGGATTTTGTTTCTGGGAATTCGTTTTTTATCCCAATATAAATCTTGGAAGAAGTTTTCTATTTGGTTTCCTTGTTTGGGTTTCGGGTTCTTTGAGTTGTTTCGTATTTTCTATTACGGAGATATTTTACCGAATACTTTTTATGCGAAGGCAAACCATCCTTCCTATTTCAGCCAGGGAATTTTTTATCTGGGATATTGGATGAAGGTATATCCTTTTTATCTTCCCGTATTTATAGGTTCCGTTTTTCTTTTGGTGAGAAGTTTCTTCCGAAGAGCAGAGAATGTTTGGATTTCTTCTTCGGTTTTAATCTACATCGCTTACGTTCTATACATAGGCGGAGATTTTATGGGGATGCGATTTTGGATTCCCATCCTTCCTTATCTTTCCTGGATCGTATATCTTCAGTTAAATGAAATTTTATCGAGTCAAATTGGGGAGAGATCGCTTGCATCCGATACTGGCAGTGGGAAGTTCTTTCTCTTCGGAAAAGATAGATTTCCCAGGTTGTTAGTTTACTTTGTTTTCTTTCTATTTTTACTTTCTTCTGCGGTTTACATCAATCCGTTCCGAAATGAGAATTCATCTCTGGCGACTTGGAATGGAATCGGTGAGGAAAGACGGTTTTATGGGGACAAATTGAACTCTCCGAACGGATACGACCGGAATTCACTACAAGGGTTTCGTGTGGCTTTTTTCGGAGCACAGGCTCATTATATCTACTGGATGCGTCCCGATTATGCTTGGGAGGCGGAGTCCGGCCTAACAGACAAGAGGTTGGCTCGTAAATCTACTAGTACTAGAGGTAGAGTCGGTCACGAAAAAGTAACAAATCGAGAAGATATTACAGAAAGAGAGATCGATTTGGTGCTCAGTGATCGTTATCCTGACTTAGATCTTCCTTATATTCTGCATAAGTGGAGGGATTTTGAATGGAAGATCTATGTGGTTCGTTATAAGCCTTCTTTGTTTTTAAATCTTTGCGAGAGGAAACAATGGAATTGTTCCCCGCTTTACAAAGAGATATGGGAGAGAAAAATGGACAGAGAAAAGGAAATCCATTTTTTACAATGAAGGAAAATTCCCGCACAATCGAGCTTCCTTACGGAAAAGTCCATTCGTTCACTTTAGGCAAAGCTGCCTGGAATGAAACTTTCTCTTCAGCAGGTTATCCAAAGGATCCTGAGTCTTGGAGATCCGCCATTAATATTATGGTTTCTAAATATACTCATCTTCCTTCCGATCGAATCGTAGTGATGGATCAAGTTCATAAGAGGGAGATTGCAAATATAGAGAAGGGGAAAATCGGTTATTGGGTTCCCGATCCGAAAGGGTTCGCGGACGGAGACAGTGAGGATCATTCGGACCCTTCCGATAAATCCGGTGACGGTCTTGTTTGTTTCGAACCCAATACTGCTCTTGTTATAAAAACAGCGGATTGTGTTCCTTTATTTTGTTACTCTAAAACGAAACCTATGATTGCTGCGATTCATTCCGGTTGGAGAGGCACATTACTCGGTATCTCCGAAAAACTGGTAAAGTGGCTTTTGTCGGAAGGGTTTACTGAAGAAGATTTACAAGTGTTTGTCGGTCCTTGCATTTCTAAAAAGAATTACATCGTTCAGTGGGATGTTGCGAAACATTTTATGTCCATGCCTCCGGGCGTTGTCATTGAGGCACCCGGGATGGGGTATTTATTGGGAATTAAGGAAGCGATTTTGGTGAGACTTAGAAAAGAGTTTCATCATTTGAATCTGGACCCACAGAACGAAGAAGTATTTCTTTCCGAGAAATACTTCAGTCACAGATCCAAAGATGAAGGCCGCAATATAAACGTTATATTTTGGGAATCTTAACCAAAGTTTCTTTGATTTTTTCCAAAACTTTTTCCCTTTTGATCGGTTTGATGATATAATCCATCGCACCGTTATCCAAAAGGGTTTTCACTACGGAAGGAGTGTTCTCTTCCGAAATGAACATGATGCGAGGAAGCACTCCCATATCTTTCATATCCCAGAATGCCGCATAACCGTCCACTTCCGGAAGGAAAATTTCAATCGTAACAAGATCCACCTGTTGTTTGTGTTCCTTGTACATCTGTAAAAGTTCCTTCCCCGTTTCCGCAACTCCTATGATTTTGAAACCTTCCGATTCCAAAATCTGTTGCAGCTGTTTCGCTTGGAACTTAGAGTTTTCCGCGATCAGTATGTTATACGGTCTGCCTGTGGGAGCGATTCCTGCTTGCATAGTTTCCTCTTAATTTTTTGTTTAGATTGCGTTCTGGATTTGGGCTCCGATATCTTTCGTTCCCAGAATTTTGCTACCTTCTTCCGCGATGTCACCGGTTCTATAACCTTGTTTCAGCACGGTACGGATCGCATTCTCTATCTTCACCGCTTCATCTTCCATACCGAAAGAATATCTTAGCATAAGAGCGCCGGAAAGAATTTGAGCGATCGGGTTTGCGATTCCTTTTCCTGCGATATCAGGTGCGGATCCGCCGGACGGTTCGTACAATCCGAAGCCCGATTCGGAGATGGATGCGGACGGAAGCATTCCTATGGATCCTGTGATGATGGATGCTTCGTCGGACAAAATGTCCCCGAACATATTTTCACAGAGCATAACATCGAATTGTTTCGGTTTTACGATGAGCTGCATGGCTGCATTGTCCACATAAAGGTGATCCAGGCTGCAGTCGGAGAATTCTCTCTTATGAAGATCCACTACAACTTCTCTCCATAAAACGGAAGTAGTTAGGACGTTCGCTTTATCGATGCTGGTTACTTTTTTATTTCTTTTGCGAGCCGCTTCGAAAGCTTTTCTTGCGATTCTTTCGATTTCTCTTCTCGAGTATTTCATCGTATCGTAAGCGAATTCTTCCGGTCCGCTTCCTTCTCTTCCTTTCGGTTTGCCGAAATAGATTCCGGAAGTGAGTTCTCTAAGAATGAGGATATCCAAACCGTCTCCGATGATGTCTCCTCTAAGAGGAGAAGCTTTCTTTAACTCCGGATAGATGATTGCAGGACGAAGGTTTGCGAATAAATCGAAATGTTTTCTGAGAGGGAGAAGGGCTCCTCTTTCCGGTTGTCTGTCCGGAGGAAGGGTTTCCCATTTAGGGCCGCCTACGGAACCGAAGAAGATCGCTTGCGATTCTTCACAAAGTTTTAATGTTTCAGGAGGAAGAGGGGAACCTGTTGCGTCGATCGCCGCTCCCCCGACTAATGCCGGTTCAAATTGAAACTCGTTCTTTTTGGATCCTAAAGCTTTGTTCACAACGTCCAAAGCGACTTCCATCACTTCCGGACCGATTCCATCTCCTGCAAGTACTGCGATTTTTTTCATTCTTATCCCTTTAACACTGATTCTAAAATATCTAATCCCTCTGATGATTTTTCCAAAGAAAGGATCAGAGGAGGCATGATTCTAATTACATTATTGGCTGTGCTGTTGACAACAAGCCCTCTTCGTAAACATTCTTCTACGATCGGTCTGGAGGGAACAGTCAATTCCACTCCGATATGAAGCCCTTTCCCTCTGATTTCTTTGATGAGAGAGGTGTTTGACTTGATTGTTTCCAATCTTTGGAACATGTTTGCGGAAACCGTTTCCACATGATCCAGAAGGTTTCTGGAAAGTATGATTCTAAACGTTTCATAAGCGGCTGCGCATGCTAGGTGGTTGCCTCCGAAAGTGGAACCGTGCATGCCTTTTCCTAAAAGAGAAGTATGTTCTTCCGCAATCACTAAGGCTCCGATCGGAAATCCGGAACCTAGCCCTTTGGCAAGGGTGAAAGCGTCAGGAGCAAATCCGTAATGTTCGAAGCAGAACATCTTTCCCGTTCTTCCCATTCCCGTTTGGATTTCATCGAAGATCAGAAGTGAGTTCGTTTCTTCCGTAAGTTTTCTTGCGAGGTTTACAAAGGATTGAGTGAGAGGAATGATTCCTCCCTCACCGATGATGAGCTCTAAAATTAAACCCGCTATGTTTTCACCGTACTGATCGAACGCTTGGATGAGAGACTCTTCATCATTCGGAGTGATGAAGTGAACGTCTTTTGCCAATTCTCCGAAACCGTCTCTGATGGCAGTGTTTCCCGTCATGGTCATGGAAGAGAAAGTTCTTCCGTGAAAGCTGGAATGAAGAGAAAGGATGACTGGTTTTTCCAAGTTTTTATGGATTCCATGTCTTCTCATCAATTTGAAAGCGGCTTCATTGGCTTCCGTCCCGGAATTACATAAAAACACCTTTCCTGGAAAACTGTTTTCTATGATGACTTGTGCCAATTTTCCTTGTTCTTCCGAATAATACAAGTTAGAGGAGTGGAAGATTTTGTCCGCCTGTACTCGGATCGCTTCGATCAAATCGGCTTCTCCATGTCCTAGGTTGGTGACCGCCACTCCTGAGTGAAAATCGATGTATTCTTTGTTGTTTTGGTCGAAGAGCATCTCTCCAACACCGTATTCGAAAGCAACCGGATATCGGTTGTAAGTATTTAATACGTATTTGTCGGTGAGTTCTTTCGTGGTTTCGAATTTGCTTTTGGTTTCGTTCGTCATATAAGACCTGCTAAATTTAAAAATTCTTTTTCTGCGGTTTGAATTTCTCCGCCTAGGTTTTCCCAAGCAGGATTCAAATCTGCTTCGGAGGACACGGGGGAAAGAGATTTGAAAGAGGAATACACTTTCACTTTAGGTTCCGTTCCGGAAGGGCGGATCGTAAGTTTCGCGTTCCCGGACAATTCCAATTGGATGACATTGGACTTTGGCATTCCTTTGAATGCGGATGCTTTGGAGATTCCTTTTGCGGTTCCTGTTCCGTAATCCAAAACTCCAACCACTTCTCTTTCTCCGATTTTGTGGCCGATTAAATTCTCTCCGCGCAGTTTCTCTATGGAGGATTTGATTTTAGCCTGACCTGCGCTTCCTGCGAGTGTCAGAGAGTAAAGGCTTTCTCTGTAAAGACCGTACTTCAGATAGATTTCATTGAGATAGGAAAGCAGATCTTTTTTTTCCGCTAGAATCTCTACGAATAGAAGTGCGCTGGAAAGAGAATCTTTATCTCTTACGAAAGATACGGGAAGATATCCGTAAGATTCTTCTCCACCAAACAAAAATTTATCGGACTTCTTTTTGTCGATCGCTTTCATTTCTTCTGCGATGTATTTGAAACCCGTCAAAACGTTTTTGATTTTGATTTTGTTCTTTTTGGCGATCGCTTCCTGAAGGTCGGTTGTCACGATGGTTTTCACCAAATGATAGTTCGTTTTGGATTTTTTGGAGGAGGTTCTTTCACAGAGATAAGCTGCCATAATGGAACCGATTTGATTTCCGTTGAGATATTCGTATTCTCCGTCTTCCTTTCGAATCCCCACTCCCAATCGATCCGCATCCGGATCGGTAGCGATGAATACCGCAGCCTTTTTTGCTTTCGCATATTTTTCGGAAAGAGCCAAAGCTTCTTTTTCTTCCGGATTGGGATATTTTACCGTAGGGAATTCTCCGTTCGGTTTGGATTGTTCGGGAACCAGGAAAACGGATTTATATCCGAAAGAGTTCAGGGTTTTTTTCATAAACTCTCCTCCTGTCCCATGTAACGGAGAATAAACGATTTTCAGGTTTTTTCTATCGGAAGGTTTCGCCTTGGATTCCAATTTGGATTTTTTCAATTCTTTAAGATAAGAAGAGAAACAATCCTTTCCTACTAAGCTCACATATTCCTTGTAAGGTTTCGATTTGGGAGAAAGAAATTCGATTTGATTCCAATCGGTGATCGAGGTTATGTTTTTGATGATAAGTCCGTCATCAGGAGGAACAAGTTGACCGCCGTCCGCAAGATAGGCTTTGAACCCGTTGTATTCCGGAGGATTATGAGAAGCGGTGATTACGATTCCACCGCTTGCTTTGTAATAACGAACCGCATAAGAAAGAATAGGAGTGGGAGTGACCGAAGGAAATATTTTAACTTTGATTCCTTGTTTGGCGGCGATCCCTGCGGAAACTTCCGCGAATTCTTTGGACATTCTTCTTGAATCGTAAGCGATGACGATAGATGGTTTTTTATGAGTTTTCTTTAAATGGCGTGCGAATCCTAATGCGGCGCGGCCCACAGTATAGACGTTCATTTTTCCTACACCGTTTCCGATCTCCCCGCGAATTCCTCCTGTGCCGAATTCTAACGGGATGGAAAATGCATCCGTAAGGGGTGTGGATAAATTTGCCTGAAAATCTGCCAAGGCTTGTTTGGCTTCCGAGGTGATTTCAGGAGAAAAAGGAGATTTCGTCCAGGATTGGATGTGGTCTTCTGGTTTCAACATAGCTTACTTGCTATCTTATAGAATCAATGTTACCTGGAAATCAAAATTGGAACCTAGAGAATTTTTCATCGAAGAACGTTTAGAATCCTATCGTAATTCTTGTTTTTGCAATTTGGGCGAGAGCGGGTTCCATGCATACCGATTGGAAGAGATTATGGATTTCGCCAATGTTTCCGGGGAAGAATTGGGGAAATTGACTCTCAATGATTCCCCGAATCGGGGGGGAAATGAGCTTAGGGAAGAAATTTCCAAACTCTATCCGGGAGTAGGTGCGGATGAGGTGCTCGTCACTACCGGCACAAGTGAAGCATTGTATTTGGCCTTTCATCTTCTGTTGAAAAAGGGAGATCGTTTGGCGATTTATTGGCCAGCCTTTCAGGCGCTGTATGAAATTCCGGAGATGTTAGGAGCGGAGATCCTTCGCATTCCCGTAGATAAAAAATTGAATTCCAAGGATTGGGAGAATGTGGACGCCGATCTTTATGTTCTCAACCAACCCCACAATCCTACGGGTGCTGGGTTTTCTTCGGGGGATTGGGAGGATCTGAAACAGATACTTCGTAAAAAAGAGAAACCTGTGTTATTTGATGAACACTATCGTTTTTTGGATTTTGATTCCGATTTGGGAAAAACGGGAGTTTCCACAAAAGATCGGTTTTACGGAACCGGTTCTTTCACGAAATGTATGGGAGTGACCGGACTGAGGGTCGGTTGGCTGATTGCGGACAAAGAGTTCGTAAACAGAGCGAGATCTTTTAAGGATTATTTGACCCATACTGTTTCGCCTATTTCGGAAAAATTGGCTTTGGGTTTATTGAAGAATCGAAGTCGATTTTTACCGGAAATCAAAAAAGAAGTAAAGGAGAATTTGTCCTTTTTTTATGACTCACTTTCCAGGCTAACAGATATTACCGAATTTTCTCAAGTGAGCGGTGGACTTGTGGGTTGGGCGAAACTGAAGCGTGGAATTTCCAGCGAAGAGTATGCGGATCTTCTTATGAAAAAAACGGGAGTTTTCGTTCTTCCCGGAAGCAACTTCGAAGAGGAAGGGTTTCTTCGTATCGGTTTCGGAGAAAAAAAAGAAAGATTCCGGGAAGGGATCGAAAGATGGACAGAATGTTCCCCGCTTCTTTGATCCGATCCTGCTTCGAGGTTTTTACCGGAATCGGTTCCGGCCTTCAGAACAGATTGTACGAACACGGTATTTTCGACTGGCAGGATCTAATCCATCTTCCTTCGGAAACGGAAAAAAAACTGGAAGAACTTTCTTTTCCTTCCTTTCGTTTGCTCCGGGAAGAGATTCCCGTTTTGGAAGAGAATTATAAAAATAAAAACTATCTTTTTTTCGCGGAACGTCTTCCCGACATAGAACTTTGGAGATTATGGGAAGAGTTTCCACATATCTTTTGTTATTTGGATATAGAAACCACTGGAATTTCGGAGGATTCGATCGTCACAGTCGCCAGTTATTTTTTGGACGGAGGAATTCACACCTTTCAAAGAGGGAAAAATCTGGAGTTTATGTTGGATGATATGATCTCCCGACTGATTCTTGTTAGTTATAATGGGAAAAGATTCGATGTGCCTTTTTTAGAGAAAGAGTTCCGACAAAAGATTCCTAACATTCATTTGGATCTGATGAATCTGCTTCATTCTATGGGAATCAAAGGTGGTTTGAAAAAATCGGAAATTCTCTTGGGATTAGAAAGACCGGAATCGGTTCAGAAAATAGACGGAAAGATGGCTCCTCTTCTTTGGCAGACCTATCAAGAATTCGATCATAAAGAATCTCTCGATTTGCTTGTGGAATACAACAGGGAAGACACTCGCAATTTGGAAAAAATTTTAAAAGAAGTAGTGAGACGAAAGAGGGAGGTTTTATCTTCTTTTCAAAACTCTCCCGGACTTTGGTGAAATCAGTGTGGGCCGTACATATACTCTCTGAGTATATGCATTTCTGCTTCCGTTTTATTGAGTTTGGTTTTGACCGCATCTCCGATGGAGATGAGACCTATGATTTTTTCCTCATCCAAAACCGGCATATGTCGGAATCGTTTTGAGATCATCGTTTTGAGGATGTCGTCGATTTCATCGTTGGGACCAGCCACTGTGAGCTGAGATGTCATTACATCCTTTAGTTTCACATTGGCCAAGGCAAGATGGTCTTTTGCAACGACTCGCATCAAATCTCTTTCCGTAAAGATGCCCGCAAGTTTTCCCTGAAAGGTTACGATCACGGAACCGACTTTGGAATCTACCATCAGTTTGGTTGCTTCCAATACGCTTCGATCCTCTTCGATAGAAAGAACGGAGGAGGGTTTATCTTTCAGGATATCTCTTACAGACATGACTAGTCTGGTTTCCTATTTTTTCTCAAAAGGTTCAAGTAGATTTTTACATTCAAATGACATCTTTACTGGAATTCGAAGTCATTTCTCTCCTGTCGGGGAAAGGAGGGTTTTCGGAATTTTTTGCCTTTCTTGACAGTAGGAGTTCCTACATTAGATTCAGAAAAAAAATAACTAGCGGTGTTCATTATGAAGGGACACCTGAGGAATACATTGATGATCCCGATTTTAGAAAAATCCGAACGGAAGAAAGATCTGTCCACCGGCCCTTCCGAGAGACCGGCGACTTTGGACGGTCCTAGAAAATCGATTCGGCCAGAATTATTCAAATCGAATGCAAAGAAGGCGTTTTGGGCCGCTGTGGTAGGTACCACATTTCATCTATTCAGCTTCTCTTTTCTCTATTGGATGATTCGTTATGATTACGATTTTCTTCTTCCTTTAGGTTGGCTCCTTGCCGGGACATCCGTCACCTCTTTGTTTGTTCTGGGACACGACTGCGCTCATGCTTCCTTCCTGAAAAACAATAAAATCAACGATGTATTGGGGCATTTTTTCTTTTTGTTTTCCTTTTATCCCTATTATGCCTGGAAGTTTTCGCATAATGCACATCATGCGCATACGAACAATCTTCTATTCAACGAAAAAGACGTTTATTTCGATAATGCCTGGATTCCTTTCACTCTGAAACAATATTCTTCCCTTCGGAAAAAGACTCCTCTTCGTGCGGCAATCTATCGTTATACGAGATATTTTCCTCCTTTAGGATCCCTTCTTCATAACCTAATCATGCATGCATATCCCGGAAAATTCATCGATTCTCACCGTAAAAAAGTGTATCTGTCGTATGTAGTTTTGTTGTTAGGATTGGCTGGGATTTCCTTCGGACTGGTAGCTCTGACAGGAAAATGGACTGCGATTTTACATTTTTTAGTGATGCCAGGACTAGTGTTTCAATTTTGGATGAGTTATTATACCTATCTTCATCATACTTCCGATGAGATTTATTTTTACCAACCTTCCGATTGGAATCCTTATAAAGGGCAAATCTTATCCACTTATAATTTTTTGAATCCTAAGTTGATTTCCTATCTTCATTTTCATATAGACATTCATACTCCTCACCATCTTTCCACAGCCATTCCTTGTTATCATTTGAAGGAAGCGTATTCCGATTTATTAAAATCCGATTTTGGAAAGGATGTGAAGGAAGGAAAATTCAGCCTTTCTTATCTCTACAAACAATGGAAAAGCTGTCATGTTTGGGACGAGGAGGGGAACAGGTATTTAACTTTCTCCGAAGCACATAGCAGATAAAAATCCATTCCATTTCAGCTCCTCAAATACAAAGGGGAGCATCTTTACAATTCATCCACCAAACAGTTGTAATAAAAATAGATGAGAATAGAAAAAACTGATTGGAAGTGTGCGAGAAGGGGGAGATCGGTTTGGATACTAAGACAGGGAATAGGAAAAATCTGGAGCGTATCGGGATCGAACCGATGACCTTCTGAATGCAAATCAGATGCTCTCCCAGCTGAGCTAACGCCCCGTATGAAAACGGTAATCCTAATGGGCCTGATAAGACTCGAACTTATGACCCCACGCTTATCAAGCGTGTGCTCTAACCAACTGAGCTACAGGCCCTGGATAGAGACAGTGTTTTTCGGCAGGGGCTAACCAGCAATCTTTTTTCTATTTTGTTCCCAAAGAAAAAGAATGGTTTCGATCGAATCTAGGGAACTTCTTTTACATTCTTTTTTAGGATTCCGAAACTAATTCCAATATCAAATCATCCAAAAGAAAGAGTGCGTTTTGTTTCCATTGGAATGTGTTCCCATCCCATTCGCATAGATCTCTTTCTTTGAATCGGGAAATGATTTTCAGTATTTGTTCCTTATCTTTTTGTAAAAAGGCATCCAAATAAGAAGGCAATGAAATAGGGAGAAACAATCGGAAAAGAGAAAGTGCGATTTCTTCTCTCGGAGAAACAGGTTCCGAAACAGCTGCCCCCGGCTTTTTGAGATAGGCAGAGGAGTTTCTTGGGTTCCCATAACGTTTGTTATCCAAAAAACCGTGCGCTCCAGGCCCCAAACCCAGATAGGGTTCGTAGGTCCAATATTTGAGATTGTGTCTGGAAAACTCGTTTTCTTTACAGTAATTGGAAACTTCGTACCAAATGTATCCTAAATCTTGCATTTTACGAGGAAGTAGCTCTAGAATTTCCCTTTGCATTTCCTCGTTCGGAGCTTTTGTTTTTTTATCTTTTACGTTTCTGGAATATGCCGTGCCTTTTTCTAAAGTAAGAGAATACAGACTAATATGCTTTAATTGAAGATTTGTGAAGTATTCCAAGTCTTTCCAAAAATCATCTTCGTTGGAATCGGGCATTCCGTACATAAGGTCGATTCCCACTCTTTCGATGGGAGATTGGGAAAGAATCTCTCCTATTTTCTCGTATTTATCTTTTTCATAATGCCTTCCTAAAAAATGCAGGTCTTTGTGGTTTCTGGTTTGTACTCCCACGTTCAATCGATTGATCCCTGCTTGTTTTAAGCCAATAAGAAACTCTGAAGAAAGATCTTCCGGATTGGCTTCCAAAGAAATTTCCACGTCTTCGGTGACATTCAATTCCTTCTTAAAAAAAGAGAGAAGGTTATTCCAATTTTCAGCAGATGCTTTACTGGGAGTTCCTCCTCCCATAAAGATAGTATCTATTTTACGATCTCTTAAATCGGCGGAGTTTTCCAAACGAAGGAAAAATTCTTTTTTATAAGTATCGAATAATTCTTGTTCAATGTCGGATTTTCCTGGCCCGATCCCTTCCGAATAAAAATCGCAATAATCGCATTTTTGATAACAGAAAGGATAATGGATGTAGATTCCCATATATCCTTTTCTTGCTTGCAGGGGTCTGGAAACTTGTGTGGAAATGGAATTCATGAAACGGGCTTCGCTTTTGATTCTCTATTTGGGGGTTAGTTTTACAACGATTCTTTCGGAAGAGTTGATTTTAAAAGACTCGATTTATTCCTGGAACGGCATAGAGTTTCGATTCCCTGAAGATTCTGTGATCAAAGTGCAAAACCTAAGTTTTGAATCCTCTGTTCGTGTTTATCCAGCCAGAAGGGATCCTTTTTTTCTGGTGATTAGAAAGATCCCTCTCTCTTCCGTTTCTTTTGCCAGACCTTCCTGGGAATCTGAAATTTTTTGGAACGGAAAAAATAAAGAATCGGAAACCTTTCCGGGAGAAGGGGAAAAAATTTTAGTCTACAAAGCGGATCAAATCCGAAATCAAAATCTGCTTCGAACCAATCTATGGATTTGGGAAAGAAAAGATGGAAATATTTGGATTTGGCTGGTCTGGAGAAAGGATAGATCCGACTTAACCGAGTTTTTTGAAAAAGGTAGGTTTATTCCTGCAAGGGGAATCCAGTGAAGTTGTTTTCTGCTTGTCTCTCCCTTTTTCTTAAAAAGATTGGAATGGGTAAAGGGCCTATAGCTCAGTTGGTTAGAGCAGCAGACTCATAATCTGCGGGTCGAAGGTTCGAGCCCTTCTGGGCCCATTTATATTTTATTAAGAGGCAAAAGGGATTTATGGAATTTTTCGAAGTGAAAATCTCTGACATTAGCCTGACCAATGTTGGGTTCGCCGTGTTCCTTCGTCCGAAAGAAGGCGACGACAATCGAGTGGTTCCGATTTTCATCGGACCTTTGGAAACCCACTCCATCACCACAGTGATCGACGGAACGAAACCTCCTCGTCCCATGACCCACGACCTTATGCTTTATATGCTCACTGCTATGGGAGCCAGTGTTCTAAAGATCACTATCGAAGAAATCATAGACAGTACGTTTTATGCGAAAATTCAACTTCGCAGAGATGAAGAGATCATCACTTTGGATGCACGTCCTTCCGATTCGATCGCATTGGCTCTTCGTGCCAATGCACCGATCTATATCGCTAAGTCCGTTTTGGATGAAGCGGGAATCATTATGAAAGAGGATGAAATCCAAGGAGAGAGCATTGCTCCTGAGAAAAAAATCCAAGCACTTCCTAAATCGAACCTACAGATTCTGGAAGAGACATTGGAAAACGCCTTGAAAACGGAAGATTACGAAACAGCCGCCAAAATCAGGGACCAAATCAAAAAGCTCATCGAAAACAGCTAATCTTACAATTGTTAGTTTAGGAAATAACAATTCCGTGAAATGGATCCGGAATTATGTCTTATCACAAACGGCTTAAATTCCTTTTTTTTATTGTCACATTCCGTCGGCATCTTTAATTTTGGGTAACCAAAAGAAAGGGAGACTCTCCCGATAGGAATGTTGTATGGAAAAATTGGTAATGGACGTAGTGAATGCCGGAATCGCTTTGTTTCGCTCCGGAGAAGAAAAACTAAGAACAGCTGTTGTTGATTTAGAAAAAGTGTATAATGAGCTTAAAGCTAAAGGTGAATTAGACAAATCTCCTGAGTCACAAAAAATCAGAGACCTTCTGAGCAAAACTCTTGCGGATGCACAAGGTGCAATCGGTAAAACCAACGCAAGTTACGACGAAATCGTAGCTAAATTGCAGGCAAACTACCAAGCAATTTATCAACAACTTGACACTGCTCTTCCTCCACAAGTGAAGGAAAAAGCAAAACAAGCATTAGATGAGTTAAAAGCTTTGATCGAAAAAGTAAAAACGAAATAAAGTTTTTCCCTTTTTCTTTCTATTTTTAGCGAAAAGTCACGGAGTTTTCTGTGGCTTTTTTTGTTTGTCCTCTATTTCTTAGAAATTACATGGAAAATTCCAAACGAACTAAATTGATTCTATTTCTAATCGTATTCACGGATATGATGGGTTTTTCTCTTCTTTTCCCTCTTTTTCCCAAAACCATCGAACATTTTTTAGCTAAGGGAAACGATCCCGTTTTTGAAGCATTCCATTCCGCCGCCATTTGGTTGGGACAAGACGGAAAGTCTGAGTTCACCATGGTTTTGTTTGGCGGTATTCTAGGTTCCGTTTATTCTTTTTTGCAGTTTTTATCCGCTCCCGTTTGGGGCAAAATGTCCGATCGTCTGGGCAGAAGACACATATTGATGTTTACCACTCTGGGCAGTGTGTTCGGTTATACTCTTTGGTTTTTTTCTTCACAGTTTTGGATGTTCGTTTTATCCCGTGTGATCACCGGAATCATGGGAGGGAATTTATCCGTAGCTTCCGCTGCGATGGCGGATCATACGGATGAAAAATCAAGAGCGGGAGGAATGGGGCTTTTGGGCGCAGGGATCGGTCTAGGGTTTGTCATGGGACCGCTTCTAGGAGGGATCAGTTCTCTTTGGACTTTTATGGATCCTCTTTATCTAAGAGGAAATGCAGTCGTATTTCCTGCATCCGCATTCTTTGCCATCATCGTTTCTCTAGTTACACTTCTATTGATTGTCGTTTTTCTAAAAGAATCGGCGACATTTACTGAAAAGTTTTCTGAGATCCATCCTATACTCGGTTTGAATCGATTGGATTCCAAAAACTTGGTAAAACTATCTTTACTTAATCTTCTTTTTGTTTTGAGTTTTTCCGGTTTCGAATTTGTGATCAATTTTTATCTTTCCGAAGAGTTTCACTTCAGTCCTAAAGAGATCGGCTTCAGCTTTCTTTATATCGGATGTATCATCATACTTGTGCAAGGTGGAATCGTAAGAAGGTTATCCGGTAAAATTCCTGAGAAAAAAATAGTTCAGTTGGGAGCTTTGTCCGTCGCTATCGGTTTTTGTATTCTTTTAATGGAAGAGGGGATCCAAGGGACATTCATTGCCATTTTTTTTCTGGCGTTCGGAAGCGCTCTAGTGAATCCGGGGCTTTCTTCTTTCGCTTCTTTGGAGAGCGGAACAACAAATCAAGGAAGAGCGCTTGGAATTTTTAGAAGTTTCGGTTCTTTGGCAAGAGCGATCTCACCTGTACTATTCGCTATGGTTTATTTTCAAAGAGGCCCGATCTTAACTTTCGGACTCTCTTTATTCGTCTTAGTTTTGTTTGCCGGTCTACTATATCGCATTCGACCGCAGGAGAAAGTTTCCTTATAGGAAACTTTCCAATCGGGAACGAAGCAAAGGAAACAAGGTTTTTTCGTCTAACTTCTCTCCAGTGAGAGAGGTTCTGAGTAAAAAACTGTCTCTGATTTTTCCGTCCGAACTGTTTGCAGTAAAACTGATGATATCGATCCCCAAATGAAACAATGCTTCCGTAATTTGAAATAAAATTCCGGTAGTATCTTTCATTCTCAAATCCATTACAGTAAAGTCGGAAGAAATCGGATTGTATAGTTTCAAAGAAGCTTCCGGATCTCTCACTTTGCGGGCTAAAACATCTCCTTTCCCGTTTTCTCTCAGATACTCCTCTACGGATTTTCCTTCGTAAAACATGGAATAAAGATCTCTTCTGATTTGGGAAAGAAGCGTTTCTGACATTTCCCCCCCGATCCAACTGCGGATCACGAAAAGATCCTGCACATGGCCTTCATGAGAGGTTTCTGCAACAGCTTCTAAGATATCCCAGCCGTGGTTGTAGAGTACGGAAGTAACTCGAAATAAAATTCCCAAATCGTCTTGAGAGAGCGAAATTTTGAGAAGCGTTGTGTCTTTTCTAGGAACACAAGAAACATGCAGGATAGGCTTTTTTGTTTCACTCATAGTAGAAACGGTCATGGTGTACCTCTCTCTATCAAACTGCCTAAAAAATGGGCAAGTGCCTTAACGATTCTTCAGAAATAGACGGTTTGATTCTTTTTCTTACAAGGATGCAAGAAGGATACCAATCAGAGAGAATCCGGGAAAAAATAGAATTAGAAGGCGATTTTAGCGCCAACCATTACGGATTGTACTTTTTGGGCAACAATCGCTTCTACGGTGATTTTGGAAATGAGTATGTTTAGTTCGATACCAGCCACTAAAAAGTTGGTGGAATTGGGAGTCTGTGCCGATCCGCTGAGATCCATCGAAAGAGTTCCTGTTTTTGTTTGTCCCAAAGTAGAAGCAGGGATCAATGCCTGCACTTCCGCAGGCAAACTGGATGCGATGGCACCTGAATCCAATGCGATGGCGAGAGGTCCGGATCGTTCCAATTTTAAATTCGTAGAACCAAAGTTAATCGAGGTTCCCCCTCCGGCAAAGAAGGTGAGAAAATAAAACATTCTAAAGCCGGTTCTTACGTCCAAAGGAATGCTTGTGATGGTGCTGTTGTAATTGAATGTAGTGGCTCCGCCCCAGGTTCCTACTGCAGGACCTAAAGTGACCGATTGGGTTTTGGCATCGTCATAAGTGACGTTGATCACCTGGCGTTGGTAATGCATTCCCATTCCTAAAGAGATTCCTGCGAATTCGAAAATTCCAAGTCCGTCGGAATAACTATCAAAGATATGGAATCGTAATGTGAATCCGCCGGAAGTGATGTCTCCTCCCAATTGCACGTTTTTGTTTTGCGATTCGATGGCTTTCTGAACATCGCCTTGCGCAAAATTGAATTTGAATCCGTGCAGATACAGATTGAACCTATGCATAAACGTTTTTAGATCTTGTTCCGTATCGGAAGGGCCGTCTCCCAACAACCATCCCAAGTTTACCGCAACGACTAAGTTAGGTGAAAGTGATGCTCCTACATTGGGAAGTTTTTGAAAGTTTAAGGATTGATAGGCTACGTTGATATCTTCTTTTTTTTGACCTGCGACTGCAAGCCCCCCTCCCACTTGGAATCGGTTTACGATTCCTGGGCCCATCAAACTGGAGTTGATGTTGGTGATCACAGCGGATTCTGCCATTGTGGACAAAACTTTATCCGTATACTGCGCTTGTAAGGCTTGGTCTACTTGGTTCAATTGGGATTGAATGGCAGTGGGCAGAATCGTACAGGCTTCCCCTGTACAAGTCACTTTCGCTTGGATCGGCAGGGAATAGAAACCGAAAGCGGCGGAGGCGATTATAAGTTTAAAAATAGAGCCTTTCATCTTTCTAATTGCCCGAGACAAGCATCATATCATATATCGGTGACTCGTCTATGCTTTCTTAAGGGAAAAGAACCCTGTTTTTATTTGTGCTTGCCATCTGAATTCCCGAAATCAGAATCCTTTCTGTTTCCTAGTTTATGCCTCAAAACATTCCAGAAAAAAGAAAATTCACAAGGGTCATTCCTGAAGAAAAAGATCCTGTAGAAGTCCATTTGATGGGTACTTTGCTTTTAGATGTTCTCTATGCAAGGGATATCAGTTTGGGAGGAATCGGGATCGTAGCTCCCAACCATTTCGACGAGTGGGATCTGAACGAAAAAATCGAAATCATTGTGGCTTTGCCAGGAGATCTTGCTGACTTTCGCGCCAGAGGAGTGATCAAACAAATCGGTAAAAAGTCGAAAGAATTCGGAATCTACGGGGTGCAGTTTACGGAAATGGGTCCCAAAGGAAAACAAGATCTGAATGTATATGTCCGCAGAATGGAAAGAATCGGCAGGGTTCTTACTTAATCTTCCCTATCTTTTCTTTACCGGTTCGAAAGCGACATAGATTTCTTCGTTGTCAATTTCTATCTAAAATCATAAACTGAATCTGAACCGTTGGGGGTGGGCATGTATTTGCTCTGAGAGAGTCCCCAGGAACCTGATCTGGGTAATGCTTGCGAAGGGAAACGGGAAAAAACACGCTATAGATCCGTCTATTTAGTTATATAGATTGATTCTATCCGCACGTTCCTTTCTTTTTCTTTCGGCCTTTCCAAGAAGTTCTTTCGGTTGGGAGAAGAAGACAATGGATGCCAAACCACAAGAAACATTTATCGTTCCTAGAAACGAAGTCAAGTTAAGCGACGGAACCGTCTATCATAGTTATAGAACCGAGGGAAGTTTGTGTTCCCACCACGAAGGTTTCGATTACAAACAAGGAATCCCCAAACTAAGAAGATCTTGGGTAGACGTTAGAGAAGAAAGAGGGGATCAAAATCATTCCCAAATGTACTATGCTAGGCGAGGGACCATTACGGAAGAGATGAGGTTTGTCGCACTTCGGGAAAATGTAACTCCCGAATTCGTAAGAAATGAAGTCGCAATCGGTCGAGCCATTATTCCATCTAACAAAAGACATTTGGAATTGGAGCCTATGATCATTGGAAAAAAATTTCTTGTTAAGGTGAATGCGAATATCGGTAACTCTGCCATCTCTTCTTCCATAGAAGAGGAAGTGGAGAAACTTCGATGGGCGCTTCGTTGGGGCTCCGACACGGTGATGGATCTTTCCACAGGAAAAAACATTCATGAAACAAGGGAATGGATTTTGCGCAATTCTCCTGCACCGATCGGAACCGTGCCAATCTATCAAGCGTTAGAGAAAGTAAAAGGCAAGGCAGAAAACCTGAATATCGATGTGTTTTTGGAAACATTGGAAGAGCAGGCGGAACAAGGTGTAGATTATTTCACAATCCATGCGGGAGTTCTGCACGACTATGTAAGGCATACGGAAAAAAGAATCACAGGGATCGTATCCAGGGGTGGCTCCATTATGGCTCGCTGGTGTTTGCATCATAAAAAGGAAAATTTTCTATACGAACATTTCGACAAAATCAACCAAGTGATGAAAAAATACGGAATCTCTTATTCGTTAGGTGATGGACTTCGTCCAGGATGTATTGCTGATGCCAACGACGAAGCTCAATTCTCCGAGCTTAGAACTTTGGGAGAACTTACGAAAAGAGCCTGGGAAGACGACATCCAAGTCATGGTGGAAGGACCGGGCCATGTTCCTATGCATTTGGTGGAA
This sequence comes from Leptospira idonii, assembly GCF_004770995.1. GTDB lineage: Bacteria > Spirochaetota > Leptospiria > Leptospirales > Leptospiraceae > Leptospira_A > Leptospira_A idonii. Next base: position 64,515 of record NZ_RQHW01000065.1, on the reverse strand, counting down.
GAAAACGTAAGATTACAATCCGAACTTTGCAACGAAGCTCCTTTTTATACTTTGGGGCCTTTGGTGACGGACATCGCTCCCGGTTACGATCATATCACTTCCGCCATAGGAGCGGCTATGATCGCATGGCACGGAACGGCAATGCTTTGTTATGTGACTCCGAAAGAACATTTGGGGCTTCCCAATAAACAGGACGTAAAAGACGGAATGATCGCATATAAAATCGCGGCTCACGCCGCGGATTTAGCGAAAGGACATCCCGGCGCTCAGGAGAGAGACAATCTTCTCAGCAAAGCCAGATTCGAATTCAGATGGGAGGATCAATTCGCTCTTTCCTTGGATCCGGAACTTGCCCGTTCTTACCACGACGAAACATTGCCTCAGGACGGAATGAAAAAAGCACATTTCTGTTCTATGTGCGGACCTCATTTCTGTTCTATGCACCTCACACAAGAATTGAGAAAAGAAGAGGCGAGTAGAAGATAAAAAGAAGGAAAAAATTTTAGCAGTTTGTTTGATTACACAGGCGCCGGAAGATCCGTCCGCCTGTGTGTTTTTTGAAATGTCGTTTTGGAAAAGTTTTTTCTTAGGATCTTTCTCTTATGAAAGAAGAAAGATTATAAACCGAGTCCTCTTCCTATGATCTCTTTCATGATCTCAGTGGTTCCTGCATAAATGGTTTGGATCCTTGCATCCAGATAAGCTCTGGCGATAGGATACTCCATCATATAACCGTAACCTCCGAAGAACTGAAGGCATTCATCCGTATGTCTTTTTTGCATTTCAGTAGTGTACCATTTGCACATAGAGGCTTCCACAGTGGTATTTTCGCCTTTCATGTGTTCGATGATTACTTTATCCATAAACACTTGCGCCATTTCCAGTTCGGTCGCCATCTCTGCCATTTTGAACTTTGTATTTTGGAAAGAACCGATCTTTTGACCGAACGCTTTTCTTTCTTTGATGTATTGCAATGTGATGGTTTGCACAAGGCGGGTAGCTTCTACTGCAGCCAAGGCAAGAACCAAACGTTCCTGAGCCAATTTTTGCATTAGATAACGGAAACCTTGTCCTTCTTTACCGATGAGGTTTTTTTTAGGAACCTTAACGTCGTTATAGTAAAGTTCGGAGGTATCTTGCGCTTTTAAACCGATCTTATCCAGATTGCGGCCTCTTTCGAAACCTTCCATTCCTTCTTCTACCATAAGAAGAGAGATGGTTCCGTTTTCATGTTTCACCGCAGTGATGATTAAATCGGACAACTGACCGTTGGAGATGAAAGTTTTCTGGCCGTTCACCAGATAATGGTCTCCTTTATCGACTGCGCTTGTGCGTAAGGATTTTAAATCAGAACCGGCACCTGGTTCCGTCATTGCGATCGCAAGAATGCTTTCTCCTGTGACGCATTTAGGAAGCCATCTTTTCTTTTGTTCGTCATTCGCATAAGTGGAGATATACGGTGCGATGACGTCATTGTGAAGAGAAACGAAAAAACCGCTGTTTCCCACTCGGGAAGATTCTTCTATGATGATTACGTTGTAGAGAAAGTCGGCTCCGGCTCCTCCGAATTCAGGATCCACATTCGGGCAAAGTAATCCGTATTCTCCCGCCTTTCTCCAAACTTCTTTGGGTACTATGTGTTTTTTTTCCCATTCTTCATGATTGGGTTTGACTTCAGTTTCGAAAAATTTCCGAGCCATCTCTCGGAATTGGTGGTGTTCTTCGGTAAAAGGCAGGATGCGATCCATGCAAGTGACTCCTTTGCATGTAGATGGTAAAAGAATGGCGAAATTAGGTCAATTATAAACAGTGTTCAGTTTCATATAAACACCCGGATTTTTCTTGATGTACTGAATCGCATCTTCCTGTCCCAAAACATAGAGTTCCGTTCCCGGCCAGGCCACAAATGTGAAACTGGAAGGGAGCTTTTTGGTCAGAGGGTAGATTTCTCCTACAAAGTCTCCCGGCCCGAGTTCACGGATGGTTCTGTGATTTTGCATCACCACAACGGTTCCGGAACGAACGATAAACGCTTTTTCGAAACTGCGGCCTTCTTCGATCAGAACTTCTTCCGATTTGACCGTTTCGAATTTTAAGATCAGCTCCAATTGAGTGACTTGGTAACTAGTGAGTCCTCGGAATGTTTGGGATTCTGTCAAAGTTTTCCAAGTATTTGTCTCTCGGATAGAATTGAGTTTGATGAAGTTTTCGTGAAGTTTGGATCCTCGGATGAACTGGAAAAACCTCATTTTATCTATGGTAAGAGCTACCACATCCGTTTCCGCATATACGTCCGCTTGGCGGAGAGTGTCCAAAATAAGGGAAGCTTCTCCGAAGTATTCGTATGTTCCGTATCTTTTGACGGCGCTGTGGTCTCCCGATAGACCTTCGAATCTCACATTGCCGGAAGCGATGATGAAAAAACGGTCCCCATGGGTTCCTTTTTTGATGATCTGTTCCCCTCTGTGGAATTTTTCTTCCTTTACGATTTGTAGGAACTCCTTCGCCTTTTCGATGGGGAATCCTGAGAAGATATCGATTTGAGATAAAATTTCCAAAAGTTTGAAAGCATCTTGGTGTTTCGGGGGAGTGATTTCCGGATAAAGAGTGTTTTCGATTCCGAACTTCGCCAAAGTGAGATGGGTTCCTTGCGGCATATCTTTGGAAGCGATATGATAGACAGTGATTCTTTTTTGAACTTCTTCCGGCAAGGATGCCAAATAACTGATCTTAGTATGAAGAGGAGGAACCCCCGCTTCATGATAAATGACTTTTCTGTCCCAAGGGAAATCTTTCAGGAACTGGTATCTTGTTTCGGGAAGAACCCCTTTTTTGTACATATCATCGAAAGCTTCCGGATCGTTCAAATGGTCGGATGTATAATAGAAGGATTGGTCTTGGAAAAAGAACTCGAAACCTACGGAAGGAATGGAGTGGATCGCATAATGAAAGTAAAACTCTCCTCCGTTGATGATCGTTGGACGACCGATGACTACGGGGATAAAGTCGAATAGATCCGTGATTTCTTTTCTGGGAATTTTCGTTAAACTGCAGTATTTTCTAAGAAAAGATTCCATCACTGTCGCAGTGGCATAGATAGTGATTTTGGACTCTTCCAAAATCTTTTGGAACGTACCGGCATCGTGGTCTGCGTGGCAATGGGTGAGGATGATGGAGTTGATGAGTTTCGGATTTACGTTCGATCCTCTGAGCCATTCCGTAGAGTTTACGGGAGGATCGACCATTATCCCTTGGCCATTCAGCCAAATGATAAACCCGGAAGTGTTGTCGTTCGGATCGAATCCGTGAGAAGGTCCAAGACAAGTGATTCCGATCAGAGGAGGTTGAAAAGGTTCTAACAATCGTTCACCGATGTCAAACTTTACGTGGAAGTCCACTTCTCCCGGAATTTTGATTTTTTTATCATTGTCGATGAGCAGGAATTCGTTGCTGGGAAGTTGTTCGATTGTAATTCCACCGAACTTTACTTTGTGGTTTTCATCGAAGAGAATGAACTCTACCACATCTTCCATGGATTTATAACTACGGAAATAGGCCATTTCCGCTTTGATGTCGGGGAAACCGTAACTTTGTTCCCCTTCTATGAATTCGGATGCTAAATTGAGTTCTGCAGGTCCCATCAAGGACTCTCCCAAAACAATTGTTAACTGTTCTTTTTGCTCCGGCGAACAAACAATAAATGTTTTTTTTCCGCCGCGGAAAAAGAAGTTAAAATAAATAGGGAACTCCAATTCGGCAACGGAGATCCCTTTTTCAACGTGAAAGAATTTATTGGGAAGTACGAATACTAAGGGCGTTTTTTTTTCCAAGCCCATCGTATCTTTGATGGTTTCGGGAGGAGATCCGAATTGGATGTATCCTTCCGAAGTGTCTACTAAGTATCCCCCCCTGGGGAGTGCGGTAAAACCGTTTGGTTCTGAACTTACCATGAAGGGATAATTTATTTCCTATTTGTGGTTTTCGATGAATTTTTTGATTTGAGGTTTTGGTAAAGCACCAATTGCCTTATCGACTAAAACACCGTTTTTGTACAAGAGAAGAGTAGGGATGGATTGGATACCCAATTCCTGAGCGGTCTTTTGGTTGAAGTCAACATTCAACTTTTTGATTTTTACTTCCGCCATTTCATTAGAAAGTTCATCTAAAACAGGAGCTACCATTTTGCATGGTCCGCACCATTCTGCCCAACAGTCTACAAGAACCATTCCACTAGAGGTCTCTGTTTTGAAATTGGCGTCATTGATTTCTGTAAGTGCCATTTTCCTATTCTCCTTTCGAAAGGTTATCCTTTCCAAGTACTAGACTGTCCATCAGGGGCAAAATCGTCGATTATTGTTTCTTTTTTTTCTTTTTGTCATCCGATTCTAGGTCGGAGATTTTTTGCTGGAAGGATTCGATCAGGGTTTTTGTTTTTTCCAAATCTTCGGTTTCCCCCGTAATTTGAAATATCTTTCTATTCATTTCCAACATTTCCACGGAGTGTTTCAAATCTGTGGAATCTTGTGTGGACATTTCGAATTTGGAACGATAGTCCTGAGCGGCAGAGTTGGCAAGCTCAATGATCAAATTAAAGTGTTCTTTTCGGGTATAATAGAAGGGGTTGTCAAGATCTTGCTCTTTTTCATAGGCAATGAAATCGAATAGGTTTTTGGAACATCCTGCCAATCGATAATGAATGTCCGGCCAGCTCCATTTCCACTTAGAATTGGTTCCGAAAGCGACTATGGTTTTTTTGATCGATTCCCTGAGACCTTTGATCAGGTTCAGCCTTTGTGTGGGGGTGATTCTTTCGATTTTAGCCAACATCTCCTTGTTCTCGGAAAGAGATCCGTCGATGTTATTGCTGACCGTTTTTTCGATAAAGGAGATACAGTTGTAAATTTCTTTCCTACCTGTCTCCAGATAATTGTTGTTATTGATTTCCAGAATGGCGGTAGAGAGTTCGTTGATCACATTACAAGTGTTGATTGTTTTTACGGAATTGATTGCCAATGCGATATTGAAATAAGGTTCCATTTCCTTGTTTTTTTTGGATTGGACTTTGTAGATATTTGCTTCTTTTTTGAGTTCTTCCAGGTAATTTTTGAAATCTACCAGTTTCTCGTTAAAATCTGCTTTTTTTTCTTTTGTGATCGCCATATCGCTTCTTTCATTTTCGGCACAAATTTCAAATCGTGTCCACTTTTTAAAAAAACCGCCTTACTCCTGAAAAAACAAATCGACCCCTCCCTATTCTCTATCATCTTAGAGAAAAATGAACGAAATTCCTAGAAAAGGGCGCGATTTTTTAGATCTTCTCGATACCTATAAGTACATGAACGATCCCATTTTTTGGGAGACGATGGAACCGGACGGACGTTGGGACTTTGCGCAAGGATGGGTTCATCTTCATATCCCAGAATCGGAATGGAGACTTCGTTTGGCGGAAAAATTTCCCCCTTTGCATTCCGAAGGAACCAATCGGTAAATTTTGTGATCCGCAGAAATTCGATCTTTTTCTGTGTCCTCGTACTTTTATGTTTCTGTAAATGTTCCACTGCGGGGATTTTTACCCCTATCGGATTTTCCGTTTATAAAGACGTAAAAGAACCTGTTTCCGTCGGACCTTCCACTTCTTACGAAAAATCCGGAGAAGCTTGTGCCTACAACTTCGGAGGTTTTTATGTGGGAGGAGACTTTTCCCTCAGAAAAGCGATGGAGAACGGAAACATCACAAAACCTGGCTTAGTTGACAGATCCACATTTGCCATTGCTACTATTTTCGCAAAAGTTTGCACACGCGTGTTAGGAGAATGAAATCCTTTCTTCCTCTCTTTCTTTTCCCTTTTCTTTTTTCTCATTGTATCTTTGCAGATTATACTGTCATCGGGGGTGGTTTGACCGTAGGGGTAAGAGAGCCTTTCGAAACGAATTCCTTTCAAACTGTCGAATCTACCGCATCGGGAGAAGCTTGCTCATATAATTTTTTCTATTTGATTTCTTTGGGAGATTCCTCTCTTTACAAAGCCAAAGAAAAAGCGAATCTCAAAACGATTGCATTTGCGGATCGTATCGTGGTTCACTACAATATTCTTTTTTATTTTCTTACTATATCATGCACTAGAGTCACAGGAACATAATGTACCCGGTTAACATCGATTTTTGGATTTTTCACTTCAGAGGTTATGAGGGCCACTGGGCAGTCGGCATTCTCATTATGGGTTTCTTTTATCAAAGATACAGATCTTTGAAAGCAGGTTACGAGCAGGATTGGTACAATAAAGCTTGGGGATATGCCATCCTTTCCGGTCTGATTTTCGCCAGAGTGTTTCATTTTTTATTTTGGGACACTGCCCGCTTTTTGGAAAATCCTACCATACTATTCACTTCCACTGGCGGCTTTGCCATATTAGGTGGAACCATAGGAACCGCATTCGGTGCCTGGGTGTATTGCAGATTCACTAAAGTCAATTTTTTGCATTGGTGCGATAGTTTGATGATTCCTCTCACTTTGGGGCTTTGCATCAGCAGATTCTCCTGTTTCCTCAACGGAGATGCTTACGGTCTTCCTACTAGTTCCATCTTCGGAGTAGTGTTTTCCGAAAACAGCGATGCATGGATGGCGGAATGGAAATATCTGCATCAGTATTATGCAAATCATCCTGATCCTCTTTCCGTAATTTCCAGTTTGTTTCAACCGCAGGTTTATTTGGGAGACATTCCTTTGCCAGCCAGTCTTTCTCATTTGAAAGAACTTGGTTATCAAACCTTGGCTGATCTAACGGTTCTTTATCCTCCTACCGCTTCCGGAGAGTATCAAAAGGAATTATTGAGGTTGGGTCTAATTCCTTTTCCTGTAGTATATCCAAAAGTACATCCTGCACAGTTGTATGAAGTTTTCATTATGTTTATCGTTTTGATGGCGATGTACAAAATAGAAACTTTTCCTTGGTCCAAAGAAAGAATGTTTTTTGTCTTCTGGCTATTCTACGGTTTGAACCGGTTTCTCATTGAGTTTTTCAGGGGGGATCGTAATTTAGCGCTGGGAAGTTTGACGTATGCGCAGGTGATTTCATTGGCCATCGTCTTCTTTGCCGTTGTCGGTTTTATCATTAAATCCAAATATATGTCTAGAAAAGAATCGGAGTCTTTAACATGAGATTTTTACTACTGAGTTTGATTGTAGGGTTATTCGTTTCCTGCACTGGAAATCGAAAATTATTTCAGGCGGCGCGTGACGGAGATGAATCCCGCATCAAAGCATATTTAGCCGAAAACAAAGACGTCAACGTTAAAGACGATTCAGAAACCACTATGCTTATTTACGCTGCAGGTCATGGAAATAAAGAGATCGTTTCCATCTTGCTGGATGCAGGAACCGATGTAAACGCCTCCAATAAAGACAAAAGAACCGCTTTGATGATGGCAGCTAACTTCGGACATACGGAAATTGCGAAGTTACTTATCGCTAAGGGTGCAGATGTGAATCTTCGAGACAATGTCGGCTGGGATGCGCTTATGGTTTCCATCTTACGTTACCAAGGTGATATTGCCAAAGAAATCATGAAGAAAAAGCCGAATCTGAAGCACCAAAACACGGAAGGACAATCCGCATTGATTTTGGCGATCGTGCATCAATTCTCCGAGATCGTTCCTTCTCTTCTCAAATCGGGAGCGGAAGTGAACCAAACGGATATTTTCGGGGAAACGGCGCTCATCAAAGCGGTGGCTAGAAACGATATAGACGGAATCAAGTTACTCGTAAAGGCGAAGGCGGATCTGAAAGCCTCAAGTAAAGACGGCAAAACTGTCGTTATGATGGCGGCTAAAAAAGGGCAAACGGATGTTCTCAAGGTTTTGTATGAAGCTCGTGCCGATTTTAATGCACAAGATTCCAACGGTTTTACTGCGCTGATGTGGGCGGTAAATATGGGATCCGTTTCTGTGCTTAAATCATTATTAGATTATAATGCCAATCCGAACATTCAAGACAAATCGGGGCAAACAGTTTTGATGAGAGCGGCAGAGCAAGGAAACCAAGAGATGGTTTCTCTTATCTTAAACAAAAGACCTAATTTGAAATTGAAAGACAACCAAGGAAAGACTGCTTTGGCGGTCGCTTTGAGTGCCAGTCAAGGAGAGATTGCTGAACTGATGAGAAGGGCAGGGGCGAAAGAATAAGCTATTTTTTTCAGGGACAAGGATGTATCGAATTTGGCAGACGATGCATCCTGAAAATCTAACCGGTGAAGCCAAGTAGCGTAGCCGGTTAAAAAAGCCAACGAACCCTCGTTACATCTGCCCCAGGAATCAAAGTGATATGTTGTGATCCTTTAAGAATTCATATCTTTTTTTGAATTGGCTATTGGGGGTATTTGGATTGTTCTTCTCTCGAAGTTCCTCCAATATCCCATTTACGAAATACATTTTAATCTTGCCTTTGTTTTTTGCATCTATGTATCCGCGATAATCGCAATCAAAGAAGTCTTTAACAAGCTCAAAGGTAGCGGAAGATATATTTATCTTTCCGGAAACACCTGAAGATTCGCATCTGCTTGCAGTATTGACCGTGTCGCTCCAAACATCGTATGCAAATTTTTTCTCTCCGATGACTCCAGCGATTACTTCACCGGAATGAATTCCCAGCCTCAGTTCCCAATACGGAAGATTTTGTGATTCTTTTATATCTTTCATTTGGTTCATAAACGCTTGTATCTCTATTGCAGCCAATACACAATCCACTGCATGAGTTTTATTTGTGGAGGGGATTCCTCCGACAAACATATAACTGTCCCCGATTGTTTTGAGTTTTTCAAGATTGTAATGATCCATTAAGCTATCAAAATAGGAAAAACATCTATCTAATTCTTCAACTAACTCTTTCGGATTCATCGTTTCCGCAATGCTTGTAAATCCTTCAAAGTCGGTAAAACAGATCGTAGCGGAATTGAATTGTCTAGGTGTGCTAACCCCTTTTCTTTTCAGCTCTTCCGCTATTTCTTGCGGTATTATATTTAATAATAATTTTTCTGATTTTTCATGTTCTTCCGTTAATTTCGTTTCTGCAGTCTCTACTGCTTTCACAAATTGATAAACAATCAATACGATAAGAAAAGATCCTAGTATCAAAGGAGGAATCAAATATTCGGCAGGTACGATCCATTTGGGCGGGCCAAATAGCGCATTTCCCCCCATGACTCTATAATAATACTGGCTAGCAGTATAAAGTCCTAGAGATGCAATCGATATTAGAAATCTAGTAACATTATAGTTCTTAGAGATCATTAGAAATGATAAAATAGAAGTAATGAAAAAACCTATAGGTGCAGGGTCATCTGCCTGCGCTAATGTAAGTGCTCCTAGGTGGTAATTAATGGAAACTAACGTAATTATAGCGGATAAATTAAAATAACGCCGCCTAAGAAGTAAGTATGCAGTCATTAAAGGAATAATAAGAACGAGATAATGTACCAAAGAATAAAAATGTGTTTCAGGAGGCTCGTTATAGTGTACGGAGACGATTAAGATCGTCGGCAATACAGACATGCTAAATTGAACGTAAAATGTTGTGGTAGCCGATCGTAATTCGGAACCGGTCAGACCTTGGGTGATTTTCTTTAGTCGAAACCATTCCTGAATCGTATTATATATAGCATTTATCTTTGTCATTGTCGCTATTCGTGTTTCTTATATTTTTTGTTCTAAGAAGAATAATTTAGGTTTTATATGCGTATCGATCATGTCACATAACTCCAAATATTCGAAAAATCAAAAAATGCTCTCTTGGGAAAGAGAGCGTGGATGTTTAGCTTCTTACCGAAGTTACATATTTAAGAAGATCCGTAGCCAGATCCGGGATTCCCGATCTTAGAACCGTGATATAACCGTCTTTCGCTCCTATTTTTTTAAGAAGCATGTTGGTTGCTGTTTTGGCCATCACATTGGTTCTTTCCATAAAGACGGAATGTTGATCCACAAACACCCAGTCTCCGATAAACAAAAGATTGTCGATAGGAGATTGGATGGTAGGACGATTCGCTTCGTCTCCCGGACGAAAGCCTGTGTATGTATCCCAATGGTTGATGTAAAATTCGGAAAACTTAGGAAGATCGGGTAGAATTTGTTTCAATTCTTCGTGTACGATCTCCGCGATTTTAGGGAAAGGATATTGAAGAAGTTCTTTCCATTTGGAAACTTGCACTTCGATCAAATCTATTTTTTTCTCTTTTAGTTCCGGAATCTGCACTGCAGACCAATTGGATGTGAAACCTAAATACTCATAACCGGTAGGCATAAAGTCGATGGCACTCCATTTTCCTTCCGGAAAACGTTTCGACCAAGCATCACTGTTTTCATAGAGAAGATTGACGCAGAGAATATGCGCATTGGAAAGCTTCATCACCTTCTTGAAGTAGTCGTCTTCGTCGGATAACCTGCTCGTGGTGAGAAATTTTTTTGTCCCTGGGACATCACATGCGATCACGAAATAATCCGCATCGAATACTCCCGGTTTGATATTATCGAGAACTTCGATTTCGGAATGGTGCGCTCCGCAGAAAGGACAATGATCGTAGTCGCCTGCACCGATTACGTTTCCGCAGATTCTACATCTTCTGATTTTTCCTTTCGGCAGAGCTTCGTTTGTTCTTACTGATTTGACTTTGCCGGAAGCATCTTTTTCTATCCCGGAAATTTCCTGATGATAAATGATTTTGCCGCCTTTCGATTCGATGTGGGCGATCATCGGCTCGATGAAAGACTCATTAGGAGGCCATTGGAAAAAATCGACTTTGGAATCGCTCGGTTGATTTCCTAGTTTTATAAAATTAACAACTGCTAAAGCGGAACATTCCTTCGTGGTCATGAAAAAACCCATCTCTGCCAATGCATCGAAGAAGTGTTTGATGTATTCCACGCTCATTCCGTTTTGAATGGCCCAATCGTAGAAGGTAATGCTGTCTAAATAGAGTCTGTCTTTTTGATTGGAAAAATCGAATCCCCACATCTTCATGGATACGAAAAGAGTTTCGACCATATTGGAAGCGGGGACATTGATGTCTTCTCTGGAAGGAACGTAAATCCCGTTGTTTACCATTTCTAAACGATCGAAAGGGATCGGCCAGGTAGTGGAATGGATTTTACTTTGCACTCCTCTTTTGGAGACGAAGTAATAGAAAGAATCGTTTGTGCTTAGTTTTTTGATTTTGAATTTATGTCGGCCGATAAACTCTCGTAAGTTTTTGTAAAAGCCCCAAATCGCATGAAGCCCGTGTTCACGGTCATACCCTTTTTTTCCGAAATGTTTTTTTCCGAAATGTTTGTCTTTCCAGGTTTTAAGTTTTCCGCCCGCAGTTCCCGTCTTTTCCAGGATAGTGACTTGAAACCCTCTGTCCGCAAGTTCGCATCCTGCTTGTAGGCCTGCAAGTCCTCCTCCTACGATACAAACCGATTTACCGTTAGGTGGAAAGTCCGCATGATTTTCAGGAACATGAGGGAAACTTTCTTTGTATTGAGAATTGCCGAAGAAGGAGTATCCCAGGCCGCCTGTGAGTCCTACTGCGGCGCTGCCTCCCAACCATTTTAGGGATTTTACAACGAAATCTTTTCTGTTGAACTTAGGCATTTGTCTCTGTAAGTTCTTCCGTTCTTTCTTTTCTGAAATTGATATAGGAAAGAACGAAGAATAGAACCGTAAAAAACAATGCAGCATCTATGCTTTGCGGAAGGACCGTCAGTCGCAGAAGAAGTGCTAATCCTAACATAGTCAATCTTCCATACAGAAAATACTGATAGGAACGGCTCGTTATTTTTCCTTTTAAGAAGAGAAGATAATCCACAGGAGTGAACACTAAGAACATGATCGTATCGTTCATAAACGGAAAGGATGTGAACAGGATTACGATGAGAGTGAATGTTCCGCAGAAAACGGAAATGATACCGAAAAGTTTTCTTCCCACGGAGGAGAATCTTTGTTTCAGATATCCGGGGATTTGGGAAGCGACTAAGAATATAAAAATCGCAAATGTAACGAAACCTAAAACATCCGCAGACTCGGGAAGTTTCCAAAAATCTCTGTGCAAAAGTTCTTTGTCTTTCACCAATTTACCGTCTTCTGCAGCAATGAGAAGGTCGTAAGGCAGATAAATCAGATCCTTCGGATTTCTAACCATATCCGTATCATGATCTAACAAAAGTTTTTCGCAAAAACGAAGCCAAAATACTTTTGCAGCATAAGGAAGAAGTCTGGATCTCCAAGTGGATTTGTTTTTTTCCGTTTCCAATTGAAGAGGTTTGCCGTAAACATTTCCTAAAATGTCTCTGATAAATGTGACACAGTTTGCTTCGAAGTTATCGTATTCGTAACCTTCTCTTTTTTTCTCTATGATATCCAATATCTCTTTTGCAAACTTTTGTTTTTGTTCCAGAGTGAGTATGAATTGAGAGGCAACCATTCCTCTTCCTGTTCTGTCCCAGAAAGTATAGGCGTCTGCCATAGTTCGAATCTTAATGAAAAATTTCGCCTCTCCTTTGAGGAAACGCCATACGAAAGATGCGGATTCATCGTATTCGCCGAAATCCAAATAAAAATCTTGGCTTTCGAATGGTTTGCCGTAGAGCACTCTCAAGGCGGAGTGACCGAAAGCGGTAGTGACCGTAGGAGAAGGGGAAACAGTCACCAATTGAAATTCAACATCTTTCCATTGATTGGGTCCGATGGAACTCAGCATTTGGATGAGATTCGCTTCAGGAGTATTGGCGCCGGGAGCAGGAGTGCTTTGCGCCGATAAACCGATTTGGAAGAAAACTAAAAGAAGGAGAGAAAGTTTTTTGAACATGATCTATTTGATGTTTTTCTTTTCTACGATGTATGTGATGAATGCTTTGATTCTTTCTTCCGGCATCGGAACTCTAAAGTAATGATCGTTTCTCCAAGAAGGGAAAAGAGGAGTTCCTACGATATAACTGTCTGCAAGAAGGTTCAATCCTTCGTTCGGACCGAACTGAGCCAGATAATTGTAAAAAGGACGACCTCTTTCCGTTACCAATTGAGAGTGAGGGACGCCCACAATGTTCACCACGATCAGCCCTTTCGGAATCACTAAATCTTTTCCTAGAGGAGCATCCGCTCCCGCTCTCATGGAAGTGAGTCCTTCGTAGTTATAACCTTTCCACCAAAAATAAACTTTACCTTCTCTGCTGTAAAGCCAGTGGTCCATCATCGCATTGACCACCAAACTTCCCTTATTGATTCCACCGAAGTTGAACCAACCGGATACTTTGGCAAAGTAAGGTTCGTTTCCGCAAAGTTCCATGGCTCTTTTGAAATCTCCGCTTCCTTTACTGGCAGAACCGATGATGATTCCCGATTTATCTTGGTTTTGTTGTACGAAGTCGCAGATGATTTGTCCGTTCCCGTCTACGGTTCCCGTTTGATCCGTAGGAATCACAGCTTCCTGGATTCCCATCTGTTTTACGATGGCACGGATGAGTTTTCCGTCTGCATCCACTTCGGTATTGTCTTTATAAAACATTCCCGGAGCGATCGCAAAGATGAGTTTCTTTTTGGAATAGTCAGGAACCTTTCTGAGAAGTTCATTTTGTTTTGTGAAAACATATTCGATGAACTTTCTATTGGTCGGTTCCGTAATGGCTCTATGATAAAAAATAGCTGCAGCGTGATCGATGTCGGTTTCTTGCATGATCTCATACAAAACCGGCCGAGTGAGATCCGTAAGTTTGCGGTATTTAGGATAAGCTGCCGCCCAATCGAGCAGTGCTTTTTCGCTTTCGCAAATTTCGTCTACATAGTAGTCGATTCCTTCGCATTGCATTCCCGAAAGCCCTTCTTTGGGGTTGTTGAGTTTGCGGTCGGCTGTGCAGGAAATTAGAAATAGGATGATGAAAGAGAGAGAAAGAGAGTAGAACTTAGAAATCATTTGGTGTTTCTTTTGGTTGTGTATGTCTGATAAAAACAGAGAGAAGAAAAATAAGAGAAAGACATGCTGCAGTATTTCTACTGCAACATGTTTTAGAAGGAATTATGTTCCGTTTACAAGAAGGCAGCTCTCAACTAGAACAGATCCTAGTAGGGAGTTGATTTCAGCGTCAACAGATTGAACTTTTGTGATACCACCTTGTTTCGCAGCAGCAGCAATGCTCATGTCTCCACTTCTAATAAGACCGAGGATGGAGTTAGTGCAAGCTCTACCAGTTTTTGCTCCAACTGGCTTACCACCGTCTTTACCCCATACGCAACCTGCTTCAGCAGTACCTTGCTCAGTTACTCCCCAACCGCAGTTTTGGTTAGATTTAACGTTGTCCATAATGGAACCAGAGCTAGCTGGTTGGATGGATGGGTTTCCGCCAGATCCAGATCCTGCACCACTACATGCAATAGCAGCTGCTACTGCGAACGCAGTTAAAACGCCCAAAGAGTTTTTGAAGTTGTTAGTCATATTTTTCTCCGTGAAAAATTAAGTTTCGGCTTTTGCCAAAACTCATCCGGGAAATCTATTCTTCGATTTTACAGTTCGTCAATAGAAAAAGTATATTTTATCAATAAATTTTTCAAATTCTTTTGTACTAGGGTTTTAGATAGAATTGAGGAAAAGAGAGGTACTAAACGTACCTCGTTCTAGGGATAAGAATTAAAATAGATAAGGCCAAATACGTTTCCGTTCTGTCGGAAACGCAGGTATATGAGCCTTATACCAAAGTTTTGTTTGATGGCTTCTGCCTGTTAGGTAACACGACATTAGAAAAAATAACAGATAAGTTTCCCAGTGAGTAGAGAGGAGGCTGTAAGCAAACCAAGATAAGAGTTCAAAAAAGTAGTGTGGGCATACTAATATACTGAACATGCCCCCTTCCGGAACCACATAACTCGTACGATTTGTTTGGTTTCTAAGTTTTCTAAGAAGAACGTGATGGAAAAAATTTCCAAACTGTCCAATAAAGAACAGTGTAATTGCTAAGTAGATTTGTAGAGAAGGAATTTTGTCCGTGTAATCGCTATTCATCAGGTTATGATTGCGTCCACAAATGAGACCGATGTTCGTATATGCGATTGTAATCAAAACGACGCCTGTGATTCCCATCTTTCCCGAAAATTTATGCAGGAACAATACTTCCAAACATCGTTTGGCGAAATGAAAACAGAATGTGATGAGTGTTAGTTTTTGAAACGGAGAAAGGTTTGTTAGGTGGTCTTGCGTGCTGAGGTAACCGAGTATCGGAAGAAAATAAACAAGGAACATTCCTATCTTAGGAGAGACCCCTTTGTTCTCCGCAAATTTACTGTAAGGAAGATTGAATTTTCCCGTGTATTCCAGATAAAAAAGAAAAACACCAAATCCCAGATAGGCGATGACTCTTGTGATTTCGATCAATGAATCTTGAGGAAAAAGAATCATACTTTTGCTTCCGGCCTCTTATAGAATACTTTTCCTCCGTCGTCGGGAACTACGATGCATTCTTTGGAACTTCTTAGAAATACGGAAAGGATTGATTCTTTGGAATCTCTGTATTCTTCTCCCAAATACGATTTTAAGCCTTGTTTTGCCAGTTTCAAACGGTAGTGAGGAATGGTAGGGAATAGGTGATGAACCACATGGGTTCCGATATTGTGATGGATCGGCTCGAAAATTCCGTAAGATCTATCTACAGTGGAAAGGGCTCCGTCCACATAATTCCAGTCTTTGCCTCTGTACCAAGGAATGTCCACATCCGTATGATGCAGATAGGTAACCAACGAAAGCCAAATTACAAAGACAGTGTAAGGGGCAAAAAAATAAGTAAGGAAAAAAACGAAGCCGTAGTTCCAAGTGACCCAACCTAAAAAACCAGCCATCAGAAGTATAGAGAACGTGCTGACCACCGCATTCTTTCTTTCTCCCTGAGGAAAGAGGGGACTCTTCGGATGAAAATGAGAACCGTCTCTTCCCGTAGAACGCACGAAAAGATAAAGAGGGAAAACGATCAAAAATAATTTGAAACGTGCCATTTTAGTAAGAGGGTCTGCTTCTTGGAATTGGCTTTCCGTAAGGGGATGCCAGCTTTCATCTTTTTCTATATTTCCTGTGTTATTGTGATGAGTTCTATGACTCACCTTCCATCCATGAAAAGGAACAAGGATAGGAGTGTGTGCCAGATGACCGATGAGGAAATTAAGCCAGGTTAATTTGGAAAAAGATCCATGTCCGCAATCGTGACCTACCACAAAAAGAGCCCACATCATCGTTCCTGCGGAGAACCAAAAAATAGGAAGGAACCAAATTTCATTCACTTGAAAAGCTAGGAAATAAATAATAGATAGAATCAATACGTCCCAAAAGAAATAAAACAGGCTTAAGGGGATGGATGGTTCGAAGGCTTTGGCAGGGATATGCTTTCTGAGTTCGTTGACGGAGTGGGATGGATTCATGGATTGCTTGTGAGGTAGAATGGAAAGGTGCTTTCGAATGTGAAAGCAAAAAAAAAGCGAGCACAAGTGCCCGCTTTTTTACTATCTCTGTCAGAAGTTAGTTTTAACGCGATAGTTTGAGATCGCTTATGTCGTAGAACTTTCTGAAAAGAAGGCTGTTCGTTTGTTTTTTAGGATCAAAAACCAAAACAGCAATTTTATTGAAGCTTAAAAAATTGGGTCTGTATTGGGAATAGTGATGAGATGTAACTAGTGTTTGATACTTGTTGTTGTAGATCGTATATGTATGTTTCGGCAAAGTATCGTGAACTTGTTTTTTCTTCTCTTCTGGAGTTTGAGCGACGTAGTTGTATTGAACTACTTTGTCTTGTGTAGGACCTGTCTCTCCGTATAAAGTGAAACCCAGAGCTTTTGCATTGTTTTTGCAAAGATAGTCTACCGTTTCCGTAAAAGTGGGTTCCGGATATTCCGCTTCAAAACCTTGCCAGTGTAGTTTTTCCACTTCTGCTTTCTTTTTGTTCAAAGTTTCTTGTCCCCAAACTTCGAGAGCAGTCACTGGAGTCGGCATTACATTTGTGAAATAAAGCGTTTTTGCTTCCTTTTTCGGATCGTTTTTTCTCCAAGCAGGATACGGAACCAATCTTCTTTCCGCTTCATTCACTTGGTTGCCTTCATAACCGGCTAAAACGTAAATCGAATATGTGTTATCTTCAGGAACTCTGGATTCCAATTCCACTTGCACATCAAGGATTTCGCCTTTTCCCGTATCCGCATGACGTTTAACAAAATTTACGCTCTTTAAGCGGATGCGAGTGTCATAGATGGACAAAGGATAAAGATCTTGGATGTCTTTTTTTTGTGTGCCTTGCGCGTCCGTATTCGCAGGAGTTCCTTGTTCTTGAGCGGATACTGTCCCGAATAGGAGTGCGAAAGAAATCAATGTGAATAGTTTTTTCATGTTCTGACTACCGATAGGTTTATACAGTAAGTATCGAAGAATTGACCCAGAAAGATTAGGACAAGATTAGGGTTTTTTCGGATGATTGTTCTCATCCACGAACACTACCTTGGGTTGGTAGTCTGCGGGAAGGGAAGATTCTTCCAATTGGCCGTAGGTGATGATGATGACTTTATCGCCTTTCATCCCCAATCTGGCGGCGGCTCCGTTCAAGCAAATGGTTCCTGAACCCCTTTTTCCTACGATCAGATAGGTTTCGAAACGAGCCCCATTGTTCACATTTACGACGGAAACTTGCTCATAAGGACGCATTCCGGCCAAATCCATCAAATCTTGATCGACCGTGAGGCTTCCCTCGTAGTGCAATTCTGCCTCCGTTACGACAGCTCTATGGATTTTACCTTTACAAACAGTGATCATCATTCCGGAGACCTCTCAAATAAGACCCTAAATATTTTGCCCGACAAATTCAAAAGGCTTTTTTGCATAAATACGTGGATTTTGGTGTTGATGCGCGCCACATCGAAGGGAATCGCCTCATATAATGGTGTGACGACGTAATTTTCATAAAGATTAGGGTAATGACGGCTTTCATCTACCACTTTCCCTCGGAAGGCTTCATTTACCTTCCTCATCACTCTTTTTTCTTCTCTGGTTAAAATTAGACCTTCCAAAGGTTGGGAAAAGTTCAAATTGAATCCCTGAACTCCCTTGGCAGAAATTACGGGAGTGGCACTGACATGGCCTTTTTCTTTTAAAAACATGATGGCTTCGTTCAATTTGACGGGGTAGGGAGAGTCTTCCAAATGGATATAAATCCCTCTTGTGATCATTTCAGCATGTTTTTGGAAATGAACTCCGTCGGAATAGTAGAGGAGTTTCGCTAGATCAAGTCTGGTTCGACCATTGGGAGATTTTTCCAGGATCCAAAGTATCGCATGACAAAGTTTCTCCATTCCAGTGGTTTCCCGTCCTTTTACCTATCTAAGCCTTGTTCCTATCATCGGTATTTGCAATTCCAAGAAGGAGCGAGAACCGAAAGAAAAGAGTCCGTTCTATTTTTAGAACACTATCCATGTTTGACAGGAGGTCTTGGGGCGAAAGCGGAAAATCTACTCGCTACTCAGGAAACCCTAAAGAGCAGATCCATCGAGCTGATTCAAATCAACAGAGGAGGAGATTATACTGCCCATGAACCGGGCCAGATCGTAGGTTATCCTCATTTCGATTTGAAAAAAAGAGACAAAAGTTTGGGCACCTATTTGCAGGCCCTTACGATTGCGGTTCGAAATGCCATTTTGGAGATTTGGAAATTGGAAGTGGAAGAAAATCGAACTTCCCCCGGTCTGTATCTGAAGGATTTTCCTGATAAAAAATTAGTTTCGATGGGCGTGTATGCGAAGTCTTACTTCACTAGTTTCGGTTTTGCTTTGAATGGAGTGAACGATCTGTCCACATTCCAATGGATTCATCCTTGCGGAGGACTTTCTTCCAATATGATCTCTCTCAAACGTTTAGGCAAGGTGAAGGATTGGGAAAAAGAAAAATTGAGATTTGCAGGAGCGATGCTCTTTCATTTGGAGAGGTTGATATTGTAGCGAAATTTTGTTCATTTTGTTTTGGGTTTTCCGCAAAGTCTTAAAGAATTTACTCTTTTTCACTTCTTTCCTCTTTTTTCCGCCTCTATCTTTCCGTTTGAACCGAAGTTCTTTGTAGAGGACGATGTCGTGTTCATTCTAAGATCAGTCATTTATTTCATTCTATTATTTATCGTTTTTGAAGCAGTCGCCCTCAGTGCTGTTGTTTGGTCTTTTTACGAATCGGTTCAGAATTCTTTGAAACAGGAAGCGGTTCTCTCCGACCATAGAGCCCGCGATTTCGTTTTGGCTTTGGCAAAAGCGGTAGAACCTAGGTTGAACCAGGAAGGTTTTTCCGAATTGAATAAAACTTTCGGTCGTTATGTGGAAGTCACTTCCCAAGATCCTGAAAAGTTCATTCTGAAAGAAATCCGTTTGTTCAATGTAAAAGGAGTTTTACTTTCTTCTTCCGTAGAAGGGGAAGTTGCGGAACCTTTGGAAAAAAGAAAACCTAGCGTAGGTTTAACGGAAGAAAGTTATTTTAGAAAAGCGATCCGTATGAGAAAATGGGAATGGTCCCATCCTGAAGAGGATTCCAAAGATCTAAGCACCAAACACCCCGAATTGCCTGAATTTGCCAAAGGACTTGTAAAGTTTTTTCCATTGGCCAATGCGAATGAAGTCAGGA
This sequence comes from Leptospira idonii, assembly GCF_004770995.1. Classification (GTDB taxonomy): domain Bacteria; phylum Spirochaetota; class Leptospiria; order Leptospirales; family Leptospiraceae; genus Leptospira_A; species Leptospira_A idonii. The sequence continues at coordinate 44,869 of NZ_RQHW01000065.1, read as the reverse complement.
TGTATGCTCCCGTTTATCATACTGGCAAGTTGGAAGTTTTAGGAGCCGTTATTTTCAAATATGAAAGAGGAAACCTTCTTCTTTTATTCGAAAATCAACTGGAGCTTGCTAAATGGCTTCTTTTGAACTACAGCCTAATTGCAGTTTGTCTAAGTATTCTGCTTTGGGGGATCTTTTTTCTATTTCATTATTTTGCCAGAGAGGAAGGGGGAGCCGCATCCTCTTCCCCGGTGGTTGTTTCCGAAGAGAATCCTCCTTTGTTTGAAAAGAAAACGATCACTCCTCCTTCCGAGGTATCCACACTTGTGGATTTGACGGAAACTGATAATGAAGCGGGCGTTCCTGCACAGAAGGCTCTTCCCGACAGAGAAATTTCTCCTCCTCCTGCCGGAGTGGTGGATGCCATATTTTTAGGTTAAAAGGTGATTTCATTGAACCAACAATCTTTCGATAAAGTTTTTTCGATCCAATTGAAAGGGGCTTTGGACGGAGTCAGTTCCGAAGATTTGTTCCAATACCTCGAATCTCAAATCGGCAAAGGATACACTCGTTTTCTTTTTAATTTCGGACATGTGGATTTCATCACTTCGAACGGAATCAGCACCCTTTTGAAAATTCAAAAACGGATGTTAGATGGAGGCGGGCTCGCTTTCGTCTTCTACGGACTCAGTAGGGAAGTGGAATCCGTTTTGACTTTGCTCGGAGTCTATAAAAAACTCCCGATTCGTAAATCTTTGGCGGATGCGGAAAACTATTTGAGAAGTTTTCAAGTTCAGGAAGAAAAACCGAGACTTTCTGAGACTTTAAAAACTTCGTTCGCAAAACCAAGCCAGGAAAAAATTCGTTTTTATTATACGGGAGCTCCCAAGTCGGATGTGAAATCTTCTTCGGAAGTACCTGTTTCTCAATTGGAATCGTTGGATGTGAAAGCGCAGACTGTAATAGAACCAGTTCAAGAAAAAAAGGTTCAGGCAAAAACTTACATAGCAGAACCGGTTGAAAATGCTCCTTCTTCTATGGAAGTTCTTTTGGAGGAAAAATTGGTGAGCCTTCGAAAGGAAATCAAAGACACTCTTTCTTCCGAATTGGAAAAACGTTTTTCTGGATACAAACTCCCTTTCAAAGAAGACACACTTCCTAAAAATATGCCGAACTACATCGGACCCAAATCGAAACAATCTTCCGAAGGTTTCGAAAAAGTGATTTTATGTGAAGCATGTGGTACAAGACTGAGGGTCATGAGAGTGGGAAAACACCAATGCCCTCACTGTAAAACGGACGTATTCGTCGGTTCTACGGGAGCTGTGCGGTTTTTGGAAAAACTCAATTCCTAATTTTATTACAAGCAGCATTTCATGAATCAAAAATCGGAAGCAAACGTTTCCAGTGCCAAACGCAGTTTGGCCTTATCTTTTTATACCTTCTTATCCAGAATTTTAGGATTGGTCCGCGATCATTTTATGGCGGTTAGTTTCGGAACGGGAATGGTCGCCTCCGCATTCAGCGTGGCATACAGGCTCCCCAATATGTTCCGAAATCTTTTGGCGGAAGGAACCTTGTCTCAATCCTTTATGCCGATTTTTTCCGAATACGAAGCAATGGGAAAGGAAGAAGCCAAGGTTATGGCGGGAACCGTTCTTAGTTTTCTGTTTTTGTGTTTGTCTCTGTTTGTCGCCTTCTTTTGGTTATTTGCTTCTGATTTTCTTCCCGCACTCGTAGGAGGAAGCAGGGAATACGGAGAACTCGTAGTGGAACTTTCCCTAGTTCTCTTTTTTCTGATTATGACCGCCAGTTTGTCTTCGATCTTCATGTCGATTTCCAACTCTCATCATAAATACTTCGTTCCTTCTCTTTCTCCCATTATACTTAACTTTAGTTATCTGATCGTTTTTATTTTCGCATTTCCTTTTTTGAAGGAATTGAGAGAGAAAGTATTCATTCTTGCTTACGGAATCGTAGCGGGAGGGGTTCTTCAGTTGATCGTACAAGCGGTTTATGTATACAAACTGGGATACGGTCCCGTATTCAAACTGAATTATAAACATCCTGCCATCCGCAAAATTTTCAAATTGATGTTGCCCGCCGCATTAGGGGGGAGTTTTTATCAGATCGGTCTTCTTGTGGATATCTTTTTGGCAAATTATATCCAGAATGCGAATCCAGGACTGGGTGCGGTAGTGAGCTTGGACTATTCGCAGAGACTTGTGCAGCTTCCTACGGGTATTATTGGAGTGGCCCTTGCCACGACCATTCTTCCTTCTCTTTTGAAAGATCTAAGAGCGGGAGAAAAGGAAAAAGTTCCGAAAGAGATTTTGGATGTACTTTGTTTCGGATTGTTTTTGACCCTTCCTGCTTCTATCGGATTATCTATATTAGGCGAAACCGTATTGGATGCCATTTACTTCGGAGGGAAATGGGATGCAATTGCCACTAAAACTGCCTATCTTCCTTTGGTGTTTTATTCTTTTGCGATTCCTTTTTATAGTACGAACAAAGTCCTCGTTTCTTCTTATTATGCATTTCAAGATACTAAAACTCCCCTTAGAGTTCAGTTCGTTTCCTTTTTTACAAGCATAGGGATGAGCCTTGCATTGATGGCATTTTTGAAACACGGCGCCATTGCGTTGTCTTCCGCAATCGCCGCTTCTCTGACTTCTGTTTTGCTTGTTTTTCTCCTTTCCCGACATTCCGTTTCCATTCCTTGGAAGTCTCTCGCCTTTCGAGTCGGTAAAATGATCCTCCCTTTAGTAGGGCTTGTCCTTTGGCTCTTTTTAGGAGAGATTCTTCTGAAGCCGTTTTGGATGGATTGGGGAAAAGAAAATTACGGATTAGGGCACGCAAATCTCAGCCGGGTCTCTCTTGTGATTTCGATCGGCCCTGCGATTGTGATCTATTTTCTTTTGGCGGGAATCAGTCGGCTTTCGGAAGCCGACATCGTTTTAGGAAAATTACTTAGAAAACTGAGAAGAAGTTAACAGTTACCAGGTGAAACTGTAAGCCCAGTACAAAAGGGGAATTTGCAGAGGGAGTCTGGCAAGAAGAACCCATTTGGGTGGATCCATTTTGTTTCTTGAAAAATAATGGTAGAAGTTGGCAGGCCAAACCGCAAGAAGAAGTGCGAACAAAAGCCATGCCGCATAACTTCTAGTTAAATCAGGAAACAAAAGCAGTCCTAACAGAATCTCCGCAAGCCCGCTTGCATAATTTACGAACTTGGGAAAAGGAACCCACTTCGGCATAATCCTCAGGAAAAACCTGTCCAACAGAAAGTGACTTGTTCCCGCTACGATAAATAGGCTAGCGAAAAGATACATATCTAATCTTATGGAATTCCAGTCTACGGATAACAAAAATTGGGTGTTCATTGGACCACTTCCTTACATCTTCCGCACAATTCCCCTTCCTTGTGGTTGTCTCTAGTGTGTCTCCAACATCTAGGACATTCATGTTCCTTAGGTTTCAGAACTTGGATTGTGTAATGTTCTCCCTTGTGAGAGGACAGTTCTTCTTCAGAGCTGTTTTCTTTCTCTATCTCCACTTGGGATACCACGAACACAAGTTCCAATTGTTCTTTCCCGAATTCGGAAAGAGGGTTTGCGGATTCTTTAGGAATTAGACGGATTTTCGCCTCCAAAGACTTTCCTATCTTCCCTTTTTGTCGTGCATCCTCTAACGCCTTTTGAACGGATTCTTTCGTTTGGAAAATGAGAGAGAGTGTTTCTTCCGATTTCGTATTTTTGAATTTGTTTAGATCGGGGAAATCATGAAAGAATACTGAATCTTTTTTGCCGGATTCTTTCCATACTTCTTCCGCAGTAAACGAAAGGATCGGTGCAGTGAGAACGGTCAACGTTTCCAAAATCACTCTGAGTGCGTATTCGGAGGATCTTCTTGTTTTCGAACCTTTCGCATCACAATACATTCTGTCCCGAATGATTTCGAAATAATCCTGAGATAGGTTCACAGTGCAGAAGAGAAGCACCTTCTGATATACCAAGTGGAACTGGTAGGCTTCGTAATGTTTTTTAACTTCTTCCGTAAGAGAAGCCAGTTGGGAAAGGTAATACGAATCGATCGGTTCCAAATCGTTCTCGCTCGGAGGGTTGGTTTCTATGTCGGGAGAAGTGTTTCCTAACAGATAACGGAATGTGTTTCTAATCTTACGGTAGTTATCCGCTACGGATTTGATTCCGTCTTTGGTCAGTCTAAGGTCGTCTCTGAAATCTTGGGAGCTGATCCAAAGTCTAAGGACATCCGCACCGTAAACATCGATCACTTCCTGAGGTTCGATTCCGTTTCCTAGGGATTTGGACATCGCTCTTCCTTGGTCGTCCAAGGTATAACCGTGAGTGAGAACCGCCTTGTAAGGAGGAACTCCTCTGATTGCCATGGAAGGCCAAAGGGAGGATTGGAACCAGCCTCTATGTTGGTCGGAACCTTCCAAATAAAGATCGGCAGGTTCTTTGCCGGGAGAATCACCAAACACTGCGAAGTTGGAAACTCCCGAGTCGAACCAAACATCCAAAATGTCTTTGTCTTGTTTGAGTTCGTCCGATCCGCACGACTCGCATTTGGTTCCTGTAGGAAGCAGATCCGCCGCTTCTCTTTCATACCAAACTTCGATCCCTTCTTTTTTGACGATTTCGATGAAGTGCTGAATCGTTTCTTTGGTTAGGTGAGTGTGTCCGCAGGATTTACATGTGAACGATGGGATAGGAACTCCCCAGTTCCTTTGACGAGACAAACACCAGTCAGGGCGGGATTCCACCATGGAACGAATGCGTGTGATTCCCCAATCGGGAATCCATTTTACTTTGTCTACTGCTGCCAAGGATTGATTTCGCAATTCGTTGTAATCGATGGAAAAAAACCATTGAGGAGTCGCTCTGAAAATAAGAGGTTTTTTACTTCTCCAACTGTGAGGATAAGAGTGTTGGAATTCGGAATAATGCAGAAGCATTCCTTTTTCTTTCAGTAGATCGACAATCATCGGATTGGCGGCCCAGATTTTGATCCCTTTCATCATAGGGAATTCATCCGTATAACGACCGTAATCGTCTACAGGAGAGAACGGTTCTAATCCTGCTGCGATTCCTACACGATAGTCGTCCGTTCCGTGCCCAGGTGCCGTATGAACGCATCCGGTTCCCGCATCCAATGTGACGTGGTTTCCGAAGAGAGGGATGGAATTTTGATCCAGGAAAGGATGGCGGAACATCATTTTTCTCAGATCATCCGAACTTAAATCTTTAATTTTAGTTAAACTTACTCCCGTTTTTTGGGAAACCGTTTCCGCAAGACCGGTGGCTAAGATAAGTTTTCCTTGTTCTCCTCCGTCAAACAAAGCGTAATCGAGTTCTTCGTTGAAGCAGATGGCCAAGTTTGCAGGAAGAGTCCAGGGAGTGGTCGTCCAGATGAGGCAATAGGAATCTGTTTCTCCTTGGATGGGAAACTTAACATAGATGGATGGAGAAGTGTGATTGTGATATTCTATCTCCGCCTCTGCGTGAGCGGTAGCAAGATCGATACACCAATAAACAGGCTTTTTACCTTTGTAGATATAACCTTTTTTGAAAAGTTCTCCGAAGACTTCCACGATTTTTGCTTCGAAGCCGGGAGCCATCGTGAGATATTTATTGTCTTCATCCCAAAAGCAGAGAAAGCGATTTAAGTCTTCTCCCTGTTTGGCGACGAATTTTTCCGCATACTCTCTGCATTTTTTTCTGAGTTCGGAAGGGGAAGTGTTTCTAGCTTCTTTGCCAAGATTCTTTAATACTTGTACTTCGATCGGAAGGCCGTGGCAATCCCAGCCTGGAATCATGTCCGCAGGATGACCGCTTAGGTTTTTACTTTTTACGATCATATCCTTCAGAATTTTATTCAATGCATGGCCTAAGTGAAAATTTCCGTTCGCATAAGGAGGCCCGTCGTGCAGAACGAATTTTTGTTTGTCCTTTCTGAGTTCTCTCATGCGAGAGAACGTTTTTTCTTGCTTCCAAATTTGGATTTGTTTGGGTTCTCGACTGGCGAGGTCTGCCTTCATAGGGAAGGCAGTAGTAGGTAGCAATACTGTTTTAGAGTAAGGGTTTTCCGATTCGGATTTGGCCATGATACGACCAAGAAAAAGACATTACCCCCAGAAAAACAGCAAATTTAAGTCTTTATAGTTTCACTCTTACTTTGGGAAGTTCATCTCTCAATCGAGCTACATCAGATTTTTCGAATAGGACTTTCTGCACTTGCAGTTCTTTCAAATGAGAGAGTTTGGAAATATTTTTAGGAAGGGTTTTGAATTCTCTCAGAAGGGTAAGATCCAAGATTTCCAATTTAGGAATTTGTGCCAGGATTTCCACATCCTCTTCCGTAAGGGTGAGTTTGGTTTCGTCCAAGGCTAATGTTTTTAAGGAAGCCAGTTTCGGTAAAAATTTAGGAACCGAACTGATTTCCGTTCTGCCAAGAAGAAGTATTTCCAAGTTTTGCAGTCCGCCGAGGGATTCTGGGAGTTCGCGGATCGGATTTCCGAAAAGATTCAAAATTCTGAGTCGCTTCAGATTTCCCAGTTCGTCGGGAAGTTTGGAGATTGAGTTGTACTGTAACGTAAGTTCTTCGACAGCTTCCAGGGTTTCTATGGAGGAGGGGAGATCTCCCAATTCCTTATTCGAAAGATTGACTACTTTCTCGTTTTTGTTTTCGGACAACCAAACATCGAAGGAAACTGTTTGTTTTTTGCAGCCGAAGGAGAGGAGAAGAAGGAATAAACATAAGATGCGGAGTGTCATAATAACTCCAGAATATGAGCCTCCTTTTCTTTGACAAGTAATCTAGGAGGGATGGAAGGAGAAGAAAAAGCTTGAATTCTAAAATTCCCATATTAGTCTTCTACGGGTTTAGGGGAAAACTATGCAGCATTATGCCGTTTCTGAAATCGTTCTTGTGATCGTGTCCTTTTGGTTTTCTTTTTCTTTGTTTCAAAAGAAAGACCGCAAATACAGACATAGTCTGGCGTCCATATCTTTATTATTGTTAGGTGCCGTTGCTCTTTTGGGAGCGACTCGTTACGGATTGAATTTGGTCGATGAACTTGTGGGTATACACAGATTCGGTTCCGATTTTTATTCCGTCTTCGGTTTGATTCTTCTAGGGGGTGCTTATCTTTTTCTTACAGGAAATCTGAAGGAAACGAAAAAGATATTTTCTTATATCCTTATCGCTGCTTCTGCCGTTTTCGGAATCGCTTTCGTTTTGGGGTCGGTTCCTGCGATCAAAACTCCCGTAGGTGCCATCGCAACCGTCATCGCTTTGGTGGCAGGGATACAGATGTTCCTAAATTCGAAAAGATTTTTAGGTCTCCTTACGATTCTATCCTGCATCATTCTTTTGTTAGCTGGTTTGGTTGTGGGAGCAGGAGACGAATTATTGTTCGGGCTTTTGGCAAGATGGCATGTCTTTCATTTGATGATGGCCGTTTGGGCGGGAATCACCGGTTATGTGTTTTTGAAACGGTAGATAGATATGTCCGCTTTCCAACAAAATCTTCCTGTTCAGATTTTCCCTCAGGAAAACAATCCTGAGGGAAAAAAATTTCAAGGAATACTGGACGCTTTGGAATCGGACAGAATGAAAATCAAGATCGACGAAAACTTTCTGAGAGAAAAAATTTCCGGTTCGATCTTGGTAGAGTTCAGTATGTCGAATTATAATTTTCAATTTAGATCTTCCATACTTCCCGAAAGAGAAGGGGAATACATCTCCATTCATAAACCGAAAATCATTCATAAAAGCCAAATCCGCAAAACGGAAAGATTAAAAACCTATATTCAATTCAGCTTCACTCTTTGGACCGAGGGAGGAAGATACGAAGGAGTCATCACCGACATCAGCACGGTCGGAATTAAAATGACAAGTCATAAGGAAATTCCGAAGAATACGATCTTAAGTTTGAACGTTTATATTCCCGGCCAAACTCTTAGATTCATCTGCCAAGGATTGGTTATGTGGTGTAAAAAAGATCCCAACCGGGAAGATCTATTTCTTTCCGGAGTTAAATTCACCACTCTTTCCATCGATGCGATGAAGAAAGTCGAAAAGTATATATTAGAGCATTTGAATACTTCTTCCCTCATTTCTCCTTCTTAGCCTAAAAACCAAACAGGGTCGAAGGGAAGAAACGGATCCGATAAGCCTTTCTTTTCAAAAATGAGTGGACTCGTGGATTTTCCAAAGAAAAGAATCAAATCTGAACCAAGTTGAAATGAAAAATCCATTGATCTTCCCGCAGAAACCTCTTTCTTCTTCCTTCCGTTTTGTTTTTTTGATTTTGATCGTTTCCCTCGTTTTGAATTGCGTCGGGGAAAAAAACAAAACCATTCTGAAAAAACAACAGACCGATTCTCATCTGACATCCATTGCAAACGAAGACCAAGTGCTCACCATCAAAGCGGTGGGAGATACCATTCCCGGCTCCAATTATCCCGAAAGCCATTTGATAGATGATGAAGCGAAATTGTTCTCTCCTATGCAGGAACATCTTTCCGGTGCGGATATCTTATTCGGGAATTTCGAAAGCACTCTCACCGATTATCCTAAATCGGGAAAAGACATCAAACGTCCCAATACCTATGCGTTTCGCACTCCTCCTCATTATGCCAAACTTATGAAAGATGTAGGGTTTAACGTTCTCAGTGTTGTGAACAATCATTCGATGGACTTCACGGAACAAGGATTCAATGATACGATTAAAAATATAAACGATGCGGGTATGTTGGCAGTCGGAGGTAAAGGTCTCATCCAATACACTACTGTGAAAAATCTGAAAATCGCATTCATCGGATTCAGTTACCAAAGATATCATAATTCGATCACCAATTTCGAAGCTTCCGAAGCTTTGGTAAACGAAGCCGTCCAAAATGCGGATCTGGTGGTTCTTTCCATCCATGCGGGAGCGGAAGCGAATGCGATTCATACTCCCGATCAGGAAGAAATCTTCTTGGGAGAGAACCGAGGAAATATGGTGAAGTTTTCCCATAGGATGATCGATTTAGGCGCCGATTTAGTGTTAGGTCATGGGCCGCATGTTCCCAGAGGAATGGAAATTTATAAAGACAGACTCATCGCTTATTCTTTAGGAAACTTTTTGGGTTATAGAACTCTTTCCGTAAAAGGAGACAACGGTTTGTCTTTGGTTCTGCAAGTTGCTTTGGACAAACAAGGCAATTTTTTGAAAGGAAACATCATTCCTGTAATAATGGAAGTGCCCGGCATTCCTTACCCGGATCCTCAATTGAGATCCGTTAAGTTGATTCAAAGCCTCACTCGTTCCGACTTTCCGGGAAGTCCCATTGAGATCGACGAGAAAGGAAATATCCGCAGATCGGTCGGAACCATTTCCTGGAATGAACTATAAAATTTTGAAAATAAGTAAATTCGTATAATTTAATAATAAAGTAAAACAGATGATAAAGATTTTTGGACTGAATAAGTCTTACGGAAAACAGGTTCTTTTTGAAGATTTGAACTTCGCCATCAACAGAGGTGAAAGGATCGGAATTGTGGGGCGAAACGGTCACGGTAAGTCCACATTGTTTCAAATCATTTTGGGAAGCGTAGAACCTGACTCAGGAACCATCACGGTTCCTAAAAACTATAAGATCGGCCATTTACAGCAGCATCTTCATTTCACCATGCCTACCGTTTTGGAAGAATGCGCATTGGGACTTCCTGAAGGAGAAGAATACGAAACTTGGAAAGTGGAAAAGATCCTTTCCGGTTTGGGTTTCTCAGAGAAAGACATGGAAAGAAACCCTTCCGAGTTTTCCGGCGGGTATCAGATTCGTATGAATCTGGCTAAACTTTTAGTTTCCGGTCCCGATATGTTGATGTTAGATGAACCTAACAACTATTTAGATATCGTTACGATCCGTTGGCTTGAGGATTTTTTGAAGTCCTGGGAAGGGGAAGTTGTTCTTATCACTCACGACAGAAGTTTTATGGACAGTGTTGTCACTCATGTGGTGGCGATCCATCGCACAAAGGCGATCAAAGTACAGGGAGATACGGACAAACTCTACAACCAGATCAATCAGGAAGAAGAAATTTACGAAAAGACCCGTTTGAATGAAGCCAAAAAAAGAAAACAGGAAGAGATCTTCATCGCTAAGTTCAAAGCTAAGGCGAGTTTTGCCAGCAGAACCCAGTCCCGTGTGAAAAAACTCGAGAAACAGGGAGAGATGAAAGCTTTAGAGAACATTGAAGATTTGGAGCTTTATTTCAACAGTGCTTCCTTTGGCGCAAATCAAATGTTATCCGCAGAAAATATTTCCTTTTCTTACGATGGAAAAGGGCCTTTGCTTATCGATGATTTTTCCATCAGTGTAGGCAAACGAGATCGAATTTGTATCATCGGAAAGAACGGTAAGGGAAAATCTACATTGCTGAAGATCCTTGCGGGAGAGCTTTCTCCCGTTTCAGGAAATGTTTCCAAACATCCCGTTTTGAAAGAAGGTTATTTCGGGCAAACCAACAAACTCAGCTTAAACGAAAATGCCACAGTCGTGGAAGAAATTATGAGTGCGGATAAATCCTGCACGGAAGGTAAATCCAGAAACATCGCTGGAGGACTTATGTTTTCCGGTGACACTGCTTTGAAAAAAATCAAGTTTTTGTCCGGAGGAGAAAAGAGCAGGGTGATGTTGGGTAAGATTCTTGTGACTCCTTGCCACCTTCTCTTTTTGGATGAACCAACGAACCACTTGGATATGCAATCCTGCGATTCCTTGATCGAAGCTATCGATGAATTTGACGGTTCCGTAGTGATGGTCACTCACAATGAGATGCACTTGAAAGCAGTGGCTACGAAACTCATCGTTTTCGACAACAATCAGATCACTGTGTTTGACGGTTCCTATGACGACTTTTTATCGGATGTAGGATGGTCGGACGAAGATCTTTAGAATAGGTTCTCGTCTTTCCGTCATTCTTTCATGTCCAGATTAGACTTTATATTGGAGAAAGAGGCGTCCGGCTCGAAAGCGCGAGCTGCTCGCTTCACCACCTTACACGGAGAAGTAAAAACGCCTATTTTTATGCCTGTGGGAACACAGGCCACCGTGAAATCCCAAACCGTGGAAACGTTGAAGGCGGCGGGCTCCAACGTTCTACTTGCCAATACTTATCATCTCCTTCTTCGCCCCGGCCCGGAAGTATTTCAAAAGTTAGGTGGGATTCATAAATTCATGAATTGGGACAGACCCGTTCTTACGGATTCGGGAGGGTTCCAGATTTTCAGTCTTCCGAATGCACGAAAAATGACGGAAGAAGGTGCCGTATTTCGAAGTTATGTGAACGGCCAGAACGTCCTCCTTTCTCCGGAAATCAGTATCGGTATGCAGAAAGCGATCGGCTCCGATATTATGATGGTGTTGGACGAATGTGTTCCTTCTACGGTCGAATATTCCAAAGCTAAGTCCGCAATGGAAGTCACTCATCGTTGGGCGAAAAGAAGTTTGGATGCCAGAGGGGATTCTCCTCAGTCTATGTTCGGGATTGTGCAGGGTGCTTGTTTTCCGGATTTACGCAAAAGAAGTGCGGAAGTTCTCACACAACTTCCGTTTGACGGGTTTGCCATAGGGGGTCTTGCAGTAGGTGAGACCAAAGAAGAGAGAAACGATTTCTGCGAACTTTCCGCTTCCTTACTCCCGAGGAACCTTCCCAGGTATTTAATGGGAGTGGGCACTCCTTTGGATTTATTGGAAGCTGTGCATCGGGGTGTGGATATGTTCGACTGTACCATTCCTACTGAGCTGGCTCAGAGAGGAGTCGCTTTCACGAGCAAAGGTAAATTGCAGATTCATAGGACTGTTTATAAATTTGAAGATCAAATTTTGGATCCTGATTGTGATTGCCCTTGTTGTTGTTCCTATTCTCGAGCTTATCTGCATCATTTAACGAAAACGGAAGAAGTCTTAGGCTGGCATTTATTAGGAATTCATAATCTTTATTTTTATCATAAATTAATGAAAGATATGCGGGAAGAAATTTTATCCGATACTTTTGCTTCCTTTTATGAAAGAAAAAAGGAAGAATTGGATCGAACCGATAATGTGAATCCATCTTTCCATCGTTTGAAACCATCCAAAGCGAACCGTAAAAAAAGTTTAGGGGATTACGAGCTGATTGAAAATCCTGCTGGGGAGTATTGGAGCGTTCGCCAGAAAAGTTCGGGTGAAGTGATGCATTCGGTGAACGATCCTTATTTGGAATCGAAGCAACTTTATATAGAACAATCCGGACTTTCCGAAATACTTCGTTCTTCTTCCGATACGGCTCCTCTTGTGATTTGGGACGTAGGTTTAGGCGCTGCCACGAACGCAATGATGGCGGTTCGTTGTTTCGAAGAAATAGAAGTTCCTCGCACTTTAAAGATCATCAGTTTCGAATCGGATTTAGATCCACTTCGTTTGGCTTTGAAGAACAATGGAAAATTTCCCCATCTGTTTCACAAAGCGCCCTGGGAACTCTTGAAATATAATGTTTGGAAATCCGATTCTAAAAATCTGATTTGGGAACTTGTAGAAGGGGATTTTGCTGTACATTTTGTACAGAAAGAGATTCCCGATCTTATCTTTTACGATCCGTTTTCTTTTAAGACGGATTCCTCCTTATGGACTCATACTTTTTTCGAACAACTCTTTGATCGGCTTCGAAATTCTTCCAGGCTGGTTCGTTTGTACACTTATTCCGCATCCACTGCTGTGCGTTCCTCTTTGCTCCACAGCGGTTTTTGGGTGGGAAGGGGTTTGGGATCCGGTCCCAAATCGGAAACTACAGTTGCTTATTCCGGAAAACCAAATACGGAATCGGAACTTTCAGGATTACTCGGCAAAGAATGGCTTTCCCGATGGGAGAAAAGTGACGCTCGTTATCCGAAGAATTTGGATCCTGCTCAAAGGAAGGAATGGGTAGAGAGGATTTTGTCTCATCCGCAATTCGTTTCTAAGTAGTTTTCTAAAACGTCCTTGGGTGACGTTTCTTTGTGAAGGAGTCGCAAACTTGTATCGGGTGATGGGGAAAACGAAAACGACTTGAATGGGGAGGAAAAAGAAACTAACAGATCCTTCGTACTTTAACGTGGGTTTTTCAGAAATATTTTGACAATATTGTTTTTTTAGTTTGCTTTTCCTTCGGAACCCACTTACATTTTTTCCATGAAAAAGCACCTTCTGATTTCCTTCCTAACCGCTTGCCTGCTGATGAATTGCACAAAAAAGAAAGACGACAATAAGGATTCTGTGACTCTTTTGGCTTTGCTTGCTTTATCTTCTTCATCCTGTACTACCTCTTTCGGCGCAGGAGTGCCTGACTGGATTAAGAACAGTTTTACTTGTGTTACTGTATCCGTCAGCGGTTCCAATTACGTATTTAAAACAACATCCGTTCCCACTTATAAATCAGTGTATTGGGGAAGCACCAGTTCCTTGTATGAATCCTCTTTATATACAAACTCTTCCGGGAAAAATTCAGCGAATCCTAATTTGATTAAATCACAAAACATCACTTTAACTGTTCCCATGAATAATACCTCCACATCGGCACCTGCCAGTTCTTTTGGAGCTATCGGAGTTTCTACGAACGGAATCGTTATTTATAACGACCAAGCAGCTCCCGGAGATTCCTTATCTACGGAATACTATACTTTCGATACCTCTCAAGGTCATCCTACAAACACAGGTGCTTATCATTACCACGTAGAGCCTCCTAAACTCACAAATAACGACAGTAATTTGGTAGGAATCGCTTTGGACGGTTATTTGATCTTCGGTAAAAAACACGATGATACTGCAAACGGTACTTCCGGGTTCAGTTTAGGAGGTGCTAATAGTACGACTCAATGTAATCTCTCCGGCAAAACTACTTCGGTTCCGACTTCCTGGACACAGGCAGCTAACTATAATTCTACGAAAACTTCCTCTACTGCTTACCATTATCATGTGAATAACGGATCCGAAGTGAACGGAATCATTTTATCAGGAAAATACATAGGAACAGCGGGGACATCCCAGTAATTCTTAGTATTTCTATGAGAAATCTATTTTTTATCGTTTTATCCTTTCTTTGTTTATCCTATTGCAACTCTAAACAGGAATTGGGTCCGGACATACGTATGGACAATGATCCTAATTTTTCGATAGGGTATGACAGCGTCTATTTTTACCAAGGAGTTCCTTTTACTGGGATCATGAAATCAGTTCATCCGAACGGTATAATCCGGGTAACTGAAATGAAGGAAGGAAAGGAAGATGGCAGAACTTACGACACGTATTTGAACGGGCAGTTAGCCGCTGAATACTTTTATCGAAACGGAAAAAGCATAGGTGTACATAAGGGATGGTATGAAGACGGGAAGCCTAGATTCGAATTCTCCTATGACGAGGAAGGTCTGTCCGATGGGGATCATTGGGAATGGCATGAGGAAGGGAATCCTTATCGTTATGGAAGATTCGAAAAAGGTAACCTCATCGGCCAAAAAGTTTGGCGTAAAGACGGTAAGATCTTTGCCAATTATTCTTATACTTCGGAAAGGCTTTATGGCGTTTTGGGATCTAAACTTTGTTTTAAGTTGAAAGGCGATGAAACCAATCAAAAAACAGTCATTCGTTAGGATGAAATCCTTTTTCCATTACAGTGCCCTTATTATTTTCACCTTAATTTTGTTTGGTTGTGATTCTTGGGAGCAGGAAAGCGGCAAAAAAGATTCCTCACTCACTTTTTTCGCAAAGCCGGAAAAGGATAAACTTCCTTATTTTAGAGGAAAAGACTTGGAGGCATTCTGGTCGGAACAGGGAGATCTTCCTGAGGAAGTAAGGATGGTGGATGCTTTTTCCTTCCAAAACCAATTGGATCAGAACATAAAGGAAACTCATTTAAAAGATAAGATAACGATCGTATCCTTTTTCTTTGCTAAGTGCCACGGGATTTGCCCGAGTATCATAAGAAATTTGAAATTCGTTCAATCTGCCTACGGAAAAGAACCTAAAGTACAGATTGTATCTTATTCGGTGACTCCTGATCTGGATACTCCTTTCGAATTGAAGAAATTCGGAGAAGAAAAAGGGATTTGGCCTCAAAAATGGAGTTTGCTTACCGGAGATAGGGAAAAAATTTTTAGACTGGCAAGGAATACGTTCCAAGCGGACACGAATACTACGAATAAAGATTCCGTAAAAGATTTCGTTCATTCGGAACAGATCTTTCTGATAGATGAAAATCTACGTTTTCGTGGAATCTATAACGGAAACAGGGGTGAGTCTGTGAAAATTATGATTGATGACATAAAACTTCTGTTAAAGGAAAAACCGCTTCCTCTCAACTAGTAATTTCCAAATCTATAGTATGCCTGATAATACCCCTTTTATTTCGTATTACGGGTATTTTACGAACAGTAAATTGCTTCTTTGCGGAGATTTCCTAGGGGTGTGTCATTAGTAAATTTGAAGGAAATTGTTGTTGACTTCCATATAGTCTGCAACTTTATAAACCCATTTTCTAACCGGAGTATTTCCTTGACTGCCATTGCAAAAAAGATCGCAGACTCTGCAAAATTTCAAAATTTTATTACCTTGGTCATTCTTTTCGCCGGGATTTTGATCGGCCTAGAAACGAATCATGATTTCGCAAAGGAACGGGAAACCCTTCTGCATTCCGCTGACAAAATCATCATTTCCATTTTCATTGCGGAAATTATCATCAAGATGCTATCTTTTGGGAAAAAACCGTATCTGTATTTTTTTGACGGTTGGAACGTTTTCGATTTTTTTATCGTTGCCGCAACTTTTTTGCCTTTAGGAGAAGGGGGCGGACAGTATGTAACTATCCTCAGACTTTTGAGACTTCTTAGGGTTTTGAAGCTGGTGCGCGCTCTTCCTAAACTTCAGATTTTGGTTTCCGCTCTTTTGAAAAGTATTCCTTCTATGGGGTATGTATCGATTCTGCTTCTTCTGCAATTTTATATCTACGGGGTAGCCTCTGTATTTATGTTTGGGGCGAACGATCCGATCCATTTCGGAAATCTTGCGATTGCGATGGTTTCCTTGTTCCGAGTGGTTACTTTGGAAGGTTGGACGGAACTGATGTACATTCAGATGTACGGATGCAATCAATTCGGTTATGATGGTAACGAGGCGTTGTGTCTGCATCCTTCCGCAACACCACTTTTGGGAGCTGCATTTTTCATTAGCTTCGTTTTGTCGGGAACTATGATCATCTTGAACCTGTTTATCGGGGTCATTATGAACGGTATGGAAGAAGCTCAGAAAGAAAATGAGGATTTGGACTTGAACTCTTCTTTGGAGTCAGGTGCGACGAATCAGGCGTTGCTTGCGGAGGTGGCTCAGGCTAAAAAAGATTTGGAAAAAGCCAATTCTCTTTTGGAAAAATTAAGTCAGCAAGTTTCCAGGAAATAAATTTTTTTTCTAATCTAAGTAAATTCTTTAAAATACGGCATCTATTTCTTGTTAGGTGTCGTTTTTTTTTTCACTGTATCCAACTTACCAAGCTATTTCCATGTAGTACCTTCCACAGATATTTTCCTTATTTTGAAAAAAGTGAAAAAGGTGAAAAGTTATGGGCAAAAGAGCGAAAAGAAAACTAAAAAAAATGCCAAGTTTCGGAAACAGGTTGTCCTTTCGAAGCGGAAATGATAGAGAGAGGTCATGGGTGGCGGGAGGATTCCCCACCCATGATCAGGGCGGGGAAAGTATACCCCGCGCTAGCGATCGTAGCGTAAATCAAAGCGGAAACGTCTTTACTCGCTCACGGGAAATGCTGTTTGTTTCGCTTTGATTGCAGCGGAGAGCGCGGTCGTTCTTCATAAAAGTTCCGATCGGAGTATGGATTCGAAGCGCCCCAAGGAAAAGAAAAAAGTTTTGATGAGTTCTGGTTATTATAATGAAAGTTATACGGTGTACGCGGTAGCCTTTCCTTCGAATGATTTGGTACGAGCTTTGTTCGCTTCAGTCACGTTTTATAAGAACTCGTTCCTTGTTTTTGTTATATGGTTCGGTCGCTTTTGTTTTCACGGAGGTGGTTGTGTATCCTGGGCAAGTTTGATGTCTTCTTCTTTGATGTGACGGCTGTTCTGTTTCAGCCTATATTGTATATGATTCCTTTTCTTGGATTGCTCGATTTGAAGGAAGTGATTCGGTAGAAGGTAAGATTCGTTCTTCGAAATCACATCATTATTCCTATTATAATGAGTTTGTCTATATTTTGGTTCATTTTACTATTCGAATATTTTGTAATTTGCGTTTAGTATGAGATTTTTCTTTATAAATTCGATAAACTTATGTTATATAAATTGATTCAGGCTTTTAGCTTGTGCGGTAGTCGGATCAAAATTTTGATTATGCTTTCTGCGCCTTTTTCTTACATTGGGAAACTGAGAGTATTTATAAATTATGAAATCTTTAGTTTCCATATCTTTTTGGGTCTTTATGTATTCTATTTGTTTTGGCTCTTCTCTGCGATCGGAAGAGAACAAAAGATTGTATCTACAGACGGTCCTTCCTAAGTCGGAATCTCAGTTCGCTTTTCAAGCCAGTGCCGGTTTGTTGGAGGGGCTGCTTTCCGAAGCGAAAAATATTTCCATTTTGGACGACAACGCTCTTGCCGCTCTTTTGAAGCAGGCAGGTCTAGTGTTGTCTTTCAGTGGGGACAGAAACGGGTTTTTGGAACAAATCGTCAAATCTCCTTATAAGCCTGATTATTTGGCTTATGCTGAATACCAAAAGAACGGAAATGTTTTCTATTTTCAAACTTATCTTTTGGAGAAAGGAAGTAACGATTCCTATCAAATCAAAAAGACCGTTCATTTTTCATGCGAAGACTTTCAAATCCCCTTTTTTGCAAAAGAGGCCGGTAAATCTTTGTTAAATGAAGGGTATGTGATCGATAAAAATAAAGCTCCTTCTTATCATTCCATTCTTCCGATTGCGGTTTCCATCCCAAAACTTTCCGATGATAAAATTCAAATTCCTTATTTGGAAGGTGCGAATCGAACGGATCAAGAATTGATCGGCAGTTTGGCAGGATACATCAACCAGGCGGATCTTTTAGTGAAAATGGATAGGTTCAAGGAAGGGGAGGAGATTTACGGAAGAGTCATCACCGTATTGGATGAACTTAGGCCGGAAACGAAATCAAGGATAGAACAGTTTTATTCTTCCGTATCTTCTAGGAGACAGAATGTAACGGGGATTCTATGGAAAGAGAGGATAGATAAAATTTCAGAGGATTTCGAGAAGGAAAGAAAAAATCTAAACAGGGAATCCATTGAAAAGTTTTTGTCCGTTTATCATTCGAATTTGGATGAATGGGAGAAGTTACATCCTTCCGCAAAGAATGAAAAAATAGGTTCCGTTTTGAAGGATTCGATTCGCTCTTTGGAAAATGCATTTTTAGATATCCTTTCCGATGGCATCCATCGTTCCGTGGGGAACAGGGATTTCGATATCGCAGATCGTAAATCTACGGAGAGAACTTCCTACATCAAAAATATGAAGAAAGGAATTTTTCCTGAAACGGAATATTCCGATTTACTTGTGAATTCCGAGAAACGATCTTCCGAGATCAAAAAGATCGGAACCGTTTATTTAACAAACAAAATCAATGAACTTTTGAATATTGCTGAGAAAGAAAATACTTTATCTTTGTTTGAGTCAGAGATGAAGAATGAATCTCTTTCCAGAGAAAAAAAGGAACTTTCCGCAAGCGCTATGCAGCTCGCTAAGAATACGATCGAGAACACGAAGTTAGTTGATGTTTCTTTGACTGCCAAATACAATGAACTTGCGGACAAACTCAATGAAGACAGGCATTCTGAATTTTCCGTAAAAAATATTCTCATGGCTCCCGTTCGGTATTTGGGAAATATCGCATACGGAATTTCTGATATTTTCGTGATCCGTCCCGGATATGGATTGGAAGCGGGGGCAGAAGCGTTTTTTTTAGGATCAAACGTTGGTTTTACTAAGTATATGAATGAAGAATATTCTCGAAGCTGGAGAAAGTATTCTCCTATACTCAATGATCAGGAAGAAATTCTAAAAGGGGACTTCTCTGGCGGATTCGTTGTTTCAGGATTGTCTTTGAATTGCGAAATCATGTTTTTTTTAAGATTCTGCTCCACTGGGAGCGCCTCTCCAATCAACGGAAACTTAAGGGAGATCCTTTCTAAGGAATATATCGAAGCTTTTGCTAAAAGCCGGGAAACCCAATTTAAGATTCAGAGTTGGGAAAAATACACCACGATGAGTACTACTTTGACTTTAGGAGTAGGGGGAACCGCATCCATGGAGACTCATCGTATAGTGGAATTATTCGGAATTATGATGTTCCAAAACTGGGATTTCTATGATACTAAGCCGAAGAGGTTTTATTATTTTCAGAGACAAAGAGTCGATAAAATAAAATAACAAATATTAAGCGAAATAGCATGTCTTCGCACCACGGATCGACTTTTATTGTTTTTCCAGCCATTCCAAAAGATCCGGCCATAGTTTTTTCTTATGGCCAGGCCTTAAAAATCCGAAATGTCCTATTTCTTTTTCTTCTATCTCTTCAGGGCGAATGTGTTTTTCCGTAATTTTTAGTCCTGCAAATTTTGCTAACATCGATTTTACGGTACTTTCCGGAAGAACCGAATCATCACTGAAACTGTAAGAGAGAGCACTCACTTTATAATTTTCCAAATATTTAGCCCTGGGGTTGAGGGAGAAGTCTTCGATAAAATCTTTTTTCAATCCGTATTCCGCCCAACCTAAAGCAACGTTTTTAGGAAGAGGAAGTCCGTAATAACTTTTCCCCGTAGGAAGAACTCCGTGTTTTTTCACTGTATAAGGAATCAGAAATTTCCAAGATACATATATTTTGATGTTTTGAGGAAATGGGAAAGAATTGTAGTAACCGTTTCCTACGCAAAGAAATACCATTGAACTTAAGTTTTGTGGAGGTGGTAAAAATCCTGTGAGCCATCCTCCTCCGCTGTGCCCCAATATATGAAGTTTCGAATTAGGAAATTTTTGAAAAATGAATTCATGCAATGCTGCCAGATCCAAACTTCCCCAAACATGCATTCCTTCTTCTACTTGATAAGGATTGCCTGAGTCTCCGATTCCTCTGTAGTCCAGTGTAAAAACGTGATATCCGTTTCCTGCCAGGAACTTCGCTAAAGGAGAATAAAAACTTTTTCTCACTCCTACCGCAGAATGGATGGCTATGACTTGTTTTTTATCCGTATTCTCCGCAGGGAAGTAACTCAAACTTAAGGTAAAACCGTCTTTGGCTGAAATAAATAATTCTTCCGCTTTCATTTCCGTCCTCCTAAAGACAAAAAAAGAATTTGACCTGCTCTTTTTTTAAAAGAAAGTGAACCGGTCAGTCTACCTAAAGTTGAAAAAGTGAACTGATCGGTCTACTTTTAATTCGAGGAAATATGAAAATAAAAGAAAAAATATTGGACAGTTCCTTCTCTTTGTTCCGGGATAAGGGGTATCAGGCGACCGGTATTTCCGAGATCCTGCAGAATGCGAGTGCCTATAAGAAGACTCTTTACGATCATTTCGAATCTAAAGACGATTTAGGGAATGAGTATCTGAATCATCTGGCAGTTCAGCAAAACCTTGTTATGTTGAAGATGCTGGATCGTTCCGATTCCATTTCCGATTTTATAGATAAGTGGGTGAGTTTTATCGTAAGAGAGCAAAGAAATAATTCCAGAAAAGACTGTCCTATCGCTTTGTTTTCCGGAGAAATATCTCATCTGAGCCAATTTGATACTGCGAGGACAAATGCGATCAGAAAGGTAATTGAAACCATTAAAGTATGCGTAGGAAAGTTCGATCGAAACAGAAAAGGAGAGAAATTGGATTCGATTTCCCTGCAACTGTATCTTTTGTATTTGGGAGGTTTGAGGCTTTTTTCTCTGACAAAGGACAGAAAAGTAATCGAGCTGATGAAGTCTCAAATGAAGGACTTATTTCTTTAGATATGTATATTGAATGTTTAGAATAAAACGAGGAAAAATATGTCGAATTTAGAATTTAATAAAGATGTTGTAAAAAAGTTTTTCGGATTGATCAATGAACAGAAATTAACGGAAGCCTTTCTCCTTTTTTCGGAAGATTTGCATTGGTGGATCATGGGAAATGTACCAGTTTCCGGAGATTACGATAAGAGAAAAATCAGTCTCGGTTTGAAAATGATCCATAGAAACTTCGATCATTTCACTTTCACTTTGAAGGAAATGACCGCAGAGGATGACAGAGTGAGTTTGATCGCGGAATCGAATGCGGTTCGTAAATCGAATCAGAAAAAATACAACAATCATTATCATTTTCTAATCACTCTTTCCGACGGCAAGATCCTGAAGGTGAAAGAATATTTTGACACAGTGCACGCTCTTTGGATCGAAGAATGATTTTGTCATATTCGTCAAATTTATGTTCAATGGTTGAGCATTTAATTTTCTGTAAGGCGGTTCCTTAAATTCGGAATAAATACTTGACTGAACCAAAAGTTTAGTGATTCATCTTTGGTTGTGCTTTGGAAAAACTCCGAATTCTGGAAAAATTCGTCCCCCAAGGAAATGTTGGATTTTTTTCAGCAAATCCATGAAGGAGAACATATCCGGGATTGGGTGGAGATCATGCAGAAAGATGAAGCTTTTTGCGATCTCATTTTCGAATACCTTTGGTTGTTTCGTTCCGAATCGGAAACTCGAGTTCTTCTGAATAAGGAAGAGTTTCCCTCCTCACTTCTTCTGAGGTTCATTTATTTCGGTTACGGAAAACAATTTATTTCTGGCAATTTTGAATCTGGGAATTATTTTTCCCAAGTCAAAACGATGTTAGACCCTCTTCAGAGTTTGAAGATTCTTTCCCTCTCCGAAGAAATGGATCGAGATCCCACTTTGAAGATCCATCTTCTTGCCAATTTGGATCCGCAAACCTGGGAAGCCTATTTCGACATCTTGGAAGGCAATTCGTTTACCATGCAGGCTCTTCTGGGAATTTTCGCCAATTTGCGCGAGAACGAAATTAGAAAGATCCTTCTCAACAGCCCCACTTTGTATTATTATCTGAGAATGATGATGGTTTCCAGAGATCAGTTGGAATCCGATAAAGATAAAAAGAGCAAAGACATTCTGCAGGGCATTCTGGATTCGGTGCATGTTTGGGAATTGTTTTGTTTGTCGGTGCAGGAGAAATTCAATCTTACCGAGGAAAAAAATAAAAAGCCCAAAGAAAGAGATTCCTTACGACTCTCTTTGGTTTTGCACGAATTGGTAAAAGTTCCCAATCACGAAAGAGCCGATATTTTGGTTTATATCAAAGGAAACGGTGCTGTGATTGACGAATGGGAAGAGTCTACGATTCTTTCCGTTTTGGAAAACCATAATAAGAATGGCCGATTCGTTTGAAAGAAAACAATATTTAGATCATCTTCGCGGTTTTGCCGTCTTTTTAATGTTATTCGTAAATGTCCCCGGTTCTTGGGGTTTCATTTATCCTCAACTCAAACATGCGGAAGGAAACGGGTTTCATTTGGCCGACCTGGTGTTTCCTTTGTTTTTGTGGGCTGTCGGTTACAGTTTAATGATCTCTTCTTCCAAACGAAGCGAGGAATCCCTCTCCGATTTTTGGAAACGAATTTTGTTTCGAAGTACCGCCCTGTTTCTCATGGGTTTGTTTTTATCCTTGTTTCCGAAATGGGACTGGGAAACGTTTCGGATTCCCGGAGTTCTGCAAAGAATCGCCTTACTCTATTTTTGCGGCGCCGTTTGGATACGATATGTACCGAAACAAAAGTTTTTTCCCTCCATTTGGATTCTTTTTTTACTTGTGATCTGCTTTGCCTGTTTAAACCGTTTTTTCTCCATTTCATCCGATTCGAATTCTATTTCTTTCGTTAAGGAAGAACCTCTGGTGTCTAATACTCTCGGCGCACTTACGGATCGTTTCGTATTCGGAAATCATCTTTGGAAAGAAACAAAAAACTATGATCCCGAAGGGATTTTCAGCTCGATTCCCGCATTTCTTACAGTGATGTTAGGTGCAGTTTCTTTTCTCAGAAGAAAAAAGTATTCGGATGGAAATTTGTTCCTTAGGTGTCGATTTGAATTTCTGGTCTATCCTGTTCTTTCGTTTGCGTTTTCTTTAATCTTTCCTTTGAATAAAACGAATTGGTCTCTCAGCTTTATCTTTTTCACTGCCTTTCTCTCCGAATGTTTGTGTTCTTTGTTTGTTGTGTGGGAGAAGTTTTCTTTAGGAAGTAGGTTGGGTTTTGGTCTTTATGGAAGAAATGCTCTACTTGTTTTTTTTCTAACAGGGTTTGTCACTCGATTGAGTGTGTTTTCCAAACTGCGATCTTATCTGTATGGAAACTTCAAACAACTAACGGCAAACCCTGAGTTTGCCAGCTTTTTATTCTCTTGCATGTATTTGATTGCGATCCTTCTGTTTTGTTTCCTCTGGGAAAAAGGAAAAAACTTTTTTCCCAGACAAAAGACGAACTCTTAGTTCTGTTGAATTAACTTTTCGATTCTTTTTCCCGCTTCCAGCCTGTTGCTTTCGAATGTTTTCAGGTGGGTTTGGTCTGAGGATTCTATATAATCGATGATCGCTTGTCCTTGGTTGATCAAGTGGCCGTATGTGATTTCAATTTCGCGAATGTATTTTTTATCTTCGGAAGACAGGTTTCCTTCTTTCAAAAGTTTGGAAAGTTGCGTTTGGCAGATTTTGGAAAGATGAACATAGGATGTCATGATGGACTGTGCCGCTTCCTTATCGTAAACTTGCGCCACAAATCCGTCGGAAAGAGCACCTATCGACATATAGGTGAGGTAAACTCCTTGTGCGGATAAAGTGCCTATCGATTCCAAAAGCAGAGGAGTAGGGGCTGTGGATGGTTTTTCTTTTTTAGGTTCTGCCTGCAAATGGGAGAAAGAAAAAGCTGCTGTCCAAACTAGAGAGAGGAAACAAAGAGTTCGAATTGTTTTCATGGATATTTTCCGTTGATCTTGATTTTACGTATCTTTCGGAAAAGCGAAAATCTAACCGATTCCTAAAACTTCGCTGATTTTATTCCAAGCGCTGGTTCTTGCTATTTCGAATTCATCGATATAGTCTTTGTTTCCAGTGTTCGCATATAACACATAAGATTCCGTTTGTTTTTTCATATAACCCAAGGCTTCGTAAGCTCCTTCTAAAAAGTTTTGGTATTCCAGCCCGATTCCTTTGTCGGAAAGAGAGGTTTGGATGGATTTTCGGGAGTCATCCAGCAAGGAAAGGGTATAATTTAAGATTCCCATCGCAGTTTCTTGGTCCTGCTTTTCGTCGATATGGAGTTCTGCTACCGAGCCAATAGAAACAAATGTAGAATAAAGAAGGTTCGCGGTGAGGCTTTGGATCGTATTTAAATGCATAGGTTCGGACTTTCCTTGGGCTTAGAATGAGGGGGAAGCAAATTAGGACATAAATCTGAATTTTTTTAAAAACTTTTTTCCAAAAATCTTGACACTGGTTCAAAAATGCACAAAAATGTTGCAATTGAAGAAAATGTGTTAAATATGTTCCGTTTGGAGGGAAAAATGAAAAGATTCGTTGGTTTAGGGCTATTTCTTGCTCTATTATTCAGTTCCATGCCGGTTTGGTCGCAAACTCAGGCACAAATGTTCCAAAAAGTAGGTGTTGTAGGGGATTCCCTAAGCCATGGCTTTTTCGGAGTTACCGTAGAAAAGAAAACTCAAGATTGGGCTTACCCTGTCCTTGTTTCTAAACAAGCAGGAACTTCCGTTTCTTACAATGAGCTCAAAGGGCCTTATGTAAACTTGGAAGATGTTTTGAAATGGAACTGCGGCGTTTTCTGTATCGCAAGCAGCATCATCGGTGGAAATGAAAGAACCGTTGCTCTTCCTACTCACGCAGGAATCACAGGTGCTGAATATACTTCCCTCCTTAAGACTTCCGGTAAATGTGAAGACATCACTGCTACCAAACAAGAAAAACAATGGTACTGGGAAACTTGGTACTGGTACACTTATCGTTGGGTGACTGTTGCGGATTGCCAAGAACCGGACAAATTCCACCAATTCGGACTTCGTGATGCGGGAACACAAACTCAAATCATGGAAAAAGTAAAACCTACTTTCCTATTCGGAACTGCAGGTGCAAACCACGTTCTCTGTACTGCTCTTCATACATCTTTGGATTGTTTGGATGAAGCTCGTTACAAAAGAGACATTCGTGAATTTTTCAGAAGAATGGCTGCTATGGGATCTTTGAAAGGTGGAGTTCTCTTCACTATTCCTAACGTAACTTCCATCGCGTATTTGGAAAAATACAACGATCCACAAGGCAGATCTAACTACAGCGGATTGAAAGCTTTCTATAGAAGCTCTGTATCCAATCCGAACCAAGTTTTGGATTCTTCCGAAATCGTTACTATCTCTAACTTCTTAACTATGTTGAACAATGAAATCAAAGCACAAGCAGCTACTATGCGTTTTGCGGTAGCGGATTTGAAAGTGATCTTTGATGATTTGAAAGAAAACGGAAGACCGATCCGCAGCGCTGACGGATGGAGCCCAGGAAACGCTCGTGCGAACTGGCCTCTACCGAACCAACCTGGTGTTTTCGGACTAGACGGAGTTCACCCGAACATGTATGGTCACTCTTTGTTCGCAAACGAACTTATCAAAGCGATTAACTCTCGTTATGGTTACTCTATTCCTGCTGTAAGTGAATACACTGCTTGGTATTACGACAGCTTGAACAGAAACCCAGTGGACTTGAAAGGTTTCCTAACGGAAAACATCTTCGGCCAAGCGATTTCTTGGGTGATTTCTATCTTCGCATAACAGGAAGGTATTCGTCATGACGGAACGTAACAAATGGTTAATAGGAGGACTAGGGCTTGTAGCCCTGGTTTTCCTCGCTATTTTAGGTTTTCAAAAGGGAGACGAGGATGTCGATCCTAGAAACAAGGTGAGTGCGGAAGATGATTCCGACATTCCTTTGGCCAAGAGGGCAAAAAGTTTATTCGATGATCCGGAGTTTGCCGATGCTCCTGCCCCTGAAGAAGATGAACTCAGCCAGGCCGAAAAACTTTGGCCTTTTGCTCTGGAAAGACAACCGAATCGAAAAGAGAAAATAAAAGAAGAATGGAGAGACTTCGCAGCGAAGTATCCTAAAAACTTTTATATTCCTAAGGAAATTCGACCCGCCATGACGGAAGCCGAAGAGAAAGAAGCGAAGGAAAATATGGAAACTTTCACTGCGTTGGAAGCCAATTTTGCAAGTTCTATCTCTAAAAACAAATGGTCGGAGCCGAATGGCAACCCTCCTTCGGAACCTTCCCGACCTGCTCCTGCGGAACAAAAAATTTACTTCGATTATAAGATCCACGAATTGGAATCCAGAATTCAAATGATCGAATATTGGATGGAAAATAACCAAACCGCTGCGGCAGACAAGCTGAATGCGGAAAGGGATCTTAAAGTGTGGAAAAAAGAACTTTCTACTTTGCAAGAAGTAAGAAGCCAAGTTCCTAAATCCTAACCGTTCTAAGGAAGATGAGCCGATAAACTACGATTCGGCGAGTCTTCCTTTTTTCCTTTCTTTCCACCTTCCTTTTTCTTTTTCAAATTTACACAATAATCACCGGCGTTTAGAATATACTTTCCTTATGCAAAATCATTTGAAACGATTTCTTATTTTGATTCTTTTGGGATTTGCCTTCGCTCATTGCGAAGCGGGACCTACCAAACCAGACCTTCAGGTGGAAATGACTGTGGAAGAAGAAGTTCCAACGGAGAAGTTACTCGCAGATTTAGATTCCAAAGATGTTTTTCTCAGGTCTCAAGCCGCCATCCAATTGGGAAGCAGGCAGGAGAAAAAAAGCATTCCTAAACTCAAAACTCTTTTGAAAGATACGGAACCGGGAGTGAGAGCCGGTGCGGCGATTGCGCTGGGAGACCTACAGGACAAATCGTCCACACAAAACATTGTTAGCTTACTGGAGACGGACAAAGAAAATCCTAAGGATGTGTATCTGGATGCACTGACAAGGATGAAAGATGTGAAAGCAGGAAAAAATATATTTCCGCTTTTGAATTCGGAAGATGCTACTTTGCGCCTTCAGACTGTGGAAGCTCTAGTGCAAATCGGAGCCAAGGACCAAGGAGCCAATATATTGGCTTTAGCTTTGAAAAACAAAGACAGGGAAAAAGACAAAACCTATGCGATGGCTTTGGGAAAATTGGGTTATGCTCCTTCTGAAAATTATTTAATTCGAATTACGGAAGTTCAGGATGATTCTCCCAGCCTTGCTGCGGCCTATCTTGCTTTGGGAAGAGTTAAAAGTAAATTAGGAATCCCTAACTTAGTAAAGGCGCTGGATCATTCCTATTCCAAAGGAAAGGAAAATGCTTCCATGGCCCTCATAGAAATCGGAGACCCGAAAATCATTTCTATGACTTTCCCTCTGATCGAATCCAAAACGAACGAAACCCGACTGTATGTAACGGATGTTCTTGCTTCTATTCCTTCCAAGGAAGCGGGAGAAAAAGCTCTCAAACTTCTTTCTTCCGATAAACAATACACCTGGGGGAGTGCCGCTAAGATTTTAGGAAGACAGAAATTTGCTCCTGCCAGAGAAAAATTGGAAGAACTTCTTTTGAATCAGAAAGCACCGGAGAGGGATTCATATGCGGAAGCATTAGGATGGTTAGGTGACAAAAGATCCATTCCCGTTTTACGTAAAATTTTACTTTCCGGAGAAAAGGAAGGTCCATACGGTTCCGCTTGGGCTTTGGGTGTGATGCAGGCAAAAGAAGCGATCCCCGATCTTTTGAAAGCAGTGGAAAGTTCCGATCCCAAATTGGTATCGTATTCTTTAGAGGCACTCGGTTCCATCGGAGAAGCGGACTCTCTTCCTACATTGATTCGCCTTTTGGAAAACAGACCTAAAATGGCTCCTCAAATTCTTTCCGCAATCGGACAGATCGATTCCGAGGAAGCTAGAATCGCCATAGAAAAAGCGACCCTTTCTTCCGATGCGGACGTTTACAGACCTGCCATGGAAGAGATCGCTCGTAGAAAAGATAAAAACTCCATTCCGATTCTATTCGATCATGTCAACGGAGAACATCCGGAAAAGAGAAAGTTATCCTACTATGCGTTAGCCGCAGTTACAGGAGAACACTTCCGTACCAAACAGGAATGGAACGCATGGAGATCCAAATCAAAACCCTAAAGATTTAAGAAATCCCTTTATATTGGGAATTCCATATTGTTGTTTCGGGATGAGTGAACCAATGAGTTTTCCATCCCGAAAGGCAAAGAGTCCGTGTGCGATTCTTTCCGAACCTTTCACTCCTACACCGAAACTTTCTTTAAAATTCATAACATCTTTTTTTGCTGCTAGGTTCAGACAAAACCCTTTCGCTTTGAGAGAAGGATGCAGTTCCTTAACTCCTTCCCAATGATCGGGAGAGTCGCAGGCAATATGAAAGATTCGAATCTTTTCATTCAGTTTTTTGATTTCGTTTTCCAGATTCAATATCTGCATAGAACATTCATTCGACTTGATATTCGGTAAGGTGGATATGATGACCCAGCCTTTCTTTAAGGAATCGTTTTTCAGGGCGCGTTTTGTGTTATAGGCTGCGGGAATCGAAAAAGTTTTCTGAAGAGAAAATCCTGTTTGCGGCCGTTTTCCTATAAGTTCGATTTTTATATCTCCCAAATAAACATTCATAAAGCGGACTCCTTTTCCGAAGAATTTTCTTCCCGATCGAAATCCCAGTCAGGAAAAGGGTCTTCGAATAAACTCCACTCCTCAGGCCCGAGTGAAAATTCGGATTCCGTCAACAAACAAGCATCAAGTGATTGTCTGATCTTTTTTTCATTCCAATCGATTCCGATGAATACGATTTCTTGTCTTCTGTCTCCCCAGGGTTCTTCCCAATTTTCCATTAGGTTTTTTTGTATGATAGGATCATCCGGAATTTCAGAATCTTCCACTGCCGCCCACCAAAAACCTTCCGGTCTGTAAGAGTCGATGCTCCCGGCTAAGGAATATAAAATCACCCAATCCATTTTGGTGGCAAGCCATACGAACCCTTTGGCTCGCACTAATCCTTGTTTTTCGGTTTCAAGCCAATCCATAAGTCGTTTCGGATGAAAGGGAATTCTGGATTTGTATACGAAACTTTTGATTCCGTATTCTTCCGTTTCCGGTTTATGTTCTCCTCTCAGTTCTTTCAGCCAAAGAGGAGACTCACTTGCTTTTTCAAAATCGAATTTTTTGGTATGTAGAATTCGATTCAAATCCACCTTGCTGAAATCCGTTGTGATGATATCCGCATCCGCATTCAGACTTTTGATGATGGTGAGAAGTCTGTTTTTCTTTTCTTCGGCAAGAAGACTGATTTTATTCACAACGATTACGTTTGCAAATTCCACTTGATCTACCAGAAGATCTACGACTCCTCTTTCATCTTCTTCTCCTGCTTCCCAATTTCTATCTTTCAGAATCTCTAAGCTTGAAAAATCTTTCAGGAAATGAACCGCATCTACCACGGTGACCATCGTATCTAGTTCTGCGATTTCGGAAAGACTCGTTCCGTTCTCATCTTCGAAAGTGAATGTTTCCGCGATGGGAAGGGGCTCGGATACTCCCGTCGATTCTATCAGTATGTAATCGAATTTTCCGTCTTTGGCAAGTTCGGTGATTTCCGCTAAAAGATCTTCTCTTAGAGTGCAGCAGATACATCCGTTGGACATTTCGACTAACTTCTCGTTGGTGCGTGACAGATTGGCTCCTCCGTTGGCAATTAAGGAGGAATCGATGTTCACTTCGCTCATATCGTTTACGATGACTGCGACTTTTTTACCTTCTCTGTTGTTTAAAATGTGATTGAGCAGAGTCGTTTTGCCTGCTCCTAAAAATCCTGATAAAACCGTAACGGGAACCCTTTTCAAAACAATACCTCTTTGCAATTATATTGCATTTGCAACTGAATTGCATTTTTGGGATCGTAGGGAAATTTTGTCAAGAATTTTTGCAACAAAGTTGCATCTGTTATACAGATGGGATAAAAGAAGGAACTATTTGGTTGTCAGAAAGGGGAAACGGAAACAATTTTGGGGTATGGATGTATATTCCGTTCGTTCTGCAAAGAACATCAATTCGATTCGTATTTTTTTATTTTTTCTCTATGTGGCGGGCATTATAGGTGCTCTTGGTTCTTTGCGAAAAGAACAGTTGGCTCTAATGGTGATTTCCACTTCTTTGTACGGGGTCAGTTCCGCCTTACAGGCGTACCGACTTCGGAAGAATTTGGATCCTCATGCTTTTTATTTCACTTTGGGCGATGTGTTTCTTTTAAGTTTCAATACACTGGGGCAGCAAATGATCGATTTAGACATCGCTTCCGGCGCCTTAAAGTTAGGAATCAATTATGTGATCAGTTTTTTTGTGATTCTTTATTCCGGTTTTCTTTTTTCTCAGCGCCAAACGATCGTAGTAGGGGTGCTTCTGTCTCTTATGGATGTGGCCGCACTTTGGATCGCTCATATAATGGGAGTGGAATTCGTAGATAGAACGGACACTCATAAACTTGCGTACGCTCTTTCTTTGCCGATAGAAATCGTAAAGGTGACTTTTTTAGGAATGGCTACGTTCGCAACCGGTAGAATGGTGAATCTTCTCGTAGAAATTAAGGACCAAGCGCTTCGGGAAAAGAAACAAGCCGACGAACATTCCTTAATCGTGGAAAAGCAGAAAGAAAACATGCTTATCACTGCGGAAAAACTAAACGTCTCCGTAGATGCCTTACAATTGTTTGCCGAGGATTTGAATTCGCAAATCCAAACACAAGCAGCTTCCATTGAGGAAATCAGCGCCTCCCTCACTGAAATTTCCCAGTCTACGGAAAGTTCCGCAGAGTTCGTGCGGGATCAATACCAAAAGATAGGCAAACTCAATGATGAAAGTTTTAATTTGGATCTGATCGTAAAAGAAGTGAGAAATGAAATCGGAGAAATCTCCAATCAGGTAAATCAATCTTCCGCATTCAGTAATAAAGTTTCCCTGGCCATGAACGCTTTGAATTCTTCTTTGGAGGAAGTGAAATCGTCTTTTCAAAAAGTGGAAGAAGTGAATCAAATCATGAAAGAAATCGCAGATAGAACCAACTTGCTTGCGTTAAATGCTTCAATCGAAGCGGCAAGAGCGGGAGAACACGGAAGAGGTTTCGCAGTGGTCGCTCAAGAAGTAGGGAAGCTTGCGGAAAGTTCCGCATCCAATGCCAGCATCATTTCCAAAACCATTCAAAAATCGAAATCCGATTTGGATAAAGGAAATCTGTCCGCAATGGAAGCCTCCGATTTGGCTGTTGGCCAAGAGAAAGAAATTTCACATATCGAAGCCAGCGTGCGCATCTTTAACGATAAGATCATAGAGATGCAGAGTTTGAATTCCAGAGTGGTTTCCTCTCAAAAAGAATTGAAAGAGTTGTCTTCTCAATTGGAAACCATCGCAAGCGAACAGACTTTAGGGAACAAGGAAGTGATGGCAGCCGCACAGAATATAGAAGATGCGGTCCAATTGGTGGCGGAGAATACAAGAGTGCTTCGGGAACATATTTCCGAGATCGCTTCTTTGGCGGAAAAAATCAAATAACACTTCTTTGGGAATGATGAAAGGATTCGATTAAATTTAACTGCATTAAATATGGAAAATCGGGAGAATCCCGTTCTTAAAAATCGTTTGTGATCCCCGAAACGAACTGAAAACTTGATCTTGAACAAGATCTATTCTGGAGATCCTCCCATGATATCTAACAATTATTTTAGCGATAACGCTGATTTGCGCGACCATTTCGATTCTCTTACCGATTGGAAAGAGATCATAGACGCTTACGAAGAGAATTTCGCAGACTACGAAGCCTATCAAAAAACAGGCCAGGAAGAACTGGCTTTTGCTCCCGGAAATTACGAAGACGCAATCGAATTTTACAAATCTACATTGGAAGCGGGCGGAGACATTGCCGGCCGAGACATTTCTCAAGTAGCGAAAGTGATGGATGAAGTCGGTTTGAAATATAACGACGGAAAGGTGACTTTCCCTAAAGAGATGATCGATGTGATTGAAAAAATCAAATCCGCAGGTCTTCTTCCTTACGGAATCCACAGACATTACGGCGGAATCGGTCTTCCTTCTGTCGTACAATCTATGTTATCCGAATCCGTTTCTCGTGCCGACGGAGGTCTTGCGATCACTTTAGGTTGTATGAATCTTGCGGAAACAGTGGAACGATTCGGAACAGAAGAAATGATTCAAGAATATGTTCCTAAGATGGCTGCGGGAGAACTTTGCGGAGCGATGGCTCTTACTGAGCCGAACTACGGATCCGACCTTCCCAACTTACAGACAAAAGCTGTAAAAGGAGAGGACGGAGTTTGGAAAATCACAGGAACCAAACGATTCATCACTCATGCCTGCGGTTTCGATAAGGCACCTTCCATCATATTGACATTGGCTCGAACCGGCTCCACTACAAGCGGTGCGAGAGGTCTTTCTTTCTTTTTGGTTCACTCCAAAGACGTATATGTGGCTTCCATCGAAAAGAAAATGGGACTTCACTGTTCTCCTACTTGTGAAGTTGTGTTCGAAAATTCTCCCGGCATTTTGATCGGGGACGAAGGAAAAGGTTTGGTCAAATATTCCATGGCGATGATGAACCAAGCACGTTTGAATATCGCAGCGCAAGCGATGGGAATCGCATCCGCGGCTTATTTCGAAGGCCTTAAATATGCCACCGAACGTGTGCAATTCGGAAAAACAATCGATCAAATCCCTGCGGTAAAGAAGATGTTGGATCGTATGGAAAGAGAAGTCGCAGGAATGCGATGCATTCTTTACGAAGCAAGCCGTGCAGTGGATCTTTATCGTTGGAAGGAAGAAAGAGGCAGGATGAACGGAATTTCCGAAAAGGAAATTAGAAAGGATGAAAACTTCAAAAAATGGGAAAAACTCGCTTCTTTGTTCACTCCTCTCTCCAAATACTACATCACTGAGATCGCAAACTTAGTCGCCTACGATGCATTACAGATCCACGGGGGTTCCGGATATACGGAAGACTATGATGTAGCTCGTATCTATAGAGACGTGCGTATTACGAATATCTACGAAGGAACGACTCAGTTACAGACGGTTG
Source organism: Leptospira idonii (assembly GCF_004770995.1). Lineage (GTDB taxonomy): Bacteria > Spirochaetota > Leptospiria > Leptospirales > Leptospiraceae > Leptospira_A > Leptospira_A idonii. The sequence goes on along the minus strand of NZ_RQHW01000065.1, from coordinate 11,595 downwards.
CTTGTATCGGAGGAATCGTTTCCGGTATGACTGAGACTGGAATTTTCAGAGAATATGTTAAGGAAGAAATGGCGAAATTTTCTCCTTCTTCCGAACTCAAAGAACTTTGGTCTTCCTTGGAATCCGTTGTAAACGAGTTCACCGGAATCGATTCCAGTTCGGGAACTTTAAGAGAAGAATTGGCTTTCGAAGTGGTAGAATCCGCTGCTCGTTTCCATGTAAGTATGTTGATGGAAAGAAACATTCCTCGTGCGAAAGTGGAAAGAAGAGAAGGCAGAAAAGCACTCACTCAAAGTTATTTGCTGGATAGTGCCGCCATCTTGGCCGCCAATCTTACGAAAATCAAAGGCAGAAAAAAGATCCTAGCAGCAGTTTAGTGATCCATCCTTCCTCAGATTTACTTCCTTGTTTCGCCTGTTTTCACGGGGAAACGGGGGAAGTGAGTCCGTCTAATTCGGAAGAACAAAGACTCCTTTCTCCTTTCCCTTGGAAGGAAAAAGGAGTTTTTCCTCCCTTACTCGATGAAGAAAATCCTCCTCATCTAAACTTACTTAAAAAATTAAACATTCCTTACCTTTTCGATATTCACTGCCATTTTTTCCCGGAAGTAGTGATGAAATTGATTTGGAAATGGTTCGATAAGGTGGGCTGGGCGATAGCATATCGTTATGCGGAAGAGGAAAGGGTTTTGCGTCTTCATAAAAACGGATTCAAACGATTTACCACTTTAAATTATGCTCATAAGCCGGATATGGCTGAGTCTCTCAACGATTGGATTCATTCTCATTGGAGAAATTGGGAAGGTGCGGTTCCTTTCGGAACTTTTTATCCGGAAGAGGGAGTGGAAACTTACGTAAAAAAAGCGGTAGAAGAATACGGATTTTTAGGATTCAAACTTCATTGCGAAGTTTCCAAACTGGATCTGAATCGAAAGGAATTGAAACAAACTTTTCGTTATTTGGAAAGTGTATCGATTCCCTTGGTGATTCATACTGGCAATGCTCCTTTACCGGGAGACTTCACCGGAATTTCTCATTTTCTTCCTTTTATGCAAACCTATCCCGATCTAAAGGTGATCGTTGCCCATATGGGTGCCAGAGAGATCTCCGAATATGCAGAGTTAATCGGCAGCTACCGCAATCTTTATTTGGACACGACCATGGTCTTTGTGGATTTTCTCGCCACTGGAGAAAATGTGGATTCCTGGTTGTTTCTTTTGGAAAAATATCAAAATCGAATTCTATTCGGTTCCGATTTTCCTAATATTCCTTACAATCTTTCTCATCCTGTCATGAAAATTTTGGAAGCAAAGATCAGTGATGAGGCGAAAAGAAAGGTTCTATGGAAAAACGCAGAAGATCTGTTTCCTATCATGTAACTGTAACAAAATCAACTCTTTGGTATTTTTTTTCTCTTTTTTAAGTAAAACACAGTTGCATTTGCAACAAGGTTGCAAATCATTGTTCCCGTGAGGAATTTTTTATGAAAAAACAAACTTTCTTTTCCCTTCTAGCGCTCATTCTGTTTGCCGCAAACTGTGCGGAATTCGGAAAAAAGAAAAAAGATAACGACGATCTAAACTCATTATTGTTAGTTGCTGCAGGTGCGGCAGGATGCCCTGCGGAACAATCCGTCAGTGCGAGCCCTACCGTAGGCAGAAAATTCAATTTGGTTCCTTGTTCGGGGGATGCTGTTTCCGCTCTTTCCGTTTTAGGATTCAACGCATCCAATGTCGCTTTTGCGGGCGGAGTGATCGGAACTTCTGATTCCAGCACCATTCTTTCCAAAGGAAGTTTCAACGCTTTGGACGGAAGAGAAAAAACCACAATCGAAGTTACATATTCCATCAATTCGGTTTCCGGTTATTTGGATGTGGTGATGAGATCCAATAGCGTGAACGGAGCTGCGTTTCATATCACTACTACGAAAGTGCAAACCAAAGCACCCAACACTGGTGCCACAGCAGACTTCACAAAAACCACAAACTTCGCTTTGACTTCTTTTACAGACAATACTCTTTGTTTGGAAATGCATAAGGAAGGGGCAGGACTGCACGTACTCGGCTGGAAAACCGCATGTGCATCCGTAAACAGAGCCGTTCCTGATTTTGAAGAAGAAGATTTCGGTTCCAACACGGGAGCACAGATCGGTTTCAGACTCAGCGGTGCGACTTTAAAATCATTTACCGCATACGATGTTGTAGGAACTGTTACTTCATTCCAATAATTAGTTTCGTAGAATCCGCATTTGAAAATGAAATTTTTTTTTAGTTTGAAAGGAAGAGTAAGTGTTTCGATTGCACTTACTCTGTTTTCGTTTTTACTTTTTGCAGAGACGGATACTTGGGAAAAGGAATTGAAAGACATTCCTTCTTTAGCTCAGAATACCTCTTCCACTTCTTCTTCCGGTAATAATTGGGAAGATGATTTGGAGAAAGATCTCAAGGAGCAGGAAAAAAGAAGCAAGGGCTCCGAAGATTCCAGAGGAACCACTTCTCCCGTACAATCGAACAATCAAATCAACAGATCAGCTCAGAACCTGATGATGGACGCATCCGTTGCCATAGACATAGTAGGCGGCTGGGACAAAAACAAACCTCATTCTACTGATAATAAATTGGACATACGGACCGCCGAATTCGGGTTCAGCGGTGCTGTGGATCAGTGGCTGAGAGGAAACTTTTTAGCTGCCGCTCACGGAGAGAACGGAAAATATTTTTACGAAGTTCATGAGGCATGGATCCAGCTTCCTTTTTTACCATATAACATGTCTTTAAAAGCGGGACAAATGTTTATGGACATCGGCAGATTGAATAAAATCCACTCTCATGATAGACCGTTCACCATGTCCCCCATCGTTCACGAACGATTTTTCGGATGGGAATCCGCGATGGATACGGGGGCTGAATTCAGCATACTTCTTCCCTGGAAATACATCACTCAGGAATTGGTGTTAGGTGCAACGAACGGAAAAAAATGGGGGCATGCCCATTCGGAAGGAGTTCAAAAGAACAATCCGATGGGATACATTCATCTCAAAAATTTTTATTACTTCGGAAACAACTGGGGAACTCAATTCGGTTTTTCCGGGGTTCGTTATGAACCTACCCAAGACAGAAGGAACCAAAGATATCTTTACGGTTTCGATGCGGTTCTTCGCTGGAACCAGTCCAATTTAAAAGAATTCATCATCATGACGGAAACTTGGTACCAACAGGAAATTTTTCCCGAAACCATAAATCTAACGACTTTTGAAAAATCCAAACCAGGTTCTCAGAATAAATGGGGAACTTATTTATTTATCGATTATAAGTTTCATCAATTATGGTCATTGGGGTTTCGTTACGATTATTATACAGATAAAAATCTAACAGACAAAAACGGGAAATATGCGAATAATGCTGTGGAAGCACAGTCCCTTCAGGTGACTTTTCATAGTTCCGAATTCGGGAAAATCAGAGTTTCTGCGGAAAGACGTTTCATTCAGGATTATTCCAAAGAAACGGGACAAGAGTCCAAGGAATACAGAGGATACGTTCAGGCGGTTGCCATTTTGGGTTCGCATCCTGCACACAGTTATTGATTTAATGGAGAAGAAAATGCGAGTAACATCATTTCGATTCGATCCTAATGGAAATAAAACCCTACGATTGTTTTTATTTTTAGGAATGTTTCTGATTTCTTTCTCCTTGCAGGCGAAAGTATCCCTAGTCGCTACTACTACGGACATTAAATATATCGCAGAACAAATCGCAGGTGATAAGGCAGATGTCTCCGGTTTAATTCGAGGATTCGATGACCCTCACTTCGTGATGACTCGTCCTGATTTTTTGGTTCGCCTCAATCAGGCGGATATTTTGTGTATGGTGGGATTGGATTTGGAAGTAGGCTGGGTTCCTTACATTCAGCAGCAGTCCAGAAACATCAAAATCCAAAAAGGGCAGCCGGGTTACTGCGATACTTCCGTTCAAGTGAAGATCTTGGGAGAGCCGACCGTAATGATGGACCGTTCTATGGGAGATATGCATATCTATGGAAACCCCCATTATTGGAACGATCCCATCAATGCCATTCAAATGGCGGACAATATCAGAAGCGCATTGAATCGAGTCGATCCCTTGAATCATTCTTACTACGATGATAATTTCGCTTCTTTCAAAAAAAGAATCATTTCCCTTACGAAAGAGGAGCTGAAAAAAATGGAGCCTTACTTCGGATTGAAAGTCGCCGTTTTCCACGACCAATTCGTTTATTTGGCCTCCCGATTCAAGTTCACTGCAAATCTTACGATAGAGGAACGTCCGGGAGTTCCGCCATCAGTTCGTTATATGGACCAAGTGGTAAGTTATATGATTGCGGAAAAAATCAAAATCATTCTACTAGGACCGTATCATAATCCCAAGTATGCGGAATATGTTTCTTCCAAGGTTCCCGGAAGTATCGTGCTTGTGATGCCTGTTTCCGTAGGAGGAACTCCGGAAGCGACTACCTATGAAGAGACTTTAAAAATAATGTTGCAGAAGATACGCGATGCAAGTGATAGAACAAAATCAAACTAAATCTTATTTTTTAAGAACGAACAACCTTTCCGTCGGATACAGAAGCGGTTTTCCCGTAGTCTCCGATGTCAGTTTTGACATTCAGCCGGGCAAAACGTACGCTCTTATCGGAGGGAACGGAGCTGGAAAAACGACCGTCTTCAAAACATTGACTGGGCTCATTCCTCCTTTGTCCGGCTCCATTGATTTTCCTGAACTCAAATCTTCATCTTACGTGCCTCAGGCGAAAAAGATGCGCCTTGATTTTCCTTTGTCAGTGAAGGAAGTGTTGCTGATGCCTAAGAATATAGGTTTTAGTTTTCTTCCTAAGAAAAAATTCACGGATGAGGAATTGTTTCTGATCGAAAGAACGGGAATCCGTCATTTTTTAAAGAAACAAATTTCTGAGTGCAGCGGAGGTCAGTTGCAAAGGGTTTTGATTTTACGTTCCCTCTTTACCAAAGCGAATTTGGTGTTTTTGGATGAACCTATGGATTCTTTGGATCATGAGTCCAGGGAATTGTTCCAAGAGATTTTGGAAGAATACATTCACGAAGCGAATCGTTCTTTGTTCGTAATCACTCACAGTCTCACTCACGATTGGAGACAAGGTTTTTCCGAAATCTTTGAAATCGACGAAGGAAAGTTTTACAAAATTTCAGAAGGACAAAAACCCCCTCACTGCCACCACCATGACTAATGTAATACAAAATTGGGATTTATTTCTGCCTCAGATGATCGTAGGCGGAATTTTAGGAGCCTTACTTTCCGTATTGGGAATTTTACTCGTTCTGAGGAATATGACTTTTTTCGGAGTCACCTTATCACAAGCAGTCGGTTTTTCCGTCGCCTTTTGTCTGTTTATGGGTTGGGATAGAGACTTGGCTCCCATTTTGCTTTCCAGTGCGCTTATCTTTCCCATTGTTCTTCTTCATAAATCCACTCATATCAAAGAAGATGTGGTTTTGGGAATTTTGTTCGTATTTTTCGCTTCCTTGTCCCAGATTTTACTCGCATTAGGTGGGGATGTTCAGAACCATTTGATGGCCTCTTATTTCGGGGATATTTTGACTTCCGAAGTGAAACTGGACTCCGCCGGTATCTGGATTGCTTCTTTAGCTTTCATATTCTATCTTTCTTTTTTCAGAAGATTTCTTTTTCTAAGTTTCGATCGGGACGAATATAGAATTCAAATCGGAAATCCCATTTTCTACGACATTCTGTTTTATATGATCCTTTCCACTGCGGTCACTGTTTCAGTGAATCTTTTGGGTTCTTTTTATTCCATAGCTCATCTACTTCTTCCCGTTTTCACTCTTTTGCCTTTCGTTCGTTCGACTAAGATCCTAGCTCTTCTTTCGATTCTTTTCTCTCTTTTGGGAACGATAGGAGGTTTTTTCCTTAGCCTCACCGGGTTTCATCATCACGGGGAGGAGGTGTTTTTTCCCACTTCTTCCACGATCATTCTTTTTATGTGCATTTTATCCTTTTTGATTTTGACGGTTCGCAGTTTAATCAAACGTTTCTTTTGAATTTCCTCCGATACTGTTTCTATGGAAATGGTAGTTTGCAATACCTGTGAAGGGAAAACCTTCTCTGCACTTTTTTCGAAACAAAGTCCTCTGGGAGAGGAGTTTCATATCGTAAAATGCAAGTCTTGTGGGCTTGTGCAAGTCAACCCTCAACCGAGTTTGGCTGAGGTGATTCGTTATTATTCCGACTCCTATTTTACTCAAAGAACGGATCGGGGTTATGATAATTATTATTCGGATGCCATTCGCAGTGAAATCTCCAGAGTCTTTCAGTTAAATTTAACAGACCTTAAATTCTTCGAATGGGAAAAAAATTATAAACAGACTGGCGCCTCTTTGAGTTCTTTGGACATAGGATGTGCCGCAGGATATTTCGTGGATTATATGCGCTCCAAAGGATACCGTTCCGAAGGGATCGAAGTCGCAGACGGACCGGTTCGATTTGCCAGAGAAAAATTGGGACTCACTGTGCATCAGGAAGATTTTCTTTCTTGGGACAAGGGGTTTCAAAAACAGTATGATGTCATTACCTTATGGGCGACCATAGAACATCTTCATAAACCGAAAGAAACTTTAGAGAAAATCTACCGCCATTTGAAACCGGGGGGATGTTTGGTTTTATCCACATGCAGATACGGGATTCTCGCTCGTTGGAAGGGGCCGAACTGGCGTTATCTGAATGTTCCGGAGCATCTGTATTATTACTCTCTTTCAGGACTTTTATCCTTATTGAAGAAATTGAATTATAAATCTTCCGTTTCTCTTTCTTACGGAAGCGGACTTACTTCCAAACCCAATGCTGGTTTTCTATTTCGTATGATCAAAAAGATCGCAGATCCTTTGGTAAAAAAAACGAATCAAGGGGATATGATGGCGATCCTTACGGTTAAGTGAACATAGGTAGGAAATAAAATTTCCATATACGAAACGCCCCGGATCGACCGAGCGCCCTCGTCGAGGGAGAGCCGGATAAGGCGCCAAATTCGATCTAAAAAAATAAAAAAACATACGTATATTCCGTATAAAGTGTGCGAAAAAGAAAAAAGCGGCGCACTGCCAATAATAGAACTAAAGATTTTTTTCTGGATAGATCTTCCTTTCTTCAGTTAAATGACCTATCTCGCAATAAATCGAGATTTGTTTGTGCTGAAACGAGAGTAAGATGGAAAATATAATTAGAAAGCTCTTTAGGAAAATAGGTTTTTCAAATATAATAAATAAAACGAAAAGAAAAAAGATACTGCTGATCAGTGCAATTCTATTGTTCGCAGGAAGATTACTCTCCGACCCATTCCCTCAACTGCAATTGGAAGGTTATGACACGAATCTGATGAATCGTGTGTATGGACAAAGTTATTTCCAAAACAGTCTCTCTGCATGGACGGAACAAGTGAACTATTATAAAGGATTGATCCGAGCGTATTGGGAAAATGAAGCGGACCAGGCCATTTACAATCATGTATCTCAAATTACGGAAAGCGATTCCTATAACGATGTGGAAGCGTATAAGGATGCGGTTCAAAAAGCATTGGAATCTCAAAAGATCGTTGCTATGAACGATTGGGAACATCGGGCGAACCTGGATTTTTTAAGCAATAGAAACGAATTCATCTCCAAGCTGAACAGCGGAAGAATCGAAGAAACTTATTTGCAAAGAATCGGTCAGGAAGATTTATACAAGCAGTACCAATACAACACAACGCAAGCGGGACAATTGCAAAATCAATTGGTGCAGGCAATCGGCAATTGGAATGCTAATTTTAATCTGAATTATCAAGCAGGAACTGCGGACTTCGCCAATTCCTCGGCGGTGATCCAACAAAACTACGAAGCTTTCCTCAGTTCTTTGGACCAATCGGATGTGATGTTTCAACAGAATTTAACTGCGATTAATCAATATAAAACGGCTGTTAAAAATGCGATGGGGGAAATGATGAATCAGCTTGCTTCTGATTTGGAACCAGCGTGCACATTGTCAGAAGGATGCCTCTATAAAAAAGCCAACTCGAACGAATTGAATGGAGCGGGATTGACCTTAACTGCATTGGTGAATGACATTCGAAATGAACTATCCAAAACCGATATAGATGTATCCAAAATTCTCTCTACAATCTCTTCACAGATCACCGTTTTTTTAGACGGCCAAACCACATCTGCCACACAAAACTATATTAAATACGACAATAGAATCTATACCTATCAAAATTCACTTCAATTCACATACGATCACAGTGCCAACAATACGAACCCAGCTGCGATGGTGGATCAGGTTCTATACGGACTCAATTATTTGTATTTGAGAGACAACGGATATGCCAACCAAACAATGGATTGGTTCTCCGGAGGACAAGGAGCGGACTACTTCGGAGCATTAGGGGAAAACATGTTCCATACTTTGGGAACGGATGAAATCACCAGAAGTCTGGTCGCTGCCATCTACAGCAAAGACCAAGATAGAATCATGGCAGAGATTCAGAGAAGATACGGCTCTGACAAACAAGTAGTAAAGATACTTGCTTCCAACTTATATACGGATCATAATGATTTAATGAATAAGTGGGATATCTTGTCCTTTACCGACTTAACCCATTTAGCCGGAAATTACGTAGTAGACGGAGCAGGTTTTCATTCTTACAGCATCTGGCGCGGTCCTTGGGAAGATAGAGTCCTTATGGGGGGACTAGGATACGGACTCGTGTACGAAGTGGAAGACTTGGGAGCAAGATCTTTCGCAGACTACTGGAAGAACAATAGAACCTCTTTATCCGGACAATTGAGTTTGTATGTAAACGATCTCAATCCTGCTATCGGCAGTTGGGAAACAAAGGTAGCCGACTATGATCAGTTTTATAAAGAATGGAAAACACAAGTCAGCGTATTAAAAGCCCAGGCAAAAGCCGATTACGAAAAGTCAATGGAAGATTTGGAAATCAAAAAATCACAATGGCTTTCTAAGATGGAAGAGGAACGGCAGGCAGGGCTCACTCAATGGATAGAACTTTACGAACAAGCGGGAAAAGTAAAGAATACGGAAGATTTAGCCCAATTTCAAACAACAGCAAATGCTAATTTGGCGAATATAGGAATCGGAACGGGAAGCACGGGAACCAACGAAATCCTAAACAACTACGGAAGTTCCCTGATAGGACTGACCCAAACAGAATTTACATTTAAGGAAACAGTATCCAGCACAGTAAGTTTCCCTACGGTAAGAGCGGAAAATTTACTTCCATTGGGGCAAACGAGTATAAGTGATAAAATAGATCCTACACTGATCAAACCGACTCCGGTCACTCTAGGAGGAGAAAATTCTTTATTAAAAACCATATTGGATGGAAATTTTACAGAAGGAAAACAAGCATTATTAGGAGCCATCGGCGTTTCCGACAAGGCGGAGACAAAGGAAGTGAAATACAGCATCTTCGGAGCAGCTTACGAGAAAGAGGTGGAAACATACGCTTCCTCGAATGGTAAAGAAATATTTTCCTACTTCAACTCCACAACAACAGGAGTGGAACAATACACCAAACTGCTTTCTCTAAATGAAAACAACGCAAACGCAATTAGGAAAGAACAAGAAACCTTACTCAACCAAATGACCTACGGAGTGGACTGGGAAAAACGAGCACTCGTAAACAGAGACGAAGCAGGAAACATCCAAGCACAGAATATCTACAATCCGGATGGAACACTCAACGCCAGCAGTTGGGAACTCACAGAAATACTCAAACACTTGGAAGACTCAAGGCTTGCCCGCAATTGTGAGGGAAAAACAGGAAAGGACTATGAGAGTTGCTTCGGCAATAATCATGAATTGCAACTAAAACGACTCGCCGATTTGAATTTGGAATACGTAGACGGAATGATCGTTCGCAAACTGACAAGAGAGGAAGAGGTCAAACTAGGATACATCGAATATGAAAAGTTAACCGAAGCAGAAAAAAAACAAAGCGGGACTTGTTTTGCGAATCCGGCAGGATGTTCCGACCTAATCAAACAAAATTTCTCATACACGATCAACACGGATACGAACGTAGCCACGATATACAAACAGATCAAGACCGGAGAGATCATCAAAGTAAACGGCAAATACTTAGCGGAGTATACAACGAGAGAAGAGTATGTGAGTTTATCCCAAATGAAGGCAGTGACAGCGCCGACAGGCAAGGATCTATTCGATACCTGGAGCCAAGGAGATTGGGATATAGTATCAGTAGCGAACAATGATAACTTGAATTCATACTATAAAAGCTTAAGCCAAGATAGTAAAGCCGCAAGTGCGGCAGTAGGCAGTCTTGCCACAGCGGAAAACCAAAACGAGAAGAAATATCAGCAGAACAAACAGACAGCGGAATCGTCGGATAGTTTTCTCAAGGACTTGATCTTTGCGTATATGACAGGGGGAGCATCGGCAATACAAGCGTCCATCAAAGGCAAAATCGAATCTCAAATCAATACAAGCATAGCAGCAGGATTCATCCGAGCCACGGGAGGATCCGACGATCAGATCCAACTGGCAACAGATATCATAGGTTATATGAGAAGGGAAGATCAAGCAAGAAATATAAGAGAAAGAGCGAATACATTCTCCATCAATGATCCGATCCGAAGTTTCGAGAACTACATAGCAAAAACAGAAGCAGGCAAAGCCGCCCTTCTTAATTCTGTGGGACTATCCCCTATAATGACGATCGCAGATAGTATAGCGTTAGCTGGTATAGAAAGCCTGGTAGGCAAAAAACAATATGATGCGGGAATGAATCAAATTCTAGCGAGCAAAAGAGGGAATGCGAGTTTAAAATCAGAAAATGATGCCTTGATACAAAGCTATATGGTGAGCAGCATAGCAACAGCCTCCGGACTACCCAAGGACTTGCTCGACTTAATGATTACGGACTATAAGGGAAAGGCAGAAGCAAAAAAAACGCGAGCAGCGATAAACGAAAATCCGATCACAAGCATAATGAATCAGATATCCGGACTAGGAAGTGGAATTGTCAAGAGTGCGTTGATCGCAGCAGGAGTTCCTGAATCGGAGATGAACGCAAGAATAAAGGAAGCCACCGAACTTCGATTTGCTGGAAACATGGAACTAACGTATGCAGAAAGAAGATATTTGGCGAATGCACAACAATACGCCGGCTTAGCTGTGACGGGAACCAGTTATCATAGTTCTGTACCAAGTGGACAGAAAGGCATCATGGAAGAGTTGCAAAAGCAGTTGTTCATCAACACAGTAGCAAGTGTAGGAAATGTCGATAAAGATATATTAAATACCTTCGTAAGACAAGAACTAGCTGGTATAGAGAGAAGAAGATCTGAAGCGAAAGCACAAGCGGAAGCAACAAGGTCAACAGCGATCACAGCAGCAGTAACCGTATTAACATTGGGAGCGGGAGGATTTTTGGGTCCAGCGATCCAGAATGGATTGTCAGCGATAGGAAGCGCGACAGCATCTCTGTTAGGTCCCTTAGCAAATTTAGCGTCAACGGGATTACCGCTATTGCAATCGACAGCGAATGTGGG
>NZ_RQHW01000053.1 GCF_004770995.1 Leptospira idonii | reverse complement strand
GTTAAATTGACACCAGCGTATTGTGTTGATGTGGACAGTCCGTCCCCATTCACTGTGGATGTAATTCCTAACTTACTATTCGGATCCGTATAGCCGATTGAGCCAGAAAGTCCTCCTCCATTGATATCATAGTTTGCTCCAAAGTTCCAACCCTGTCTCGGTCCTTTGTCGGTAGGGTTGAAGTTCGCTCCGAACGTCGTTGCTCCATTTGTCGTGCTTGAGCCTGTTAGCTGTAAACCGGGATATCCTGTTTGCATTGAACCGGATATCGTCGTATCACCTCTCTGTGAAAAGCTTATGCTCACATTCGCCTTCGCTCCCCCTACACC
>NZ_RQHW01000019.1 GCF_004770995.1 Leptospira idonii | reverse complement strand
TTGCAGACTAGATTGACACAGATGGATAGCAATATGTTGAATCATACGATGTCGATGCAGGTAGGAGAGAATCCACAGCATTATTTGGATCGAGTGAAATCGTCCTTCCAGGATGAGTTAAAGGCAATTCCTAAGATCATAGATAGCATTGATGCACAGATTGCAGCAGAGAGAGCAAAGCAACCTATTGATAGAAAGAAAATTGAACAACTCACCACTTTACAAGACCAATATCGTTTGCGACAAACTACAGTTACTGAAGGACTCACTAGAACATTGCCATACGATGACATTAAAGCTTATATAAGTCATAAAGGTGATTATGAAAAGCAAAC
>NZ_RQHW01000079.1 GCF_004770995.1 Leptospira idonii | reverse complement strand
ATTCTACTTTGGACTTTACAAGTCCTATGGAATTTCGTAAGATATATGATCAAAGGATTGCTTGATTTTTCTGTCCGTTTTTTGGTAGGAACTCCAGGATCACCCCACCCAATGGTCAGGGCGGGGAGATAATACCCTGCGCCAGCGATCGCAGCAGAAATGAAACGAAACCTGTTTCACACTCTCGGTCGCGAAACTTCCTGTTTCGACTCCCGAGCTTCGACCATCCTAGTCTCCGCCACCGTGAGAAACTGGTTTCGTTGCTTTAAGAGAGTCGGTTTTCGTTTCATTGGAGCGAAGAGCGCGGTCGAGGCTTGTAAATATACTTATCAACTAACAAATTCGAGGCGCCCATCTGCTTATGATAGATTTCACTTCGATCAAGGCCGGATGTTTTTTTAAAATCGGGCAGAAAAATTTGTTGGAAAGGTGGTATCTAAGCAAATACTCTACTAACAGAATGACTCCCACACGCACGGTTCAATCCTTCTTAGATGCAAAAAAACAAGGTTTGGAAGTTTCGGAAGAAACCTGGAACTCTCTCAAGAACTACCGCAAATGGAACGAACCCGAACTCAAAGGGCTTCGCAATGCTTCCGCTTATTATCCTGAAATCTATTTCGAGTCGGGAATGGACGATGAGATTGCCCGACTGTTAGAAAATTTTAAAAAAAGAATCGTAGCTCATAAATTTTAATGAACCCTGAAAAACCTAAGGTTCTCTACCAAGAGACAAACCCTTATGGTTCTTTTACTGCCTTCCTAGAAGACGACGGAAGAACCATTTATCTGTATTTACAATCCCATAACAATCCGGAATGGCCGATGAAAACTCTCTGGATTCGCAATCGAATCGATGCTCCTGAAGAGAGAGACCCGGAAGATTTCGACCAAGGACTTGCACCTCTCTTAACAAAAGCGGAAGTCAACAATCCGCAAGGTCTTCCCAGTTTAAAAGAAGATGAAATTCATTTTATCTGGTCCGAAGAAGGAGATGCAGTCGCTTTGTTTTTGGACGAAGAACTCTATGCTTATCTTCCTCCTTGGTCCGGGATCAAAGGGGTTCACGGTTATTCTAAAGAAGCAAAAGAAGAAGCAATCGCCGCCTCTCCGTTAGGTGATGGGAAAAGCGGAGTGATTGCGGAAAGAGTCAACCAAGCTAGAAAATTTTGGGAAGGGGTCTCTGCAAAAGACCATTGGAAAAAAGCACAAAGCCTTCGACTGCAATTCTTAGAAGAGAAACTGGGCAAACACGATAAATATTGGTCCGCTGACGGAGGAAAGTATCCTTCTTTAGGAATCGCATCTTTTTATCCCAAAGAATTTCCGGGCATTAAAGTCTTCTCTACCGTTGGGATGAGCGTACAAAACCAACCCTCCGTCGAACTGTATCATAAAAAATTCGAAGATTTTACTAGGATCGAACTTGTTTTCGCCATCAAACTCCTTCCCGATACGGACGATCATTCCGAACAATGGATCCAACATGTTTTAGGTGAAATGATTAAGTTTCCTTGGAACACAGGAATCTGGTTCGGTCACTCTCATACTTTGCAAAATCCCAGAAAAGATCCGGATCAACTCTATTTGGATTTCGGTTGGTTCGTTTTTAACAATATCACCGATGAATTGGATTCTCATCCGGGTACAAATCCTAGTTATCCTGCTCTCAACGGACTCATCTCCGAGAACGGAAAAAGAGTGAACTTCCTATTACTCACTCCGATTTCTGCGGAAGAAAGACTTTGTTTTATGAGGGAAGGTTCTTTGAAGTTCTGGGAGACTTGGAAAAAGGAAGGGTTTACCTTTTTTCACGATTCGGAACGTAGAATGTTGGAATTCTGAAAGTAGTTACAAAAAGTACGAATTAAAAAAAAGTTTCTGACCGTTACTAAGAATGTTATGGCAGAGACTTACACCAAATATTTCAACCTCGACTTCGAGCCGTTCGATATGGAACGCATCTTTGAAGAAAGAAAAGATTCTTCCGGATTCTTTTTATCCACCGTCTTTCAAAAAAGATTCTCCGAAGAAGTAAATCTCAAGCGCCATGAAGACCAAAAACTATGGCTCCAATCTAAAAATCTAAGATTTTTAGTTTTAGATGGAATTCAAAAGGTCGCAGATGATTCCGGAAAGTTAGAACCCACCTCCATTCTTTATTTACTCGGTTTTTTCGATCACTCTGCCATCACCGAAGTTGGTTTCGAAGACACTTGTCACATTCTAATGAAACGATACGATCTCAGTTCTTTGATTCTAAAGCTACCTGAGTCGGATCATTTGGAAATTTGGGGCAAAGACGGATCGAAAAAGGTGTATAAGAACGTCTCCCACCCTAACATCGATTCATTAATCAAATCTCTGTTTCAATCCATCAACAAGAAGGATCATTTCCAATTTATAGGACTGGAAAGGCCGAATTCGGATAAAAAACCTGGAATTTACATGGCGAGAAGAGGTTTTACTCGGGCAATTGCCTAAAAACACCCTTTTAAAATGAAAAAACCCGCAGGTTTTGCGGGTTCACACAATCTTTATTCGAACGAATCGAAGTAAAGAGTTCTTATGTTAAATAAGCAGCTTACTTCTTTTTCGCAGCTTTTTTCTTTGCAGCCTTTTTCTTTGCGGCTTTCTTTTTTGCAGCTTTCTTTTTAGCAACCATTGTGATCGTCCTTATCTTTTGATTTCAAACAACCTCTGTCCTTGGCATACAGTCAGTCGATTGATACGACATAATTAATTCATCTCAATATTGTTGTAAAGAAAAAATATTTTTTGTAAGAATTTTATTTCATTTTTTATTTTTGATAAAACAAACTAATACTCATTCTACGAAAGAGTAACAACGACCTTACCAATTGTTTTGCCTGATCTAAATTTTTCCAATGCAAGATTGAAATCATCGAATGAAAACTCTTCTCCTATCCTTTGAGGAGCAAGATGAAGCTCGTTTAATGATGCAAAATGTTTTTTCAAGACATCAATTTCATTCCAAAGCCATATCAAATTGAATCCCATCACCGATTTATTCTCGGAAATCATCGAAAGAGGATCTATCTTAGGTCTTCTTAGATAATGATAAGCAAGTTGGAACCAGTTTCGATGTGAGGATCCGGGGGTAAAAACAGCACTTCCATAGGTAATCAATCTTCCCATAGGTGATAATAATTCATAACTGTCCTGAAAATAACGACCTCCCGTGCATTCTAACACTAAATCCAATCGTTTTCCTGATAAAATTTGCTTCATCTCTTGTTGAAAAGAAGAAGAACGAGTGATACACACATCGTATCCTTCTTCTTTGAGAAGAGAATGTTTTGTATCATCTCCTACAAGTCCGATGGTAAATGCATTCCACTTCTTTGCGATTCGATTCGCCAAAAGCCCTACTCCTCCTGCGGCACTATGAATCAAAACAGTTTGTGATTTTTGTAAATTACCTAGAGGAATGAGAGCATAATATGCAGTCAGTGCTTGTACGGGGAAGGCAGCTCCTTGTGCAAAATTCCATTTTTTAGGAAGTGGAAACACATAATTTTTTCCCACATTCAAATGAGTGGAGTAAGCTCCGAAACGAGTCGTTCCGTAAACGGAATCTCCTATTTTGAATTCTTTTACGTTTTTTCCTTTTGCAATCACTACTCCTGCATACTCCAATCCGGGAATAAAACTTCCCTTTGGTGTTGCAGAATACAGTCCGAATATGGAAAAAACATCCGCAAAATTCAGGCCAATCGCCTTTGTTTGTATGGTAACTTCATCTTCTCCGGGGGGAGGAAGTTCTTCCTGCATTCTTTTTAATCCCTGCAAAGAACCTGTTTTAACGACTCGATAAACTTCTCTATTCATTCTGTTTTCTAAAAAAATCGAATTCCACTGCTAAGAAAAGATTTTTCCATGGTAGTTGCGTCAGTTTAATATCGAAATCATCAAGAAGAGAACTACCTTGGAATTAAAACAAACCCCACTCAATCAAATCCATAGAGAAATGGGAGCGAAGATGGTCCCATTCGGCGGATGGGATATGCCTGTACAATACACAGGAATCATTCAAGAACACCTTGCAACAAGATCTCATGCAGGACTTTTCGATGTATCTCATATGGGAGAAATTTTTGTGACTGGGAAAGAGGAAGACATCCTTTCTCTTTTGGAAAAAACAACATGCAATCAAATCTCTTCCTTAAAAGAAGGCCAAGTGCAATACAATGCAGTCCTCAATGAATCGGGAGGACTTGTAGATGATATCACCGTTTATAAATTTTCGAATGAAAAATACATGATCTGTTCGAATGCATCGAATTATCCTGCTGTTGCGGCACATCTACAGAAATTAGTAAGTGGTACCTGCAAAGTAGAAGATCAAAGTGCAAACTGGCATCAAATCGCATTACAAGGACCTAATGCGAACCAAATCCTGGAAAATTATCTGGGAAAAGATTTAAGTTCTCTTCTTTACTATCATTTTACGGAAATAGAAGTGCAAGGAGAAACAATCATTCTCTCCCGCACAGGTTACACCGGCGAAGACGGATTCGAAATCTATACTTCTCATTCTTTGGGAGTCAAACTTTGGAAAGATCTACTCGAAGCAGGTAAAAGTTTAGGCATCGTTCCTGTAGGATTAGGCGCCAGAGATACCCTTCGATTGGAAGCGAAGTATCCTCTTTACGGCCATGAATTGAATTCGGAATGGTCTCCTGTAGAATCGGGAATCGGTTTTATCGTAAAAGAAAAATCCACACCTTACTTCGCTTATGAAAGAATCCAAAACGATAAAAAAAATTCTCCCAAAAAGAAAGTGGTAGGAATCATTTTACTAGAACCGGGCGTCCTTAGGGAAAACTTCCCTATCTTTTCTTCGGAAGGAAAAGAAATAGGAAAAACCACTTCCGGAACCCATTCTCCTTCCAGAAAAGAATCTCTAGGGCTTGCTATTTTAGATTTCGAATTCACGAAAAATCAAACCGAGGTATTTGTGGATATACGCGGTCAAAAGAAAAAAGCAAAAGTAGAAACAGGAGCTTTCATCAAAGGAAGCGTCCGAATGAATAAATAAAGAAATTTTCAATCATTATCAAACCAGAGGCAATATATGGCAGAAACGCAGGCAAAAGAAGGTTATTACTACACTGAAAAACACGAATGGGTGAAAGTGGATGGAGATACGGCATTGATCGGGATCACTGATTTCGCACAAGGTGCATTAGGTGATATCGTATTCATCGATCTACCTAAAGTAGGCAAAAAAATTTCCCAAAAAGACAGTTTAGGAACGATCGAATCCGTAAAAGCCGCAGAAGATCTTTATTCTCCTATTTCAGGAGAAGTAACGGAAGTGAATGCATCTCTTTCTTCCAATCCGGGAGCAGTAAACTCAGATCCATTCGACGCTTGGATGGTGAAATTGAAAGGAGTCAATGCATCTGAATTAGGTTCTCTGCTCAACGCTTCTCAATACAAAGAATTCGTTTCTAAATTAGACTAATCCAGGAGACATCACTGTGAGTGTTCCCACCCAATCCCCCACTTCCTCTTCCATAGACTCCAATTACGAGGAAACTCTCGAGCCGAGTGATACTTTTTTAAGAAGACACGTTGGCTCGAATGCAGACCGCATCCAAGAGATGCTGCAAGCTATAGGTTATAAAGATCTGGAATCACTCATAGGTGATGCGGTTCCGGCAAACATTCGTTTGCAAAAATCTTTGGATCTTCCTAAACCTTTGGGGGAATACGCACTTCAGAAAGAACTGAAAAAAATAGTTTCTAAAAACAAAATCTTCCGTTCTTATATCGGACTCGGATATAACTCTTGCATCACTCCTCCGGTAATCCAAAGAAACATTTTGGAAAACCCGGGTTGGTACACTGCTTACACTCCTTACCAAGCGGAAATCGCACAAGGCCGTATGGAAGCTTTGATCAATTTCCAAACGATGGTGACCGATCTTACAGGAATGGAAATCGCAAACGCTTCTCTTTTGGATGAAGGTACTGCTGCAGCGGAAGCGATGACTATGTTATTCAATGTGAAGTCGGAGTCTCAAGGTAAATCCTTCTTCGTTTCTCAATCCGTTCATCCGCAAACATTGGATGTCATCAAAACAAGAGCTCTTCCTATCGGAATCAATGTAGTAGTGGGATCTTTTAAAAAGATGGTTCCCTCTACTGATTTTTTCGGAGCCATCGTTCAATATCCTTCCAGTGACGGAACCATTTACGATTTCTCTGAATTCATCTCCAAATTACACGACGTAGGTGCGAAAACGATCGTTGCTGCGGATCTTTTGGCGCTTACAGTTTTAAAACCTCCCGGCGAAATGAATGCGGACGTAGTCGTAGGAAGTTCTCAAAGATTCGGACTTCCTCTCGGCTTCGGAGGACCTCATGCAGGTTTTTTCGCAACGAAAGAAGAATACAAAAGAAGTATGCCGGGAAGACTTATAGGAGTTTCCAAAGATTCGCAAGGAAAACCAGGATACAGACTTTCTCTTCAAACGAGGGAGCAACATATACGAAGAGACAAAGCAACTTCTAACATTTGTACGGCGCAAGTACTTCTGGCAGTGTTATCTTCCATGTATGCAGTATATCACGGCCCGAAAGGATTAAAACAAATCGCAAGCAGAGTGCATCGTATGACGACTCTATTTGCTACGGGATTGGAAAAATTAGGTTATAAAATTCTTTCCAAACCTTATTTCGATACCATTCGCATCGAGTTGTCCAAAATCACTTCCGCAGAGATCATTCGTTATGCGGAAGATAAAGAGATCAATCTTCGTTCCATTTCCCAACACGTAATCAGTGTTTCTTTGGATGAAACCACTACTCTTTCCGACGTACAAGATCTATTGGAAGTGTTCAACGAGAACAAATCCCTCCACTTCTCACTGGCAGATCTTTCTAAAAAAGAAGAATGGGTGATTCCTGAAATTTTGGAAAGAAAATCCGATTACCTCACTCATCCTGTATTCAACAGTTTTCATACGGAAACGGAAATGCTTCGTTATATTCGCAGATTGGAAGCGAAAGATCTTTCCTTAACTACTTCCATGATCGCACTCGGTTCCTGCACGATGAAGTTGAATGCATCTACGGAGATGTATCCTGTGACTTGGCCCGAACTATCCAATATACATCCTTTCGTTCCTGAGAACCAAACGGAAGGATATAGAAAATTGTTCGGGCAATTGGAGAAATGGCTCTGCGAGATCACCGGTTTTTCTGAAGTATCTTTGCAACCTAACGCAGGTTCACAAGGAGAATATGCAGGACTACTTGCCATTCGCAACTATCACCAAAGTAGAAACGACAATCATAGAAACATCTGTCTCATTCCTATCTCTGCGCACGGAACCAATCCTGCTTCCGCAGTGATGGCGGGTTTCCAAGTAGTCGCAGTGAACTGCGATGAAAACGGAAACATCGATGTGGCCGATCTCAAGAAAAAAGCAGTCGAACATAAAAACGACTTAGGTGCACTGATGGTCACTTATCCTTCTACACACGGAGTGTTCGAAGAATCCATCGTAGAGATTTGTAATGCCATTCATGAAAACGGCGGGCAAGTCTATATGGATGGAGCCAATATGAATGCACAAGTGGGACTCACTCGTCCTGCGGATATCGGTGCAGACGTATGCCATTTGAACTTACATAAAACTTTTTGTATTCCTCACGGCGGCGGCGGCCCTGGTGTGGGCCCGATCGGAGTCGCAGAACACTTAGCACCTTTTTTACCTGGACATAGTTTGATCGAAAACGGATCGAATAACAGTCAATGGGCGGTTTCCTCCGCTCCTTGGGGAAGCGCATCCATCGTGGTCATCTCTTGGGCATACATTGCTATGTTAGGCTTTGAGGGACTCAGACATTCCACAAAACTGGCTATTTTAAATGCGAACTATGTTGCCAAAAGATTGGAAACTTCTTTCCCAGTTCTTTACAAAGGGAACAAAGGATTAGTCGCCCACGAGTGTATTTTGGATATGAGAGGATTCAAAAAAACGAGCGGGATCGAAGTGGAAGACATCGCCAAACGATTGATCGACTTCGGATTTCATTCCCCTACTATGTCTTTCCCTGTTCCTGGAACTCTTATGGTGGAACCGACAGAATCAGAATCCAAAGAAGAATTGGATCGATTCATCGATTCCATGCTCTGCATAGCTCAGGAAATCAAAGATGTGGAAAGTGGAGTTTTGGACAAAGCCGACAATCCTTTGAAAAACTCTCCTCATACGGCAGAGATGGTGATCGGAGATTCTTGGAACCATCCTTATTCCAGAGAAAGAGCGGCGTATCCATTGGCTTGGCTTCGTTCGCGTAAATTCTGGCCGAGTGTGGGAAGAGTGGACAATGTGTACGGAGATAGAAACTTAATCTGCTCTTGCATTCCTATGGAACAATACACATAAGAGGTGACCGTCGTGAGCCAAGTTTACGAAAAACATTTTTTTGTATGTGAAAACCAAAGAGGCCCTGGAGAAAGGGTCTCTTGCGGAAATCAAGGCTCACAAGAAATTCTAAAGCTTCTGAAACAAAAAGCATCCAAGGCGGGATTAAATTACCCTTTTCGCATCCAAAGAGCAGGTTGTTTGGAAAGATGCGAACTAGGACCGGCTCAAGTCTGTTACCCGGAAGGAAAATGGTTCCGCCTGCAAACCGAAGAAGATGTGAACATCATCTTAGAACATTATTTCAAGAACGATAATCCTTCCGCTTACGAACATTTGTTGATCAAAGAGTAAGCCATTTATAGGGGCGAGTCCCCGGAAATTCTAATTCAAATTTGCTAACACAACAGTTCAAATAAACATTAACTTCCGTTTTTCCGGGGCCGGGCTGCTACGGGGTCCGCTTCGCTCCCGTCTGCTGACGCGAGACCAAGCCCTACGCATCCCTCTCGCAAAACCTTTAACTTCCTTCACTCTGAACCAAATTGTATATTTCTGACCTTTCATTCGCAATGAAAGATGATGAACCAAGTGTTTCTATAATTACAAACTGGAATCGAGAAATAAAAACGATTTCGATCACAAAGCCGGAAGCGAATTCACTCTATTTCTATGAAAAAGGTAGCACCATTGTCACAACATTCCTGCTTCCACCGAAACTCTTACAACAATTGCAAAATCCCAGAAACGTAGAAACTTCATCTTTCTCCGCTAGACTTCGTAACCTCTTAGAAGAATCCGCTTATCCCATCTACTACGGACTCATTCCCTCAAAGAGAAAAAAACTAACAAAATCTTACCAAGATCCAGGCCAAGAACTTCAAAAAATAAGCTGCCGAGCCGACGAAAGAGAGTTAGCCGAGATGGACATTCTTGCCGATGCGCTTGGGATCTCCAGAAGTAAACTTCTATCTTTGTTATTGGCCTGGGAGGAAATTGGTTGGCTGGGAATTATGCGTACGTTTGGGATTGTAAGAGATACTACAACCCTACAGATGCTCGCTTCTCATCGTTATCTAACAAAAGCAAAAGACTTTCAAGATCCCCAATATAAAGTCGAGCTTTGCCAAATCCTCGCACGCTCATCACCGATGGGTTACTCTTAACTTGCAGAGAAAATATTTATCGAATAGAGGAACGAAGAAAGAAAGGCATGCATCTTTCAATAAGAAGAATGGTTTTACATCCCTCCAACCAAGCCTGTGAGAAAAGAAGGGATTTCCGTTTCAAAAAACATTTTTTTGCCATGGAACGGATGTTCGAATGAGATCGATCTGGCATGAAGTGCCATTCTAGGATAAGATTTTCGATCTTCTCCGTACTTTGTGTCTCCTACGATCGGATGTTTTTCTTCTGCAAAATGAACGCGAATTTGATTTTTCCTTCCAGTAAGCAGATCCACTTCCACCAAAGAATAGTTTTTTGTTTCTTTCAAAACTCGATAAGAAGTGTGTGATAATTTCCCCAGAGTGATGTCTTTCACAGAATAAACCACCTGCGCCTTGTTCTCTGCCAAATAAGAAGTAATCACTCCGGAAGGTTCTTTAAAATGTCCATGCACCACGGCTACGTATTTTTTTTCAATGTTCTGCCAGCCGGATTGAAGTTTATCTTTGACCTCTTCCGATTTAGCAAAGACTAAAATCCCGGATGTATCTCGATCCAATCGATGAACCACATAAATCCTTTTTCTGGAAGAGGCGCTTCCTTTTCGTATATAGTCTGTTAAAGAAACAAATGCGGTTTTGATTTTTTCGGAATCGGTCGCTACAGTGAGAAGGCCGGAAGGTTTATCTACTACCAATATATCTCTGTCTTCATGGAGAATCGAGAGACCTTTCGGTAAAAATCGAGAATTGGGGGAAGAGGGTTTGCTCATCTTACGATCATCTTTTGCAAAAAGAAATTTCTTTCGGTAAATTTTTTCTTGAATTCAATTTTGTTTCCGGATTTTATTTACCGCAAACTTAAAAATCCGGCCTTAGGGAGAAGGATCATGAATCGTTTTTTCATTACGACTTTTTTTCTCTCTACTCTTCTTGTTTTCTCTCAATGCGGAAAACTTTACGAAATTTACGACCAAAATGTTTCCGGAGTCGAATTGAACGATGACGTCATCCGAAAGTATGTAACTGCAGTCAAAGCTCTTCATAAATTAGGCCCGGATATCCCCAAAAAAATCGCGGAAAAAAACGATCCTACAGGACTTGCGATGTTCGCAGAAATCGAATCCGTTATCCAACAAGCGGGTTTTAAAGATTATGCAGAATTCGTAAAGGTCAATGCGAAAGTGGCCTGGGCTTGGAACGTTTCTCAAGGAGAGCTAGGAATTCAAAAATTCAAAACAATGAAGGATCAAGGTTTAATTGACTTAGAGGAAGCCTTAAACAATCCGAATGTCCCCGAAGAAACAAAAATAGAATTAAGAAAAACGAAAGATAGGATCATAAATGATTGGGCAGCTAACAAAAAATATGCAGATATCGCAATGAAGATCGTAAAGCCCTTAACTAACGAACACGACTTGGAAATCATCAAGAGAAATCAAAAAGAACTGATGGAAGCTTATACTGGAATTTCTCAAGCGAAACTGAAGGAAATCGATCCTTCTTTGTTTATCACAAAATAGTGCTTATCAATTATAAAATCCTACCGTAACAAATTTCGCCATGAGGTTCTTATGAAAAGATTTCTTTGCCTGATCCTATTTTATTTTCCAATACTAACCACCTTCGCGGAGTCCGGTGCCGAGAAATACAACCAAGGGATCGATCTGCTTTATAATAAAAATCGACCTCAAGACGCGCTCTCCTATTTTAAAGATGCTTACCGATTAGAACCGAATCAATGGTCTCGTCCGTTTATGATAGGATTCACTCTAAAGAATTATCTTCAAAATCCGAAAGAAGCTCTTCCTTATTTGGAAACTTCTTGGCAATTGAATGCCGAAAGAGATGAACTTCCTTACAAAGAAACGATTCAGTGCCTTGAATCATTAGGTAAAATCGATTTAGCCATTCAAAAAAATTCACTCGCACAAAAAGAACTGAAGTCCGCAGGGAAAACACCTTCTCAATGGTTTCCTGAAAACTTAGCCTGGCTTTACTACTCGAAGGGAGATACGAATCAGGCATTACAAATTGCACCTAATGGATCTTGGGTGAAAAGTCAGCTCGCTCCCAGAACCATCGACATAGTATGGAACATCCAACTTACCAAACTACTGGAAGCTTGGCGCATCCAAAACAACGATACAGTCCGCATAACGCTTCCAGTAGACAGACCCTACCAAAAAACAGTCTCTTTTCGATCCGATTCTCCCGGAATTCAAACCAAAAGAAAAACAAGCAGAGGGAATCAGTTTTTGGAATTGAAAAAAGACCCGGGAACCGAATGGCCGCAGCAAATCCGCCTGGAACTAAAAATAGATCAAAATTTACGTAGAGTCGGTTCCCGGCCTGCCAAATTAAAACCTTCGTCTCCGAACGATCCGTACTATGCCTGGGCAACCGAAAATAGAGACGGACTCTTTTCTTTAGAAGATCCGGAATTCCTGGCAAAAGTAGAAGAGATCACAGCTAGCGGAAATACGTTAGGTGAAAAGGCGGAACTAGCGCTTTCCTACTTACGAAAAAATTATAAGTACGGAACCAGAGTTGAAGGCTCAAGTGTGAAAGAATGGTTGGAACAAGGAACCGGAGATTGCGGTTATTTCACTTACATCGCCATAGGAATGTTACGTGCCCTTAAAATTCCGGTCAGAGGACTTTACGGAATAGGGACTTGGTCAGATCCTCCTCCTGCACTTCCTCATTCCATTTTAGAGATTTATGATGCAAGCACGGATCAATGGATTCCTCACGATCCTCAATCCGACCAGCTTTTCGGGGTTATTAATCCTTCTTATATTCCTTTCACAGCAGGGAATCCGAAACAAGATTCCGCCTTCCTGGCGTCAGACGGAATTTGGGAAATCGATACGGTTTGGTTTTTCTGGAACGGAAGCGGAAAAGATACGATCAGCTACCAAGTCACTCTTTCGGATGCAAACCAAATCGCATCCAGGTCCGCAAAACCGGACTATGTAAAAACGCCGCAGTCCGGCGGCCCTCCTCCTGTTAGGTGACAGGAGGACAAACCTCTAACTTGTTTCCACACTCGCTTTCAGCCATTTTTTCTCTGCGACCGATTTCTTCATATTTTCAATCAAAGCGACTGTGATGTTCGTATTCAACTTAATCATATCCGGATCTTCCGCAAAAAGAATCATCTCATCCACAAGATAATCGATTAGATTTTCGATCGATTTACGGCCCATCGGATCCTGCGCCATCGCTACGGTCGTTTTGGAAATCGCATGATAAATGGACATACTCAATTGCCTAGTAAGATTGGCTTGCATATCTTTAGGAAGAAAAGAAATAGGCTTTAGATTGCTGGAAATATTTTCAGAAACCTCGTTCACTAAATTCTCGATCAAAGCTTTTAAGTTTTCATTCTGAGCGGATTTTGCGATATTGTTGATCACGACTTTTTTCAGCTCTTCCCGATTCAAATCGATGGCTTGGACGAACTGATCGAGAGAATTCCCCGACTTAACTTCGTTTTGTGTCTCCGTCAAGATCTGAATGGTAACTAGATCGGATATTTCTTCTTTGATGATGTTGCTGTAGTAACGAATCGTTTTACTGATCAAATCGTTTCCTAAGATTCGAGTGAATTGATTTGTTTGAAGCATCAGATAAATTTTATACACACGCACCAATCTGAAAAAACGGAATTCCACTACGGGAATCAAACCCAGAACGTCATACCAGTGATAGACCGGATACAAAAACCATGCGATATAAGTCTTTCGTTTGATGGCAAGAAGCCAGCTGATAGCGAATTCAACCAAAAAGAAAGCAAGGAAAGGAGCGTCTAACAAAAGATAATTATTAATCGGTGTTCCATCCGAAGCGATCCCTCTGTAATAATTAAGATCGAAATGGATTCTGAGATGGGAATCGAAAAAAGAGATCTTATCGGTTAAAGATCTTTCGTTATCTCTCCAAAACCAAGCAAATGCGACTACTGTCGAGGGAATGCGGTCTTTGTTTAAGATCGGATCCAGCTCTTGTCTGAGTTTGGTATCTCTCGCCTTGGTTTTATGGATTTGGTATTCCGCTTTAATGATCGTTTGAATTTCGGAAAAGTCTTCCGTTTGCCCGGACATAGCGAAAGGATTCGTCTCTACGATCTCCAACATCTTTTTGTCCATGCTCAAGATGATTTTTTGGACTTCCTTTACCTCATTTCCCTCTTTGCTGAGACGATTGATAAAGGAATATTTTTCGGACAATTCGATGAGTGAGTTGATCTCATCCGTTTCCTCAAGAACGATCACAAACTCATTTAACTGTATTAAGATGGCCTCGAGAGTGGTTCGTCTCAACTCTGGATCTTCCAGTTTCATCCCCTCTTCAAATTCGGAAAATAATTTGTCGAACTTTTCGTTCGCTACATGGGATTTTAAGAATTGAAGTACGGAATAAATCTCTTCTCTCGTTTTTTTCCTTTCATTTTCCCGAAACCCGTCGTCTCTCAGCTTAGTGAGATACGCGAGGTCATTCACATAACCGGTATAAGCAGATGTAACTCGGTGAGGCTCGATTCCTAATACAGGTTTATCGTAAATCGTCAAAACTTCGGGGAAGTTTTTAAAGTAAAAAGGTCTGAACCAAAGATATGTCAGATCGAAGAGGATGAGGCATAGGTTGCCTAAAACAACCAACACCATCACAAGATCCCAAAGAAGCGGGATGCCTAATTTATGTTTTTTTATGAATTCCCAAGAGTTCATAGTTCTCCCTAAAGAATGCCGATCTTGAGAGATAGTTTACATATTTCTTCTGTACTGTCCACCCACTTCATAGAGCGCTTGTGAAATTTGCCCCAAAGAAGCGGTTTTCACCGTTTCCAAAAGTTCTTCGAAAATATTCTCCTTATTTCGTGCCTTTTCTTTCAGCGAAGAGATCGTTTTTTCCAACTTAGGTTGGTTTCTGTGATGAAAGTTTTGGAGATTGGAAATTTGTTTTTTCTTTTCTTCGTCCGTAGAACGAATCACTTCTCCGGGAATCACAGTAGGAGAACCGTTTTTACTTAGGAAAGTATTCACTCCTATGATCGGATACTCGCCAGTGTGTTTTAGAGTTTCATAATGAAGGGATTCTTCTTGGATCTTATTTCTTTGGTACATTCTTTCCATTGCACCCAGAACTCCGCCTCTTTCCGTAATACGGTTGAATTCGTCCAAAATTGCATTTTCCACAAGATCGGTTAATTCTTCGATGATGAAAGAACCTTGCAAAGGATTTTCATTCTTTGCAAGACCTAACTCTCTATTGATGATCAACTGGATGGCGACCGCACGACGGACAGAATCTTCCGTAGGAGTAGTAATCGCCTCATCATAAGCATTCGTATGAAGGGAATTACAATTGTCGTAAATTGCATATAATGCCTGCAATGTGGTTCGAATATCATTGAAATCGATTTCTTGAGAATGGAGGGAACGACCTGAAGTTTGAATGTGATATTTCAACATCTGAGATCTTTCGTTTCCGTTGTATTTGTATTTCATCGCCTTCGACCAAATACGGCGAGCCACACGTCCGATCACAGAATATTCGGGATCGATTCCATTGGAAAAGAAAAAAGAAAGGTTCGGAGCAAAGTCATCAATGTTCATTCCTCTGCTTAGATAATATTCCACGTAAGTAAAACCGTTCGCCAAAGTGAAAGCCACTTGTGTGATCGGATTGGCTCCCGCTTCCGCAATATGATATCCGCTGATGGAAACGGAATAGAAATTGCGGACATTTTGTTCGATAAAATATTTCTGAATGTCCCCCATCATTTTCAGAGCAAATTCCGTGGAAAAGATGCAAGTATTCTGCGCTTGATCTTCCTTCAAGATATCCGCCTGTACGGTTCCTCTGACTTGGGATAGAGCTTCTTTTTTCAACTTGGAATAAACATCCGCAGGAAGCACTTCATCTCCCGTAACTCCCAGAAGCAAAAGTCCCAATCCTTCATTTCCGGAAGGAAGATTTCCATTAAATCCAGGCTTTGCGATTCCTTTCGCTTTGTATATGGAATCGATTTTGGATTGAACTTCTTCGGTAAGACCGTTCGCACGAATGTATTTTTCACAAGCTTGGTCGACGGCAGCGTTCAAAAAGAACGCTAAAACCATCGGCGCCGGCCCGTTGATAGTCATGGACACTGAAGTGGAAGGATCACAAAGATCGAAGCCGGAATATAATTTTTTCGCATCATCCAAAGTTGCGATGTTTACGCCGGAGTTTCCGATCTTTCCGTAGATGTCCGGACGAAGATCGGGATCTTCTCCGTACAAAGTGACCGAATCGAATGCAGTTGACAGTCGTTTGGCGGGCATTCCTGAACTTAAATAATGAAATCTTTGGTTGGTTCTTTCCGGGCCGCCCTCCCCCGCAAACATACGAGTGGGATCTTCCCCGCTTCGTTTGTAAGGATACACTCCCGCAGTATAAGGAAAAAAACCTGGAAAATTTTCCTGATACGACCAACGAACGATGTCTCCCCAATCCACGAACCTAGGAGCTGCGATTTTAGGAATTTTCAAATGACTGAGAGATTCCGTATAATTGGAAACTTTGATTTCCTTTCCTCTCACAAAATAGCTGTAAGACTCTTTTTTAAAACTTTCTACTTTTTGTTTCCATTCCTCTATATGCGTTTTGGAATCCAAAGACAGAGAGTCCCAAAGGATTTGGAATTCGGATTCTAAATCTTTCGTATCCTTTCCTTTTTTGGATAATAGATCGATGCTTCCTTTCAGCTGAAAGGCGGATCTTGCAGTTTCCGATTCATTTTCGATCCAGGAAAGATTTCGGTCGATTTCTTCTTTGATTTCCGCCAAATAACGAACTCGATCCGGCGGAAGAACTACGGAAGATTCATTCGAGGATTTTTTATTTTTGAAATCACTCTTCCAATCCAATTTCGTTTTATCGATCACTGTTTGGATCAAATTGATGTACAATTCGTCCGTTCCTGCGTCTTGGAACTGAGAAGCGATAGTTCCGAAGACAGGCATATCGTCTATGTTTTTGTCGAAAGCCTGTCTCGATCTTTGGTATTGTTTTTTTACGTCACGTAACGCATCCAATGCGCCTCGTTTGTCAAACTTATTAATAGCGATCACGTCCGCATAATCGATCATATCGATTTTTTCCAGCTGCGTAGCCGCTCCGTATTCCGGAGTCATCACATAAAGGGACACGTCGGATACTTCCGTAATTTCCGAGTCACTTTGCCCGATCCCTGCCGTTTCTACTACGATGAGATCGTATCCTGCCGATTTTAAGATTTGAATGGCGCCTTTCACACTTCGATTGAGAGCGATATTGGCTTCTCTTGTGGCGAAAGACCGCATATACACTCGTTTGTTGAATATGGAATTCATTCGAATTCGATCCCCCAAAAGAGCTCCTCCCGTTTTTCGTTTGGAAGGATCCACAGATAAAATCGCAATCGTCTTCTCGGGAAAATCGTTCAAAAAACGACGAACCAGTTCATCGGTAAGAGAGGATTTTCCCGCTCCTCCCGTTCCCGTAATTCCCAAAACAGGAATGGTGGTTTGCGGTTCGGGAAAGTTTAGTTTCAAAGATAAGGAAGGGGAATCCTGCAGCAAAGAAAATTCCATCTGAGTGATTGCTTGGCCGAGAGCCAAAGGATTTTTTTTAACGATCTGGCTTTGCAGATCCCCGTTAAACGAAAGAGGAGTGGGGAAGTCGGATCTTCGAACCACATCGTTGATCATCCCTTGCAATCCCATATTTCTTCCTTCATCCGGGGAATAGATATGAGTGACTCCGTATTTATGAAGTTCGTCGATCTCCGAAGGAAGAATCGTTCCACCGCCTCCGCCAAACACATGTATATGACCTGCTCCGTTTTGTTGCAAAAGATCGATCATATATTGAAAAAATTCTACGTGGCCGCCTTGGTAACTGGTGATGGCGATCCCTTGCACATCTTCCTGGATGGCACATTCTACGATTTCTTGGACGCTTCGGTTGTGGCCCAGATGAATGACCTCTACCCCGCTCTGCTGCAAAATCCTTCTCATGATATTGATGGAAGCGTCGTGCCCATCAAAGAGAGAAGCCGCAGTGACAAAACGTATTTTGTTTTTAGGTGAGTAAGTAGAGGTTTCCATGATCATACATGACTACGATCTCACGGGAACCCCAGAAGATTCAATGTTAAAATCGAACCTTCTATGCCATAGTTTTGGAACTATTAAGGAAAAAGTTCGTTAATCGGACTCAGGGTTTTGGACTAGAGCTGCGACTCTCTTTTCCAGAATCTCAGTAAGTTCTTTCGCTGCCTTTTTTTCCGGCCCTTGAGGAAATTCGGAAGGCAGGATAGGCTTTCCGATATTATAACGAATCTTCGCTTTGAACGCTTTTCCGGAAAGAAATGCCTGAGGTTTGGACATATTGGTGGCACCGCTGATTCCGGAAGGGATGATAGGAACCCCTGCACGGATCGCCATTTTTGCAGCCATAGCTTTGAAAGATCCCACTTCTCCCGTTTCGGATCTGGTACCTTCCGGGTAAATGGAAAGGATTTCTCCTCCTCGCATAAGACCCACCATGTATTCTTCCAGTTTTTCGTAATATTCCATAGCCGCTTTTTTATCCATGGTTGTGGTTTCCCCTGCGGCATTTCGAATGATGGGCATACTTCCCCAGTGGATGAGGTTGGCTTTGATGATCCCTCCCAAGGATTTGAGAGTGTATTCTATCATAGGTTTGGTGAAGCTGAGAGGGGGATAATGAAACGGTGAATTTTTATGATTCACATATTTCATGATCTCTTCCTGAGGATGGAAGAGTTCATATTTTCCCAAATAGACGATTTTTCTCTCCGCATAGGCGCCTTGGACGGGAATGTCCAGATAATCCGTATGGTTTGAGACAAAAAGAGCTCCCCCCGTTTCCGGGATGAACTGGGAACCGGTGACTTTCACATCATACACCAATTCCAAAAGGCTCCTGAGAATCGTTTTAGGGACTTCTCTGGGAATTACAAATAAACTGTCTAAAATATCGTTGTCTTTTTGATTCTCATCCATAGGAAACTCCACACATCTGAAAATAAAACTTTATGAAATCAAGTTGGATTTTCATCCTAGATGGAAAATCCTATGATCCTAACTTCAGCAATTTTCGCACAGATTTGGTTTTCGGGAGAACCTTTAGATTTTCTCCACGGATTGGATCCTACCTTCGGTTCCCTGTTTTTTTTCCTCTCCGTCATTTGTCATTACCTGGGAGGAACCGTTTTTTTCCTGGTTCTCATCTCTTTCGCTTACGCATTTTACAATCCTAAACTCGGATTCGAGCTGGCTACCGGCCTTTTGACCTCCGGCCTTGTGATTGCCTTGGGCAAATTCTATTTCGAAAGTCCCAGACCGTTTCCTTATCCGGAAGCCTTCGGAGAAAAAGCATTCGGTTTTCCTTCCGGGCACGCCTACTCGGCAGTAGTCGTATGGGGATTGTTAGCTTATCGTTTTAAAAATGTTTGGTTCCGACTGCTTTGCATTTCGATCATCCTCATCACTCCCTTAACGAGAATGTATTTGAAAGTGCATTATCTGGGAGATGTGACTGCGGGTTTTTTCGTGGGTCTTATCCATTTAGGAATCTTAATTTCTTTCCTTTCCTATCTGGATAAAAAATCCCTTCCGCATTACTTCATTCAGACGGATAAACACAGAACCCTCAGTCTTTTAGGATTGGTTTTGAGTTTTTCAGTGATTCTTCTGGATTCGAAATATTTATCCCCGGAACATCATCATAGTTTGGCGACTGCGGTCACAGCCGCCGGTTCCATCGCAGGTTTCTGGATAGGAGTTTTGTTTTATCCTAAATTTTCAAAACATGAATTTTTGAATTGGGGTATGCCTGTTTCTGAAGGAAAGTTCGATCTATCTGCCTTCGGTGTGAGACTGTCGGTATTGATTTTAGTTTTAGGAATCTTTTATATCCTGCCGTCGTCCCTCGCACAAAAAACGGAATGGAAGGATGATCTGCTTCTCAGATACATACGTTACCTGATTACAAGTTTTGCTCTCATCGTAATTTATCCTATTTTACTTCAAAGGATTGCAGGAGGGCGTTTTCTTTCCGCCTCCCGATGAAAAAAATCGTAAACGTAATTCGTTCTCTGAAAGGAGAACTCACTAGAGAAGGAGTTTTAAAAAATTCCTTCTTTGTTAGTTTTTCGAAAGGAATTTCTTCGGTCACCAATTTGGCCTTTATGATTTACTCCGTAAATCTATTGAGCAAAACGGAGAACGGAAAACTTCAATACTTTCTGGGATTTCTACCGGTGGTACTTGCTATTGCAGAATTCGGTCTTCCCAATGCACTGATCAAATACATATCTCCGTTAGTTGACAAAAAAGAAGACCCGGGGGCTCTTCTCAATGCTTCCCTCAGAATCAAATTCTATTCTTTTATGATTCTGGCTGCGCTCAGCATCCTGGCCTTCGCATTCACAAATGAAAATTATTTCGTAATCGCTATTTTACTCTTCGGGGGAGTGATCGTATCTTTTCTTTCCTACTTCGAAAGCCTTTTCGTTTCTTACAGAAAATACAAAGCACTTTCTTTATGGAACCCTTTACCCAATTTACTACGATTAGGTGTTCTCATCTATTTCGCAGAAACAAGCATTCATCCTCTTTCTTATCTGGACATACTCACCATCTTCTGCATCTCTCCTCTCTTCGTTCTGTTTTTGTTTTTCTTTTTTTTCCAAGGAGAGGAACTTTCTTTTTCCGCACCGAAAGAGGCGATACAAGACAGCCAGAAAAAACTGATGATGTTCAATCTTTGGGCGTTTGCGGCATCCATATTCGCCATCCTTTCCGACAGATTGGAGATTTTTTTCCTGAATCAATTTCATCCTCCCGAAATTGTGGCAGATTACGGAACCGCCTTACAATTATTCAGTGGATTCGTCATCATACTATCGACTTTCAATTCCATCATCTATCCTAAACTTTCCCGACTGGCCGACTCGGAGGAATTTCCCAACTTCCTGAAAAAGTCGGTAGCGCTAGGAGGACTCATCGCCTTCCTACTTCTTCCGGGAATTTTTCTTGCGGAACCCATACTGACTCTGTTATTCGGAGCAAAGTATTCGAATTCCATATCCGTATTTAAAATCCTTTATCCCAATTTCCTTCTTCAATTGGTATTCGCCCCTCTGGGAACCGCCTTATTTGCATTAGGTCAACCTAAGATGCTGGCGGGACTGGCGCTTCTCAGACTCGCTTTGGGAGCCGTATTCGATTTCTGGATCATACCCGATTGGGGAGCGAACGGTGCGGCCATTTCCTTATTTTTGGGACAAGTGGTTTCCTGGCTGATTTTGGTGGGATACTTTTTGGCTTACTTTAGGAAATAGAAACTTCCGCATGAACCGTTACGGTATCCTTTTCTTTTCTCTCTTTTTTATTTCTACACAGATATCTGCCGTTTCTTATTCGGATTATTTTTGGGACGACTTCAAAGCCGCTTTGGATTGGGGAAGAGTCAGTCCCAAAGCCCAGAATCGATTTCAGAATTTCGTAGAAGAACCTCAGGAAGGTTTCGGAGCCGACTATCATATCTATGGAGGAGGTGCCTTTCGTTCCCAAAGAGGAGGAGACGATAAGGACCAAGCGGGAAAATATCTGGGTTTAGGGCAGGCAAGTGCCCAAGCCGCTTTTTATTATAGATCGAAATCGTATTATCTCTCTTTGATCTTAGGACCCAGACTTCTTGCCGCAGAATCAAAGTTAATCGAAAAAACAGTAAACTCTGTCTGGGACGGGGAAGCCGTTTTGAGTCTCGGAGCGGAATTTCAAAACCTCGACTTTCACTTGGAAGGAGGAAGAGGCTGGCAAAGGTTAGACGGTTTCGGTTTTTTATTCAACGGAATGGCGGAATTCGGAGAAGTAGGAGTTTCCAAAAACAAAGTTTTATCTTTTTCTCTCCTTTCTCTTAGAATGAAACCGGAAGAAGAACCCCTTTCTCCGAAAGCATGGAATCACAGCAGAAGAGAAATGTGGGGGGGAAACATTCGATCGCAAGGAATTTTATTCTGGGAAAACCTTCAGTTCTTTCATTATATCTATAGAGAACCGAATTTCGATCCATCCGAATTCAAACTTTATCCTCAAAATGTTTTCGGACACTATCTCTACTCCGGAATGGAATTCAGATCGGCTTCTTTTTGGAAAGATACAAATCTCGATCTTTCTTTGATTCGAGTCACAGGAAGCAGAAAACAAACCGCTTACCCTTGGCAGGAATCGGAGCAAACCACCGACAGTTTTTTAGCTTACTCTTCCCTTCATGGAAATCTAGGGGATTGGCTTTTATCGATATCGGGTTTGTACACCCGTAAGGACAAAGAAGAGAGAAGAGATTCAAATAGCGACGGATATGCGGCTCCTCTTGCGGAACCTAGAGTTCTGGGAGGATATTCCTCTTTTTTACTTTATCAGTCCGTTTACTTTCCAAACGACAGATTGTTTTACGATCTTTTGGCGAAAAAAGATCCCGGATTCGAAAACAAAGGAATTCAAATGACTGGAATCCAAATCGGACATTCCTTTCTGCCTTCTTTGAGAGGAGATGTGTTCCTCAACCGTTCTCATTCGGAAATGGGGATGGGAACGGAAATGATTCTGAAGCTTACAGGAAATTTGGAGAATACGATCAAAGGCTTTTTTACAGCTTCCATTTGTTATGCGAATGTTGATCCCCAAAAAACCGTGGTATTTGTAACGGAGCCTTTTAGAGAAAAGTCGGCGGAAAAAGAATTTTGGAGATATTATGTTTCTGCAGGTTTTAAATTCTAAACAGGCGTAGTCCAGTGCTTATAAAATCGAACTTCGTTTCCTTTCTGATTGTATTTGATCGTATCGATATTCATCTTTGCCAGAAAGATCCCTCTTCCACTCACTAAATTCGCTCCCGGATTTTCGATGGGATTGGGAACGGAAGCCAAATCGAAACCTTCTCCATCGTCCTTAATCATGATCTGAATTCCATTCTGATCCAAACTCACATGCACTTCTATGGACAGTTGACACTGTTCGCATTTTCGATCCACATAGAGGAAATAATCTTCGTTTGCTTCCAAAAGTTTTTGTTTTTCCTGATAACTCACACCGGCTACTCCATGTTCGATGGCATTGGCGATGAGTTCGTACAAAACAACTTTTAAGGAAAGTAAATCTTCCTCTCTGGCACGAGGATTGTTCAAAATGGGTTCTAAAATGAGAGCCACATATTTATTGATATTTTTGATTTTAGGTCGGAAGAGAAGGGTATAGTCTCCCGCAACGAGAGAAACTTCTCCCGTATGAAACAACAGATTCGTGTCGTTATCCGTATTTTCGAATTTTTTAATTCTAAGACGGAGAGATTCCATCCGAAACGGTTTGAGGAAAAAATCGACGGCTCCCATACGGAACACATCAATTGCTATCTGAATGTCGCTGTCCCCCGTAATGACTACGAAAGGAGTATAGATGGATTCAGATCTGAGTTTTTGGATGAACTGTATTCCGTTTAACTTAGGCAAGCTGATATCGGAAATGATTAGGTCGAAACTTTGAGTGGTAGCGGCAAGAAGTGCCTCTTCCCCGTTGGAAGCTAAATGGACATCGAACTCTCTGTGGAAATATTCTTGGAAGAGTTCTCGAATATTATCTTCATCATCAACAAAGAGGATTTTCATCAATACAGCCTAAGACCGGCCTTCAATTTCGCCAAATTTCCGTTCTCCTGTAAATCGATTTTTTCGGAGATGTGCTTAATCTTGCAAATTCTGAAAGCGGTCGATTTTATAGGCGGATTGGAGTTCCGACTGAAGGGCTTGTAGATCCCGTCTAGTAAAGACGGTAAACTTTCCTCCCGAAAACTCGAAGGCAAAATAATCGATGTCGTCCGTTTCGATTTTGGTTTTCAATTGTGAAAGTGAAGTAATCCTAACTCCGTTCACTTTTTCCAAAATCAAGTCCTGAAATTCATGATATCCTAAATTTCCTTCCAAAGGAAAAACCCTGCTTAAAATAACGATCTTCTCGCGAACAGGGTGCGTTTTTTTCTGATAAAAATCGGTAAGATAAACTAACTTTTTCTCGGACTTTACTCTGTATTCCGCTCCGAATTCCTTCAGATAAGATCCGGAAAGTTCCGTAAAAAAGAACCCTCCTATGATGAAATACAAAGGTTTTTGTTCAGGAGCTTCATCAGGAATCAGGAACGCATCCGTTTTATAACGGGAAAGAGGGTAAGATACCTTAACTTTTGTATGGTTGCGGTAGACGGTAAGATCCGTTTTTGATCCTGCCTTTTTCAGATTTCCAGCTCCGTCCCTTAAAATCAAATCCATCACTCTGTCGTAACGATCCCAATCGTTCAAAGAAGCCAAAGAACTTTCCCCGATTCCTATGACGATGTCTCCGGGAAACAAGCTGTATGCGGGGCCGACTCCTGGAACCGCTTCCGACACTAGAACTCCTCTTCCTATATCTTTGGAATAATATTCCTTTTCGGAAGGAGTCAATTGAACATCGAACGTCCAGCCGGGATGAGGGAAGGATCGAACGGATCCGGTTTCGTTGAAAAAATAACGAACATATTCCGTAGGAATCAGAAAATCGGAATAGCTAATACCACATAACAAAGATTTATTGAAAATGAAATTGGGTTCGTCCGCTTCCTTTTTCTCCAAAAGAAAAACCTTGATGGGCGTTTTGGAAAAAGGCAACTGCACATATCTGGATTTTCCGGTCGAACAAAGTTTTTTCGCAGACTTATCGTCTAGGGAGATTTTTTTGGAAAGTTTCTCCGTATCGACTGATTGAAGTAATGTGAAACCTGTTTCAGGATCGTATGCGGCAACTTTTAATTTGGGAACGGAAAAATCCAAAGATTCGAATTCAGCGAAAATGGGTTTTTGACGTGCCAATGTCATCGTAAAGAACTGACCGCCTCCCAAATGAATGGCAGTTCCCTTTTTCACGAAAGGTTCTCCGATCATCCAGGGATTCTGATGGCTGACCTTTTGAAAGGTGATCCTTACATCTACCGAATTGCTGTCTTCCAAAGAAACGGAAAACAGATACGAATGCAAAAACAAACAACAAAAAACGACTGCGGCTTTACAGAGTTTCATAATTAGCTCCGTATCTTTTTTTAACTCTGACATTGATTTGTTCCACGGATTCGGGCCGCAAAACAATAGGAAGATCCATTCCTCTGAAACGGAGCACGATGAAATTCCTGGAATTTTCTTTCCAGATTTGTTTCAAATGATCCAAATCCTTCGGCACCACTCCGTTAATAGATTCCAAAACTTTGAATTTATATTTTTTGTATTTGGCAGTTTCAGGATCGTCGAACGTATAACTAAGAACAATATCCCTGTTCGTATAACGATAGAGTAGATCCTGAATGAAATAACTGTAGTGGTATTTTAAGGAACTGTCCAAATCTCCTTCTTCAGAATTGAAAAAAGATCTGGAAACGGGCTGGAATACAAATCCCGCGGAAAGAAGATAATGATCCGAATTTTCCCTGTAAAGTTCCAAAGAGAAATTTTTCTGCAATGTTGCTTCCGTTTGGTATTTTTTACCTGAGCGGTACACCTCTAAATTGATTTTAGCGCCTAACTGTTTCCCTTCGATGTATTCGATGATGAATTCTTTTTTCCCTGTCTGGTTGATTTCACCTTCGTTGCTGATGTTAAATCCGTCTATGCTTACTAAAAAGTCCTTCTCTTTCAATAACGACGAGAAGGTAGACTGAGGGTACACTCGATTCACGAAAATTCCGGACTCTTCCGCAGGGATTCGCAAAGCTTGCTTCAAACTTACCGGAGTCCCTCCTTGAAAAGTGAATCCTAAGTTAGGAAATCCGTCGTATTTTCCGTCTTTGATGTCGGATAAAAAATGCTGAATGATATCGTTAGGAATCAGATAAGCGATGTCTTTTCCCAACTTGCTGATTTGGAACAAAAGTCCCACAACCTTTCCGTTTTGAATGGCAGGTCCTCCCGAATTTCCTGGTTGGGCATGGGCATGGATTCGGATCACATTTCTAAAATCAAGACCGGAAAAACTATAACGGTTCTTTTCATAACGAAGAACGGAACCTTTTTCTACGGTTAAGTTTTCCTGACCGTTTTGATAGCCTAACACTAACAAATCGGAGCCGAGCGCGGGAGGGATATCTGCGAAACTCAAAGAATCGGTATTGTTTTCGAATTCTTTATCCTTCACTTCCAAAAGTGCCAAGTCACAATCGTAACCGATGAATTTCACTTCCGCAGGATATTCTTTGCGGCTCACTCCCGTTCGCACTGTGACTCGTTTCGCATCTTGAATCACATGTGCATTCGTAAGAACCAAACGATCCGAAATCACAAGTCCCGAACCGAGTCCGGTACTTAGGTTCTTTTTCATCCAAGGCTGGATTTTATTTTCGGAGGAAAAACCGTCGTT
This sequence comes from Leptospira idonii, assembly GCF_004770995.1. Taxonomy (GTDB): domain Bacteria; phylum Spirochaetota; class Leptospiria; order Leptospirales; family Leptospiraceae; genus Leptospira_A; species Leptospira_A idonii. Next base: position 146,557 of record NZ_RQHW01000079.1, on the reverse strand, counting down.
TCGAACCAGGACCACGGAACGAAAGATATCCTCCACTCCCACATCTTCCTCTTTGTTTTGAGAGAAAAGGGAGAAAGAAAAAAAGATAAATAAGACAAAGGAGATGAATGTATTTCTATTCATAAAAAAGTTTATGCTCCTCCCAAAAAGCCTGTTCATTCGTGATTTTTCTCATTTTCAATTTTGCGAAAAAACGATCTCCCTTCGCAGGATTTCCGGAAACAACTCCTGAAACTTCCAGTTTCCCTGCGGGATTTCCTGGAACCCGCACAAGTGCGTACGGAGTGTTCTTCACACAGGAGATTTGAAAAACATAAGAGATCGTATTATCCCAATAAAAACTTTCATCTACTTCCTGGAACAAAAGAGGACATGTATCATCAAAAAACACCTCAATACTGCTAGGTGATTCTTTTCTTCTGTTTTCGTCGTAAGCGATCGTTTTAAAATAAATCAAATTGGGGTTCTTCAGTTCTCGGAAGCTGTTTTTCTTTTCCGTTTTGCTGGTAAAAACAGACTTTGTGCCGGGATAATCGAATTCCAAATCGTTCTTATTGTACGTGTGCGTCTGGTTCGCTGCGATGTTATCGACTTCGGATGGACCCATTACGACTTCGAGGTAATTTTTATTTCCGATCTTATGGTATCCTGCCAGTCGAAAATGACCCGGAGGAATTTGTTTTTCCAATTTCGCTTGAGAAAAACGAATCAATCCTTCTTTGTTTCCGCTTTCACAATCCAATGAATAGTAACGAACCGTTTGATAGGAACCGGATCCTTTCAGCTTGCAGCCGGATGAATCCTGGAACGCAAATAGGTTTTTGTTCCGAATCCAATTCTTAATTTGAACGCCGATAGTTATTTTTCCGTCCGCTTTCAGTTCTTCATATAACAATGATAAGGAAGTTTGTTTTTTTCCAGAATGAATTTTACCGGCCTCTAATCCTGCGCCTGCATAAAAAAGCGGCATAAGTAAGGACAAAACGGTCAGTTGAAATTGAGAAAACATATTGGGGCTCAAGGGATTATACATAGAATATCGGTTCACCTACCCCCAAGAATTGAAGAAGGGATCTTGAATTGTTTCCGGATTATGTCTCACCTTTATAGGTAATTATTTTTTTTGGTTTTCAGGCTTTCAAAAAAGAGAGGGGGGGAAAGTAATGTACCGATAAGGAGATTTTTTTTGAACTGGAGCTTTCTTAAAACAGAGATTGAGGCGGGAGATTTTTTAATCGATTGTCGTTCACAAACCGCTTACGAAGAAGAAACTCTGGAAGGTGCATTTTACTTTCCATTTATCAAAAAGGCATTCGGATCTGACCCCGAATCTCAGAAAAAGCTCTACGGACCCATGACCGCAGTCGTTGCGGAAATTCAGAAATCCAAAAAAACAAGAGTCATTGTTTTCGATGAAGGAATGGGAATGTTCTCCACAAGAATGGTTTTCCTACTTCGCAGCATGGGCATTAAAGAAAGTTATGTGCTGGCTAAAAAGTGGCCTTTCGAAGGAAACAAAAAGCCGGGAACTCTGAAAATGGAACTCCCTTTGGCGGACAAAGTGAAACCTATGGAAGGCGTCGTAGACAAAGCCTTTATGGAAAAAAATCTCACCAAACTTCAAATTTTCGACGCACGCACCATGGACGAATATGAAGGCAGACTCCCTCGCCTAACAGCACCGGAAGAAGGAACTCTTTGCGGAAGACTGCCTGGCGCTTTCTTATGGGATTGGAGAAACCTTTACGATGCGGAAGCAAACCTAATCGATCGTTCTTTGTTCAAAAAAAGGCTGAACGGTTTCCCTTTTATGCCGGAAAGACCTACTGTCATTTACGATTACAACGGTGCTCGTTCCTGCCTTTTGGCTCTCATGTTGAGAGAAGCAGGTTATATCGACGTAAGCACTTATCAAGGTTCTTGGTTTGAATGGAGAAAATCCAGCCTGCCAAAACAAGCAGTATCCGTATTCGGACAAAAAACCGCTGTGACTTCCGGAGCACCTAGAGTCGGCGGATTGGATCGTAAGAAAGTCTAAAAAAAGAATTTACGAAAAGAAGAAAGCCAGGACGAATCATAGGACTTCCCCGGAGGATGTCATGGCTTTTCTCTTCGTTCCTTTATCTCGTTTCTTTTCCTCAGAAAAATTTCCACTTTCGTTCTCTTTCGTTTTAGTTCTCTTCACTCTTTCCTGCACAACCACCCAAATTCAATTTCCTTTAAAGGCATCCGCTTCCTTTCCTTTGGGTTCCCAACTCTCCGTTGAACAAAACAAAGAAAAACTTCGATTGCTTCACAGCAAAACAGGAAGAGAATTCATTTCTTTTTCTTTGTCCGAGCCCTTCCTCCAAGCGGCAGAAGGAAACGCAAATGTGAAATACAGAATGGCCACTTTCAGTTTCAAAGAAAACATCTCCAGGTTCTGTTCCGATCAATTCATAGAAGAAAGCCGTGTAGAAAAAGGGAATTTCATTCAGAAAGGAAAATTAAAAGGTTCCTACTGTAATACCGATTATACTTTCACAATCATTCCTGTTTCCGAAAAAGAAATCAAATTCTCCGTTGTATTCTCCGACAATCGCCTAAATAGAGTTTGGTTTAAATACGATTCAGACTCTAAAGAAAAATTTTACGGATTCGGGGAACAATTCTCCAATAACGAATTCAAAGGCAAAAAACCGTTCCTATTCACGGAAGAACAAGGAGTCGGAAGAGGAGATCAACCGATCACTTTCGGAGCCAATCTTCTTGCAGGTGCAGGAGGGAACGAATACAGCACTTATGCACCGATCCCCCACTACATCAGTTCGGAAAACAGATCCGTATTCATTGATAACAGTGGTTATTCTGAGTTCGATTTGACTTCAAACAACTCCGTCACTATAAACTTTTGGGACACACAACTCGACGGAGGCTTTAAAGGAAATATATGGATCGGCTCCCATCCGAAAGAACTTGTGGAAGCTTATACGAAAAAAACAGGACGATTTTCTCCTCTTCCCGATTGGTCTTATGGAACCTGGCTGGGAGTGCAGGGAGGTTCTTTAAAAGTTTCCGCCATCGTAGAACAAGCGAAAACGGCGGGAAATCCCGTGACTGCTCTTTGGATCCAAGATTGGTGCGGAAGAAGAGTCACCAATTTCGGAGATCAGTTGAAATGGCGCTGGTATGCGGATGAAACTCTTTATCCGGATTTCAAAAAATTCGTAAAGGAGATGAACTCCAAAAACGTTCATGTATTGGGTTATATAAATTCCTTTCTGGGCGATACCGATCCAAAAAAACCGGGCGGTGACGATTTCACAAATCCTATGCTTACGGAAGCAAAAAACAAAGGTTATTTGGTAAAAAATTCCAAAGGGGAAGACTATCTCATCCAGACAGTGGGCTTTCCCGCTTATCTGATCGATCTTACCAATCCTGCGGCTGTGAAATGGACCAAGGAAATCATCAAAAAAAATATGATCGAAGCTGGTTTGTCCGGTTGGATGGCGGATTTCGGAGAATGGTTGCCTTACGATGCTGTCTTACATTCCGGTGTGGATGCGAAAGTGTATCACAATAGGTATCCAGTCGACTGGGCTAGAATCAATAAAGAGGCGATCAAAGAAGCGGGCAAAGAGGGAAAAATCGTATTTTTTACCAGAGCAGGTTACAGTTATTCGAATGCATATTCCACCTTATTCTGGGAAGGCGATCAACTGGTAAGTTGGGGAACTCACGACGGTCTTCCTTCCAGCATCTTAGGACTCACCTCTTCAGGTATCAGTGGTTATGCGCTAAACCACAGCGATATCGGCGGATATACCACAATTTCTAATCCGCTTAGGAACTACCACAGACCAAAGGAACTTCTTTTAAGATGGGCGGAACTTTCCGCATTCAGCCCTGTATTCAGAACTCATGAGGGAAACCGTCCTTTGAAAAATTGGCAAGTCTACCAATACACCACTGAAAAAGGAATCTCTTCCTTGTCCGATGAGGAGACGGTTTCCATATTCGCCAAAATCGGACAGCTTCATTTCGCTTTAAAAGGATATTTAAAACTCCTCGAAGAAGAGGCTTTCAAAACGGGACTTCCTGTGGTACGTCACAACTTCCTTGTGGAACCGAAAGATGCAGTTCTTATCGAGCAAAAATACCAGTTCTTTTTAGGAGATGATCTGCTTGTGGTACCTGTCACTTCTTCAGGAGCGACCAAAGTCAAAGCCTATCTTCCCGCAGGAGAATGGCAACACATTTGGACGAATGAGGTTTTTTCAGGAGGAAGTTTTGTAGAAACGGAATCTCCTTTGGGAAAGCCAACCGCATTCATTCGATTAGGTGGAAAGAATGAAAAGGTTCTGAGAGACGGACTCTCCGGGTTGAGGAAGTAAAATGAAATTTGCATTGATCGGCGATGTTCACGGGTTTTGGGACGAAAAAGACAATCGATATTTCAACGAGTCCGATTACGATGCCATCTTCTTCACAGGTGATTTCGGAGGATTTCACCTAACAAAAAATCCGTTTCAGGAAACCAAATTCGAAGGTCTCACAAAAAAGGCCTATCTGATCCCAGGAAACTGGGACGGAACCAACCTAATCGGAGTTTTAGGAGAAGCGACTGACAGCAAAGTTTTGAAATTTTTAGGAAGTTTCGGTTATGCACGCAGGATGAAATCTTTCTCTGAAAAGATACGTCCCATCGCACTCACCGGTTACAGTTCTCTTGTTCTGTCCGAAGAAAAAGACTTGGCATTGATCGTAGGCCGCCCTCATTCCATGGGAGGAGGTTTCAACTTCGCAAGAAATCTCGCAAAACATTACTTTATCGCAGATATGGAAACCTCCGTAATGAAGTATAAAAAACTGATCGATTCCACTACTCAAAAAAACATTTTCTTTCTATCGCATAACGGACCTCAAGGTTTGGGAAGCGGAAAAACTTCCATATACGGCGCAGACTACAAGAAGGAAGGAGGAGACGGAGGTGATTTGGATTTGGCAATCGCTGTGGAATATGCAAAGGACCAAGGCAAAAAAGTTCCTGCAGTTCTTTCCGGCCACATGCACCATTTCGTACACGAGTTCAAAAAGGAAAGAGAGACGATGATCTATACGGGAGGAACCTTCTATGTCAACGGAGCCAAAGTTCCCCGCATCCGCAAAGAAAAACATTTTCATACTAAGATCACATGGGACGGAGGTTCCGCCACAGTCATTCCCGTTTGGGAATCTCTTTGAAGTCACTGCATCTTATGAATGTATTCCGCAATCGCTTTTACTTCATTCGATTTTAAATTCGGATAGGCACGCATCATCGTTCCGGGAATTCCTTTTACAATCGATTTACTGATTTTGTCGATAGAAGTCCCGTTTCGATACGTGGAGGGTTCATTAAAATTCGGCAGATAACCCATATTAGGTTTACCGGAAAGAGCTCCCCTCCCATCTCCTCTCTCTCCGTGACAGGCAGAACACCCGTTTTGAATGTACATTGCTTCCGGAAAAGGAACGGCAACTCTAGGAGGGATCGGAGGAGCAGAAGTCACCTCAGGCTCTTCATCCGCCTGCTGACAAAACGAAATGAAGATACAAAGTAAGAGCAAAAGAGAAAAACGATTCAATCTACTTTTCCTCCAACCATTGAAATCCAGTTTGTCGATGCACTTGATTTTGAATTCCGAACTTCCAAGACTCGATAGATCCCGCCAAAATGACTTGGTTTCTCGCACGAGTGAGTCCCGTATAAAGAATTTGTTTCGTAAGAAGACGTTTTGAGGTTTGATTTTCATCCTTCTGGTTTTCGGGAGGTAGATAAAAGAAAACGGTATCATATTCTGAACCTTGGCTTTTATGAACGGTCAAAACGTACGCCTCTTTATGAGGAGGTAACGTATCCAAAGCGAAATGAAACAATTGATTTTCAATGGAAAACACGGCCCTTAATTCGTTTTCAATCTTCAATACCAAACCGATATCGCCGTTGAATAATTTACGACTTTTATCGTTTTCAGTGATCAGCAGAGGAAGGCCGACGTAATAGGTTCTTTCCGAGAGTTTTTTTCTAGGAATATAAATTCTGGATTTTTCCTTTTGAAGATTAAGGCTTCGTTTTGCGATAAGAGCGATTTGTTCCTGCATTCCGGCAACTCCCGCATAACCACTATATACGGTAAGGCATCTGAATCGTTTGATTTCTTTCGTGAAATCGTCGTAATAGTCGTTCAGTTTTTCCTTATCCTGAATTTGCCAGCCGGAGATTCGAATGATCTGAGGATAAAGAAATTTTTTCCAAATATGATATACGATTTTTTCCCTTTCTTGAAATGAATTTAACTTAACCTGATTGAGCTCAAGATTAAACCAAACTACTTCACTGGGATAAGGAAACGATTCTCCCAGCGCGGAAACGGATTTGATTTCCTCGTTATCTTCTTTAGGTGCAAAAAGATCAGGCTGATTGATTTCTTTTTTGTTCTTCGACTTGGTTTCGTACTTAGGTTCGGAAGAAGATAAAATCTCCTCGGCCAAACTTACGATTCTGGAAACTTTGCCGTTTGCATTCGGCTTCTGGCGATTACTTTCCGTTAAATGAGAAACGAATCCTTTTTTGTTTTTCAAAGCGGTCAGAAAATCCCCCAACACTGCTCCTTTTTCTACGGAAGGTAACTGGTTCGGATCTCCAATCAAAATCAACTTTAGATCGTGACTCAAAGGAGGCAATGCTTCCAATAAGGATCTCATTAAATCCGCATCCACCATGGACACTTCGTCCACAAGAATCATTTTATGAGGAAGATATCTCTCCTGATTATAATAAAAACCATTTAACTGTGGTTTATAAGAAAGCAAGTTATGAATGGTTTGCCCTCTTAGAAATCGGTTCTCTTCTCTAAGCCCTGCGATTTTAGATAAATTTTCCTGAATTGATTCGGTCAATCTTTGAGCAGCCCTTCCCGTAGGAGCAACAAGTGCCAACTGATCGGAAGAAGGCAGTTTTCCCAACCGATACAAAATCTCCAGAATGAAAGCGACCACAGTCGTTTTCCCTGTCCCCGGCCCGCCGCTGATGATTTGAAAATCGGATCTAAGAGAAGTAAGGACCGCTTCTTTTTGGCCTTCCTTCAATTGGAAACTATTTCTTTCCAAATCTTCTAACAAGGATTGGAAATCGGGAATTTGTTCCGAAGACTGTTTTGTTTCGGCATGACGAATTCTCTGTTTTAAGTGGGTTTCTAAAACCGATTTCGTAGAATGTGTCTTTGAAAAAAATAAAAACGTTTCTCCCTTAATCTTCTCCTGAACCAAACCAACAGGATTTTTCTTCAAAAGATGTTTCCATTCTTCTTTGACAGGAATACAAAGGTTACCCTCTTCTTCCGCCAGCCAAAGTTCCGTTAGGATAGGTTCGATGTCTTCCGAAAGATTCGTAAGAGAAGTTAGATCGTCCTTCAATCGGGAAAGGAACATTTCGCTCATAATAAAATCCTTCTTCCGATTTCTTTTTCAATGAGAGAGATCCTTTCTCGGTTCCAATTCCCATCGAAATAAACGCCTTTATTTTCGCCCGATTTCATCCCTCTCAGAAATAAATAATAAACTCCACCTAACTTTTTATAAGCTTCCTCCGCACCGAAAATTCTTTCCAAATATTCTTTCAGAATCAATGCGTAAATATCTCTTTGCAGATTGTATTGATTTTCCCTGTTATAAATCACCTGTCGAATCGTGGAAGGAGAGTAATCGGGAAGCAAATTGGATTTATAATCCGCTAAATAGTATTTGCCTTTCCATAAAAAAACCAAATCGATGGAACCCTTTAAAAAACTTCCCGGCCCGGGAACGGAATAAGGAGGACGGCTTAAATCCAAATGAAAATCCATTTCGCAAACTTGATCCGCTTTAGAAAGAGATTTAAGCGAGAAAGAAAGCCCGTCCCGATCCGTCAAATTTGCGTGCAAACTGTTCCAAAGGATCTCCAAAGTTCTGGATAGATAATTCTCTTTATCAGCACCTAATCCAAATCTATCGATATAATGTGAGATTCTAGAGATAAGTTTTTCGTTATTTCCCAGATCTTGATACGACTTCGTATCGAAAGAAAGGAAATCGAACTCTTCCAACAGCTTATGTAGAAAAGAACCTGTATTTGCGGAAGAAGGAAGCAGATCTTCAAATAAAGGATCGGTTCTTATTTCATCATCTAACTTTGAAATGACTTTATCCTCTTCCATAAGACCGGAACCGGTAAAGGAAGAACTATCCTTGGATTTGATGGAAGAATAACTGTTTAAAACAATTGTCTTAGGAAGATCGGATTCAGAAAACAGAAGGGGAACAAAAGACCCGGCTTTTCGAGCGGGTTCATGCAAAGAGGAAGAGGAAAAATTCGAAAGAGGTTTCCATTCTTTTTTCTCTATATTTTTCGATCCCGATTCCAAGATTTGATTCAAAGAAGGAATCATAAATTTGGTATAAAAGGAATTGGTTCTGGAATCGACCGGAAAATAAGGAAGATACAAACGAAGTTTAGGTCTCGTCAAACCTACGTAAGTCACTCGAATGTCTTCTCTATGAAGCTGTTCTTTATACGCTTTATCCTCCTTGTCCCAAAGATCCAAACGATAAATCGTGCGGGAATCTTCAGAATCGGAAGTTCTGTATTCATAACTCGTATAAGTAGTCATGTAACCTTTCAAATGAAAGAAAAAAACGATCGGCCATTCCAAACCTTTAGAAGCATGAATGGTTAGAATTTGAACCGCATCTTTTTCCGTTTCCTTTTCATATAATGGAAGTTCGGCTTCATTCGCTTTTTCCGTTCGTAATCTCTTGAGTTCTTCCAGAACTTCGGATAAACCGGCATGGTTCTGAACCTGAAAGACAAGAAGTTTCTGAAAGATCTGCCTATAATTGGTTCTTTTCCTTTCCCAAAAAATATCCTTTGCTTCTTCCGTTAGAAAGATGCGAGTCCCTTCTTCTATCGATCGAAACAACTCAGCGAACCTTCTCGATCTTGCCAAACTTTTCCAATGATCCAAAATCGTCTTTTCATAAGAAGAGATGGAATGTTCGTCGAAAGCCTGAAGAAACTCAGGAGGAATCTGGAACAAATCACTAATCAATAATTTTCTATATGAGGACGGATTGTTCGGATCTGACAGACAGTTGAGCACATTCAGAATTTGATCCGACTCTTGCGAGGCGTAAATTCCCTGTTGTTTGTAAAGGGTAAAAGGAATTCCTCTTTCTTTCAAAGCTTGACCGACCAAATGGCCGTTTTCTTTTTTATCCACCAGAACGGCAATGTCCTGCGCTCTGATATTTTTCCGTATCCAAGTCCCTTCCTTGGTTTTCTCTTCGTAATCTAAATTAGATTTACTTAATATTTGAAGAATTTCATCAGCGATCGCAGTGATCCAAAGATCCCTTGCTTTTCCAAGACCGAGCTTCTCTTCAGAAAGTTGAATGAGCTGGACAGAGGCGGCTTGATCGGTGTTCGATTTTTTGATCTTACATTTATCCAGAGAAGGCGCAAATACGGACGTATAATCGATGTTTTCCCCTACTTCCTCTATAGGAAAAACGGTTTCGATGATTTCATTGTATCCTAAAATCAATTCGGGAACGGATCGAAAGTTCGTATCCAATGCGAATGAATTTGCACCTAGATTCGTTAACTCTTGTTTTGCTCTAAAGTAGGTGCCTATATCCGCACCTCGGAAAGAATAGATGGACTGTTTCGGATCTCCGATCAAATACAAAGCTTTGTCGTTCGCATCTAAAAATAAGCCTGAAAAAATCTCGTATTGAGCCTTATCAGTATCCTGAAATTCATCCAGAATTCCCACCCTGTATCTCGATTGAAGAGATTCTTTTAAAGAAGGATTTTTTTTCAAAGAACGATTTACGTTCAGAATCATCTGGTCATAGCTGATCCATTTGCCGGATGCAAAATCCTCCTGAACCAAAGTTTTAACCAAAATAGAAGTGTTTTGATTGAAATTGGAAGCAGTCCAAGGAGAAACAGGTTCGTAAACATAACTTTTCTCACTTAATAAACGTTCTGCGGCATACAGAATTTGATCTTTCTTATTTAAAAAATCGGATTCAATGATGAGGTTTTCGAGAATCTCATCCCTGTTAAAACCCGATTTCGAACCGAAGTCTACTCCTTCCCAGAGAGAATGTTGAATTCGATACAATGCTTCTTTAGCTCTTTCGGTGTTCGTAGTTAATCGGCACGATTCGATCGATTCCGTTTCAATGGGATACTCGGATAGAATCATATTGCAAAAACCGTGAATCGTGGAAATAGTGACTTCTTCGATCTCCCGCAATTCTTTAGTTAAATTCTCTTCTATCAATTTCTTTCGAAGACGGTCTTTTAATTCTCCTGCGGCTTTTTGGGTAAAAGTTAAAATCAAAATTTCAGATACAGGTATTTTATGAACCTGGATGAGATCGGATACGATTTCCATAATCGTAAACGTTTTTCCAGTACCAGCGGAAGCTTCTATAAAACTATGTTTGAAAGGGAAAGGACGCTGCATTATAGTTTCCAATCCAAAAATGGCTGATAAAATTTTTCCGCATAACGAATAGAAGTTTTTAAAATCAAAGATTCGGTTCCGGGATACAGTCGAACCGTGTCGGAAAGACGAGAAGAAATAAAATCGGCCTCATCCTTCAAAAAACGCTTCCAAGCGGCTTCATCCTCATATTTCTCTCGAACGAATGTTCTCTTTTTCCCTACCTTCTCGAACATTTCATTTTGATAATATTGTAAAAAAGCGTATCTGGGAAAAAATACCGGATCTTCCTGAAGATACAATTCCGCTAAGGATGTCAAATATTCACGATATGCCTGCTTTTTATCCTTTTTGTATTTTAGCACATAACTATTGTTTTTTATTTCATCCTCATCCTGTTTAGGTCTCGATTTCAAATTAAACATTTCCAAGGAAGATTCCTCTTGTGAAGAAACGGCGATCAAACTGAGAAAAGGAAAACTCATCTTCTCCCAATAATCCTTATAATGTTTATAACCATCGTAAGTAGGTTCCGTCTCCCAAGATTTGGAACTGAGCCAATACAACACTCCGTCCTTTTCAATCACATTCTCCCATTCTCCTACGATCTCCAATCGGGAGCCGTTTGTAAGATCCAAAGAAAGAGAAGGCAGTTTTTTACAGACGGATTCGGAAAGACCTGTATCGCCTAAACTCAAGTGACGATAGAATGTGCCTCCTTGAAATCGTTCTTTCCAATCGGAAAGAATTTCGGAAGCAAGAACGGAATAACGCAACAGCTCTTTTTCCTTAACTTTAAAAAAGACGGATCCGGGAAATTTGGCTTCCGCCTTTTCTTTTTCAAGAATCTCACCGATAACAGAAATAAGTTTTTTCTCAGACCAATCCCATCTTTCATCCGATACCAAGTCGGGGAAAATGGAAGAATGAACTTCTTTTAATATTCTTGATTCCGCATAAGCAGGAAGATCGAAAAATTCGCCCTCTTCTTCGACCTCTTCATCACTTAACGCATACATCTTCATTCTTTTTTTGAGATAAGTATCGAGAGGATCGCTTAAGAAACGGGAAAGTTCCTTCAAATCAACGGAAGAAGGAGGTTCGGACGCTTTCAATTTTTCCAGCTCTTTAGGATCTTGAAAACGGCTGAGCAATGAATGAGAAGATGAATCTCCGTTGACCCATACTCTGGAAAAATCAAAACTCAATTTCCCTAAACGAAGATCTTCCTCTTCATGAATGTATTCTTCGCTGTAAGGATGCAGAGGGATCTCCAAGGCAGTGCTTATGTGCAAAGAATCCATAATTTCGAACAAGGAAGAACAAGGCTCGAAGGTTTTATCTTCTTGGATGTTTTTCCCCACATAACTAAAAGTAATCGATTCTTGTGCGGAATGAACGGACTCCCAAAGCAGGGATTCTTGAATTTCTCTCCGATTCAAGTCCCAGTTTTCAGGTGCTCCCGTTCTCAAATTCAAGGAAGAACGATCTACCGAACCGGGGAATTTGGATTCTCCCAAACCTAAAATATATACGTGTTTGAAAGGAATCGGTCTCATCGGTTGTAGTAAAGAAATCGTAACTCCCCCCGTTAGATACTCCCCTTTTCGAAAGGGAATTTTTTCGAAAGACTGCTCCGTCAAAAGTTTTAAAATTTCTATGCCATCGTGATCTTTTGTTAGTTGTAATCCTTCCCAATCGGAAATCGTTTCCAACCAATTTTGAAATAAAAAACTTTCTCCCGGAAACTGATCGCTCAAATCGAAAACAGATTCCAAAAGAGTTCTCAATTGAGAAAACATTTCTTTTTCCCAATTTCCGGATCGGAAAGAACGAATTACATAAGAACGAACTTGGAATAAGGATTCGACCACAGAAGTCAATAGGACGGGATCTTGCGAAGATTCCAAAACAACCAAAGCCTTTTTCCATTTTGCCCATGCAGAATCAGAATCTAAAACAGTAGATAGGCGAGCACGCTTCAAGCCGTCCGAGATTTGATACGCTTCCTTATCTCTTCCTTCTTCCTCATAACGGACACCTAGAGTTTCGATGAGATCTTCCAGACGAATCAAAGTCTCTTCGTCTATTTCAAATCGAGAAAGCAGAAGAGGATTCCTTAAAAGAAAAAGAAGATTTTCTTTTCGCATCCCCCTACCGGAACAAATTTCCCAAAGATCGGCAAGTCCTCTGTACAAATAGGAAGATTCGTTCGACTTGATGTCCGTAAGTGAATATGGGATCTTTTTCCGAACGGGGATTTCCGATCCCTCTACTTGCAGAAGAATGCCTCCGTCGAATACCCATTCAACGGAAGACCGATAAGAGTTAACATCTGTCAGTAAGATTGCAAAATCAAGATAACTCAAAGAGGAATCGTTCTTCATTTTGAAGAGAATATCGTTCGCAACCGCCTCCATTTCCCGGTAAACGGAAGGAGCATTCCAGAACCGAACCGAACCGTCCTCTGTCGCATAATTACCATTTAGTGAATCAGAAACAGAACTACCGATTCCGCTCAAAGAATCTCTAAGTAACTTCAATCCTTTCGGGAAAGTTTTTTCCACAGGGATAGATTCCCATTTTGCCGTTTTAATGTTTCTAATCCTGGAAGCGATTTCGATTTGAGGTTTGGACCATCTGACGATTTTATCCGACTGCCCTGCATCCATCCGATCAGAACCGTTGTGAAATTGATAAAAGAAAACGGAAATTCCATCCTGCACGGACAAGGACTCTAGAAGTCCCAAATATGTATCGGCCAAGTTAGAAAGGCAAAATAGGTGGATCGCAGTCTCTCGAACGGAAGAAGGTTTTGAAGAACGCTGCTGTAAAAAAAAAGGAATCGAAGAAGTTCCGTCCAGAATCACTTCCTGATATATCTTTTTTTGGAGTATCGCATTGAATGTGTTACCTGGCAAAAGAGACTGTTTTTTGGAGATACGAGGGACGGAAATCGATTTTTCCTTCGCCCAAACTTCGATCCAAGCAGAACGGTTCAATTCGTAATCTTTAAACAAAGAGGTCAATTTTGTGCTGTAGGAAAAAACCCGAGCCATGTTGGTCAAATAGGAAGATAAATCGAAAAGTTCTTTTTTATTTTCCTCAGCCAAAAGATAAGAAATGATCTTTCTTTGCCCATTCGCATAACTTGAAAAATATGACTCTCCGGGATTATACGCTCTTCCCGAACGTTCTATATAATACCTTTCGAAAAATTTCTCCAAAAACTGGTATTCTATGTGAGTGGAAAGTCCGCTGATTTTTGCCAAATGGAGGTCAAGCCATTTGCGCATATTCAAATTGGGGATGATGACGATCGGTGCAGCGAGTGGGGATTTTTTTTTCTCTTCCCAAATGCGTTTCGAGAGAAGGGAAGAGAGATCAGCTAAAGATAAACTTGTATAGTGATAGAATGCCAACGGACGATCTCCGAAAGATCAGTCGGAAAGACCGGTTTCAATTTCGATTTTACCGCTCAACAATTTATGAACAGGACAGGCGTTCGCAACCGACAAAAGCCTTTCTCGTTGTTCAGTTGTTAGATTACCGACAAGTTTGATTTTTCTGATGATTTTATTTTGGTCGGGAGCCGTTTTTTCAAGATTCAAAGAAACTTCTACGGCATCCAAAGGCATTTCTTTTCTATCGGCATACATGCGTATGGTGATCGACGTACAAGACCCCAAAGCCGCCACAAGAATCTGAGTAGGAGCCGGTCCTAAATTGGTTCCTCCCGATTCCACAGGTTCGTCCGCAGTCCAACGATGCTGGCCGGTATCGATGGAAGTTTCGTATTTCTTTTTTTCAGTGCGGACGATTACATCTTGTGCGAAAGAATTTGCCATGACTCATCACACTACACCCGGAAGTAGAAAACAAGAAGATTTTCTAATTTAATGATTCCTTAGTCTTTCCGCTTCGTCGATCGCTCTCTGCCTATTTTCCAACATCGCTTTTTCCACTAGAATTCTCTGCGTTTCGAATTCTTCATCATTCATTTCCCGAGGAATATAAATAGGATTTCCGTAACAAACGACGAATGTAGTGAAAGGTTTAGGCACTCTATGTTTGTCCCAGGCTTTTTCCAAAATCCATTGCCTGCTACATTCGTAATGAAAAGGCACGATAGGAGCTTGAGTCACTTGTGCGGCAGCGATTAACCCTGGTTGTACGATCAAAGCAGGACCTCTCGGTCCGTCCGGAGTGAACGCTGCAGAAAAACCTTTTTTTAGATGAAGGATCATCGCCTTTAAAGCTTTAGATCCTCCTTTTGAGGAACTGCCTCGGATGCTCGTATTCCCGAATCGATGCACCACTTCATTGATGAAATCTCCGTCTTTGGATTCCGAAATCAAAACAGCGACGTTTTTACCTCTGTGCAAATAAGGAGAATAGAGCACATTCGTGTGCCAGATGGAAAGGATGAGCGGAGATTTATTCTTCACCAAACTATTGTAAGATTCATCTCCCAGAACCCTGATGCTGGAAGTGAGACCGACCAACCTTTGTAAAAAAACGGCAACCAAAGGCAAAAACCAAACTAAGAACTTTCGTTTCAAAAAGATATCCTGAACATCAAAAATTCAAGAAGGGGACTGCGAAGAAAACCAAAAACGAAAGTCCGGTCCCCATTTTGAGACTAATTCTCATTGACTTTTTCCCATCCCTTCCCAAGCTTTCTCTTTATGGAATCCTCACTAAGAACGGTAGAAATCAAAGCATTCGTGCCTGCCCAAAATTACAAACTGTCCCAAACATTTTATCAAGACATGGGCTTTGAAATGAAATCGGAGGGAGGAGGAGTTTCCTATTTCGCTTTCGGAAACTGCAGCTTTCTATTGCAGGACTTTTGCGTAAAAGAGTTAGCGGAAAACTTGATGATGCATCTTTTGGTGGAGGATGTACAAGCGTGGTACGACCGCCTAAAGGAAGTAAAACTGGCGGAAAAATATAAAATCAAAATCACTGAACCGGAAGAACAGCCCTGGAAGATGATCGATTTTATAGTGATCGATCCTTCCGGTGTTCTTTGGAGAATCGGGCAGAATATTTAAGGTTTCTTTTTAAAGATATCGCTCAACTTACCCAGATCTTCCGGTTTGATCGTGGTTCCTGCGGCTTTTTTATTCTCTTCCTGAATCTCTTTATAAACTTCAGCACGATGAACCGAAACGTTTTTAGGAGCCTTCACTCCTATTTTGACCTGGTCTCCCTTGATATCCACAATGACGATTTCTATATCATCACCTATCATTATGGATTGATTGCTTCTTCTTGCTAAAACTAACACTTATTATACCGTTTGGGAAGAAGGTTCTTCCATCGATTCGACGATACTTTTTCGGATAGGGTGATTTTCGTCACGAGAAATAAATTGTTTCCCTTTGCCTTCTTTTCCGTTGATGATGATGGGGCCTTGCAGATTGGCTGTCATCCCTCTGGGATTATCGTGAGGAATGGTAACGATGAGAAAAATAATCCCGTCTTTCCAATCTTTGATTCCGATGTCGGTAAGTTCATCTTCCGAAATCACCGGTTTGTAATTCGTAAGAAAAAGATCCGGCTGAATGAGAATGAAAGCCAAACCCGATTCTTGAGTGGATTGAAGCCATTTGAAAGGGCTTTCCGCATTTTCCTCGATGAGAGCGAATTCATTGTATTCGTCAAATCCGAGAAGGCCTTGTGGAAATTGTAAAATTTGTCTGGAATCAACCTGAATGGTTCCAAAAGGTTTTGTATGTATCGTAACTGCCATTCTAAGTCCTGTCTTTTAACGTAAAAAATCCATCAATGTAGGTTTAATGATTTTACTGCCCACGTTCAACGCATAACTATGAATTGTTTCCAACCACTTCATGTTCATGATGGTTTCAGGGAAATCGATCCCTTCGTTTTTCGCGAGAAGTTCGGTCATGTACATTTTATCGTAAGAAACACGTTCTTCATGCTGTTCCATACGATTCATTCTAGCACCTACGGTTGCCCTGTGTCTGAGAATGTTTTCCAAAGCCAAATCCAAATCGCCCAAGTCGCGACCGCCGATTCTTTCCTGATCTTTCTGAATTAAATCGTTTCTCAACTGAATCAAAACATCGAAAACGGAAAGTCCGGTTACTGTTGCCGACTTAGAATAGTTATTCGGTGGTTCGCTTGCGGAAGGTTCGATAAGACCGATGTCTTTTAGAACGGTTCCTCCCGCCACATCTTCCATCCAAATCTGATGAGGTGCCGTGGAGGAAATGGAAATATTATCTTGCGCCAGTTTACTCGCTTTCACTTCCAAAGGAGCATTATTGATTTTATCGATGATGTCATCGATCGTATCTCCAACGGAAATATGAACCTCTACGTTATCGATTTTGAATACTTGGTCGGAAGTCGCCTGATAAGAAGAGTTATCCACCTTACTCGTCACACTTACGTTCGTTCCCCAGAAAACTTTGTTTCCTGGAATGGTGACAGGGATGTATTCTCCTTTTTCGATTTCGCGAAGCTGCTCTCCGATATCTCCTCTGTATTCTACGCCCACATATTGGTTCTTCAATTCCAAACCTTGCAGACCTTTGATTTTGGATTCGATCGGTTCGAAAGGAGGACGTTCTGTCACAAAACCACCGAACAAAGGTTGTCCGGTAGCATCTCTTGCATTGGCAAGATCCACAATGGCACGAAGGTGTTGGTCGATCTCTTTACCGATCGCCACTTCCAATTCGAAACCTTTATCTCCTTGATAAATACCGTTTCCCGCTTGGACGGTCAAAACACGGACTCTCTGGAAAATCTCTCCCATCTTGTCCAAAACTCCGTCGATTTGTTGGAGTCTTTGGTAACCGTCCCCGATATTTTCTTCGTATTGCGCTAGTTCGTTGAGTCTGGAACGAAAGAACATTTGGTTCGTAGCCGCTCCGGGATCATCGGAAGGTTTGCGGATCTTCAAACCGGTTCCCAATTGGTTTTGGGTCTCGTCCATAGACACTTGATGACGGTTTAGGTTCCGCACAAGCGAGTTATTCTGCATCATATTGGTGATACGTATCATACTATACACCTAACCTGTTGATAATGGTATCTAACATTTCGTTTAATGTGGAGATCATTCTCGCAGAAGCATTGTAAGATTGTTGGAACTGTACCATATTCGCCATCTCTTCGTCCAGGTTCACACCCATTACGGATTGACGCATATTTTCCAGCTCTACCATCAATTCGTTTTGAGTGGTATATTCCTGGTTCGCTTCACGAGCTTCCGTTCCCAAACGGGAAATCAAGGAATTATAAAAATCGTCCGTCGTTTTGGAATAATCGAACATCACCGGTTTTTCCCGAAGCGCAGCGGCAATCAAAAGCGCATTCGTTCCATCCTTATGTCCATTAGGTGAATTATAATCCCCCGTTCCGCCAACATCCTTTCCTCTCGCAGCAGCGATATTCGCAGGATTGTTCCGAACGTCTTCCGACATCTTAAAGAATGCGGAAGGATGATACATAGGAGTGAGAGTGATGTCTTGCGAGTTTGCCTGGAACTTATTCAATTCCCCTAACTTTCTATAATCGAAAGATCCTGCGGCTCCGCTTGCGGATAAAATTCCAGTCAAACCTACGAGTAATTCTCCGGAGTCTTCCAAGTGACGGATGATGAAGTTTTCCTTTTTGTTAAAAGGCTGAGTCGTCGATTTCATCGCCAATTGATTGTCGTGTGACATGTAGGCGACCACACCAGTTTCGGAGCGGTTGATTCTTTTGATGACTGCGTTCAAAGTATCGTCTTTGGAGTAAGGAACCAAAACTTCCTCTTCTCCTCTATCCGTTGCCTTCAAAAAACGAAGAGTTCCACTGATTCCGATGGGACGATCCGGATCTAAAGAAGTCCTTCCTGTGACCCGAAAAACAGCCGTTTTATCGTTCACTCCGTCCCCGTCCGTATCGATTTCGCCGAACGTATTTGTGGCTAAGGACCTTTGTTCGAAAAAGTTTAAATTCGTTTTTCCATTCAGACCGAAACCGTCTTTGTGGATCTCATTGATCACATCCATCGCATTGATGGCGAGAGCATCTACGGAATTGATTTTCTCCACAAGTATCTTATCTCTGATTTCATAAAGAGCCTGAATGCTTCCTTTTCTAAGAAGAACAGGACTTCCCGTTTCGGACCATTGCATATCCAAAAGCCCGTCGTTGTTCGGGTTTCCTACGATATTGATTTTATGAACTTTTTGTCCTTGCACAAGAATCTGCTGACCGATGAAAACCATAAGCTCATCTTCATCACTTCTTCCGATGGTGATATCCACCATACCCGCAAGTTCCTGCAAAAGTTCGTCTCTTCTGTCCAAAAGATCGTTAGGATTGTCACCTAATGCTTGTGATTTTGTAATCTTTTCGTTGAGAGATTTAATGTTCTCAGCTACCGTATTCAAATGATTTACTTTGGATTCGATTTCGCGGTTCGACTGATCTCTCAATTGAGTGAGCTTACGGAATACGTCTTCCATTCGACTGCCCAGACCTTCCGCTTTTTCCTGAACGACCGCTCTGTGCGCCGTTTCTTCCGGATAACTGGAAAGATCTTCCCAAGAAGACCAAAAATTGTCCATAAGAGATCGTAATGTGGTACCTGACGGCTCGTTGAATACAGTCTCTACTTGGTAGAGATAATCGTTCTTTTTGCCCCAATAATCTTTGAGAGAGGATGAATCTATAATTCTATCGTCGATGAAATTGTCTCTGACTCTTTCGATTTCAGCAACTTTCACTCCTTGTCCGATTTGGCCCGCCACTTCCGCTCTGTTCAAAGCCGGCTCGTAAATCGGATCCATACTGTTCATAACTACTCTTTGGCGAGCATAATGTTTGTTATCCGCATTGGATATGTTATGACCAGTGGTTTGAATTGCCTGTTGGTGGGCGGAAAGCCCTCTTTTCCCGATTTCGATTCCTTGAAATGTGGATCCCATAAACTTAACTCCTAGGCAGTAGCGTTCAGAATGACCGCACTCTTTTGGGCCTGCCCTCGCCGAATCGGTTGTTTGCTAGACGTATAAACTTTTTCTCTCGCCTGTTCGTGAAGAGAATCGATCGTGTTTTGTAAAAATTCTTTTCTGGTCTTGAGAAGTTTTTCGTTCAATAGAATGGCTTCTTTCAGATCTTGAACGGTCGCTTTCAAATCTTGCGCAAAACCTTTGAGTTTGAAATTGGACTCTCTGTCCATCTGGTTTAAAAAATGAGTGAGTGTAACGCTTGCTTCCGCTTTTTCGAATTGTTCTTTCTTATAAACATCTTCTATGGTCTTCATTCGAATTCTTTCCAATTCGGAAGCCTCAACCATAATGTGGTAACTCTCTTTTACACAGGATTCTAGTGCCTTTCCGTCGGCAGCATGGATTGCGATTCTTTTTTTGCCTTCCCATTCCAGGAGGCGTTTGTAACAGTCTATTTCATTAGTAAATAAACTTCTAAGCGATTCTACCCAATCCAACATTCGGTCCCCTTCCCTTGTTCCCTCAAATGAAGGATCGACGGAATTTGAAACATGCTTAGGAAAATTTATAAAAATTTACCATTTTAGTCACTATGTCGCTAAAATCCCCCTGCTCCAAAATATGTATGATGGACCCTGAAACAGGTCTCTGCGCCGGATGCCACAGAACCCTCGAAGAAATCGGGCGCTGGTCGAGCTATTCGGAAGAGGAAAGAACAGAAGTTTGGAAAAAATTAGAAATCAGAAAGTCGGAACTTAAAAAAGAAAATTGATTCTGAGTTCGGTCGGTTTGAGGAGGAGAGAGGAAGGGTTTCAGGTGAGCTTCTGAAAGAAACCCACCCTACCTGTCGTTGTTCTGCGCCTCAATTCCCGAAAGAACTGAGCCTGAAAGGGCGCAGACAGATTTTTTAAGAGCGAGAACTACTTCACAGTTCCTTTGTCTATTTTGTTTCTATGTTCTTCACACAAACGGTAGAGTTGACCGGTAGAAGTATTTTTCTTTGTTACCTTCTTACCGCACACGATGCATAGTCCTTGCGTTCTTCTTCTTTTATAAAGCAACTGTACTCTCTCTGCACCAGACAGATTGTACTTGCTGATTTGAAGACGAACACCTTTAATCAGATAACTTCCGATGGAAGATTCCTCCCCTTTTTTTAAGTCTGAGAAGATTTTCGATAACTCATCAGATTTAATTGCTTTTGGTTTCATAGGCACCTCTAAATGAAACTTGTTTTATTAGTTTGTTCTTTGTTATATTTTTAAATGTTAATGCAGATTAGGTACGGCCTTCTAACGTGCAACATTATTTTTGTTTTCGTTTAACTTTTGGAAGATTATTGAGTAGAAACGGCTGTTTTTTCGACCACTTGAACCGGGTTCAAACCACATACAAAACAGATTTCCGGCAATAGAATTGTAGTTGGCAGAATTTAAAAAAAAGAATATCCTTTTTCGAAAGGAAGTACGAGTATGAGCGAATCACAAACCACATCCCCAAGATATAAAAATCTAAAGGAATTTTTTCCCTTCTATCTAACTGAACACAGCCATCCTATCAATAGAGCTTTGCATTTTATCGGCTCTTCTTTGGCCTTGGGATTCATCTTAGGTTTTGCAGTGAGCGGTAACCCTTTCGCTTTATTGGGTGCTTTACTCTCCGGCTATTTTTTTGCATGGATAGGTCATTTCCTCATAGAAAGAAACAGACCTGCCACATTTAAGTATCCTTTCTTATCCTTCATATCCGATTGGATCATGTATGGGAAGATGTTAGTTGGAGGTATCCCTAAGGAACTGAACTCACAAAAATCCAAAACATAACATGAAGCAGCATTCATCTTTTTTATCGATTTTACTTTTCACAGTTTTTTGTCTTACTGTGCAGTGCAGCAAAAAGCAGGCAGGCAAAGAAGAAATCACTGCCATTCAAAAAAACCAGAACATAAAAACGGAAGAAGCAATCGCTCAGTTCATTCCTATGATCTTACAAGATCAACTGAAAGAATGGAAAATGATTTTGAATCCTACAGACAAACGTTGGTCAGTCCTTGTCAGTTACGGTGGTTCCACAGCACTCACATTCGATTCACAAGAGGAATACAAAAAGAACACTTTTTTAGTACAGGCACTGGTCCTCAGCAGACTCTCATTCGCATTAGCTCCTTATGAAGTGGGAGAAATCACTCTGAGTCTATCCAAACCATTGTATGTTAAAAATGAAAAAAATCCGGATGTGGGGATTCAGGAATTTGAGATACTTCGCACCACTCTGCCTTTTGCAAAAGCTGTCGCAGTTCTAAAAAAATACTCGCATATCGATCCTTATGCGAACCAAAAATCCCAAAAAGAAGATCTACTGAAAATGTTGAATGAAATAACGGAAGTTTGGGTGATGAATCTGGACGAGTTGGATAAAATCACAGTGGAATGATCCACTGATCCGGTGAAGAAACCGCTTTTTCCAGTCGCTCCAAATAGGAAAATTTGGGAATCTCATACGCTCCCAATGACCAAGTCACATGATTCAACTGCTGGGTGTCGAATAGAGTGAAACCGCTTTGTTTTAGTTTTTCAAAAAGGTGAAACAGAGCGATTTTACCGGCATCCGATTCGTAAGCGAACATGGATTCTCCCGCAAAAAACTTACCGATCGCAACTCCGTAAACACCCCCCACTAGTTCGTTCTTTTCGTTCCAAGCCTCTACGCTATGCGCCCAGCCTAATTTATAAAGTTGATTGTATCCTTTGAAAAAACCGGAAGTGATCCAAGTATTGTCTTTTTCCCTGTAGGAACAACCTTGCATCACTGCATCGAATGCTTCATTATAAGTGATTCGAAACATTCCCTTTCTGATTTTTCTTTGCACTGTTTTGGAAAAACGGGCGTTTTTTAAATCGAAAATCGCTCTGGGGTCGAGTGAATACCAGCGGATAGGATCTTCCGACCAGGGAAAAATTCCGTGAGTATAGGCATAAAGCAACCGTTCTACGCCGAAGTCCCCTCCGACTGCGACTAGATCCTCTTTCCATTCCCTGGGATTTTTAAAAAATTGTGCGAAGTCTCTCTGGGTCAATCTATGAGTATTTCCTTAGGATAATCATATATGATTTTTACTTTTAAACTTTTGCCGTTCGGATCGTTGATGTTCGAAATTCCTTCGTATTGAAGGATCCTTTTTGTTTTATAATCGTAAACAAGCAGGATCGGTTTGATCAGCCTCTTCAATATAAAATTGTCGATTTCCAATTTTAAGTAAAGTGCCTTTCTCTCTTTCCAAGTATCATCTTTGATTTTTTCCACAGCAAAAAGATAATCATCCAACTGGACAGGAGCCAAAAAACGAAAGCTCATCCTTTCTCCTGCAGAAAGTTTCTCCCAGTTGGAACGGACGAAATGATCGAAGCCTCCGTCCATCACTGCAGGAGAACGTGGTACGTACGTTTTTTCCTCCAAAGCATCTTCTCTTTTGCGTTTGAAAAAGAGGCGCACTGATTTATCCTGCACCTCCGCTCCTTCTTGATAACCGTCTCGAAAATCTTCCATAACGAAACTGGGAGCCCATGCATTGGGAAAAAACTCGATATGTTTGTTTGCGAAAGGTTTTCCTTCCGCATTCTTATATACGATTTCAGAATACCTGTGTATCCCGTTTTTGAAATATTCACTGTGGTTGTCCGAATACAGGTACTTTCCTGAACTCAAGTCGTACGCTTTTCCCGAATATTCGAATGTGGGTTTTTCCGACCATAATGGGAAAAAAGATGGTAAAACTATGGCAAATAGAAACAGTTTCTGAATCATATTAGTTTAGACATGAAAAAATACAGACTGACAGATCAAAGAACTGTTTTGGGAATCCTTTCCAAATTATCTTCCACATCGCTGACAGACCCGCAGAGCAAACAAAAATACAACGTAAAAAATCCATCCGCGGTCAACGATATCATCAAGTCGGTTCATTTTCATTTGGCGGCTCAAGAGCCGATGGTTTCCAAACCGAACACTCTTTCCTGCGTACTGAAAGAGAATCGGGTGGAACTGAAAATCAAACAAGTGAATCCTTATCAGGAAGATCTTTTCCAAGTTACGGAAGTTTTGATCGAACCGTTGGAGAGATCCGCCAAACGGGCGAATATCGATTCCGTTTCCGCCAAAGAAATCAAAATCGCCCAAACGGCCGATCTAGGCACGATCATTTCCTTGTATGGAAAAACATCTTTGATCAACCAATCTCTAACACAATGGCAGATGCATTTGGAGCAGCTTCTCACAAGCTACGGATATTTCATCAAACGGGTGAATATCGGATTTTTTTATGCGGCTGACACTCCTTTGATGGAAGCTTTGGCCGCATCAAAAACTCCTTATTATTTAAGAGATGCCAATCGCAGGATATTCTATACGGACAGAGGTTTTTTCTCTCCTAAAAAATTGAGCGAAAACTACGTAAGATCGCTTATGGACAATCTGCTTTTAAACAACATCAAATCGGTGTTAATCCTTCCGGTATTTTCCACAAGCAAAGTGCTTTTAGGTTATTTTGAAATCATAAGCAATCTTCCCGATCTAGGAAACGCCGCCTTACAGAATGACATCGATGGACAAGGAGGAATCTCTCCTTTGATTTCTTTTTTAGATGCAAGAGCGGAAGAGTTCGTATTCCAACTGGAATTCTCTTATGCGAAAGATTGGGAAACGGTGGCTCAGCAAGGACAAATTCGAGACATCAGCCAGAACGGAGGAGGGATCGGAATCTACATTCAAAACAGACAGATGATCGAAGGAAGAGTGCTTGGTTCCCCTGTCTCCTTTCAAATCGAAATCAATTCTCTTCCTTATACTTTTTTCGGAACTTTAAGAAGCATCAAACTTGCAGAAAATGAGTCCGAAAATAATAGTATTGGAATTCAGATTTTCCAATGCGACAGGCAGGAAGGAATGAGTCTAATCGGAAGTTACGCTTCCGGACTCATGGAACAAGAAGTAGTATGACTCCCGAACAATACCAAGAAATTTTAAGACTGCTGACAGAAATTCAGAACTTCAACGAAGAGCGTTCTTCTTATAAAATCATCCTCTACCTAGTTCCGAACGTAGGGATCATTTTCGGGACAACTCTTCTCTTCTTTCTATTTCAATGGTGGCATAAACAAAAGATGGCTCTCATCCAATCCGGGCAGTACAAGCCCTGGAGCTTCGATCTAAGGGCCTATTCCTTTTTCCTGGGTCTTTTGTTGACATTCACGGGATTTGCACTATCCTTTGTATTTATACTCGTCTTGGGTCGTTCCATGGCGATGCTCGGAGGGTTAATACCATTCGCAATTGGGCTAGGTCTCTTGACCTACTACAAACAAAGCAAATAGCCGCCCCCGAAAGGGCCTGCAACCAAGAAGATTGGGACTCCATTCAGGCAGTCCTAAAAGGTGATGCGTCCCAATTCGAAAAACTCATGAAAAGGTACCAAGCAATGGTACTTTCTCAAGCCAACAAAGCGTTCTCCAGTTCCGAAGAAGCGGAAGATTTTACCCAAGAAGTTTTTCTCAAAGCCTACGAATCTTTGAGTACCTTCCGAGGAGAAGCTCAGTTCTCCACTTGGTTGTTTCAAATCGCAAGAAACCAAATCTCCAAACATTTCAAAAAGAAAAAACTTTCCACTCAGACTTGGGACGATTCTCTTCCTACACAAGTTCCCAATGTCACTCCTTCTTTCGCAGACCAATTGGCTCATGAAGAAGAAGGACATCTTCTCAGACATTTAATATCCAAACTTCCTATTGCTTATCAAAAACCCATCCTGCTTCACTATTTTGAAAATCGATCCTTGAAAGAAATTTCTGAGGATATGAACATCAAAATCAATACCATCAAAAGCCATATCTCCAGAGGCAAAGATTTGATTCGGAAGTGGTGGAAACATGAATAAGCGAAGCAAACAAAACCAGGAAGCCCTTTTCCTTTCTCCGGATCCTTTGTTGAAAAACCAACAGGTTTCCCCTTCTTTGAGTTTTCGAGTTCTCAACCAAATTCTTCCTTTGAAGTTTTTGATCTCAGGGCTTGCTTTTTCCTTCACATTGTTTTTGATTCCGATCGGAACTCTTTTTTTGGGAGGCTGGCTCTTCGGATCCACCTATTCCCTTCTTCCTATTTTAATCAGTTCCAGTTTATTCTTTTGTTTTTATTCTATGGTTCTCGGTTTTCTTCTGATGAACATGCGAATTCCTTTTCTAAAGGAATGGAAAGATAAACTTGGGTTTCACGAGGTTTAATTTCTTTGTACCCTTTTTTACTCTCTCTTTTCCTTTTGATTTCGTTTCCCGTTTTTTCCCAAAGCCAACCGGCACCCCTTCCCAGCCCCAAAGAATTTTTGGAAATGGATTTGGAGAAAACCTTTCCTTTGGTGGAAAAATTAAATAAGGAAGATACGAAAGAACTCATCACTCAACTTCGCAAAGAAGCTAAGGAAAGTTACCCGAAGATCGACCATTTTTATTTTCTAATTTCTCACTTGGAAGAAATGCAAGCGATCGAAAAAGAACAAGCCAGACTGAGAAGCCTGCTTTGGGTCTACGGGCTCGGCCTTTTTCTCTTCGTGGGTTTCCTAGGTTTTTTACTGATTCGACAAAGACAGGCGATTCGGGACATTCGAGATCTGTCATAACTCCGGCAGACTCTTTTCCCAAGTCGTAACCGTTTTGTATTCTTTTTGTAATGATTTTAGGATACGTTTATTACTAATTCATGAAAATACTTGTTGTTGATGATGAAGAGGATATCGCAAGCCTCATTCAGTTTCATTTGGAAGAAGAAGGTTTCCAAGTAGACGTTTGTCATAATGGAATGGAAGTGCTTCCTCGTTTGGAAAAACATCTTCCTGACGGAATCATATTGGATGTCATGCTTCCTGGAATCGGAGGTATGGATCTGTGCAAACGAATCAAGGAAAAATATCCTCAAATCCCCATCCTAATGGTCACCGCAAAAACCGGGGAAACCGATGTGGTTTTAGGTTTAGAGTTAGGTGCTGACGACTATATCCGCAAGCCTTTCAATATACGAGAATTAGTTGCCAGAGTGAGAACGGTCACTAGAAGAAATACCGACCCTTCCACAACGGAAATCATCGGCACTGTTTCCACCGGAAAAATTCAAATCAATCCTACCGCTCATAAAGTACATGTGGACGGTAAAGAAATCGATCTAACTCTCATCGAATTCAAACTTTTACAATTATTCGCATCTAACCCGGGTGTGGCGTTCTCAAGAGACAAACTATTGGATCGAATCTGGGGAAAAGATGTGTTTGTGACGGATAGAACCGTCGATGTAAACATAAAACGACTTCGCGATAAACTTCTGGATGAAAAAGAAAGACTGGAAACCATCCGTGGCGTCGGGTATCGTTTCCGGGATGCGTAGTTTTTTTTCCACACTTCTACTTCTCAACTGGGGGCTGCTACTCGTTTTACTGGCATTAGCCGTAGGAGTTATCTTTTTAGAGGATTTCATCAATCCCCAGTTTCGCCCTATACTTCTTTTCCTCTACGTCATAGTAGCCATCTTCGGAACATTCTATATTTCCATCACCATCGCCAGAAAAGTCACAGACCCTTTGTCGATGATCGAAAAGAAAACCAAAGAAATCAATGCGGGGGATTTCGGAGTGGAGTTATCTTCTCCCGACATTCTCGAGCTTGCGAATTTAACTTCTTCCATCAACGAGATGGCGAAACGTCTCAAAAATCAATTTTTGGATCTAACCGTAGAAAAGGAAAAATTCAATTATCTGCTGCAAAACCTGAAAGAAGGTGTTTTCGCCATCGATGGAAATAAAAAATTTCTGTTTCTGAATCGAAACATTCCCAGTTCCATCATTTCCGAAAACTCAAGCTTCAAAGAGATCAAATCCTCCGTTAAAAACAGGGAACTGCTTCAGTTTATGGAAAGCAAAATCAAAAAGTCCGCAGAAGGCAGAACCGAGTTCCAAGAAGGAAATCATTTTTATACAGCAAGAATTTATCCCATCAAATCGAACGATATGATCTATCTCTATATCGGTGTGATTTTGGACGTAACCGAAGACAGACAAAATCAGCTGATACGGGAACAATTCTTTCAAAATGCATCCCACGAGTTGAAAACTCCCATTACATCTATCAAAGGTTATGCGGAAACACTGGAATACAAACTCAATCTTCTTCCGAATTCCAATGAAAGAAAATTCCTGGATGCGATTCTAAGAAACACGGATCGTTTGATCCGAATCGTGGAAGATATGCTCACAATCTCCCGACTGGAAAATCATAAAACCATTCTAAATGCTGACTTTTTCTCCCTCTTCGAACTTCTTCAAACCGTTTCCGATTCTTTGGGAGTCATCTTATCCAACAAAAATCAAACCCTGCGCCTGGAAGTTTCCAAAACCTTAAAGGTGTATGCGGATCGGGTTCTCTTAGAAGATGTACTAGTGAATTTGATTTCCAATGCATCCGCTTATTCACCGGAAGGTTCCTTGGTGCTTGTAAAAGCGGATGAGTCGTCCGAAAAATTCAAAATCCAAGTGATTGATGAAGGAATCGGAATCTCTCCGGAAGATGCGGAAAGAATTTTCGAAAGATTTTTCCGAGTCGATACGAATCGTTCCCGCAAAGAAGGAGGCACAGGCCTAGGTCTTTCCATTGTGAAACACATCGCAAGGCTTCATTCGGGAGAAGTTTACGTTTCTCAAAATCCCAAAGGCGGATCTATTTTTACTTTTGAATTTCCTAAAAAATAGGTTTAGTAACCTAGATGCCCCAATTTTATTGTGGCATTGGAAATTTGAATATGAAATACCCTCTTGGAATTCACTCCTTCGGCAGAAATATAGGAATTAAAGACAATACCTTAGACTTCGCAGTCATTTATTCAGAGAACATCTGTCAGGCGGCAGCAGTCTTCACTAGAAATAATTATCCCGGTTCTCCCATCATTGTCGGGAGAGATCATATCCAAGACGGAAAACTACAAGCGATCGTTATTAATTCCAAAAATTCGAACGTTGCCACAGGTAAACAGGGAATCGACGATTCCTATCAAATCTGCGCAGAAGTCGCCAAATCACTCTCCATCGATCCCCGCAATATTCTTCCTTCTTCAACAGGAGTCATCGGAGTTCCTCTTCCTATGGAAAAACTCATCCCTGCCTGCCAAACCGCCAAACAATACTTAAAACCGGGAAATCTGGATGAGGTTGCGGAAGCGATTATGACGACAGATACCCGTAAAAAAATCTCCTACAGGGAGATTCAAAACGGTTCGTCTAATGGAGTGATGTTCGGAATGGCGAAAGGGGCAGGTATGATCGAACCGAATATGGCGACCATGTTGTCTTATATCATTTCAGACTTCCTTCCTGAATCGGGAGACATCAAAGGACTTTTGAAAAAAGCCGTGGATCGTTCTTATAACTGCATCACAATCGATTCGGATACTTCCACAAGTGATACGGTCGTGCTTATGTGTTCCGGCCTTGCGGGAACCATTTCGGATGATCTATTCTACGAACATCTGGAGTCCATCGCCATCGATCTTTCGAAAAAAATAGCTAGAGACGGAGAAGGTGCGACTAAACTTCTAGAACTCACCGTCAAACAAGCTAGAGACGAAAATCAAGCGAACAAAATCGGCAAATCAATTTTAAACTCTCCTCTGATCAAAACGGCTATTTACGGAGGAGATCCTAACTGGGGAAGATTCGTGATGGCTGTGGGTAAAGTGTTCGACGAACCGATTCCTTACGATCAACTTTCCATTTATCTGGGAGGCATTCCCGTAAAAGGAGCGGATGCAATCACCAAACAAAAGATTGCCGAGTATCTGAAAAAAGAAGAAGAGATCGTCATTACGGTCGAGTTAGGAAGCGGAAATGTGCAAAAAACATATTGGAGCTGCGATTTAACCGAAGGTTACATCAAAGAGAACGCCTATTACACTACATGAAGTTCCATAAACTAAAACAATGGATCAAGTCTCTGCTTCCTTCCAGTTACCAATTGAAGGTGTCTATCACCACAATCGTAACTAGGACTCTCTATATCTTCATTGTTTTTGCGACTTACTATGTGGTGTATAAACAAATCCCTCGTTCCCTCACCTATCATTTGGAACTCACTTTCATTCTTGTGGCCGCTATCTCTATCGTGATTTATCTCCCTCTCATCGAGAGGATGGCGAAAAGTCTAAGAGTTCGTTTTCTTTCCGAATATCTCACTGAAGATGCGGAATCTTTTCGACAGGCAATCAAACAGTTCAATTACGATGCTCTCGTAAAACATGTGTTTCCCGATATGGTGAAAATCACGGAAAGCCAATTGGGAACGATGGCGGTCCTTTCTCCGAAAGGAACATTCTCTTTTCATACTTACTTCCGAGGCCGACAAAAAAAACTCAGCCCTACCAAAGACATCGAAGTAAAACAAAACTTCCAGGAATTCCTAAGAAGTAAAAAATCGGGAGCCTCGGTGACGGAAGCCATCCACTCTCCCGAAATCAACGGAGATTTTTTGGAACTACATGCGAATTATATTTATCCGTTTCTGTTTCGGGAAAAATTATTCGGTTTTTTAGCTGTTTCCAATATTCCCAATGCGGATGCGGCACACACTCTATCTTTGTTAGCTGGCCAATCTGCTCTAACCATTCACAATCATATTCTCTCTTATCATATCGCCGAAAATAAAAAATACAGAAAAGAAGCGGAGTATGCGGAAAGAGTGCAGAACCTTTTGGAAACGGGAACCATTCCCGAACTTCCAGGTTGGATGATCAAAGCTTATCCTAGAAGCCACGGAAACCTTGTGGAGTTTTTCCAAGTGGAGGATGGATCTTGGTTCTTCGTTGTTTTGAATGCGGGAAGAAGTTACCAACATATAGGAATTCTTCTTTCTTATATTTTAGGTGTGGTGTATGCCCAATCCCAACTCAGAATTTTAAAAGGTTTTTCCGACATCAAAACTTTGATTCAATCTACATTTCAAAAATTGGAATGGAAAGATCGTTACGAACTCATCATAGGCAAAATCGGGTACAGCGAATTGTATTTGATCCAAGAAGGAAAACAACTTCGCATCACTCGTGAAAACGACAATGAGGAAGTGGTCGCCAGCATCGGCTGGAAAAATATGATTCAAATGGAAAAAGGACCCATATTGATCCTTCAAGGGAAAGAACCCATCCTAAAATTCAGTTTTCAAGAGACGGTTGTGCAATGAGAGAACTTGCCATTACTATCTTTTCCGCATTTCTGTTTTTTCTATTATTGTTTTTTTCCTTCATTGGAATCCAACAAACAACGACTAGACTGCCATTCTTTTATTATTCTTCCGGTCTGATCATAAACGTAGGAGAAGACAACAAGGATCTTTGGGGTAAAAAGGCTCATAAAGACGATCTAACCCGTTTCGAAAAAAGGGAACTTTCCGCCTTTGACGATTACTACTCGGTCCGGATTTTGGACGAGGAAGGAAATTATAAAGCTCGCGAATTCAAACTCGTCCAATTTCAAAAATTAGAGATTTTGAATGTATTTTATTTCGATTTATTTTTGGCCTTTTTCACTCTAATCGCTGCCGTTTATTTTTATTATTCCACAAGAGACGGTTTGATCTTCGCCTTTTTCTTCAATTTAGGAATAACTCTTCTTACCAGTATTTTCATTCTTGCTTACCGAAATTCTATTTTTCCGTTCTTCTTTTCTCTCTATATAGGCGCTTTCTTAAATTACCACCTAATCTATCGCTTACGAGGGAAGGAAATTCCTTCCAAATGGCTTCTTCCTCAGATGATCATCGCTTTTGTAGTCGCCATTGTCGCTTCTCAAGAAACGACAGACATGGCGCTTTTGGAGAAAATGGCTACGATCGCTCACGGGCTCAATGCCACTTTCGGATTGGTGAGTTTAGGGATGAACTTTTCGGACTTGATCCGAATCAAACCTCAAAACGAAGCTCTTTTCAAAAGAATCTCTCTTTTGATTTCCATCGGTTTGTACATCAGCCTTCCGATCAGTTTGATTTTTTTCAACGGACATCCTTGGTTCTTCGCACCCAGATATCTTTTTTTCCTGACGTATGTACTGTTCATCATCACTTTCTTTTACGGAACATATCGATATACCTTCGTTCCTTCTTTCGTAATCTTCACTCCTACCATTATAACAATTGTTTTAGTTACTTTGACGGCAGGTTTGTACGGGGGAATCGTTTTGATTCTGGATTTCGTTTTCCCAGTCCCTTACTTGAAAGATCGATGGTTTCTCAATTTACTTTTTTTGCTCATCCTCACTTCCTATTTGATCCCCATCAAACTTAAAACCAAACAATGGATCGACTATTGGTTCTTTGAAAAAAACAAAACATTGAGTAGAGGAATCGATAAAATTACTGAACTCATTTCTTCTCCCATCACGATGAGAAAAACGATTCTTTCCATAAATCGAACCGTTATGGAAACGTTGAACGTTTCTAACATCATCATACTCATTCCGGGAGATCAATTCGCAAGAACCGATCTACGCAATATCAACTTTATGAGAATCCCTTCCCAATCGGAGATATGGAATTACTTCATAAACAACGATAGAGTGACAGTGACTTCCCATCTCGAATACGGAATCGGACTACGAGAAACTCTTTATAATTTTTTAAAAGGTTTGGGGGTCCAGTTGGCCTTCCCTGCTTACGATCTCTCCTCCAGCAAAAAGAACATTAAAGCGATGATTCTTTTAGGGGAGAAGGCGGATAAAAAATATTTTTCCATCGGAGAATTGAAATTCATCAATGAAGTGGTGAAAATTTCAGGAATGCTTTTGGAGAACTACAGCCTGCTGGAAGCGGAAATCCAAAAAAGAAAAATCGTAAGAGACATCCAAACAGCATCCATCGTCGACAACACTCTTCGATTGATTCTCCCTAGCGAAATCAAAAACATAGAATACGGTTATATCTCCAAACCTGCCGTAGGTATCTCGGGAGATTATTTGGATATCATTCCTGTATCCTCCAGTAAAATGATCATTTTGTTAGGTGATGTTGCGGGGCACGGTTTAGGTACCGGGTTTTTAGTCAGTGCCATCAAAGGGATTGTCAGGGAACAATTGAGAAACGGAACTTCTTTGGAAGGACTTTTCAGAGAAATCAATTCCTTCTTCCGCGCTCGTTACAAAGGAAACGAATTCATGACTTTGTTAGGTGGAGTTCTGGATTCGAAAGAAAAAACATTCAAATTCATCAATGCAGGCCACTTAGCGCTTTTGGAAATGGAACAAAACGGAAACATCATCACCCATCCGAAAACCCAAAGAGTTTTAGGAATCATGGAAACGGATTACCAAGCCCAAGAACTGCGTCTCCAATCCGGCACAAAACTATTCCTTTTTTCCGACGGTATTACTGAAACGTTCGGAGAGAACGAAGAACTGTTCGGAGAGGAATCCTTAATCGAGTTTTTACATTTTCACGATGATTTGAGTGTCCGAGAGATCCCTAGTGCCCTGGAAAATAAAATCCTACAATTTCGCGGATCGAAGGAACAAACGGACGATATTACTTTTATTGGTCTCTCTTTCCGGGAAAACTAGCCGATAATCAGAAAGGCTATGTCTGACAAACCGGTCAAATTTGCGATCTTTCTTTCGTTGATCCTCAGCCTTGTCGCTTTTTGGGATCACCATGTAACATCGTATCTAAAAGAATTCGTAGTACTCATTCATGAGATCTGCCATGCCAGTGCCGCATTGTTTACCGGCGGTATGGTGAAAGGGATCGCTCTGCACGGGAATGAAGGAGGAGAAACGATTGCGACTCCTGCGTCATTTCGAGGTTCCTTCATCTTGGTGGTATCCGCAGGTTATATAGGATCCTCCCTTGTAGGAGGCCTGCTTCTCAAACTGGGGTTTGCAGGAAAAAATGCGCGTCAAACTTTGATCCTTTTCGGACTCCTTTTGATCTCCGTCAGTGTCATTTATTCTAAGCTAGGCGAATTAGCCTACTTCACCGGAATTTTCTGGGGAGTGGGAGTTTTAGTCATAGGAATGTTAGGTGAATCTATATCGATTTTGACTCTCGTATTTCTAGGCACTAGCATATCTCTCTACTCCATCTACGATCTTTCCGACTTTGCGGACAAACTCCCCGAAACGGATGCGGGAATTCTCGCCTTTTGGATGTCCGGACTCACTCCGGAAGATCTATCCCACGAAGAAGTGCCGATCGCCGTTTTATTTTTGGGTTATCTCATCGCCACTCTTTGGTCTCTTCTCAGCATAGGGATCATCTATTTTTTCCTGAAAGGATCCTTGAAAGATTCAGTTCCTGCGGATTCTTTTGAAGAAAATTTGGGTTTGGATCGTTTTGAGAAATTCCCGGACCAACTGAGCCCAGAGGCAAAGATGTGGTTGGAAAAAAGAGGAGTCGACCCGGAAAGCGGAGTCGTAATTCCCCCGGACCTGCTTCCTCCGGGAGACAGACAGTCACAGTATTAGAGATTTTTTTAATTTGCCGGAGAGGCAAGCCTTCCAAATATAGAATCTCAATGGCAAAACGCATCCTAATTACCGGTGGCGCCGGATTCATCGGATCCCATCTTTGTGAAAAGCTGCTTGCAGAAGGCAATGAAGTCATCGCAATCGATAACTTTCACACAGGAAGAAAGGAAAATATCCAACATTTGATCGAAAACCCGAAATTCGAACTGATCCGTCATGACATCACGGATCCGATCAAATTGGAAGTGGATCAAATCTATAATATGGCCTGCCCTGCATCGCCTGTCCACTACCAACACAACCCCATCAAAACCATCAAAACGAATGTTTTGGGTATGACCAATATGCTAGGTCTTGCCAAAAGAGTGAAAGCCCGCATCTTGCAAGCTTCCACAAGTGAAGTCTATGGAAACCCTTTGGAGCACCCGCAAACGGAATCCTATTGGGGAAACGTAAACCCGATCGGAATCCGCAGTTGTTACGACGAAGGAAAACGAGTTGCGGAAACTCTTTGTTTCGACTACCACAGACAGCACAAAACAGATATTAGAGTAATTCGTATTTTTAATACTTACGGACCAAGAATGATCCCGGACGACGGAAGAGTTGTCAGCAATTTCATCGTGCAAGCGATCAAAGGCGAAGACATCACCATTTACGGAGACGGAAGCCAAACACGTTCTTTCTGTTATGTGGATGATTTGGTGAACGGAATCGTAAAAATGATGAACACCGACAATTTCATCGGACCTGTGAATTTAGGAAACGATGGAGAATTCACAGTGAAGGAATTGGCGGAACTTGTGATCAAAGAAGTGGGTTCCAAATCTAAAATCGTCTATCTTCCTCTTCCTCAAGACGACCCAACCAGAAGAAAACCGAATCTTTCCTTAGCTAAAGAAAAATTAAATTACTCCACTACAGTACCTCTGTTAGACGGAGTAAAAAAAACCATCGAATATTTTAGAAAAAGAGTTTAAATATGAAAATAGGCGCAATCCAAGAACCATCATTTGAAAACAGAGTTTCCATCACTCCTGACATCGTAGATGCATTGCAGAAATTGGGTTTTACCGTTTCTGTAGAAACCAAAGCGGGCGAACGTGCCTATTTTTCCGATGCAGATTACGAAAAAGTGGGAGCGAAGGTCGCTTCCAGAAATCAAATTCTTTCCGACTCCGACTTGGTGATTTCCATTCATCCGATCGATGCGGACACCGCAAAACAAATCGGAAACGGAAAAATCTATATCGGAACTCTTTCTCCTTTGGCGCAGCCTCAGAAAATCAAAGAATTAGCAGCTTCCAATACTAAGATCTTTTCTATGGATACCATCCCTCGTATTACACGCGCTCAATCTATGGACGTTCTCAGTTCGCAAGCGACTGTTTCCGGTTATAAGGCAGTGCTTTTGGCAGCTTCCAATTACAGCAGATTTTTCCCTATGTTGACTACCGCTGCGGGAACCATCACTCCTGCCAGAGCCTTGATTTTAGGAGCGGGTGTAGCAGGATTACAAGCAATCGCAACTGCTCGTCGTCTCGGTGCCGTTGTAGACGTATTCGACACCAGACCGGAAGTAAAAGAACAGTGTATGTCTCTAGGTGCTAAATTCGTGGAAGTAGAAGGTGCTGCAGATGCTTCACAAAGCGGTGGCTATGCGGTCGAGCAAACGGAAGACTACAAAAACCGTCAGAAAGATGCGATCGCAAAATATGCAGAAAAAGCGGATATCATCATCACTACAGCTCTCATTCCTGGAAAAAAAGCTCCTGTCCTCATCACAAAAGCGATGGTGGATTCCATGAGACAAGGTTCCGTAATCGTGGATCTTGCAGCTGTGAACGGTGGAAACTGTGAATACACTCAAAACGACAAAACAATCGTTCAAGGTGGAGTGACGATCATTGGAAATTCCAATCTTCCTAGCACTCAACCGATGGATGCAAGTAAGATGTATGCGAAGAACATTCTCAACTTCTTAAAATTGTTTGTGAACAAAGAGAAACAATTTTCGATCAATATGCAGGATGAAATCATCGACGCTTGTTTGATCGCAGATGCAGGAGCAGTTCGCCACAAACCCACACTTGCTTTGTTAGGCTAATTCCCTAATCACAACTGAATCGTTTTTAGTTCAGAAATTTCTGGACTAAAAACGAACATCAATCACTCGCCTATCTCGACATAACTCTAGCTTTTTTTACTATATTCAAAACCCAGCACAATCTGAAAAATAAATTGACATGTTCAGTTTTATAGCGCCTAATATCTAGTCTGTCCGGACGCTCGGGGGGTTTTCTTCCGACTGACTGCGGCCACCCTGGAAACAATATGCGAAACCAACGACTTGCAATTATTTTTTTCCAACCGGCAAAACTCGTTTTCTCAATATTTTCTTTTTTCTTCTTAACTCACTGTTTCCCTGAGCTCAAAAAGTCGCCTCAAGACCAATTGATGGACATTCGAGTTATGCTCTGTATCGCCAATCAAATCTCTTGCGGATCTACCAGCTTCTCTTATCCAGGATCTCCTTTTTCCTTACGCACGAAAGAATCCGTTTCTTTGACGCCAACCATCACGATCAAACAGGACAACCCCAACTTTACCATCAAACCCGATTTACCTAAAGGTCTGTCGATCCAAGCGACCACTGGTGAAATTTCAGGAATCCCGAAAGAAATCATTCCATTAACGGACTTTAAAGTTAGTCTTTCCAGCGCTTCCGGAAATGCGGAAACGACACTGCAGATCAAAATAGATGTTCCCAATCCGTGTGCCGATTCCACCATTTCCACCGGATCAGGAACGATCGGTGATCCGTATATCATCTGTAATCCGAGCCAACTTCAATCCATCGCCACATTTCATATTACACACATTAACTCTAACTATAAAATCATCCAAGATTTGGACTTATCCTCCATCTCTAATTTCACTCCCATAGGAGATCTCAGCACGCCTTTTACAGGAACAATCGACGGACAAGGTTATACTTTATTCAACCTAACAATGAATCACCCTGGAATACAAAGGATCGGACTGATAGGAACTTCCACCTCGACCGTCCAAGCAAGGAACATCAATCTAGTCAAACCGAACGTAAGAGGAGATAGTTATGTGGGAGTTTTAGGTGGCCACATGCAGGGATATTTCGAAAATATACATATCACTCAAGGAACTGTCTATTCGAACATATCTTATGCGGGAGGAGTTTTGGGAAGAATCTCAGGTTCCACATCTTATATATACGATTCTTCTTTTGAAGGAACAGTTCAAACTCCGGGAGACTTTGCAGGAGGCATCCTAGGAGAAAACTTCGGAGGGGATAGAATCGTTCGTTCATTCGTAAAGGCCACAGTCTCCGGAAATAATTACTCAGGCGGTTTGACGGGAAGATCCGCCAGCAGCACGACAGAAAACTGTTATTTTATAGGAACGGTGCAAGGAGCAGACTATGTAGGGGGACTCACTGGAAGATCCCAATTGAGTGCCGATATAGTGATCAATTCCTATGCAGTGGCACCTGTCACAGCCACAGGAACCAATAAATCAGGGTTAGTTGGAGCGGCAACAAGCACTCAAACAAATGCCTATTATAATATAGATGTAGCAGGTCAATCGGACAATGACACAAGAGGGATTCCCAGAACAACGACCCAACTCCAATGTCCAACCGTTTCCAGTGACGGTTGTGCGGGAGTTCCCATGTATGCAGCATGGGACGATGCTGTTTGGGATTTCGGAACTTCAACTCAATACCCGAAATTAAAATGGGAAAATTCTCAATAAAATATTGAAGACGAAGTTCCTTCGAAAAGGCGGATCTGCGAATTCAAAAAACTATACTTAAGTCGTCAGGAATAATACTTCCAAAACCAGCCGGCCAATTCCATTGTGAGGGCGATTCCTATATGGATCAATACCCCTCCTCTGATCTTTTTCGTGTAATACGCATATATGCCTAATGCGAATCCTCCGAAACCGGAGCTGATCGTTTCCAAAATCGGTTTTTCGAAATGAATGATTACATATAGTACGGTCATGATGAGAATGGAATCTTTTCCGAAAAAACGATTCAATGCATCCAGTAAAAAACCTCGAAAGAACCATTCCGTAGCAAAAAAGGCAAGTGCATAAACAATCTCAAAGCCAAAAACCAACCCTTTCGTAGATACATATCCGAACTCAGGTTTGTCACCGGGAACTCTGGGATAATATTCTTTGAAGTCGGTGCCGAAAGATGCCAAAACAACGACCAATATCATGGGAACTAAAACGATCAAATAATGGACGATCGGAATTTCCAATCGTGCGGAACGTTCTTTCTCTTCCGAAGGATGAGGTTCCGTGAATCGAAAGAACATATAACAAAGTAAAGCTGGAGTTCCGTAAATCAGCCAAATTTTCAATTGGACGGTAAACTTATAAACTATGAAACGAAGCTCTCCCGGAACAAAATCACGAATCAGAGCCACATGAAATTTCATGGAGTCGCTTGCATAAAGAGCGGCAAATACAAGAAGAAAGAAAACCCAGAAGCGTAACGATTGCAAAATCCAAAATCGTTTCAAGATCAAACAGCTGAGAAAAACAATTGTGATAAAGGGAAAAAAGTAATCTAAGGCGATTCCTAAATCGTCCCAGCGTTTTGAAATTTCCAGTCCGTATTCCAGAACGATTGAAATTGAAATTACGATTGCAGTAGTGATGATAAGGGGAAAATTCGGACTCTCCTTTTTGTACAACTGAAAAGGAGAGATTAAATTCCTTAGACCTTCTCTGAGAAAATTCATGCAGTCTTAGGCTGAGTTCTCCAACGACGATGCACCCAAAAATATTGTTCAGGAAACAATCTCACTTCTTCTTCCAAAGTATGAGTCCAAAGTTCAGTATAATGTCGCAGCACTTCATCTTTTGTAGGATACAATTTTTTATCCACAAAACCGAGATCTTTCACTCGAACAATTACTTTGCCATCTTCACCGGATAACACCGAATAGTAGAGCATCTTTGCTCCCGTAAGATAAGACATCAACACCGGGCCTACGAATGTGGATGCCTGGCGATTCATAAAAGGAACGAAAATTCCCGCACTTCCCGCATTTTGATCGGAGCCGAATCCTACCCAATATCCTTGTTTCAACATTTTGATGACCTGAGCGGATTCTTCCACCGGAACCAAAACGATTCCGTTGGTGGAACGCATTTTACGAAGAAGAGTGTCTACGAAAGGGTTTCTGACTTTTTTATAAATCCCTCCCCCTTTCATCCTAATTCCAAGAAATTGAACCAAAATTTCCCAAGTGCCCAAATGGCCGGAGATCAAAACAACGCCTACTCCTTGTTTTTTGGTCTCTTCCTCAATACGAAGGCTTTCCTCATCCAGAACCAAGTATCGATCCAGCCACTTCTTAGTCATTCGGGGCGCCCATAAAGTATGGGCCAAAAGATGTCCCAAGTGGCGGAAATGTTTTCTCACTAAATCCAAAACTTCTTCTTCCGACTTTTCAGGAAACGCATAACGAATGTTTTCCGCCGCAATCTTCCTATGTTTTTTAGCCAGAGGAAAGATAAGGTCCGTCAGAAGGACTCCGTAAGAAAGGCAGGTTTTATAAGGAAGGATTTTGAAAGGGAAATAAAAAAGATAAACGAAACAGAATGTGATAAATTGTCCTATGAGTTTCATATTTACACTTCCTAAAATTAGAGTAGATAAATACCGATCAGCTTGTAAGCGAAAATTCCCAAGAGCCCCATGAAAAATCCGATGATCCAGCCGCCTATGATGTCACTGATATAATGGTGTAATGTCAAAAGCCTGCCGACTCCTGCGAATAAACTGAATAACAAAAACCAGGGAGTTTCTCCGAACCCGAACACCAATATGGTTCCGACAATCATCGAGTTGGCGCTGTGCGCGGAAGGGAAGGAATGTTTCATATCCGGATTGGCATCCACCTTCCCCATAACACTTACTAACGGACGTTTGCGGGCAAAATATTTTTTCAGAACAAGCACGAGACGATCCGTACCGTAAGTGAAGATCAATACCAAAGGCAGGGAAACATAAACAGGTTTGTAGATCGGATTCAGAAAAAGCAAAGGGAGTAACACCAAGGCGAACATTTCTCCCCGATTGATTCTGGATAAGATCCAGCTCAAACGAGGATGATGCAGATGTGCCTTGATCCAGACGGAAACACTCTGGTCAAAACGAGAGATCCAATTCATGAAACGATAACTTCTTTTACTTTTTGCAAAGCCTGTTCCCAAGAACAAACTTCCTGAGTCCGATTCAGCATGTCTTTGAGAGTGACAGTATTGTCCCTCAGTTCATCTTCCCCTAACAAAAGAATCCAACGGTATCCTTTTTTTTCGGCATAGGAAAGTTGTTTCCCCATCTTCTGGCTTTGCAAAGAAAGATCGACTCCCACGGAACCGCTTCTGAACTTCCCCGCAAGAGACTGCGCTTTTAGAAAAAAAGCATCGTCGAGCAAAGGAATGAAAACTGTATTTTCATTTCCCAAATTGGGAAGTAAACCATGCGTTTGGAGAAAGTTTTGTAAAGTCACATCTCCCAAACCGAAACCTGTACCGGAAAGTTCCTCATTGGAAAAAAGTCCGATCAAATTATCGTAACGACCACCGCCATACAACGAACGTCTGTTCTCCGGGCTAGTATCGAAAATTTCGAATATAAAACCGGTGTAATAGTCGAATCCCCTGACTACGGAAGGATCAAAATCCACCATGTCTCCCAATCCCATTTCGGAAAGATCGGAAAACAAATCGGAGATTATTTTGAGTGTTTCCTCTTTGATTCCAGGAATTGTGGAAAGCGTTTCTATCTTTGCGGAAAGAAAAGAATCGATCTTAGTCACCGCTTCCGAATCGCCGGGGATCGATTTGGAAACCATAGCCTTATATTCGTCTTGCGTGATTTTATTCTTTTTGTCCAGGATTTTGGAAACTTCCTGAGCTTGTTCCGGTTTAAGATTCAATCCGTTCAGAAAAAATTCGTCTAACAAAGCTCTATGCGAAACTTTCACTCGAAAGGAGGTTCTAGGAGCTCCGAATGCGAAAAGAATGTCGCAAGCCAAAGATAAAATTTCCAATTCGGCACGATGATGATTGACTCCGAAAAGATCCACATTCAACTGCCAGTGTTCTCTCAGTCTTCCGTGGCCGGGC
Organism: Leptospira idonii; assembly: GCF_004770995.1. Classification (GTDB taxonomy): domain Bacteria; phylum Spirochaetota; class Leptospiria; order Leptospirales; family Leptospiraceae; genus Leptospira_A; species Leptospira_A idonii. The sequence continues at coordinate 105,338 of NZ_RQHW01000079.1, read as the reverse complement.
TGTTCGTATCTCCAAAGATTAGGGATAGAAAACCAGCGAATGGGACGAGGAAGTTCTCTCAATTTGCTAGCCACCATACGGGCAACAGTCGGAGTCATTTCCGGACGGATGGCGACTTCTCTTCCGCCTTTATCGATGAAATTGTAAATTTGTTTCCCGACGATTTCCTCTCCCGTTTTTGCACGGTACAGATCCAAAGATTCGATCATAGGACCGTCGTATTCTTCGTATCCGTAGGAACGAACCACTTGTTTCATTACGGAAAAAAGATAATTCCGCAATTTCATTTGATCGGGAAAAAAGTCTCTAGTGCCTTTATAATTTGCCGTTGTGAGTTTTTGTTCTTTCAAAATAGGCCTCAAATGCCTTTAGTATAATGTTAGTTTAACGAAAAAAATCGATTAAACTGTGATAGATGTCTTTTGCCTTTTTGTCACCACTGACTCCGACAATTCGACTACCAATGATAAAAAAATCGTTCACTTCTTCCATATGTCTGAGTTCCAGAGCCATACGGATGGGTGCCTGCATCTTGAAGTTGATGTCTATCGTCATGGAAGGTTTGATCTTCAAAGATTTGATGATCTCCCTGTCCCTCACTTCAATCGCTACACCGGTTTTGGATATATTCAAAACATTTTGTTTGATATCCAAAATATGAGTGTTGGAATCCATAATTCTCTCTTGGAAGGTCGCTTCAACTTCTTTATATAAGTCGAAAACCGCCTGGGGAACGGGGGATTTTTCATATTCCAAACTCAAATAGGCGAAAAAGTGCAGATCGTTCATTTGGATGAAAATAGGGTAATACAAAAAAGACCCCATTTTTTTCCTTTTGTACTCCGCGATTTTATCTTCCAAAAGAAAATCTTCCTCAAAGCTGGATTTAGGATCAAAAACCTCTTTCAGAGGAGCAGATTCCATCATCTGGGTGTTGATGAGATAAAGAGGTTTTTTATAGTTCTGCATGAGTTCGATCTCATCGCTGTTCACGCTGGAAGATAAAAACACTACTTTAGATTGAGGATAATCTTTGAGTAAATTTCTATGTATGTCTGTTAAAATTACCTGAGAACTAACTCCTGTTAGTTTTGAAAAATCGATGTCCGTTTTTGCAATGAGAAAGTTACTCGCAAGAACATTCCCCAATACCTTATGGTTCCTTGGATCTTGGCGGACAAAAAAGGTTTGTTTCTTTTCCTTCAGTTTTCCCAAAAGCAAATTGTCTTTTTGACTGATCAGTTCGTATTCCACTTCTGCATGAAAAGAAGGAGTTGTATGAACAGTGAAACTGTTTCCCAAAGATTCGGGAATCGACTCCATTTCGAAAATATGATTCCCGTCCGGTCTTTGTCCTTTGAACCTAACTTTGATATGAGTATCATAACCTTTGAGGTAAATCCCTTCCGCTTCCATCATCTGTTTGTACAGATCTTGCAGGTTTTGCGACTCTTCCAGAGGCACAAAATCCCTATCGGATTGGAAATGATGTTTTACCAAATTGATCATACTAGTCTATCTTCTTAAAGTTCACCCTTCTGTTACGGGCTCTTCCTTCTTCTGTCTCATTGTCTGCGATAGGTTGAGAATAATAATAAGCCTGAACTTTCATTTTCTCCTTCGCAACTCCTTTGTCTCTGAGGTATTGATACACCGCAGTTGCCCTGTCATCGCTGAGAGAAATATTGTATTCTTTCTTTCCTATATTATCCGTATGGCCGCCGATTTCAACTTTTTCATTCTTATGATGAATCAGATAATCCGCTAAAAGATCCAATTTTTTCTTATCCTCGTCCTTCAACGCTCTTTCGTTAAATGGGAAATAAATCACAGTGTTGTAGAGATCGTCAAAGTCGCTTAAATTTCTCAGATACAGAACCGTTTCTTTTCCGACCAAATCCTTGATTTGTTTGTCTGAGAAAATGTACGTCTCTTCTTTATAACCTTTGGCCTTGGCTAAAATCTCAAAACCAATGTTCGGTTCCTTTTCCAAAGTGAAAGAATTGTCCTTGGAAGGAATCATTTTCCCCTTTCTAGCCAAATCATCGAAATAAATAGCTTCTGCGTTCGGAATGATGAGATCCGTTTTGCGGTCTTTGATCACAAAACGGATACCCTTAATCGTTTTATCCGGCCTGTCGTCTTTAGCTGGACGGATCGGCTGTAATACGATTCTAGAATATTGTTCCTTTCCTTTTCCTACGTTCCCACGCAAATCCAGAAGGATTTCCTGAGGATGAAAACCGGGAGAGGAAATTTCCACACGATAGAGTTTTCCCGTTTTGATCACGGTTCTGAAATTCTCTTGGTCTTCCCCGGTCAGATCTCCTCCGATTCGTTTGGAAGTGATGATTTGAATGGGTTTAGTGTCGTCGTAGATTTTTAATGTGGAATCGAGACCGATCATGATGGCTTCTGATCCGTCGAGCACCAAACCTCTGAATAAAAATTCGTAAGTTCTTCTTAAATCTTCGGGCACTTGCGTTTTATAAATATCGAACTGGCCTTCTCCCCCGGGACGATTGGAAGCGAAGTAAAACCATAAATCGTCGTGAGTGATGGAAATGCCTTCGTTGTCGCTTTCTTCCCAAAGACTGTATGTGGAATAGTCAGCTGGAGTATCGAAAGGATAACCTGTGGAATCTCCGCTGATCGCCTGTTTTGTGTTAAAAGGAGAACCCATTGCAACAGGTTTCAAAAAACGACCGTTTGCAGGATCCGTCTCTGCATAATAAAAACTGAATTTTTTATTTTTGTCTTCTCTGTTGGAACTGAAATAAATCCGATTGCCGTCCCAATGATAGGAAGGACTGATCTCGTCGTCTTTGGAATTGATGTCTTCTCCCAAAGCGATCGGTTTTTGCCAAATCCCGTCCCTGCAAATCAATTTGGGTTTATCTGTTTCGGATTCTTTTTCTTTCGTTTCCGATTTATCTTTGGTTAGAGGATTTCTTTTGGAAATCCAAAGATCATATCCTCCTCTTCCTCCCGGACGGTTGGAAGAAAAGATCATAGAACATCCATCAGGCGAAATTGCGGGCATTTTATCTTCGAAATGGGAATTCACTTCGTTCAAATGAACCGGCAAAGCCCAAAGTCCCGTTCGAGGATTAATCTTAGTATAATAGATATTTAATCCGTCGTAACCTTCTCTATTCTTTTTAGGATCTCTAGCATCCGAATTTCGAACGGAAGTGAAGTACAATTCGTACGGTTTTTCTTCCTCATCGAATAGAATCGAAAACATTCCTTCGAAATTGGAAGTGTTCAATTCTCTGAAATTTTTAGGAGCTTCCCATTCGGGAGTTTTGATTCGGTCGGGAAAACTTTTGTTTTCCGAAATCCAGATATCCATCCCCCCTTCTCCTCCGGGACGATTGGATTGAAACACCAAGTACCTTCCGTTGGGAGAAACGACCGGATTGTACTCTACGTTTTGAGTGTTCAGAGGATGACTAAAACGAACATCTTTCGTTTTTGGCAGAGGTTGTGCAAGAAGCCCAAAACTCAGAAATGGAATGAGAAAATAAAATGATTTCATCTGCCCTTCTCACTAATCTATCGGTTTAAAGGAAAAATCTGCCAAGGGAAAAATAAGGCTATTCCGCCTCTTCCCCTTTCATTCTATGAAAAACCATGAGTGAAATCTTTGGAATTCTGAACATCACCCAAGATTCCTTTTCCGATGGGGGAAAGTTTTTAAACCCAGAACATGCCATAACCCAAGGGCAAAGATTATTGCAAGAAGGGGCGGATTGGATCGATCTTTCCGGGCAGTCTTCCAATATCAAAGCTTCTCTCGTTTCCGAAGAAGAAGAGTGGCAACGAGTCTCTCCTGTCATCGCTCATTTTGTCCAAAGGGGAATTCGATTGAGTTTGGACAGCTTCCGTCCTTCCGTGCAACTGGCAGCTTTGCGGGCGGGAGTGAAATGTCTCAATGATATCACCGGTTTCACCCACCCGGATTCCCAAACGATTCTACAAGAGGAACTTCGGAAACGCCCAGGAACCAAATTGATCGTAATGCATTCTCATACTTTGGGAATTGCGGAAGAGAAGTCGGATCTAAGCGTGAAAAATGTGGTATCTACCGTGCTTTCCTTCTTCCACGATCGAAAAGAAGAATTACTTTCTTGGGGAGTCCCTGAATCTTCTCTGTATTTCGATCCGGGAATGGGTTTTTTTTTGGGAGCCGATCCGGAACTTTCCTTCGAAGTGCTTCGCCAGTTGGACCAAATCATAGAAGAATTTCCTAACTTAATGATAGGTGTCTCCAGAAAATCCTTCTTAGGAAATGTATTAGGTGGCATCCCTCCGATGGAACGGGAAAACGCCACTTTAGCAGCGGAAATTTATCTTTTGCAAAAACAAGTTCCCTGGATTCGGACGCATAACGTATTAAAGCTGAAACATTCCGAAAAAATTTGGAAGCTGATTCAAAAAAACTAAAAACAGGCGCTTTTAGCTCTTACTGTCTTCCCGCACGAATCGTTCTTCTCAATTCTTTTCCAGACCGATCCGAGGTAGGAAAAAAAACGGATTCCGGAACGGAATATCCCTGTGATACCGCCTTACGATAGTAAGGCAAAAGAGGAGCCCAGCTCGGATCGTCTTTGGAAAGCAAAAGGCAATCCCTCCAAACTTCCAAAAAAGAAATTTGGGATTTTTCGGAAGGAAGAGCTGAGTCGATCCATTTTAAGGCTTCCGCATAACGGCCTAATTCGAAATTTGCCTTAACCAAAAAATAATGAAACTCTCTATTTTTTTTTGCAGCAATAGAGATCGACTTCGCATAATCCAAAACAGTATGCCATTTTTCCTTCTGGGTTTGGATTTCGATCATCCCGAACAAAGCTTCTTCATGAAAGGGATTGATCTCTAAAATTTGATTCCAATACGCTTCGGAAAAGGGAATGTTTCCCTGTTGGAAATAATATTTTGCCAATTCTTCGGAAGCATATAACTCCCATCCTTTTACACGCAAGAGTCCGTCCAGAAGAACGACTCTCTCTTCCCAACGAAGATGATCGTGAAGGAACTGCAAAAGCTGATTGTAAATCGGTGAATTTCGATTAGGCGAACTTGCTTCCACTTTTTTTTTGAAAACTTCATATTCATCCAAAACATAATAAAAATGAAGTCGGTTCAAATGAACATAAAGTTGGGAGGGGAATTTTTGAATGCAGTCATCCCATTTCGCTTCCGCTAAATCCAACTTACCCTTGCGGGTAAGAACCAAAGCTTCTTCGTTGCAGGCATAAGCAGGATCGTTCTCTTGCGCTGAAAGGAAAACTTTATCTCCTTCGATCATTTCCTGCTTTTTGATGGGATAGGAACAAAACAGAAAACTGAGTAGAAAAAAAGCGGATAAAAAATGTTTCAAGACGAGCCTGTAGAATCGGTATTTTCCTTCATCTTTTGAGCAAATACCAAATATTGCATCGCTTTTTCAGGATTTCCATTGAATAGATACAACAAACTCAAATCCAAAGCTTCCTGCGGATCCGGCGGAGCAAATTCCTCCGGGTTTTCGCGAGAAAGTTCTAATTTTGCCTGAAATTCCTTTAATTTCTTCTTCGCCTTACCTTGGATTCTATGCAAACTTTCCTTTGCCATTTCATCCTCTTCCTTCCAGGCCGCTTCAAGAGTTTGGTTGAAGGAAGTAAAACCTGCATCCGTTTTGGACATCTCCACTAAAAGATTTGCAGAAGCTTTATAATGACCTTGTTTCGCTAAAATTTCGGATTGGATGAGACGCAGCTGCGCATTTCCAGGATAAAGAAGCAAATATCTTTCCAACATCCTCAAACTTTCCGGGTAACGATTCCTTTCGTAATAGTACATAGCCAGCCCTCCTAGTGCTGATTTATGTTTGGGATCGATCTTGATCACATTGGTGAGATAAATTTCCGTTTTCTCATCATTCTCTTGTATTTGATAAATTTGCGCTAAAAGCAGGTGGGCCAGAACGAATTTCTTTTCCAAATGTAACGATTGTTTGAGGAAATGAACGGACTTTTCGTATTCCTTCAGTCTGTAAAAAGAAACCGCAATATTATAACAGTTTTTGAAATCGGGAGAAATCTTGATGGCTTTAGAGAAAGCATCGATCGCATGAGCATGATTTCCCTCTTTGGCGTAAATTACGCCTAGGTTTTGATAGGCGAGATGAAATGCAGGATCAGAAACGATTACTTTTGAGTAAAGATCCTTCGCTTCCTTGTTATTGCCGGATTTTTCCAAACGAACGGCTTCGTTGTAAAAAGATTGAATGTCTTGAGAAGCCATATATGGATGAATTATCGAAAACAAATTTGCATTCCTGGAAATAAAAATTAAAGGAGAAACGAAAAACCCTCCGAAACTGAAAGTAAGATTCCATAAGAAAGGGGAAAATTATGCAAAAATTCATTTTCTTATCCATTGTTCTGTGGTTGGTTTCCTGTTCCTCCACAGATGCTACAAGACGTAATTACAGCGCTTCCGGCGATCCTGAAGATATCTTTTTCGAAAGATCTCAAAAGAACAGAACCTCTAGTGGGTTAGGTGACGATGCCGTGGCAAAATCCATTCTGGACGATCTGAATCCGAAGACAAAAACGGATGCGGTATCTCAACTTCCGGAGAAAAAACCGAGTTCCGGCGGAAATTTCGATGAAGTAGGACTTTCTTCCTGGTATGGACAAAAGTTCCAAGGAAGACCTACTGCGAGCGGAGAACCTTTCGACAGAATGAAAATGACAGGGGCACACAGAACCCTTCCTATCGGTTCTTTGGTTAAGATTCAAAATTTAGAAAATAATAAAGAAGCAGTCGTTCGCATCAACGATCGAGGGCCTTTCGTAGACGAAAGAATCGTAGACGTATCCGAAAAAACGGCGGAAATTTTGGAATTCAAAGAAAAAGGAGTTACCAAAGTAGGCATCCGCGTTTTGAAAAAAGGCGAAGAGGAATTGGATGCGGCCGAACTGGATGATACAGAACTTTTGGATGATGTTCCTGCGAAACCGGAAAAGTTAACTCCGAAACCGGGAAATTTGACTTCTAAGCCTGTGGCAGTTACCACAACTTCCGGAAACCCAAAAGGGTACACTGTGCAAGTAGGTGTATTTGCTGAAAAAGAAAGAGCGATGAAATACAAAGATACCATGAAAGCGGACTACAACCAATCCGTATTCGTTTATCCTAGAGAAGGGAGATATGTGGTACAAGTAGGAGATTTTGCCGATAAAGCGAAAGCAGAGTCCCTAAAAACACGTATGAAATACGATGGAATCGATTGTTTCATTCCTAATAAATAAAAAGAAAACAAATCCCTCTTGGAATCCCAAAAAGGCGTTTTGGTGCAATGCACCCAAACGCCTTTTCTATATGAAAATGAATTGCTTTCAGATACATTTTTGTTACGATTTTGCAGTAATCCTTCAACCTAGAAGCCACCGATCATGAGTGAAAACATCTTTTCTTCCAGCCACGTACTCACCAACTATTACACCTTCGGCAGTCTGATCGTCACAGTACTCATTGCCATCCTGTCTGTTTTTTTCTTAACACTAAAAGACAAAACACCTGCCACCAAACATATGGGATTAGCCTGCATCTATCTGGCTCTATTCCAGCTAGGCTATTTTATCGCTGCATTCTACTACCATCCGATTGCAGCTTACCATCGTTGGCTGACAGGCGGACTCATTTTATTCGGAATCATTCACTTCAGCCAGTTCTTCTTCCGTTTTCCTGACAATGAGGATAAAAAAATCGCAGACATCCTTCTTTATTCGATGTCAGGTGCTGCCATTATCGTTGTAACTTGGTTCTTGTACCAAACTGCGATCAGTGAAAAGAAATACCACTTCACTGCCCACCACTGGGATTTCAATGCGGAGAATGCAAGTAAAATCCTAGGAATCTCCATAGTCATTTATTCCTTCATTTCTTTTATCTTTATGCCGGGTTACCGTCTCTATAAGATGGAGAAAGGAAAAAGAAGAGCTCTTTCCGCTATGGTATTCTCGGGTTTGATTGCTGCCATCGTTCCCAACATAACAAACGTTATGAGCAGAGACGGCGCAATGGAAAGATCCACTTACCTCACCGCTCTCGTATTACTTTTCACTCTCACATTCTTTCTCATCACACTCGTGTTCATCAATACAAGCAGTGAAAGAACCACTTTTATGGTGAAGATCGTAGGTATCTCCTTCGTTACCATGCTTCTCATCATGCAGACTTTCAGTTATTTGGTGGATCAAGAGAAGGAAACATCTTACGATAGTTTTTCCATCCAAAAGGCGTTGCGTGCTTTGGAAGGAGGGGAAAAATCCAAAGATATTCTCTTCATTGTGGAATACGAAGTCTCTTCTCAGACGTTGAAAAAATCTTTGCTCCCGCAAAACATCAATTTGGATCTTCCCTTAGTTCAGGCTGACCTTTACAATACTGCACTTTACGATGAAATCGCAACATTACCTACGGAAGGTTACAGAAAATCGATCGTCTCCATCCTGAACAAAACTCCTTACTACTTCGAAGGATACAAAAACTCGATCCTCAATCATTTGGAAGAAAATCAAACATTGGAAGACGGAGAATTGAAAGAATCCGTCAGTCAATTGATCGAAAAGTTGAACAAACGAACTTTCATCAATACGAACAAATTGTCCGATATTTTGACGGATCAATTCTGCGAAGAGGGAACTTCTTACATCCAAAAAGTAAAGAATGTCGACTTCTTCAGAGACGCCATTCTCAAACATCTGGACGGTTGTCAGTGGGACGGAAAAGAAATTTCCCAAAGAGATCTTCGTATGGAGATGCTCAAGTTTTTCCGTTATTTCAAACCTGACTTAACACGCCACTATCGTAAGGATCTGGATGGAGTGTCCCACTATGTGGCCTATATGTCTTACGATGCAAAGAAGAAGGTCAATAGAGAAGTAGGTTTCAACTACAGAGACTACCGCACTTATATGCACAAGTCCGCCAGACTAGAGTTAGTGATTTTAGCGATCGTGCTTGTGGTTCTACTTGTGGTATTCCCTCTCTTCTTCCGATCCACTCTCGTTAATCCTCTCTATAGCCTCTTGGCAGGGGTGGAAAAAGTAAACCAAGGAAATCTGGAAGTGGAAGTTCCGATCCAAACAAACGATGAGATCGGATTCTTAGCGGAATCATTCAACGGGATGGTGACATCCATCCGAGACGCAAGAAGAGAACTGCAAGATTACGCAGAAAACCTGGAAGAAAAAGTAAAAGAAAGAACCAAAGAACTACAAGAGAAAATGGACGAAATCCATCGACTCAAAGTACAACAAGACGGGGACTACTTCCTCACTTCCCTTCTCGCCAAACCTTTGTTCTTCAATGCGAACAAATCGTCCAACATTCATTCCGACTTTTTCGTTCACCAAAAGAAAACATTCGAATTCCGTAATAAAACGGGGGATTTGGGCGGGGACATTTGTATCACAGGAAACCTGAAACTGGGAAAACCTGACGATTTCCGACGTTATACGATGGCAATGAACGGAGATGCAATGGGTAAATCCATGCAAGGTGCCGGTGGTTCCTTGGTGATGGGAGTCGTAATGAATTCGATTATGGCCCGTTCCGCAGGAAACAAACGAATCCTCAACAGAACTCCGGAAGAATGGCTGACGGATGTTTATGAAGAAGTCAATGCGGTATTTAAATCGTTCAGTGGAACGATGGTAATCTCCGCAACGGTTATGCTCATAGACGATGAAACGGGGAAAGTTTGGTATTTCAACGCAGAACATCCTTTCAGCATTCTATATAGAGATGGCAAAGCAAGCTTCATAGAAGAAGAACTCAAATTACGCAAGTTAGGTTTAGATTCGGAATATCCTTTCGAAGTGCAAACCTTCCAACTGCTTCCCGGAGACCGTTTGATCATCGGTTCCGACGGCCGAGACGATATAGACTTAACTCCTGATGAAGATGTGAGAACCATCAATGAAGATGAAATGCAAGTCCTTCGATACGTGGAAGATGCGGACGGAGACATCTACAAAGTAGAAGCGTTGATCAAACAAGCGGGAGAAATCACCGACGATATCTCGATGATGGTATTAAGCTACAAAGATGAAAAAGTAGCAGGTTCCGTTTCCAATACTAGTGAACCTTCCGTGGAAGCACCTGTTGATAATTTTTTCGAATCCACAAACGAAGAATGGGACAAAGCTCTCACCACTTCGGGGGCCTTTGAAGAAGGAAAAATTCTCTATCAAAATGGAGAAATCGAAAGAGCCATTCACGTAATGAAAAAAGCCTTCCTAGGGGATCAAACGAACCAAAAGCTGAATAAGTTTTTGGGATTGGTCAGTTACAAAGGAAAAGATTACGATGTGGCCTCTCAAGTATTGACCGAGTTTTTGAAAGAAAACCAAGTTTCTTCCGAGTATTGGTATTATCTGGCTATGTCCGAGAAAAAACTAGGAAACTACGAAGGGGCTTTGAAAGCGGCACAAGAAGCTTTGAAACTAGACCCTGAAAATTTCCAAAACCTAATCAACTTAGCAGATGTTAGCCGTCTTATGGGGAACGTCGATCGTGCTTTAACTTATGTTACAAGAGCGCAAGGGATCGATCCTGACAATAAGAATGTAGTTAAACTTACTAAGTTGCTGGAAAAAGCCACCAGCCTCAACTAAAAGATTACAAATCGATTTCACTGGAAAGAGAACAAACACGTTTTTCTTTCCAGTGAGCTTCAAATCCATCCTTCCCATAAAAAACCAGCTTGCCATCTTTTTGCCTTTTTTGTAAAATATGGGAATTAATTTCCTAGAGAAATAAGGATGAGTATGAACTATAAATACGCTTTATGCATTGGAATGGTTTCTTTGGCTCTTACAAATTCAGTATCGGCACAAGAAGCGGATGCTGCTGTCGGCAAGTATATCCCACCTGAAAAAGATTCCGTAATTGAAATCTTCAAATGTGGGGACAAATACTGTGGAAAAACGGTCTGTATCAAAGACAACGCTTACCCGGAAAAAGACAAAGACAAGGGAGTTCCTGGAACACCTTACTTAGATCATAACAACGAAAACCCTGCTCTTCGTACTCGCCCTAACTTAGGAATGCAATTCATCACTGGTTTCGAATACGTAGGGGAAGGAACTTACAAAAACGGAAAAATCTATAACCCTAGAGACGGAAAAACCTACTGCGGTAAATTCACTGTGATCGACGGCGGAAACAAATTGGATCTGAAAGGTACACTTTGTTCCATTACTTTCATCGGTAAAACGAACACATGGAACAAGTTAGCGGGCGTCAGCTTGGACGACCCTCGCTGGGATTGTGTGGATAAGAAGAAAAAATAGTCCGTAACTGCGATTCTATCGAAACAAAAAGGCTCGGAGAAAACTTCGGGCCTTTTTTATTTTTTCTCGAAATCTTTATAAAGCAAAGAAGGTTGAATTCCTTGGTTTGCCTGATATTTCCCGGATTTATACTCTTCGATCGCACCTTCTACAGTGTGATAGAAAATTTGGCAAATCTGCACTCCGGAATAAACCCGCAAAGGATGGATCACTTGGATTTCTAAAGTCCAAAATCCTTTGAAGCCGACGTCCCCGAAACCTGCGGTAATGTGAACGAACATCCCCAAACGACCGATAGACGAACGACCTTCCAACATAGGTACTAAATTATGAGTTTCTGTGAATTCGATCGTACGGCCTAAGTAAAGTTTACCAGGTTCAAGCAGCAATCCTTCCGGCGGAATGATCAACTTTTCCACAGGATTCGGTTTTTTCATATCCAACGGAAAGGAAGAATAAACAAGCATCTCTTCATGCAAACAGAGATTATATGAGTTCGGATTCAGTAAATTTTCGTTATAAGGCTCGATTTTGATGTCTGTGCCCAGTCTTTTTAGAATTTCTTTTCCAGTTAAAATCACGGATCATTCTCCAATAAATTTCGGTTTTCTTTTTTCACGGAAAGCTTCCAGAGCTTCCCGTCTATCTTTTGTTTGTATGGTTTCGTAATAACAAAGTCTTTCCCAATCTAAGCCGGCTTCTCCGTCATAAACAGAAGCACCTTTGATCGCTTTTTTCGCAGCCTTTACGGCAATCGGTGCGGACTCCGCAATGTCGTTTGCAACAGCAAGGCAGGATGTTTCGAATTCGGAATCGGGAAATACTTCCTGATACAATCCCCTGCGCAGTCCCTCGTCGGCACTTACTTTTTTTGCTCTGGAAATCCATTCCATTGCGACGGAAGATCCTAATAAACGAGTCAATCTTTGTGTTCCGCCGGCTCCAGGGATAATTCCCAACTTGGTCTCGGTAAGTCCTACCACAGCGGATTGTTTCGCATAACGAAGGTCGCAGGATAGAGCCAATTCCAATCCCCCGCCGAAAGCGAATCCGTTGATGCAGGCAAGTGTAGGCTGAGGCAGGGATTCGATTTCCAAAAAGCAGTCCCGAATGTCGGATAAGAATTTTTTCACCTGATCTTGGGACATGGAGATTCTTTCTTTCAAGTCTGCGCCCGCAGAGAAAGAATCTTCTGAGCCGAAAATCAAAAGAACTCTCGCTTTGCTTTCTCGAACTTCTCGGATATGGTCGCGGAGAGACTCCAAAAGCGAAACTGAGATGGCGTTTTTAAATTCGGGACGGTTCAGTCTTAGAATTGCGACATAATTCTTATTGATGGAAAGGGAAGATAAGTTCATGGAATTCTTTTCCAAGGAAAAAATAGAAATGAAATCATGCAATGAATTCCGATAATAGAAGGGGTTATGAAAACGAAGAAACTTCCTTTTTTCTTTTTCGCATATTTGGCTTCGGTTTTGCTCGTACAATGCAAAACACAGTCCAGTGTGGATCCGCTTGCTGCGCTTCTTGTCAATCCCCCTACTATTTCCTCAGTCACTCCTCAGATAGGAACTCCTGCGCAGAACAATTTGAACGCTGCCTATGGAGCAACGGAAGTCACCATCAAAGGCGAAAACTTCGGCTTGGATGCGACAGTTCGTTTCAACGAAATACAGGCCACAATCATAGCCAATTTAGGAACTGAACTTCATACCCTTGTCCCTGACGGAACCTATTCAGGATACGTTACTGTTTCCAAATCGGGAGGCTCTTGTTTCTCAGGACAAAAAACGGGAATCAATTGTGTAGGAACGGAATTTTTCGTAGATTGTTATGCGGTAACCAATAAACAATACGGGGAAGAAACCGAAATCAAACAAGGGGAAAGCAAATCGATCACTTTCGACGGAGTGGAAACGAAAGCGTTTCGAACCAATGTCATTACAGGTTCCGCATCCATCACCATCGGATGCGACAGCATCGTCACTCTCAGAGTTTTCAATAGAAGCTGCCAAGCGACGGATTACATTCTACAAAAAGACCCTACAGTCGTTATACCGGGAGGGATCTCCACACAGTTCTATTTGACTGCGGGATCTTCCACCTGCGGAATCACGATCTAAATCTCTAAATCGATTTGTTTTTCACGAAGCGCTTGAAGATGATGATGTTGGCGGCGCCCATCCACTGATTCATATATTCCCGAAATAATTGCACTCTAGGTTTGGAAGCTTTGATGTCCGCAGGAAGATTGTCGTATTCGGCAATCGCATGTGCGGAAGTCTCCTTATATTTTTGATCCACAATTTCGACGAGTTTTTTCAAAAGAGCTAAATTGTTTTTCTCTTCGCCTACGTTCGGTAAAACGACGCGATTCCAATAATCGATTACATGTTTTTTAACCACTTCTCCGGGAATCACTCTGGAAACTTTTTTCCCGTCGGTGGACTTTACATGCAAATAACCTGTATTCACTTCCGTAAGAAACTTTTTAGCGATCATATAAAAATGGGACGGACCTATGTGAAACAAAAAGACCCATTTCAATTGAGCGGGAATCCCCATATTCATCATGATGATGTTTTCGCAAAAATCGAAAAAGTGATTCAGGAAACTTAAATATTCTTTTTCCAATTCTTCTCCGGATCTGTTTTTCTTTTCCAGACTGGTCAAAGAACGGATGAGTTCTGCACGTAACACTTGTTCATCTGCACCCATATGGATGTCCATATTGATGGTTTGCTTGAACAGATCCTTTTCGGACGCATATTTATCCGTTTCGAATCGGAAAAAATAATGTTGGTCCGAGTTCCAAGAATACTTCCCGAAAGCTTGGATATAATTAACGATCGTTTCCTTTTTGTTCGGTTGTTTCGCCGCAATTTCAGGTTCTGCTTTTTTTAAGGCGACCCCGGCCAGTGCGGAAGATTCTTGTTTGGTTCCTGCTGTAATAGAAACCTTGTCGTTCTCTTCAAAAGGAATATTGATCGCAACAACTTCCTGGCTTTCTCCTCCTTGATAGAGTTTGTCCGAAAAAACGGAGGAAAGCCGATAGACCACATTCTCCTTAAACTTTGGTTTGGTGGGCTTCAAATCCCAAATCCCTTTCGGATTTTCAATTTGGAGAATATATGCCATTCGTTTGAGAAAAATACTCAAAAACTGAATTCGATCCAAAGCGGGAATAATTCTAAATCGCAACAAAGCTTCCCTTTGGAATTCGGGATCTTGGAAATTGCCTGTCTCAATTGCAGAGCGGATGGATTCCCATCCTCCCTTCGTATCGATGACAAAGTTTCGTAACATTTCAAAAATTAGGTGGAACTGAACGAAATCGTTTCGATTGGAATCTGCCTGGATACCTATAAAATAACGGGCATATTCCTTTTTGACCATAGGATACATATGTTTCTCATCCAAATTGATGATGATGTCTTTGATCTTTTTTTGGCTGCTGTTGAGTTCCGTATCGAGAGTCTTCCGAAAAGGAAGAAGGTCTCTTTTGTTAGCTTCCGTAATGTTCCCGGAAGTAATGAATTGTAGAAAACTGGAGATTAAGTTCTGAAGGCCGGAAAGAAAATAAACGTAGCCTTTTTTGAAATCTTGGATTTGGGAGAGTTCGTTTTCATCCTCTTGGATTACGGAATGCATGCCAAGAGGATTGTATCTAAAAAGAACGAAAAATCAACTCGATTTAGTTTTCGTAATAAATCTCGATCAGATTTTGGTTCGGATCTGTGAAAGTTAGGCTTTCTCCCGATTCTGTGCTCTCTGGTCCCTTTACGATTTTTACATTTTTTTCTTCTAATTCTGTGATCGCTTCCGTGAAATCATCCACATCCATCACAAAGCTGATCACCGGCATCGTTTGCTCGGAAGCAACATTGCCTTTTACAAGTCGTATTTTAAAGGAATCCAAGGAAAGAATCGCTTCCGCATCCTTTTTGGTCTCCACCTCGAAATCGAAAATTTCCCGATAGAACTCAATGGAAGCTTCGAGTTGGGAAACTGGAATATTGACGTGGCCGATGCCTTCTACGATGATCATACTGCTTCTGTACCTTGTTTTACTTTTCTGTCATCATGCTTGAAAATCCGGCTTTGTCGACAAAAAAGCTATCGTAAATCTACGAGCATTTTCAGTAAAAAGTGCATTCCAAGACTTAGCTGGATGAAAAATCTATTAAATATGAAAGTTTTTTTGCCCCTGATCCTCCTTTCTCTTTCTTTTTTGGGACTGTGCAAACAGGCAGAGATTCCCTTCACAGAAACGGATATTTCCCTGGTTTCTCAAGTTTTTGAAGAAAACCAAAAAATACAGGATGAACTCCTAAAAGACTCACCTAACCTACAGCTAGAAGGCCTTTCTAAGGCAGTCGATTCTTTAGCATCTTCTACGCATCCCCGCATTCAAGATTGGAAGTCTAAGTTAAAGGGATTGATTCCTAAAGATCCTAAGGATTTGGAAAAATCGTATGAGAATCTTTCCCAGATTGCACTGGTGCTTGTCGAAATCAAACAAGCGGTTCCGGTTCGGGGAGATTTCCAACAATTCTACTGTCCGATGGTGGAAAAATACTGGGTAGCAAAAGGTAAACAAGTCAAAAATCCTTATGCTCCTGAAATGAGAGACTGCGGAGATTTAGTCCAATAAATCACTTCATTTAATTTTGTTTATGCGAAAATGTTTTTTAGAAACTACTGTCGACGATGCTTGCCCGAACAACTGTAAAATGAGCTTCGATCCGCACACTCTTGTTGATATCAACAAGATGCAGTGCATCGCTAAAGAAAAGCTCAGAGCGTTTTTACAGAACAGGGTCACTTTCCGGGTAGGCATCTCCGCCTTTTATCAATCGAACTATAGAATTCTAGAAGAGTTCATGGCCGAATCCAAAGAAAACCAAGAACTAGTCACCTACTACCTTTATATCAGTGACCCTCCTTTAGTGAAGGACATCATAGAAGCATTCACTTCGGAAACTCTCGCCAGTTTGTTCCGAACCGACTACAAAACTTTCATCAGCATCAGAGATACGATCAGCAAAGAAAAAAGAGAAAAAAATTTCTTTAAGGTAAGAGGATACAGATACTGGACCTATCTTAACTTTCAGAAAGTCTGTGATGTGATCGTTTATCTGGTTCGGGAAATGAAGGAACCGGAACTAGCTTGTCAATTTTTAGTCATACTTCCTTCCGCCATCGTCTCCAATCTCAAAGATTACACCGGCTTCACTCCGGAAGAGGAAAAAACCCTTTATCAAGCATTAGGCGATGCAATCTATGAGCTTCCCATACAATCCCCTAAAATTTATGATCACATGTTGGCATTGTTTGCGGACGATATGGAGATATTCATCGTGCTTTCCACGATGGAAGAACTCATCCGCAGACAGGAAAAGATACTGGATCTGACGGAAAAACTTCTCAGTTATACTGCAAAAAACAGGCTGGATCTGAACATTCAGTACATCTTTTCCGAGTTAAACGGAACAGAGATAGGAATCGCCACTGAAATCCTGAACCAACTTCAAGAGAGGAAGGTGATCTCCCCCTCTCAGAAAGAATTGGTTCTGAATTTCTTAGAAACAGGAAACCTGGATATTCTCAAGCCCCTGAAGATGAATCTCCTCAGATAAGTCAAATATGGTTTCCAGGGATTTTGATCTTGGAGGCCAAAACGACACTCACCAGCAAACAAACGATAGAGATCATTCCCACCAATTCGAAGTTCACTAGCTCTCCGTTCACACCTTGCGTAAGGATATGACCTGAGATGAAAGATGCAGCTCCCGCGGAAATCGATTGAATCGAAGAATTCACCGACATGAAACTTCCTCTGATTTTAGGTTCCACAGCGGAAGTGACGAGTGCGAATGCAGGAACCATCCTTCCCGAAACGATGATCATAAACAAAGTACTGAGAACGATCACCCAAGGCAGAGGAGTTCTTCCTAAACTAGTAACGAGAGTGACAGGTACCACGGCTAGGATCGTAAGAATAGCGTACATTTTGTATTTTCCATAACGATCGGCTAAAATCCCTATGTATCTGCTTGTGAAGAAAGTGAACAATCCTCCGAAAAAATAAATGTAGGTAAGTTCGTTTTTATCCAAACCCACATTCGAAACCAAATAAGGCGCAAAAAACGGAATGATGGAAAATCCTCCGAACATAAGAGCAATCATGAACGCAAAAGAACTATAATGCGATCTCTCAGTAAGGACGGTTTTCACGGAAGACCATTTCGAATCGGTAGGATTATGATGTTCCAAATGGACTTTTAACTCGGGAAGAATCTTATAAGACGCAGGCAGAAGTAAAAAACTGATCACGGTGATTGCCAAAAAAGGGAAATGCCAGCCGTATTGATTCGCTAAGAACAATCCTACGGGGATTCCGATCACCGAAGCGATCGAGAATGCGGACATCACTACACCTGTCGCCTTTCCTCTGCGGAACACAGGAATGATGTCTCCTATGATGGATAGAATCAGTGCACTGATCATTCCTCCGAAACAACCGGCAACGATCCTTGCCAAAAGAAGAGTGATATAAGTAGGAGCCACAGCACAGAATAACGTGCCTAAGGCGAATCCTGCGAAGATGGTAAGCAAGGAAGATCTGCGGTCGAATCGATCCAGAAAAAAGGCTCCGATAAATCCGAAGATCCCTGCACTGATGGAGTATGCTGAAACCAGAAGACCGAATTCCGTGGAGTCGATCTTAAAGCTCTCCATAAAAACCGGGCCGAGAGGCATCATGATCACAAAATCCAGTATATGTAGAAATTGAAGCACCGCCAGAACGACTATGATGGCTCTTTCTTTTTTGATGGTATGAAGGGGATGATTGTCAGGATGAGGAAATTCTTTTTCCATACAACCATCATTGACCAAGTGGTCAGAAAAGAATCCAAAATAAAATGCATTTGGTCAATTTCTTGTATCTTTTTTCATTGGAAATATAAGGACATTTACGATATAAATGGTGTCTAAGAGGAAAGATTTTATGTTTTCCGATCGCATTCGAAATTTGGGAATTTCGGACGAAGAAAATGAACTGACCCGAATCAAAAGGGAAAAAGAAACCCAATCGATTCCCGTATTGGATTTAATGGCAAGTAACCCTACTTTGGTGGGGTTGGAGTTTCCTATCAATATCCTTTCGCATAACTTAGATAAATCTTTTTGGTCGAAATACAATCCAGATCCGAAAGGTCTTCCTCAAACCAGAGAAGCAATCTCATCTTCCTATCGAACGAGAAACCTGGAAATCAATCCGGAAGATCTAATCCTAACGGCAAGCACCTCGGAAGCTTATTCTTTTATATTCAAACTGCTGGCAAATCCGAACGATGAAATTCTTATCCCCGCACCGGGGTATCCTCTCTTTCCTTTTTTAGCGGAATTGGAAAACATCTCCTTAAAAGAATACTCTCTCACATTCTCGCCCGAATCCAAAGAATGGAATTATTCCCTGGAGGAAGTAAAAAGACAAATTTCTTCCCGGACCAAACTTGTGCTTTTGGTAAGCCCAGCTAATCCTACAGGCTCTGTTATGCGAAAAGAAGATTGGAAAGAATGGCTGGATTGGTCCGAAAAAACGGGAATCGTTTTGGTCTTGGACGAAGTGTTCGCTGACTATACGAATCTGTTTACAGATAAAAGTTCGCATTTTTATCCTGTCACTGACTCCGCTCCCGTTTTTGTTCTCAACGGAATCTCTAAAATGCTGGCCCTTCCTCAAATGAAATTGAGCTGGATCCATGTGCAGGGAAATCCTTCCTTTAAGAAGCAGGCCCTTTCCGGATTGGAAATCATCTCCGATAGTTTTTTATCCGTAAATTCTCCCATACAAACGATGCTTCCCGAACTTCTTCCTTGGAAATCGATGGTTCAAAATCGAATCCTCAACCGAATCAAAAGAAATGTAATGTTTGCCCAAGAACGTTTTGCGGAAATCTCTCGCCTAACTTGGACTTATTCGGATGCAGGCTGGTACGGGATGATTCAAATCCAAAACTCAGATCTCAGCTCAGAGGAATGGGCGGAAAAGATTTTGTCCGAAAAGAATGTGTATCTTCATCCGGGGGATTGGTACGGTTTCCCCGAAACGGAGACGGTTCTCATTGTGAGTTTGATTGCGGAAGAAGAGACCTTCTCAGCTGCGGCTGAGAAACTCGCTGACATCTTTTTGTAGATATTCTAAGATCTGCGTTTTTTGAGATTCCGCATCCGCTATTCCTAATTCGTAAGCTTCTCTCACTCCCTGCGGATTCGTATAGTCAAAGGAAGTGATAGGAAGTCGTTTTGATGGACGCATAATATAAGTTTTGCGAAGAAGGTCGGGATCTTTTCCTACGATGGTAGCAGGCTCATAATGAATCGCGATGATTTTAGCATTCGGAGCAAACTTTTCGATCACCAAATTGTTCGTAAGTCCCCCGTCCAAATAATACTCATTATTTACGGATTGAAAATCTACGATGGGAGGAATGGAAGAAGAATTTAAAATAAACTGTTCAATGACTTCCTGGTTGGAAAAATCTTTCTCGGTGAAGTCCACATCTTCCATATTCCATTTTTTGACGATTTCCGAAATGCGGTTGGCAGGTATGCCTTCGCTTCTGTCACGATCATCCAAAAGAAAGGCTCTTCCCGTTTCAGAGATCAACCTTGCCAGTCTGAATTTATTCTTTAGGGAGTTTTCTTTCGGATAAGCACGAACCGTATGAATGATTACCTTCACACCGGAAGCAAGGATTCGATCGAATCTCATTCCGAATCGAATGCCTCTTCTGTACATATCCTCATGAGGAAAGGTTCTTTCTCCCCGAAGCAAATTTGAAAAATGGAAATTACTAGAATTGCGTTTTGTGATTTCCTCGAAGTATTCTACGGTTTCATCTTCGGTTTCGGAAAGAATACAGAGCGCCATTGCGGCTCCTGCGGAAACTCCGGACACTTCGTTGAAACGCACCCCCCAATTGCGGAGCGCTTTGCCGATGCCTAGACCGTAGAACGCCTTACATCCTCCTCCGGCGATCGCCAAGGACACTTCGTACATAGGAAGGAATCGATTTAAGGTTTGATAGAATTGTTCCTTAACATCGGTAAGGTTTGGTAGATCTAATCCTCTTCCCATCGGAAGCATAATGTGTTATTCTCTCCTAAAAATCTGTCGAAATACAAACTGCTTCTGCAATCTTCTTCCGTTGCCAGAAAAAAATCATACCCTCCTGCCGGGTATTTGATCTTGCAACAACCTTTCTTCTCTTTTCTTGCGGGAGGTTGTTTGACGGATTTATCTTGCCCTTGCAGATCTCCTGCAGTAGGAGGAAGTTCCGATTGAGAGACAAGATTACCTCCGATCCCGAACAAAAGAATCGAAAGAAGAAACGTAGGAACAAAACGAAAAGAGAACATATATTCCATAGACGTAAAACTCACGAATTGTGTTCAGCTTAATTTTCTCTGCAGGAATAAATATTTTACAAGGATAATATTTTCCTTTACGACTCTTCGAACTTAACACCAAAATTACCCCACAAGAAATCTCTAAAGCAGGATCTATGGACAACAAACGAATTCAATACCATGCGACCGGACTCAATCTGTTTCTCATTTTGTTAAAAAACGCATTTCTAACAGTGTTTACATTCTTCATATACCATTTTTGGGCAAAGACGAATGTCCAAAAATTCGTAGCTGAAAATGTGGAATGGGCGGGAGAACGATTCTCGTTTCATGGAACCGGAAAAGAAAGGTTCATCGGTTTTTTAAAAGCTTTGGTGCTTGTTATCGGAGCAGCCATCATTCTAGGGATCATCAATACCATCGTGGGAATGATTGTTTCCCAATCCATTGTTCAAATCGTTTCGACAATTCTAACAGCGGCTTTGTTCCTTACCATTGCTCCTTTCATCTTAGTAGGAAGAACCAAATATCTTACTTCCAGAACGGGTTACCGCAACCTTCGTTTCGGATTCAACGGAAAAGGTTTGGAATTAGGAAAGATCTATCTAAGAGGCGGACTTCTTTCCATCATTACTTTGGGAATTTATTTTCCTTGGTTTTATATCGAACAGGAAACTTATATCAAAAATAACATCCGTTATGGGAATGCGAATTTCGGATTTCAAGCGGACGGAAAAGAATTTTTTTTCCTTTGTCTCAAAGGAATTTTCCTTTCCATTGTGACTTTAGGAATTTACGGAGCTTGGTTCTCCGCAGAGATCCAAAATTACATTTGGGGAAAAACAACTTTTCAAGGTAAAAAATTCTCCTCCGATATCACTGGCGGTCAAATTTTCCTCAATCTATTCATCTCTTATTTATTAGTCATCTTTACACTGGGCATCGCTTTTCCTTGGGCAGTCGTTCGCATGACAAAACTCTATTTGGAGTCTGTTAGTTTGGAAACTGAAATCGATTTTTCTACAATCACTGCGCAACCGGATGCAACTGCATCTGCAACCGTAGAAGGTGTAGAAGCTTTGGCGGAAGCTTTAGAAGGTTTCATCGGATAAAAATGATTCCCGGGAAAGAATATCCATCTCGTTACTTTAACGGAAAGTCTGCGATTCCTGAAGAAGGGGTCGCAGTCATTCAGAATACGAACTTCCAGTTCACTTCCGAAAATCTAACTCATAAAATTCCGATTCAAAATTTTACTTACTTCGACTTCGTCCCTCACGGATGCAAACTTACTCTCAATCCGGACGAAGTTTACGAAAGTCCGGTATTGGAAATATTTTGCACAAAGGAAGAAGCAAAAACATTGGAATCCGTTTGGTTCCAACATAAAAAAACAACCGGCTTCTTTCATAAAATCATATATAACATCAAAGAAATAAATCCTGTGCTTACGATCACCGTAGCCGGGTGCCTGTTTGTGGTTTTCGGTTTCGTATATTACTTAGGTCTTCTAAATATCTACCGCCTCGTTCCCACCAGCGTAGATGAAAGCATCGGTTCGATGGTTCACAAAAAAATCGAATCCGGTATAGGAATGGATTTTTGCGAAGCCAAAGAAGCGGAAGAATTTTTAACAAAGGCAACGGAAGAGATTCGCCCTAAAGATTCGCCTTACAAGTATTCCATTCAAATCATTTCCCGACCGGACACAAACGCATTCGCAGTCTCCGGAGGAAAAATCTATTTTCTATCAGGACTGCTCAACAAAGCGGACAGCCAGGAAGAGGTGTTAGGTGTTTTAGCTCACGAAATCGCTCACGTAGAAAAAAGACATCACGTCAGAAACCTACTCAAGGCATTGGGAACGGCATTTGCCATCAGTATTTTGGTGGGACCAGGATTGGGAGATTTCGAAATGATCGAAACCGCTTCGGAACTGGGAACAACGATTCTAGTTTTAAAATTCTCAAGGGATTTCGAATCGGAAGCGGATGAATATGCGGTTCAACTTCTGAAGGATGCGAACCTTTCCTTAACAGGACTTTATAGTTTTTTCGAAAAACTGCAAAGGGATGAAAAACAAATT
This sequence comes from Leptospira idonii, assembly GCF_004770995.1. GTDB lineage: Bacteria > Spirochaetota > Leptospiria > Leptospirales > Leptospiraceae > Leptospira_A > Leptospira_A idonii. Next base: position 82,481 of record NZ_RQHW01000079.1, on the reverse strand, counting down.
TCTAAGGCAGAAGACAAAGGCAAAAACAGCGGCAAAGATCCTGAAGAAAAAAAGTCTACTGTAGCTTCCAAATTCTTCGACTTTACCGATTTTTTAAGCACTCATCCAGGCACTGAGGAAAGAATCGCCACCTTAAAAAAGTTAATCGGCTCCGAGAAGAAAAAAAGAACCAGACAGCTCGTTTCACAATCACAATGGAAAAAAATCAAAAACAGCTGTTTGCCGAAATCAGACTGAGTTGAGGTTTTCCATTTCCCTGTAAATTTCAAGAAGTGTATCTTCCAAAGATCTTTTGGAAGACCATCCCAATCGTTTCAGCTTGCGATTGTCTCCGAAAACGCGGGAAGTTTCCGCAGATCTAATTCTGGATTCATCCACCTTACATTCGATAGATACTCCTGAGATTGCGATCAGTTTCTCCACTACGGTTCTAATGCTTGTTTCCTCTCCCGAACATATATTGTAAATTTGCCCGGACTCGCCTTTTTCCATCAAAAGAAGATACCCTTCTACGATATCTTTCACATTGGAAAAATCACGAGTGGGATTCAAATCTCCCACTTGAATGTTTGTTAGATGTTTTCTCTTGGCTTCTATGATTTGATTGCAAAAATTAGGAATTACGAATTCGGGTCTTTGCCCGATGCCTATATGGTTGAAAGGTCTTGCGATGATGACTGATAATGTTTTGCTGAATGCGGAATACTGTCTGCAGTAAGATTCCGCCGCCAACTTACTGCCCGAATAGGGATTGATCGGATTTGCGATCAATTCTTCATGCAAAGGAAGAGATGTTTGATTTTGTCTTCCGTACACATCTGCCGAAGATACATACAACATTCTGACTTCACTCTGCAATCGATGCAAAGACTCCAAAAGATTGAGAGTTCCTCCCACATTGATCGCTTCTGTTTCCCAAGGATCTTCTATGGCTCTGGGGACAAAAGGCTGTGCCGCCAAATGGTAAACAAGAGAAGGTTTTGTAGTTTGAATCAGCTTTGCGGTTTCTTCCCGATCACGAATGTCGCAGGGAAAAGGAATAATTTCATACCTTTCTGCCTCTTCCAATGCGGAAACAAGGTATTTGCCCACAAACCCGTTGCTTCCGGTGACCAAAGTAGTTATTTTTTTCATAGATGGGGGAATTTTCCGCTTTCAGCCTAAGATTTAGTTGCCATTCTCCCAAAATTTCAAATCCTCTCAACAAAGAAAGAATTCTGTGGAGCAAGAACCCCTTTTCACACCTTCCCCGTTTCTGGAAATCAGAGATCCGCAATTGAACGTAAAAGAAATTATGCGAGACCTCGAATCCAAGATCCCTCTATCTCCTTCCAACGAAATAGATTGGGAAAGGGTGTCCCAAATGCAATTCCAACCGGAATCTCCGGAAGGATTCCGCAAATTTGATCCCGCAGGAACAGCACATCTTTTCGAAAAAGGGATCGCCCCTCCCAAGTTCACCAATCCGAAACTTTGGTTCATAAAGGGTCCTCTTAAATTCTTATTCAATCGATTCATCGGATTTTATTCCCTCGTGGATAAAAAACTTTCCGAAAACAGAATTCGCGCCTTCTTCTCCGTATTACACGAGTTAATTCGAATCGGCAAAAGAGTCCAAAGACTGGAAACCAGATTCGAAGGGTTTTACAAGGACTACCTTCTTCACTCCGACCGAAACAGACAGGCAAATCTGAATTTCGGATGGGCCACCAATCAATACTTTGACGATTCAGGACTCACGCAGGATTGGAATCTAGTTTTAGATGATTTGAAGGCTTCCGGCAAAACCTTGGTTTTGTTTCCGGAGTGGGGAGAAATTTTGAAACAGCTTACGTTTCAAACGATTCCTTTCCTATCGATCACGAATCAGCCGAGTGAACACGATTTTATTCTCAAGAAAATATCGTCTAACATCCAACTGGTGGAATCTCTATTTCCTTTGGAGAAAAACGTTTCTCAAAAAATGAATGTGATTTTATTTCTCCCTCTGAATCGTTTTCCTTCCCATCATCTGGAAACTATTTTTGCAGAACTCTCCCGGTGGATGCAGCCGAACCATCATCTCTATTTTTCAGTGCAGTCGGAGCCGGATGCAAAGAACAGACCTTTTGCGGACGTTCATGTTTCTAAAATCGATTTAAAACTATTAAGCGGTTATCTTTCCGGTTTCGGTTTTTCCAAGGAAAGAGATCTTTCCGTATCCGATAATTTAAAAGTCATCAAATATACAAAAATCTCCTAATGAATGTTTTCCAACATTTGGACGAACTGAAAGATTCCGACGGAGTAGGAAATGATGCTCTTGGTCTGGCAGCCGCATTTCAAACATTAGGCTGGAAATCGAATTTCATCACCCGCATTCCTAGAAAAGGAAAACATGTCCCAGATACGAATTTTTATCCGACTTCGCAGCAAAAACTTCCTTTGACTCCCAAGGATGTTCACATCCTGCATTATGGAGGGCAAGGTTATCCTTTTGATTTTTTCCAGAACCTTCCCGGAAAAAAAATACTTCGTTTCCACAATATAACTCCTGCTAATTTTTATAAGACCAGTACCACTCCCGAAATTTATCAATCCATGCTTCGTTTCGAATCGCTTTCTTATTTGGAACTGGCAACTCTTTCCATCTTCTGCGATTCGGTATGGTGTGATTCTCCTTTCAATGCGGAAACCATCGCCGATTTGAATTTTAAAAATGTATCCGTTCTACCCATCTGTAAGTCCTATCGAATTCATCCACATACGGAAAAAGAATTTAACAACGGTTCCATTTGTTTCGTGGGAAGATACTCTCCTCAGAAAAAATGGGAAGATCTAATCGAGTTTTTCTTTCATTGGAAAAAAAAACACCCTCACTCCAAACTCTATTGTATCGGTTCCGTGATCGGAGCTTTCGACGGTTATTTCGATCTTCTTAAAAACAAAGTGAACGAACTTCGACTGGAAGCGGATGTGGAATTTATGACAGGGCTTTCCGACGAAGAAGTTTTATCCGTTTTGAAACGTTCTTCCGCATTCGTATCCATGAGCGAACATGAAGGATTCTGTCTGCCGATCTTGGAAGCTTTCGGAATGAACTTGCCCGTATTCGCTTTCGAACAAGGAGCCATCCGTTCTACGATGAGAGAAGGCGGTTATCTCTTTCGAAATAAAAACTACACGGCTCTGGCGAATGAAATCGAATCCGTTTTTAAGGATGCCAAAAAAATAGATCAAATTTTAAACTCTCAAAGAAGCGCATTATCTTACTATAATGAGTTTCCTTGGGTAGAAACACTGCCCAAATTGGTGAGTCTACTTTGAATCTTAATTTTTCTGTACATCAATTCTCTGCGGGATTTCAATTGGGAGATGCTATCTCTCAAGAGATGATGGAGATCAAAAAACTCCTCCAATCCAACGGCTGGAAAGGAAAATTATTTTCGGGAAACGTTTATAAGGCGGAAGGAAACTACGCTGAAAAATTCACTAAAGCAAAAATCTCGGACAAAGATGTTCTTATCTATCATCATTCCATTCATACGGAAGTGCTTCCTTATCTTTTAAAACTTCCCAATCGAAAAATACTCATCTATCATAATGTGACTCCTCACGGTTTTTTCGAGCCTTACGATCTCAAATTCACATATTTATTGAGAGAAGGCAGAAACGATCTTTCCATAATCAAAGAAAAATTTAACAAATATTTTGCGGTATCCAACTTCAATAGAAGCGAACTAGTGGATTTAGGTTTCGAAAACCCTAAACTTCTTCCTCTTCATATCAATTTCAAGAAGTGGAAAGATATCTCTCATGAAAAACATAAAAAAGATCCCATCCAATTCCTTTTTGTAGGAAGAATTGCACCTAACAAAAGGCAAGACGATCTCATTCGATTCGCAAAAATCTGGAAATCTTTTTCGGAAAAACCTTTTTCGATGAAAATCGTAGGTTTCTGCAACCCGAACCAACAAACCTATCTGGATGAATTGGAAATGATGATTCGAACTTACGAATTGAAAGAAGAAGTTCAAATCGTTCCTTATGTGAACGAAGCGATCCTTTCCAAGTTCTATCAAGAGAGCAGTTATTTTCTTTCCATGAGTGAACACGAAGGTTTTTGTGTTCCTCTTCTCGAAGCCATGTTGTTCCAACTTCCTGTCATCGCATTCGATGCAGGTGCCGTTGCAGAAACAATGGATGGAGCAGGAGTATTGTTTCGAACGAAAAATTTCAAAGAAATCATAAACATGATTCTGGAACTCGAATCGAATCCTGATAAAAAAGAATCCGTGCTTTTGAAACAATCGCAAAGACTTGAATCTTATTCCTCTCGCACCGACATAAAACTTTTATTAAATAGTTTGGAAGAACATGCCCGCTCCCTCTGAGAAAAAAAAGATAGCGATCGTTATTCCCAGATTCCATCCCGATGTTGCGGGCGGCGCGGAAAAACTGGCAAAAGATTACGCAGAAATCCTGAAAGAACATTACGATATTACCATTTTCACTTCTTGTGCGAAAGACTATACGACTTGGAAAACGGAACTCAAACCAGGTACGGAAGAATGGGAAGGTCTCCGAATCAGAAGATTTCCCGTTTTACAGACCAGGTCTATGAACAATATGAACCAGATTCTGGAACTTTGCCTAAAACAAGGGAAAGATGTTCCTATAGGACTGGAAGATTATTTTCTGCAAGAACAAGGTCCCTATCTTCCGGATCTCGTCAATACAGTGTTAGAGGAAGAAAATAAATTCGATCTCTTCCTTTTAGTGGGATATTTGTATTATCCCATCGTAAAATTGCTCCCCAAACTGAAAAAACCGGTTCTGATCATTCCTACGTTTCACGATGAACCTCCTCTCAGACTTCCCGTTTACGAAAGAACTTTTTTACCGAAATATTCCTATTCCTTTAATGCTCCCGAAGAAGCGGAAGTTTACAAAAACAGAATGGGAACTTTACCGACAAACTATGCTTATATTGGAACCTATGTTCCTATGCCGGATCTCGCAAAAACAGAAACCGAAGAAGATTCGGAATCCGTTTCTCTACTCACCTTGGGGAGAATCGAACCTGCAAAGGGATTCGGAGAACTTTTTCGTCAGTACGATGAATGGAGGAAATTTTATCCTTCCGAAAATATCTTTTTATCGTGCATAGGAAACAAACATCTGCCCGATTCTCTCATTCCTTCTTCCGTTCACCTCAAAGGTTTTGTGGAACAAAAAGAAAAAGAAAAGCTACTAAACGATTGTTATTTGGTATTAAACCCTTCGCCTTTGGAAAGTTTTTCCATTGCGATGATGGAAGCTTGGTCGTATGGAAAACCTGTTTTAGTGAACGGTAAATCGGATGTGATGCGGGGCCACTGCGAAAGAAGTCAGGGAGGTCTGTATTATTCGGATGAAATTTCTTTCCGCCGCTCCCTGGAGTATCTTTTGGAACACAAAGAAGTGGGCCAAAGACTGGGAAACAACGGAAAGAATTATGTGAAGGCCAATTTTACGAAAGAAATCGTTACGAACAAACTTCTTGGAGTCGTTAGTAAACTACTCGATTGATATGGCCTTCGAATTCATTGAGTAAAAACTCGTGAAGAAGTCCGTTCGTCGCCAATATGCTGGGTGTATAAACATTAAAGTCGTTCCCATCCATAGTGGTGACCATTCCGCCTGCTTCTTGTACGATGAGTCCCGCCGCTGCCATATCCCAAGGTTTAAGACCCAATTCGTAATAACCGTCAAACTTACCATCGGCGATCCAACATAAATCCAAAGTAGCGGCTCCGGTTCTACGAATGCCTCTCGATTTTTGAAGTATGGATTTATAATACACCATCAAAACATCCAAAGATTTGTTTCTATCGTAAGGAAAGCCGGTAACGAATAAGGCTTCTTTCATACTTTTGCGAGTAGATACATGGATTTGAGTTTTATCCCGGAAGGCGCCTTTGCCTTTGATGGAATGATAAAAAGTATTCAATTCGGGAAAATAAACCATCCCGATCACAGGTTGTTTGGTATCTTCATGTTCCACCGCGACGGACACTCCGTACAAAGGAAGGCCGTGAGTGTAATTTGTAGTGCCGTCTAACGGATCTATAATCCAACGGAAACCGGAATCTCCGTGATGTTCTCCGAACTCTTCGGATAAAAAACCGTCGTGAGGATAAAACTTTTGGATCTCATCCAAAACCATTTTCTCCGCACCCAAGTCGGCTTCCGTAACCAAATCGTAGGTTCCCTTTTCGGAAACCTGCAAATTTGTAGAGAGATGTTTTTCGGCTAAAAAGTTTCCGACCGAAGGTAAAAAATTAAGAAAATGATAAGACCTGTCTTTGAGTTCCGACTCCATTTAGTATCCGCCAAAATCTATGTTTTTTTTCATGGCGGTGATTTCAACATCTAAGTTCAAAGTTTCGTCTGCTTTCAGTTTACCGCGAACTTCTTTCGTAGTTTTGATGACTTCTTGGAGCAGTTGTTCCAGTTCCGTTTTTCTTTTTTCATTGTCCGCTTCTCCTCCCCGACTCACTCGATTGTATTGAGAAAGGATCTTAGAAGTAGTCTCCGGAAAATAGTTCAGATATTGTTCCGCTTTTTTGTAGGAAGAAGGATCTTCCAAAAGTCTGAGTTTGAGATCTTCCAAAGAAACGGAAAATTGATTCGCTAAACTTTGAAGATTCGCATCCGGCAAAAGTTTCGCTTCTGCATCTATTGTTTGTTTTACGGAGTCAATTTTTTCCAAATGGGCTTTGAATTTGTCGAAGTCTCCTCCGTTCTGAAACCGTTTTTTGAGATCGTTCCAATTTTTCTTTCTCGTTTTGGAAGCAAATAATGCAGGAATAAAACTGAAAGGATAATTATGAGGTTTACCTATAGTAGTTTTAAAAACACCGAAACCTAAAAACAATAAATGAAGGAAAGCCACGAAAACGTATGAAAATACGAAGAGAACTCTGTCTTCTGAAAATGCCTGGCCGAAGCCGAAGTAACCCAGACCAACTAATGTTTGTAAATACATCGCTTCCAACGCCTGTCTTGAGGAATAGGAACCGGAAGGTCTACTGATCCAAAGAAGAAAAGGAAGCGCAACCGCACCCAAAGCTTCCCATGCGAACGGGAAAGGAAGTAGTGCCAAAGGATAAACTAGAAGAGTAGTTAGATGGGCTCTTCTCGCCCATCTTTTCTCTTCCGAAGATTGAATTTCGGATGGTTCCATTCTTATCTAGCTTCCAATAACTTTTGTTTGACTTCGGATTCGAGTCTTACCAACTCTTGTTCCGCATCTTTTCGTTTTTTTCTGCCTTCTTCCTGGATTTTCAAAGTTTCGGTGATGGTTTCGATCAACTGCTGATTTACTTTCTTCAAAGTTTCGATCTCTACGATTCCTTTTTCGGATTCTTTCGCAATTTCGATCGTTCCCGTCTTCAACATCTCTGCGTTTTTTTGGATCAAATCGTTTGTGGTTTTGCTGACCGCTTTTTGAGCTTCCAAAGCTTTCTTTTGGCGGATGAGTCCCAAAGCGATAACGATTTGATTTTTCCAAAGAGGGATCGTATTGAGGATGGAACTTTGGATTTTTTCGACTAACACCTGATTTCCGTTCTGGATCAAACGGATCTGAGGTCCGGTTTGCAAAGAAAGAACACGGCTGAGTTTTAGATCGTGTATTTTTTTCTCGAAACGATCTACCATCTGCACCATATCTTGGTATTTTTGAGATGCAAGAGTATCGCCTTGTGCTTTCGCTTTTTCCAACATCTCAGGAAGGATTTTATCCCTAAGTTCTGTGACTTTTAAGTCACCTGCGGCGATATAAACCTGAATGTCTTTGAAATATTCCAAGTTCTTTTCGTATAACGCCTGCAAAAGAGTGATGTCTTTTGTGAGAGTGGTTCTTGCCGTATAAAGTTCTTCGATGATCTTTTCGATTTGAGAGTATAGATCTTCGTATTTCGCCAAAAATCGCCTGGATGCGTCGAAGAGAGCGCCGATCACAGGAATTTTTGCCAAAGGACTTCCTTCTCCTCCGATCCCGTCCAGATTGAGATCTTTTACTTTGAATAGGAGGTTGTTTAATAATTCTCCCGCATAACCGGAGTCTTTCGTTTTGATTTCGGCAAGCACCTTGTCCGCAAATTCGGAAACTCTAGCTTGCGCAGAAGATCCGTATTGAATGATTTCATTCGGATCATTCAATTTGATCTGGCCAGTCAACTCCTGGACTTTTTTCATATCTTCTTCGGTTAACTGAAGTTCAGGGTCTTTTGATTTTAATTCCAGGGAATCCATACGCACATCATCCTAATTTTCTGTTTCCCAAAATTTGAAATTTATGGAACAGAGAATCAAGCAGAAAAAGAATTCGGGCAAAAAGGTGAAAAAGTCAATTTATTATAGGAACTAAATGCCAAGTAGAAGGCATATATTACATAGAATTAGCGGAAAGGTGAAATTTTTACTCCGATAATTTCTTTGGAAAACTAATATGCGTAATCAAAACTCTCTCAACAACACTTTCCCCCTTCTCCCATTGGATTTGATCGTCGATCTTTCTCATTTTGAAACTTGTCTCTTCACTCAATCCGATCTCAGAAAACTGTTCTTCTATTTTAGAAACAAAAACCACATTCATTATCTCATTCTAAAATTTTTATTTTCCACAGGCATTTCCGTTCCCGAACTTTTAATGTGTAAGATACATAATTTCGACTATGAATCCACCTCCATGTGCATCCCGGAAAGAAATAGATTACAAAAAAGAAACATAACTCTTGCTAATGAATTTTCAAAAGAACTCTATCGTTATTCCTATGAAGAAAACCCCGATCGATCTTTGTTCCCAGGCAAAGACGGAGCAAGAGAGAAACGATCGGTGCAGTACATTCTTAAAAAAGCGAGCCTGCTTCTGCAAAAAGAAGTGAATGTCCCCCTGATTCGGGATGCCATCGCGCTCTATTTTTGGGACCAAGGGTTTCCTTTGCGTGAAATTCAGACTTTTTTAGGGCACAGGTCCTCCAAATCGACCAAACAAAGACTCATATTGTATCAGAATTCGCAAAAACATGAGTTTTTTGATGATTTCAAGTGCAAAGCCGCCTAAAATTTTCTTGAAGCATAACTTATTTACGAGATTGTTGCCCTAAGTAGGCTCGTTTTGGAAATTATCACCAAAAAAATAGGGAAACACACTTTAGTTCATCTCAATGGACGTTTGGACATCACTCATTCCGATGAAGTGGAAGCCAAATTGGCAGACGATGTGCAAAACGGTGAAGGTGACATCATCATCAACCTAGAGCTAATCTCTTACATTTCCTCTTCCGGAATTAGAATTTTCGTGGGGATGGTGAGAGAGCTGGACAAACAAGGAAGAAAGTTGAAACTTTGCTGCATCACACCTCCTGTAAAGAAGGTATTCGATGTGGTGGAACTGCTTGATCTCTTTGAAGTCTTCGAAACAGAACAAGAAGCAACCGCTTCTCTTTCCAAATAGTCTTTTTTCGAACCGATTGCCGATTCTTGCCTTTTTCGTTCTATCCGCCTTTTTCTGGATCTTCTTTTTTCTAAATCATCCTTATCTTCCTCCTATTTGGCCGGATGAGGTTCTTTTCTTTTCTCCCGCTCAGTCGTTTGCCAATACAGGTGTATTAGGTACTACAGTTCTAAAAGGACTGATTCCAGGGATGGAATCGAAAACACTTTGGATGCCTCCTTCCTATATGCTTGCATCCGCAGGGTTTCTCAAAATTTTCCCACAGACTATTTTTACAGTCAGACTCCTCAGTGCTTTGACCATTTATGCTTCCGCAGGTTTGTTTTTGGTTCTTTCCTCTCGATTCAAATTCAGCAGACCGGGAATGTTAGTCGGATTCGCAACCATACTCATGGAACCTTTGTTCTTTCGATTCGGTTCCGCTGCCAGAATGGAAGGACTCACTTCTTTTTTCTTTTTACTGAGTCTGATCGCAGCCACTTCGAAGGGAAAAAGTTCCTTTAAGTCTTTTTTAGCGGGGATTCTGCTTTCTTGTTCCGCACTTTCCCATCCTTTCGGGGCTTCTTTGGGACTGGTGACAGCATATTCGTTGTTATCTGACAGAAAAGATTTCCGGAAGAAAATCGTATATTTTGGATTAGGTGGAATTCTTCCTCTGCTCGTTTGGGCCTTTTACATCCATCCGGATTGGTATTTGTTTCAAGTGCAGTTCGGAGCTCAGTTGATCCGTAAAAAAACTCTTCTGGGAAGTTTCGATCTGCTGACTAAGCTGAAAATTTTCCTCTTCGGATTCGCATTTTCTAAAATCAGACTTGTTTTGATCGCTCTTCAAATTCTTCTTATGTCCGCAGTTTCTTTGGCCTTTTTGAAAGATAAAAAAACTCTTTCTCCCCGAATGAAATTATTCTGGGTTTGGTGGATCACCGTTTTACTCGCATTATACTCTTCTTCGGAAGGATGGTATGTTTATCATTTCCTTTTCCCTTTCGCCTGGGGAATGGCCATTTTGATCGAACAAAAATCCTTAGGTAGGATTTTGGCGGCCGGGGGAATTTTATTATCTTTGTTAGGCTGGATTCAGATTACGAATTTGCATTGGATCCGCTTTGACAGTGAAAAAATACTAACGGCTCATTTCCAAAGATTGGAAACGGTCCTTCGTCCCTATAAAAACGTTTATCTACAAGCACTCCCCGATCCTTACTTCTACTTAAAAGAGAAAAATCCGAACCAGAATATTTTGGAATTCATTCCTGGAGAACTGGAATTTCCAACAGACGATTATAAAACCACGATCGAAAACCAAGAAGCTTTTGTTTTTTACAACGAATCTTTAAAGAACAAATCCATCAGTGCATTTTTGGAAAAACATCCTGACTGGATTCGGGAAGAATGGAGTATCCCCGTTCCCAGCAACCATTGGCTCCATTACCAAACAATTGTTTATCGCAAACCGATTCCGGCTGTCCCATGAAAGGTTTCCGATTTCATTTTCTCATCGCAGTTTTTTGCTCATTATCCTTCGTCCATTGTTACGATTCGAAACAAAATAACGACTCTTTACAAAGCCTCCTCACAGTCTCAACAGTTCCCATACGAGTGACCGTAGTGGGCGATTCAATCGCACAATTATCGGATGGTTTCGGACTCAAAGCAAAGCTGCCTAACAACTATTCTGTGACGGACGTATCCATTGCAGGATACAACATCTCTTCCTGGCTCGAAAATTCCTCTCATATAGAAGGGATTCCTACGGATATATGGATCGTAGAATTGGGAACGAACGATGCTTTGTCGCAAGGTACATATAAATTTCGGGAAAACTATTCCGAGTTATTAAACAGGTTGGAACTCAAAAACCCGTCTTTTATTGTTTTGTCTACTGTACCTTTGACGGAACAAGTAGGGATTCAAACAAGTGTGAGGGAAAACAACGAAACAATTCGTAATCTTGCAGGAAACAAAGCCACATACAGGCTAGCGGACTTGGAAAAACTTTTTTCGAACCACTCCGGCCAACTTCTTTTGTATTCGGTGGACGATCCCATTCACCCCAATCAGATCGGAATGGAAATGATCGGGGAAGAGTATAGAAAACTTCTTTTGGGACTATGAATTCAAATCCGCAAGGATCTTCAGACCTTTCAAAGTCATCATAGGATCGATCTCATCAAACACTTGGTTATGCGATGCATGGATGGTTGTGACGAGACCGCCTGTTCCTACTACGATATAATCGCCAGGCAACTCTTGTTTGATTGCGCTTACGATCCCTTTCAACAGACCCACCCATCCGTAGAAAAAGCCGGACTGAATGGATTCAACAGTCGATCCGCCTAATACTTGTGTAGGCGATCCGAATATGATGGGAGGAAGCTGAGCGGTGTTTCTAGTCAAAGCGTCCATGGAAATTTTCAATCCTGGTGCGATGACTCCGCCTACATATTCAGGTTTTTCATTGATGACGCAGAAAGTAGTTGCAGTTCCCAAATCCACAAGGATCGCTTTTCTTCCCGGATAAGATTTAGCGCAATAGGCCGCATTCACAAGTCTATCCGCTCCGATCTCGAAGGGGCGAGGGTAAGTGATGCCGAAATTTAATTTCATTTGATAATGAACACGCAGAGGTTTTACGTCGAACCAATCCTCTAACATACGCTCTACAATAGGATTAAGAGAAGGCACGACACTGGAATAAATCGCCCGTTTGATGCTGTCCGATTTTACGTTCTCTTGGGATAAAAACCCTTTTAAAAACAAACCCAATTCGTCGGAAGTTCTGTCTCTGCGAGTGACCGTTCTTTTGTGAAAATCGGGCTGGTCTTCTCCTTCTCTGAAAATTCCGAACACAGTGTTTGTGTTTCCCACATCGACTACTAATAAAAGAGGTTTGTCTTGCATCTAAATCACCCGAAAACTAGGAGAAGTATCCATCAATTCGATTTTTTCTCCCTTCTCCGTCATTAAAATCAAAAATCCGAATTCATCAATTCCCAAAACTTTCCCTCGGACGATTTTTGAATCCCATTCCGTTTCGATCGCTTTGTCTTTCAGAAAGGAATGTTCTTCGATCCAAATCATCTCTTTGAGGATTTGGCCCGGATCCAAAAGATGAATGACATAAGAATTGATTTCTTCTATAAACTTGAAAGTAAGTCTTTCCAAAACTCCTTCCATAGGAGATTCATCTAACAAAAAGCAGGTTTTGTTCTTCAGCGAGTCAGGAATTTCTTTTCCGTAAACATTCAAACCCATTCCGATCACGATGGTATAAATTCCGTTTGTAAATTCGGATTCGATAAGAATGCCTGCTACTTTTTTTTCTCCCCGATAGATATCGTTCGGCCATTTGATCGTAGTATCCTTTTCTCTTTCAGGAAAAAGGGAAAGGATCGATCGAAGGAGCGCTCCCGATACGAAGATGGAAAAAAGAGGAAGAGAAATATCTGCCGCAGGAAACCGTATTTTGCCGGAAAAAATAATTTTATCATCGCCTAACGAAAGCCATGAGTTTCCGCCTCTTCCTTTCCCTTTCGTTTGTTCTTCCGCAACCACCCAAGATCCCGGCGGAACGGAAAGGTCTTTGATCCATTCATTGGTCGACTCGACCGTGGGAAGATGATGGCCGGATTCTTTTTTCAGAAGTTGATAAGACATAGAATCACTATTCTTTTACGATTTGGATTGACGAAACAAAAAAACGAATCGAATTCTAGGGTATGGAAATCAAAGGAAAAACGGCTTTAGTTACGGGTGCAGGAATGGGAATCGGCGCTCTTACCTGTGTGGAATTGGCAAAGGCAGGCGTCCATATCATAGGTGTCGATGTCTTGAAGGAAACTATGTCCGATGTGCAGAAACAGGTGGAATCTTTCGGAGTCAAATTCTACGGTTATTCGTGCGATTTGTCCCGTGAAGAAAACATAGAAACATTCACCAAACAAATTCAATACGAAGGTCGTTCTTTCCAAATCCTGATCAATAATGCAGGTATCGCTCCTTCCGGGCCTTTTATTTCCCAAAACTTTTCCGTTTGGAAAAAAGCGATCTCCATCAATATAGAGGGAGTCGCAAAACTCACTCACTCCTGCCTTCCTCATTTATCTTCTCAACCGGAAGCGCATATAGTCAATCTGGCAAGCATCGCAGGTAAATTCGGTTCGGAAGGAACCGTTATTTATTCCGCAACGAAACATGCAGTCGTAGGTTTTTCCCAAGCTTTACGGATGGAACTTTACGAAACTAAAATCGGAGTCAGTTGGATCTGCCCTTCCATGGCAAAAACCAGAATGATCGACGGGGTCAAACCGTCCGCTTTCACTCCTGTGATCGAACCGATCGATGTGGCGAAAGCCATTCTTAAGGCCATTCGCAAAAACAAAGGAGAGGTGATGGTGCCTGCCAGTCTGCGATTCTCTATCGTAATCCTACCTGCTCTGTTCCCTCGATTTGCTCTCTGGCTTGCGGTAAAAACAAAAGCATCGAAAGGATGGCTGACGGCAAACAAGGGACTTGAGAAAAATATTCCCGTTTAGACTATAGTCCTTATGCACATTTCCCAAGTCTTAGGTCGCAAAAAAACATCGATTAGTTTTGAGTTCTTCCCTCCCAAAAATGAGGAAGCTTCCGAAGATCTTTTCAAAACCATTCAGGATCTATCGTCTATGAATCCTGCTTATGTCAGTGTGACCTACGGAGCGGGTGGTTCTACCAGAGACCTCACTCACGACCTTGTGGTGAAATTGCAAAAACAAACAGGACTCACCATCGTAAGCCATTTAACTTGTGTTGGGGCAACTAAAGATGAAATCGGAGAAGTTCTAAAAAGATACAATTCCTCCGGAATCCATAACATAATGGCTCTTAGGGGAGATCCTCCTAAAGGCCAAACCGAATTCGTAAAACCGGAAAACGGGTTCGAATATGCAGGAGAACTGGTCTCTTATATCAAACAAAATTTCCCTGAAATGGGGATCGGTGTGGCAGGTTTTCCGGAAGGGCACCCGTCTACTCCGAACCGACTGAAAGAAATAGAATATCTGAAATGGAAAGTGGATCAAGGTGCAGACTACATCTGCACCCAATTATTTTTTGATAATAATGATTTTTACGATTTTGTAGAAAGATGCGAAATCGCAGGAATCAAAATCCCTATCGTTGCAGGAGTGATGCCGATTTCCTCCAGAAAAGGAATGGCGAGAATGGCGGAACTCTCTCTGGGCTCGCGGTTCCCCGCAAAACTTTTGAGATCCCTTTCCAGAGCGGAAGACGATAGTTATGCGGAAAACGTGGGAATCCACTGGGCTACAGAACAAGTCAGAGGACTTTTGGACCACAAAGTGGCAGGAATTCATATGTATACGCTAAACAAATCTAAGGCGACTCGAAAGATATACGAGTCTTTAGGAATTAGCAATTTCGAGTTATTGAATTAAAAGTTAAAGTTATTCCTCTTCGAGAGGATTCATTCCTTGGTATTCGTTGTTCTTCCAATAACCGATCAGAATGAGTCCTCCTTTGGGAGTACGGATGACCGCCTTTCCTTCCAAAAGATTATTTTTCCATACCCCTTCTAAAATGTTTTTATCCGCAAAGGTATAACGTCCCGGACCGTTTCGTTTGCCTTCTTTGTAAATCCCTTCGAATTTGTCCCCGTTCGAATAATAATAAACTCCTTGGCCGTCCTTCTTTCCTTCGGAATAATTTCCCTCGAATAGTTCTTTCTCGGAATATATATACTTACCCTGACCAGACCTCAGGTTGTTTTCATAATGACCCTCAAACTTTTGCCCGTTAGAGTAAAGATACGATCCAAAACCGTTTTTAGCGTCGTTCAAAAAAGAACCGTCAAACTTCTCCGCATTCGGGTAGGTTAGGTTCCCCAATCCTTCCCTTTTTTTATTGGAGAAACTTCCTTCGTAGACGGAAAGATCCTCCATTTCCATAGTACCGGACCCGTTTTCGCACTCCCCCTCCAAACACCTGCCATTCGCCGAGGAACAATTAGATAATGATAAAGTGATAAAAAATAATAAAAATATATACGATCGCACTTTACTTCCTATTTCGATGTTTTATTTTTCTCGTCAGATGCAAAAAGGACAACTCGTTCTTAGAATGTGAAGAAAAAAGTAGGGCTACAAAATGTCATCCAAAAAGGCTTTGATCGTCGACGATAGCACAGTCACAAGATTGATGATTCGAAAAATCATCACAGACAACAGCGGATCTTGGGACATCCATGAAGCAAGTTCTGCAGACCAGGCGGTTTCTCTTTTACCGAATCTGCCTTCCTTGGATGTAGTCACCCTGGATCAGAATATGCCGGGCGAAATTTCAGGACTCGATCTGGCGGCACGCCTGCAAGAGAAATATCCTGCGGCAAAAATCGCTCTCATCACAGCAAACATCCAAAATGCGATCAAAGACAAAGCTTCCGCATTAGGAATTCAATTTATAGAAAAACCCATTTCAGCAGAAAAATTACAGACTCTTTTCGCAGGGACTTAATATGGATCAGTTGACAGAACTGGAAGAAGACGCTCTCGGAGAGATATTTAACATCAGTTTGGGTGCAGCAGCAAAACTGATGAGTGAAATGGTATCCGATGAGATTCTTTTGACTGTACCGAATTTAAATATCATCCGGCTGGAAGAAGCTCTTCGATTGGAAGCGCTTGCAGACAAGGAAGTTTGTTCCATAGAACAAAAGTTCAGTGGAGGTATGGGGACAGGATCCGCATTTCTTCTCTTCCACAAAAACTCCAGTTTGGAGATTGTGAAAATGATGATGAAGGATTATGTAGCCATCAACGAAGTCGCTCAATTCGAAAAAGACGCTCTGAGTGAAATCGGAAACATCATCCTGAATTCCGTGCTTACAAACCTCGCCAAACTTGCGGAAAAAAGAATAGAAACAAAAATTCCCGAATTTTTTGTGGGAAAATACGAAGATATCGTCAAAGATGAGTTTTTCGATCAGAAAAATTCCGATACAATTCTAGTGGCATTTATTGACTATCGATTGAAAGGAAAAGACATTGTAGGATATATTTTCTTTGTTCTTGAATTCAAAAGCATTCGAGAACTTTCGAAAGTACTGATTGAAAAATTGAAATAAAATGAATGAACTTAACCAGGAAAATCTCCTATCGATTGTGGAAAAATCGGGAATTGGAATCATCGTCATCAATTCCAAATTTGAGATCCTACTGGTAAACGATTGGTTCAGCCGTTATTCTTATCTAGAAAAAGAAACCTTGCTGGGAAAAAAATTCGATATTGCTTTTCCCGAACTCAAAGAAACCCGCACTTATAAATCGATCGAACTCTGTTTGGAACATAACCAGTATTCGATCCTCACTCATTCCTTAAATCCTTTCCCATTTCCTCTCTACGAAAACCATCTGGCCAAAACTTCCGGGGACAAAATCTGCCAATTTTTACACATCATTCCTATTCCGATGGAACGCCCCGAAGATTCCCTCTGTATGATCCAAATTTCAGACGTATCTCAGCAAGTAGTAAGAGAGAAACTTCTTAGGGAACAAATGAATCTGGCCACTTTGGCAAAGGAAGAAGCGATTCTTGCTTCGAATGCGAAGTCCGATTTTTTAGCCGCAATGAGCCATGAGATCAGAACTCCTTTGAATTCCATACTAGGGATGACCGAGGTTTTGGGAGAAACCAATCTGGATCAAAGCCAGATCACTTATTTGGAAGTTCTGAAGAATTCGGGCAAAGCCCTTTTCAATATCATCAATGACATTCTGGATTTTTCAAGAATCGAAGCCGGAAAACTGGAAGTAGAGAACCATCCGTACAATCTGCACGCACTTGTGCAAGAAACGGTTTCTTTATTTTTACTTCGTGCTCAGAAAAAAGGAATTCAGTTGGAATGGAGCATCGCATCCGACATCTCCAAATCCGTGTTCGGAGATTTGACCCGCATCCAGCAAATTTTAATCAACCTGATAGGAAACGCTTTTAAGTTTACAGAAAAGGGAAAAATCTCTGTTCGCATAACAAAGACTCCAATTGAAAAATCCAAAAAAGAAAACATTCTTTTTGAAATAGAAGATACCGGGATCGGCATCCCGAAACAAAAATTGGAATCTATCTTCGAGAGTTTCACTCAAGTGGACAACTCTACAACAAGAAAGTACGGAGGGACAGGGTTAGGGCTTTCCATTACCAGAAAATTGATTCATTTGATGGGAGGAGAAATTTACCTCAAAAGCGAGGAAGGAAAAGGTTCTCTGTTTTACTTCGAAATTCCTTATATCCCTCATGAAGAAGATCCTTACTTTTTCAAAAACGACTGGCTGGGGATGGATTTACCGGAGCCGAGTGTATTCCCGAATATCAAACTATTATTAGCCGAAGATTCGTCTGAAAACATTTTCCTGATTCAGACCTTTTTTAGAAAGTATCCTATTCATATCACTGTTGCAGAAAACGGAAAAGAAGCTTATGATCTGTTTTTAAAAAATAAATTCGATATCGTTCTTATGGATATGCAAATGCCTGTTATGGACGGAAACCAAGCCACTGAAAAAATCAGGAAATGGGAAGAAGTCGAAAATAAAACCAAACTGAAACATTTTACTCCGATCATCGCTCTGACCGCCAATGCCTTGAAAGAAGACATTAAAAAAAGTTTCGATTCAGGCTGCACATCCTATCTCACCAAACCGGTAAAAAAGGACGACATCCTAAAATTAGTTTATTATTATACTGCGAAAGAAGAAGATTTATACGGTCAAAAATAGATCTACTATTTAGGACTTACTTCTCTCCACCAGTTCGGAGAGGAAGAAACAACCCCTTCCTGACCGACTAACGAATTTGCAAGATTCAAAGCAGGAACTCCTGCAGGAGTTTCCACTTCATAAAAATTCCGATTCGCAATTTCCAATTTTTTTACAGGACGCAGTCCTTTCATTGCCAGCCAGTTTTCTATATGACTATGAGATAAAGAAGGACTGAATTCCACGATGATATTGCCTGGAAGAGCGAGCAACGTCCCGTCTTGAGAGGATCGAAAAACAGGAGAATATCCGATTCGTTTGGATTGATTCAACGATTTCGAAGTCGATACGGAGCCGCCTTGAGCATTTGTTTTCCAGATATTTGTTCTGCCCTTTATTCTTACTAAACCCGCATTTTTATCTAATGCACGGACTCCAGATTTTGACTTTGGAGAAGTATGTTCTTCTGGAGCTCCGAACTCGGCAAGAAGACCAGGTTCTACTTCCAATTCGATTCGATTCTTCCCATCATAATAATATAAATCAGCAGGAGTTAAGTCCTCTGAATAAATAGGATGTGTTGCGCATGCGAAAAGAAAATTAAAGATCACAATGTTATAACTTACAATGCTGAATGTTTGATTCGTTTTCATATTTTATCTCCTAAAGGTGGTAGCTTATCTTCCGTATATTTTTAAAGACCAAGAATTCAAAGTATGAGCATTGTTACTTACAGACAGATTCGTTGAATTCACAGAATACCCGCCCCAGTTTGAACATGTAGTGGAACCTGCTGAATAATTACATAGATCGGAAATTTTCAAACTCCAATTCCCGTTTGCCGGTTCATCTATAAAGGTAGTCGCTCCAAAACGCCAATTTGCGTAATTAGTGCATTTGCTAAGAGTGGAGGAAGTAGCACTCGCATAACAAACATGAGGTATGGCAAGAACCGCTTTCGTTGCGCTAGGTGATGTTAATTCAATCAAAAGATCGCCTGAATTCTCAGTAGCCGCAGAAATATTGATGGTCAATGCAACAAATTCAACAGTTGTGAGCGATGAAGAAGAGAAATTTGCGGTATTCGTAAGCCCTGTAGCATTATTATTAGGTACCGATGTACCTCCTCCAGTACCTCCTGTTACAGTAACTGAATTCTGAACATTCCCTAAACTAGACCAAGATTTTGCAGCAGTCACAGCAGAGGCTGCATCTACAGCACCAAACCCATATTTGTGATTAAAATTAAGTCCCGCTGCATTTTGAATCCATCCAGTGTCGGTAGGATCATTTTTTCTAGCAGTTCTCGCAAGCAATACTCTCATATCTCTCATTGTTATATTAGGATTTGCTTCTAATATTAATGCGGCAACCCCTGCGGCAAGAGGAGTGGCGGAAGAAGTGCCGCTGAATGTGTTTGTATAATTTTTGTCAGAGTAATTAGTAGAACTATTTCCAATATTATATCCGCCGTTTCCGGTTACATCCGTTGTTGTAATCGCTACGCCCGAATTTCCCAAAGAATGAGCAGATACTAATAGATTAGCACCGTCTTCCGAATACCTTGCTTTTTTGCCATCATTCCCTAATGCAGCAACGGCAAAGACTCCATAATAATTCGCCTGCGAATCTTGATTGGAATTATCATATTGTATTGGTGTATATATATTCCCCGATCGAATTGAAGTTCCACCATTTCCGCCTGCCCAAAAATAAAGCGTACCTTTTCCAGATCTCCCCGTTTGAACTCCAGTATCTACAGCCGCTTGCCACAAAGAATCACCTAAAGAAAAATCAATTTTCCCCGTACCGTCCGGATATCCCCAACTATTATTTGATATAAAAACAGAAGCAGTGTTTTTCGACATTGCATCCGCATTATTAATGTTACTATCTGTTAGTCCTATGTTCCTGGCACCTATCTTCACACCGGGAGCAGCACCTTTTCCGCCTCTTGCATTATTTTCAACGGCACCTAATACACCGGCAACGGAAGTTCCATGACAACCATAACCACCGCTTCCACTGACAGCACAATTTCTAGTTACGGAATAAAAAGCATTCTGGCCCGTATAATCGATGGTAAAGTCAGTTGAATAATTCTTTTTTAGATCCTCATGGCCGGTATCCATACCATCGTCGTTAACAGTTACAACAACTCCATTTCCTTTAATCCCTTGTGCCCAAACAGCTTCAACTCTGGCATCTTCATCAACTAAGGATCCTGTTGTGTCTCCATTATTTTTAAGATGCCATTGGTATTGATACAAGGGGTCAGGACCACTAGGATCTACAGATTGTTGAATCAATAACAATAGGATAAGATCTTCCAAAGGGTCTTTTTTATCTTTTTTGCAGGCAATAAGCAGAATAATAGATAATAACAAAATTAGGTTAACAACTTTCAAGAATTCCCTTCTCCACATATTTCGATCCTATATATTAACAACAGGTTATCCAGCGAAATTCACAGAAAAATATCGTTTTCTGTGAATATGTTTTCATTTATTCATACCAACTGTCAGTATATTTGTAATAAGGGCCTCTCGACCATCTGAAGGTGGTCTCAAAAAAAGGCTTTTTAACTAAAATAGAACTACAATGAGTTGCTAAAGCCTCATAAGAATCAAATCCAGCACCAAGCTTCCTACAAGTGGTAGTTAACGGTCCTGTCATCAAGTCACAGACACCTGGCCAAGTACACTTTCTTGTAAAAACACCATCCCCAAATAATACATATCTATATCTTCCAGATACTTCATCTTTCCTGAATGTTATAGACCTAGATGCACCAGGGTAACGTAAAGGAGGTAGAGGATCACCAATTAACGAATAACCGCTTGCTGTCTTCAATGTTCCTGTTTGTAAAGTCAATGTTTTCGTTCCCGTTTGAGGGTCTGTTCCACAATTGCCTTGATGATCTGTCCAGGAAGAAGTAAGCATATACTTGCCGGGCTTATCAGGTTTAAATTTGAACCATCCAGTGAGAGATGGATCGATCGAACTCCCATTCCCTATTAAATTGCGATGTTGAATTTTAGATCTTGTCAAATTGGAAGTAGGAGGTTTTGATAAAATGTCAAATGTATAACGATACTGGCTTACATTGGCATTGCATCTTTCTGCATCCGGATCTTGCAAATATCTAATTTGTCCATTAAACTCAGGATAGTCATATAGAGTTATGAGGAAACCACCCCAATTGGAAGTAGACGCTCCTAAATGGCCATACCCTTCCCATAATTTTTCTTGAACAAGATCTCCATTCTCTACGAAACTAGACATGAGATAGTTCTGATGACTTGTTTGAAGGATCGGAGGAAGATTTAAATCACTTCGAGTTAATGCATTTGTCTTTATTACTCCAGAACCTATTTCTACCAAAGCAAGTTCGGATATAGATCCAGAAATAGAGTTCATTAAAAAAGTTTGAATGTGAGAGTCACTAAACACAAACAATTGTTCTCCTTTCGGCGAAAATAATATCTTTTTCGGGGGAAAGGAAGTCGAAATTGTATCTTTGAAACTTATAGATCCATTTTCGGTAATATCATATCTGCTGACGGTTTGATTGGAAAAATTACTTACAAAAAGATATTTCCCTTTGGGATCTAAATCGAAACCGGAACTGCCATTCGGCAACGTAACGGAAGCAGATTGATAAGTCGCTGATATATTTGTTTCCACAGAAAAGACCTTTAGCTTGTTATTTGCAGTAAGCGCAAATAACAAATTCGGATTGGTTCTTGAAATTGCTATGTTTATAATATCCCCGTCATCACCCAAAAGAAGTTGTGCAAGCGAACTTCCATAATCCGCATTTTTAGCAGAATTGATTTTAAGTAAATAGCCTCCTGTTTCAAAACTCTGAATCCATGTGAAAGTATCCGCATTATTGCAAATAGGGGGGATACCTCTAGTACAAATTTCATCGAACTGTTTGGTAGGTGGAGGCAAATACTTCTCAATGACCGGGTAGAATACTGCATCACCTGAATAAGTAATATCAAAGTCAAATAATACATTTCTAGGAATGGGGGAAAGGTCTCCCCAAAAACGAGGATTAGAATCACTCCATCTATATCGATCACCTTCTAACGTATAACCGGAAGCGACGCCGCCGGCGCTGGTTCCAAAAATAGACCCGATATAAACCAAACTATCATTCCCATCTAAAGTATATTTGTGAATATAATTTCCCGTTTGTGCGAAAAGTTGCCCTCCAGAACCAGAAAGTTTAATTTTACTATAACTATATGTATGTGGCTTTCTGGCAATCTCTGCCAAAACTCCCGTATTTGCATCAATGGAATAGACTCGAAACGAATTTGCCAAAGAAACGATCAATCTGCTTCCTGCATCATTCACAGTAGTATCTAAAATCGTTTCACCTAAGTCAAGATAACCGATAGAATCGAATCCAAAGCTGGACAGGCTGTATTCTAATGTTTCAATTCCATTCCCTTTGGTAAGATAAAAGTATTTGGAATAAGCAAATCCTTCTATCTCAGCCTCAATCGGAGGTACTGCAGAACTCACATTTCCTGCGGCATCCATCACCCAAGCATACAGTCTGTAGAGTTTTTTCTCTGTGCCAGTAAAACTGATGACTTCCTTCGAACTCCATCTACTATCAAAACTAGAAGGAGGATCGGAAGATTCGGTAACAGACCATTTTTTGACTTGAACGTTATCTGTAGATTGAACCTTAAATTCTATGATAGGAAAAGAGGTTAGCTGAAGGCTTTGCAAAAGAAACTGAGAGATCACTGGTTTTTGAGAATCCCCTAAAGTAGGATCCGTTCCGGCTGCAATCTCTTCACCATCGGAAATTCCATCTCCATCCGTATCCACCAGCAACTTGGAGGTATTCCCGTTTCCGAAAGTTATATCTATTTCAGCATCGTCCGAAACTCCATCGTTGTCAGTATCCGCACCTGTTCGCACAAGAATTGATTTGGAATCGATCACATTATTCTCAGAATCTAACGCAAATAATGTGTAATAATAATTTGCATCAGAAAGAAGATTTTTATCTATATATACATTTCTCGAAATTTCCACTCCGTCCAAATCGATGCCTGAAAGAGGATCTGATGGAGAAGATAAAGTGCTCTTCCTAAGCAACACTTTTGCAAACGATTTCTCCACTGGCTGAGACCAGGAAAGGGTTACCTGGTCTTTTCCGGGAATCCCAGTAAATTTAGAAATGGTGCCCGGAAATTCCCGAACGGAATCGCGAGTACATAAGAAACGAGAAGAACGATTTCCGGTAAAACCAGCCGGTTTTACCACAACCCAATAATTACTTTGAATGTTAGGATCCGTAACCTCAAAACGATTCCCTCCCAAACTAATCTTTTCATTCTGCTTTACTGTTTTATAATATATAGAATAATAATCCGCACTACTGGTAGTTCTAAGGAAAACAGGCAGGCCTTCAATATCTTTTAACAAAGTGAAATTAGAACGAAGCCAATTCGGATCTTGGCTAGTATCGTATTTTCGCTCATCTAAAGATCCGGATCCGCCTCTAGTATCGTACATAACAAAAATGTCAAAATCGACATTCATTTCGAATTCAAGGTATTGATTTTGATTCGAAAGACTATGAAGAGAAGAAACTCCGCAATCAGAAGAACCTTCACAAGTGGAAATCCCCAAGGCGTTTTCAAAGCCCAAACTTGCAAAGTTTTGATCATCTAAAATCACATAATCTCTGTCAGCATAAAATCGATGACCGCCTTTTACGGAATAAAATCTAGGACGATATCCTCCCGTAAAAGAAGGTGATTGTATTTGATCGGGATACTCAGATAAAATACAGGACGGTGCAGCAGGAAGATTCCCTACATTAGAATAAACGGAAGTCAGTACAAAGGGAGTAAAGTGATTCGTTAAAGCAGTGACAGTTTTTGTTGTTTTATCTACGGAAACATAATTCAACTTCTTCCAATGTCCTGACAATGCATCCTGATAAAAAACGGCAAAATCTTCCGCAAGACCCAAATCAGCTAACTTGGATTTATCGTAGGAAAATGAAATTTTTGCCGACTCCCCTTCGGGAATACGAAGTTTTTCCAAATCAGCTTCAGTCTTAACGGATTGAAATGCGGAATCTAAAGCGCCAATTTCATAAACAGCGCTAATTGGAATATAATGTGCGTTCAATCGAGGCGGAGGAGGCTCATTCAGCTTTTCAACACCGAAATATTTCGGATTCATCCCACCGGGCAAAACAAGTTCAGGAGCTTTGATAGAAACTTCACTCGGAGGAATGATGATTTCCCTAGAATCAATCGTTTGAAAAAAGGAAGCACCGCCTAGTGCCAGCAATAAGGAAGATGCTCCACTGTTTACTTTATTGCATGAAATGCAGAAAAAAATAAGAGTTAAGAGTAAATTTCGTAGATTCGCATTCATTGCCCGCCGCCAAATTGTTTTCACATAGTTCAACGGACAATGTAAGGATTTTAATCAAGATCTTGCAAGGGCTTTTTAGGCTTTTGCCTCGGCCAAACGTTTCGATCTGTCTTCCTGAACCAAAGCGTCGATCAACTCTTCCAAATCTCCTTCCATAATGGCAGGTAAATTGTGGCTCGTATAACCGATTCTATGATCGGTGCATCTTCCTTGAGGAAAATTATAAGTTCGAATTCTTTCGGAACGATCTCCGGAACCTACTTGTGCTTTTTTCAAAGCATCTGCACTTTGTTTGGCGGACTCGGCGATTTGATCTGCGATTCTGGCACGAAGCATTCTCATCGCCTTATCCCTGTTTTTGATCTGAGAACGTTCTTCCTGAGAAGCGGCAACCACTCCCGTAGGAATGTGAGTGATACGAACGGCAGAGTCGGTAGTGTTTACGTGCTGACCACCGGCACCTGACGAACGATAAACGTCGATTCTCAAATCGCTTTCTTTGATGTCGACTTCTCTCTCTTCCGCTTCAGGAAGCACAGCCACGGTCACTGCGGAAGTGTGGATCCTTCCACCCGATTCCGTTTCTGGAATTCTTTGTACTCGGTGGGTTCCCGATTCGAATTTAAAATAATCGTAAGCTCTATCGTCTTCCAAAGAGAAAACGATTTCTTTATAACCGCCGATTCCTGTCGGACTTGAATCGATGATGTCCACTCTCATTCCCAGCTTGTCCGCATACTTGTTGTACATTCGGAAAAGATCGGCACAAAATAATCCGGATTCTTCTCCTCCCGTTCCGGCACGGATTTCCACGAGAATGTTTTTTCCTGAATTCGGATCCGGAGGAAGAAGCATAATTTCCAGTTCTTTGGAAAGTTCTTCCAGTTTGATTTCTCCTTCTTCCACTTCCGACTTTAGCATGGAATGCATATCGGGATCGGATTCGGAAGAAAGCAAAGATTTCGCATCCTCCATATCCTTCGTAATCTTAAGATATTCGATCGCTTTACTATAGACAGGCGTTAGGCGAGATCTTTCTTTGGAAAGAGCCTTCAATTGATCGGATTGCGTAGCCTTACCTAACTCATCTTCGATGCGCAGGTATTTTTCTTGTATTTTTTTCAATCTGTCTATCATGTCTATGGAAAGGGTAGAGAATGCCCCATTTTGATAAACCAAAATCTCTCGCCCATTTGGACATGATAAACGAAAATCACACCCTCCCCCAGTCAAATTCCTTCTTAGAGAGCCTAATTGACCTTTTTGCGGGTTTGGAAGAATACAGAAGTCCTTATGCTCCCACCATCCAATCTCCCGACGACATGGTGGAGCAACTCGTTCAAAATGCCGCTTTCAAAACAGGACTGGTCAGCGCCACCTGCTCTCTTCCTCCCGGTCCCTTGGGGCTTCTCAGCATTTTACCCGAGCTTTTGGTGATTTATAGAATTCAAGGGCATTTGGTTTTGGACATTGCGGCGCTTCATGGCAAAGAAGTTCATGTCACCAGGGAACTTTTGTTGTATTGCCTTTTCAAACACGGAAGCGCACAGGTGTTTCGAAAAATCATCGAAGAAACTTCCCTAAAAATACTGATTCGCCCAACAACAGTTAGGGTATTTCAAACCCTTCTCGAAAAAGTCGGCCTACTCATCACAAAAACAGTCCTAAGAAAACAATTCGCCAGATGGATTCCTCTAGGAGGAGCCGTTGTGACGGGAACTTTCGCTTTCTTCGATACCAAAAAAGTGGGCAAAACCGCACACGCATTGTTTTCTAAAGAAATCGAATCTTGGAACCATATCGCCGAACAGGAATTAGAGTGAAATTTTTACGATTCTCCCTTTTTATTTTTTTAGTATCTTGCCAATCTGAACACGAAAGTCTCATCTCGGAAATCGACGAGCTGATCGCCAAAGAAAAATACGAAAAAGCGCTTACTTTGCTTCAAGACAGACTGTCCGGCAATAGAAATTCCGCAGAGGTTCTATCCAAATCAAAACCGAACCAACCTAGGCTTCTGCAAGTTTCGGAAGACAGAACCAAAATCGTTTGGACAGAAAACAAAACCCTTTTCTTCAAAGATCTCATCAACGATACAAGTAAAGAGCTGGAACTCAAACTCAGGCCAGATAACATTCAAATTTCAACAAACTCAGATTATGCGATTGTGCAATATCCTCTCAAACAAAAAGGAGGTTGTGCCATATTCGCCTATTCCATTTTAGATCCCACCTTGGAATACGAATCAGGAGTTCATATTCCTTGCAAAACAGGAATGGCAGTCACCTCCGGCGGGGAGCAAATTCTTTATTTTTTCGAAAACGATCTTTATATAGAAAATACCTATCCTCCTAAAAAACCGAAAAGATACATCGCATCCGATTTTTTTCCGACCGCTTTCCCAAAACTGAAAGCAAATTACCAGCTAGCCACATTAGGAAAAGATTTTCTCATCTGGGTGGGCACCGGTGGATCATATAACTTATATTATCTGAACTTTTCGAATTCCAAAGTTTCTTTGTTGTCCAAAGACATCGTCCTTCCCCGAATTTTCTACAACAACGGAAGTTCTGCTTATGTCGTAGGCGGGAAAGTAGGAGATTTATATCTCAGAGAAATCACTTACGGGCCGAATAAAAATCCCTATCTCTCCAAAGGAACTCCCATCTCTACGAGAGAAGCGATTTCTTGGAAACTAAGCGGAAAAGATGAATTCATCTCCGTAAATCAAAACGAACCGAATCAACCCATGAAATGGAAGGTTTTGGGAAAGAAGGAACATTTGCCTTTTTTTCTGGAAAGGCTTTGGGGAGTGTCAGGAGACAGGATCGTGTATGAGAATAAAAAAGGAGAGCTTGTCATCGACAATCTTCTATTTTCTCAAGAAGACTGGTCGATGTATGATTATTTTAAGAAAGTAAAGAAACTAAATGATGGTTAGGCGGCTTGCTCCGCCTCTTTTTGTCCGGAAAAGAAGGAACAGGTTTTGTAATGGTCGGTTATGCAGTGAGTTGTCAGCAGGCTGACGTCGGTAGGCAATAAACGGTCTTTGGAACTAGGGCAAACCTCTAATCCTTTTGCGTAGAGGGGACATTTTAAATAGAATTCATTTTTAGGAAGGCCGGAGTTCGACATAGCACTTCGAAATTCTTTCCGTAATCGTCCCTATGTCAAACGGATTTTATGATAAGAGAAAAAAAAGCCCGAAGAATTAAGTCGCTTATCATAAAAAACTTAAAAGTATAGATTCAATATTCTAGGCTCTTTGGACGAGCCGGATTCATCTTGGTTTACAAAATCACGAATGTTAAATGTTTTTCCCGATGCAGTTTCTCCGAAAAAGTCTCCCTGAAGAAATACCTGCACAGACTCCACTGCTCTAGTGGTTTTGATGTGTTTGGGCAATCCGTGTTTGATCCAAACATCCTCATCCGACAGAGACATAAATTCAGGATCTTGAATATAATCTTTCCATCTTTCTCGATTCATCTTGGAGAAAGAAAAACCCGGAGAAACAAGTCCATCCAAAGGACGACCTTTCAATCTGTCATACAATGCGGCATGAAACACTTCATGGCCCACAAAAACTCCTACCTTCCAGCCGGGAACGATCCAAGTTCTGTCCTGACTGACTTCTCCCGCAGTCACGAAAGATTCTTCTTCGTCGGTAAGAACCGTCTTTTTCACCAAAGGATCCATCACTCTTCCATCGGCTGCGAAAGGTACGGAAACATTGTACAAAGGAGCTTTAGGATCTATAACAAGAGTTCCTCGAACCACTTTCGGACCGGGAAGCAGGATAGAACCCGCAAGGATTGGAACATTATATTGTTTGGCGAGAGCGGAAAATGTTTTTTGATAAACATCCGCCATTTTTTGAGCCTGCAATCGAAACGATGCTTCCCATTTGGCGCCAGGTTTGGAAACATCCGAAGGAAGAAAAGGTGTCAGATCCGCTTCATGTTTTAAAGCGAATAGATCCAAAGCGGATTTCCAGGATTTAGCTTCGAAGACAGATTCCTTTTCGCCTAAAAAAACAAGACCGGTTCCTATGTGTTCTGGAAAAATAACGATTGTTTTTCGATCATAAATATTGGCATCTTTCCCGGTTTTTAAAAGTTCTTCGATTCTTCCCGCCCACCATTCTTCTTTGGCGAAATCGGAAGATCTTAGATAGACCTGCATGGAAATGATATTTCCATATTTTCTATCCGCACCGTTGGTTTGGATGACGATGTTCGACCAGGTTTTTTCCGCCAAAGAAACTTCCGCTTCCTCCGCCTTATATGTATAAGTAGGGATCGTAGGAAGAGAAGGGGTAGGAACATCCGCTCTATGAAAAGCATGTGCTCCGAATCCGGTGAGACCCAATAAGAACAAAAAGATAAAAATTTTAATAGGAGGTACGTATAGATTATGCATATTCTTTTAGATAAACGTTGACTGCTTCCAGCATATACTCCGAAAACAATTCGGAAGGATCGTAATCGGAAACGGAAACCCAATTCATATAATCGTGTTCGTCCGAAATTTGAATCTCTCCCGATACTAGCTTCGCATGATAAGCGACTATGATGCAAGGATGATTTCCTTCGTTGACTCTGTGTTTATGGATGAAAATAGGTTTGGGTTCCACTTGGATACGAACGTTTTTTCCCAATTCTTCTTCGATTTCCCGATAAACGCTTTTCATCCAATCATCGAAGAATTCGTCATCGTTCATTCTTCCTCCGGGAAGATCTCCATGACCCGATTTTTTATCTCGCATAACTAGAAGTTTGTTTCCATCTCTCAGAAAAAGTTTTTGAGTGATTTGGAAAAATCCGTGGTCGCTCATAAAGATTTCCCCCACTGATCGATTTGATGATCGACCGCATACAATTTCGGGGCAGGGAGAGTTTTGTTTTTATAATGACCGGCAAGTCCTAAAGAAACGGTTGTTAATTGGGTGATGATAGGATCCATCGATTCCGTTGGAACTCCGAAAAATAAGAAGTTGATGGGGCTACCGTCGCTCAGGAGGAAAATCGTTTTTTCTTTTTCTTTCCCGTCTTGGACGAAATTGAATCTGACCTTGCCCCCCAAATCCATCTGCGTTTGAGGATCTAAAATTCGATCGTTGGTAAGTCGGACAGGAATGTCTCCGATTTTAGGATCATTGTTTAAATACAATTGATTCAGCC
Source organism: Leptospira idonii (assembly GCF_004770995.1). Taxonomy (GTDB): domain Bacteria; phylum Spirochaetota; class Leptospiria; order Leptospirales; family Leptospiraceae; genus Leptospira_A; species Leptospira_A idonii. Next base: position 52,641 of record NZ_RQHW01000079.1, on the reverse strand, counting down.
ATTCGATGAGATCCGCAAACTCCACCGTTTTCGTGGAACCTGAGGCAACATACAAATGAGGTTTGTTGCCGTTCAAAATCCAGTTTTCCCAATCCTTCTGTTTGAGAACGGAATCTCCGGTAACTCCGATGATGAGGTCGATGTCATAAAAAATCTCATCGCTCACGCTAGTAAAATTGGGAAACAACACATCCGTGGAAGATTTGCATTTCAAATCCACTTCGATGACTTTCAAATTCGTCTCATGCAGCCTTCCCCCGATCAGATACTTTTGAAGAAAACCGCCGATGTTTCCCATCGATCCCAAGGTCATGATCTTTCTAGTGGAAAGAACTTTGCCTAATCCATGTAATGCGTTTTCGATCGCATTCAAAATCGAATGCGCTACTTCTTTCGATTCTTCCAAAGTTTTCTGCTCTGAAATCGCGATGGAAAATGCAGGGAAAACCAAATCTTTTTCCACACCCGCCGTTTTCACCAAACGATCATAACCGTTTCGAGTGTGTTCTACGGTTCCGACCACTCTTTCCGATAAAAAGTCTTTGAGTTTGCGTCCAGCCAAATCCTGAGGGCAGGAGATCCAGAATTCTTCGCATAACTCTCCCAAAGTTTTATCTTCTTTGCATCTTTGATTCAAAATGGGAGCGACATATCCTCCGTCTTCAATCAAAAGAATTTTATCGTCCCCGGATTTGAATTTGAGGATCTTATTGAAAAAAAGATAAGTCGCCAAATAACGCATTGCGTCAAAAAAGCCGAATTTAGCCTCTTCCAGTTTTTGGGAAAAGAATTTGTGTTCCGAAAAATTACTGTAAAGCGGAGAGACCGCATAATAGGGGCGGTTGTTTTTGGTGAGTTTGAACTCCAAACCCGCCATAAAAAATGCTTCCGTAGGAATGTCCAAAAGAACATCCAAATAAACGGGAGGAATATTCCCGCCATACTTCACAAAGGCGACATCCAAAGATTTGACTTCCAGTCTTCTCAGAGCCTCGATCATAGCGATGATCTCGGAAGTGATGTGATGGATGAGAAAGATATGGATTCCTGAAAAATTCAAATTGTGATTTTCCGAGTTGCCCACCTTTTCCAATAAAGGCATCCTTCTCAGATAAAAATCGGAATCCACATGAGTTCGTTTTTTATTGAAACTGAAATTAAGAACACGATCCAAACGGGAAAGGTCTACATAAACTTCCGTTTTTCCGAGTTTAGCGAGGATAGTATTTCCTTCCTTGATCGATTTTGCCACTTCGGAATCTTCCAAAAGAATGAAAAGTTTTTTCATCATAGGAAGGGAATTGAGAGGATCGGTATTCAGGATTAAATTCCTAAATTGATCCTCCCAATAAAAATTAATATTAGTTAGTTTGCCTAAAGGTGTTTTTTCGATTTGTTCGAATACCTTGCTGAAATGCCTGTTCTCTTCCTCGAAAAAGGTTTCTCCTTTTTGAGCGGCATTGATAATTCCGTTGTTTAGGGACTCACTGATTTTGGAGGAACCTGCGATGTAAGTTCTCACTCCGCTGTCTGCAACGATTTCATGAGGGATATTGGAAAGATTCAAAGGGGAACTATCCGCCGAATCGATCGTTATGCGAATGAAAAAGTCACCTACACTGATTTGACTTGTAACTCTTTCCAAAAGAATTTGGTAGTTTACGATTTCGGATCGGTTGTTTCTATAAAAAGGAAACAGAAGTGCGACAGAACCTTGAAACTTGGGATCTTGGCTGTAGAATTCAGGGTGAAGTTTTTTTGCCAAAGACTGTCTTTGAAAAGATCCCAAAACGAAACGGAGATCTTCCTCGAATTGATCCCGAAACAACAACCAGTCCTTGAATACACCCACTCTGGAGTGAACCTGCACATATTGAATGTGCATATCAACTAACTCATGATTGATGCTAGGATTGATTTTCTGAATGAAGGAAATATCTCCCGGACTCGTATGAAGCAGGTTTCCGATTTCTTCCGAAAGAGATCTGGATAGAATGGAGAGACCGAAGAAGATCCTCAGGGAAGAAAGATCAATTTCCCAAAGATGAGAATCTTTTTTAACTAAAGACGGCCCGAGCGAGGTTTCAATTTCTGTTTTGTTCATTGGATGTTTTTACCCGGATCAATCTTCGAAGTTGACCACTACTTTTACGGAAGAAGGTTCTTTCGCCTTAGAGTAAGCGGAAGGAAGATCCGAAGCATTAAAATGATGGGATACCATATTCTCTTCCAAAGCACTCACTACGTCAGGGTTTTCTTTCAAAAGTTTAATTGCATAATGAAAGTCACCGCATCGGGAAGAACGAATGACTTTTCCCGCATCGAAGAACGATTTCGCAGTGGCAGCATCACCTGACCATTGTGATGCGTCCGAAGTATCTACCAATATGGCGCTTCTAGGGCGGACGATCGCATTTTCATGTTTTGAATTGGGGCGAATCGTTTTTCCGATTTCATCCGGAGAACCAGCTATCACCAAATCGAAACGAGGAAGTTTACCTTCGAATTCTTTCGAAGCCAAAATACGTTCCGCATCCGATTCGTTTCCTTCATAGAATCGAATTCCCTGCGGAATTTTATCTTTCCATCGGGAAGCCACGGAAGAAAAAACAAAGATCGTTTGATTGGAACGTTTTTCTTTCGGCCAATGAAAATCCAAATTTTTTGCATCGGCAGGCAGCAAAGAAAGTTCATCCACCACAAGTTCCGTCAAATGTTTGAGACCGCCCATCACCTGACCGTTGGTAGTTTTTAGATGGAGTTCTCTTTTTGCCAATTTCACCGCAGATTCGAATCCGCTGGCGGTGCTGGTAGTATCGTAAAGAATATCGAATTTGTTTTCTAACGAAGTGACATCCGTCACTCTCAAATCGATCACATCGTCCGCTCCCATCTTTTTGGAAAGAGCCACTAAATGATCGTGTCTAGTAATCGCAGTTATGCGAAAGTCAACTTTCTGAGACTGTTTGTGAGCTCTCAATGCAGCTAAGATTAAACTTCCCAAACGACGAGGGCCTAAAACGGCAACATGATCTCCCGCTTGAGGAGGAGAAGCAAGTATCGCTTGCAAAGCGGCAGCGAATGGTTCCATCAGCACGGCAGCTTTGGAAGAGATTCCGCTTGCATCGATGGCTGCATGTTGAGGAGCAAGAATGTAAGGACCGAATCCCCCAGGAAGCCTGTCGATTCCCAAAACCTTTCTCTCAGGAGAGTGAGTCGGAATTCCTTCCAAACAGAAAGAATCTAAATTTCGATCCCCTCTCGCTTCATAAGTATCATTGATTTCGACTACATATTGTTTTTGGGGAGATTCATCGATGCTTTCCGCTAAAACTTCATGACCGATGATTTGTGGAAGAGGATGAGGTAAAAATCTTCTGTCGATGTCCGTAGAACAAACACCGCACGCTTTCGTTTTAAGGACTTTATAGCCCGGGCCTAAATGGAGGTAAGTAGAACCGTTTCTGCGGATCTCCCAACCCTGCTCCTGGCTTCCCGAATATTCGTATTCGGATTCTTCGAATGTATCGTCAGAGGTATAGTCAAAGGCCTTAAATTTAATCTGCATTACCTATTGTTGATAAAAAATAGAAGAATGACAGTCAATGTAAAAAAGGTCAAATTAATGAGAAAGCCCTGCCGGATTTCTTTTCTTTCGTGTTGGTCCAAAAGATAAGCAGTTACGAATACGGAAAAAAATCCGCCTAAATGAGCCCAGTGGGCCACATTGTCTTTTGCAAATAAATTGGTGATGTCGGAATAAATCATCATCCAGGCGAAAAGAAAAACCGGAAAAGGGATGGCTGTTTTTTTAGAAATCGGGAAACGGAAAGGAGAAAGTAAGGCAGCAACGGAAGCAAGGCCTGCAATCGCTCCGCTGGCTCCTAGAACGGGAGTGCGGTCTCCTAAAATCAATCCTCTTACGAACCAGTCACCTAATACTGACAATATGCCTGCCATAAAGTAGAATACGAGCCATTTCGATTTACCCACTCTGAATTCGACGACTCTTCCCAAAATCAACAGGAAAAACATATTCATAAACAAATGGCCGAAAGAACCGTGAAAAAAAGTGCTTAGAACCCAATTGATCGGCTGAAGTTCTCCGGGAGTGGAGATAAAATATTCCTCTACCGAACTTGGAAAAAAGATATTGATCACCGGAAATAAAATGATCATAAATACCGCAAAACTTGCAGTTAGGGGAAATTCCCAGATAAAAGATCTCATGGATTGGTATTTGTTTTTTCTCCGACAGGTTTTACCTCTTCCGGATTACGTTCGTACTTAGGATCAAAATTAGGAATTCCTTGCGCCAACTCGAATAGATCCGGCTGTTTCCAAACTCCTTCGTAAAAACTGATCGCATTATAAGAATCGAATTGACTGTCGTACAATAACTTCAGGTATTTCTCGCGATCATTGACAATGATTCGATTCACTTCACCTACAAGTCCTGCAAAAGAACGGGCTTCTCTGTCGAATTCATCGACGGAGTCGTGCAAAAGTCCCAATAGAACGATGTATTTTTCCGTTTGTTTGAGCGACTTTAAAGCGAATGCTAGTTCTTGTAATTTCATCAAATACAAATAGGGACGGATGTTTTTTCCTATGATGAATTTTTGTTTCGCAACGGCAATCTCTCTGTATCCTAATCTCAAATAGAGTTTGGTTTCCGTTTTTTCCTTTCCGTTGGCGAGTCTGGCCAATCTTCCCAACTCCACATCCAAGTCCGCGATTTCATCCTCCAAAACGAGAATGTACAATTTGATCAAAAGACCTTGAGTTCGCCTAAGCTCCGCATACGATCTTCCCAAGTCCATTTGTAAATGTAGAATTTCCGATTCGATATGATGTTGTATGCAGCGTTTGAAATATTTTTTTTGATCTTCCGTCCCTCTGTTCGTAATCGTAGAGTTTAAAATTCTCAAAAATTCATAATTGTCCTTCAATCCATAACTAACGCGAATTAGCTGGGTTGCCTTTGAACTGGATTGATCCGGAGAAGACTCCGACCAGGCAAAAAGGAGCAGGATGAGAAAAGATCCTAATCTTAGCATTTATGTCCTTATTTTCGGATTCTCATGGAAAACCTTAGCAAGATAAAAAAGAAAAGACATCTTCGTATCCTTTCGTCATATTATGTCATACACCATGGCTTCTGCGATCGTACCACTCCCCTCTTCCCCTTTGGAATCCATAGAAATTCTGAAATCCGAGATGGATTCCCCCCTTTGGGAAAAAAGAATTCTGGATTTGATGAAATTGGCGGCGAAAGGGGAAAAGAATACCTGGGCGCTGGTCTATCAATTGGTTCGGGAAGCCGACTCAGGCAGATTGAGCTGGGGATTTCATAAAGCGATCCTAAGCGGTTTGGTATATCTTTTGTCGTATGTAGGAGACAGCAAAAGTTATCGAATTCTCATGAATTATGTCAAGTCTCTGGATCGAGCGATTCCCATCGGTGCCATGGAATTGATTTCGGATATGCTTCCCACTTTTCCTGAACTAGATACGAAAGAATTATTCGAAATCGCAAATCATTCCGACGAACTTAAATCCGCCTTCGGTGTGATGGCTTTGTCCAAACTGACTTTGGAAGGCCGCCTAACAGAAGATGAAAAAGAAAAGGTTCGAGACTTTTTCGGATCTTACAGAAATCATAAATACTATTTGGTGGATACGATCGAAATCACTTTGGATTATCTCGATGTGAAAGAAGATGCATCTGCAGATCTATTGAATCAATTGGACGGAATGTTTTAATGAAAGCGGCAATCTTAAACAGCGCAACAAAATCCCTGCAAATCGAAGAAGTGGATGTTCCTCCCGTTCTTCCGAATCAAATCAAAATTAAAGTAAAAGCCTGCGGGATCTGCGGATCCGACATTCACTTCATCCTACATGGAAAAATGAAAGCGACTTATTCTCCCTGCATTCCCGGTCATGAAACATCCGGGGAAGTCGTCGAACTGGGGGAAAACACTTCCCGATTCTCATTGGGGGACAGAGTCGTAGTCAGTGCGGGAACTTCCTGCGGGAAATGTGTTCATTGTTTGGCGAATCGAGACAATTTATGCGAAGAAATCGGAGTTTTAGGATTCAACCAAAGAGGAGGATTCGCAGAATATCTCATCGTAGAAGAACGATACCTTCACAAACTACCGGATGACATTCCTTATGCGCAAGGAGCGATTTTAGCGGATGCCGTTTCGACTCCTTATCATGCCATCAAATACCAAGGAGATCTAAAACCGGGAGAAACCGTTGCCATCATAGGATGCGGAGGTTTGGGAATTCATGCCGTTGCCATAGCAAAAGCGTTAGGTGCAGGAAAGATCTTCGCAGTGGATATCGACAAAGGTTCTTTGGACAATGCTGTTTCTTACGGTGCAGACGAAGTGATTCTTTTGGAAAAAAATATGCAAGTGGGAAAGATTCTGAAAGAGAAATCGGGAGGAATCGATCTTTTAGCGGATTTTTCCGGTTTTATGCCCAATATCGAAAACAGCATCCGAAGCATGAACCGAGGAGGAAGGATCGTCCTAGTAGGAATCGGCAGAATCAAGTTGGAAATCCCTATGCCTTTTTTCATCATCGAAAGACAAATCAGAATCACCGGTTCTTACGGCTCCGACAGAAGGGCGATTCCCGAACTCATTCAATTGTATTCTGAAAAAAAATTGGATCTGACTCGATCCATCAGCGGAATTCATAAACTGGAAGAAGCGAATGAATACCTACATGCGTTAGAGGATAAAAAAGGAAATCCGATTCGATTCATTCTGAATCCTGAATTAGGCTAGAATGTTTATATTCTATCACTAAAAATGAAACATCATCGTCCTGAAACTTCCAAGACCTTGAAAAAGATGCCAGGGAGTCTTGGACGATGGATCTCAGACTTTTGATCGACTGATGTTTATTTTCCCATAACAATTGTTTTAGTTTTTCTTCCCCGAAATTGGATTTATGATCATCGGATAAATCCAAAACTCCGTCCGTATAAAGAAAAATCTTATCACCCTCTTCCAAACTTATCTTTTCTTCCGAATAGGCCATATCCGAAAAAATCCCCAAAGGTCTTCCCTTTGCTTTGTATTCCAAAAGACGAGGAGAAGATTTTCGTAAAATATAAAATCCAGGATGCCCTGCATTCGCATAAGACAGAGTAGATGCTTCCGTATCTATAAACAAATACGAAGCAGTGATGAAAAGTCCTTTCGTTTTCCCTGCCAGATGACGGTTCATAGAATTAAAAACTCTGGAAGGGAATTGAAGATATGCGGATGTGCCGGCAAAGGCCATTTTTGTCATAGCGGCTACGACGGCGGAAGAGATTCCGTGCCCTGCTACATCCGCCATCAAAACCGCCCAATTGCCCAGGCTGTCTTTGTTGTGATCGAAATAATCGCCTCCTATGCTGTGAAGGGATTGGCTGAATGCGATCAACCGGATTTGTTCGTCTTCTTTATGTAAGTCGGAAAGGAGGGATCTTTGTAATTCCTTAGCAAGAATCAAATCCTTGTCGATGGCGATCAGCCTCTCTAGGTCTTTATTTTTTTTTTGCAATTCCTGATTGTATGTGTCTACGGATTTAAGAACGTTCCAATAGTAATTGAATACGAAATATCCAAATTGGCAGATCATTGCCCAAAATCCGATATGGATCAGTTTGTATTGATAAGGTAAAATTTCCATATCGACGAGAGTATCATGGCATCCTGTGACGATGACCGCAAGAAGCCCGTAAGTAATGAGCTTTAATTTTGTTTCCCCTTTGATGAGAACATAGGCAGAAGCTAAAATAGCGATGATCCCTTCCACAATCACCCACCAACTGTAATCCCATTCATTGTTCAAAAAAGAAATTCCTTTGTTCCAATTGTGAATGGCCGATTGTAAATAAACGAAAAGATGGATGATGACCAGGATCTGAAAGATCTTCTTGAAAAATAACGGGAAAATTTCTCTCAAAAAAATAAGAAGCAAAACCGGACAAAGAGTCAAATTAACATACATTAGGGGAATCGTAAGATAGGAATACGATTTCAAAGAAAAACCGATAAACCCGTTCATTGCCTCAATGATGGCGCAGGAAAACAATAAAGCGGAAAAATATAAATAAAGACGCTCCTGCCTCCTTAGAAAATACAAACCCAAAAATATAAAACTAAGGACGATTAGTACCGGAGAAAGAAAAGATCTGGCAGCATTCTCCAGAAATAAATGTACGAGCGCTTCGGAATGTTCTTGGAACTTCAGCCCCTTATCCACTCCGATAAAACCTTTGTAAGATGATCTACATAAAATATAGATGTATCCTTTTGATTCGTTTTCGACAGGAATGATATGCGGAAAAACGTAGTCTCTTTCCTGAAAACGATACACTAGTTTGTTTCCGTGATACACATCCAAATATTCCAAGCCGATTTCAAAGAAGAGCACCGGATTTTTAAATGTGTTTAAGCCCCGATCGGAAAAGCGAAGCCAAAGGTCTTGGTCAGATTCTGTTTCAAAACCTAAAGTAGATTTGGAGAACTCCTGCCATCCTTCCGTTGGAAGAATTTCCGGGGAATTGATGTTCTTGTTAGGATCGATCCAGAGATATTCCCTTTTGCGATCGAAGAGGGAAAGGGAAGAATCCTCCTTTAAAAAGTTTTTGTTTTCCCTATGACAATCGAACAAGGAAAGCAAACATAAAAAGAACATCCAAAGGAAGATGGATTTCTTTCCGATTCTTTCGCATGTAATAGGTTTGACTTCTAACAATTTATCATTCCATAATAGAGAAGCAGGATAAATGTACATGAATCCCTTTCGATTCCCAATCTTTTTTTATCTGATCCTAGTTAGTTTTGTTCTTTCGGGAACAGTTTTCGCTCAAGAGACTCCCACCCCGCAAGAAACCTTCATACAAGACAAAATGGAGTGCCATTCGATTCCCACGGAAATCGACGGCTTAGAGTTTGAGAAGAGTTTGAAATGCATCACCAAAGACTCTATCTGCTACGTCATTCGCGGCGTAGGTTTGAGCTGTGTGCCTCGAAACGGAAAATACTCCGAAAGCCTTCCTAATTTGAATCCCTCACCAAAATACTAGGTTAAAGAATGAAAATCAAAACCAAAATCACAGAGATGTTGAACATCGATTTGCCGATCATTGCGGCTCCGATGTTTTTAGTTTCCTATCCGGAGTTAGTTGTTGCAGTTTCCGAAGCAGGCGGAATCGGCTGTTTCCCTTCTCTCAACTATAGAACCCCGGAACAATTAAAGGAAGGATTATTAGAAATCCGTTCCAAGACGAAAAAACCGATCGGAGTAAACTTGATCCTTCATAAGGAACATAATCCGAACTGGGCCAAACAATTCGAAATCGTTATGGAAATGAAAGTCGAATTGATCATCACAAGTCTTGGAACTCCCAGAACCATCGCCAAAGAAATCAAATCGAACGGATCTCATCTTTTCTGCGACGTAACTACATTAAAACATGCAAATATTGTAGCAAAGTCGGGAGCGGATGCTTTGATCACTGTCGCACAAGGAGCAGGCGGACACGCAGGGAACATCACTCCCTTCGCTCTCATTCCTTATCTGAAAAAAGAAACCGGCCTTCCTGTCATCGCAGCAGGAGCGATTTCAGGCGGAGCTCAGATGGCCGCCGCACTTTCCTTAGGTGCAGATGCAGTGTATGTAGGGACTAAATTCATCGCTACTCCCGAATCAAGAGCGCAGAATGAATACAAACAAATGTTAATTGAATCTGAGCCGGATGAAATCATCTATACAGAAAAGATTTCAGGAATTCCAGCCAATTGGTTGAGCAAATCCGTTCATAAATCTCCCGACATTCTGGAAGACGGTCCTAAAAAAATCGCTGCAGGTCATGCGGGCGGAGAACAAGCGATCGAACAAGAATACAAACGTTGGAGAGATATTTGGTCGGCTGGACAAGGTGTGGCGCAGATCGAAGATGTCAAACCTGCGAAAGAAATCGTACACCAGATGGCCAAAGAGTATTTGGAAATCGTAGGCGCCCTACCCAGGTAAAAAGGTGAAACAAAACTAAAAAAAAATCGAAAATCCCGATTTTAAAACGACGAAAAAGGGATTTTCTGTTAGAGGTCGGAAGGGAAGGCCCACGAGCCACTCCCCTCCACCCTAACTCGGGTGGGGGCGAAAAGATTCTCTCCCGTATTATGTCACTTATACTTCCTTAGAACAAATATGTGTAGGTCGGCCCTATTTCCCAACCTCTTAGATTGAGCGGATTGATTTCTCGTTCTGCATACACCCCACCCAAAGTAATTCCGAAATTTTTATGAAGCATAACCGTAAAAGATCCTCTGACTTCCCAAGCAGCTAAAACAGGATTTCGCCTAACATCCGATCTAAAAATCAAAAACTTAAGAGGAGTATATTGCAATCGAAGTCCTACGTTTCCGAAATCCTTCGAGATGGAATTGTACAAAGGCACAGCATAGGCACTTCCTAAATTTTGATAGCCCCATGTGCTGAGAATCGCGCCAGGATCAACAGGCAAAAAATTAGATGCGTTTTGAATCGAACCTACCGTAGAAAAGACATTCACGAAATATCTTGCATCTCGATATTGCAAGTAAGGTTCCAATTCCAACGATTCGATAGGGTTAAATTTTAATCCCACTGAAAACATATTGATCGTCATTTTATCATTCGCTTCTACTTTCGGAAAAGCCACATAATAATTGTTCGCATATGTGGATTCCAATACATTATCCCATTGATACGTTCCTGAGCGGACAAACTGTCTCAAGGAAAAAACCGCTGTAAAATAATCCGATATTTTCTGATTATAATCGATCCTAGAATTATGAACGATGTGATCTGATCCTGCTTGAAAATGCTCCAAAGGAAGTGTTCCTTGTTGGGAAGGACTCATATTGAAGTGAATGGAAGTATATCCGTAACTGAAAAACCATTTGTGATTCGAGAAAGAAATCAACGAACCTCTGTTATTTCCTTGTCCTTCGGAAGGGAAAAACGTACTTCCTGTATTCGTTAGACCGGTTCTTCTACCTAAAGCCGTGTTATTGATTTGCCCCGAATTCGGATCCCTATATGCGAAAGGAATGTTCGGGTTGTTCTGAATATTAGCTCCTCCGTAACCCGCATACAAAATCAGTCTCCAACGTTCTTTTTCCGAAACATCTGAATTCTTGGAAGAACTGTCATCCGATGGAGCGGATATCGGAGTTGTAACCTTTTCCGCTTTCTGAGCGAAAACGGGAAATATAATCGTTGTTAGCAAGAAGAGTGAGGAAATAAAATATTTCATGCGGAAGTTCCTGAAAGAGGCGTTAGGAACTAAACTTTTCAGTGCGATGAAATCACCAATTGTTATATCTGCTATTACGAACTAGAGATACATTATAATGAATAAATTGTCAGTGTGTTGGCTCAAAACAATAAGTTTTCCTGCCAAAAGAATTTTGCCTGATAGGAGTTGGGATAAATCTGAGAATTCGGTAGGAGGTACTACATTTGAAGGATAAGCTCAAAGCCTATAAAATTTAACAACTTCCGCTATAAGTTCTCTAGTTCCGCTAAAAAATCCTACTGCTTATTCTTCCAAAGCTAAGTTGAAAGTTCAGAATTCCAATTCGCATTGCATTCTAGCAAAACAACTTCAATTCAATATAAAAGATATATTTATGTTATATTGAATTATTTTAATTGCTTTTTGAGGCAGGTTTCCTTTGAGTCAACATAAGGATTTATCAATCGGGAACTTTCCCTTGATCCAATTAAGAACATGAAACAACCCATTCATAAATTGTACAAAATGAACATTCGATTCGGCATCGTTCTTTTGATTGCCGCGCTCTTTCTTTTTCAGCAATGCCGCACAACAAAATCGAAGCAGGAAATCACTCCCGATCATAAATTAGAACATTTTAATCAAGAGTTTGAGAAGAAAATATACGAAGTCGCACCGGGCGTTTACTCAGCAGTAGGATTCGGTATTGCTAATTCGATCCTAATTGTAGGAGAAGACGGACTCATCATCGTCGATACGATGGATGATCTGAAATCCGGCAAAGAAGTCTTAGAGGAATTCAAAAAAATATCCTCTCTTCCTATAAAAGCAATCATATACACTCACAGCCATCCGGATCATATCTTCGGATCACAATCGTTTGTTGAAGGTTACCAGCCGGAGATCTATGCACACGAAACTCTTCTTCCTACAGTGCAGAGACTTGCAGGAGAAACAACTCCCATCATCGGCACGAGAAGTGCCAGAATGTTCGGCAATTATTTAAACGAAAGCGAACTAGTGAATGTGGGAATCGGTCCTTACCAAGGATACAACTCTGAAAGCAAACTAGACTTCGCTCCTCCCACAAAAACATTTCGAGACAGCTTGGAAGTAAAGATTTCCGGAGTTCGTTTGAAACTGATCCATGCTCCCGGAGAAACGGACGATCAAATTTACGTTTATCTTCCTGAAAAAAAAGTTCTTATGACAGGAGATAACTTTTATAAGGCGTTCCCGAATTTGTATACAATTCGAGGAACTTGGTTTCGCAGTTTAAAAAATTGGTACAAATCTTTGGATATTATCCGCTCCATTCATCCCGAACATTTAGTACCGAGTCATGGGAAACCTCTTTCCGGCGCTTCCGAAATCAATTCCATCATCACCGATTACAGGGATGCCGTTCAATTTGTACATGACCAATCCTTACGAGGAATCAATGCCGGTTTAAATCCGGATGATTTAGTGGAATACGTGAAACTCCCTCCTCATCTTTCCCAATCCCCTTACCTTCAGCAGATTTACGGAAAAGTATCCTGGTCCGTAAGATCCTTATTCAACGGGAATTTGGGATGGTTCAGCGGAGATGCAACAGACTTACATCCATTAGGTAGAGATGAAACTGCACGATTGATCATCGATTTGGCAGGAGGAAGAGAGAATTTATTCAAATATGCGAAATCCAAATTCGATGCGGGAGATCATCAATCCGCTTTGACATTGAGCGGTTATTTACTTCGCTCCGATCGTAAAGATTCCAGAGCAAGAGAATTGAGAATTCAATCCTTGGAAGCTTTGGCGAAAAAGGAAGAGAATGCGAATTCACGGCATTATTATTTAACGGAAGCATTGGAGTTAAAGAAAAATTTTGTCGCCAAACTACAAGTAAAGCCGAATCCACAGCTTTTGAAACGATATCCGATTTCTGTAATATTCTCCAGCTTTGTCACCAATTTGGATCCTGTTGCCAGCGCAGATACGAACCAAAAGGTGAGTTTCATATTCACGGATTCGAACGAAAAGATCACTGTCCATGTTAGAAGAGGAGTTGCAGAAGTGATTCCCGATTATCATTCCGATTCGGAAATCATCGTTCATTTAAACTCGCAGGATTGGAAAGAAATGCTGGTTCGCATTCGAAATCCTCTCACTACATTGCCTGGATTCGAATACAAAAAAGGGAACGTCCTCCAGTTGATCGGGTTCTTAAAACTTTTTTCTCCTTTAGAACCGGTTCTGAGTTACGAAAAACCGAAACTATAGTTTTACGTTTTTAGCTGAGTTGCATTCGAAGGCTTATTGATTATGCCTTCGAATCGCTTCGATCATTCCTTTTGTATCAAGGTAGTCATTCGTTTTAAAAATAAGGCCGGCTTGGGAATCTAAAACTAAAAAGAAAGGAAGTCCGATTTTCAACTCCGCATAACGAGGATCATCTGAAAATATTTCGAAAATCGGATCCGTATCATAAACCTTCCAAAGAACCGCTTCCTTCTCCAATACCTGATTCAATTCCTCATCCGCCAATGTCAGCTTTTGAAACTCTTTGCAGTTCGTGCACCAATCCGCATAAAAATCGATAAAGACTGGTTTGTTTTCCTTTTTCGCAAGTGAATACACTTCCGCCTCGGATCGATGCCAATTTAGATTTCCGGAAACTTCTATTTCAGAAGATTCCGGAAGGACACCCTTTGAAACGGAAGAACCATTCTGCAAAAGGACAACCGCAAGTAAAACCGTCGTCAAACATAGACTGGCAACGGCTAAAGCGGATTTCATTCTCACGGGGAGAAGTTGTTCGGAATTACTGTGTGCAAAATAGGCGAATGTCAGTAAGGCGATCCATAACAGGAAAGCTTGGAAAATTTTCGCATCCGATAATCCCCAAATTTGTCCCGCTTTTGTCAGATATGTATAAGAAAAATAGAAGATGAGTAGAGCCAAAAGCCATTGCACATACTTCATCCACTTTCCCGATTTCGGCAAAGAAAGCCCGAAAACCCCAATCGCCAAAAACGGCAATCCTACTCCCAAGCCGAAAGCGAGCATCTTTAAGGAAGTGGAGAGCACAGTCAAAAATTCGATTCCATTTCCTTGGCTCGTAACGATTTGAAGTAAAATACTGACCACCACAGGTCCGACACAAGGAGAAGATAAAAGCCCCGCTCCCATTCCCAAAAGAAAACTTCCCGAATAAGAAGAATTATGCGATCCTGCAGAACGTTGGCTGAATATAGGCAAATAAATCAATTCCGCAGAAGACATACCCAAAACGAAAAGAATATATGCTAAAATTAAGTTAGTTTCCGGGTATCTTAAAATTTGATTGAAGACACCTCCCGTAAAAGCGGCAATGACGCCGAACAATAAATACATGGTGGCGAGACCGAGATAATATACGAAAGGATGAAGCCATTTGGTTTTTCCGATTCTGGAGTTTAAAATCCCGGCAGTGATCGGATAAAGAGGATACACACAAGGGAGGAGGCTTGCCAAAAAACCTCCCAAGATCAAAAAGAAAAAAGCGGTAGGATGAAAACTATTGCCGGATAACTGGGATTCAATGAAGAGTTGTAATTCTGAAATCATGAGTTTAAAATTGCATTGTCGCTTTTACAAGTATGTTGCGATCCAACCGACTGTATTCCGATATCAAGGCAGGGCTTGGTGTCGAAAATTGTTGTCTGTAGTCTGCAACAGTCCTTTCATTTGCGAAATTATCTATGTACCATTTATTAGGAGCTCCTGAGGAATCGAAAGAACGAATTTCCTGATATCCGAATCCCAATCTTGCCGTTTCACTCCAAAGATATTCCAGATAAACTTGTCTCGAAATATAATAAGCTTTATCCGAATATACGGGTGTCGTTTTCAAAGTGGCAGATTCCGAATACCTTACCCAAGGCTCCTGTAAGTTAGACTCTGTAGAACGCAAACCTTGGTTCGGTCCACCGGTAGCAATTTCCCCTCGAAAGACGATTCGAATCATTTTATTTCCAAGACCGATCCAACCGTAGGCTCCTCTGCCCGTTTTTTCGGAGATATTTTTGGGAAATTCGGTAGGATTCATGGCATCGGAATATCTGCCCCCGAATTTTTTCTTGGCCATTCCTCCCAAACCTAAATTGATATACTCTCTCCAAAGAAGATTCGATTCCACTGCGTAACTTTCTTCCTGAGACAGGCGAACATCTCCTCTCAAAAGAGTATTCGGATTGTTATCCGAAGGAAAACATTTGGTTTTCGCCTCATTACATTCATTACCCGAATATCCGAAAGCGTTTCCTTTTCTGCCTAAAAAATGAATTCCCGTTTTCAGATCATCCTGCCATTTCTGCTCCCAGCTTACTCTGCCTATCACATCGTATCCTGTGCCACCCGCATTCTGGATGCTGCGATAACCGTCCCCGTTCACTACTGCCAAATGAGCGCTGAAAGATTTCCATTCCGCAAGATAAGATAATCCTAAATCGACAGGATCCGCTGAGAATGCCATCGATTCCAAAGGGGATCTTTCCATATAACGCCAGTCATAGTATCCTGACCAGACGGAGAACATATGAGGAAGTTCCTGCATTCCGAAAATAAGTTTGTGACGAGTTGCGCCTAAATCCCATTTCTTTTGCACATTCGCACGTCGGATGGCGAAAAGATAAGGATTGGCTTTTGTGCCGGAGTCTGCAGAGGTATCTGCGGAAAGAACGTTACTGCGAATCACTTCTCCCCAAAACTCTACTTTGATTCCGGTATCTTCCCATTCTTTAGAGATAAAGAGCAAAGTCCAAGGCATGGAAAAACCCGTTTTTTCCGATTGGGTTGTGTCAGAAATTCCTGAAGCGGAATCTCGAACCCGATATCCGAATGTAGGAGTGACGATAGCGCCTAACTTCAATCCGTAATAGGAATCGGGTTCTTCCTTTTTCGTAGTGACTACTTCCTCTGCATATAGATGCAATGCGGAAGAAAAAAAAATGAAAAGAAAGAGAAACTTACGAATCACTACTTTCCGTATTTTTCATCCGCCAAAACATCTTTGGCTTCCCATCCGCTTGTTTGGTGACAAGGAAGACATTTAGCAAGCATGGGTGCTTCTTTCATTTTCTTTTGAAAATTTAAATTCGCTTTCCCTGGTTTGCCGGATTCGCCTTTTTCAAACAGTTCTTTGTATTCGCTCTTCTCTAAAGAGGCAGACTCATCTACGACTCCTCCTGTTCCTTGAGAAAACACGGTTCCGTTCACATCTACTTTCCCTTCGCAAACACAAGTATAGGTTCTTTTCTCTTTAACTTCATAATAAACTCCGAATGCAGTTCCTCGAACTCCTGCCGTTGCCATTGGTGTTGTTACTTCAAATTTTCCTTTTTGGAAGTTCTTTACTTTGAACCAAGCGGCACCGTTTTCCAAATATACTTTAGAGACCTGACTCTTCGGATCCCATTCTTTCAGGGTAAAACTGGAGTTTGGCTGGATTCTGAATTCGGTTTCTTTAAAAACCAAATCGATTTTGGAACCATTGCCCGTTTTGATGGTGTCTCCTGGTTTGATCACATCGTTTTGTTTGACAATTTTCCAAAGTTTGGCGGTATCACCTACGGATAGTAGGCTCACTTTCCCCTTCACATAACCGGCAACCGCATATTCATTAGCAGAAACAGCAGTGCCGACCGAAAGAAGGATGGAAATGACGATAAAGGATAATTGATTTTGTATATTGGACATATTCAAAAAAATATATCCCTACTTTCGTCGGCTTACAAGAAATATTTTTACAATTGGAATTTCTCCCCTCGGTTTTACCAAGGAATCTCAAATCCCAGATCGGTTAATTTGGATTCTAACTCTTCTCTCTCCCTACTTTTTTTCGTAGTGGTTCCCGCTTCATCCAACAATCCCAACTGGATGGCTAATTTTTTAGCTCCTTCTTTGCCGGATTTATTGAGAGCTGCGATGATATCGCGGTCGTATTGAGTCAAAGCTAACGATTGTATGCGGTAATCTTGAAAAGCTTCCCAAGCGTTAGGTACCCATTTGCTTACGATTTCTTCTCCGATCGTTTTTGCAAAAAGACGAATCTCCAACTGAGCGTGATCGTCCATACGCAAAGCAAGAAAATGAAGAAGGTTGTGCAAATCCATTTTCCAATACGCTTCCGTATAAGTGGATAAAGGAAGATCTTTCCTGGCTTGTTCTCTTGCCACCCCTAATTCCAAACGTTCCTGATATACGGAATGAGTGAGCGCTTGAAGTTCTTGTTCTCTCTTTGTTAGGTGATTTCCTTTTTCGGAATCCAAGTATCCGCTGCTTCCTTGTTTATTTCCTAAGGATTGGATTCTCCATTCTTCCGGCTTTGTGGTTTGTGCGGAATCGATAGCTACGGAGTAACGCGTAGAGTATTCATTGACATTTGCCATTCGGTGTCGCACCCATTGGCGCCAAGTATCCATAGGCACCCGAATGTGGAATTTCGCTTCGCACATTTCGAACGGCGTACTGTGTCTGTGTCTCATTAAGTAACGAATCAAGCCCCTGTCTTCGTTGACTTTCTTTGTTCCTTTTCCGTACGAAACGCGTGCCGCCTGCACAATTGCTTCGTCAGATCCCATATAATCAACGAGTCTGACAAAACCGTCGTCCAAAACGGGAAACGGTTTGCCTAAAATAGAATCAAGGGCGGGCACAGAAAGGCGAGAAATTGGTTCAAACACAGATTGTTGCATATTGCTTTATTTTTTAGTTCTCAGGCATCTGAAAAGTCGAAAATAGGGTATAAGTATTTACAAATAAAAAGGATACTGAATGGCACTTGAAGAAATTCCCTACTGGGATGACCGACTGATCAAAAACTCATCCAGAGACTCGAATAAAAGTCTTATGGTGAGTCCGGAGAAAATTTATGTTTTCCCCGTTCCCAAAACTACCTATCAGTTCCTCGAAAACATCTGGCAGTCCTTTGCCAATAAGATGGTTTCTCTCGTGCATTTCGACGATGAGCCTGTTTTCAGCTTTTCCAGCTTCGAAGTCATCGACAGGGATCAGTTGAAAATCGTTTCCACTGCCACTCATTTCAAACTCAAAGAAATCGCAGAGAGAAGAAAAATCCCCGGAATCGACGAATACATGCAGAAAGCTAGACCGATTCCTCTCAGCGACCCTCGCAATGAATCCGCACGTTTCATTCAAAAAGCAATCATCGATTTCAACAAAGGCCTAAGACCCGAAATTCAAATCATCAATCTGAAGGAAGCGGAAATCCATCCTGAAAAAAAGGTTCTTCTTTCCGAGACAATGAACTATGCGGTAGGACTTCCTCTGTTCGTGAAGGAAAACCCGATCGGGATTTTATGGGGGATCACAAAAGATCCGATCCCGGAAGATCAAATCCGTCCTTTAATGCTACAGCTTTATTCTTTGTTCGACGTAATCGAATTCGTAGTAACGAAAGAGATGGAAGGAGCGAATGATCCTTACATCGCCCAAAAGAATATTGAAAAGGCGGATACGGTTTCCAATTCGCGTAACCTCTTTTATACGACTACGAAAGACCAGAAAGAGCCGGTCACTTCCATCATTTTCAAATCCCACCAGTACAATAAAGAATACAGGATGGATGCCTCTTTTATCATCCCGACTACGGAAGGTTATGCGGTTTCTTTAAAAAGTTTCACTCCTGAAAAATTGAACAGCACAGGGAAAAACCTACTTCTCATTCCGGGTTTTTTCTGCCGCAGATCCGTGATGGACAAACTGGGAAAAGAACTGGCGTTAAAATACGGTTACAGAGTTTTCCTTATGGATATGAGAGGTCGCTCTCGCCAAACCATGCCTAAACATGGAAAAAAGGAAGGATGGACCGTAGACAATTACATCCAAGACGACTTCCCGGAAGTTCTCAGATGGATTCGCTGGCATTATCCTAGTGAAAGAACCGTAGTAGTAGGCCATAGTATGGGAGGGATGATCCCCCGTTTTTATGCATCCTCTTACGATATCATCAAGGAAATCAAAGAAGAATTCAATCTTCCTAGACCGGAAGAACACATCGCTGGAGTCGTATCCATCACTTCGCCTAACTACATTAGTTTGAAATCGAATTTCATCGGTCTCGATACGATCAAAAAAGGTTTCGGGATGATGCCTCACAGAATGATTTCGGATATGATCCTAAGCATGGCATCCTTCTCCATGCAAGCGACCATCCAAACCATCGACTTAAAGAAGTTCTTCAAATTCCTTTTGAATCTTCATTCAAGCCTGAGAGCCTTCAGTTATAATATTGGAACGAAAGTGCTTACGATCAAGGACTTCGTCGGTTATAAGGAAATCACTCCGCCGGAATGGTATTTTTTCATTGAAGATGTGTTTTGCGAAGAATCGGTTTCCGTGATTATGCAGTTTTTCCAAAGTCAAATCTCCAACGACAGAAGCTTTTTATCGAACGACGGAAAAATCAACTACACGGAAAACTTCATCAAAAACTTCAAACTTCCTATTTATAGCGTGGTGGGTACGGTAGACCAGATTGTTCCGGAAGAGACCTTGACCGATTTAGCGAAACTTCCTTCCGAAAACAAGGTAGTGACCCGCTATGAACAAGGCCACTTAGGAATTATCTTTCACAACGAAACGGTTCGTAAAATCTGCGAAGGTGTGAACGAATGGATTCACAAACTTCCTTAAACTATCTTCTTCCCCGAAAGTAGTTTCGAACCATTGTTAACTCTTGCTGGATGGTGCTGTCCCGTCCGGCAAAGTAAAAAGCGCCTCTTGCCACAGGGCTTGCAATTTCGGATTTTTCAGTGACGGAAAAAATGGTATCCCCGTTTTTTTCCTCCAATTCGTAGACCCAAGACCCTTTGATTTTGAAAGAAGATTCCTGAAGAACGATTTCCATTTTTGCGAAAGGAATCGTTTCCCCTCTTTTAAAAATCATATAACCGCCCATACTTGTGTTTTCTTTCCAAAGGAGAGGAATGGAAGTATCGTCTTTCTCTAATATCTCTACACTAACTACATCATTTCTTCGATTGGGAACATCTTCCACATTCGTAATATATTTCCAAATCTCTTCTTTAGGAGCGGGAATCAATTCGGAGATACTTGCTTCGTAATTGGTATCTTGCATCAGCCCTACAGCCAAAAAAGTGCCTACCAGAAGGATCAGTACCGCAGAAAGTCCGATGGAAAATTTTAAAGTTCGATTCATTTCTTTTTTTTCTTGCAGTTAGATTTCTATTGCAAGAAGATTAATACCCTATATGCACCCCAACGAAGAGTTAATTCATAAATTCTATACAGCGTTCCAATCCAAAGACGGTAACACAATGGCATCTTCCTATCATGGAGAAGCCACTTTCTCCGATCCGGTTTTTAAAGATCTGAAAGGCAAAGAAGTAGGCGCCATGTGGTTGATGTTAGTGGAACGAGGTCAAAATCTGACAGTCCGGTTTTCCAACGTGAAAGCGGACGATACGAAAGGTTCTGCGGATTGGGAAGCGGACTACAGCTTCAGCAAAACGGGACGTATGGTTTACAATAAAATCCATGCAGAGTTTACCTTTCAAGACGGGAAAATCAAAACTCACAAAGACAGTTTCAGTTTATGGAAATGGGCAGGAATGGCTTTGGGCACACCTGGAACTTTGATGGGATGGCTGCCGACGCTTCAAAATAAAATCAGAAGCGAAGCTGTGACAGGGCTGACGATGTATATGAAACGTAAAAAAATCAGTAACTAGGCATATCCGACAAACCGCCGGCGTTGGTCACATCTTGGTATCCCATGGAATTCAAGTACGACTTAGCGCTGGCACTTCTTCCTCCGGAAGCACAATAAACGACAACAGGTTTCTCTTTAGAACCGAACTCATCCAAACGTTTTCCCACTTGATCCACAGGAATGTTGATCGCTCCAGGATAATGACCCATTTCGAACTCGGATACGGTGCGAACATCGACTACCAAAGCCCCTTCATCTAACTTTTGTTTTATTTTCGGAATGTCGGTAGCCAGAGAAGATCTTAATTTATAAAAAACAAGACATGCTGCGATGATGATGACTGCGGCGATCACATAATGGTTCATTTCAAACCTTCCACTTTATCTTTATATACGAATTTAACTTCTTCGTTTGAAAGTATCTGACGAAAAAAACAGGAATAATATCCTGTGTGGCAAGCGGCGCCGATTTGTTTTGTTTTATACAAAACATAAAAAGGATCCAAAGAAATCAAAATCTCATTCAGGTTCTGAAGATGCCCCGATTCTTCTCCCTTCACCCAAGGTTTGTTTCTGGATCTGCTGTAATATGTTCCGTGACCTGAAACGATTGCTTCCCGCAAAGAGGAGATTTTTCCCCAAGCAAGCATCAGCTCTTTATCGTTTTCATCCAAAGCTAAAAAAGGAAACATATCCGGTGCTTTTTCCAAAAGCGACTCCAACTCTGCCGCATCTACGGAAAAACTGCCCGATTTCCAAATCGAAGTCCAAGAATCGGTTTTGATATTCCCGTTTGTCATAACGAGAAACGTGTCTTCGTCACAATCCGTATACAAATCGATTTCAGGGTTCTTATGTAATTCGCTTAATTCTCGTTCTGCGGAAGAACGATTTAAAACTTTCAAAGAAAAATACAAAGGAGTCGACTTTGATCTTTCTAAAAGGACGATCGAATCGGAGGAAGCAATCGGGATCATATCATTCTACTTCTATGGAAAATATTTCTGTCGTTTTGGTTTTTCCTCGTAAGGAAAAACCACCTAAAGATTTCAATTTGGCGGGAATCGAGGAAGGATTCGGAATTCGATCGAGTAAATCTTTCGATACTAAAAAACTTTTTTTCAATTCCTTTCCTAAGGATTCGATGCGGCTTGCTGCATTCACGGTATCGCCTATAACCGTATATTCCAAACGTTTTGCGACTCCTACGTTGCCTACGATTGCAGGACCGAAATGGATTCCGATTCGGATCGAGATAGGTTTCAAACCGGAAGCAATGCGAGTTCGATTCCATTCGGCTAATTTATGTTTCATCTCAATGCCCGCAAGAACGGCGGAAAGAGGATCTTCTTCACTCGGCTGAGGAGTTCCGAAAGTGACAAGCATTCCGTCTCCGATAAACTTATCCAGAGTGCCTCTGTATTTGAAAATCGCTTCCAACATAAAAGAATGATATTCGGATAATAAAGACAATGTGGCTTCAGGTCCAAGTGTTTCCGAAATTTGAGTGAACCCTTCAATGTCACAGAATAAAACTGCCACATCCTGCTTTTTACCACCTGGGGAAAAAAAACCTTCTTCTGCGGATTCGATCTCCTGAATCACATGGGGCGAAAAGTATCTGGACAATTGATCGGTTTTTAATTCACTTTTAACTACAAGAAAGAGTGTTTTTCTGATGCGGAAAGTGAGATAAGCGAGCGCGAATCCTAACACACCTATGACTCCCATCGTGACGATATAATTGTTCACATGAGCGGCATTCCCCAACCAAGCTTCCTTGAAACTTTCCGTACTTTGGAATCTTGGATCGGCTTGTGCATACCACAACAACAACGCTTGGTTGATCACAACTCCGAAGGAATATAAAAGCGGATACATAGGTTGAATGGTGAATGCGTTCATCACCAAAGTTCCCGCAATGATAAAATGAGTAGAGGTTTTGATGAGATAGGTTCTAGGGACGGATTCCCCTCCTACCGAATGGTACCAAACGAACGGCAATGCGCTAACGATCGCCAAATCCAGAAGTACGCAGATGATTCCGATCGCAGATACAAACTTATTTTTTTTGAGCGTTTTCAACAAAACGATCAAAACGATGATCGTAACTAAATTGATCATCGTCAGCATAAACAATTCGTACAAGGATTGGGCTATGAAAAAAGTGATGATGGTCAGAATGGAAGCGATCATAATTTTCCCGTAGAGACTAAAGCCTGTGCCTTGAATCTCTTTTTCTCTGAGCATTTGATCCGCTTTCATCGCCATATCTTTGTTACTTTAAAAGGTCGCCAGGTTCCGCCGATTTATCAGGAACAAATAAAGATAAGGTGGAATCTTTCCCGGAAGCAAGCAACATCGCTTCGGAAAGACCGAACTTCATTTGTCTTGGTTTTAAATTAGCAACAACAACAACCTTCTTTCCTACCAGGTCTTCCGGTTTATAGGAAGATTTGATGCCCGCAAAGACATTTTTGATCCCCTTTTCGCCTAAATCCACTTTTACGTTCAAAAGTTTATCGGCACCTTCCACATGGTTCGCTTCTTTGATAAGACCCACTCTCAACTCGACTTTTGCCAGTTCATCGATCGTGATGGTTCCGGACTCGTTTACTTCTTTGGAACTTGTTTGTGTTTCGGATTTGGTAACTTCCACTTTTACGTTTTCCTTATTTGCTTTTTCGTAAGCGTCTTTTGTATCCTGAATCATCGCTTGGATGTTTTTATCTTCCACTCTTTTGGACAACATCGCATAAGGAGCCAGGGTTTTGTTCTCCAAAAACTCGGATATGTTAGAATAATCTAATTTATCCAATTGATAGAGTTTTTTGATTTCTTCGCTGATTTTAGGAGTCACAGGAGCTAGATAAGTGAATAAAATCTTCGCACAATTGCTGGATACTGTCACCACTTCTCTCGCTTTTTCCGCATCCGTTTTGATGAGGTTCCAAGGAGCATAGTCATTCACATATTTATTGACTTTATCTCCCAAAGAAGTGATTTCTCTCATCACTTTGGAATAATTTCTCGTTTGATAAGCATCCTTGATTTCATTCTCTTTCGCCAACAATTCGCCTAAAAGCTGTTTGCCTTCGGAAGATAGAGTTCCCAATTTACGATCCAATTTATCAAGGATCGAAGTGGAAACGCGGGAAACCAAATTCACCAAATTTCCGATGAGATCCGAATTCACCCTGGAGACGAAATCATCGAAAGAAATATCCACGTCTTCCATACCGTTGCCTAAACGACAGGCCATGTAGAATCTGAAATGTTCCGGATCCAAATAACGAATGAAAGTGGAGGCATTGATGAAAGTTCCTCTCGACTTGGACATCTTTTCCCCGTTGACGGTTAAAAATCCGTGTACGTTCAACTGAGAAGGAGTTTGGTATCCCGATCCCATCAGCATGGCAGGCCAAAACAATCCGTGAAAATAAAGAATGTCTTTTCCTATGAAATGAACAATCTCTCCTTTGCCTTCCTTCCAGAATTCGTTGAATTTCTTTTCATCTTTGAAGAAATTCAGAGAAGACGCCATATATCCGATAGGTGCGTCCAACCAAACGTAAAAATATTTGTTTTCTTCTTCGGGGATCGCAAAACCGAAGTAAGGTCCGTCACGACTGATGTCCCATTCCTGCAATCCGGAATGAAACCATTCTTGCAATTTTTTGCTGGCACCTTCCTGAAGTCTGTCTCCTTCTTCCATCCAAACTTTCAGTCTGTCTTGGAAGTCTTGAAGTTTGAAAAAAAGATGTTTCGATTCCTTCAATACGGGAGTGGTTCCGCAAAGAGAACAGTGGGAATCTTTTAGATCTTTGGGAGAATAACTGGTTCCGCAAACTTCGCACGAATCACCATACTGATCTTTGGCGCCGCATTTAGGACAAGTTCCTTTGATGAAACGATCCGGTAAAAACATCTTATCGTGTTCGCAATAGGATTGTTCTATGTTCCTTGCGGAAATGTGCCCGTTCTTTTTGAGAGTCAGATAAATGGATTCGGAATATTTTCGATTCTCTTCCGAATTCGTCGTATAATAATTGTCATACTCCACTAAAAAAGAAGTCAGATCCGCATAATGTTCCTTTTGTACTTCCGTAATTAGTTCTTCGGGTGTTTTGCCCGCCTTTTTGGCGGCGATCATGATAGGAGTGCCGTGGGTGTCGTCCGCACAGAAAAGGTAACATTCATTGCCCACTAACTTCTGAAAGCGTACCCAAATATCTGTTTGGACAGCTTCCAAAATATGGCCTAAATGGATAGATCCGTTTGCGTAAGGAAGTGCGCTTGTAACTAGAATTTTTTTAGACATAAGAGATAGCTCCACTTTCCCGAAGGAAAGATGCAATTCAGCCTATTTTTGATAAAAATTAAGAAAACTGATAAAAAATGAAGTTGAAGAGAAAATTTAAAAAATTAGGATCTAGGCTTGGTATGCCGAAAAAAATTTTGCACAATCTGAAACAGGGAAAGAACCATAAAAATTCTCACCCCTCCTCTCTTCAGAATTTGAATCCTCTCGAGACGGATTTACATATCGAATATGCAAAAATTCTGTTGAGCCTATGGTCCTACGCCTGCAATGCGGACGGACAGCTCAAACCGGGAGAAGGAGAGCTTGTGGGAGAGCTGGTCAATGTCCTTTTTGAACCTGGATGTTTGCTGAGTGAATACAAGGGACAAAGAAAAGAAGTTTTGAAAATTCTTTCTCAGACATTCGAAAGCCCGCTCCCAATGAAATCCATCAGCAAAGCAGTCGTGGGCAATGACCAATATGCTTTGAATTTTTTCGAAGATGCCGTCTGCATCGTAGCATCGGACGGAAGCCTCAACAAGGCGGAAGTCGAATTTTTGGACGAACTTGCTTTGGAACTCCAAATTTCCCAAATGGACAAACACCAAGTGGAAAGAAAGTATCTTGGTTAAGAAGTTATTTCCTGCTCCTCTTGCTCTTTTTTTCCTTTTTATAGTCCATTTTCATCTAGAATCTCGCCCGGGAATGGGCGCATCTTACCGTTCCTCAGGAAGCTCTTCCTCTTATTCCTCGTCATCCTCTTCTTCGTATCGATCCAGTTCTTATTCTTCCTCCTCCTACCGCTCATCTAGCAATTCCTCTTCGCATAATAGCAGTTCTACTTCCAGTTATACGAGTTCTCCTCCTGCAGGCCCGGAACCGACCGCCTATTTCGAGGCGGACAAACACGACATCCGTATCCATTTTAAAAGTTCGGGACAGGCAGATGTAATTGAATCCTTTCTGATCAAAGAAAAAACCGCCAAGGTAGGAATCGTAAGGAAAAAATTTCTAAAAATCGCCAATTGGAAGATCAGTGAACTCAAAGTTACACCTGTAGAGTATTATGCGAATGCTTTCGATTGGGAAATCGATGTGAACTGGAAAGAAGGAGCTAACGATTCTAAAATTCCATTGGAGTTGAGCTACCGAATCGAGCAGCCTATGGAAACCATCGGAAACTCCACTCTGCTATTTTGGGAAGTCGAAAAAAAAATCATCCGGCCGGAAAAAGCAAACGTAACGATCACATGGGATGAAGATTTAATTTGGAAATCTTTCCAGGTTTCTCAAAGATATTACGATCCTAATCTTTTCGATTATTCCGAAGAACCCGTAAAACTAATATTAGGCGAAAATAAAATCACGATAGACCCATCTTCCTTGCGAAACGATTTCACTCACTTCGTACTATTGGGCTTTCCAGAATCAAATGTATCTTCCAGATCAGGAAATCTAGGTACGGCAGATCAAGAACATTACACAACTCATCAAAAAATCACTCTCAACGAAAACGGATCCGATCGATACGAAGTGGATTTATCTTTTTTCTCGAAAGAAACGAAGAACCAGGAAAAATTATTCTTCGATTATGGAATCAATCATTTCTATTCCCAAAATAATTCCCTACTCCCCAGATTTCTAAGTCCTAGTTACCAAATCCATTACGATTATTCATCCAATATGAGTTCCGGTTTTTGGAGCCAGATCGGTGCCTCAGTCTCTTCTCCCGAGATCAAAAAGGAGAATTCGGAAACCTCCTCTTACAATTATAAATTCGCCTTCACCGCACTAGGTGAACATTTCACTCAAGGGAATAAGGAAATTATTTATCTGCAGCCGGTTTCCGTTAAGGAATGGAGAAACAAACTCAGTTCTTTGTCTTTGGAAATTATTTTCCCGGAAGAGGTAGATCTTTCTCAAACGAACATTTCTCTTTTCCTTACGGATTGCGATTATTGCGGACAGCCTACCGCAGGCAGACTCATTCCCACCATCACTCAAATCGGAAAAGATAAAAACAGAGTGCTTTTGAATTGGAACTCTTCTTTGCCGGAAGGATATTTTCCAATCGTCAAAATAGAAACGGATCCTTCTCTTTTTTCCAACTGGTTTTTTATAAACTATGCAGCTGCGATGAGAGCCTTGTTTCTTTCTCCCGGTTCGGGAAGTAATTTGGAATTTTTACTCTCCTCTAATCTAATCTTTGTTACTATTTTAGGTTTTTGTTTTTTTTGGATTCTGCCTAAGTGGAAAAAATCATCCTATTATGTGGAATTGAACCCTTACGAAATACTGAAGCAGGAACAAAACAAAAAGAAACTGCTGGGAGAAATTCTATCCTACGATCCGAATTTCGATGTAAACGATTTTTTCGCCAAAACAAAGTTCATCGGTAACACTTTGGTGGAATCCTGGACGAAGGGAAATATGGAACCTGTTCGCCATTATGTTTCCGCAGGTGTTTTCCAAAGACTTCGCATCCAATTGCAACTTCTAGAAGAAGTGGATGAACTGAAAAATCTAACGACTGAATTTAAAATCCTGGATCAGAAGATTCTGCATGTGGAAGTGTTTTCCGATTATCTTACGATTCATATAAAACTTTCCTGCAAAGCCAAAGATGTTTCCGTTTCCACTCATTTGTCAGACAAGGAAAAAAACAAACTTGTATCCGAAGCGGAAGAGGGAACTTACGAAGAAGTTTATTCTTTTTCCAGACGACTTTCCGCAAAAACCCAAATCGGAAAAGATTTGATTCACAATCTATGTCCTTCTTGCGGTGCGGATTCTCCTTTCAGTCATACTACCACCAAATGTCAATATTGCGGTTCCATATTCAATTCGGGAGAAAACGACTGGGTACTTTCCGAAATCACTCAAGTAGTAGAATGGGACACGGACAGGTTTATGGACTACAGGGAATTTGCAAAAAAACATACGGAATCCCCTTCTTCCATTCAGATCCTAGAGGATAGAGCCTCCTCCTTATTTTGGAAATGGATTTACGCAAAAACAAAGGCAGATCCTAAATACATTTCCAGAGAAACAACAAACAAAAGTTTATTGGAAGGAGTAAAACGCCGCGAACTGTTTTTCCTCCCCGTTGTCGGCTCCGTGGAAGTGTCTTCCTTTCAAAACAAAGGAACTTCTTTCGAAGCAGTCTGTAATTTCAGATGGAGTGCGGCGAGAAGAAACAATCTCCTCCCGGAACACAAAAGGAACAACCTCAAACTTGTTTTATCCGGAACAAGAGAAACCAAACTGGGATTTTCCGAAGTGACTTGTAAAAAATGCGGAGGACCTTTCCCGGAAACGGATGCGACAAATTGTGATTATTGCAAAGAGCCGATTCCCGATTTAGTCAACGATTGGTTATTGGAAGAAATCGATTAAAAATCAAAGAACGTTTCTGGAATAACAGATCCAATGCCTATCGCTGATTTTATCGATCTTTAGTTTTTGATCCAACTTCAATCGAATGAGCATCGATTCTACTTCTTCGATTCGATAGGCCGCCAAAAGACTGTTATAGAAATCTTTTTTCAAAACATCCGGCTCGTTTCCGGAATATTGATTCACTAAAAATTCCGCTTCCTGGAAAGATTCAGGTCGAAACAGATCCGAAACAAAAATAAAACTTTCTTCGTATGTCGCTCTTTGCACTGCTCCCCAAAAATCAAAAGGATCTGCAAGATGATGGAGCAGAGAATTGGAAAAGATAAGATCGAACGGCTGTTCCGGAATCCAAGTTTGTAAAGTCGTAAGCTCCCAATGGATTTCTCCAGCAGCCTTTCCTTTTTCCTGAAACAATTTTTGATTTCGGGAAAGCATCTCCTCCGAGCCGTCCACCGCATAAATATCCGCAGACGGAAATGCGGTATGCAGCCTGTAAGTCATGTCTCCCGAACCGGCACCTAAATCCAGAATGCGTTTAGGAACGAATCTCGATCCTGTCAAATCGACTAATGTTCGTATAATGGAAGAATGTGCTTCTGAAAAATCCGCATTTGCATAAGCATCCGCCTGGTTTGAGTCCGTCATCAATTCAGGTTCCGGGATTCTATGATGTTTGATAAATAGATCGTTCAACAAAAGAATGATTCCTGCCCCAATTTATAGGGAAGTTCTAAATCCGTAACTGATAAAATTAGAACCGCAATTCGGATCCGGAGGACAATAGAGTCCGAAAATCCCCGATCGATGATGCACTCTCAAAAAAATATCCGTCTTTCTTTCCATAGGAAGCCTATAACTCATCTCTACCATAAGAAAATTCAATAGGTTTCTGGATTCCATCGCCTTGGATTGATAACCATTCCATCGAATCTCTTTTTCCGTATTTTCCAATTTCGGATTCTCCGAAGCAAGTGAAAGCCCTTCTCCTATGGAAATTGCGAAAGGAGTTCCACCCAAATTCGAAATCTTTGCGATGTAGAATAAATTGGTTTCCCAATGATTCATAGAGCCGAAATGTTTTACAACATTCCCTTCCGCTTCGAATTCTATGAAACGAATTCGATAATCCAGCGGTCTGCTGAACCCGATCACGCCGATATAGGAATTTTTATATTCCGTTTTTTGGCGTAACACGATGGGAAGCAAGTCTGTTTGTGTGTAAGTTCCACCATATAACACCAAGCTCCAATTTTCGGTAGGAATGGAGATCGCAGAAACGGAAAAAGACAAAAAAATGAGAAGTAGTAAAAATAATACTTTGTTCATAGATGTTCTTGAATAGAAGATAAAGTTTGCCGGATTTGATCCTGATTTTGCAAAAATAAAAGCTTTATAAAATTAGAATATTCTTGGCAATTTTGTTCTTTAGACTGTTCAAAAATGGATCGCATATTTCCAGGATTTTCTTCCAAACAATACTTTCTCAAATGACTGGGATAACGATTCGAATTGAATAAGGGAGCAGCCAAAGTAGATCCGGTTCCAATATAAAAAGGCATAGGTGCCCAAATCGATTCCTTAGTTTCCAAATTCTTTAGGCTTTTCATCACCAAAGAACCGTTCTTTGCCATATAACTAATATTCAATTCGGAACTCGTTTCCATGGAACCGTAATACAACATCGTGAGACCTAGAAGGCTGTAGCAGATATTTCGAAGCGGTCGCTGGGATTCTTCCCGAATCACCAGCTCGAGTTGAACATCGGATTGTTTGTTGTCTTCAGAAACAAAAAAGGTTCCGAAAACACCTTCCATTTCTTTTACTAAAATGAAATCTTCCGAAACGATTCGAAAAGGCAAATTCAAGATTTCGGATGTTTCCTGAACCGGAGGAACAGAACGACAATATAGAATCAATGACATTGATAAAAATCCTAATACTCTCATCTACTCATCGATTTTCTTCTGTTAGTTTCCAGTATGCAAACTAAATTTTAGACATAAAAAAACCTCTCCAAGATACCTTAGAGAGGTTTGCCAGCTTTACGCCGAACTTATTTTCTTGTTAAGCGGAAAGAGCTTGGTCGAGAAGGTCTTTCGCAACCACTCTGAGAGCCATTACTTCTTCCGCACCTTCGAAGATAGAGAACACTCTTGCATCTACGAAGTAACGAGAAACAGGATATTCTTCCGCATATCCCATTCCACCGTGAATCTGCATCGCTTCTCTAGCCACCCACTCTGCAATTTTAGAAGCATACAACTTAACAAGAGTTGCTTCCATTTGTCCTTTGTGGTTGTCCAAAAGAGTCGCTACATAGTTCGTATATTGACGAGTCGCTTGCACGATCATCGCCATTTTAGCGATTTTGAATTTTGTAAGAGTATAGTCGTAAATCGGTTTTGCGAATACTTTTCTTTCTTGCGCATAACGAAGAGCCGCTTCCAAAGATGCTTGCATCACTCCGTTAGCACGAGCCGCAGTTTGAATACGTCCGCCTGCAAACCCTTCCATTTGGAAGTAAAATCCCTTTCCACGACCAGCTTCTCCTCCGAGTAGGTTTTCTTTAGGAACGAAATAATCTTCGAAAGAAACTTCGTAGGAGTGCATTCCTCGGTAACCGATGGTTCCGATCGCTTTTCCTTGGATGGTTCCGCCACCATCTTGTTTGTAGCTGAACTCGTGTCCTGTAAAAGTAGGTTTTTCAGCTAGAAGGATGGATAAACCTTTGTGTTTTAAATTAGGATCGGATTCTGTGCGGCAAAGGATCAAAAGTAGGTTCGCATAACCTGCGAACGTACACCAGGTTTTTACACCGTTGATTACAAATCCTCCGTCTACTTCTTTCGCAGTTACGGAAATTCCGGCAACATCGGAACCGTAATTAGGTTCTGTTACCATGATTCCCGCCATACGTTCTCCGGAAGCTAGAAGAGGAAGCCATTTGTTCTTTTGTTCCTCAGTTCCTCCTTTAAGAAGGGCTTTGGACATGATTTCTGGTCTTGTGATCAAAGAACCGGCAGCGCCTAGGGAACCTCTGGAAAGTTCTTCTGTAACGACTAACATGGAAATATTATCAGGACGATCGTCAGGTTGAATACCGCCGAATTTTTCAGGGATACAAAGACCGAAACAACCCATGTCTTTCAATCCGCCGATGATCGCTTCAGGGATCATATCGTCGTGTCTATGAACGTGTTCTGCGTGAGGAATCACTACATCTTCTGCGAAATCTTTGAAGATTTGGCGGAAGTTTTCATGATCTTCAGAATAACCGTAAGCACCGAAATGACCTAGTTCTACGATCTTGTCAGTGATTTCGTTGTAGTTGTCGATTTTAGCTGCCGCTTCGACATAAGTGTTGATTTCATCCGAATAGAGTTTGGAAAAAATTTCTTGATAAGTGAGTTCGTATTCCGCAGGTCTTGCAGACAATTCGGAACGAATATTGGTGATCGTTTCTCCTACGAAGGAGAGAGCCATTTTTTGTTCTAATTCACCGGTTCCTTTGTTCGTGTCCCATGCGTAAACGATGAAGTTCTCAGCAACTCTTTGTTGTGCGGTCATCCATGCGAGTTGATAGAATACATGTTGGGTTTTATCCATTTTGCTGACGGATACTTTTCCGTTTTCGGAATTTTTCTTAGCCAGACGTTGTGTTACTTCTTTTAAAAGGGAGGCTTGGGATTGAAGAGCCTTTTCTGCTTGCGATTTTTCGAGTTTAACTGCCGTTGCGGTCATGCTATTTCATACCTGCGGGATGGTTTTCCTCCACATTATATTGGGAAAGTACCTTGTCATTTGCATTTTTCGACAATGCCGGTTGACGAACGGATGAGTAGACATAAGTCTGCTTGTGAACGGGAAAAATAGAAACAATGAAAATCTTAGGAATCGATCCAGGTTCTCACCGAATCGGTTATGCCGTTTTATCCTTTCCGGAAACCAATAGATCCAAACCGGATCTATTGGTTTATGGAACCATAGAAGTTCCTCCGAAAACCCCATCCCCTCATAATTTGATTCAAATCAAAAAGGAATTGGATGAGATTCTTCTGGAATACAAACCCGATTTCGGATGTGTTGAGGAATTATTTTTCGTAAACAACATCACTACAGGAATGAGAGTTTCCGAATCCAGAGGAGTCATCTTACTTAGTTTAGGCGAAAATGCGATTCCTGTCGTGCAACCGACTGCAACACAAATCAAAAAAGGAATTTCCGCAAAAGGAAATGCTACGAAAAAAGAAGTGAGGCAGGCGATTAAATTGATTTTAGGATTCCACGATCTGAAAGGCCATGACGACTCTTGGGACGCCATAGCCGCAGCCTTCGTAGGAAAATCCTTAGTTCAAGGTTTCGAACAACTCAAAAGAAAATCTTCGAACACTTGAGAAATATACAAACGTCCGTTAAAAGGTAAACCTGTGCTTCCTGCGGAAATCTCTTCTCCATTGTCCGCATAAATTTCATACACGTCGTTTGTCTTTCCGTCGATTCGGAAGACTTGAGTGGGAGAAATATTTTTAGCATTGGAGGCGTGTCTCAAAAAGAGGTAAGTAGACTTATGAGCGGCAACCCAAAGATCTCCTTTTTCGTCTTGAATGATGTTATCCGGCCCACTTGCCAAAGGAATTTTTTTCAAAAGCTTCAAGTTAGGATGACCGTCCGATTCCCTTTTGATTTCATAAACGGAAAGGGCATCATCCGCAAATACGGAACGATAAAGTCTCTCGGAACCGTTTTCTTTTCTGACTAAAATTCCATTTCCTAAAAGAACCGGTTCATTCAAACTTTTGAATTTTTTACCGTTATAATAGGAGATGTCGGATCGTGCGCTTCGAATGAGTACATCCCAATACCTTCTGAAATTTCCTCCCGATCCGGCATCATTCGATACGAAAATCTCTCCCGATTCTGTGAGGAACAAATCGTTAGGGCTGGTTAAACTTTCATCTTCCAAAGTTTTAGTGTGAACCCAGCTTCCTTTTTTATCTCTTTCGAATATTTCCAAAGTATGAGGATTGGTTTCCCTAAGAGTATGGGAAATCACTGCGAGTGTATCTTTCCCTCCCACTTTCGCATAACTGATTCCGTGCGGCCTGAAGTTTGCCGGATAATTCGCCTGCAAAGGAATCACTTTAGCTGACTTTGCATCCGTGCTCAAATCGACAGAAAACAAAGTTCCGATCGATTCCATATTACGCCTGTTATGACTGGATACGATGAGGAACGGCTTTTTGTCCAAAACAGCCAGTTCGATGTCTTCCGGACCGGGGGTTCCTTCGATTTTGAGGCAACCTTGCAAAGGTTTTCTTTCTACGGGGGAACCGCAAGAAATGAAGAATCCCAGGACAAGCACTAGGAAAGTGAGTTTGTATGTACGCATGTATGAATTTGGCCATACCGTTCTATTTTCTCTAGAAAAATATTATTTGGCTTGCCAGTTTTGTGCAGTGCAAAATAATGGAATTCAGATAAGGAGAAACCTCCTATGAGCAATGTGGAAAATAAACTTCAAGAAATCGTAAACGCAGGCATCGGAGCCGTAAAAACTTCCAAAGAAGTTTGGGAAAAACTAGTTGTCGACCTAAACGATAAAAAGAGCCAGTTTGAGGTAAACTTCAAACAGCTGAAAGAACAAGGGGAAAAAGACACCAGTGACAGTGCTCTCAAAGTAAAAATGGGAGTGGCTTGGGGAATCGTTCGTTTTGATGAATTGAAAGACAACGTAGTCAAGTATTTCAACAAAGAGAACGAAAACAAAAAAACCTCTCCTTAATTCGTTATACTCATCACCATCCTGAATTTTCTCCGGCAGGCTTTCCTCAAAGAGCCTGCTGGTTTTTTTCTCAAATAAAGCAAGCAGCACATACAAGTTCATCTCACAAAGAGATAACGAAAGTTTTTCGGTACTCCTCAGACAGAAAAATTCAAATCCACCGTTTTTAACGTTCAAAACTTACGGAAATAACGCTCGTAACGTTCTAAACCCTGAATATATATTAAATAATCACTAGATCTATTTTAATTTAAAAAATATTCTGATTTAATATATAATGAATCATTTATGAAGAACTATTTTTTAAAGATTTTTTTTATTTTGGTTTGTACCCTAATTGGCTGTGACTTTTCAACTCCTAAAGGAAACCTGATTGCGCCAATTTCAAATACCGAAGTCAGATATCCTGCTTTAGTCATTCCAGAGGGATTTGCTCCCTCGCCTATGATAGCTGTAGAGTCCCAAAAAATCGAAAGTACTAAAAATTTAATATTGCGAAAGGGATTTAATGACAATCAAGTCATTACCATTCAATTGGAAGAACTCAAAAGTTTAAATGAGTTTTTTAGAAACAATACTACCTCGGAAGGAACAAAGTTCATTGGGCAAATAGAAGGATACTCTCCAGGTATGACTTTGGAAGAATACATCGACCAAACAATCCAAATCACGATTGAGAATGCTAAAAACCATCCGATAGAATTTTTAAAAGACCTTCGCCTAGAAATAGTATCATGGGTGTTTGCACTTCAATTAATCAAGAGCAGATGCGATGTGAATACTTCAGAAGAATGTAAAGCCATATCGAACATATCCGATAAGTATTTATTCCTAAGAGAGGAAGTTATAAAAATCATCACAGAAAAATCTAAGGCTGAAATCGGACTTTAAAATGTTAAGAATAATTTTTATATCTATTGTTTTCTTACTTCATTCTTTATCTACCAGCCTATATGCGGGGGCAATCGACGACTGGTATCAAGAAAATATTTTCAAGAGAATTAATGGAATTCCAACTCAGGCAGAATTAGCCAAAGAATTTGCAGAAGCATTGATGGTAAAAACTTATGCAGACGGCAGATATGCAGAGATACTTGGAACTAAGTGCTTTTTAAAAAATGATCAATCTTCTCCTCGTGGACCAATTTCTGTAGAAGAGGTAGCAACAAACACAAGAAATCATGTTTTATTATGGGGAGACTCTATGACTGCTGCACTCACTAGTGTGGGTGGACTAATAACAGTAAATCCTGAAATTTATTTTGGATCGAAAGCAAATAATATTATGATAAAGGCAGTTGGGTCTTCTTCTTCAGAAGATCTAAGACATTCCCTTGATGTTCGAGCGGATTATAATCCTTTTCTTTTTTACCCTGACCCACACACAAATAATCATGTAAATCTGGAAAACAAAACAGCAGTGATTCTGATTGGCGGGAATGATCTACTTCGATTTGAGATGATGCTAAAAGCAATTCCTTGGTTGACCATTTTTAGACAAAATAGCGTGGTCAATAATTTAAACAGAATTGTAACTTACCATCAAGCGCAAGGGGCAAGGGTTCTTCTCCTAGGACAAACTCCTAGACCTTCCGATCCACCGGAATTTGTTTTTTTTGGTGATCTGGGAGTATTGGGGGACTTTTATAGAGAGATGTTGTCAGCAGCTTTAGAAATGTTAGGTGCAGGTATCTCTGCTACTGGTGCGGTATTTGCGGATATAGACGCCTGCATTTCAGCAGGGCAGTGTCATCGGCCATTGAACTCACTCACAACTGTAGTATCTAGTGTATATGCAGGTTCTCATGAAAATGTTTGGGAAGATTATATCATCGCAAGATTAGGGATGGCAGGGACTGATACGACTTGGCTTTCCCAACAATTAGGTTACCAAACTATCATGGTAAAAAATTTAGTAGCGATGACCCGGAATGCAGAGCATATGGACGAGTGGTTCGCTTTTTCAGATCCAGGTGCATTGGCCGCAGGAAAGTGGTGGGTAGGGAACCCATCACTTTATCTTGAAGATCGGATTCATTTCTCTCACCCATGGGGACATTCCTTGCACACTCGAAATTTAGATCAGAAACTGACTTCTTTAAATTGGTGGGAAAATCCAATCCCAACTCAGGGAGATAGATGTAATTTTACAAGCAGTGCAACTTTCCCTACAGGACAACCTGCTGGATGGACGGAAGAACCTCCTGAACTTCCTGCAGCTGATGATAACACGTTACTATTGCTTATCTTATGTTTTTACTTTGGACACTGCTCAGTATGAAAAAATTAATTCAAATCATTCTAATTTTATTGTTAGTAATTCATTGTGATGGAAATGGGAAATCCCTTTTGGGAAAGAAAGAAAAATCACAATCCAAAGAATTGTGTGCAGTTAGTTTGGCTCTATGCCCAAAATCATATGAAACTTGCAAGGCCGAAGGTAAACTTCATCCTTCAGTTTGTGACACATCTTATAATCAATGTATACAAACTTCATTTTTTTGTTTTGCTGGGGATAATAAGCCAAATGCGATATAATAAAGCTATCGTTGTAGTTTTGTTATGTTTATTTTTTTTATCCTGTAAGAACAAAAAGCATGAAGAAGGGGAGTGCCTTAAAACTCCTTCGCAGGTAGAAGACGATGGTAGCCGCCCTAAGGATACGCTGAATATTTGCAGACATAAGCTAATGAAAGCGAAAATTCTACCACATCCGCCAGAAATGCTAGAAGGAAAAGTAATACAATTCTGTTTTTTTGAAGAAGAGAATGGAGTGTATACCTTTTATAAAGATTCATCTAAGAGTAACAAATTAGCAGTGGTTCCAGACAAAGAATCGATTTTATGGTAAGATATTTTCTATTTTTAGTCTTTGTCTTTGTTTCTAATTTGTATGCTGATTCAGTTTGGAAACGAGGACGTATCATTTACCAAGATGGAATTAATACGAATGCAGAGTATTCTAAATTGGAAGATGGAACTTACTTTATCAGGCAAGGAAATATTGGCCATAAATTCAATCCTTCCCAAGTTCGTAGTTTTGTAGAGGATGCGTATTTTCAGAAAATTAATAATTCATCGCCAATGCAAAGCTCTTTCGAAAGTCTGATTTACTTTAGAAGCGGAGAAAATTATCAACTTCGAGAGGAGAAAGAAATTTCTTTTTCCAATTCAATTGCACTTGGTTCTAAAATATCCGCTCTCACCGCTGCCACGTATTTCTTTTTTGATTCGATGAAAAAAAGAAAAGAAGTGAGTAGTTCTATCTATTTTTTGGATTACAATCAAAAAAGAAATGAATTCGAAAATGCAAGAAATGGATTTTATTTATCCGCTGCGATCTTCGGAATCATTTCCGTTTACTATATGATAGACGCATACGCTTCTTTTGATACTGGAGTTGATGGAAAAAAAATCGGTGCTTATCAATCCAAAGAAATGAGTTTGGAAGAATACCTGAAAACCCAAGTTCCAAACAAACAATCCTATTTTCAATTTCAGAATCAACCGGTGGAACATACATTTAACTATGAGAAGACTTTTAGTTTTCATTTTTAGTATTTCCTTTATCAGTTGTTTTAATGCTCCTTCTCCTGATTTAAGCAAAACGACTTTTCTTCTTGCAAATATCTATTATGCACAGTCTGGGTGTAGATTCAGAGCCTATGATGTCTCAATGGATAAGAAGGATGTCTGTATTTATCTATCTCTGAAAGATTGCGACAAGAATTCATATTCGGTGCTTATGAAGGCGCGATTGGAAATTTTAATTTCAGGACTAAGGGATTTAGCATCGAAATACGATTCATGCATCATCGATGCATCGGAAGAAATACAATTTCTTTCTAGGTTGACCAAAGGAACCGATCCGATTTTAGCTAAGTCAAATTTAAATCCTAGTTATGAAAACTTTTTACATGATGTGAATTGTCAAAGTAAAGTTCAGGATCGAAATCTATTGAACCTTTCTCAAACAGAAAAGATTTTCGATCCGTCGATTTATTTGGCAATCTATGCCCAGAATTCAAATTGTCCTCTTGCTATACCTCTTACGGAAAGTGAACGTATTTTAGTCGATGATGTAAAAAGAAATCGATTGTGGTATTTCGGAGAGCTATGAGCAAAAAACTTTCGGAGTGACCGGATTTGAACCGGCGACCACTTGCCCCCCAGACAAGTGCGCTACCGCTGCGCTACACCCCGTTTTTAGTTTCTAAGCCAAAAAATCAGAGGGAAAACTTTGGTCAAGCTTTACGAATTCTTTAAGTATTTATGATTGTCAGCCCAACCTTACATTTTCATATTCTAAAATGAACCGCGCTGGTTTTTAAGATCATAATGAAATCCATTTACTGCTATTTTCTACTCATTTTTCTATTCACTTTACTCTCAAATTGTTTCATTTTCAAAAAGAACGAAGAAAATAAGGATGCCACAAATCTTTTGCTACTCACCGCACTCCGAATTGCGAATGAAATTCCTTGCACAAATGTGGAAGAATTAAAAAGCATAGAAACAACTCCGACTGTAAATCTTTGTTTTAAAGCAACTATAAACGGCTATTCCTACGTAATTGTTCGTTTTCCCGAAGCAGGAGATTATTCACTTAACGCTTACTATGTCAATGGAACTGCCAAAAGCTTAGTTGCTTATGCACGAAGTTGCGATAATCCACTTACTTGTGCCTCAGAGGCTGAAAAGGCAGCATTAAATTCGGTAATTATAAAGTCTCTTATCAAACAAGAGACATCCGCAACCCAAAGCTTGGAATTCCAGCATAGAATTGCAACAGCTAATACGTATCTATTAGTGCAGTATATAACCTCTGACACTAATTCTATCTATACTTGTGTAAGTAATTGTTTGTATTACGATGGAAAGAAAGAAGCACCTTCTTTGAGTGTCAAAATCAAAAAATTAGTCCCTTAATCTCATTCATCCAATAAATCGGGAGATAACGCCCAGATGATTTGACCGTGTGCGAATTTTTCCCGAGCAACATTGATGGCGATGGTAGAACCCGGTTGGAACACAAGGTTCTGTGCGGCACAGGTGTTTCCTAAAAGTTTTGCCGCAAAATCAGTGATATCGGGATTATGACCGACTAACAAAACTGTGTCCGAGTTGGTCAAAGAAACCAGGTCGGAAAGGATATTCGTGCAGCCGGCTCCTGCAGCAAGTTCATCGGAAGGAACAGGTGAGCCTTGGAATTGAATCTCTTCGGAAAGAATTTCTGCAGTGAGTCTGGTTCGAATGTAAGGGCTATAGTAAACCTGGCTCACCTTTAAAGATGATTTATTAATGAACCTTCCGATTTTATGAATGTCTCGAATCCCTTTTTCAGTGAGAGTACGAGACTGATCCGATTTTGAGGAAGCAGGATCTTCCGCTTCACCGTGCCGAACCAAAATGATCTTCATCCTAAGATCTCCTATTCCCAAGAATGAAATTGAGACATCAGGGAGAAACAAAAAATTAATGATTTTCTTGCGATTTTCTCTCTAAGTCGAATCCTCTTCTTATATGACGGACAAACCCTATCGCAAAAACGTAGGAATGGTGGTTTTTAACCATTCGGGATCGGTCATCGTAGGGGAAAGAAATCAATTTCCCGGCTCCTGGCAGTTCCCGCAAGGCGGGATCGACGAAGGGGAAGATTATATAGATGCCGCCAAACGAGAATTATGGGAAGAGTTGGGAATTAAAAACGCAGTGTATGTGGGGGAATATCCTGACTGGATTCCCTACGACTTTCCGAACAACCTAGGTCTAAATTCACATCTTCAAAAATTCAGAGGCCAGCTGCAAAGATGGATTCTCTACTACTGGGACGGAAGTTTGGAAGAATGCGACCTGGATCACTTCGAGATAGAATTCATTTCCATCAAACACATGCATCTATTAGACACTGTAAATGCAGTGGTTGATTTCAAAAAACCGGTGTATGAAAAGTTTGTTCCGTTTTTCCAGGGGCTGATTGAAAATTACATTGCAGAGAAACAAAAATAAACTAGGTTAGAGAGAGGAGAGATCACTTGGGAAAATCAATAGAGAAAAAAGCACGAATCGTCGTTAGGGGAACGGTTCAAGGCGTAGGTTTCCGATACTACATCATGCAAAAAGCCCAAGAGATGAGATTGAAAGGTTACACTCAAAATCTGCCGAACGGAGAAGTGGAAGCGGTCGTAGAAGGAGATCAACTTTTCATAGAAGACCTTTACCGTGCGATGCAAAGAGGTCCTACCAAGGCGAAAGTGAAAGACCATATCATAGAATGGGGAGAACCGAAAGGGCAATTCAGAACTTTCTCCATCAAAAGGTAATTATAAATTTATGAAAAAAAGAAGACTGGGCAAAACAGGAATGGTGGTTTCCGAAATTTGTATGGGAACCATGACTTTCGGTTCTTCTTGCGACGAATCGGAAGCATTTCGTATATTAGATAAAGCTTATGATGCTGGAATCGATTTTTACGATACCGCAGAAATTTATCCTGTCCCTCCCCAAAAATCACTCGTCCATAGAACGGAAGAAATTTTCGGAAAGTGGCTGCAAACGAAACCGAGAGACGGAGTCATCATTGCGACCAAAGCGGTCGGCCCGGGACACGGATGGTTCAGCCCTCCTTTGCGGGAAGGAAAAACAGCATTAGACAGATACCACATTCGAAGAGCCATTGAAGGTTCTTTAAGAAGATTGGGAACGGAAACCATCGATTTGTACCAAACCCATTGGCCCGATCCGGATATGCCTTACGAT
Organism: Leptospira idonii; assembly: GCF_004770995.1. GTDB lineage: Bacteria > Spirochaetota > Leptospiria > Leptospirales > Leptospiraceae > Leptospira_A > Leptospira_A idonii. The sequence goes on along the minus strand of NZ_RQHW01000079.1, from coordinate 11,379 downwards.
GAAACAATGGAAGTTCTTACGGAATTGAAAAAAGAAGGTAAAATCCGTTATGCGGGATGCTCAAACGAAACATCTTACGGTCTGATGAAAAGCCTTTGGACTTCGGACAAAAACAAATCCATCCGATACGATTCCATTCAAAATAACTTCAGCATCCTCAACAGAAGATTCGAAGACGAACTCGCACAAGTTTGCAGAAAAGAAGGAGTTTCCCTTCTACCCTACTCTCCGTTAGCCGGCGGAGTCCTGACGGGAAAATACAATACGGAAAATCCTCCTAAAGATTCGCGTTTCATTCGTTATATGCAGGAAGGAGACAGACAAAAAAGAATGTCCAATCGTTTCTTAAACGACAACACTCTTGCTGCCACTGCGGAACTCACCCAAATCGCCAAAAATTTCGGACTGAGCCCCACAGTGCTTTCCGTTGCCTGGAGCAAACAACACGATTACGTCGCATCTACAATCATAGGTGCCAATACGGTCGCACAATTGGAAGAATCATTGAAAGCGGCGGATGTGATTCTATCGGAAGACATCCTCAACCAAATCAATGCGGTTTCCAAAAAAATCCAATACCCCATGGGATAAAATCAAAAGAGAGTTTAGGAATATGAATCTAAGAAACATCAATTTCAATCTGCGGTCGGTCTTAAACTCTCTTGTCCGCAAAGGACTCATTCTTTGGATATTGTTTCTTCTTTTTCCCGATTGTTCCACTTTCGGACCAAGAAACGCACAAAGTTCCTTGATCATCGTGCAAATGACCCTTCAAAAAGATGAACTTCTGTTAGATGAATTGATCGATCCTAGGTTTCAAAAAGTCACCCTCAGAAAAGGGGATTCCGTTTATGAATATTCCGAAAATACGGAAAACTATTACTACTTTCAAAATCTAAAAGAAGGACAGTACGAAATCTACGATGCGATTCATCTTTTGAATCGGGGAGCTTCCGATTTTGCATACGGTTCCACCAAACAACCGGCAAAGATCGATATCGACTTCGATCGAAAAGACATCGATGTTTCCCGCCTCAATTTGGAACCCGGGACTGTCACTTTTTTAGGAACCTTTCATGTAAAAGTGAATTTCAAATTCCAGGAAGAACCTGAAATCAAAGTTAGGTTTTCCAAAACGATGGAAGAGGAAAGAGCCGCCTTCGAACATCTTTATAAAAACTACCCTAGAAACGGGTGGGGGCAAAAGGCGAAAAACAGGCTCAAATTCATCAACTCCGTCTCTCCTATGTAATCAAAACCTGTTTTCTGTTATACGATTGTGATTTCGTCCGGGTCAAGTAGGTGAGGCACTGCATTCCAGGAAACAGGTTCCCAAACTCCGTTTTCTCTTCTAAAAACGCTTAACGAAGTATTTACGATCGATTTCATAAAAACAGGAAAACTTTTTCTCTCCAATCCGCAGATCTCCCCCATGGTCACGGCTACGGGAGTGCTGGAAGAAACAACCAAGGTACTTTTTACGTCTTGAGGAATGGAACCAAGAGCGCTTAACACACGTTCTACATATTCTTCGAAGGTATATGGTTCGATAGGATCCCAAACCCCGTTCACCCAGTCCGCCAAAACTTTTTGGATAAGGATTTGAAAATAGTCCCTAGTGCTTTCCTCTCCTTTTTCCCAAGCGAGTCTGTATTTTTCATACAAAGAGGCAAAATCGGAATCTATATTTCTGATTTTGGCAGCCAAAGAAAGCCACATTCTGGAATCGAACTCGTCCCAGTTTTCATTTTCCAAAGGTTCGGGAAAACAAAACTTTTCGGAAGAAAATGCGCTTAAGATTCCGGCCGCAGTTTGTTTTTGTCTCTGCAAACTTCCCGTATAAACGGAATCGAATTCGATTCTTTGTTTTAAAAAATATTCGCCTAACAGAACTGCTTGTTTTTTACCTAGTTCGGTGAGTTGATCGTAATTTTTTCCTAAACGGTCTGCTTGCCCATGGCGCACCAAATACAATAATCCCATCTAAGCGTTGTACCTCGGATTCGAAACCGCCAAATTGTTTTTTAAAACGGATTTGATCTGTTCCCAAACTTCAGACTTTACGGAACTTTCTTTGGAAGTTCTCAAATAAGAAGAGAGTTCGGAATTCCATGAGGAAAGTTTTTCTATTTTTTCCTTTTGAGAAAGGGATCGAAATTCGCCGGGAGAAAGTTTGAAATCCTTCAATACCGATTTTATTTTCGAGAAACTTTCGAATTCGATAAATGCCTGTTCCTCGGATTTATCCAATTCTCTGGCGATCACTCCCAACATATTCCAACTTACAAGTGTTTTGTAAGATAATAAATCCTCACCTTCCAATTTAGGAAGAACCTCTTTCATCAAAAGATCTTGGATTGCGGAAAGTAATTCTTTCGCTTCCGGTCTATACTGCATTTTCTGCCTCCTCGATGAGTCTCATCGCTTCCCATTCCATTTCCGCAGTTCTTCTTCCGATGGCAGCAAGTTCGATTCCTTTGTCTTTGCCGGAAAGATGTCTCTCTGCCTGTTGTGCGGAACCGATCGCCCATCTTAAATTTCCCATAATTTCCCAAAACCGAACTTTTTTAGGATCGATCTCCACCTTACTTACGTTTGCATAAGCACGATAAAAATCGGGTCTGTCCCCGAAGCCGCCCACTTCTTTGTTCAATTTACCGAAGCGCCAGTCCCTCATACAGAGCCAAGCCACATCTTCGTGACGATCTCCCCAATGAGCGAATTCATAATCCAGAATTCCTTGCAGACCTTCCTTGGTGATCATAAAGTTTCCCGTTCTAAAATCTCCGTGAACCAAAACGATGGAATCCACCTCGGGTTTGTTTTTTTCCATCCAATTGAGGGAAATTTCAATAGCAGGATGAGCTTCCGGCAATTCATCCAAAGATTTACGAAGATCGGAAATGGAATCGTCCACATAAACTTTAGGGTTCGTGATTTTTAATTTCTGTTTGAGTTCTTCATCTAACACGGATTCGGGTCGAACCGTATGAAGACGGGCCAAATTCCCCGCCAAATCGGGAACCATTCCCGACTTTCTATATTCATTCAATTCTGCATCCTTAATGATATAACGCCCAGTTGCCCTTCCTGAAATTTTTTCCATCAAGTAAAAAGGAGAACCTATGATCGATCGGTTTTCTTCCAGATAGATCGGCTCAGGAGTTTTGACTCCCGCCTTATAAGCAAGTTCCGCCACCTTAAACTCGTCTCTTTTGGAAAGGGAAGAAAGCAAGGAGGCTCCTTTGTCCGTTCGCAGTACTATGTTTTTTTCGGAAAAGGATGATCCTTCACCTAATTGAAGCTTAATGGAATAATTATCCTGGCAAGCTCCTCCACTGAGATGATGGATGTCTTCTATCTTTACGGAAGAGTTCCATACTTTAGTGAGATGGTTTTCTATAAGAGGTTTGAGTTCCTTGATTTCCATACACAGCCCTCAAAAATCCCATTTTTCGGAAACATAGTTTCTGCCGATCACCATTTTATGGACTTCGGAAGGACCGTCCGCAATTCTTGCGGCTCTTGCATCTCTGTAAAAGAGTTCCAAAGGAAGATCTCTGGAATATCCTTTTCCTCCGCAAATTTGAATGGCAGTGTCGATGGATTTACAAAGTGATTCGCTCACCTTCCATTTTGCCATGGATGTTTCTTGTCTGGCATCCTGACCAGTTTGCAAAAGCCAAGCGGCTTTCAGTGTCAGTAAAAACCCCATTTCTATTTCAGTGGCACATTCCGCAAACATCCATTGGATTCCTTGGTGTTCCGCGATTTTAGAATTGAAAACGATTCTTTCTTTCGCATAACTACGAGCAATGGAAAGTGCTCTTCTGGCAAGACCTGTCCATCGCATACAGTGAGTTAATCGAGCTGGTCCCAATCGTTCCTGGGAAAGGCGAAATCCTTCTCCCACTCTTCCCAAAACCATATCTTCGGGAACTTCTACATTTTCAAAATTCAATTCGCAATGACCGCCCGGACCGTGGGATCCCATAAGCTCGATCTCCCGAACCATCGTGTATCCTTTCGCATCCGTAGGGACAAGGAACATGGTAGTTTTGCGGAAACTTCCGTTTACCTTCGCCATCACGATCAAATACTTTGCTCCGTTCGCTCCGGTACAATACCACTTGCGACCGTTGAGTATGAATTTATCACCGACTTTCTCCGCATTCGTTTGTAAGTTGGTAGGATCGGATCCTGCTCCTGGAGAAGGTTCCGTCATCGCAAAAGCGGTTCTCAATTCTCCTTGGCATAAAGGATGTAAAATAAGTTCCTTTTGTTTTTCCGTAGCGGCTAACGAAAGAAGGTGCATATTACCTTCGTCAGGCGCATCGCAATTGAAGATATAGGGTGCGATGGGTGATCTTCCGATTTCACTGAAGATGATGCAGGTGCCGATTTGATCCAAACCCAATCCACCTTCCGATTTCGGAAGATGAGGAGTCCAAAGACCTGCGGCTCTCACTTTCGCTCTTGCTTGCCTGTTGATCTCTTCCGGCATTCTACCGGTTTCGTAATTATAGTGTTTTTCCAGAGGAATGATTTCCGTCTGAATGAATTCTCTGATCTGTTTGCGGAGGGATTCGACCGATTCTGGGATTTGGAAGTCCATTTGTAGTACCTCTTACATTTGCTGCAATTGATTCCTGTATGCAGAAATCGTCCTACGATGCAGAATTACCGCAAAAACTGTTGACGATTTCACTTTCACACAATACTAAAGAATTGTGATCACAATGTCAATGATAAATATCTCACAGGAAAGCCATGTTGCCTCATAAGCTTGTCGTGAAAAAGTTCATCCGGGACGTTTACGAGGAAAAACTGAAACCTGGGGACAAACTTCCCCCTTTGCGGGAACTTTCCAAACAACTGAACACAGACCAAACCTCCCTCCGAATCGCTCTCAAACATCTTGAATTTATGAAGATTTTGGAAATCAAACGGAGTGACGGAGTGTACGTTCTGGACTATAGAAAAAATGCGGGTCCCGAATTCCTTATGGAACTTTTTCCCGAATCGGAAGAGGACAATTCACATATCAATAGTTATCTGATCGATGAGGCATTCGAATACTGGATCGTGCTTGTGCCGGAATTGATCCGGTTGGCATGGAAACGTTACAGCATTCGCAACATTCGGGAAATGTTAAACATCTATGAAGAAGAAGCGAAGAACTTAAACAACATATCTGTACTCGTGGAATTGGAAATGCGTCATATAAATCTGCTTACGGAAGTGACGAATAATATCATGGTCACTCTTACTATGAATTCCATCCTGCCTTTGCGAAAAAAAATGACGGAGTTTTTCATTAAAGCGATAGGTAAGGACGAATTCGCAAAATACATCTCTTTAAGAAAAAAATTGGCAAGAGGATATCTGACGGAAAATCACGCAGATAGGGAAACAAGTATACAAACCTACAGGGATGCGATGGATCGTTACCGCAAGATGATGAGGGATCAGATTGCGAAAGGACTTAAATAGAAAAAACTTGTTTCCCTTTCAATGAGAAGAGAAAAACGGCTTTTGTCTTTTGGAGTTTCTTCTGATTTCAAAATGAAGATGAGGGCCTGTCGCTCTTCCCGTCATCCCTACCTCACCGATCTTCTGACCTTTTTTTACGGTGTCGCCATGTTTGACTTCGTAAGCACTCAAATGACCGTATCTGGTTTCATAACCTAAAGAATGTTTTAGGATGATAAGCTTGCCGTATCCGCCGTTGACTCCTAAAAATTCCACGGTTCCGTCCTGAGACGCAAGAACATCTGATCCTTGTTTTGCGGCTAAATCGACTCCTCCGTGGAATGTTTCTTTTTTAGTGAAAGGATCGTTTCTTTTTCCGAAACCGGAAGTGAGTCTCGCTTCAACCAAAGGCATAAAAAAGCCTGAGCCGTAGAAAAAAGATTTTTCCACTTTTCCCATCATCACTCCGGGAACGAACCACTTGCCTCTGGATTCATCATATTGCAGTTTCTCTTCAGGAATGGAATATTTTTTAGACAACTCCATTTTCGACGATTCTGAGTTAGGTGTTCCTTCGGGATGAAAGGTTCCTCTCATGTTTGGAATTTCCAAAATCATTCCGGGAGCTAAATCGTGAGGAGAACTCAATTCGTTTACTGAAGACAAAGTCTCCAAATCCATCCCGGTACGAGCCATGATTTTGAAAAAGTTATCCTCTTTTTTCACCTTATAGCGGTAGTATTTAAGAGGGATCAGTTGGTCGTATCTTTGTCCCGATTTGGAGATTCTAAGATTCTCTTTTACTTCCGATCTTAAATTTTTTAAGATCGGATTTTGATAATCCAGATTGGCGAGCACGAGTGCAGGCTCGGAGAAAAGGGTTTCATGAAAAAGAAAAATGTGACAAAAAAGGACAATCGCTAAACGGCAAAATTTCATAGAAACCCTTCCCTATGAATGTCGACAGGTTTTAAAAAAACGATGACGATTATCCCCCAAAACCGACGATGGGAGCACATGCAAACTCGTTTTTATGAGATTTTTAAGCTCACTGCTTTCGCTCTCTTACTTATACTTATCTCTACCGGCCTTTTCACTATCATCTACCTGGGGTTCATGCAAAATAACGTTTTCAGCGACCGAATTCCGGAAGCGGAAACGCAGCCGATTTTGGAAGAATTCATCGCGGGAAAAATCGGCTTTCAAGAAACCCTAGATCGTTACAATGCAATCCTCAATCCTTTGCGGGAAGAATTCTCCAAAGAAATGGGAGAGAATCCGGGCAAACTGGAAGTGTTGTTTTACGACAAAATGTTTTCGGACAAACCGCATTACACCTTGGTGCATTCGGTGAGTTGGTTTCTATGTTACATTGTTGTGGGATATTTCTTTTATAAAAAGATCCTACAAATTCCCATCACAGATCTTCAAGAAGAACTTTCTTTGAAGGTAATTTTAAAGGGCATAGGAAACGGCTTTGCTCTTTTTTTGGCAGTCCTTCTTATTTCCAATATATTACTCGCATTAGGCGTTAAAATGGAGCCGGGAATTTTTTCGGAAAAACTTTCCGCCTCTCTTGCGGGAGGAAACGGTTACCTTCTTGCTTGGGGAATTTATACCATCGGTATGATCACAGGAATTATGGAAGAAGTGTTCTTCCGTGGATTTTTGCTAAAATCTTTCATAGATAAAAATCTGGAACAAGAAGGTTTGATGATCATCTCCCTTATCTTCGGCTGGCTGCATTTCGGAAGCGGAACCACGGTTGCCGTTCCGTTTTTACTCACATTCGTAGGAATGTATTTCGGATTTTTATATTTAAAAACCAAAAATCTATGGATCTCCGTGGCCTGCCACGCATCCTATAACATCTTTGGTTTGTTAGCTGCTTACATGAAAATGGATGGAGTCACACCTTGAACCGTTTTTTTCGCAAACTCGCTCTTTGTTTTCTTTTCTGTTCCGTTTCTTTTCCCTTATTTGCAGGAGAAACTGTCGAAATTATGGGAACTCCCGACGATTTGAATCTTCGCCTAACCGCACTTCTAAGCAAGATGGATCCTAATTTTTACGGCGATGATAGAACAAAAGGTTTTCTCTTTCGATATCGTCATACTTGGAAAAACCCATACGACTTCGATATCTATATCGGAAAGGTCAGCAAAACCTCTCAAGATTCCATTTTGAGAATCGAATCCGCTAGATCCGGTCAGGAAAGGATGTGGAAACAAATCATCGAACAGGAATTTCTAAGAAAACCTCCTGCTGAGTTTGCCGTTCCTTTGGAACGAAAGTATCACGTCATATCACAAGGGTTAAATTTAATTTCTCCCGTTGCTTCCGTGGGGTACAACTCATGGAACTCCCCCCTTTACACGAATAAAGACACCCTCATCAGCATGGCGGCATACTTTCTTGTGGATTTGATTTTAGTGGGAGGAGCTTACTACTATGCGGAGCAAAACCTTCCTAAAAAGAACATCTGGTCAAATATGATGAATGAAAAAGGGCCTGGTACCGTTTGGGAAAGTCCGAATGCGATCGGAATTTTTACGGCGCTGGCAGTGACCAGAGCCGTACGTGCTTTCGATGCTTGGGAAGATACATCAGCACATAACAAAACGGCTCAATTCAATTGGTCTTTTCGATTTTAGAATTTGAATAAATCTCTGGCGGCATCCTGCGCACTGGATTTTTCAAAGTCTTCTCTTTCGATTAAAACTAAATCTAAGCCTTCTTTTTGAATGCGGGAAAGGATTTTACCGATCTCGCTCGGCTGATTCACTTTAGTGGCTAAATACTTGAACACATTGCCGCAATCGGGGCACTTTTTATCCTTCAGATAGTTTAACCCTAGTTTTTTGCAGTTCCCGCAAGTTCCGTACAGATCGTCTATGTACAAAAGTTGTTTTTTGACTTCGTCCACTTGCAATTGTTTCCAAACTCGCACAAATTTTGTTTTATTTCCCGACGCATCTTGGTTCATAGGAAAAAGGAAATGTAAATTATGAATCTTGTCAAGAACCAATCCTTGCGTCTTCCTTTCCTGATCACTTGCTTATCAGGGTTTTTAGCGGTCGCCATAGGTGCCTTCGGTGCACATGGCTTAAAAGAAACTATCGGAGAAAGACTTCCCGTATTCGATACAGGCAGTAAATACCATTTTTATCATACGATCGTTTGTTTGGTGGTATTGGTTTCGTTAGCGGTCCAAGAAGGAAAACCGGATCGAAAAATTCTATTTTCCGTTTGGTTTTTCATCATCGGAATTCTTCTTTTTTCCTTCAGCCTTTACACTCTTGCGATCACAGGCCAAAGGATATTAGGAGCAATCACTCCGTTAGGTGGAGTTTGTTTTTTAATAGGTTGGATTCTTTTAGGAATCGGATTGTATCAGTCTTTTTTAGTGCCGAAGAAAAACTGACCTTTTTTAACGATTAGATTTCTGGAAATCAGACCGTCCGCAATCAGAAGTAGTCCGTTTGCGGCGGCTTCCTTATCTTCCAAAGATGCGTCTTTCTGCATCGCCATCAATTCATGGACGTATTTGCGTCGTTTTACATCCAACACTCCCAACATAGAACCGCAGATCTTTTCATTCATCTGTAAAAAGGCAAGTGCCAATGTTTGAGGAGGAGTTTCGATACAAAGATAATAAAGAGCTAAATTGTCGAAATAGGAAAGTTGCCCTATTTTTTCCAATACTTGATCCGAATCGGACATATTCTATTTCCTTTAAATAGTTCCCACTTCGGAAACTTTTGATTTAAGATATTGAATCAGATACTTTGCATTAGGCGATTCACCTGTTGCGGAAGAAACCAAAGAATTCACATCTTGGATTTTACCTTGGTGATGAATTTTGGAACGAAGCCATTTCAGAAGAGAAGAAAAATCTCCGTCCTTCGCAAAACTATTTTGATACCCTGAAGTTTCTTTTTCAAATGCGGCAAAAAACTGAGAAGAAAATATATTTCCCAAAGTATAAGTAGGAAAATACCCGAACCCTCCCATAGACCAATGAATGTCTTGGAGAACTCCTTCCGAATCGTTTTCGATTTTCAAACCTAGATATTCTTTCACTTTGGAATTCCAAAGTTCGGGAAGATCCTTCACTTTGATTTTACCATTGATGAGATCTCTTTCGATTTCGAAACGAAGGATGATGTGAAGGTTATAAGTGACTTGATCCGCTTCGACTCTGATTTTACTTTTTTTAGTCGAGTTGATGGATTTATAAAGATCGGTGAAGGAAATATCTTTTTCAGTAAGACCGAAGTCGGAAATAAGGATCGGATATAAAAATTCCCAGAAAGAACGAGACCTTCCTACTTGATTTTCCCAAAGCCTGCTTTGCGATTCATGAATTCCCAAGCTCAAAAACTCCGTGAGAGGGCTAGGCCAATCTTCTATTTCGGAAAGACCCGCTTCATATAAAGAATGTCCTGTCTCATGTAACACACCAAAGATGGAAGAAAGAGGATCGGATTCGGAATAACGAGTGGTGATTCGTTTGTCCGCTTTTCCCAAACTTGTGGAAAAAGGATGATGGCTTACATCCAAACGAGAAACGTCGAAAGAGAGACCGAGGAGAGGAGGCAGTCTCTTGCAGAGTTTTTCTTGTTTCTCTTTGGAAGTGGTGCGGGAAGAAAAAGGAGATTCGAAATAAGGAGCCGATTCAACGATAGGAACCAATTCTTTTTTTAAGTCTTGGAACAATTGATCGATCTCGGAAGCCTTGGCATCCTTCTCATAAGAATCCAAAAGAACATCGTAAGGCTCGGTCGTATAACCGATGTAATCTGCCTGTTTTCTGGAAAGTCCCACTATCTTTTCCAAAATTTCCGAAAAATCGGAAAACTTTTGGTTCTTTTTGGCCTCCGCCCAAACGGCATGAGCTAAGTTCGTGGTTTCGGAAAACTCCGTCACAAACTCCGCAGGAAGCTTTTCCGCTTTTTTTCTCTCGTCTTCCAAGACGGAAAACTCTCTTTCCCAGAGGGATTTTTGAGTTTGTGGTACCTCCGACAAAGACTGAACCGCTTTTTCGATCAAATCTTTGTATTCTGGGCCGACGGTCCATTCATGCGTCAGGCCGGATATTTCCGCAATTTGTTTGGCCCTGTATTCCCTGCCCGAAGGAGGCATCATGACTTCGGAATCCCAATGCAAAACGGAACCGATGTCCTGAAACGTTTTGATTTTGCGGTAGAACTGTCTGTAATTTTCGAGAGCTTTCGGAAGGGCCATATACCCATTCTCTACAACGAATCAATTCTGGAACCAAAAATCATTGACCGCGAACCTTCCTAGAAAACTATGTATATACCAATGCGGGTGTGGTGTAACGGTAGCACAGCAGCCTTCCAAGCTTCTGGCGAGGGTTCGAGTCCCTTCGCCCGCAAAGACTCTTTCCTCTTTTCCCAAAAATAAATCTCAATCTAACAAACAATCTACGAAGGGATCGAACGGGTGAGCGAGTCAGAAAATGAACGACCCATAGGGAGTGATGTTTTCTGATCCGAAGGCAGGATGCCTGAGGACGAGCGAACCGTGCCTCGGAGCGTTACGAGCCACGACGGCGAGTAGCGGAGAGGGCGAGTCCCTTCGCCCGCAAAGACTCTTTCCTCTTTTCCCAAAAATAAATCTCAATCTAACAAACAATCTACGAAGGGATCGAACGGGTGAGCGAGTCAGAAAATGAACGACCCATAGGGAGTGATGTTTTCTGATCCGAAGGCAGGATGCCTGAGGACGAGCGAGCCGTGCCTCGGAGCGTTACGAGCCACGACGGCGAGTAGCGGAGAGGGCGAGTGGAGTTCCTACAATAATTCGGACAGAAAAATCAAGCAATCCTTTGATCATATATCTTACGAAATTCCATAGGACTTGTAAAGTCCAAAGTAGAAT
>NZ_RQHW01000021.1 GCF_004770995.1 Leptospira idonii | reverse complement strand
TTGCAGACTAGATTGACACAGATGGATAGCAATATGTTGAATCATACGATGTCGATGCAGGTAGGAGAGAATCCACAACATTATTTAGATCGAGTGAAAACGTCCTTCCAGGATGAGTTAAAGGCGATTCCTAAGATCATAGACAGTATTGATGCACAGATTGCAGCAGAGAAAACAAAACTGACTGTTAACAGAGCAAAGATTGAAGAATTAGAAATTTTAAAAAAGCAATATGACTCACGGCAAACGGTAGTTAAAGAAGGACTCACTAGAACATTGCCATACGATGACATTAAAGCTTATATAAGTCATAAAGGTGATTATGAAAAGCAAAC
>NZ_RQHW01000044.1 GCF_004770995.1 Leptospira idonii | reverse complement strand
CCAATCCGCAGCGACCGCTTGCGAGTCGCAGGACATTAGCCGATTACACAAAACCTTCGGGCATAAAAAAAGCGTGATCTAATGACCACGCTTTCGGATTCAATAATGACGAACCCGGCAATGTCCTACTTCCACCCCCAGGCACTGCTCCGCTCCGCGGGTGCCTGTCCGAGCCTTGCTCCCTATGGGTCGCAAGTCTGTCATTTCGCGAACCAATTTTTTCTACTATTGGGTTCGCTCTCATGATTACCATCCTGAACAAATAAAAAAGCCAACCTTTAGGTTGGCTTTTCGTTAAGGTTATAAGTGCTAACCCGGCAATGTCCTACTCTCCCATTGAGCGAACCCAATAGTA
>NZ_RQHW01000074.1 GCF_004770995.1 Leptospira idonii | reverse complement strand
TCTTGTCTTATGAAGGTATTTAATATATCTTTATCGACATTTCCTACACTTGCTACTGTGTTGATAAACAACTGCTTCTGCAATTCTTCCATGAGTCCTTTCTCGCCACTTGGGATTGAACTATGATAACTGGTTCCCGTCACTGCTAAGCCGGCGTATTGTTGTGCATTCGCTAAATACCTTCTTTCTGCATACGTTAGTTCCATATTCCCGGCAAATCGAAGTTCGGTGGCGTCCTTTATTCTTGCATTCATTTCCGATTCTGGTACGCCTGCTGCCACCAACGCACTCTTGACAATTCCACTTCCTAGTCCGGATATCTGATTCATTAAGTCGAGATTCGTTCCTAGCTCAATTTCTCTGTGCTTCCTGCACAGAAGAAATTGCTTCGG
>NZ_RQHW01000068.1 GCF_004770995.1 Leptospira idonii | reverse complement strand
CGACTCAGCAAGTTCGGCAGCTTTGAGCTCCTCAGTCAATCGGTCGTATTCTGCCCTACCCTCTGGATTCAATCTACCTCTAAACTGAGCTTCCATTACTTCTATTTCAGTAAGCTCTATCCCTGAAGTTAATCTATAAACTACTGTTCCATCAGACTCTGTTCTGATTCTTGCTCCATCAAGAATACTGTTGTCTCCATCTCCAATTAAGCTTCTAGCTGAATTCGTTCGGATCTCTTCTCTACGTCCTGTCTCGGATATATATTCTTCCAATCGATCTGCTCGAATCTTCACTTCGACAGTCTCGCCATCAGCCGTCTTTTCAAGGACAGTCACATACTTATCGGCTGGGATGTCCGCTCCTTCTGGACTATATGGTTTGATTTCGGATATCTCATTCGGTGTATCATCCAATACTCTTTCTGTCGTTTGAGATGGCTTCACACTCGCTATCGGATTATCTTCCTCTCGTCTTCCTATCCCAAATAGTGCAAGTCCTGCAAGGAAGCCACTTCCTAACGTAGTCAAGGCTCCTAGTGCTATATCGGTTAGTGATGGTGCATTCAC
>NZ_RQHW01000075.1 GCF_004770995.1 Leptospira idonii | reverse complement strand
TGCTGGGTCTAGATTAGCGAGCTCCTCATCTGTTAATTTATATTTGTCTTTTAGCTTCTCGTTCTCTTCTCTAGTATTGATTTCTTTAAGTAATCTTTCTCTTTCTTTCGGTGGTAAATTCTCTGGATCTTCTACATCATTCGCTCGAAGTATTTCATTCTCTGCGATGGTATCCATTCTATCTTGTGCTTGGTTGATATTCTGTTCTGCCCAGTTGATCTCATCAAAACGGAATCCATCCGGTCCATTTGTGGTTAAATTGACTCCGGCGTATTGTGTTGATGTGGACAGTCCGTCCCCATTCACTGTCGATGTGATTCCTAACTTACTTCCCGGGTGAGTGTAGCCGATTGATCCGGATAACCCTCCTCCGTTGATATCATAGTTCGCTCCAAAGTTCCAGCCTTGTCTCGGTCCTTTGTCTAATGGGTTATAATTTCCACCTATCGTGGTCGCTCCATTCGTTGTGCTTGAGCCTGTTAGCTGAAATCCTGCTCCCAAATTCCACGAGCCGGAGATTGTTGTATCTCCTCTTTGAGAGAAGCTGATGCTGGCATTCGCCTTCGCTCCCCCTACACCGATCATCCCTCCCCA
>NZ_RQHW01000041.1 GCF_004770995.1 Leptospira idonii | reverse complement strand
TCCCGTAGCGAAGCGGTAAGCCGTAGTTATACGAAGTCGCAAGTCTATTCGTTTTTATATAAAGACAGAAGGTGAGACTTTGAATTTTTCTGCAAGGGCTTTGATTTGACGAACATTCAATTCTCTTTTTCCACTAAGAATTTCGGAAACAACACCTTGGCTACCTAGTTCAGAAAGATCTTTCTGTGTGAAATTGTGCTCATCCATTAGAAATCTTAAGACTTGTAGCGGTTCCGCATTAGGTTGTATAAAATGATCATTTTCATATTCTTCAATCAAGTTTCCAATAGTTTCCATGAGAGGAGCCAAAGGATGCTTTTCATTATTTCCAATCTCATCAATAAGTAAATCTAAGATTTTAAGTAATTTCTTGTATTGTTTTTCAGTATGTGGAACGGAAAGAATATCTTTAACATCAGACCATACATTTTTGACCTTTTCGATTTCTAAAATCATAAATTCTCCTTTTTCCACTTTCCTTTATCATATTCGGAATGCGTAAGAATGTGTCTGATAAAGACCTTTTTTCTGTTAAAATGAATGGCAGCAATTAATCTGAAGTGATTTCCGCTGATATTAAAAACAGTAAACTTCCCAACTTGATCAACAGAGTTGAAAACTTTCCTTAAATCATTGAAGTCATTAAAATTAGTGTTTTTAACGATTTTAAACCAGCTTTTTAGGGAAGAC
>NZ_RQHW01000059.1 GCF_004770995.1 Leptospira idonii | reverse complement strand
TTCAATAGACTAGATATCGTTACATTACCCTCTCTATCTACTCGATAGCTCATTCCAAAGCCTGTTGTTGAATCTGTATAACTGATCCCTCCAGAGAATCTCTCTATCGTGTCATAGTTGATGTTTAAGTTCGCTCCGGATCTTGGGCCATCTCCGGCATTTATGTTCGCTCCGATTCCGAATCCGCCTGTTGCTGCGTTATAATTTCCGTTGATTTGGATTCCATTTACGATTGATGTCGATCCATTGAGGGATGCTCCGCCATATTCGGAGAAACGAATTCCTGCATTCGTTACTGCGTTGCCTATCCCAAGCATTCCCCCCCAACCATTATCTCTGTCGTAGCTAACTCCTACGCCTAATGCTGTATTCTGTAACAATGGTGCTGCGGTCGCAAATCGGGTTAAATCCATTCCCCCTCCTGCTGTCATAACACCGAACACCCCGTTCACTAGTCCGGCTACGATGCCTTCTGGTCCATTTCTACTTCCATCTATTGCCTGGATCGCTCCTCGTATCACTGCGGCTCCCACATTCGCTGTCGATTGTAATAGCGGTAATCCCGTTGACGCTAAATTCGCTAAGGGACCTAACAGAGATGCTGTGGCGCTTCCTAGTGCAGATAATCCATTCTGGATCGCTGGACCCAAAAATCCTCCCGCTCCCAATGTTAATACGGTTACTGCTGCTGTGATCGCTGT
>NZ_RQHW01000031.1 GCF_004770995.1 Leptospira idonii | reverse complement strand
TGAAAACTTTCCTTAAATCATTGAAGTCATTAAAATTAGTGTTTTTAACGATTTTAAACCAGCTTTTTAGGGAAGACTCGGAGTTTGGATATTTTCTAATAAAATCATCCAATTGCTTCCAGCTGATAATGTGCACCAAGGAAAGAATATCTCAAAATGAGATATTTGTCAATTCTTTTTTTACACATTAATGTCAAAAAGATTTTTGCGATTTCGTATAACGAACTAGGCTTGCCGACGTTTCTGAAGTGGCACGAGATTGCTCAGCAAGCGCAGTGACACGAAAGAAATGTGTCGAAGACCGAGCAAGGGTGAGCTATGCGAATCCCGAAGCGAAGCGGTAAGCCGTAGTTAGCTGAAGTGTGGCGTTCTAGTATCAATTTCTTTTTCCAAAGCCCTTTGGACTAATTGGTTAAGGGAAATACCTTCAATCAAAGATTTCCGATAAACACGTCTATGTAAATCGGTAGAAATTCGAACATTGAATGAACCTTTGAAAGATTTTTCGGGACTTTTTTTAGCTTTTTTGCATAATTCCAAATAATCATCAACGGATTCGGTAAATGCTTTTTTGATTTCTTTAACAGACTGCCCTTCAAATGAAATGAGATCTTCAATACCTTCAATCTTCCCAAAAAAAATCTCATCCTCTGAATCAAAATGTAGAGACCCTAGGAAACCTTTGTATTCGATAATGTCTTTCATTGGATATATCCTTCTGCTATTAATTCATCTAAAATTTGTGCAACTTGGTAAGCCTTAAGAATATTTTGTGGATGTGGCTTGTGTAGTCTTATGATGTGCTTAGTTTTTGAATGCACCCATGCAACTCGAGATCCCGAAGACTTTCCTGAATTGTCTTCTAAATAATCTAAAGCACCTAGCAATTTTCTCAGCTCATCATAAGTAAAATCTTTTGGTTTTGTTTTAAACCTTGCAATCAGCTTATCAATTTTTGACACATCTAGAATTTAGACGAATTTCGGGTTAGTTTGCAACTATTATTTAGTTACAAGAGTTCGTTTTTGAAAGATAATTCTTATGAAATCCAGATGCGGAATTCCAATCAGCGTTTTTTCTGTGCAGTGTCTTATTTTCGTTCTTTTTTTGGGAGAAGGGCTTTAATTTGGCACATTATCTCACTGAATGATTGTCCAGCTTGCGGATCAGTGATGCTTTTTATTGTTATTAAATTCTTACAGATTCATTTTTATTTCATCTTTCAAATTGCCACATTTCAGCTAACTCCCTCTCTCCGTCTTTCTTTACACCTGCAATAGAACTACCACCGCCGCCTTACGGTATATCTGCATTTTTGTGGTGATCGTTGTATCTTCGTTTCTTGCTATGTGTTTAGAGAGGGTGATATCCGTGTATCCTTAGAGTTGATCTAAGGGGCTTTTTATTTTTTGGAATTGGGCTTTGGAGACCTTCGCATAGATTTGAGTGGTGCGAATGCTAGAATGTCCTAGTAAGGTTTGGATCACTCGAATGTCAGTACCTTGTTCCAAAAGATGAGTGGCAAATGCATGGCGCAGAGAATGGAAGCTCACTTTCTTTCGAATTCCGGCTCTTTTTTTGGAGGCCTCGAAAATCTTTTCTGCAGATCGAACCGCTAGGGGATTTCCTTCCGTTCCGGGAAAAAGCCAAGGATTGTTTTCCGCTTTTTGATCTTTGCCATATCTATCGGAAAATTTAAGTGATTTGAACCTTTCTTCTAAATAAGATTTTAACTCTATACAGAGAGAGTCTGCTAAGATCGAATATCTGTCTTTTTTGCCTTTACCCGATTTGACTCGAACCGTTTTTCTTTCGAAGTCGATGTCCGAAAGTTTAAGATGAACCGCTTCGCTCACTCGGAGTCCTGCGGAGTATGCCAGTTTAAGTAAAGCCTTATGTTTATGATTGAGGATCGATGCGAATAATTTTTTTGTTTCTTGATCGGATAAAACTTCAGGAAGGTGCAGCTCCTTCTTCATTCTGGGAAAAGATAGATCGTGCAATTGGGAGCGGATCGTTATGAAATAAAACAGAAACGCCTGCCTCATGGAACGCACGCTTGCCGAAGAAAGATTTTTATTTATCTGCGAATCTTTGATGTACTGATGAATTTCCTCGGAAGTGATTTGACTGGGGAGTTTTTCGTAATGGCAGCAAAGAGAAAAGATCCAGTTACGATATGTACGGTAAGTCTGCTGTGAATAATTTCTTTCCCTCATTGCATGGAATAAATCTTCCAGAATGGGAGCCGATTTGGGAAGATCTCTTAGATTGAGGCGGATCGGTTCGTTTTGAAAGACTCGCAACAGAGACCGGATGGTTTCAGCATCGGAAGGAAAGATCCAAACTTTATTTTCTCGGTCAAACTGTCCTTTGGGAATTGATTGGGCCTTCTGATACCATTGTCGATCGAAAGGGAAACTGAGGGTGTAACGATTGATATCAGCGGAGAAATTGAGACGAATGAAGCGAGACATTGGAAAAACAGTATGATTGTTTATGGATACTAATCATGTGTAAAGTATTTTTTTGGGATCGCTTCTATGTGTTAGTCTTTATGTGACATAATCCTCTGATCTTTTATATACATTCGGGATAGGCGTTATATGGAGCCAAACAGGTTTTTGGCTGCCACAGAGAACAGTTGTTTATTTAAGGTAACGTTTTGACACAGCTTCGCCCCATGAGTCACAGGGCCCAAGAAAAAATTGGAACTAATTCTCGTTATGGTGAATGATGCCGCAATCTTTTTTCTCTTCTAAGGCTTAAATTATAGGTATTTTAAGGAATGGATTGGAGCCATTCTTAAGAATAGATGCGAAGGATCGAGATAGGTAGGTAAATGAATTATGAAACGTTAGGGGTTATTCGAAAGGATTGTGTCTTTTCGTGAAGGAGAACGATCTTCCGGATAATCTGTACTGAAGTGAAGACCTCTGCTTTCTTTTCTTAAAAGAGCGGATCTTACGATCAATTCGGCCACTTTAACCAGATTTCGCAGTTCCAGTAATCCTAGAGAAACGGTCGTTCTGTTGTAGTAATCTTTTACTTCTTCGGAAATTAAATTCAGACGTCGCAGAGCTCTTTCCAGGCGAAGATTGGAGCGTACGATTCCCACATAATTGCTCATGATTGTTTTGATCTCGACTAAATCGTGCGAGATGAGAACCCATTCCTCGGTATTTGTGGTACCTTCTTTGTTCCAATCCGGAATATGTGTGCTTTCTTTCGCATATTCCAATTTCCCTTCCGATCGGATATCATCTGCAATTCTATGAGAGAATACTAAACACTCCAAAAGACTGTTCGAAGCGAGTCTGTTCCCTCCATGGACTCCTGTGCAAGCTGTTTCCCCGCAGGCATATAAGTCTTGGATGTTGGTCCTTCCGAATAGATCCGTAGCCACTCCTCCGCACATGAAATGTGCCGCAGGTACCACAGGAATCGGGTCCGTTGTGATATCGATCCCTAGTTTTTTGCAACGCTCATAAATCGTAGGGAAGTGGTGGATGATGTCATTTGCAGGTTTGTGAGTGATGTCTAAAAGAACGTAGGATTCCCCTCTTTTTTTCATCGTATCATCGATGGCTCTGGCAACGATATCTCTCGGTGCCAACTCTCCCATTTCATGATAGTCTTTCATAAAAGGGCGTCCGCTGATTTCTTTGAGAATTCCTCCGTGACCTCTCACAGCTTCCGAGATGAGAAAGGAATTGCCTTGTTCATGGAAGAGAGAAGTAGGATGGAATTGATAGAATTCCATATTTTTAACGATGGCTCCGGCACGATAGGCGGATGCGACTCCGTCTCCTGTGGCAATGCCAGGATTTGTGGAGTGCAGATAAACTTGGCCGGATCCTCCCGTAGCTAGGATCGTCTTTTTGGCGATAACAGGAAATACTTCTCCCGTTTCCGTATCGACTATGTAAGCGCCGTAACAACGAAGAGGAAGAGCCTCTTTGTTTTTCAAATGGTGGCGTGTGATTAGATCCACACAGGCATGATTTTCTAATATTTGAATATTCGGAACTGCATGTACTGCATCCAAAAGAGCGGTTTCGACGGCGCTGCCT
Source organism: Leptospira idonii (assembly GCF_004770995.1). Taxonomy (GTDB): domain Bacteria; phylum Spirochaetota; class Leptospiria; order Leptospirales; family Leptospiraceae; genus Leptospira_A; species Leptospira_A idonii. The sequence goes on along the minus strand of NZ_RQHW01000031.1, from coordinate 191,077 downwards.
GTTCTGTCGTGGGAGTGAACGATTCTATGTCTTCTGTGACCGCCTTCTCTGGCTAAATCCAAATTTCCGGATTCGTCTCTGGTAAAAGGAACTCCTATGTCCAAAAGTTCCTTCACTCTGGTAGGGCCTTCTTTTACCAAAACTTGTACGGCTTCCATGTCGCATAGACCCGCACCGGCACTTAAAGTGTCCTCTATATGTTCTTCAAACTTATCTTTATCATCGAAAACGGAGGCAATCCCCCCTTGCGCATAATTCGTATTGGATTCATAGTCCGCTTTTTTCGTAACTACTACAACAGAACCTAGAGGAGCGAGTTTGAGCGCACTGAAAAGTCCGCTTACTCCGCTTCCGATGATTAAAAAATCGGTTTGAATTCGATTCACTTAGCGTTTAACATACCTTCTATGTAGTCCACACTGCGAACCAACATATAATCGGGTTTGATTGCATCGTTTGCATGTTGTTTGATGAATGCTTCCGCTTTTCCGTTTTTCTTCACATAATCTTTGATGGCATCGATCTTAAATTTGGATTTCACCACACCGTCGTAAGGAATCTTAGGAAGATGGTTCCACATATCTTCTTCTCTGTAACGGAAAGGGAAGGTTCCGTCAGCTTCTTCAGAAACTTCAATGTCGGGAGAAACTCCTACGACTTGAATCGTTTTTCCGGAAGGAGAGTAGTATCTGGAATTAGTGAATTTCAGAAGGTAATCGGAATTTCCAGGAAGAGGACTTAACTTTTGAACGGTAGCTTTTCCGAAAGTTCTTTCTCCCAAAAGAAGACCTCTTCCGTGGTGCTGGATGGCACTTGCTACGATTTCGGAAGCAGAGGCGGATCTGGCGTTGATCAGAACAACTAACGGAAGATTTGTGATATCTTTCTCTTTTGCATACTGCTCATCGGAACCTTTAACGGCAGGATTTCTAGTAGATACGATCAAACCTTTTTCTATGAACATATCTGCGATGTCCACTGCCAGGTCCAAATAACCGCCTGCGTTATTTCTAAGATCCAAAACAACCGCTTTCAATTCTTTGCCGTTGGTTTTGGCTTCTTCCTCCAGGGATCTCAAACCTTTTTCGATCAAAGAGTCTGCAGGTTCTTCTCCGTCGGTTCTCACGAAACCTGTCAGTTTGATATAACCGACTTGAGGATTTTCCTTTAACAGGTGATAACTTACGTTTTTGATCGTGATCTTATCTCGAACGACTTCGATTTCAATATTGCCCGAGTTGCTTTTTCTGCGGATCGTAAGAACTACTTTTGTGTTCTTTTCTCCTTTGATCTTTTTGACGACTTTATCTAAGGACTGGTTTTTGATGCTTTTTCCGTCCACACCAAGAATCACATCACCGCTTCTGATTCCAGCTTTGAGAGCAGGGCTTCCTTCCAAAGGATTTTCAACGACTACTTCTCTGGATCCTCCACCGGAAAGAACCGCTCCGATTCCTTCAAAGGAACCGTCGCTGATTTTCGCCATCGACTCTTCCCAAAGATCTTTCAAAAATACACTGGAATGCGGATCTAAAGAATTCAGATAACCGTTGGCAGCGCTTACAAACACTTGTTCCATGGTGAACTCTTTCTTTTCTTCACCTTCTTCGCCGAATTCGGATTCGAGTTCCACCAAACCTTTCAGCACTGGGGTTTTGTATTTATCTAAATTGTCGTTTACGTAAGCGATCACTCGATCGAAGTCTTTTTTTGTGAAATTGACTTCTTCCCATTTCGCAGCGATGATCGATTTTTTAAGTTTTTCCTTTTCGATGAGCTTTTTGAGTTCTTCATCGGAAAGTTTTTTGTTTTCGTTCTTCTTTAATTTTTCTTTCTGAATTTTTTCCACCTGATCGTAGTCAGGATCAAATAACACGAATTTATCGGAAGGAGAGATCTTGAATGTTTTTCCCGGCATTAGATCTTGTTTGTCTTCGTATTTTTCCCTTTCGTTGAAGTAACTTTCAGGATAGAGATAAAGAGGGTGGGGAAGACTGAGCACTGCGAACCCCGCAGCATCCGTGAATGCTCTGTTTTTGTTGATGTTTTTATCGATGTAATTTCGGTCGATCGTGTTGACTACGGACTCGAAATCTTCATAAGTAAATACTTTGTGATTTTTAGGGTTCTTTTTCGCCTCTGGTTCGCAGGAAATAAATCCAGCAGGGAGAGCCAGGCTGAGAAGGGTCAAAAGGGAGATTAGATATAAGATACGTTTCAAGGGAACTCTCTACTTTCTTGTATGGATTTGCCAAGGAAAACTCTATTTTCCGGTGAGGGCAACTGAAAAAAATCAGGACAATCCTTGTTTATTACGTTATCATAGACAGATCCATGAAAGGATTTGTTATTTTTCTTTTTTGTATTTTAGGGTTTTCATTCTGTTTAGGCACCGGCAAAAACCAATATTCCGATCCGTATAGTTTGGAAACTTTGGGGTTTTTGGAAGAGGTTTTGTTGGATTTCTGGAGTCATCCGGAATCGAAGGAAAAAGCCATTTCTCGTTTAAGATATGTTTGTCGTAATCAGGACTCTGATGACGGTTTTTTGTGTTATACTTGGGGTCTTTATGAGTATCGCAGAGGCAATTACGAGGAAAGTTATTCCGCATTCGAGAAGGCTTTGGATAAAAATCCGGACGATACTTCTTACAAAAATATGCTTCGTTTATCTGCGGAAAAATCGGGGAACCTGAAAAATCTTTCCGAAAAAAACGAAGAAGGAAAGGTTTTGGCTGCCTATTCCGAAACATTACAATCTTGTAAAATAGAGTCCAAAAAACAATCCGCATTCCCCGGCTTTCTTCAGTTGGCAAAAGCAGGTCATATAACAAAAGATATGTTGAAAAAGGGAAGTTTGGCAGATTGTTTTGCCACATTTACTGAATCCGAAAAATCGGAGATCCTGCCATTCATAACGAATGCCCGCATTCAATATTCCAAAAGACTTGTGGAAGACCGTGTGAAATCCGATCCTTTTTCCAAGGTTTGGGATACTTCTTTGTACCATCAGGGAGATTTAGGTAAATCTGGTTCCGTCTATGTTCATCCTATATCCGAAGCTTGGAGACAAGTCAGAGAGGCTGCCATTCAAGGAAATGAATCTTCAGGAAGGGAACATTTGAAATCCTTTTTGGCAGAAATACAAAAGGTGAAAAAAAAGGGAAAAACGGAAGCGAGTTTGGCTCTCGCATTGGAGCGGTCTGCCAAACTTTTATTGGAGCAAGATCCTCATTATTCCCGACTTAGGAATCTTTCGAAAGAATTTTAAGATATTCTTTTACAGTTTTTTCCATTCCATCGATGAGACTTTGCGACACGAGTCTGTGGCCGATGGAGACTTCCGCTAAATGAGGGAGGTGGGAAAAAATACGCAGATTGTTCGTATCCAAATCGTGTCCCGCATTGACACCTAAACCTTGTTTGCGGGCTTCGTTGGCTGCAGCTTCATATTCTTTATAAAAAACTTTTCCCGCTTCTTCCGATCCGTCGAATGCGTGCGCGAAAGGACCTGTATAGAGTTCGATTCGATCCGCATCGATTTCTTTTGCGATTTTGTATTGTTCTAAATTCGTATCCATAAACAAGGAAACTCGAATTCCCGATTTGTGGAATTTTTCAATGATCGGAGAAATCGAATTTTTCACGGAAATATCTTTCAGAAGAAAACCGTGATCGGAAGTGATTTCTCCCGGAGTCACAGGGACCAGAGTGGCTTGGTCCGGACTTGCTTTCAAAACAAGTTGGACGAACCTTTCGCTGGGTTCTCCTTCGATATTGAATTCTTTATGAGTGGAATGTTTTCTATTGTAATCGAGTAAAAATTGTTTGATTGCGAACACATCTTGTGTTGTTATGTGGCGTTCGTCTTCTCTCGGATGGACTGTGATTCCATGAGCTCCTGCATTTAAGATCAATTCGCAAAACTGAACCACATTCGGGATATTTCCCCCCCGAGAGTTTCGTAAGGTAGCGATCTTATTTACATTTACACTTAATTGGGTCATAGTAAAAAAAATACTTTCCTATTATTTTATTCCAGGAGAAAACCGTCCAATTTCAAAAAGGTTGTCCCAGAGATGGGGTCTCCGAAAATCGTCAAAAGAACTCCTATGGTAGCAAAAAAAGCAGTCAAAAAATCAGCCCCCCCTAAGAAAAAGGCGGCCAAGGAAGTCAAATCTGCCCCTAAAAAGGAGGAGAAGAAAAAGTCTCCCCCTGTGAAACCGGCGGGTTCGCCCAAATCAGCACCGAAAGCGAAGCAACCAGCTCCTGCGGTGAGTGCTAAACCTACTTCCAAGGAAAAAGCCAGTTTCTCTCCTTCCAAGTCCGCAAAAATCGAGATCATCTCTAATGGGCCGCTTGGGAAAAAATTCTCCTGCTATTCCTGTTCCACTAAGTTTTACGATCTCAATAAGCCTGAGAAAAAATGCCCTAAATGTGGAGCCGACCAGCTGGCAAAACCTGCCATCAAGTCGAGAATGGCAGCCATCCGCCAAAGTGAATATGAGGTGGAAGAAGAAGAGGAAACCATGATCGAAGAGGATGAAATCCTCGAAGAAGGTGAAGAATTAGAAGAAGCGGAAGATGATGAGGTAGCATCCAGCACGGAAGAAGAGGAATAGATATTTCCTTTTGTGGTACCTACCCCTTTTTCCCCGTTCCTTCCCATTGTTGCCGGACCTACTGGATCCGGCAAAACTTCTCTCACTCAATCCCTAGATCCCCATCGTTTTGAAATTGTATCTTTCGATTCCCGGCAGGTGTATTCGGAACTTGCCGTAGGTACCACATCTCCTACCTCGAAAGAACTTTCCCACATCCCCCATTGGATTGTAGGAACTCTTACGGCAGATAAATCCACCAACGCCAAAGAATATTCCGAATGGGCAAGGCAGGCGGTGTTCTCTATCTGGGAAAAAAAGAAGATTCCCTTTTTCATCTGTGGAACCGGATTTTACCTCAGAGCATTTCTTTTAGGGATGTATCCCGTACCAAACGTACCACAAGAGACAAAAGATTTTGCACAAAACATTCCCTTGTCGGAAGCAGTCGCCCTCTTAAGAGAAAAAGATTCTAAAGCGTTCACGAACATTTCGGAAACGGACGGATATCGGGTGAGAAGGGCACTCGAAGTTGTACTCACCGGAGTTCTATGGTCTGAGGTATCTTCCCAAACCACTGGAGGTTTTTTACAAGAGTTCCCGGAACTTCAGCCCAAAGGTGCTTGGATCGATTGGCCGAGAGAGGAACTTTATCGTCGAATCGAAGAAAGGGTTCCCGGACTTTTGAAAGACGGGATGTTGGAAGAGACAAAACAAGTGGAAGAGAAATACGGATCCGATTGTCCCGGCCTTCAATCTCTAGGGTATAATTTTGCGCTTGATTTCTTGTATGGAAGGATAGATGTTAATTCATTCCTAGAACGGTTGGCTCAGTCTCACAGAAACTACGCCAAAAGACAGGTCACTTGGTTTCGAAAAGACCCTCTTCTTTCTCCCATGTCTTGGGAAAAGGCGCTCAAAGAATATACAAAGATAGATTAAAAAATATAGAAAACACTCGGGATTTCCAATGTCTGCAAAAAATAACATTCAAGACCAACTTCTCAACACTGCTAGAAAAGAAAAAATCGATCTCACAATTTACTTGTTAAACGGGGTTCCTTTGAAAGGCAAAGTGGTAAGTTTCGACAACTTCACCATCATTTTGGAAAACGATAACAAACAAAATTTAGTGTACAAACATGCGATTTCCACAATCATCCCGGCGAAACCGATCAAACTTCATTCGGAAGAAACCCCTAAGGATGCGGCTAGCGCTTAAAAGCTTTTGTGGTTTTCCTTTTCCTCCTCTCTTAAAATCTGGCTTCTAGTCGACTTTTGTACTTATGGCAAAATTACCTAAAGAATTACCGGTTGTTCTTATTATGGCAGGGGGGAAAGGGGAGAGATTCTGGCCCCGTTCCCGTACGAATTCTCCGAAACAACTTCAAAAAGTTTATTCCAATAAAACTCTTCTCCGAGAGACCATCGATCGGGCGTTAACGATTACAAGTGCGGACCGCATTTACATCGGAACGAACGCAACTCTCAAAAACGAAATCCTAAAAAAAGATCCTAAGTTTCCTTCCAATAATTTCATCATTGAGCCGGAAGGAAAAAACACAGCTCCCATCATCGCACTTTCCGCACTTTATTTTCAAAAGAAATTCGGGAATCCGAATCTAATCGTTCTTTCTGCGGATGCATTCATCGATCCTGTAAAAGATTTTACAAAAACCATCGAACAAGCATTATTCGAAACAGAGCACGGACTTGTTCTTCTGGGAGTGAAACCCAATCGTCCCGAAGTGGGATACGGATACATCAGTGCGGGAAAACCGACGGATGTAGGATACCAAGTCAAAGCGTTCTTCGAAAAACCCGATTTCAAAACCGCTCTCAAATACATTAAAAAGAAAAACTTCTATTGGAATCCCGGTATTTTCCTATTCCGAGTGGAAACCATTCTGCAAGAATTCGAAAGATACGCTCCTTCCATCTTACAACCGTTAAAAAGCGGGTTTCCTTTTAAAAATTTCGGAGATCTCAAAAATGCGTTCGCACTTCTTCCCAGCGAAGCGGTGGACACTGCCATCATGGAAAAATCCAGCCGCATCCGAATGGTGGAGGCGAGTTTCAATTGGGACGATGTGGGTTCCTGGATGTCTTTGGAGAGGATCCTGCCGGGAGATTCCCACAAGAACCATCACCAGGGAAAAGAAGTTTTTTATCACAAAGCCAAAGGGAATATTTCCTCCGTTCAGAAGGAACTCATCGCCTTTTTGGGAGTGGATGACCTCATCGTGGTCGAAGAACCGGACGTATTGTTTGTTTCTTCCAGAGAAGGCGTAGGAGAGATCAAATCTATGCTTTCAAATATGCGGAAAAATAAAGTTTTACAAAAGTACCTTGATTAGAATTTTGACATAACAGGCTTAAATAAGGAGGAAGGAATGCCTTCCGGAAAAAAGAGAAAGCGCAGAAAAATCGCAACCCATAAACGTAAGAAGAAAAGAAGAGCCAACAGACACAAAAAGAAGAAATAATCTTCCTTCAGTGACTTTCTTTTTCCTCCGATAGATGTGCTATGAAGCATGTCTGGAGGAAACAGAAACCCCGCACACCGGGTTTCATCCGTGCCTATACTATGGAAACAGCTCTAGGGGACGTCCTAGAGGCTGAGTTCAACTTTCACGAAAGGCTCGTTAGGCTAGCAGTAGAGATCAAAGAAGAAAAGGGCCGTATCTATGCGGCCACTGTTCGTAATGGTACAGTACTCCAGGAGAAAGATGTTTCTTCAGGAAGGGCATACCCCGTCTTCCGCAAACTCTGGCCATTTCGAGATTATTTTTCCACTCTTCCCGACCAAGATCTTTTGGCTTCCATCGGAGGCTGTTATGATATTTTTCCTCCCTTTGTTCCCGAACCTTTGGACCGGGAAGGCAGAGAGGGGAGAGGTTCCCGTTTCCCATCTTCTACTCGTTATGATTCCGTTTTCGGGATTGTGCGGGAAACTAGGTTCCAAAGATGGAGGAGGGAGCGCAGAGAGGCTAGAAAGGCCAGAGGAAGCCTCTGGACACGCTTCAAAAGAAGGGTCTTGGGGGATTTGCAGGATCTCAGCTTGGGATTCGGTTTGGCCTATCTCATCTACATCACTTACTATGATTATGTCATATTAGGATGGACTCTTGCCGGATTGGGTATGGCCGCAGGATTACTTGATTTTCTTGTGAGAAAACGATCTGTCCTTTTTACAAAAGTGTTGTCATTTCTATCCCTGGGTTCATATTTTTTCTATAACGGCTATGTCTATTTTTAGACAGGCCTTGAATCCATGGCAAAAGAATCTACAAGCAGTAATCAATTCATCCACGAGCAGTACATCATATTCAACTTAGGTGATGAGGAATATGCAATCCCGATTACGATTGTGGAAGAGATCGTTAAGATCACCAACCTGATCCGTGTTCCCCAGTCTAAGAACTATTTTGCGGGGATCATGGACATTCGCGGTAAAGTGGTTCGCATGATCGACCTAGCCAAACGACTCAATATCAAAACGGGTGCGGAAGCCAATGCGGAAAGAGCCATTGTCATCAGCATCGGTGGAAAATCGGTAGGGGTCATTGTGGACAAGGTGTCTCATGTGGTTCATTTTCCAGCAAGCCAAGTAGACCCTCCTCCTCCTTCCGTGAAAGGAATCTCTTCCCGTTATATCACTGGGGTAGGTAAAAAAGACAATCGGTTCATCATTTTGATCGATATTGAAAAAATTCTTACGGTAGAGGAAATTTCCGACATGGCAGTTGTCTAAGTATTCTGACTGCTATGATGATCTCCAAATTTTATTACCTTCGAAAAAATCTTTATTCTATGGCGGAGCTTGTTCTTGAACAAGTCATCATGTTAGGTGATGTTCTGGAGAACGATGATTACGCACTTGCCGATACCATCGTCAGCCGGGATGATCTCATCGATGAGCTGGAAAAAGAAAACGACAACCTCTCCCAAAATGCGATCTTAGAAGCGATCACCAATCGAAATATTTTGGGGATGGGGGATGTCGACAGCGACATCATTCTTAAAAAAGATCCTCTTCGTTTCGCACTCTCCGCCATTCGTATCACAAGAAACATGGAAAGGATGGGAGATCAGGTGGTCAACTGTGCGGAAGTTTTTCGTTACAAAACGATCCGCAAAGGTCTTTTCAAAAAAGAGGAACCGATGGGATTGATTCTTTCCAGAGTGATCACTCTTGCGGGAATGGCGATCGAGTCTCTTGTAGAAGAAAAAGAAAGGTTTATGGGAAGTGTGAATACCATTGAAGATGAGTTAAATGGTCTTTGTACGGAAGCTTTTAAAAAATACAGAGATGCGAACGATATGGAAAAAGTGGAATTCGCAGACATCTACCGCATCATTCTCGCCTTGGAAAGGTTAGGTGACTATTCCGTCAACGTAGCCGAAGAGTTGGTGCGTTTGAATACGGGAAAAGACATCCGCCATTTGGAGAATGCTAGTTTGGGTCAGAACTCAATCCGGCACGCGGGTTGATCAACCTGTGTGACCTTCTCCTTCCATATAAGCGTGTAATTCTTGTTGGAGTCCTTCCGGAAGATCCAATCCTCTCGCCCTGATTCTCTCGTTGTACTTATTGAATGACAATCTATGTTGGTTGGTGTTGAGATATCCTTCCAACGCTTCCGAAGCCCAGGGAATGATTTCTCGCACAAAGTCGGCATTTTCTTCCAGCTCGTCACAGTAAGGAATGAAGAGAGGGCGGTTGACCGGCCTTCCTATATTTCTGTAAAAAAGAAGGCAGAACAAAGTCTCATCGCCCAATACTTTCTCTTCTCTGATTTTTTCCTCTACATACTTCAGATTGATCGTGTCCAAATATTCTATATTGAAAGTTTCCGGGGCCAAACGTTTCTGAACGAACTTCGAAATTTCTTGTTTAACGAAAGTTACATTATTGCAGTGGGGAGGGCAGCAGCCATGCTCTTTATGAACATTGCATTCTATCAAAAGGATACAGTCCACGTCGGAAGTAGGTTCCACGATTCCGAAATTGATGGAACCTAAGATTTCCAAAGCGACTTCGTAACCTTTGCGGGAAAGTTCCTGAGTGGCCAATCGGAATGCCTGCATCCTTTTGAGGGCATATTTCGTGTCATAATTGCGGTATTTGTTTTTCAATACCAGATAACGTTCGACTATGTTTTTTGCCATATTGCCCCGGGTTTTCGGCAGATTTGTGGTACCTACTTACGAATCCTCTTTTTTCGGAGGAGATTCTTCTGAAATGGGAATCTGTTTTTGTGGTACCTACCACATTCTATCCTTCTTCATAGATGAAGTTCTTTCATTGACAACATCTTTTAGAGGAAAGGATTTTCTTTTTTCGCCGATAGGTTAGAGTAGATAGAGAATCATTCGAGATGCGCCTTTTTCCGAACAGATTTGTTTATTTTTTCGTCATCTTACTATTCCCCCTTTGGGCGGGAGAGGAAGATCGACGCAACCCTCTGTCCGGATTGTACATGAATCCTCTCCAGGTAATTTCTCCCGAGGAGCTGGCTCAGCTGGATTCGGAAAAAAGGATTCCCATAGACGAAGATTCCGGGATCGCTCTCCGCCCCGTTGTGGTACCTACCGCAACTACCGATCCGAATGAACCGGAAAACCCTGCGACTCCGGTTGTAGAAGGTACTACATCTCTCACCGACAATCCTACCGAAGAAGCCATGGAAACAGGCCCTAAATCCGTTGAGACAAAAATCAGGGAAGCGGAAGGATTACTGAAGAGGTACTACAGCCAATTCATCGAGGAAAAAAGAATTTGGGAGGATCGGGAAAAAGGGAACATCTATTCTTCCCGTTCCGATTCGAACGACATCCGCCTCCTTCTTTGGGAAAGCACTCATAAACATTCCGAAACCTATATCGTTCGGGACTCTCCCGTCCTTTACCAGCTTCATATTCGTTTGGCGAAGTTGTATGCAGAGTCTGAAAAATACGCGCCTTCGCTCAGACATTATTTGGCCGCATTTCGTTATCATCCTTTAGATCAAACGGAAGTTATGTTTCGAGACGGGGAATGGCAAAAAGAAGATTATCAATCCCTGTTCGTGGGTTCCGCTTTAGAACACAAACAAGTTTGGGCAAACAAAGAAAAAGCGGAAAAAGAATACAAACAAGCCAAAGATGAATTGCATCTATCGTCTGCTAGATCGGCTCGTTCCGGTAAATCTCCTTCTGAAATCAGAATCGAGGAAGCGCTTCAGGAAGAAATCGTAAGATCCAGGGAAAGAAACCTAAAGACCGCTATTCAAAATTATGAAACTTCTCTGCAAACTAGATATCTTCCTTATTTGAATCAAAAACAACAATCCGATTCCCAAACACTTTATGCCATGGCGAACGTTGTCAAAAAAATCGAAGACGATAACAAAGAAAGACTCAAGATCATAAACAAACTAGGGGTTGCAGGAAAAGGAATTTACGTACTTTTCGACTACAAAAGAAACACCGACTTTTTCGCATACGAACTTCTATTGGAAAAGGCATATTCTGTGTGGCCTGAAAATCCTCAGGTGATTTTCGATGTTGCGGAACAATACAGACAAGACGGTAAAAAAGAAAAAGCCGCCGATTTCTACGAAAAATATCTGACACTGCTTTTGAAGGTCAATCCTTTGGACGAAACACAAAAGCAGAACCTAATATCAACATATCTTCGTTTGGCGACAATCAATGCGGATTTGAAGAGAAAAGTAATCGCAGGAAATTATTACGAAAAGTTTTTTCAAACCTCTCCGGATAACTCTGAGAAAACGAGAGTTTCTTTCGAGATGGGAGTGTTTTTTGCCACAGGGATCGGTGACTTAAAAAAAGGCGGTGAGTTTCTGACTTACTGGCTCGACCGAAACAGCAAAGATTGGAACCCCGGCTTGGAACAAACATCCAATTTGGAAGACTTGGAATCCATCGCATTCTATCATCTTTCCAGAAAAGACAAATGGATGCGCAATTGGGAGGCGGAAAGAAACAAACTCAATCTTGCTTATTCTCAATGGAAAAAACTGGAGACACAACATATAGCAGCGGAAAAGGAACTGGAAGAGCTCAAAGCCAAAAAACAAAAAGTTAAAAGAGACCTTCTCATAACAACGGAAGACGATGCGCTTTCCCAATACAGATTGATGGATATCAAAATAGAAGATCAGGAAGCAAGGGTTCGAGTCCTCAAAACCAAACTCGATAAAGTCCCTGTTCTGAAATTATTATTCCGCCTGGGTGTATTGTCCGAACAATACAGAGACTTCCAAAAGGCTTTAGGATATTACGATTTAGTAATCGAACTGGGAGGAGAAGTAGAGATTCAACTTGCTTTGAAGGAAAAAAGAAGAGTGGAGAAAATTCTTACGAACGGAGTCGTAGTTCCTCCTTTCAGCGAGAGTATTTGATCAGTTCGTCTTTTTGATCGCCGGCTAATTCTTGTTCAATCGTTTCTTCCGTGTAACCTTCTTCCGGAAGCACTTGGAATTTCACTTCATCCACTGTATCTCCTTCATGAACGATCTTCAAAAGATATTCTCCTGTGATCAGTTGTGAAAATTCATCCCGGATCGCACCGGACTCCGTTTCCGGATTTTTCTTTTTGATGTCGATTTCCACGTAATCCAATTCGTAACGGTTGAGAGAAATATAAAAATCAAGTTCCGATCCGGGATTGCGGGAGAAAGAATATACGTAATGGATGGTATCGGAGGGAGAAAAAATCAAACCGTCTCTCATCATCTTATAGTCAGTGATGATTTGGATTTGTTTTTCCAGTATGTCTATCTCCCCCGCTTTTGTAATGGCCCAGCCAAATTCTCCCTTGGGAACACCGCAATGAATGGTAGCTGCTAAAATCGGCAGGAGCAGGATTCGATAGAAATGAGACATACTGATTCTATCATCGGAAAGAAGGAAATTTACTGAAAAAGAATTCTTTAGTCTTCTAAGATTCTTCCTTTTTCGGAAATGTCTTTTTCCTTTTTGATCTGGGTTTGGCCGAAACCTGGCCCTTCTCGATAAACGTAGAATTTGGGAGTTTCTTTGTTTCCCGAATTTTGTCCCGATGTAATCGAGAACATTCTAGAAATCACTCGCATGATGAGGAATAGAAGCAGGGATAGTAGGATGAACTTAATCACAAAAAGAGTCTCCTGTACTTAGACGGTTCATCAAGCCTTTTCCCTAGTATTTTGATTTCCCCGAATGGTTTCCGGAAGTTGGAAATCGATCGGATTTTGTCCCCATCCGAGTTTAGTCACTCCGTAAAGCCCGACGGAAAGAATGAATAATACGAACAAACAAATGGTGGGATTGTATTCTTCCTGGATGAAAACTTTTCCTTCTCCGGGTTTGGGAGTTTTTTTCGGAGCAACCGGCAGTCCGAATTTTCTAGCGAGGGATTCCACTTGGATGATATTGATGACGGGGATATCCTTTTGTAAAAACTCTTTGATCACAGAGTCGGGAGGATTCACATCGTCAGGAAGCTGGGAGATTAGGCCACTCTTGAACACTTGTTTGCCGAGGCTGGTCCCTAATACGGTGGTTCCACCTCCTATATTGATGAATGCTTTGATCGGTTTCCCCATGGAAAGTTTTTGATATAAATCCATTCTTTGCAGAATGGAATCTTCAAAACTGGAAGGATCCAAATAATTCACTTTATTTCGTTTAATGCTTGCTAATAGAAGATTTTTTCCTTCCGCAGACATCCCTATCGCTTTGTCCTGAGTTCCTCCCAAAGAAGCGTAAGAGGACCTGGTTGAGAAAATGGATTCTTCTTCTAAAATTCTTTCCATATCCAGCCACAACATATGAGAGTGATTGGCTCCGAATTGGGAAGCGGAGGTGCTGGAAATAACGACGGGTTTCAGTTTCATCGTTTCCAGTGCTGCAAACAAACAAATGTTTAATGCAGGAAAAGATCCTGAGATCGCAACTGCTACGGTGTCCCCTTCTTCCAGTTTCGCTTTTTTCATCAGATGGACGAGCACTGCCGCAAAATTAGGGTTCACCGAAGTTTGTTTGGAAGATAAAGAGCCTGTGTTACTCGTTACAGGACTTAAAAATTCTCCTACAAGCCCCGAGTTGGCAGGATCCAAATCCTTATAGTCCGGTTTTTTCTTTTTCAGAAGATCGGGACGAAGAGTTTGAAAGCCTCTTTCCGCCAATTTAGCCGCATTGATTTTTTTCTTAAAGTAGGGTTGTTCTTTTTTTACCTTAAAGGATTCGACAGCAATGATTCCTATGATCGCAAAAATCGCAAGGAGTGCCACCGCTAACCTAGAATGTTTCCATAAATTCCAATAGACTCTTGTGATCATAGAAAATCGGAACCTAACATAAGTATGAGTAACATTTTCACCATGATGGATGCGATGATTAGAACGGATGTAGTTTCTATCACACCTTGTCTTTCGAACCAAATCCCGATGAGACCGGGAATGATGAAACCTATGCTTCTTACATCGGACAAAAAGGGAGTTTCCACATCCGGCAGGATCTGATAGTTGAGAAGGTACCCGAAAAAATAACCGAATAACAAAATGAGTACGGTCTTTCTTTTCCCGAAGATGATGAATAAAAAAGATAAAATTTCAACGGACACATAGGCGAACCAGGCGATCAAAAATGTGATCACCAGATTTTTAGGATGGTTCAAGTTGAGAGCGATATAACCGGGAACGACAAGGCCTGTTCCTACGATTCCGAAAAATTCTGAGAAAATGAGGCTGATGACCAGACTCAAACCGATGGATAGGGAAAGTATATCGTTCATGTTTTGATTTGAGATCTGTTCTTAAGATATTGGCCCAGTTCCAATCCGAGTCCCGCAATATTTCCGATTCCTAAAATAAAGGAATTGGGTTTGATTTGCGCAATGAGCGACTCGAAAATTAAATCCAGGTTTGTATCTTCCCAGTTGAAGATTTTGGTTCCGATCCGGCATTCCTTTTTCAAGGAATGGAGCGCATATTTTGTTCCCGTTCCGATGAGAAATATGGATTCGTAATCTTGCCAAGATGCGATTTCTTCCGCCATAAGTTTGCTTCTATCCAATCGATCTTCCCGGCAGTTGAAAAGAAGATATCCGGTTCTGTTTTCTGAGTAACGTTTTTTGGATTCCTGCCAAATACTGCGAGTGCTTTCTGAATCATTGGCCGCCATCGCATTGATATAAAGAATGTCTTTCCCGAAAAAATGAATGGGGGAAACGGTAAGTGCTCCCGGATCCGGTTCGGAATTCCACATAGCTTGTAATGCTTCTTTTCTTTCGACACCTAACTCTTTACATACGAGAAGAGCCAAGGCTATGTTTTCTTTATGTTCCCAATATGAAAACTTGGACAATTCTTCTTCCGTTACTTCCCTGGAAAGTTCTTTCGTAAGAGGGATGATTTCCGTCTTTCTTTCGGAACAAGCCTGTTTGATGATCGAACTGAATTTTTCTTCACCTAATATCAGTTTTCCTTTCACAGGGATAAAGGAAGCCAGAGTGCGTGCGACATCTTCCACTGTCGGACCCATGACATCTAGATGATCCTCACGTATGTTCGTAAGGACTCCTATGTGAGAACGTAAGATCATCCCTTCGCTGGCCCATTGGTAGCGCGGTTCCAAAGCCATACATTCCATAACGATGGTAGTCGCTTTTTCTTTCCTTGCCGTTTTGAGAATGGAGATTTGTTCCAATATGGAAGGTTTTCCCCATCTGGGGACGGTTTTTTCCGAACCGTCCGGGTAGATCATTCTAGCCAAAGTTCCTGTAGTTTTGGCAAAAACCCTTTCTCCTGAGGCGCTCAGTCCTGCTCGTATAAGTCTTGTTACGCTAGATTTCCCTCTGGTTCCATTGACATGAATTCTATTACGAAAGCCGGATAACGTCAGTCTATGGAGCAGAAGTTCCAGAAAATAATAAAACAAAAGCACGGAAAGGATCAAAAAGAAGAGAAGTGCGTTCGATTTCATGTCTGGTGTTGGTTTGGATTACACGATTCGTTTAAGAGAATGTCATCATTTTGAAATGAAGAAATGTTACTTTTTTCTTTGGACATGAAACTATATGAGCATTCGTTATAAATTTTTACTCATCCTGAGTGTAAGCCAGATCTTATTGGTCATTGCTCTAACCACAAGTTTTGCCTACCTACTACAGTCTGTAAAGAATATACCGCAAACCCAAAGAGCCGAAGATTTATCCCGCAACTTCCAGAGGGAATTGGAATTTAAGGAAGAAAAACTAAGACTTCTTTTGGAGGAAATCACATTCAATCCTGTGACGAGAAATATTTTAGAGAGAGGACTATCGGATCGAAACGTTCTCGTCGGCCAGGTGGGATACTTCAAAAAAATTATGGAAAGATACGGTCTTTCTATTTTTGAAATCGGAGATGGGAACGGTAAGGTTCATTTCCGGGCACATCGTCCGAAAGATTTCGGAGACAATAAGGCGAATCAACCCATCATCCAAAAAGCGATGAAAGGGGAATGGGCGGCCAGTCTGGAAGAAGGGCACAGCGGTTTGGGATTCCGATTGGCGGCTCCTTTTGTGGGAAAAGGAACCATACTCATCGGTCAGGTAGTGGATGATCAGTTCACAAAAACAATATCCAAAGACAATCGAATTCATTTGGCCATATTCCAAGGGGGAAAGGTAAAGACGATCGGTTCGGATACGATTCGTTCGGTGATTAAAGAAAGACCCGGTCTTTTGGAAAACAACCAAAGATTTCATTTTAAAGACAAACCTTATTACATCGTTAAGATTCCTTATACGGGAAAGGCGAACACTCTCAAAGATTTGGAATTCAACGTGATGATCGATGAGAACGAAGTGGAATCCAAAACTTTGAAAATTTGGTCCTTCTTTACGATCGCATCTTTTGTGTTATTCGGAATTATATTCCTTATTTCCTTTCTTTTTTCCAGAGATATGGTGGAAGCGATCAAACTTCTCACTTCCGCAATGAACGATATAGAAAATTGGAAACCAGGTTCTTTGCCTACGAATCGTAAAGATGAGATCGGACAAATGGGAAGAGTTTTCGTAGAGATGAAGGAAGAGTTATCCGTTCATCAGAATCATCTGGAAGATATGGTGGTTCAAAGAACATCCGAATTGAATGCTAGTTTGGCGGAAGTCCAAACTCTGAAAGAAAAGCAGGATGGGGATTATTTTTTGACTTCTCTTCTCATCAAACCTCTTCGGGGTTCTTTTTCCAAATCGGAAACTGTATCCATTTCCATCTTGGAAAGACAGATGAAAGATTTTACGTTTCGTAACCGCAAATCGGAGATAGGCGGTGATCTTACCGTTACGGACAGCATCCAGCTTGTAGGTAAAAAATACACAGTGTTTTTGAATGCGGATGCGATGGGAAAATCCATCCAAGGTGCAGGAGGTGCTCTTGTGATGGGAACTGTGTTTAAGTCCATCCTGACAAGAACTCAAAAGTTAAGATACCTTCAGGATCGTCACCCGGAAAGATGGTTGAAAGAATGTTTTCAAGAAATTCATAATGTGTTCATTAGTTTCGACGGGCATATGCTTCTGTCCGCAGTGATGGGACTTGTGGATGAAGAAACAGGAACTCTTTATTATATCAATGCGGAACATCCTTGGATCGTTTTGTATCGGGACGGAGTTGCTAACTTTTTAGAGAAAGCACATTCTCTTCGTAAGATAGGTTTTACCGAGATGAGCGGGGATGAAGTCGTTATCCAAGTGTTCCCTATGAAGCCCGGGGACGTATTGATCATCGGTTCCGACGGAAGAGACGACATACTTATGAGTCATGAAAACAATGTTAGGGTCATCAATGACGATGAAACGGAGTTCTTAAAAAGAGTTCGGGAAGGTATGGGAGAATTGGAAGGAATTTATAAATCCATACTGACACAAGGGGAACTGACGGACGATTTCAGTTTGCTGCGTATTTCCTTTTTGGAAGAAAAAGCGGAACCTACAGTCGTTGCCACCAAACAAAAGAACTATTATCAAAAATTGGGAGAAGGAATTCAATCCTACAGGGATGGGGATTGGGAAAATGCGATCATTTCCCTAGAACTCGCTTTGGAATCGGAGAGCGAAGATCCTTATTGTTTGAGAGAACTTTCCAAGTTGTACATCAAGTCGAAGAGATATGAGGATGCCATTCAACATGCAGAGCGGTATTTAAAAGCCAATCCGGGAGATACCGACTTTCTTTTTTATATCGCATTCGCTTACAAACAAAGAAGAAGTTTCGAACTTGCTTGCGATTTTGCGGAAAGGCTGCG
The DNA here is from genome assembly GCF_004770995.1 of Leptospira idonii. Taxonomy (GTDB): domain Bacteria; phylum Spirochaetota; class Leptospiria; order Leptospirales; family Leptospiraceae; genus Leptospira_A; species Leptospira_A idonii. The sequence goes on along the minus strand of NZ_RQHW01000031.1, from coordinate 173,193 downwards.
GCTTCGAGATCCTAAGAACTTCAAAAACCTGCTTCTATTGACAGAGATTTTGATGCATATGAATCAGCCAGGGAAAGCGGAAACACTTTTGGATGCAATGGAACAGATGGTACCGGATAATTCCAAAGTACAAAAGTTACGCAATTTTTGGAAAAAGATGGTGGCTGCGAAAGTTTAAAAAGAAGAGAGAGCTTCTTCCGTGCTTTCGAAGATTTGGATCACGGAAGAGATTTTGGAAATACGAAAGATTTGGCGAATGGTCTTAGAGACGTTCACGATTCTGAGTCCTCCTCCGCATTCGGCTAACTTATCGTTCAAAGACATGATGAGCCCGAATCCCGAAGAATCTATAAAATGAACGCCTGCTAAATCAAAAATGAATTTAAACTCATTCTGAGAGGAGGATTCTTTGATCCTTTCCTTGAGAATTCCAGCATTTAACATGTCCAAGTTGCCGAAAAGTTTCAGGATAATGATATCATCGGTCTTTGACTCTGTGTATTCCATTCACAACCGCTTAGAAGAATATATATTATTTTGGTTTGGTCAATCAGTTTAATTTACAAATTTATCCCATTTTTCCTGAAGGGAAACGGTTCTCAGGATGCGCCAGATCAAATTAGAGCCGTTCTCGGAATTGGTCATAATCACGATCCCATATCCCTTTTTGGCGTTGAAAAAGGCGAGCGACTTATGTCCCTTTGTGTGCCCGCCGTGGAAAAAATATTCCGAACTTCCCGTTCGGTTCAGGAAAAATCCTCTACCTACCAAAGCATGGACGGTGAGGTTGGCAGCACTCATTTTTGGGGAAAGAAGATAATGGGCGGAGGATTCGCTTACGAATTCGGACTCTCCTTTTGTGGCCAAAGCGACCTGCAAAAATAAATTTCCGATTTCTTCGGGGGTGGTCCAAAGTCCCCCTGCGCCCAATTCCGGAGTCACGAAATTTTTCAAAGGCAGGATTTGGCTTTCAGGATCGTGACCTTCATTGTAATCGTCATCTTCTGTCAGGTTTTGGCGAAATGTGGATCTGGTCCAATGCAGCGGCTGTCCCACATAGTCACGAATGACTCTGGAGAACGAATGTTTGGTGATATCAGTGATCGCTTCCTGGATGACGCTGTATCCTCCTCCCGAATAACGGGACTTAGATCCTGGAGTATAATAAAGTTTTAATCCGTTCCCCGTTTTGGAAGAAAATGTATCTTGCAGTTCTATGAGATGTTTTTTGTTCTCGTTGATAGGGTCGTCCCAATTTCCTTTCTCAGTAAGTCCGCTCGTGTGAGAAAGGAGACTGTCTAAATTTACATATTCCCCTTTTTTTCTCTGCATCAGATCGATATGGTATGTCTTTAATTTTTTGTTCCAATTGGAATACAGATTGAGTTTGCCTTCTTCGGCTAACTTAACTGCTGTGACTGCAGTCACCGTTTTGGAAAGGGAGCCTGCACGGAAAAGTGTTTTGTCCGTGATTTTTTCACCCGTTTTCGCATTTTTGATTCCGAAGTTCTTTTTCCAAGAGAGGCCGAAGTTTTTATAAACTGCGATCCCCAGGCCGGGGACTTTCAAATCTTTCATTAATGCATCGATTCCGATTTCATTCTTATCTTTAATGGCGGTTTGATTTTTGAATCGGAGTTTTTTCCCTCCAAAAATAACTTCTGTTAATATGGATTTGTAGGAGGAAAGATCTCCTTTACTTCCTCCCCAAGGACTTACCAGACAGATGAATACATCACTTTTTCGATCTTGGTAAAACAGATTCGCAAGCGCTCTTTCTTTTCCGTAAGCCCAATGGAAGTATTCTCCCAAATACATTCCTTCTCCGAAATAAATGGAATCGGATGCGATCGGATCGGAAAGAACCGTTTTTTGAAACAAGGATTGTATCTCTTTCGCATTCAGTAGTTTCGGATGACTGAGTTCTTCCTTCCAGAGAACCAAATCTTCGGGGTTGGATAAAATGCCGCTGTTGCCTAAAAGAGAATCCGAGGAATCGACGGAGGAATGTTTCATTTCAAGAGGAAGGAAAATTTTTTCCTTAATGAAACTTGCATAGGATTTGCCGGATAACTCTTCGATTAAATAACCTAATATAAGATAGTCGATCCTAGTGTATTTCCAATATTCTCCCGGAGGAAAGGCAGCCGGTCTGGGAGAATTCAAAAAATTGGCTTTGATTTGATCTCGTTTGGGAATTTCCTTACGAACATCAAAATCGGGATCGATTTCTATATATTTGGGAAGGCCGCTTGTATGTCTGAGCAGATTTTCTATGGAAATATTAGGATAAGGAAACCAAGGAAGATGGTTTTTTACCGCATCGGTTTCTTTGATCTTTTTTTCTTTTAGGAGCAGTTTGATCGCATAAGCAGTGAACGGTTTTGAAACTTCACCTAACGGAAAATTGTGTTTTCTATAGAGTTGTTTGGGAAGGCTCCCTCGTTTATGATAAATCGTTTCCCGGAATAAAATTTCCGATCCTTTTGAAATCAGCACAACCCCTTGAAAATTTTCCTGTTTGAGTCTGGTTCGAATCTCTTGCTTCATCTCTTCGGAGAGAGAACCGATAGAGTCTTCTCCGCAGGATAAAATTACAAAACAAAAGAACAAAACAACACCCAAACGGGAAAATAGAACGGGGAACTTCTTCATTTCCGGTTATCTTTGGATCAAACTAGGATGGTATCCTTCCGGAGCTTCAAAACCTAACAAATCTAAAACGGTTGCCGCTACGTTTGCGAGGCCGTAACTGGTAAGAGATTCGTTGAATTTGATTTTTGACTGAGGGTCATAAACTACGAAATGAACCGGGTTGAGAGTGTGACTTGTTTTAGGAATCGGAATGCCGTCTTTGGAATTTTGAGCGTTCCCTTTTTTATCCAATTGGTACATTTCGTCCGCATTTCCGTGATCGGCAGTGATGAGCATAACCGTGTTCGAATCGTCGCAGGCTTTTTTCAAACGCTCCAAACATTTGTCGAGATATTCCAAACCTTTTATTGTGGCGTTCATATTTCCCGTATGGCCCACCATATCTCCGTTTGCATAGTTCACTCTGAGGAAAGGGTATTTATGACTTTGAACGGCTTGGATCAAAGTGTCCGTGATCTCTTTCGCTTTCATTTCCGGCTTTTGATCGAAAGGAATGACGTCGGATTTGATTTCTTCATAAGTTTCCAAAGATTCGTTGAAGTATCCGGATTTGTTCCCGTTCCAGAAAAAAGTGACGTGGCCGTATTTCTGAGTTTCTGAGATTGCATACTGAGCTATTTTTTGATTGGCCAGATATTCTCCCATTGTTCTGTCTATGGCAGGAGGAGAAACTAAGTATTGTTTGGGGATAAACAAATCACCGTCATATTGCATCATCCCTGCATATTCCGTTTTAGGAAATCTGCCTCTTGGAAAAGGAGAAAATGATTCTTCCGTAAAGGCGCGGGAGATTTCAATCGATCGGTCTCCTCTGAAGTTGAAAAATATAACGGAGTCTCCGTCTTCTATAGTTCCTATAGGATTTCCTTTTTCATCAGCAATGACGAATGCTGGCAAGTATTGGTCGATGACTTTAGGATCTTCCTGATAAAGAGTTTCCAAAGCTTCACGAGCGGATTGGAATTTTCTTCCTTCTCCTAAAACATGAGTCTTCCATCCTCTTTCCACCATGGACCAATCCGCTTCATAACGATCCATAGTGATTTCCATTCTCCCTCCTCCCGAGGCGATGGAAATATCCAAACCGCTGTCGTTGAGTTCTTTGATATAGGTTTCGAAAGGGGTTAGATAGTTTAACGCTGATTTTTCGGGAACGTCTCTTCCATCCAAAAGGATATGAAGGCGGATTTTTTTTACGGATTCGGATTTTGCAGCGTCGATCATGGCCCTGAGATGATCGATATGACTGTGGACGTTTCCATCGGAAAAAAGACCTAAAAAATGTAAGGTGGAGGATTTCGATTTTACGTTATCAATTAATTTTTTCCAGATAGGACCTTGGAACATTTCCTTCGCTTCGATGGACGCACTGACAAGTTTGGCTCCCTGATCGAAAATTCTCCCGGAACCCAAAACATTATGACCTACTTCCGAGTTTCCCATGTCCTCGTCGCTGGGCATTCCAACGGCAGTTCCGTGTGCTTTGAGATGGAGGGTCGGCCTGGTCGTCCAAAGATTTTTGAGGAGGGGCATATTTGCAGCTTCTACTGCGTTGCCATCTTTTATTCCTTGTTTGGTGAAACCGACACCGTCGAGAACGATCAGCAGGACTTGTTTGGCAAGAGGGCCTTGGGGATTTTTATTAAGAGATAACATAGATTAGATTCCTCTATTTTCTCCATTTTATCCTTCATTCCTGATTTTGCAACTGGAAGATGTCAAAAGGTGTGAGTTCGACAGAGATAGGCAAGGGGTTCAAAAGTAAGTTGCCTTGGTTCGTATCGAATATATTCAGGCCCGGATTTTTAAAATCCGTATTCCCTACGATGAGTTTGCCTGAATCGGTAAGAAGAAGTCCGTTGAGACTGACTCCTACATTTCCGGGAATTTCTAGGAGAGTTCCTAGTCTTTGTCCTGTACTGGGGTTGAATGCTTGGACTGTTTTTTTGAATCCTGCATCTAAAACGGCAGCGTATCCTATCGATTCATCTTTGATTTGAAACGCTAAGATGTCTCCGTCTGCGGCAGCTTCCGAATAAAGTAAATTGGGGCGGAATGTGCGGGAAGGAAGGTGAAAGGCTACGATCCCTGCGTCGATTCTGGATAAAAATCCCACATATCCCACACAGGATATGATGAGATATGGTTCTCCGAAGATTGTTTTTTTCACGATCTTTGCGGAAGGGTTTCTATAAGGAAGAGTATAAACTCTGATGACCTGATCCAAGTTCATATCTATTTCCAATAAATAAGAATCAGAGTTAGGTGGGAAGTATCCGCTTACGTCGTTTCGATCCAACCTTTGCAGTGTTAGGAAAAGACTGGATTCATGTTGGATCATTTGTGTTGCTTCCACATAAGCGTCCGGAGTTCCAGAGGAAGAATAAGTTTCTTTGTAAGGTGCAAGTGAAATTTGATTTTGCAGAAGTCCTGTGTTTGCATTATAGATGGGAAGCGCATCCGAATTGTAAAGACTCACGTAATATTTATTATTCCATACGGATACATCTTGCGGATTTTTTCCCTGACCTACGCTGAAGTCTTGTTCGGTGATAAAGTTGAGTGCAGGATTTAAAACTTGAATGGTATCTCTGTTGAGTCTATTGACTACATAAACTTTGTTGTTTATGAATCTTCCTACTGCGTCCGAGTGGATGGAGACGGATGTTGGAAAAGTAGTGAGAGAATTCGGTTCGAAGGATTTGAATCTTCCGCCGCTGCTGAAATCGGTTGTGATGACTCCGATCGAAGTGGGAGAGGCAAGAAGCATTAGAAATTGCAGAAAATCGGGCTTTTGGATTTCCAATCGACTGCAGTTTGCGATACAAAGACAGAAGCAGAGAAAACCGATGATTCTTTGGGAAAGACTTGTAGTTTTAGAATATGGATTTTGTCTTTGAAGATTTGCTTTCATTAGAATCTATAACTTCCCGTTAAATACAAACTTCTTCCCGGCAGAGGATATCCTACGAAATCTTCCACTTGTTTATTCAATATATTTCTGACTTCGAAAGTGATCAGAAATTCCCGATTTGTTTCCGGATCTTTGTATGGGATCCATGTCACATAACAATTGTATATTTGTCTGGCAGGAAGGTATCCGAAATATTCGTTGGTTCTGTCTCTGAAATTGGCTCCGATATAAAGATATTCCAATCCTATTTCCCCCCAATTTTTAAAATATGAAACCAAAAAACTTCCTTGGCTTCTGGAGCGAAGAGGGAGGTATTTGCCGTTGAGGGAAGGGGCTTCGGATGTATTTTTTGCATCTTGGAATGTATATTGTAAATTGAATTTCCAACCTTTCGACCAAATGATGGTATTGCTTGTTTCCACTCCTCTGATGTATGCGGAGTCTACGTTTTCCGGTCGCAATGTGAATTGAGAATTCGGGAGGAATAGAATCATATCGTAAATTCTTTTTCTAAAGTATGCGATTTCCGAATCGATCTTCCATTCCGAAAAAAGTCTAGCTTTTAAGTAAAGTCCTATGTCTCCGTTGCGGCTCATCTCCGGTTTTAAGGAAGCGTTTCCTACGATCGTTCCTCTTTCTCCGAATAACTCTAAGAAGCTGGGAATTCTGAATTCTTTGCTGATGTTTCCTTGGATTCCCCATTCTCGGTTTTCTTTTTGTTCCAGAATCCACTTGGCTCCCAAACTAGGGTTTGTGAATTTTTTTTTGGCCTCGAACTGATCGACAAGAGGGTCGTTGATTTGATTACGAATCGATGTTAAATCTTTACCGAAACGATCCTGATAGGAGTCCCAACGAATCTGAGGGACTAGGAAAAATCTATTTTTAAACAGTCTGATTTCGTCCTGGAATTGAAAACTTTGGTAATCTCTTCTTTTGGAAGGTTCTTTCGATTCCGTTTGGTGGTCCGGTGTTTTCCTGAGTCTTGTAAAAAACTCTTGTTCTGCATTTGCAGAAAATCTTAAAACTTGATAGTAATCTAACAAATATACGGTGGGGGTGATTTGCGCACCGTATTGGTTGATCTTTGTTTCCGAATCAGGTTGGCCGGATGTGAACTCGCTTTTAGGGTCGTAGAGATCGTCTTTGGAGTGATTGTAAAATGCTTTCGATTCGAGATTGATATTATTGAAAAGAAATTCTTTCGTATTTGTGGAAACTGCTGTGGATAGTTTCGTGAATTTTCTTTCTACGGATTCCGTTTGTCTGTTTCCAGGCCCTGGCAGTCCTTGTCTTCTATATAAGTAATCGTTGAATATGGCTAATGTGGTTTTGCCTAGTTCTAGGTTGAGATTTCCTGTGAACCCTCCTTTTTCGTATTGTGCGTTTCTTCTTCTGTCTATGCTATCATCATAGGTATTGTAGAGCAATGTGCCTTTGTTGTTGAAGTAACTGAAGTTTTGGTCCGACTTTTCACCTAGCGCCTGTATGAAGTAAGATCCGTTGGAAAAAGAATCCATATGTGTAACTGTTGATTTTACCGTACGAAATGAACCGCCTTGTAATGTTACCCTGGTCGCAGGCTTTGTGATCTTCGCTTTGGAGACCAGGTTGATGGAACCTCCGATGCTCGATCCGGAAAACCCTGCAGGCGTGGAAGATTTATATATTTCGATTTTATCCAAATTGTCGAAAGGCAAATCGGCTAGATTGATTTCCCCTCCTTGCGAATTATTCAACGGAATTCCGTTCCAATAGACCCTTGTTTGGTTCGGGTTCGTGCCTCGAATGGATAGGGTGGAATAGGATCCTAATCCTCCGTATTGGCGGATGCGGACTCCTGCTTCCCTTTCCAATATTTCCGGTAAGGAACTGTATCTATTTTGAGATGCCTCTAGTTTGATCTCTTTCTGAAAGGAGGTTGGGTTTTTTTTAAAGTTTTCGTTTTCTGTTGTGTTTTCGACTTCACCCCTAACTTCGATTTGTTTATCTTTGCTAGGCTCCTGCGCAAATAAGCTATTTGCGGCTAAGTATCCTGCGAGAATGACTGTTAGAGCATGAACAAACTGATTTTTCGCAAATTTCATGATAAAGCAAAGCCTTGAGGCTTTACTAAAAGGGATAATGGCAGATTGGTAGCGGTTTTTCCGATGTCAATTTTGATTTATAAGCGAAAATGAAAGCTTCGTTTTTGTTTGAATAGATGGAATCTTATATGATAGGAGATGGGTGAGTAAGTTGTCGGAACTCTTACTACTTTCTTCTTCCTTGCAAATCGCTCCCACTCCAATAGAAGACTTATAATAAAAGTTCTAGAGACCCTAAACCCATTTGCAATCAACCCTATCTGCGCCCACTCTCGGTCACTAGGCCGGCAATGAACCCGCCTATAACCTTTCCGCTTATTTCTGTACTCTTGATAGTGAATCCTCAAATTCTTTTTTTGCTTTAAATTGCTAAGATAGTCCATTAAGGAAGATTTATGTTTTTCGATCAGATGGTGCAATAGTCCTTGGAATTGTTTGCGATTTCTCAGTAAATTCCTGCGAAGGAAATGAGCCGAGGCGGGAGATAAAAGCAAAGTAGAAACGGCAGTGCGGTAGCGGCTTGTATCTTCTTCGAATTCCCAAACAAAAGACTCCATGACTCGATTTAGAAAGAGTATAAAACCAGTAAATGGGCCTAAAAAATAGAGGACTTGCGATCCGTTTATTTCATTTTTGCACCAATGAAGAAATATGATGTTTTCGGAGTGGGTAACGCACTCGTAGATATAATCGCTTTTATAGATCCCAATTTTCTAACAAAGCAAAAGATCGATAAGGGGATCATGACGTTAGTCGATGAAACCAGACAAGGCAGAATACTTGCAGATTTAAGTGAAGTGAAAAAAGAACTCCGCTCCGGAGGAAGTGCCGCTAACACAATGATTGCGATCGCAAATTCCGGAGGAACATGTTGTTACACAGGAAAAGTGACAAAAGACACATACGGCGAGTTCTATAAAAAAGATATGGAAGAAGCGGGAGTGTTTTTTGAAACCACGCCCGACGCAAACGGGCATACGGGAACATGCGTGGTGCTTACAACGCCGGATGCGGAAAGAACTATGCTCACATCCTTGGGAATATCCACTTCCTTAACACCGGAAGACATAGACATCGAAAGACTAAAAGCATCTCAATACGTATATGTAGAAGGATATTTGTGGGACGGAGATTCTACAAAAAAAGCAAGCGAACTCACTATGAATTCTGCGAAAGCAAACAATGTAAAGGTGGCATTTACCTACAGTGATCCTTTCTGTGTGAACCGATCCAGAGACGAATTCATCCGACTCACAAAAGATTACGTAGACGTAGTATTTTGCAATACGGAAGAAGGACTTGCTCTCAGCGGAAAAAAAGATCCTGCCGAAGCAGTCGCCTATATAGGAACACTCTCTCCGATGGTATTTATGACTGCAGGAAAAGAAGGCGCTTATGTGGTGGAAAACGGAAAAGTCGAATTGGTTCCGGGCTTTCCTGTAAAGCCGATCGATACGACAGGAGCGGGAGATGCGTTCGCCGCAGGAGTTCTATACGGGCTCACACACGGATTTTCTCCAAAGAAAGCTGCCAGATGGGGAAACTACGTTGCTTCTCGAATCGTGCAAGAAGTCGGTCCAAGGCTATCCGTCCGCTTGATGGGAAGACAAGACGAAATTCTACAAGGTTTTAAAGATTAATTTTTGATAATCAAAGTTAGGTGTCTATATCAACCTAACTTTGGTATGTTTGCTCCCAAAGAGAATGAATCTTTGCGGTGATTTCCAAGGGAGCAAACGGTTTTTCGATCACACCGATCGCACCTCTTTTCTGATATTCTTGAATTTCATTCTTCTGAACTCTGGAAGTGATGAATGCGACGGGAATCCCTTCCGTTTCAGGAAAAATCTTCAGTTCTTCGATGAGTTCTAATCCGTTCATACCAGGCATCAAAACATCCAAAAGAATCAAATCAGGTTGCAGGATGATCGCTTTTTGTAATCCTTCCGGCCCTGTTTTTGCGAAATGAAGACTGAAATCGGAATTGAATTCGATCGCGATCCTGAGGATCTCGATGATATCTTCCTCATCTTCCACGATGAGAACTGTCTTTAACTTGCGATTGATGGAACTCATTGATTGGCACCCATCCCTTGGGCAAAATTTCCGAAATGATTTGTTTCATATAAAGGAAGTTTGATGATGAATGTGGAACCATCCGAACCTGTTTCGAAATCAATCGTTCCTTTCATCGCTTCCACAAAACCTTTTGTGATAGAGAGTCCGAGCCCTGTTCCTCCCACCAATTTATCCTTAGGAGGAGCTCCTTGCGTAAAACGATGAAAGAGTCTCGGCTGAAAAACAGGATCAATCCCCGGACCCTTGTCCGAGACTTTGATATAAGCTTCGGAATCTCCTCTTCCTACCAGGATCATCACTTCCGAATACTTAGGAGTGTATTTCACCGCATTCGAAATCAAATTCGTGATGCAGTGGTTCAATCTGTCCTCATCCACAAACACGGTAATGGACTCGGCTTCCTTCACATAGTTCAAAAGAACATGATATTGTTCCGCAAACGTCCTCATTCCGTCGATGGAAGTTTGTACGATCTCTTCTAAAAAATAAGATTTATATTTGAAATTGATGTTTCCTGAATCCAAGGCCTCAATGTCGAGAAGATCCGTAACGAAGCGAACCAATCTGAGAGTGTTTTTTCTGCAAATATTGAGAAGAGACTTTGCCTGATTGGAAAGCTCTCCTGCGACACCACCTATTAAAAGTTCAATGGCTCCTTTCACCGAAGTCAAAGGAGTTCTTAATTCATGGCTGACCAAACTGATGAATTCGTTTTTGAGTTGTTCCGTTCTTTTTCTTTCCGTAATGTTTCGGATGATGGCAAGAACTTCATCGTTCCCGCTTTTTGCGATCCTTGCTTCGTAAAACTTGGTTCCGTCGTACTCTTCTTTAGAATATTCTACCGTTTGTGTAAGATCTAAAGTCAATACTTGAAAGATCATGCTTCGAATGGAATCCAACCGGTCTTCCGGAAACAACGATTCCATTGTATTGAACATTCCGTCCGTATTTTGTGCAGGCGTTTCCCAATCCGCAAAATCGGGGAACATCTTATAGTCGATGACTGTCCCGTCCTTATGGATTCGATAGAGTTTGTCAGGAATGGAATTGAGGATCGCTCTGTTTTTGGAAACGGCACTTTCGTAGCCTTTTTCCACTTTTTTCTGAGAAGTGACCTCTTTACCCAAAATGAAAATATATTTTTCGGAAGGGTGAACGGATAAATCGTACCATCGTTCCGTATCCTGATGCACTTCTTCGAACTGCATCCCTCTCTTTTCGTTAACTGCGATTAGTATTTTTTTGCCGATTTCACTGTCTTTGACCTGTGGAAATAATTCCCAAATTTCTTTTCCGATGATTTGAGAACTTTCCATGCCGACCATTTCCAAAGCACGAGAGTTGAGATAAAGATAAGTCCAATTTGTATCTAAAATGAAAACGGAATCTCTAACGGTTTCCAAAATTCCGTACAGATAGGGAGGGGTGATTTTCTCCCAATTTTTTAAAAGAAGTTGCTTTGCTTCTACAAAGCTTGGCTCATCTTTGAAAAAGCCTTTGATTTTTTCGAAAAATTCGTTCATAGGTGCAAATATAGCTAAAGTAAAACCAGAGTTATGATACAAGTCAGCAATTTATCTAAATTTTACGGCGAAAAACGAGCCATCACCGGCCTAAATTTCAAATTGGAAAAAGGGGAAGTTGTTGGCCTCCTCGGCCTGAACGGAGCCGGAAAAACCACAACCATCCGAATTCTTGCGGGATTTCTCATTCCCAGTGCAGGTGATGCTCAGATCGACGGAAAATCCATCTTTGAACATCCCTTAGAAGCAAAACAAAAAATAGGATATCTTCCCGAATCTCCTCCTCTTTATGAGGATTTGACCATATTCGACTATTTGCAGTTTGTCGGTCGTTTGAAGAAAATCGAAGAGTCCGTATTAACCGAAGAAATCCGAAAGGTTTTGGAAAAAACGAATCTTACCGAGGTCAAAGACAGACTGATCGTAACGTTGTCTCTCGGTTACAGAAAAAGAGTGGGCATCGCTCAAGCCATATTAGGAAATCCTGAAGTTGTGATTATGGACGAACCGATCTCAGGATTGGATCCGAAACAAATCGTAGAAATCAGAAACTTAATCCGCAGCCTTGCAGGAGATCATACGGTTCTTATTTCCAGTCACATCCTTTCCGAAATCTATAAAACCTGCGATAAATTCCTCTTCATCCATAAGGGCGCCCTTAAACAAGAGTTAAGTTTGAAAAAACTGGAAGAAGAAATGGGAAAATTAGCAGGATGGGAGATCGGTCTTTCCGGAAAAACCAAACAAGAACTGGAAGATTATCTCAAATCACAATTAGGTGGTTCTGATAGTCTGGCCTACAACGGATTGTTTTCAGAAGAACATATATTCTTAGTGAAAACTTCCGATCCTAAGGCTTTTAAGGAAAAACTTTTTACGACTGCCATTCCTTCCGGAATTCAAATCGAATCTCTGAAAAAACAGGAAGTTTCTTTGGAACAAATCTTTATGGAGAAAATATGAACTGGCAAATCGCTGTTTGGATATATAAAAAAGAATTAAAGTTATTTTTCGGAACATATATGGGTCCTCTTGTTTTGGGAGGCACAGCTTTTCTCAATGCTCTTTTTGTGATGATTTTAAACTTCAGCGGAAGAGCCAATTACGAAGAAGCGACCGTAGTCACATTCCTTTCCTTTATGACGACAATTCTTATCTCCATGATCATCATCTCTATGGGATCGATCGTAGAGGAAAGAAATAAGGGAACTCTTGAATTGTTGTTTACAAGCCCTATCACGGACGTAGACATCGTGCTCGGTAAATTTCTATTCGGTGTTACTATCTGTGCGGTCATCACTGTTTTCGTAAACGGTTTGTTTCCTATTATACTTTATTCCTATTGGCAGGCTCCTTTCTATATTGTTGCATCCGGCACAGTAGGAGTCTTTCTTTTGGGGATCTTCACATACAGTGTGGGGCTTTTCGGATCCAGTCTGGGGAAAAATCAAATGATCTCTCTTTTGATTTCCGTACTCATCATACTCACTCTTTGGGTTGTGGGGTATTTTTCCCATCTATTTCAGGCAACGACAAGAAAGATATTGTTTCATCTTCATATCTTCTCCCATTTCTTTAATTTCTCGAAGGGAGTTCTTCCTTTGACTGGAATCGTATTTTTTCTTACAGGTTCCTTTTTGTTTTTATATCTTACCGTGAAAGTACTCGAATCCAGAAGATGGAGAGGATAATCAATGTTAGTTTCTTTGGATAGAATTTTCCCTTTTTTAAGCGTAATTTCCTTATTCTTATTTTTTCTATTGGATGGAATGGTGACCGATCCTGCCAAACGAATGGCTTGGCTTTTTATCGTTTTCGTTTTTTTGGTATCCGATTTTCTTTACAGACTCATCGTACATCGCATTCGCAAAGAAGACCAAAATCGATACTTAGGAACGGCTTTGGGCGTTCTTGCATTCGTTTTTTCCTTGCTGAGAGATTATCTGGATTCTGCAAGTGTTGCAGGAGTTAACTCACAAGCCAGTTCCATTCCCAAAATCAGGGAATTTCTTCTTCTTTTGACGGTTGTGTTCTCTTTAGCGTTTTTGTTACAGATTGTACTGATTGAAATCGGAAAGTCTTCTTTGGAAGCGCAGAGCAATCTTTCGAAAGCGAAAAGTTCTTTGTTGCAAAATGCCGTATTGGGTTTTCTCTTCGTTCTCCCTCTGATCGTAGCGTTCAATTATTTTGCGATCAAAAGGAATTATAATTTCGATCTCAGTTCGAAAGGAAAATTTTCCCTTTCTCCTATTTCCAGAAATTTACTGAAACAAATCAAAAAAGAAACCACCATAACCGCATTTTATCCCAGACCTTTGGAAGCGGATGGACCGGCGAACGGAGATAAGTCGAGTTCCTTGGCACTCACTCGTGTTCGTCCTGATATAGAAATCCTTCTGGATCAGATCAAGGCGGAAAATCCTCTGCTCACGGTTACCTTTATCAATGCGGATGTGGAAACCGATTTATTGAAAGATTTCGGGCAGGCATCCAACGGAACGATCTTAGTTCGTTCTAAAAAAGCATCTCTTTTGGACAGTCTCACACCGTTTGCTGAAGAAAAGGTTTTTGCGAAAGATCCTGCAGACTTGGAAGATCTGGAACGAAAATTGATGGCGGCGATCTTCAACGTTTCTACGGAACAGAAAAAAATCTATTTCACTTCCTCCAACGGGGAAAGATTCGGATTGGGATTCAAATCCCTTCCGAACGAACAAGTGAACCGCTTCACAACTAATTTACAATTTTTGAACTTTAACATATCCGAATGGGGTTTTGCACAAGGCTGGCCTTCCGGTTTTCCTAAAGATGCCGATTTGGTCGTGATTTTAGGACCGACCATTCCTTTCTCCGAGGAAGCCAGGGAAGAAATCAAAAACTATGTATTGAAACAGAACGGAAAAATCTTTATCACTGTGGAACCTAAAGGAAAAGAAGATTTCTCCTGGCTTTTGGGAATTTCCGGGCTGAAATACAAAAACGAAGTTTTGGTGGAAAGATCCGAAAAACCGGGATTCATCCTTGCTAGAAAATTTTCCGAAAACAAACTCACTGACCTTCTTCCCAAAAAAGATCTAGGAGTCTTATTTCCCTATAGCGGATATTTGGTGACTGAATCTTCAGGAACCGCACCTTTTCAATTTAAGTCCGAAAATCTGTTGGAAACAGGGTTTGAAATTTTTGCAGATGGGAACGGAAATTCAAAGATGGATGGAGACGAAAAAAAGGAGAACCTGCTTCTTTCCGTCCTTCTCACTCCCGTATCTTTGACGGGAGAAAAAACAGGAAAGATCATCCTGCATTCCGGAACTTCCTGGATCACCGATCAATTCATAGTATATGCGATGAACGGACATTTTGCGAATGCCGCAGTGACCGGATTATTTCAAGATACGGGGATTGCCGAGATTCCTCCCAAGAAGGATGAAATCCAGACCATCAGTCTCTCCGACAATCAGAAGTTAATCGTTTGGGCCATAGGAGTGTTTCTTTATCCGGGACTCATCTTGGGACTCGGTTCTTATTACGTTCATTCCAGAAGAAAAAAATCATCAGTGGAAGTATGAAAAATAAACTTATCCTAGTCGTTACTGCTTTCGTATTTCTATTTTTTCTCTTTTTCTTTTTGGAAGAGAAAGATGAAAACTTAACAGAAGTTAATTTTTGGAAAACAAATTGGAAAACTGCGTTGTATTCTCCACCTAAAGAAACTTGGTGCGGAGAAAAAGAACCGGGTTTTGCAGAGAATCCTTTGTTGTTTCGTCTTTTCGAAAGAGGCTGGAAAAAACCTCCCGTTTTTTCCGTATCTCAAGAAGATCCTGCAACAAAAACCCTCATCACTTACGAAGGTAACTTCAACGTAAAGAATACTTTCTCGGATCTAAGCGTTCTCAAAACGAAGTTCATAGAAAAATCAACCGAATCGGTTTTGGAATCTTATTGTTTGAAGGAAGATGCGCCTAATCTCAATTTATCTGAAGACCTTTCCGATGTATCCTTCTCACCTAAAGAAGGAAAAATCATTTATTTCGGTAAAAAAATCGCTTCCGATTCTTCCAGAGTTTCTGCCAGAGTTGAAGAAGAGATTTTATCTCCTTACTCCTATTTGGCGGATAAATTCAGAACGAAATCTGTTGCCTTTCGGGAAAGGCAATATATACAATTTAGCGGCGGTTATTTGACTTCTTTGGAATTTTCAGGGCAAGGGATGAAGATTCGTGCGGAGAACCGAGCGAAAAAAAATCAATACGATACTTATGTGAACCAATGGAGTCGCCCCACTCAGGAAAGAATCGTGCTTTCTCCCGATGTAGGAAACAATTGGGAAACCCAAAGTAAAAATCTCAGAGCCGATCTTTATCCGGACGATGAATCCGGTCCCGGTTTTGCTTTCGCTAAAACATCCACCGAATCGGAGCCGGAAGCAGTATTCGTTGCGGAACATTCCACAGGGTATCGTTGGAAGGTGAAGTTTTATCCTAAAGCGGAATGGAACGGGCAGATCTATCGTCCTGTTCTGAGAGAACTTTCTCCTTATTTCGAAGAAAGCCCTAGTTTTGTGAAGGAAGAGACCTTTCAAAATTTCATCCAAGCGACCTTAGGTGTGAAAAATGCTTCCCGCTTTGAACGCCCCAATCAGAAAATCCAATAAGGTGCAAAATTCGAATTCATTTTCTTCCCGTATGGACTTGGTCCGGGACGTTTTTTTCTCTCCCAAGTCCGCTTTTGAATCCTTTTTCCAAAAGCAGGATTTAGGAGGAAGAGACTTATTCTTAATCCACATTCAATTGGCGGCACTTGGAATTATATCCAAGTTTGTCGGGAACTTGATTCAGATCTTCGTTCTAAAAGTCACGACGGACGATGAAGACACTAAAATCACTTTATTGCAAGGTGTGTTCGCGGTATTCGTATTTTATTTTGCGGTGATCGTATTACTTCGATTACTAGATAGTTTCCGCATCTACCATAAAATGAGAGACCGTTTGAAGGATTGGCAGGGCCCGGAACCTCATGTGTTTGCGATCTCTTTTATTCCTTTTTCAACGACTGCTGTATTTTGGTTTCTTCCCGCACCGTTTCCTTTGTTGTTTATTGCGTTAGGCGGTCTTTATTCCCTCCAACTCTCCTATATGTTTTTATCCATGATGAGAGGATGGACATCTTTCGATTTTCTATTCTTTTTCATGAAGGCTCTTCTCTTCTTTCTATTTTTAGCGGCCTTTCCACTTCTCGTTTACAATATAATTAGGACGGTAGTCTTTTGAAAATTTTCCTCGTTGGAATCGGCGGGATCGCCATGGGCAATCTTGCTTATATGTTGAAAGAAATCGGCCATGACGTATCCGGCTCCGATCAGAATCTGTATCCTCCCATGTCCGATAAACTTGTGGAATGGGGTCTTGCACCTAAATCCGGTTATATGAAGGAAAACGTAAAAGATGCCGATTTAGTGATCATCGGAAATGCGATTTCGAGAGGAAATCCGGAAGTGGAAGAGGTTCTCAACTCGGGAAAAGAATATATGAGTATGGCCCAGGCGATAGGGCATTTTTTTCTGAAAGGCAAAAAGCCGATCGTGATCGCAGGAACTCACGGAAAAACCACCACCACATTTTTAACTCACTGGATTCTTTCCCAAATCGGAATGGAACCCGGTTTGTTCGTGGGAGGGATTCGTAAAGACGGTCACCCTGGATTCGCTCTGGGGAAAGGGGAATATTTCGTGATCGAAGGGGACGAATACGATTCCGCCTTCTTCGACAAAAGTTCCAAGTTTTTACATTACAGACCCTTCTATCTAGTGTTAAACGCTTTGGATTTCGATCATGCCGATATCTTCGCCGATTTGGATGCGATTAAAGTCATGTTCAAAAGACTTTTAAATTTGGTTCCCAGTGCAGGAAAGGTTTTGTTTTGGAAAGGATCCAAAAACCTAAATTCCATTTTGGAATCTTACAAACATGCACCTACGGAAGCATTCGAATTGAGCGACAAAAACTCTGTATTCAAATACGAAAAAGGGATATTGACCGATTTAAAAACCAAATTGAAGTTAAAACCTTCTTTGATCGGTGCACATAACTATAGAAATGCGGAAGCTGCGGTTCGAATCTGTCTGGCAATCGCTCCCGAAAAAAGAAAGGAAATCATCGATGCTTTTCTGACCTTCCCTGGAGTAAAAAGAAGACAAGAGATTTTGATACAAAATGAAAATAGCCTTCTTGTTGAGGATTTTGCACATCATCCTGTCGCCATTCAGGAAACCATTCGTGCCCATAAGGAAGCATATCCGGGATACAAAATCATCTCCCTTTTCGAACCGAGAAGTGCCACTTCCCATAGAAATGTGTTTCAGGACGATTTTGCCGCTTCCTTTAAAGGCTCCGATTTGACTTTGATTACGGAAGTATATCAAGTAAACAAAGTGTCCGCTAAACTTAAATTAAACGTGAAAAAGTTAGTGAAGGATACTTCCGGGAAAACCAAAAAGCCCGCATTGTATTGCAAAGATCCGAAAGATCTGCTCTCGTTAGTGACGAAAGAAATCAGTAAGTTCGATAAATCCAAATTGATCGTTCTTGCCATGTCCAACGGAGCTTTCGGAGGAATTTATCCCGAGTTGTCCAAACTCGTTTTAGAAAGAGAAATCAAATGAGCCTGACCCAAGAAATAGAAAACCTAATCAAAGAAGCGGAAGCTGCCGTAATCGCATCGAAATCCGATGAAGAATTGGATCAGAATAAAAACAATTTTATCGGTAAAAAAGGAAAACTAACATCTGTTCTTAAGGGACTTGCTTCCTTAAGTGTTGAAGAGAAAAAAACGACAGGGAAACTTGCTAACGAGGCTCAAGTAAAGATAGAGTCTTTCGTAGAAGCACAAAGAAAAAAAATCAAAGAAGAGTTTTACGAAGTAAAACTGAAGAACGAATTTTTCGATTCTTTAAAATCCCTTCCTCCTTTGGAAAGAGGCACTCTTCACCCTATCTCTCAAATTCAATACGAAATAGAAGATATATTCACATCTATGGGTTTCTCCATTATGGACGGACCGGAAGTGGAAACCGATGAAAACAATTTCGGAGCTTTGAATTTTACGGAAGATCATCCTGCGAGAGATATGCAGGATACGTTTTATACTAAAGACGGAAATCTTCTTCGTACTCATACATCCGCCATTCAAGTTCGGGCGCTTCGTAATTTAAAACCTCCTTTCCGAATCATCGCACCGGGAAGAGTGTTTCGTTACGAAGAAGTGGATGCTTCTCACGAAAATACTTTCTATCAAGTGGAAGGTATGGTTGTAGGAGAAGGGATTTCCATCGCTCATTTGATTTACACGATGGAAACTTTGTTGTCTCGTATCTTCCGTAGAGAAGTAAAAACAAGACTTCGCCCAGGATACTTTCCTTTCGTTGAACCTGGATTCGAATTGGACATCAACTGTCTTGTTTGTGAAGGAAAAGGTTGTTCCGTATGTAAACAATCCGGCTGGTTGGAACTTCTTCCTTGTGGATTAGTACATCCTAATGTATTAGAACATGCAAAGTTGGATTCTAAAAAATGGTCAGGCTTCGCATTCGGATTGGGACTGGATCGTCTTGTAATGATGCGTTACGGGATCAACGACATCCGCTATTTCCAATCCGGAAACCTGAGATTTTTGAATCAGTTCTAAACTAAAACGGACTGCAGAATCGAATTTTTATTCTGCAGTTTCACTTTGGTTTCTCCCAATCTGATCCCTTCCGCGGATATAATTTCTTTCCCTTGGGAATCGTAAAGATTGGTGAGTATCATAGAACCTCCCTTTGTTTGAACAGCGCATAAAAGATAGGGAGGCTTTTTTTCTCCTCCCGGATTAAAATTCACAGTCGTTGCGGAAAGAATGAATCCTTCTTCTCCCTCTTTTCCTTGGGGAACATTGACGGAGATCGTTCTTGTGATGTTTGCCTTTCTTTTTGGTTTCCTTGGAAGTTCTTTTGAGAAGATAATCACCGAATTGATGCTGTCGATTCCCCCGTTTCCTCCAAGTAAACTTACGTTAGGTGTTTTTTCGAGGCGGTTAGGAATGGGATCTGCCGCAAGGCCGTATTGGCTTGTTACGTCTATGAGTCCCGCAGCGCCGGAAAGAGACATTGCCGCTTGATAGTTGAGGATTCCTCCTCCTAAGTTGATGGGGATTTCTTTGTTGCCGACGGGAACTTTGCCCTTCCTAAGAGAAGCGGCCACTTCTTTGGGAGATTTTCCGAAGTAATGGCTTGTTTCCGTAACGATCATCCCCGTAAAACAGTCGTAAATCCATGCGTAGTCCAGATCTTCTCTTTCCCATCCTGAGATGGAAAAAGCTCTTTCTGCTGCGATTCCTGAAGGGCTGGCAAGATCTTTCTTTTGGGTGAAATATTCCGCATGAATACTGTGTCCCGCACCGGTAAGATACACATGGTCCGCATCTTTTCTAATTGCCCCTTTTTCGATTAACTCTTGTTTTTTTGCTTCCGTAGTGATCAAAGTCGCAAAACCGTGATCGGTAACGATGGCGATCATTGGTGTGGAGTAGGGGCCTGCCAAATGTTTCTTTAATTGTTTGTCAGTAAGTTCCTTTTCGTATTGAAAAGCTCTCTTGTTTTTGACCGCATAACTGCGGAATACTTTTGTGATTTCCTCGAAGTCTTCGGAATTGACTCCCGAGTCTTTCATCATTCTTTCCGCAAGAAGGGCATAGAGACCGATGAGTGTGGAACCGTAAGGGATTTCCCAATCTTTATGGCAGACGGTCGCAGTGAGTCTTTTTAGATCGGAAACTTGTTTGAAAACGGATTTAGGAATGTCCGCCGCTGCAACCAAAACCACCGAATCAGGGTTAGCTGAAACGATCGTATAGGCCTGTTGTAAGGCTCCCCCTACGCTGGCTCCTCCCAGATCCACCGTATGACAAGCGATTCCCGAGAAACCCAAATCGTTCGCATCTCTTACGGAATAACCGTACCCTTCCCTGCCTAAGGATTGGGCTTCGATGGAAACGAAATCGGTCAGAAAGGGTGCGATTTTGCTGCGATCTGTTCCCAGAAAACCGAACAGTTTGTCTACGGAACGAAATAGAATTTTATAATACTTTTCTAAAGAAGATGCGGCTTTGTATTCTTCCGCATCGAATTCGGATTCAATTGTATCGGCAGCGCCGAGAAGAATAGGGGTCATTTTTCCAAAGGAAAATCAATTGTCCATACTCATCAAGGCATTCATTCTAAAATCTTGTATGATTTGTTTGCATTGTTCAGAAATGCGATTCAAACATACTTCGAACCTTCTGCTTCCGTAGGTGGCATACGCTTTCGGATAATCCCTTTCGTTGATGTTCGCCATTAGATCGGGATTGATTCTGTTTTTTGAGACAAGATCTTGGATGGAGGTGTATATGTTTTTTAAAGCCAAACAACCTTCTTTCAAAAGATTTTGAGAAGCCTTTTCCACTAGGATCGCATTTCCATTGGCATCTAACATACTTTTAATGAGTTCTTGAATTTTCAAAGAAGGAAGACCTCTTCGAATCACTCCGATTCTTTCTATTTGTAGAACCGCATCCTGCAAAAAGGAATATTCAGGTGTTCCCTTAAAGATTAGAATCAAAACGGGAAGTTCCGTTTCCGCAAAGTCGGCCATCGCTCCGTAAAAATAACGAAGCTCCGTTTTTGCCATAGGATGAAAGTCTATCTTTTTATAATTGGCCAGCTTCTCTATGGATTCATCCATGATGCGGTTGAGTGTCTGCGCTTTTTGGGCTTCTTTCTTTGCGACGATTTCTTGGAACTTGCCTTTGAGTTGCTCCAGGAAAACCACTTCTTCGGATAAAAATTTTCCGATGTTTCCGCGCATCTGTAAAATTTGAAGATAACGTTTTTCGAATGCTATTGAGTCGAATGCCTTCGGATTGAGTTTGCCGTGCTCTTTGTATTCGTTTCTGATTTTTTCGAGAATCGCTTTTGTTTCTGCTTCTGAGAGTTCTTTATTCATTTTTGTTTTTTCCAGTTATCAACCTCCATAATGGTTTTGTCCAAATCTTGAGAGAAATACAAAGAAGCGTTCTTCGCATCGACATACATTAGTTGGTTGGGGTATTGCAATTGTTTTACTTGGCTGTCAGATTTTAAGTTTAGAATATTCATTAATTGTAAACTTAGTTTTTTTAAATCCCTCACGATGATTTCCGTGAACCTCTGCATTTCGAAGAGATGAAGGTTGTCCAATTTTTCCTTATCGGAGTCGATGGTTTTCATTTCTTCCCTTTTGTCTGCAGGAGCTTTAGAGATGTAATATGTAATAGGACGAGGATAAGAGGTCATTTCTTTATGCAAATCGATCATTTTATCGATGACCTCGAAAACCTGGGCTTCCATTTCCCTGGCTAGGTTTCCTACTATGTTTTTGTTTTCGGAAGGGTCCCCTGTGATTTCGAAAATACGGGAAGATTGCAGGTTTTTGATGATTGCGTTCGCTCTCTCTTTATAGGTCCCCAAAACCTTGATGAAATGCTCCACCAAAACATGAGGAGAACGGTATTCTGTCTTTGAGGAAGGGGCTAAGTTGGTAAGTACCACATCTTCTTCCAGAGGATTTGCTTTTCCTGAGGGTTCGGATATGGAGGATTGAGCCGCTAGATCCTCATCCGTCATGATATTGAGATCGATGTCTCCTTCCAAAAGTGTCTGTTCGAGGGGAGGGGAAGAAGGATTTTGTGGTACCTCCGTCACATCCTTAGGTAAAACTTTGCTTTCTTGCTTAGGAATCGGGGTTGTTTCCTTATTTTCCTGTTTGGGAGAGGAGGATTCCTGGTTTTGATTTACGATCTCATAGCTTTGGTTAGAGATGATTTTGATGATTTCGATTCTTCTGGTTTCTTTATTGAATCTGAGGGCATAACGATTGTTATCGCTATCGACGTATCGTTGATTGATTTGAGAAATGGAAAGTTTATTCGGATCGATTTCTGTGATCGATCCAATGCGAATATAATTATGTTTTCCTTTTTCCGGTGTCACAGTCGTAGTATATCCAGCAACGCTTCTGTAAAAGCATAAGAAAGAAGTAAATTTGGGTCAACTTCGTTCTCGAATGACCTACTGTATAATGTGAAAAAATCAAAACGAGAAAGAGAGACTCTTTCATGATGCAATGGAGAAGATTCGCTTCTTTGCCAATGACTTTGTTTAGGAAGTCTCAATCCCCATAGGGCCAATCTTAAGATTAACCCTAAATCCAGATGTTTTTCCGAAAGAATTTGTGCCAATTCCCGGTCGATTTCCAGCAGACAGTAAAACATAGGCCTCTCCTGGAAAAAGAGGAGGAAAAGAAAGGAAATGGAACGATTTTTTTAATGATTCGCCTTGACCCTACGACAGGTACTCAAAAGATTAGTAAAAATTCCTCGAAGGGGACATTCCTTGGCTAATTTAAGATCCTCCAAAAAAGACATCCGACGCACAGAGCGCCGCAAAGCACGTAACGCAGAAGACAGAACTGAAATTCGTACTTATGCTCGTAATTTACTAAAAGCTATTAAATCCGGAAACAAAGAGGAAGCTCTTGGTTTCTTCTCTAAGTATTCTTCTCGATTGGATCGTGCTGCAAAAATCAATCTCATTCACAAAAAAAACGCTGATAGAAAGAAAGCTAGAATGGCTGCAAGAATCAACTCTCTTGCTCAACCTGCCGCCTAACTAAACTCACTGCTTAGCTAAAGAATGAGAGGCCGCTTTCTGCGGCCTTTTTTGTTTCTCCTACTTTTTCGTTACAGATTTTTCCATTTGTTCTAAATCTTTAAAATTTCTAGACAGCAATCCCTTGCCGATTTTAATGGCATTACAGAACGGGCGATTAGCTCAGCTGGGAGAGCAGCTGCCTTACAAGCAGCGGGTCGGCAGTTCAATCCTGTCATCGCCCAATCCGTTTTTCTTTTTTTATCTTTCCATCCGGGTATCCCGCCCGTTTTTCCTTCTTATCACTTTTTTTCAAAATAAACTTCAGCGCAATTGTTGTTCTTTTCTCCATTTCTGTGGTACCTACCGCACTCCCCCTCCTTTGAAAAGGATAGACTTTCCCCCCAGAACCACCAATTTGGATAGGAATCTATGAGAATTTCCAGAGAATACGACCTTTCCCGCCTGATGATTTCCATTTCGGGAGTGAGGGGAAAGATTGCCAACGGTTTGGGTTTAGGAGAGGCGCTTTTGTTCTCTCAGTCCTTCGCAACGATGATGGAGCAAGGAACGGTTGTTATTGGAAGGGATTCTCGACCGAGCGGGCCTTATCTGGAACATCTTTTGACTTCCGCATTACTTGCGAACGGATCTTCCATTTTAAATTTAGGTTTGGTTCCCACACCTACCACAAAGGCTGTCGTAAACTTGGCAAAGGCGAGAGGCGGAATTATGATTTCCGCATCTCATAATCCTATGGAATGGAATGCATTTAAGTTCATTTCCAAAGGAGGATTTTTCTTCAATGCGAAAGAAAACGAAACCTTGCTCAATCTATTGAAACATTCCCAATTCGCTCCCGAGATCATTCATCCTAAGTCGTATGTGGAATCGGGAGAAGATTATATCGATCTTCATATTAAGTCCGTTCTGTCTCGAGTCAATGTACCTAAAATAAAAAAGAAAAAATTCAAAGTCTTCGTAGATGCTGTGGGCGGAGCGGGTTCTTACGTAATTCCTGCCTTATTGCGCACGTTAGGTTGCCAGGTGATCGAACACAACTGCAAACCGGACGGAACTTTTCCTAGACCTCCGGAGCCGACTCCTGCCGCACTCAAATCCGTGGAAAAACATTTCAAAAAGTCGAAAGCGGAAATCGGTTTCGCTTTGGATCCGGATGCGGACCGACTAGTTTTATTCACTCCTAAAAGAGGAGCGATCTCTGAAGAATTGACTCTTCCTTTGGTGCTTAAGAACGTTCTTTCCGATTCGAAAAAGGGAAGTAAGGTGGTCGTAAATTTATCTACCAGCTTTCTGAACGAACATGTTGCGGAAACTTTCGGTGCGAAGGTGATCCGTTCCAAAGTAGGGGAAGCCAACGTAGTGGAAGAGATGATTGCCGAAAAGGCAGTGTTTGGCGGAGAAGGAAACGGAGGAGTGATTGATCCGAAAATTCCTTCTTTCGGAAGGGACACTTTGTCTGGAATCGCACATATTTTAAATTTGATGGCGGAAGAGAAAAAAACGATCGATGAACTCGTTTCCGAACTTCCATCCATCCACATGGACAAACAATCCTTTCCTTTGTCCAAAGAATATTCCCTGAACGATTTGTACGATAAATTCGTAAGCGGATTCGGAAGGGCAACCATCTCCAAAAAGGACGGCCTTTGGCTGTCGGAAGGGGATACGTGGATTCATATTCGACCATCTAACACTGAACCGATATTCAGAGTCATAGCGGAAGCCAAATCAGAAGCGAAATTAAAAGAAACCTTAAAGAGGGTGCAAACATGTGTGGAATCGTAGGTTATTTGGGCAAAAGAGAAGCCCTTCCCGTAATTATCAAAGGTTTGAAAAGACTGGAATACCGTGGTTATGACAGCGCCGGTGTGGCGATGTTAAACGGTAATTTGGAAATCGTCAAAAAGAAAGGAAAAGTTTCCGATTTGGAAGCTGAAATCGGTACTAAAAAACTGGATGCTACTTTGGGAATCGGACACACTCGTTGGGCGACTCACGGAGAGCCGAACGATAAAAACGCTCACCCTCATTCCAGTGCAGACGGAAAACTTGCCATCATTCACAACGGAATCATCGAAAACTACTCATCCATCAAGAAAGAATTGGAGTTAAGCGGTCATGTGTTCAAATCGGACACAGATTCCGAAGTGCTAATTCATTTGATCGAGGAAATCAAACGCCAAAATCAATGTTCTATCGACGAAGCGGTGAGACTCGCATTGAACGAAGTTGTAGGCGCTTATGCCATCGTGGTTTTATCCAAAGACGATGACCGTATGATGATCGCCGCTAGAAAAGGTTCTCCTCTCGTAATAGGGATTGGAGAAGGCGAATTTTTCGTGGCTTCCGATGCAACACCTATCATCGAATATACGAACAACGTAACGTATTTGAACGACAGAGAAATGGCAGTCATAAAAGACGGAAGCCTTACTGTTAAGAACTTGGAGAATGTCACCAAAACTCCTTTCATTCAAAAACTGGAATTGGATTTGGAAGATATCGAAAAGGGCGGTTATCCTCATTTTATGCTCAAAGAAATCTTTGAGCAGCCTAAATCCGTTCGGGATGCGATGAGAGGAAGACTCGTTTCCAGAGAACATCATCTGTTCATGAGCGGAATGGATCAGTATCTGAATCGTTTCATCAATGCGGACAGACTTATATTGATCGGCTGCGGTACTTCTTGGCATGCAGGCCTGATCGGAGAGTATCTATTCGAAGAACTTTCCAGAGTTCCCGTAGAAGTGGAATATGCTTCCGAGTTTCGTTATAGAAACCCGGTAGTGAGAGAACAAGATATCGTGATCGCAGTCTCTCAATCCGGCGAAACTGCGGACACTCTGGCCGCCATCGAACTTGCGAAGTCGAAAGGCGCTTTGATTTTCGGAGTCTGCAATGTGGTGGGATCTTCCATCGCTCGTATAGCGGACGCAGGCGCTTATCTGCATGCAGGTCCTGAGATAGGTGTAGCTTCCACAAAAGCATTTACTTCTCAAGTTACGATTTTGGCGATGATGGCAATGTATCTGGGACTGAAAAAAGGCACCATATCCATGAGTCAATACCAAGAACTATTGTTAGGTTTGGATTCCATACCGGATAAGGTAACTAAAATACTTTCTAAAGCGGACGAGATCCTTACCATTTCCAAATCGTTCTACCAAGCTAGAAATTTCTTATATTTGGGAAGGGGTTTCAATTTCCCTGTGGCCTTGGAAGGCGCTTTGAAATTGAAAGAAATTTCCTATATCCATGCGGAAGGTTATCCTGCTGCGGAAATGAAACACGGTCCGATCGCACTTATCGACGAAGATATGCCTGTCGTATTTATCGCAACCAAAGATAGTTCTTACGAAAAAGTGATTTCCAACATTCAGGAAGTGAAGGCAAGAAAAGGAAAGGTCATTGCGATCGTTACGGAAGGGGATACGGAAATCAAATCGATGGCCGATTTCACTTTTGAGATTCCTAGCATTTCCGATGCGTTGGTTCCTCTTTTGGCTGTGGTTCCTTTGCAGTTATTATCTTACCATATAGCAATTCTTAGGGGATGTAATGTGGATCAACCTAGAAACCTTGCTAAATCGGTAACGGTGGAATAGTGTCCGTTTCCAAGACCATACTTATCGACGAAAGGAATCGGCCTAAGGTATTAGACCCGATTTCTCGGTTTCATTCTTTTTTCGAATGGAATCTGGGAGGATACAGTCTTCTTGATAAAATGAAGATGAAACATCCTTCCACAAAGATCTATTATGCGGGAAAGGATGTAGAATTCCAAAGATTGATTCTGCAAAGACATCCTGAAATTCTTCCTTTCAAGGAAATGGCTTATGATGAAACGATTCTTCCTGAAAATCATTTTCCTTGGGAATTGCAAAGAGTCGTCACTTCCTTAATAGAGGACAGTTTGAACTTCAATAAGGATTGGAAAAAGTTCAGACAAAAGTACAAAGTGAAGTCTTCCGGATTTCACGTAGTAGGAAAAGACAAACATCTTTACGTCCATCCGAATGCGGTCGTTTATCCGGGAGTGGTTTTCGATACTTCCGGCGGTCCGATCCTTGTGGATGAAGGTGTGAAAATTTCCTCCTTCAGTTTTTTAGAAGGCCCTCTTTACATCGGAAAATCTTCCCAAATCGACAATGCCAGAATCACGGGCGGAACTCTTATCGGAAACAATTGCCGTATCGGCGGAGAAGTAGAGAATTCGATCATTTTGGATTATTCGAATAAACATCACGAAGGGTTTTTAGGTCATTCTTTCGTTTCTAGCTGGGTCAATCTGGGTGCACTTTCCACTACGAGCGATCTCAAAAATAATTACGGAATCGTTAAACTCAAAACAGGCGATGTGGAAACGAATACAGGAACGATCAAATTCGGATCTATGCTCGGACCTTTTTCTAAGATTGCAATCGGAGTGATGTTGAACACAGGTTCTGTGACTGACATCGGATGTAATCTTTTGGACAGTCGTGTTTCGGGATATCAGTCTCCTTTCACATGGATCCGTTCCGGAGGGCATTACCGTCTGGAAGATTTTATCAACGATACTCGCAAAATAATGGCTAGGCGAAGTATCAATCTGCTTCCTTTCGAGGAGGAATACCTTCGTTCTCTCTATGTTAGTTTGGTGGACATAAAAATTTGAGCCCTTCTTTACAAGATCATATCAATTCGGGAAAATATGCGGAAGTGGAAGGAATTCGTTTCTTCTACAAGGAATCGGGAAAAGGAACCGAAATCATAGTGCTTTTGCACGGATTTCTCACTACTTCCTATAATTATAGAAAACTATTTCCTTTCTTAGAAGGGAAATATAAGGTGATCGCTCCCGATTTTTTAGGAATCGGACTTAGCGACAGACCATCTTCTCCTCTTTCGCATAGAATGCAGGCCTATTACCTCTATCGTTTTTTGGATCAAATCGCTTCCGAAAAAAAAGTGCATATCGTGGCCCACGACTATGCTCTTCCTATACTCGCTTTTCTTTTGAAAGAACATCCTGAAGTTGTAAAGTCTCTTACTATTTTGAACGGTTTTCTTAATCTTCCCAAATTCAGGTTTTATCTTCCTGTCAACTTGCTTCGTATTCCTTTGTTTGGTGCTCTTCTTTCCTTTTTGTTCCGTCCTCCTCTTCTTCGTTTTATCTACCAGGCTTTCCTTACGAAAAAAGATTTTGTCTTTGATGCGCAATGGGAGAAGGATCAGTTCGAACTTTTATTTACCGGGAAAAACAGAAAGAACAGTTTGGAATTTTTGAAGAACGTAGACAGGTCTTCTCATGCATTGAGAGATGTGGAAGACGGAGTGAAGTCTCTCGTGGGTCTTCGCCAAATCATCATAGGCGATTTCGATTTCAGAATCTCTCCTGCACAGACCGAATTCATCAAAGAAACCTTAAGAACCAGTGCTCTTATTTCTCTTCCATCCAAACATCTTCCTATGGAAGAATGTCCCGAAGAACTTGCGGAAAAAATCGATTACTTCATCGGTTCTTTCGCAAAAAAGAAAACCAAAACGTTTCATTTCTCCAGATCCAAATCCAATTCTGAGGAAGAATAAAAATGGAAACCATCCTTTCCCACATTCGTACAAGTTCCGCCGAATTTCAGGAGAATCGCTCCGCATTTTTAGAACATCTTGTTCCGATTCGAAATCTTACCAAACAAGTGAAGTTAGGTGGTGGAGAAAAGGCGGTAGAACGTCATAAGTCCAGGGGAAAACTCACAGCAAGGGAAAGAATCCATCATTTGTTAGACGAAGGTTCCGGTTTTTTGGAACTTTCCACTTTGGCGGCTCACGAAGTGTATCCAGACACTGTTCCTTCTGCGGGAATCATCACAGGAATCGGAAGGATTGAAGGAGTGGAGTGTATGATCGTCGCAAACGATGCGACCGTCAAAGGAGGAACTTATTATCCTCTTACCGTTAAAAAACACATCCGTGCCCAAGAGATAGCCGAGAAAAATTCCCTTCCTTGTATTTATCTGGTCGATTCAGGAGGAGCATTCCTTCCCATGCAGGATGAAGTGTTTCCGGATAAGGAACATTTCGGAAGGATCTTTTTCAATCAGGCGAATATGAGCGCCAAAGGAATTTCTCAAATAGCAGTTGTTATGGGATCTTGCACTGCCGGAGGAGCATATATTCCGGCTATGTCCGACGAATCGGTCATCGTAAAAGGAAACGGGACCATCTTTCTCGGAGGTCCTCCTTTGGTGAAAGCTGCTACGGGAGAAGTCGTAACACCGGAAGAGTTAGGTGGTGCGGATGTACACTGTCGCATTTCCGGAGTGACGGATCATTATGCGGAAGACGATTTTCATGCCATAGAAATCACCCGTTCGATCGTAAAAAATTTGAATTATAAAAAGAAAACCCCCGTTCTTCCTACGCAAGAGCCTTTGTATGCTGCGGAAGAAATTTACGGAGTGATCCAAAAAGATTCCCGTAAATCTTACGATGTGAAAGAGATCATCACTCGCATTGTGGACGGTTCCCGATTTCATGAATTCAAAAAATTATACGGAACTACATTGATCTGCGGTTTTGCGGAAATTTACGGATATCCCGTGGGGATCATCGCCAACAACGGGGTATTGTTTTCGGAAAGCGCTTTGAAGGCGGCTCACTTTATCGAATTATGCGACCAAAGAAGAACTCCTCTTTTGTTTTTGCAAAACATCACAGGCTTTATGGTAGGTAAAAAATTCGAAAATGCGGGAATCGCAAGAGACGGTGCTAAAAT
The DNA here is from genome assembly GCF_004770995.1 of Leptospira idonii. Lineage (GTDB taxonomy): Bacteria > Spirochaetota > Leptospiria > Leptospirales > Leptospiraceae > Leptospira_A > Leptospira_A idonii. The sequence continues at coordinate 143,456 of NZ_RQHW01000031.1, read as the reverse complement.
GGTCAATGCGGTTTCCACCACCACAGTTCCCAAATTAACCGTTGTTACAGGTGGCTCCTATGGCGCAGGAAATTACGGAATGTGCGGTAGAGCTTTTTCTCCCGATTTTTTATGGATGTGGCCCAACGCTAAAATCTCAGTGATGGGGGGAGAACAGGCTTCCAACGTTCTTTGGACGGTAAAAAAAGACCAGGCGGAGAAAGAGGGAAAAAGTTTCTCGGAAGAGGAAGAAATCAAATTCAAAAAACCGATTTTGGATGATTATGAAAAAAAATCGTCTTCGGTTTACAGTTCCGCCCGGATTTGGGACGATGGAATTTTGGATCCGAGTGAAACCAGAGTTACACTGGGGAGAGCGCTTTCCATCGTTTCCCGAAGGGAAGAGGAAAGAAAGCCGTTCGGTGTATTCAGAATGTAAAATTTTTTTCTTTTCCATTTCCTTTTAGTATGAAAACTCAAACCAAATGTTGATTCACGAAAAGACAGTCGATACAATCGCCATTATCTCCCTGGAAGGAGAGGTGGACCTTTATAACGCCAAAGAATTGAAAGACGTTCTTGATAAGAAAATTCGCAACCAACAGTATGAAATCGTAGTGAACTTAGAAAAAGTCCCTTTTATGGATTCGTCCGGCATCGGGACTCTTGTGACCGCCATGTACAAATTGAAAAAATATCATGGGAATTTGAAAGTTTGCAGCGTTCATGGATCTGTTGCCAAGGTCTTTAAACTTACCGGTATGGAAAGCCATCTGGAAGTGTATCAATCGGAACAAACAGCGGTAGACTCTCTGATCGCAGAGAGAGAAACTTAAGATTTTCAGGGCAAGTAAAGATTTTTCTCCACTTGCTCTTTGATTTCCCTTCCTTCTAATCTTTCCAGAAGAAACAAAGCAAACTCAAACGCAGAACCAGGTCCTAAACTCGTATATATATTGTTATGTGATACGATTCTTTCTTCCTTGTAGTTTCCTCCCGTTCCCAAACTTAAACTGGAAGGGAACGCAGTGAACGGATCGTCTCCGGAAAGAAAACCCCAGTTTCTGAGAACATTGGGGGCGGCGCAGATGGCAGCGATCTGTTTTCCCTGTTTATTATGATTTTCTAATATTTCTTTCAAAAGGGAGGAGGACTGCAGATTTTTGGTTCCCTCTAAACCGCCGGGAAGGACGATCATATCGAAATCTTCTTTCGCAGCCTCTTCCAATGTTTGGTCGGCAATATGAACCGTTTTTCGGGAAGCTGTGACCGGGCCTTTTTCCAAAGAAGCGACTGTCACTTTTACATTCCCTCTGCGAAATACATCCGCGAGAATGATTCCTTCCATCTCTTCGAAACCGTTTGCAAAAGGGATCAGCACATGAGAGGACATAGGGAAACTGTTCTATTTTCAAGGATGGCATTCAAGTATTTTCCTCAAAAATCGATGAGAGGAAAGGATGCACTGGAAACTTCTTGAAAAAACTCAGGTCTAATTTTATAGGAGAGTACTGTAACGTATCTATGAGCCCAAAAAAACCAAATCCATTCAAATTCGTTGCCGTTGCGGCTACATCATTATTGATAGGGACTTTTTTATCCCCTATCCTCACTTGCGGAGATTCTCAACCGCAAAACCCCCTTCAGTTAAAAGCGGATTCGAACGACAAAGCTTCACCGGCACAAGTGCAAGCAGTCGCTTTGGAAGACGCTTTCCGTGAAGTATTTGAGAAGGCATCTCCCAGTGTAGTGTTGATCCAAACGGAACAAACGTTGAGTAGAAGTATTACTGGTGATCCTTATGTGGACCATTTTTTCGGGCTGCAAAATCAAGGCAGATCTCGTTCGGGTCTTGGTTCAGGAATCATATTGAATGAAGAAGGTTATGTTTTAACCAACCATCACGTGATAGGCGGTATGGACAAGTTCACAGTTCGACTCAAAAACAAAAAGAAGTTCGAAGCGGTTGTGATCGGATCCGATTCCGTTTTGGACATCGCCTTACTTAAAATTGACGCTCCTAAAGAGGAATTGAAAGCGGCATCCATCGGAGATTCTGAAAAAGTAAAAGTAGGAAACTGGGCCATCGCTATCGGAGCTCCTCTCGGACTAGACTACTCCTTTACCGTAGGGGTTATCTCCGCAGTGGAAAGAGCCATCGACAATTCAGGGCTTTCTTATATCCAAACCGATGCAGCCATCAACCAAGGAAACAGTGGTGGTCCTCTTTTGAACATCAAAGGAGAAGTGATCGGAATCAATCGTATGATCTTCTCTCAGTCAGGAGGATCGGAAGGGATCGGTCTTACCATCCCCATCAACGAAGCGAAGAAGGTCGCCGAACAGTTAAAACTTCATGGGAAAGTGAATCGTCCTTGGATCGGAATCAGCATGGTGGCTGTTACGGAAGAGATCAACGAAGACAAACGATTGGGATTGACTTCTCTCAAAGGAGCTTTGATCGCACAAATCTTAGCGAATTCTCCTGCACATAAGGCGGGACTACGTCCTCTCGATTTCATCATCGAATTGGATGGAAAACCGGTTTCCGGTCCGGATGATGTGAAATCCATCATCTCCTCCTCTAAAGTAGGGAAAGGAATTCAGATAAAAATCATCCGAAATAGAAAGGAAATCTTGACTTCGATCACTCCAATGCAGATACCAAAATGAGGTGAGTTTTAGAGAAGAGATCAATCAGCCGGGCGAAGATGAACCACAGCTTCGCCCCACGAAACTATCCGAGTTTATCGGCCAGAAGGAAGTTCTGGCCAATCTTTCCGTATATATAGAGGCCGCTAAAAAAAGAAAAACTCCTTTGGATCACGTTCTGATCTCGGGGCCTCCCGGTTTGGGAAAAACCACTTTGGCAAATATCATAGCCAATGAACTTTCCGTAGCGTTCACTCCCACATCTGCTCCTGCCATTTCCAAAGGTGCGGATCTGGTTCGATTTCTCACATTGTTGAAAACGAACGAAGTGTTTTTCGTTGATGAAATCCACGGATTTGTGAAAAAACAGGAAGAGCTTTTGTATCCTGCTATGGAAAATTATTTTGTGGATCTAGTGGTCGGGGAAGGAGTTACCGCAAATGCGCTCCAACTTCAATTGCAGCCTTTCACTCTTGTTGGAGCTACCACAAGATCGGGACTGGTGAGTGATCCGTTGAAATCCCGTTTCGGAATCCATTTGAAATTGGATTTTTATTCGGATGAGGAAATGGCAATCATAGTCGATCGTTCCGCAAACCTTCTTTCCGTTTCCTTGGATGAAGGAGTTGCATTGGAGATCGGGAAAAGAAGCCGTAAAACCCCCAGAATCGCCAATCACTTGTTAAAGAGAGTGCGTGACTTCGGAGAGGTTCGCAACGAAACCAGCATTCATATCGATACTTGTAAATATGCCTTCGACAGAATGGGAGTCGATCATCTGGGACTCGATTCTGTAGACAGGCAAATCCTAGACATCCTCATCAATAGATACGGAGGCGGTCCAGTAGGCATCAAACCGATCGCAGTCGTTTTAGGTGAAGAAGAAAGAACCATCGAAGATACATACGAACCGTTTTTAGTCAGAGTAGGGCTTGTGGACAGGACTCCGGCAGGAAGAGTCGCTACTAGAAAAGCATACGAACATTTGGGGCTTCCCGCCCCAGTTCCTACGAAGGACATTCAGAAAGATGACCCCACACTTTTTTAATATCCTTTTGCCGGAAACGGAAGAAGGGCAGAGAAGGCTTTTTTTCTCCGCCGCTTTTGTCGTTTTGATATCTTCCTTGCTTTTGGGGCATCTGATCACACGCAATATGCTTTGGAAGATGTTAGGTGAAGAGCAGGCTTCCGAACTGGCTTCTCAGGAAGAAAAAGAAAAAATTTACGATATATTGGTGGAACAACAATTCATCAACCCGGAAAAAAAGGACGAATACAAAGCTTTATCTAACCAGGATTCTGCGGGAGGAGGAGGAATCACGGAACAACAGGGATTCCATACATTGTCTCCTTTTCGTGAATTCATTTACGGAAGTGCGGCTTCTAATCCTTCGACTGCGCAGCCTAAGGCGGAACAAAGCAAAGAAGACGACGTATATGAAATAGGAATCTATAAAGCCGATCCTAAAACCACCCAAAATCAGGAAGAATCTCCGAACCAATCCGCTTCGGCAGGAAAAATGCTGAAGATTCCTTTCAATTATAGGTTCCAACAAGACTTTCTATTTCGCTGGGACGGTGCCAAAGCTTTAACGGTTCCCACCAAACAATTCGCAGGTTATTATTACTTCAAAAACATGCTGAAAAGAATCGAAGAATCTTTCGCTCCTCCGGGAGGAGGAAACTTCGCTTACAGAGATATCGCAGGAACTGTCGTTCGAGAAGGAATCAAACCGGGTATGACTAAGGTTTTATTTATGTTGAACGATAACGGACAGGTGATTGATGTGAGACTTGTTTCTTCGCAAGGACAAGTAGTGGTGGATCAGTCTTGTTTAGATTCCATCCGAGGCCAAAATTTCGGTGCGGTTCCCGATGAAATTAAGGCCAAGGGACTCATCTTCGGAATCAATTTTATTTTTCCAGACTACTTTCGTCGATAAATAGAATTTAGTCGTTTTGTAAAACGCAACCCCTCTTCGAATCTATAAATTTCGCTTTATTCGTTCTTCCCAATCCTGACACTATGACTTCTTTGTTTTCCTGGTCGTTTTTGAAATCACTGATAGGAACCCATTGTCTGGCGAAATGATGACATTGTTCCTCCGACTGTTTCATCACATAAAAACAGGAACAATATTCCTTGGAATAAAAACTGGAGATGATGGAAGGAAACGCCGCCAGATGTTTCCAATTCCATTGTACCCAAAATAAGATCAAAATTAAGACAGCGAGTAATGTTCCGAGTATATTTTTTTTCATAGAACTACCTAACTACAGATTCCTTAACAAGTTTGAGAAAATCGTTTTTAATAAACGTTTTTTCCCGATCATCTCCGTAACGAACGATGATTATATCCAAACTGGGGATTACATAAAGCATCTGCCCCCAGTGCCCTAGTCCCGCAAAAGTATCCTTAGGCGCATCCGGCCAAGGCTCAGGAACTCCTCTTTCGGGAACTCCCGTGTTTGCATACCAATGAGAAGTGTAATTGTCTTGAGGAAGGTCTTCGCTGTAAGGAGTGGTTTTGTATCCGGGAGCGGGGGTTCTTGTGAAATCGACCCAACCCTCAGGAAGAAGTCTGTTTCCTTCCCAAACTCCGTCGTTCAGATATAGATAACCGATTTTTGCCAAATCTCTCGCAGTAAGATAAAGATAAGAAGAACCTACGAAAGTTCCGGAGCCGTCTTGTTCGAAAGTAGCTTCTTTGATTCCAAGAGGAGCGAATAACTTCGTATAAGGGAGTTCTTCGTAAGCTTCTTTGCCGTAAACCTTCTTGAGAATGGCGGACAGAATGTTCGTATCGCAGCTGGAGTAATAGACTCTGGTTCCAGGTTCTGCTCTTAGGGGAAGTTCGCTGCAGAACTGACCCATATCTTTTCTTCCTCTCGTATAAAGCATTGCGATGACCGAGGATTTTAAAGGCCCGCTTTCATAACCTTCTTCCGCATCCAATCCGGAAGACATGTTCAGAAGATGTCGGATTGTGATTTTTTTATGAGCCTCATCTTTTGCGAGAGGTTCGAAATGGTAATAACCCGGATCGTCTAACTTGACTAATCCGTTTTTTACTGTGATACCGTAAAGAGCTTGGATGATGCTCTTGGAAACGGACCAAGTCAGATGCAGACTGTTTTGGTCGAAATTGCGTGCATATTGTTCTAAGATGATTTTTCCGTTGCGGATGACGACGAGTGCGTCCGTTCTTCTTCCTTTTCGATCCGTTTCATCTCCCGTTCTGAGAAATGCATAATCGGAGACCAATTTTAGTTTTTCACCAGAGATCCCGACTGACTCCGGTTTGGCTACTTTCCATTCGGCAGTAGGCCATTCGGGTTTGATTCTGGGAGGAAGAGGTGAGATTTCAGGAGGGCCGCCGAACGGGGACAAATCTTTTCCGCATTGAAGGAAAAGAAGACAAAACAAACCGACTACTAACTTGCGCATATGCATGACCTAAGTTTCAGAGTAAAGTCATGATATACCAAAAAAGAAAGAAATAAAGGAAAAACTTTCGTTTCTCTAAGCTAAATTTCCGATCCTGAATTTTTAGCAAAATTTTGTAGCATATTTACCATAGAGGAAAGGCCGTTCCTTCTGGAGATGGAAAGGAATTTAGAAAGTCCGATCGCATCGATAAATTCTAAGGAAGCGTTTGCGATCTCCTTAGGGCTGTGGCCGGAAAAAACACGAATAAGAATGGCGATGAGACCTTTGGTCAATGCAGTATCGCTGTCCGCATAAAATTGAAGTTCTCCGTTTTCCAAACTAGGGCAGACCCAAACTCTGGACTGACAACCGGGAACCAAATAACTTTCCGTCCTTTTTTCCTCAGGATATGCGGGGAGCTCTTCTCCCAGTTCAATGAGATATTGAAATTTTTCTTCCCAATCCGTTAGATCCGAAAATTCGGAAATGATTTCTTTTTGGATTTCTTCGATGGACTTCTTCATTTTTCGTTGAACAACTGTTTGATTTTTTTTCCAAGAGAACCTTTTTCTTTTTTTCTCATGTAAAATTTAGAAGGAGTGGTTTCTCCAGGGATTTTCATATCCAAACGGTTCTCAGTAGTGACCAGAAGTTCCGCTCTTTCTCCTTGGTATAGAAAATGGTATTCCACCCTGGTTTGAGAATTCAGATCGAATTCTTCATCTTTCCATTTTAATTTTCCTTTTTCAAAATCCGCTTCCAAACAAACGGGAGGTTTTACCAAAACGTCGCAAAACTCTCCTTTTGGGGGAAATTTCTTTTCGAACAGCCCGCATTGGGAAAAAAACAGAGCGGCTGTAGTCGAAATAAGAAATAACGTTTGTTTTGCGGATTTGGTTTTCATTTTAAGGAACCTATCTCCAGTTTTGTTTTTGCAGTCGGTCTTTCCAAAACCATCTTTCTTACGATTTGAATGATCTCAGGATTGTTTTTTCCGGAACGACCGTAATAATCTTCCAGAAGATCGATCCCTTTTTGGGTTAAGTTCTGCATGTGAAAGATAGTGGCTTCCGTGATCACGGAAGTTTCCGTGATTTTATCTGGATTGTCGGTTTTGGTGCTTCTTAAAAGAGCCAGGGCACCTACATAATCTTTTTTATAATATTTCCCCATTCCTTTTAGGAAGTTTTCTTCTCTGGGAGAAAAACGAATTCCCCCTTTGTAATCGGGAAGTTTCGTTGTTTCAATGATTTTTTCTAATCCTGCAGCATCTCCCGCCTGCATTGTGTTAAATGTAAGTAGCCAGATGAATGGGGCTTGAAATTCAGGAGACAATTTAGAACTGTCAATACTTCCGTATTCTTTAGTGAGAGTGCCCGGTTTTTTCACCTGGCGGTTCGTTTCCGTAAGAAACAAAAGCAGCCTGTTGTTTTCCCAATCCTGAAAGGAAGAAGAGGACAAAGATTCCGCAGTTCTGGCATTCCAAAAAATTTGATCCAAGGTGGACTGGGCCAATTGCGTTTTGCCGATGAATTCGGAAAAATTAGAACCTAAATTCAATACCAAACTGGATGAGTCGAAATGAATTCCCAGTCTGGGAAGATTCCAATATAAACTACGAGCGATTAGGTGGAACGCTTGCGGTTCCATCGGATCCTTTTCGGAATAAGTGACCGCAAGATTTTGGAAGTCTTCCACATCCTGTTCTTTCAGGTTTCCTGATTTCCAAAGTTCGATCGTTTTTTCTTTGGATTTTTCCGCACGCACACTCTGGTCACGGGCAAAAAGGAAAAAAATTTCTTTTCGGTACACATAACCGAGCCCAGAAATTCCTATCAAAATCACTAAAAGAAGCCATGGAGTTTTGGCCTTCTTTTTTCTATGAGGTTCGTAACGGGAATAAATCGCCATAGACTGTTCCCATTTTTTTTTTATGGCCCCTCTTGACACGGCTTTTTCTTTGTGATTTAGTGTCAGGTGTATGGAAGACGAATTTTTTGACGACGATGAATTTGACGCCGAGAGCCTGAATGAGGACGGAGTCACGTATGCTTGTGAAGATTGCGACCACAGGTGGGAAGCGGAAGGAGAGGATGAATACCTCGATTCTTGGGAATTGATCTGCCCTATGTGCGGATCTGCAAACATTACCGAATTATAGATTGATACGTTACTTTTATTTCTGCTTTTTTCTTAGCATTTCCCTCCCCCTCTTTTCCGAGGATGTCTCTTTCAAATTTCTGTATGACGAATACAAAAAGGGAAACTATGATACTGTTTCCCGACTCTCCTCCAAATTTTTAACGAAGCCGGATCCCAACTTGGATCCTCGATTTTTCTTTCTCTATGTTTCTACGGAAAAAGATTGGGAGAAGTTGAAATCAGTCGTTGCCGTGGCTCCTCCCTCTCCCTGGAAAACAAGTAGCCATTATTGGAATGGAATTTATCTATTTATGGAGAGAGCCTTGGTTCTGGGAGAAAACGATTTGCTCGTAAAATGGGGCAGGGTGTTTCAGAAAGAAGGGAAAGGAAACGCACGTTATGCGGATTCCCTTTTTTTATTGGCTTTCGGAATGGCGGAGTTGAAAAATACTAAAGAAGCTATGAAGATTTTGGATGAATTGGAAACAGGTGAACTTTCTCCCAAACTGACGACTCAGGTATCGGCCTTGCGTGCCGAAATGAAGAACGAATAAGTTATGAAGTCTCTTCGTGTAGCAAGCGGTAAATGGAAAGGGAAAGAAATTCCCGCGCCGGAAGAAATTTCGGGGCATCAAAATTTTACGAACAGTCTCATCAAAAAAGCGATTTTTTCACTCATCGACTCCAAACTTGCTGGATGGAATCTAAATTTAGAATCTGCTTTGTTCTGCGATTATTTTTCAGGAAGCGGACAGATCGCCGCCGAGGCGTACAGCTTAGGTTATAAGAGAATTCTAATTTACGAATTGGATCAGGAGCGTTTTTCCCGTCTTTTGAAACTGTTCAAAGGATTGGAAAACATCAAATTGTTTCGCAAGGACGCCACCAAACATTTTTTAAAATGGGAACCAGGCACGGAACAAGCACAAGTGTTCTATTTGGATCCGCCTTATACGTATTGGTCGGTAACGCCTGTTAGGATGAGAAAGATGTTGGAAGAACTTTACGCCCACTGCCAAACTCTTTCCGTTCCTTCCGTCATTCTTTGCCAAATTCCGGAACATCAGAAAGCGGATTCGATTTGGGCGGAGGTTCCTTTTAAAGAGAGGGAATACGGCAGTCATTCACTGATCGAAACCATTGTGGTACCTGCTTCGTTCGCAAACACTCTTCCTTCTCCGGCAGAAAATGTAGAGTGATCTTGAGAAAGGTAAGATGGGAAAACGATGTACAAAAGGGATTCTGTTTGTTTTTCTATTTTTCGCTTTTCCGATACAATCTGTCCCTCTTTTTGAAGAAGTAAAAAACAATTATCTTCCATCCGACCTTTTGTTGTACGACAGACAGGGAGAGGAACTTCAATCAGTCCGCATTCATCCTCGTTATCGTTCGGAGAGATGGACGGAAACAAATGAAATCCCCGAACATACATTAAACGCAATTCTTTTCAGTGAAGATAAAAAATTCTTCGAACATAAGGGAATCGATTCTCTCGCTTTTTTAGGATCCGTTTGGGGAAAGTTATGGGGGCTTCCTTTGAGAGGCGGTTCCACAATCACTATGCAATTGGTTTCCTTATGGGAAAAAGATCTAAAGCCCGAAGGGGGAAGACGGAGTTTCACACAAAAACTCAAACAGATACAAAGGGCTTCCGATTGGGAGGATGTATGGACCAAGGAACAAATCCTCACTGCTTATTTAAACTTGGTTTATTTTAGGGGAGAACTGAGAGGGATTCGTTCCGCAAGCTGGGGTTTGTTTCGAAAACCTCCTTCTACGCTTACACCAAACGAATCTTATCTGCTTGCCGTTCTCATTCGCTCTCCTGAATCCCGTGTGGAAAAGATCGTAGAGAGAGCTTGTGTTCTCAAACAACAAATGGAAAACAGGGAAACTTGCGACGGATTGGATACGATCGTGAAACAATCATTACTGAGAAGTTTCGATTATCCTGCAAAACCTAATTTTGCTCCTCAGTTTGCCTCCAAAGCATTTGCGGAAGGGATTTCTTCCGAATCCAAATCTTCTCTTTCTCGTTCCTTGCAGGAGAAAGTGGAATCCATTCTGAAATCGAATCTGATCCCTTTGGCTTCTCAAAACGTAAAAGACGGAGCCGTATTAGTACTTCATAATTCTACGGGAGAAGTATTGGTTTATGTGGCCAATGCGGGGAATCGAAGCGAAGTTTCTTCTTTGGATCTGATCCAAGCCAGAAGACAGGCGGGTTCCACTTTAAAGCCGTTCGTATATGCGCAGAGCTTCGAAGAACGAAAGTTAACTTCTGTTTCCGTCCTGAACGATTCCCCTGTCGATATTCCGGTGTTTCGGGGAATCTACAGACCGTTAAATTATGATAAATCGTTCCAAGGAAAAGTGACTGTGACTCAGAGTTTGGGTTCCTCCTTGAATATTCCTGCAGTCAGAACTTTGTCTTATTTGGATATGGGAAAATTCATACACACTCTATCTTCTTTAGGGTTAAAAAATCTGAGTTATCCTGAATTTTACGGGCCTTCTTTGGCGCTCGGGACAGCGGACGTAAGTTTATGGGATCTAACAAACGCTTATCGAGTTTTGGCGAACGGAGGTGTTTATACGGAACCTTCCTTTCTCGTTTCTCCTTCCTCAGGAAAGGGGGACGTATCTGCGGATAAAACAAACAAACGTATTTTTCGGGAATCCGTTTCTTATCTGATCACCCGCATTCTTTCTGACAGAGAAGCCAGATCTCTCAGTTTCGGTTGGGAAAATAATTTATCCACCAGATATTTCTCTGCAGTTAAAACAGGAACCAGTCAGGATATGCGAGATAACTGGTGTTTGGGTTATTCGGAAGAATATACCGTAGGTGTTTGGGTGGGAAATCCTACAGGTACTCCTATGAAGGATGTGAGCGGAGTTTCCGGTGCCGGTCCTGTTTGGAGGGAAGTGATGGATCTTCTGCACGAAGAAACTCCTTCCAAAGAACCTTCCGTTCCCGAATCCGTAGTGTATGTTCCCGCCAAACGAGCCTATTTCGAGAGAGGAACCGAAGATGTTTCCGATGCAGGAGAAATTGTTTCCAAACAAAAAACTCTTCCTAAAATCACTTCCCCTTCCCATCAGACGATATTTGCAGTCGATCCGGACATTCCTGTAGGAAAACAGAAAGTCTTCTTCTTATTGAATCGTTATCAGCCGGGGTATTTCTGGTATTTGAACGGAAAAAAAATTTCGGAAGCAAATTCTCCCTTTTTCTGGGATCTGCAGAAAGGCATTTTTCAATTGCAGATTGCGGATCAAACGGGAAAGGTATTCGATGAAGTATCGTTCGAAGTTCGTTAGGGAGCGTTTATGGGAAAACCGGTAAAATACAAACATAGTTACTTCCAAAAAGTCGCCTGGGGAGAAATGGATGCTTTCGGGCACGTAAACAACGTAACCTATGTTAGGTATTTTGAGACGGCAAGAGCCGACTATTTCACCGTGGAAGGTCTTTGGGATTCCCCTTTAAAGCCGGTTAGGTTCGGCCCTGTGCTCACTCATTTGGATATGGACTATAGAAAACAAGTGGTGTTTCCTGCCACCTTGGAAGTTTCTTTGGAAGTCGATTCCATTTCTTCCAGGGCGTTTACTGTCGTCTGCTCCATGTGGAACCAAGACGAGGAATGTGTTCTTACGGGACATGCCAGCTTCATTTGGTTCGATTTCGAATTGCAAAAACCGTCTCAAATTCCCGATGTTTTCAGGGAAAAATTTGGTTCAAAAACAAATTAACCGGTAGAAATTGGAATAGTTTATGGATTTCAACCGCAGAAAATCGGATCAGTTCAAACTAGACGAAGAAGTCCTCAAAATTTCTCGTATCTGCCTGGCGGTATTCACGACGTTCATCGGCTTCGGAATCTTCGCACCGGTGAACGAACTGGGGATGTATGATCCCAAATGGATGAGAGCCGTTCATTCAGGGATCACCTTTCTATTTTTCCTGCTTACCTTTTTTTCTTCCTGGGTTCGCCATCGCATCCAGCCGATCATGCTTGTCTTTTTTTATACGATGAGCGCCCATTCTCTAATTCTTCTCTATTGGAATTCACTTTATGTCGGTTATCTGATCGGTATGATTTTGGTTCTTTCTTGTATCGGAGTCAGTTTTGTGGAAAGAAAATGGCTCGTGCATTATTTAGGTTCCGTCACTTCCGTAGGAATTCTGATCGGGATCTATACGAAAGAACCTATGATGGATCTTTCCTTGTATTTATCTGCCATACTAACGCCTGCTATTATTTCTTATCTTACGTTGAATGTTCGTTTGGGTTCTGTCGAAAAACTCAGAGAGTCCGAATCGCAGCTGAAACATTTTCATGACCGCATCTCCAGCGACTTGGACATGGCGAGGGACACTCAGAACAATTTAGTCACAACGGATTGGCCTAAAATCGAAGGTTGCAAATTCACTAGTTTCTTTCGTTCCTTCGATCAAGTAGGAGGAGATGCGATCAGTTATAAGATCAGACCGGACGGGACGGTTGCCATTTTTTTTGCGGATGTTTCCGGTCATGGGATTGCGTCCGCAATGGTTTCCGCAATGGCTGTGTTAGCTTTCAATATCCATGCGGTGGCGGAGAATGAACCTGCTTCTTGTCTTCTTGCGATGCACGAGGATTTAAAAAATTTAGTCCCCAACAATCATATCAGCGCGGTAATCGTTTATTATTCTCCTACGACAAAAACCATCGCTTATTCCTATGCGGGACATCCTCTTTTGCTTTTGATGAAGTCGAACCAGACCAATCAGTTTTTAGAAGGAAGCGGGACTTTGATCGTTTCCATGCTGGAACCCCGATTGAAAAATAATTCCAAAGTATTGGAGTCAGGCGATAAACTATTGTTTTATTCCGATGGGATTGTCGAAGTGAATGATGCGGAAGGGGAATTGTTCGGAGATGAAAATCTAATCGATACGGTCACCAAATACCGTTCCCGAACGGGAATTGATTTTTTGAATTCCCTCTTCGAAGATGTGATTCGTTTTTCCGATCAGAAATTTTCCGATGATATGAGTATGCTTTTAATCGAGTTTGAATGACACTTAGTATTTTATTAACACCCTTTCGCTGGTTCAAAAGAGAATTTATCCCTTTCCGCATTCTGGATCGTTATTTGTTCTTTGACTTTTTGAAGAACTTTGCAGGAACCTTGATCCTTCTTACTTCCATGATCGTAATTTACGAATTTACGAATAATATGAAGTATCTTGTCTCTTCCAAAGTCCAGCAATCTCATGTTTATTTTTATATTCTCTACTCCGTTCCGGGAATGATCGTACAAGTGGCTTCTCCCGCGCTGATGTTTTCCGTTTGTTTCGTGGTAGGGCAGTACAGTGTGAACAAGGAATTGGTTGCCATTATGGTGGCGGGAGTTTCCTTCCTTCGCATCATCACTCCTATTTTGTTTTTCGGTTTTTTCGTTTGGATGTTTATGACTTTTTTCAGTCAATTTGTTGTGATTCCTGCCAACAAACAGGCGCAAATCGAATACAGTTACATGGCCAAAGGTGCCAACCGACTCATCGACTTTGTCTATCAATTCCACGTAAAAGGTAAAAACGGTTTTTATTACGTATATTGGATCGATGAAAAAGAAAACACCGTCAAAGGGGGATTCAATTACGTCGATATCGGAGAGGACGGTCTGCCGAATTATACGGTTTCTTCTCAAAAAGCTAAGTTCGTAGAAAATCCTCATCATTGGATTCTGTATGATGTGGAAGAGATTCGTTTCAATTCCGATCTGGAAGTGGTTTCCAGGGAAAAAATTCCAGAAAAAAACTATCCTTTTCCTGAGGACATAAAGTATTTTTCCAGACCCACCAGAAACCCGGAGCAGATGAACTTCTTCGAGTTAGCTGAAGAGATAGAGTCCAGAATCGGAAAAGGAATTCCTTATAGAGATGTGCTTGTGCAGAGACATGTGACGTTTGCCATGCCACTCATGTCTTTTATCGTTGTGGCGTTAGGAGCACTTGCAGGAGCGATCACCAAACGATCCGCCGGTGTTGCCTCTTTGGGTCTGACTATCGCCGTGGTTCTTCTTTATTATATTCTTTATTCGACTGCGAAAACTTTGGCGGAAAACGGAGGGCTTCCTATTTGGCTGGGAATTTGGATCACTCCTTTTCTTTTTATCACCGCAGCTTACGTTTTATATAAAAAAATGAATATATAACGGAGTAGATGACTTGTGAAATTTTTTTCCTTTTGGGTTCTGCTTTTTCTTTCGCACTCCTTTCTTTTTTCAGAGGCTCTCGAGACGGAAGGGCCTCTTCGTTCCCCTTATCATTCTCTCGATTTTTTCTATCAGCAAACAAAACTTAGAAATTATTCCAAAGCTAAAGAAGCGATGGAATTTCCCTCTTCCGTATCCGAGGAAGAACAAGAGTCCGATGCGGAAAAATTAAAATATCTTTTGGATCGTTTCCTTTGGATCGATTGGGATTCCTTGCCCAAATCAACGGAAGGGACGAATGTCCCCGTTCGATTGGGTGCCATTCCTTTGGGAGAAAGATCCGTTCCGATCACCTTACATTCGCAAGTAAAAGGTGAGGAAAGAGTTTGGAAGATCTCCAAAGCAAGCGTCAATGCGATTGAGATTTTATACCAGGAATACCATCCTCCTACTTGGAAACGATGGATTCCCGAATCCATTTCCGAGTTAGGGTTTTTGGGATTACAGTCCTGGCAGTGGATCGGGTTAGCGGCGGTGTTTTTGATCGCTTCCTTATTCTCTTTAGTCTTCGAAGCGGTGTTTTATTTTTTCGGAAAGAATTTATTGATGAGAAGTTCTTTCGGAGGAAAGGAATTCCTTCTTTTGATTCGAAAGCCTGCAAGATTGTTCTGGTTCGCCGTCATTGCTATGGTTCTCAAACAAGGATTGGATCTTGCGTATTCTCCCGGTCAATTTTTGCAATCCCTGCTCAATGGAGTTTTGATCTTCAGTTTTCTTTGGTTTTTTTACAAATCCTTGGATTTGTTCTCTTCTTTCATCGAAAGAAAGTTAAGCGGAGGACATTCGGAAGATGGAGATATTATCTTCAGTCAGGAATTCAAAACCAGTTCCATCGTTTTAAGAAGAACGTTAAAGATCATTCTTATCTTGATCGGAATGTCCGTTTTGTTTATGCAATTCGATGCTGCCAAAAAAATAGGAATGTCTCTTCTCGCCTCTGCCGGTTTGGCGGGACTTGCCTTGGGACTTGCAGCACAGAAAACCTTGGGAACTATCTTTGCGGGAATCCAACTCATTCTCACCCAGCCAGTCCGTATCGGAGACAGTGTTGTGATCGAAAAAGAATACGGGTTAGTCGAAGAGATCCGTTTTACTTATATAGTGATCCGCACTTGGGATCTTCGCCGTTTGATCATTCCTATCTCTTATTTTTTGGAAAAACCTTTCGAGAACTGGTCTAAAATCGATCCTGAAACCATAGGAGTTGTTCTTCTCTACGTAAGTTATCAAACTCCCTTGGAACGACTGAAAGAGGAAGCGTCCGGTTTCGTGCTCAAACATCCGTTATTCAGTAAAACAAGTTTCGGTGTTCAGGTAACCGAGACAAGCCCCGATCATATCACAGTACAAATCACAGCATCGGGAAAAACCCCTTCGGAAACATTTCAATTGAAAGTGGAACTCAGGGAATATATGGTTGCCTTTCTTAGGACTTGGGAAGAAGGAAAGTATCTGCCCTAGATAAAGGCAGATACATCCGGGCTTGTGATCAGTCTTGCAAAAACACTCGATTGTAAAGGTCTGTTTGCAAAATTCCTTTCGGATCGTATTTCTTTTTTAAGCTGAGGAATTTTTTCAAATTCGCCTTAGGAAAATAAGATTCCATCACTCTTTTGCGAAGAGTGGAATCTTTTGCGAAGTAGAATCTTCCTTTTGCTTTCAGAACGATTTCATCCATCGCATAACATAGCTCCCAAAGTTTTTCTTTGTTCGATTTCGTTACGGGAAAGTCCATCGCCATAGAAAAACCGTCCACAGCATGTGTGAGTAAAAAAGGATCCGGTTTGTGCTTTTTGAAAACGGAAAGATAATTTACGATTCCTTTCTCTTGGCAGATCGTGAACAATTCCTTCATCGCCTCTTTCGCGGTTTCTTTCGGAATAAAAACCTGATATTGAATCATAGAGCCGGGTTTGTAAATGTATTTCCAGTTCGGAACATAGTCCAAAAGAAACGCATACTCCGCATGACCTTGGTAATACGATTTATGATTGACCAAGATGCTGGCGATGCATTTGGCAAAATTGACAAGTCTCATTCCCAAAGAAAAACTGAAAGGTCTCATCAAAATCCACATCCATTTTTTGGGAATCACCCAGAACAGATGGGAAGGAAGATGTTGTCTTTCCAAAAGGCAGTTGCCAGGAAATTCAGGATCTTCCCCTTCTTTTAGGTTGGTCGCTTTGTGGATTTGTCCTCGTCCTAAGGATTTACCGGAAGCGAATGCATCGATCCATCCTACCAGATAGTCTGAGGTTTTGTAATTCGCTTCGAAGTAGTCGAATAACTCGTCGAAGTTACGGACGTAGACCGGATCCACTTTCATTTTTCCGGAATAAATCTTTTTCATTTTGATTTGAACCGTTAGAAAGCAACCTAACATTCCAAAGCCGGAAATAGCGGAATAAAAAAGATCCGAATTCGTTTTCGGAGAACATGTAAGGATTTTTCCCGCAGCGGTAAGGAATGTGAATTCTTTGATGTGCTCTCCGATCGTTCCCACTTGGAAATTATTTTTCCCGTGGATGTTCATGGAAAGAGCACCGCCTAATGTAGGCATCATGGTCCCGGAAACTACAGGCGGCCAAAAACCGTTTTCAATTCCCAATTCCCAGAGATCTTTGATTCTGGCGCCCGACTGCACCGTCATAACTCCCGTTTTTTCATTGAAGTCGAGAATTTGATTGAACTCGGTCAGATCTAAAACGATTCCTTCCTTGTTTGTGGCTGCGTCTCCGTAACTGCAACCTCCACCGCGTAAGGCGATCTTGGTTCCTGTTGCGTTGGCCCATTCGAAGATCTCTTTGATCTCTTCTTCCGATTCAGGTCTTAATACCGGGCTTAGGGAGAAAGTATTCATTCCCCATGCTTCTACTTTTTCCGGTTTTCCCAATTTGATGGATGGAGTATTTTTTGCTTTTTTAGAAACCATTGTTAGATGCTCAATTTCTTAAATATAAAACTAGGAATGTTTCTGATGATCAGTCCTACAAGAGCCCAAATTCCGGGAACGAAGGTTTCCTGTTTTCCTTGCGCCACCGCTTTTACGATTTTTTCCGCGGCTTCTTCCGCAGAGATCGCTTTCAAAAGACCTTTTTCGGGAAGAGGGAGCCCCTTCGTCATTTCCGTTTTTACGAAACCAGGTTTAATTGTTGTTACTTGGATGTTGCTTTCCGAAAGTCTGTTTCTCAAAGCTTCCAAATAGGTATTCAGTGCAGCTTTCGAAGTGTTGTAGACAGGGTTTCCTTTTCTGCCTCTTTCTCCCGCGATGGAAGAGATTCCGATGATTTTTCCCGATTTTTGTTTGGTGAAGAATGTTGCGGCAGGATTCAAAATAGCGACTGCGCCCAAAGTATTGACGTTCAGCATGGAAATATCTTTAGCCGTATTGTACTCGTTTGGTGAAACTTCCGGCATGAGTCCGGATGCGAAATAAATTTCATCCAATCCGCCCAATTCTTTCACGGCTTTTTCAAAGGTTTTCTCCGCTTGAGAAAAATTGGTCACATCGAACGGAACGGCAAATGCCGGTTTCGATTTTCCTTTTGCGTTCCATTGCGAAACGATGGCTTTCAGTTCTTTTTCCCTTCTTGCGATCAGAACCACTTCCGATCCGTTTTTCAATTCCAACTCTGCGATGGCTTTTCCGATCCCGCTAGAGGCTCCGACGACGATTATTTTTTTCCCCATGCTTCCCATTTTTTGGTTTAATGGAATATGGCAAGTCGATTCAATAGGGGAAGTGTCCTCGGTGCAGCGAATCTTGGTCGACGGGATGAATTTAATCTATAAATTTCCCGATTTGGCCTTTTATCTGGTCGATTACCGCTTAAAAGACGCAAGAGAAGGGCTTTTAGCCTACCTTTGGCAGTTTTTTCAAGGCTGGAAAAAGGCAGAGGTACTTGTTTTTTTCGACGGAAAAAAAGACCCGCTTTCCGATTGTTATTCGGAAGATTACGAGGGAATGTCCGTTCATTACAGCCATGAGCAAAAGGCGGACGATTTAATCATCGGTTATCTGAAACAAACTCCCATACCTTCTCATTGTTTGGTGATCACATCCGATAAAGAAATCGTAAATTTTGCAAGAAGGATCCGTGCCAAACGAAAGACCTCCGAAGAATTTTATAAGGATTGGCTGAGTTTTACGGAGAAGAAAGAAGAGTCCGAGTTCGACGAAATGAAAGAAGGGTTGACAGACGTAAATGAACAAGATTACTGGGAGAAACAATTTCTAACATAAAATTATATGTTGTTTAACTCCATTCCTTTCCTCATTTTCCTTTCCGTCGTTTATCTCTTTTACTGGGGGCTACCCCGATCGTATAGAAAGCCGTTCCTTCTGTTTTCCGGGCTTTCTTTTTACGCCTATTTTTCCTTAGCCTTCACCTTTCATTTTTTGGCAATCATCGCAATCAACTACTTACTTTATCGTAAGTTACACGAAACAAAGGGTAAATTCTGGATTCGTTTTACGGTAAGTTTTAATTTAATCAATCTAGGGTTTTTTAAATATTTCTATTTTTTCAATAAGGTACTTGCCGACTTGACTCATTACCCTTTTTTCGAAAAGGTTCCCGGTTTAGTACACATTGTACTCCCTCTTGCGATCAGTTTTTATTCCTTTCAAGTGATTGCCGCTGCGATTGACACCTACAGAGATAATTCCAAACCTTTGGTGAGCGTTTTCGATTATTTTCTATTCGTTGCCTTTTTTCCGGTTTTGATTGCGGGACCGATCATGCGTTTGGGAGATTTTCTTCCCAATTTGGACAAGTTAAATCCGGATAAGGAAAAGATGTACCGAGCATCCTATCTATTGATGTCCGGTCTTGTAAAAAAGGTGTTAGTTGCCGATCCTATGTCGACTACCATCTCTCCTATCTTTTCCAATCCCTCTTCTTACGATTCTTTTTCTTTGGTGATGGCAGGTATCTGTTATTCCATTCAAGTGTATTGCGATTTTTCTGGTCTGACCGACATGGCAAGATCCGTCGCCTTGTATTTGGGGTTTGAAATTCCCGAAAACTTTACAGGTCCGTTTTTCTCTACTTCGGGAAGAGAACTATGGAAACGCTGGCACATCACTCTATCTCTTTGGCTGAGAGATTATATTTACTTTCCGTTAGGCGGTTCTCGTTTGGGAGAAATACGCACCTATCTCAATTTAATCATCATCATGACTCTAGGAGGCTTTTGGCACGGAGCTGATTATACCTTCATCTGTTGGGGTTTCTATTGGGGAGTGATTTTGGCTGCGGAAAGGTATTTGGAGGACGGTTTGGGATGGAAACTCACTCCCACAAAAAATAAGTTTTTGATCGTAATCAAAGCCTTTATCGTTTTCTTTTTATTTTCCGTTTCAGGACTTATGTTTCGTTCCAATAACGCAAGTTTAATGGTCGATCTTTTTCACGGAATTTTCACTCATTTTCCTTCTCGTTTGGAATCTTTTCTTTCCGGAGATTCCAATTCCTGGCTGATCGGGGCGACTTCACTTTTCGGATCAGGTTCGTCCTTCTCTTTCGCTCATATAGAAAACTTGGAAAGAGTTTCTTATATGGCGGTAGTTCTTTTTCTCTTCCATCATTTTCAATACTTTCCCGAGTATTGGATGAAATTCAGAAAATACGATCCGTATTTAGCACCTATTTGCGGAATGCTTACGATCTTTCTTTTGGCTACATTGTCGCAAGACGGCGGCGATTTCATTTACTACCGTTTTTGAAGGACGATCGAATATGGATTTAATCAAACATAAGTTTTTGCTTCTTCCTCTTTTTGTGATTTTGATCAGTTTCTGTTTGGACAAATTGATTTTATTGGAGAATGTCCACACCTATTTTTCCAAATCCCTTTCCGATATCAATTATATTCAAAAGAACAAACTTTTCTCCGATTTGAAAGAATATCTGTCTCAACCTAATCGAGATAAGGTGCTTGTTTATTTCGGAAACTCCAGGGCCTTGCTTTTTGATAATGAATATATCCAAAAAAAATATCCTGGTTGGGTGATGTTTAATTTTTCCGTTCCAGGAGGAAAGTCGGACTACACTCTGCAGTGGATGGAAAAATTCGCAAAAGACGGAGTGAAGCCCGATTTTATCCTATTCGATCATTCCGTGGAACTTTATAATTCCTCTGCCACTTTGAAGGTGGATGAAACATTGACCAACGGTCTGGATGTATTGTTCGTACTGAAGCACTTCAACCTTTTTTCCACGGACGAAATCTCCACTTTGATTGCGAAAAGAATGTTCCGCACATATCAATACCGCCCTAAGTTGGAGACGATTCTTGCCCGTTCCAAAAAGAAAGAAAGTTTTCTATATCCCTATCGAGAGCTGAGAAATAATTTAATGGAACGTTTGGACAAGGGGAAGGGTTCTGCGATCACTCCAGGTACTCATCAGGCGGTTTTGCCTTTGGAACTTCTCAAAAAATCCGCGTTAGGTGATTTTCATTCTTATCTTGTTCCTTTTCGATTTTCAGAAAATGCACTTAGTTTTTTAGATCAGTCGATTGATCTTTCGAAACGTTTGGGTGTTCCTTCCGCAGTGATTTGGGTGAGACTTTCTCTGCCGTATATGGATCATATCCGAAACAAACAGGTAAGTGTGGAAGAAGGAAGGATGAATACCGTTTATGCGGAATGGCTGCCTAAAATTTCGGAATATAATAAGAGTAAGTCTGTTCCTTTATGGAACATGAACGACGATGCGGACTATCATTGTGATGAGTTCAGCGATGCGGGGCACATGTCCCCTTCTTGTTACAACGATTATACGAATTATATTATGGACAGGGTCAGTCGTTCGACAAAGGAACTCTGATGAATTCCACTCTGTTTTGAACATCCGTAGGAGATAATTTTTCAGGCTCCGTCGGATTCACTTTTTGTCCGGGATTGTTGATTGTAGGTTTGGTGTTGTTCTCTTTATCTACGGAGTATCCGAAATAAAAACCGTGCACCACTTCCACAACTGCCACAGCGCCACTGGAAGATATATTTCTAATTTCTATGATGACGTCGTCAGGAGGAGCCAAAATTTCGAAAACCCATTGGTTTTCTCCCACTACCTTTTCTTTTCTCAAAATGGGAGCCGTCTCTTCTGAACCTGTTCCACTATAGACAGTTAGCTGCCATTCTTTTAAGGTTCCGTCTCCTGCGATCCCTATGCCCAAAGACTGAGGTGCCGGTTCGGTAGCTTTCAAATCAAACCGAATCGCTCCTCCTTTATGAAGGGCTCCATACATTCTTTTTTTCGAAAGATTGGGATAAAGAGCGAGATCCTGAAGTCTGGCGGTAATTTCTTTCACGTTAGCGCTGAGCACGGAAGGTTCTGCGCTTAAGGCAAGGGAAATCATTAAAAGGAATAAAATGAGAACAGCGAAAGAGTTTTTCTTCATTACTACCATTGGACTTACAAGAACTCTTTCAGATGACGATCAGATTGGCAATTTATTCTGAGCAAGTAGCTAATTTTTTTACAGCTTTCTCTAATTTTGCAGTTTCTTCCGAATCCAGTGAACTGCGTTTTTTATTTAGTAAATCCGTCATTCTTTGTTTTGCAGGGAGAAAGACGGGTTTGCATTTCGTTTCAAAATAAGAATAACCGAAAAAGCGATCGTTTTGATTTTCGCTGATCAATCTAAAAAATGCGTACATATCCCTAGTTTCTTTCGTGCTTTGGTTGATGGTAACGTACGATTTGTAACAACCTCCCAAGGTAGGGCCGGGGATTTTAGTCATATCGCAATCTTTCACTTTATTCTCTTCCAGATACGACATATATTCTTCGTAAGTAAACTGATGAAGCTGTTTTCCTTTCGGTACTTCTACTACCGTTTTTGCCGGAGGCGTCTCTTCGATTTTCAGAAACTTCGAAACGACTTGCGGTTTTTGAAACGGATTAACTATTGTTAAATCATAATCTCCCGGACTCGCCTTCGCAGTATCTACTTTAACATCGATTCGTCTTTCGTTTTTGAATTGTTTTTCAAGAATGGGGAGTTTGGTTTCCTGTTGTTTGATTTCCACTTCGGTAACATCCAGGAAATTATCTCCTTCGATTTCCAATTCGGAAACTGTGGATTTATTTTCTACGGATGGTTCCGGTTTTTTAAGAGAGATAGCAGGTTTGTCATTTTCCTTTTTTTCCACGGTAGGGATTTCTGAGATTAGAATTTCCATCTCTTTCCACTCGGACCAAACAACAGGTTTTTTGAAAAGATTCAAAGGGGCGGATCTTACGAAGTAATCGCCTACGGCGAGATCCTGTACTGAGAAATAATTTTTTTCTATTTTTTTATCGATTATGATTTTGCCTTGTTTGTCTTTGATTTGGATTTGGTATCCGCTGGCATCTTCGATCGGTTTCCAAGCTACGAATTTATATAACTCGCTCGCAAAGAGAGAGTAAGAGATGAAAATGAATAAGGGAAAGAGTAAAAATTTCGCTTGGGAAGATTTGATCATTTATGTTTTCCTTCTTTGTAAAGACGTTTCGGAGATATGAATTCTATATCGTTCGGCTTCAGTGTTTTGAGTTGGTTCAATGCGATTATAAAATTTCCTTTTCTGGACTGTGACGGATTTCCGTCTCTGTGTTCCAAAAGTTCCCAGGAGAAAGTTCCTTCGTCTAAAATCGTAAGATCCTTAATCGATAAGGAATTCGATTTCGTTTGTGTTCGATAAATTGCTGTTCTGCGGCCGGACTGGATTTGATAAAGGACGAATTCGTATTTGTCGAAACCAGGTCCTCCTTTCCATTGAAAGTCCAAACTGGATTTACCTTTCATTTCCACGACGGAATTCACCGGAGAGATGAGTTCTATAGCGGGAGGTTTCGGTTTTTCCTCTTTTTTGAGCTCTTCTTTCTTCGGTTCTTCTTCCTGAGTTTTTTTCTCTACGATGCTGAACTTGGAAACGGGAGAAAATTCTCCTTCTTTTCCGTCGGTTGCGATTCCTTTGACTCTGGCATACAAACTCCCTGTTCCTAAATCTTTCCAGTTCGGTTGATAGAAGTTAGTTGCCAGTTCTTTCGATACCGCAATCGAACCGAATTTTGAATCTTTGGAAATTTCTACTTTGTATTTTGCCAATTCGGGATTTCCTTCCCAAATCATAATGGCTTGGCCTTTTTCGACCTCATCGGTGGTGATTTCCGTTCCGTTTGCAGGGCGAAGGATGTTCGGAGCAGGATACGAATCGTCTTTTTTGATCGTAAATTGGTTCGGTCCCACTCTTTTATCGGGAGTTCCGGAAAAGGAGGACTGTGCTGTCACTCTCCAATAATAAGTTCCTTCTTTTAGATCATCCAAAGAAACAGTATTCGCTTCCGTATCAAAAGATTTTAGAATATTAGAAAATTGAGAAGATTCGGAGAGTTCGAATTTATAAGAACGAGCCGTGTTGATCTTGCTCCAGCTGAATCCTACCAAAGGAGGGGAAGTTACGTAACGGAAGTCCGCATTGTTTGCAGGCGAATCCAAACGAAGAGGTTCGTCTTTTGCTACGAAAAATTTACCGGTATCACTCGATTCCCATTTTGCGGTTTTAGGATCTTTTGTTTTGACCCGCCAGTAATAGGTCCCTTCTTTCAAAGGTGATTTGAATTTGGTGGCGCTTAGATTCGTATGAATGAGTTGCAGTTTGAATTGAGGAGAGCGGGAGACTTCGATCAAAGATTCCGAAAAACCCGGATCCAGAGCCCACTCGAAATTCACATTTGCATCCTGATTCGAAATCAAAAAAAGTTTTTGAGAACCGGGAGACAATAGTTTTACGGGAATCTTTTTTACGGTTACTTCGCTTCCCTCTAAAAGTTCCGCCTTACGGCCGCTCTCTACATCGATTTCTTGGCCATTATGTTTGAGTTTGGAAGTTCCTTTTTCTACGAAAAGGCTAAGATCTTTTTGT
Organism: Leptospira idonii; assembly: GCF_004770995.1. Taxonomy (GTDB): domain Bacteria; phylum Spirochaetota; class Leptospiria; order Leptospirales; family Leptospiraceae; genus Leptospira_A; species Leptospira_A idonii. Next base: position 119,064 of record NZ_RQHW01000031.1, on the reverse strand, counting down.
CCTTCTTTTTCGATTTTGACATCGCCGGAAGTGACGTCGATTTCACTTCCTTGGGACTTAATGACTATATTCGCTTCCTTTGAACTTCCTTTTTTCACCTGCAAGGATCCTTGGGAAAATTCCAAACTAGGTTTTTCTCCCGTTAGATCCAAATGGAACATACTGTTTTCATCGATATTGATTTCTGTTCCGTCCTTAAGACGTATGATCGCATCGGAAAAAGCTTCCGAACGAATTGTGTCTTTGTTGGTAAGAGGACTGTTGTTTTCCAGCCTTTCCCAAATCACTTGGTCTTCCAGTTTTCTTTGTACGATATTGTTTTTGAAATGAATCGTTCCTATGACTTCCCTGTCTCCGATATCGATTTTTTTATTTAGATCGTAGTAAAAGAGAGCGGTGAATCCCACCGCAATCAGAGTCAGAAGAATAAGAATGCGAAAATCCCGTTTATCTAATTTCATATTTGTTACTTCGTTTTTTTAGTTTCGGGAGTGGGAATTCCCACTAACTTTCGTAATTCTTGGAGATTCTTAGGGCATTTAGGATCTCCTTTTCTTCCTAATACAGCATAAACCTTTTGCGGTTTGATTTTCCCTTTGACCTTGATTTCACCCATGCTGACAGTATTGAACTTATTTTTCACGTCTTCATAAGTATTTTCGGATATTAGAATGTCCGTACCGGAATCCTTATTTAAGGATTCCACTCTGGAAGCAAGGTTTACCGTATCTCCGATCACAGTGTATTCCATTTTGTCGGAAGATCCGATTTGCCCTGCAATTACGTTTCCCGTATTGATTCCGCATCCGATGCGTATGATCGGTTTTTTGACGCTTCCTCTTCCTTTGTTGAAGATTAACAGTCGTTCTCTCATTCGGATGGAAGCTTCCACTGCGCTTTCTGAATCGTTCCCGGTGGAACGAAGTGCACCCCAAGTCGCCATAATGGCGTCTCCGATGAATTTATCTACGGTGCCTCCCGTTTCTTTCACACAGGAAACCATCTCGCTCATATATTGGTTTAAAAATTCGACTACATCTTCCGGTTCTAATTTTTCGGAGATGGCGGTGAAACTTCTGATATCCGAAAAGAACACTGCGCAATTTTTTCTTTCTCCACCGATGGAGAGGTTTCCTCTTGCTGCCATTTCGGCGATGTCTTTGTTTACGAATCTTCCGAAGGAATCTTTCAGTTTTTCTCTTTCTTCCAAACCTTTGCTCATGGAAACGAAAGAACTAGTAAGAACTCCGATTTCATCTCTTGTTGTTGCAGTCAGTTCCAAATGGTATTGGCCCGCTTCGATTTCCCTGGCGGCACTTACCAGTTGTAAGATGGGAGTGGAAAGGGACTTCGCAAAAATATAAACTACGATAAAGGCGAGTGCGAGTGAAATGATAAGAAGATATACGTTTCTTTTTTGGATATTGTTTACTTCTTCGAAAATTTTGTCTTCCTGAACCTGAGAGATAACTCCTACGCCTCCGATTCCCAGTTTTTTGAAAGAACCTAGATAAAAGATGGAATCTTTGTTTTCATAACGATACTGCCCGTTGTCCACAGTGGATTTTTTCATTTTCTCCACAATGGGAAGATCATTGAGTTTGGAACCGGATAAAACGATTTTCGCATCCGGATGGGCCAAAACACTTCCGTCTTCTCCTACTAGGAAAGTTTCTACAGTTCCTGATGTTTGGAAGGCATCCAAAAGACGATCTAACTTTACTAAGGTGAGAAGAATCGTATTCGTATCTTTCGATTCAGAAAGAGGAAATGCCAAACATAAAATCGGATGGCGGAAGTAGGGGCTTGCATTCCAGATGACCGTAGAACCTGTGTATGCTTTTTTCACCTTCTCTTTGATCGTCGCCATTAGATTGTGAATTTCGGATTTCTGATAATCGTAATTTTGTAAAAACTCTTCGTTATAGGCTTCGAATTGGGGTTTCATTCCCGGGCCGTAGGCCCCTATAAGGATGAAACTCGGGTCACCGGTAAACAGTTCTTTGGCGAAAGAAGAGGATTGTTTCGGGTTTTTAAGAATTCCCGATGCAGTGATATGAACGTCTTGTCTGATGGAGTGAAGATCCGATTTTACTTTTAAAGAAAGGATTTCGTTGATCTTAATGTTGTTTTCTTTAACTCGAACCTCACTGTCTTTTCTGAAAAAGTAGGAAGCAAGAAAGATAACTCCCGCCATCGATAACAGGAGTACGAAGGATATGATAAGAAGCAGTTTGAATCGGATAGGAAATTGGGAGGTGAGAGTATCCGTTTCTTTTTTTAGAAAGAGTCTTTCTAGGGTTTGGATCAATGATTTCATATAGGTTTTGGTCTTATGACCAAATTTAGAAATTCAATGAGCACAAAAAAAGATAAAAAAAAGTTAGAAAATAATTTATTATAAACTGCTTAAAAATTGTACCGGTTTTATGGACAACTTAGATCTACGGAGTAAGTCTGCCGGAAGGGATATTCAGGAATAGAAAATGTCGTTTCTCCTACAACTGTGTCAGGAAAGCCATCTATTTTAGAAACGTCGCCCATACACACCACTTTATAAAGTCCCGGGTTGAGATAACGAATTTTAGCTCCCGCCTTAGCTGGTGTAGCCGCCAAAGGAAGGCTTGTTGTATATTCCGTTTCATCAATCCTGAATATTCCATAATGATGACGTAGTGAATTTTTCCCTCCCGTAATTTCGAGAGAGGAGGCAGTTTCCGGGTAGATGATCCTGGCTCTTGTCATTAAATTTCCACCGGCATCTCCTTCCCCTTTATGGTCGTAGATGATGTCGCTCACTCCTACATAAGTGATCGTAGTGAGGTTCGTGGTTAGATACGAATGCAACATCAGGTTTTCTTTCAGATTCACTCTTACTTCCAAAATGTAAGGATCGATTCCTTCCCTGATTTCCATATCCGCCTGAGTCGGTTTTTGGGAATAAAGAGAAGGGAACATTTTGGGAACGATTTCACTTTTGGAAACGGTCGTAGTGCCTGGAACGTAATTGTTTCTAGGAACGATATTGAGTCCGTAAACAGGTCTGTTGTCGAAACGAGTCGTAGTGATCGGAACTCCTGCATTATTAGCATAACCGGTCACTAAAGAACGGAAATAAATTCCAGTGTAGTAGTATTGGCGTCCCAGAAAGGATTTTCCTGCGCTGATGGTCCATGCGCTGTCGCCTTCCGTCTTTGCGGAAGGATCATTGGAAGGATACTGTGCGCCTATTCCGTTGAAAAAATCATAAGCCTTCAGCACTCCGTTTGTGGAACGACAAGTGTCGTTGTCAAAAGAGTAAGGAATGGTACAGAACACCTGTCTTGTGGGAGCGATGAAATCCCAAAACTTGTTCGAATCCATTGTATCTCTAATCTGTGTTAAATCATTGATACCTTTTGTATACTTACTTGAGATTCGAACCTCTCCTATATCAAGAAAGATAGGAAGATCTTTCGCCTCGGGGACGCTCACAAGATTCATCGTGGGATCTCCCCCGTCGCCTTGGGCATCTACGTAAAGTTGACCGGTTCCGTTATTCAGTTCGCTCCAATCCAGAGGGGAGTCAGTGGAATAGGTTCCTTTCAATAATAATAACATTCGATTATTAAAAAGCGTAGATAGAACAGGAAGAGCGGTTTCGTTTCCTAAATCCATTTTTGTTTTGCAATGAGAAAAGGAAGCGGAAACAAAAAGAAATATAAAGATGGAATTTATGAATCGTGAAAGAGCTGTCTTCATAATAAAACTCCCACTGTTAGACCGAAATAAAAGAAGTCTACGTTCCTAAGTCTGTAGTTGGCAGGGTTCAGAAGTCTAGGATCGTCGTAAGGACTGGAAAGAGGAAACTGATAAGAAGAAGGAGTTCCCAAATTCGTTTCCATAATTTTATTATAGTCCAACCTAACACCGATTCGGATTCTTCTACCTGCGATAAAACTCGCTTCTAATCCTGCATAAGCTAATGGATCCCACCTGGCAGTGTCGGAAGGTCTTGCTACCACATAGGCTTGTCCCCCTCCCGCTTTGACAAAAAATTGGATGGGGAGTTCCACTGGAATTTTATAAGCTAAGGCCGCATAGATGGGAATGGTCGTTAGACCTCTTTCGGAACGGGAAAGAAATACAGCATAAGAGCCTCCTACTTCCGTATAGAAAATATAAGGCCAGGGCATTCTCGCATAAAACCCCCCGCCGAGTGTGGTATCTAGGTATTTTACGGTCTCTGTTCCTGGCAAAGGATTGGCAGCACCTACCCAGCCTCCGATTTCATACCTTCTTTTATTGTAATCTTCCAGAGTTTGGCTGAAAATAGATAGGGGAGAAAGAAAAAGAACAAATCCCAGCCAAAACCAAAATTTATTTGAGGAAGGAAGGCTCGTAAAGGGCGTGAATTTGGGGGAAATTTTTATAATAGGCACGGACAAAATAAAGGCCATGGGGGGGAAGTGTGATTCCTGCTTGGGAGCGGTCCTCCTCCTCCAAAATAGACTCAATGGATCTAGATTCCCAACGTCCCTTTCCAATGTCTAGTAAAGTTCCTACTGTGATCCTTACCATATTGTGCATAAAACCGTCCGCACGGATGCGAATTTTAAAAATTTCGGGAACCTCTTTGTCTTGTTCGAGTTGTACCGAAAGAATTTCCCGAACGGCTCTTTTTCCTTCCATCGATTTCGATTTGGCAAAGGATCGGAAATCTTTCTCTCCGATGAGATGTGGTACCTCCGCCAAAATTCGATCCCAATCCACCGGATATTTCACCCAAAGGGCTCTGTTTTTCAAATGAGGTCTTTCATATTTCCCATTGTAGATTTGATATACATATTCGCGGGCATCACAGCTGAAACGGGAATGGAAGTCTTGTGGTACCTCCGTCGCCCCTCTCACTCCCAAACCTTCTCCTCCCAAAGCATTTAAGGAAACGATCATCTTATGCAGGTTAGAAATGGGTTCTTCCGTTTTGAAATTACAGATCATCCCCAAAGCATGCACTCCCGTATCGGTTCTGCCCGCTACGGAAAGAGGAGTGTGGGGGTTGGAGCGAAGAACTGTTGCTAACGCTTTTTCCAGGTTGCCCTGGACTGTGGTGAATTGTTTTTGTCTCTGCCAGCCGTGGAAAAAACTTCCGTCGTAATCGACACAAAGAGCGTAGTTGGGCAATCCTTACTTTTCTCCGCCTAAAGATTCTATGAGTGCATTGTATTCATCATAGAGCTCTCTCGACATTTCCAAAATAGGGCCAGGCTTTCCTTTCGACGATTTTCCTGAACCATATAACTTCGCTAAGGTTCTTTTGGCGCGGGAAAGCAGAACCACTTGGTCTTCCGGTTTAGGAGCCAATTGATCCTTAAAACGTTTGGTAAGATAAGCGTTGAGGTAGATCACACCGTCAAAACCCCAGTTATTGTCTGTATCCGGCCCGAGCATCCCTGCCGCTTGGTCCACAGGTTCTTGTCCGTTTTGCATCAATTCCAAAGTGGCTCCGTAGATGATGGCCGCTTTTTGGTAGAGAAGGTCTCTGATTTTATCGTAACCCAATTCAGGAAATTCGTCATGAAGGTCGGAAAAATACCAAGCCCCTCGGATGGCACAGACCGCTTTTTTGGGAGTGGGGCAAACAGAGGCCCCTCTTTGTTGGTAACAATCCATCGCCAAAAGATAAGAAGCGGCACCCAAAACGAGCTGCCTGTCTCCAGTGAAATCCAGAGGTCCTAGGATTTTTTCAATATAAGAACGGCGGATGTCCGTCTGCATGCGAATGGATTCATTTTCCGAAGGGGAAATTGTGCTCCAGTCTTTGGGAAAAGAAGAATAGAGGCATCTGGGACAAACATTTAAAACGTAGTCCATCGGGCTGACTCGACCGAATTTTTTATTTTTCTCGTAAAGACGGCGAAGGTCTTGCGCTAATTTACCGGCAATCAGCCTTCCCCCTCCCTGAAACATTTGCTCTTTTTGGTGGTTTTCATCGCAAATCGGGCAAGCGGTGGCCTCTTTCGCACGAAAAGAAACTTTTTTGGATTGGGCGGCGGCTGTGGACATGGGAAAAATCTAGGAAAAGGCTCATTTTTAAAATACAATCTGTCAATCCAATATCAGAAATCTCCGATAATCCTAGCAGGGACCACCCTGAAATTACTTGTAAGATTTTTTCCTCGGAAGGAAAATTACGGAAACGGAAATGAACGGCAGAGCTATGAAACAATCTCTTCTCATCCTCATCTTGACCCTTGCTACGCAAACAGTTGTATTTGCGGAAGCGGTCTCTAACAAAGCTTATAAAAAACGAATCGAACTTCTCACCTATCTTAGGGAGTTGGAACCGATCGTGAAAAACTTCCGTGGAGAAGACCCGGAGGGAAATCCTTCCGTACTGAATGCACCGGAAGGCAAAGAAGGATTTCGTTTCAAAAAGTATAACGAAGCAAAACGAATCTACCAAGAAGGATTGCAATATTACTTCGAAGGCAATTATGTTGCCTCTTACCAAAGGTTCCTCGAATGCCAGTTAGGCGTAGAGAAAATGACGGAAGAACTTTCTCAACTTTACGTGCTTCGTGCGGAAGAGATGATGAAAGTGGCGATGGAAAGAAAAAACGCCAACAACAACTTGGATAAAGCGTTGCTGGATATTTCCATCGAATACGGAAAAGGTTCTTATTTCCGCCAAGATGTAATGGATCAACCTAGGGAAGCTCCTTTCTCCAGAAGAATGTACGATCCGAAAGAAGTACACTACGTATATAACAAGTATGCGATTGAAAAGAATATGGAATTGGGATACAGACACTTGGGTCTTGCGAAAGATGCCAGAGTGACTGCATTGAAAGTGGAAAAGAATTTGGAGAAACACCAAAAGCTGCAACCAAGCCACAGAAAGTATCGTATTGAGAATTATTTCGGTGCGATCAACTTGGCTCGCGATTCCAAAGCAAATGCGATCAACATCTTCAAGTTGAAATATCCTTACGATAATTATTATCTCAATAACTCTCAAGCAAAGTCGGAACCTACTCGTGACGACAACGGACAAGTAACGGACGGACAACCTGTGAAAGTGGATGGAGTGACATACGATTTCTCAAAAAATCCTTATGTTCGTTTCGATCAAAGACTGCAAGCGATGTTCGATGTTCGTGTTCCTGAAGAATACAGAGTGGATCATGCGGATACGAAAGGAAGAGTTTATGATATCGATTCAAACAACTTGGTTTTCTTGAAATACGATCAGGAAAGAAAGAAAGAGTTGAATGTTCCGAACAAACCGGCTCCTACCACTACAGGACAAACAACCGCTCCGTAGTGTAACTAATTAACACCGTTTAGTCCCTGAAAGAAGCCCAAGTTTTCTTGGGCTTTTTTATTTCCCGGAAATGCCGCTTCTGACTAAATGCCCAGTATGGCGAAAATTCCAATATTAGATGATTTTTTAGTGCGAGCTCTTCGAGGGCAAAAGGCAGAATACGGCCATTTGGTAATGAAGGTATACATGCGCGTTTTGCTTTTGGTTTTGGGGAAAGCGAATCCTTATATGATGAAAGGATTATTGAAAGCGGCGCAAGGGGATAAGGAAGCAAGAATCAAATCATTTTTGGAAGGAACCAAGGTTTGGGCGGAAGACGTAAAAAGTCTCACAAACACCAACTTGATTTTGTTCAATGAAATCAATCCTCCCGAAAAAGGACATATGATCTTCCTCAATCACGTCAATGAACTTGATTTTCCTTATGATTGTTATGTGATTAGAAAACCTTATTTAGCCAACCAAGTGATCAAAAAAACGGTGATTGCCTACTGGTGGATGTTGGCTATGGGATCGCAAGTTTTTGACAATTCCAAAGCGATGTCTGTTGCAGTATCGGTGCGTAATCTTTTGGAAGGTTTGAAGTCCAATTCCTACATCGTCTATCCCGAAGGACATAATACATACACAGAAGAGATCCAACCTTTGAAAAAAGGAATGATCAAAATCGCTTTCGATCAAAAAATCCCCGTCTACGTCGCATTGAAATCCGGAATTGCCTCTTACCAACAAACCCAAAAAGGAAATACTGTCGGTTATATGGGCTTGGGAATCGTGAATCCTGCCGATTTCACCAAATACGAAGAGATGCAGACCCACATCCACGACCTGATGTTTACCAAAAAGAAAGAACTTGACAAACTAACAGAGGAAGTGCGGACTAAGGCAAAGCCCTAAAACAGAGTGCAATAAATTTCCTTACATTTTCCACAAAAAGCTAGTCCTTCTCCTATGTACTAAAATGAAAAAATTGAGTATCATAGAGATATGTTTAAAAATAAGAAGCGAGTTTTTGTAGTGGAAGATAACCTGCTCATCCGTACAGCAGTAAAACGATCCTTGGAATCAACGGAAGATTTCGAGCTTGTAGGGGAATGGGACGACGCTTTGGGACTGGGAAAACAAATCAGTCTCAATCGCCCCGATATACTTCTTCTGGATCTCAGGCTTAGGGACTCCAACGGACTGGACCTTCTCCCCGAGCTGAAAAAAAATTACCCCTCTATGAAAGTCGTCGTGTATACCATGAAGGAAGATATGCCTACCTTTCTTGCCGCAGTCAAAGCAGGTGCGGACGGATACATTCTTAAATCGGACAATCCTTTGAGCTTAGGAAGCAGCCTCAATCTGGCGTTAGACGGTAAATTCGTCACTTCCAGACAGTTCTCTCAAATTCAAAAAAGAGCGAGCGGGGACGATAAATTCAATCCTTTGGAAAAAGCGGTACTGCAACAATTGAAATCGGGAACTGCTCTTAGCAAAGTTTTGGAAGAAGCTTCCGTTTCCAAAGAACAACTGGAAGAAGTATTGATGAGCCTCAAAGTGAAATTGGAAGCGAAGTCTTATCCCGATTTGGTTCGCATCATCAAGGAAAAGACTTTCGCCTAAGGTTTGTTCTGTTTATTTTTTCTTAAAAATTAGTCTCCAAATCTGAGAGGAATTTTTCCTGTTCCCTGGATTCGATCGCTCTTTCGCTTCTGGACTCTCTTATTTTTTGAATCGCTTCTTTCGAATTCATCTTTTCCTTCCACATTAGATACGCTGCGGCGAGTGTTCCGGATCTTCCCAGACCACCGACGCAGTGTATCAAAATTTTTCCCTGTTTTTGCAAAGCTTCGTCCATCCATAAGATCGTTTTTTGTAGTTCAGGCAGACTAGGCACCCTTTGGTCTAAAGTAGGAAGATAGTGGGGAAGGAATCCTGCGTTTACGTATTCTGACTTCATGTCAGAAACTCCGTAGTCAGCATACTCTTGTTCGGTGATAAGACTGATAACATGAGTGATTCCTTGTTTTTTCATCTCTTCCATATCGTCTTCCAAAACCCTTCCTCTGTCTTTGCGTCCAGGCAGTATGGTCAAACCGATATTCTGCACCAGGGCAGGGTGTTTGGTTTCGGAAGGTTTTAAAAAATCGATGCGCAGTGTTTTCGATCTCTGAATGTATTCCTTCACTTTTTCTATGAGAAGGGTTCCGCTGTGCAGAGCCCATTTTCTTTGTATATCATTGCTTTCATCGAAGGCCAAAGTATGCATCGCATAACGAAGAAGGCCTACATGCATCTGATAAGGGTCTCTGTCCAGTTTCACCAAACCCGGATAAAAGGATCTCAGTTTTGCGATCACTCGGTAGGCTTTCTGAAGTTTAGGGTTTTTCAGAACGGAAGGAACCTCGAAAGGAAGTTTGATGCCCAGATCTTCCTGTCCGATGAGAATGCCGGAAAGAACCAAAGCCTCTTTCAGTTCTTCTTCCGTTTCTATTTTTGTGAAAATATAAAGTATGTCGTTTTCCAGTTTCAAAAGGTCTCTTAAGATATGGCCTCTGTGGGTATGGAAAAAATCGATCATCCAAACATTGTCTTGGGCATCCAAAATGATATTGGCACCGTTCAAATCCCCATGAACATACGCTAGGTTGTGATTTACGGCATTGTATTCTCTCAAACGAATCAGATCGTTCTCGTAAAAAAGGCAAGGATTGGGGACGGAAACTCCGGGAATGATTTCGATTCTGGAATCGGTCTGTGGGCTGCCTAGCAAAGCTTCCACACGAGAGCGAACTCCTTTCGCATATTTTGGCTGGAAGTCGTAATATTCCAAAAGATTCAGTTTTTCCGAACTGCCTGCTTCGTACAATCTTCCCAATTGTTGACCGAACACTACGTTCAAAACGGCATCGATTTTTTCAGGAGATGAGTTTTCTGCGAACATCTTTTGAAATGTTCGCACATTTCCGTCCAACATTGCCGCATAACGATATTTAATGGCTCCTCTTTCCCCCAACTCGCAAAAATCCACGATGGAAGGGGCGTTGTTTCCTAAAACTTCCTGGATCCTTTCGAAAGAAGTTCTTTCCTTCGCAATCAAATCTCTTCCGCCTATTTTTACTACGCAAGGAACCTGAATGTGCCCGAAAGCATCCACAGACTTCGATTTCAAAACCACATTGCCCGAAAAACCTCCGTCCAAAGTTTTGAATTCCGCTTCCTTGCAGTCCCGGAAAAGATAGAGAAGAATTTTTTGATCCGCATCCGAAATGGGATATTTAGGATCCAGTTTGAAACGATCCGAAGAGATACGGGAATGAGTGATGATTTTTTTCTCTAGATCCGGCTGGGAACCGGTAAGAAATTGAGTGAACGCACCGATGGAAGGATATACTCTAACACCTAATATTTGTTTGAGTTGGTCCAGGGCGATGAAGTGCATGGATAAGGAAGAACTGGCCGTCAAAGCGGAACAAACAGCCACTTCGAATTCGGGGTATCTCGTTTTGAGATCGTAAGCAAGAAAGGTAACCTTCGCTTCCGTCCAAACACCTGTAATCCCCACTTTCATTTTTTTGCCGCGATAGGGTCGAAGAACCTCCTCCAAATTCGTATCCACGAAATCGTTCAGGCCGGAAGCATCCACTAGGGAATGTCTGTCCGGATACTTTTGAATCAAAGACTCGAAAACGAATTCGGCTCCCTTCGTATGTTTCAAACAATGATCACCAAACTGCTGTAAATGATCTTTTTGGCTTTCCGCATCCGGATCGTGCCAATCCCGAATGTGAACGATTTTCAATTGTTTCGGATTCGTTTGATACGCCCATTCCACCAGGGAATGAACGGGACCGTCTTCTATCATTTCTCCCAGAAGTCGATTTGCTTCCGCATAACCAACGTGAAGTGCATTGGGGATCGGATCGTATTTATCCAAAAGGGAGGTAAAATCGTTTTGAAGGCATTGGGTGAATAAAATTGCTTCTTCTTCGGCCATTTGCGAAAGAATCCAACCTTGGAAATAAAAATCGAGTTTTTTATTTCATATAGTGCTTGCAAATCTTCGAAACGACTCAAGATAAAAGATCAAAAAATAGAAGCAAGGTGTTTGTATGAAATTAGGAATAGCGTTCGTTTTACTGCTGACGACGACTTCACTGTTCGCAGGAAAAATCGGCTCGGACTGCAGTTACGGAGGGAAAAAACTTTATGGCAAGGTGAAGTTCGTAGATTCCTTTCCTGACTTTAAGGTGCAAGTAGTGGAGTCTTTCCCCGATCTGAAAGTGAAGCAAGTCAATTCCTTTCCGAGCGAGTGCGGAAAATGGCAAATTGTCAATTCTTTTCCTGACTTCAAAGTCCAAATCGTAAAGTCTTTCCCCGACTTTAAAATCCAATATGTGAATTCTTTTCCGGGAGTCCGTTAAAGAATGTACAGGGCGATCCCCGACGAATTTTACCCTTGTTTGTCGGGGCCGGGCTTCTCCGGGCTCCGCTGACGCTTCGGTCGTTCCGACCCTTGCCCTCCGCATCCCTATCGCGAAAAAACTTTTTGATAAAAAGAAACATTCTAAAATATCTTTACAACTTTCTTTTTTAAGTATAAACCAAGCAATTCTGCAATAAATTGATTGAGGTTGTCTATGGATACTACTTGGAGCGGGTCTGCCAAAAAACTTTTAGGAAACTGTCTGGCAGTGGGAGTTTTCGTATCTGAAAAAGGGAACGAGTGGGGAGAAGAAGAAAAATCGGAAACATGGGCGAAAGTGGAAGAAGCAATGGCCTGGATTGTTTCCCAAGCATCCGGATACAATGCGGATGTGAATTTCGAATGTTTGTGTCTCAACCCCGATTCCGACACGATCCTCGCCGATTTAAGTGAGACCGGAGCCTCTTCAGGAAGCGAAGAGGCTGCCCATCAAATTGCGGAACAACTGGAATATAAAGATGCAAGCGATATGATGGAACAACTTAAAGAACAATATCCTTCTTATCAAATTCATATTATCTTTTTATTGAACAACGAAAGTATAGCACATCATGAAGACATTCATGTTGGCGGTGAGGGTCAGTCGATTGATGTTTGTTTGATTCATAAAGAGAACGGAATCGTACTCTCTGCAACGATCGCCCATGAATCCTTACATTCATTTGGTGCCATAGATCTTTATCAAAAAGGAGATGAGGAAGGAGATATTAAGACGGCTGAATATGCGTACAAAAAGTTCCCTAATGATATTATGATCGAATGCGAAGATTTGGAAGGTTCCGAAATATCAGAACTCACTGCATTTTATTTAGGATGGCATGGAGATCCCAAACCGTGGTATAAAAAAGCGGTGAATCCTTATTATTTAACGGTATTGAATTTTCTTATGAACAATCATCAATACTACGATGAACAAGGAGAATTGGTGGTTTCCCAAGAAGAGGAGTTACTCCGATATTCTTTTGAAGAAGGGGAATTCATTCGTATCAAACTCAACGACGATGACAATCTGGTTTTATGGAAACAAGTTCCCTCGGGTTCGGAAGATGCATATGAATTTTGGGAAGTAGGAACCGAAGGGGAGTTCTATGTATTGGAAGGAAAAACGGATAAATACAGTATGATGGAAATGCCTATAGATGCAGGAATGAGTTATGTCATCGATAAGTTCGTCGAACCGGAAACGAGGGACGAGTGGTTTGAAATGACAGTTGTAGAGTAGTGATAAGAGTAGTTATGTGGAATGGATGAAAACCAATTTTACGGAACTAGAAAAATAAAAACTATTTTCTTGTCAACTTGAGACAAAATTAAAGTAATATGAAATCTTTCCAGGTCGGGGAACTCAAATCTCAATTTGAAAGAAGGTTTTCATGAAGATCTTTTCGATCGAATGCTTATTTGGCAATGTATCTCTAGAAAACTTACATTCATCTCTAAAGATTCGGAAATAAAGAAATATAAAGTTTCTGGATTGAAAGTTATTTGGTCTTAGTTGTTTCGCTTGAAACTTCTAGTATCGTCATTGATTTAATTTGCTTTTATAGGTTTCGTATTCTTCTTCACTAATGGCGCCTAACCTTTTCAACCAAAGAAACTTGTTTAGCTCGTCAGAAATAGGTTTTTTTTCGTCGATGAGTGTGAAGTTGTCTCTTAAATATTTATTTCTTTGATAGAATATATTCTCAAGGATCATATCGTGCGAATTATCATGCAAAATATAAATCTTTTGTTTTTTTGAATTTAAAACGGTATACTTAATCGCATAGTGTTTGAGCAGTAGACGTAAAGTGAGTGCGCAAATAAATACTATCGGTATAGCTAGGTATGGAACGGTGTCTGTTATCTTCGCATAGAGGAAGACAGTAATACCTGTTAGTGCACCTAATATTGGAGCCGCTTTTTTGTTGATTGCAGTTTGAACCTCATTATCAATGATTGATTTATCATTTTCAATGTCCTCCAAGGGAATGAGGGCATAAGTGTCCTGTCTATTGTCCTTCATCGAATATTCTAAAGAGTCGCTATTAATGGTAAAGGTAATCTTTGTTTTTGCTTTTTCTTGTTTAAAGTTCATAAATTCTTTCTGTCCGTTTTGTTTTAAATGATTGTATTTGTAAGATAATAATCGACTAGGCAGCTTTTAGTTGTAGGAATATAATAAATACATAAAAGTGCATCATGAAAATTACGTATAACTCTAACTAATCGAAGCCTGTGATTCAAGAAAATTTATTCTTATCAGGATAAATTTTTTGATTTTTACACCAAATCTCTCTCAAAATTTAACGAAAGTAAGTCCAAATCATTGTTTGGGTCTGTAGGGAGATCTGGTCGTATAGGATCAGAATTCTAAAGCTCTTCCCCCCAGCGCCACGGATCGACCGAGCGCCCCCGTCGAGGGAGAGCCGGATCGCTTCCTCAATAAAGGATTGATTCCTGAATCCATTGCGAGGCGCCCTAAGGAAAGATGAAAAGTTCTTAAATCGGAGAACTAGAAATGAATCTCGGCTTAGGACTTCCTCATGGCAAGAAGCATCGTAGTGATGGTAGGTTCTTTTTGAAGAGGAATTTTGGCTTCTTCGTTTTGAAACTGTTTGCTCATCGTAAAACAACTGTTCTTCATGACTCGATCTCGGATCCACCATTGGTGAACTGCTGCGCTTCTTTTGTCGAAAGGTTCTGCATCGGGAGCATGTCTTTCTTCGTTCCATTTATCGGGGATTTGGCGGCTTTTTAATTCGTAACCCAATGCGGAGACGAAATTGTCCACTGCATAATAGAGAAGCTGATCGATTCGAATGCATCCGTTTTTGGAGGCAGGAATGTTTTCTCTCACTGCGATTTCCAAAGCGGGGCGATTGAATTTTTTACCTGTCAAAAAATGATAACTTTGAATGGCCCCGGGACAGGTGCCGAAAGGAGTTCTTCTTTCTTCTATTTCGCATCCAATCACGACTTGTTTGGCAAGATCGATTTCCAAAAGCAGGCTGATGTCATGGTATCGGTCGTATATTTTGGATTCGATGAAAGCGCGGGGAGGTATCTGGTCGAATAACCACCAAAAAGAAACGCTCATGTTTCTTTCCAAACCTACGGGTGTGTTTTGGATTTTTTTGCGTATGGACATTATAAAGCTCCGCCGGGAAATACTTTGTTTCGATTCATTAGTTCTAAGGATACGTTGAAAAATGCTTTTGATTTTTCGAAAGAAGGAAGACATAAAACGGGAGTTTGATGGCATTCTCGGTGTTCCGTATACGGTGGGTAGGCGGTGAATATGAAGTCTTTGTTTCCATCCACCCATCTGTAAAAGAATTGATTGTTTTCCACCCAGCCGAAGGCGGCCCCGTATGCGAAGTAAGCGGAAGATTTATCATTGTTCGGTGCGAATAAATTTCTTCCCATTGCGGAGAACAGGGTTTCTTTTCCCACCAAACCCAAAATAGTGGGAAGAACATCCAATTGAGAACTTTGTCTTTCATCCAGTTTGGGTTTGATTTTTCCGGGAGACCAGAAGAGAAGGGGAACATTTCTGTCTTCAAAATAATTCAAATAACGATGATGTGTGTGGTCTGCCACAAAGACGAAAATCGTATTTTTAAAGTAAGGCGACTTCTCCGCTTTGGAGATGAAATCGGAAATCGCCCAATCCGCATAATGATAGGTATTCAGATAGTCGTAATCGGGAACGGACGCATCGAAGATTTCGAATTTTGGATCTGGAACTTTATAAGGGTAATGGGTTGTCATCGTAAGCACGGTTCCCAAAAACGGTTTTCCTTTTCTATGAGAGAGATCCATCTCTTCTTTTAGGATTTCGAAGAGATTCTGATCGTCGTATCCCCAAGCACCGATCTTATATTTGTTTAAGGATTCGATTTCTTTTTTGCCGATTAATTTTTGGAATCCCCAGTGAGGGAGGATCGTTCCCAAACTGTCGAATTGCAGATCATCTCCCGTCACAAAAATGGTTTCATACCCCCATTTTTGAAATATATTTCCCAATCCTGAAAAGTTTCCTAAAACCTGGTGAGTGCGAACCGCTGTTAGGCCGGGTCTGTCCGGAATTCCCGTAAGAATGGAAAGTAGTCCGTTGGAAGTCCTTCCTCCGTTGGCAAAAAAATTCTTAAAGCTATGTCCTTGTTTTGCGATTTTGTTATAAAAAGGTGCGAGTTCTTTTCCGTTTACCTTTCCATCCGTAATAGGCCAAACGAATTTTCCTGTCCATGATTCTTGTAAAACCAAAACGATATTAGGCGGTATTCCCGGATTTGTTTCCTTTTGTTTTCTGAGAATCGGATAGTCCGGATGGTTGATAAACTCGGCTCCTTCGTAATCGATTTCTTTTTTAACGATGGAGGCTGCTTCGTTTAAGTCCATTCGAAGGGATTCAGGGATCGATTGACTTTTAAAATCCATGATCGTCGTATAAATCCCGTTCAACGGAATGTTGTTGATCAGAGTATCGTTCGTATGGATGGCGTTGCTTGCACGTAAGGGGGTTTCTTGAACCCCTCCTCGAACAAGAATCCCTACGATCAGAAAGGAAAGAAGAAGGCGTAAGGAAGAGGAGAGCAGGGATTTTTGTTTGTTCTCTTTGGGAAATAAGTTCTTTCCGTAGAAATAGGGAGCTGCTGCAAAAAAACAGAGAATTGCTGCGGAAGTAAGTCCTGCGGCGATCGGATTCTCTTGAAAGGCGGATTTGATAAGGATGGGAAGGTCTCCCAAAAACACGACTGCTTCGTAACCTATATGTTTATTTGCATTTTCGTAATATAATAAATCACCGGAAAGATGGCCTATACACCAGGCGAATATAGGCAGAGGAGGAAAGGACCATATAAAACGAAAGAACGAAAAACGATTGAGATATGGTATTTGGGAAAGGATGTAACAAACTCCCAAAAGCATTCCTATTGTGGCCAAGTCGAAACGAATTCCGATTAAGAACGATTGTAAAATGGAAGTTAAATGAAGTTCCTGGATTCTGTAGGAATAGATGGAGAAAAACAAGATGCGAAAGATTGTGAATAAGGCCAGAAAAGAGACGCCGTAAAAGAAAAACAATCGATCGGATTCCGATAGATTTTCCCGAAATTTTTTCATTCCCATCCACAAGAAGGCAAAAAACCTACGGGTCAACTCGCTTCCAAACATGGTTGATTTATTTTCTTAGATACTGGAGTCTGATTCTACTCATGCCTTCCATCAAAAAAATTCTAATCGCAAATCGAGGGGAAATTGCTGTTCGAGTGATTCGAACGGCGAAACGTCTGGGAATCAAAACTGTAGCGGTCTATTCGGATGCGGACAAGGACAGTTTGTATGTACGTCTTGCGGATGAAGCATTTTGGATCGGTCCTCCCGAACCCAGACTTTCTTATTTGGATCAGGATAAAATCCTACAAGCCTGCGAAGAGACAAAAGCGGATGCAGTGCATCCCGGTTACGGATTTCTTTCCGAGAATGCGGAGTTTGCCGAAAAATTGAAATCCAAAGGAATTCATTTCCTAGGTCCTAAACCCGATTCCATCCGAGCGATGGGAGATAAAATCGGTTCACGTCTGTTAGTTGCCAAGTTCGGAGTTCCCGTAGTTCCAGGATATGAAGGCAACGATCAATCTATGGAAAAGTTCCAGTCGGAAGCTAAAAAAATAGGTTTTCCCATCATGGCCAAAGCGAGTGCGGGAGGAGGGGGAAAAGGTATGAGAAGAGTCGACTCTTTCGAAGAGTTGGAATCTTCCATTTTATCCGCCAAAAGAGAAGCACTTTCCGCTTTCGGAGACGATCGAATCCTTCTGGAAAAATACATTCTCAATCCTAGACACGTCGAGTTTCAAGTGTTTGGTGATCAGCACGGAAACGTGATCCATCTTCATGAGAGAGATTGTTCTTTGCAGAGAAGGCACCAAAAGGTAGTGGAAGAAACTCCTGCCCCTCGTTTTTCTAAGGAACTTAAGGCGAAGATGGCCGAAGCTGCAGTACAAGCGGCGAAGTCCGTTCAATACGAAGGGGCCGGAACCGTAGAATTCATATTAGGTGAAAGTGGCGAGTTTTATTTTCTGGAAATGAACACTCGTCTTCAGGTGGAACATCCTGTCACGGAAATGACGACCGGTTTGGATCTTGTGGAACTTCAGATCCGAGTGGCTGAAGGAGAAAAACTCCCTTCCGCACCGGAACAAAAAGGACATGCCATCGAAGTCCGTATCTATGCGGAAGATCCTTCCAATCATTTTCTTCCTTCCATCGGGAAGATACATTCTGCACGTTTTCCGGAAGGAGAAGGAATTCGAGTCGATTCAGGGATTGTTTCCGGTTCCGAAATATCATTATATTATGATCCTATGATCGCTAAACTCATCGTTTGGGCGCCCACACGTTCGGAAGCGATCGATAAAATGGTGGAAGCGTTGAAAAACACGATCGTATTCGGTCCCATTACGAACACTGGGTTTCTGAGAAACTTAGTGGATGCGGAAGGGTTTCGGGAAGGTTTGGTTTCCACTCACTTCATTGCAGGAAATGAAAAAGAACTTCTGCATCAAAATATTAGCGCTGAAGAAAAACTTTCTTTTGCCGCTTTCGCTTCTTCTTTAAAAACGGTTTCCGATCCTTGGAAGGAGGCATCCGTATGATCCACCGATTTGAAACGAACGAAGGAGACATCTCTCTGATCGTTTCCGAAAACCAAATCAAAGTCATTCGAAAGAATGCAGTGAACTCCGTATCCATTCCTCCTCTATCTTCCAGGAAAGATTTTTTCCCCGCAGGTGGAGAAATCGAATTTGAAGACGGAAGAAAACTCACCTACCTTCCCGTTGGGAATGAAATCTTTCTTCATCTTTCCGGAGAAACTTGGTCTTTCAAAAGAAAGGAAAGAGAATTGGCACTTGCTACGCAAAACTCTCCCGAAATCAAAAGTCCGATGCCCGGAAAAATCATACAAATGCTGGCAGAAGTAGGGAAAAAGTTCAAGGCGGGAGAAACGATTTTGATCTTAGAAGCCATGAAAATGGAGAATGCAATCAAAGCGCCATTCGATTGTAAAGTGAATGAAATTTTGAAAAAGGCTGGAGAGATCGTCCAGCAGGACGAGCCGATGGTTATATTAGACAAAATTGAGTCAGAAAAAACATAAATTTTTGAATCTATTTGACATTTTTTTGGGAACTATCGATGATTAGCCAGTTTCCAGAACGAATAGGTGTAGAATGTACTCAATTTTTATCAGAAGTAGTGTGTTTCTTCTGTTTATCACATCCCTCTCTCTTTGGGCCCAAGCTACGGACTCACAAGATGCCCCTCGTCCTCGTCCGGCAAATATGCCGTTCGAAGTCGATGAAAAAAAGAGATTAAGCGAGAGGGACATAAAGAATAAAAAAGAAGGCGGTTATTTTACCGGTCTTCCTCTTGTTAACTCCGATCCGAACGTAGGGATCGGTTACGGCGCTAGGGTGATTTACCTCAATAACGGGGAAAGAAACAATCCACTTTTCGAATATACTCCTTATCGCTATCGTATCTTCGCTCAATATTTCAATACGACAAAGAACGCTCCGTACCACTGGTTGAGTATGGATGCTCCGTACATTATGGATACGAAGTGGCGCGTACGTGCGGATTTGGTTTATGAAAGAAATCCGAACTCTCTTTACTTCGGAATCGGTGAAAAAACATTACAGCCGTTATCTTATCTGGAAAGAAACGATCCTACGGGAAGAATGATTCGTAACGCTCCTTTTGCGGACTACGAAGCTAACTTACATTACAGAAGACCGGGAGATGCAGGGATCGGTGAAGCTCCTTACGTAACCGATTCACGTTACAACCGTTATGATATAGAGAACCCTAACTTCAGTTTTTCAGGAGAATATTCATTCTTCGGAGGAAAGGTAAGAACAGTAACCGGTATGCGTTTGTCCAAACAAATCATCCGTACTTACGACGGGAAAACCTATGATGCTAAATTCGGCGGATACGACCAATTGGGAGGTTTCCCTCTCAGTTTCTTAGACACCGATAAAGAAATCGCAACTCCTCACGGAGAAACTAGAGTGAGCCGTGACGAAAGAGACGGAAAGATCAACGGATTTAAAGGTGGTTATACGAATACGATCCGTGCCGGTATCGTGTATGACACTCGTGACTTCGAGCCGGATCCGAACCGAGGTTTATTTTTGGAATACACCCATGAAAGATCTGCGAAAGCGATCGGTTCCAGCTCCGAGTTCAATAAGAACCTGGTTTCCGGAAGAATCTTTATGAGCCCTGTGACTTGGTTCACTCGCAAACCCCCTGAACTATTAGAGAAACTAGTAGTGGCGGCAAGAGCCAGTTTGATTCAAACGAACGGTGACGCTCCTTTTTACGAATACAGAAACATGTGGGGAACGGAAACCAACCAATCCGGGTTAGGCGGTAGAACCACAATCAGAGGTTATAAGCAGGATCGTTTCGTGGGGCAAACCATGGGTTTTGCCAACTTCGAAATCCGTTGGAAGTTCGCTTCCGTAGATATTTGGGGACAACATTTCGATTTCCAATTGGTTCCTTTCTACGATGTGGGACGTGTTTGGGACGAAACCAAGATGGTCAATCTGCAAGGTTACAAACACTCCAGAGGTATCGGATTCAGAATCCCTTGGAACCAAGCGACCATTATCTATGTGGATTATGCAAAATCAAACGAAGACTCCCAAGCCTTTGTAAACTTTAACCATATTTTTTAGGAGAAGAGAAACAATGAAAAATACAAAATATACTCTTGCTCTCGTCTTAGCTGCCTTTTCATTTTTCTGGAATTGTGAAGCCAAACCGGTAGAAGATACTTTCGGTTTGTCTCCCGAAGAAACGAATGTTTTGATTGCGGGACTCATCGCAAACAGAGGTTCCTTGGTGGACAACTACAACGGAACCGTTACTGATTCCGTTGCCGGTTTACAATGGCAAAAATGTTCCTCAGGCCAAGTGTATCGTTTGGCACAAAACGATTGTTTGGGTGCATCCGCAGGAACCGTTTTGAACCCTCACGATCCGTATCGTTACGGTGCGAATCAAGTTGCTTATTGTGATTCCAAAACTCACGCATGTAACACTCTTGCCTATCCGCAAACTGTGACGAATGCATCTCAAGTGGGTATTTCAGGATCCAGTGAATTGTTTGCAGCTTGCAGTCAGTTGGGAAGCAACTGGAGAGTTCCTAATTTGATCGAGTTACAGAGATTAACTGTTACCGGTAGATCGGCAGTGCTTCTTTATTTTCCTTCCACAGTGGAAGGGGAATACTGGTCTTCTTGGGCCAATGAAACCGATATTCCGGGAGAAACGGCATATTCCGTTTCTTTCGATCGTCAGTCTTTCGGAACGGAAAAAAGAACCATCAAAACGGATAGAAATTATGTCCGTTGCATAAGAAATCTTTAATTTTCTTCCTTAGGAACCACGGTCTTCTTTCGAAGGCCGTGACGCTCTTACCACTTTCCTTGTTATGTCAAAAACCCGATTTTTAGGGTGATAAAAATCTTTCTTTTTTTCAAATTTATCGTAATCTAATCCCTAGATCCTCCGAAGTACCAAGTGAGCGGAGTTATGAATTTAACGGGATTACAGAACCACACTGCCCATCTGAAGAATCCTTACCAGGACAACCGCGTGAGCTTTGTCGGCCACGGAAGACTGGAAAGTTCTACGGAAAATTTATCCGCTTTGCATGTCATCGCCCATGAATTGGGTCATGTTCAAGAATTCAAAAACCAAGCCTTCCAAGAAGGAAGCGAAGTTCGTTCCGTTCAAGTCAAAATCAATTATGAGATGAGAGATGGACGTATGGTTGCCGTTAGTGGGGAGACTTCCGCTACCACTCAAAAACGTCCTGAATCCATATCCAAAACCGATCCGAGCTTAGAACCCTATTCCGATGGGAAGTCCTTTAAGGATCTATTTTCCGTTTCCAAAGAAGAGGAAGATAAAAAAGCCAAAGATAAGGATCGTATGAACCCTGTGCAAGCGGTGGAACGGGAAAAGAAAGAAGAGTTGGAATCCAAAATCAAAGACTTGGAGATCAGACTTGAATCCGAAAAACAAAAAGGCAAATCGTCCGTAGGTTCTGATAAAACTAAATCCTTCGAAGAAGACGATAAGGCGAAAGAGATCGCTTCCGAAAAACGCAGACTGGAAGAGGAAGTGAGACTTCTTAAAATGAAGGAGAATCTTCGGGAAACCTTCGATATGCTTTCCGATATCAGAAAACTAATGGTATCTAACGTATTCGGAATGATGCAGGCAGGGAACGAATCCAAATCCGGCAACTTTTTGAATACTCTCATCTAATTATTTCTTCAAATAAGAATCGATCATAGAAGTAGCCACCTTAGGCAAGGACTTGAATAAAGCCGTTTGCTCCGAATAGGTTTGGCTTGCTGCGTAAGCTCCTTCCACTAAAAAACCAAGACCTATCGCAAGAGTTTTATAATCTTTTGCTCCCGTTTCCTTACTCAACCGAGTCAGCTCTTTCAAGAGTTTGGATTTGTTTTCTGCGACCATATTTCTGGCAGGATGTTTTTTATCCGGAAATTCCACTGCGATATTGATGAAAGGACATCCTCTGTACGTTTTGTTCTGTGTTCTCTCAGAGAGATCGATAAAGATCTGGATTAATTGTTTTCGGGCATCTTGCGGGTGTTTGGAGATGCTTTTTTCAAAACGTTCCCAAAAACTTTCGTCCCTTCTTTGCAGATAATGGAGTAAAAGCCCGTCTTTGGATTCGAACTGTCTGTAAAGCGCCATTTTATTTACGCCTGCTTCTTTCACTACGGAATCTACTCCTACAGCTCTGGCTCCTTCCTGATAGAACAATCGATCTACCGCTTCCAAGATTTGTATTTGTGCCGTTTGGCCAGGTGTTTTTTTCATTTTAACTTTCCCGAAATCTCTTTCTTTTTTCTTTACATGTTACAGCTCGGTCACAATTTGGGTTTATTGTTACCGCTTAGTAACAATAGAAACGAAACGGTTCGGTTTTCAAGGAGAAAATATGAGAGTGGTTTCCGGTTGGATCAGTCGTTCTTTCGAAGGGCGTTTTCATTATTCTTGGGTGGCGATAGGAGTCGGCTTTTTTGTCCTGCTCGTCACTGCGGGAACCAGAGCCGCTCCCAGTGTGATGATGGTTCCTTTGGAACTTTCCATGGGATGGGACCGAGCGACGATCTCCATCGCACTTTCCATCAATTTGGCCCTTTTCGGGCTAATGGGCCCTTTTTCCGCAGCGGCGATGGAACGTTTCGGTCTTAGAAAAACGGTTTTATCCGCTTTGTTCGTATTAGGTGTCAGCGTAGCTGTCTCCAGTTGGATGCAGGAGAGCTGGCATATGTGGTTGATTTGGGGATTGATTGTGGGAGGTACCACAGGAGTCACCTCAACCACTCTTGCCGCTACCATAGTCAGCAGATGGTTTCAGGAGAAAAGAGGGCTTGCGATGGGAATTCTCACCGCCAGTTCCGCCACAGGTCAGCTCGTATTTCTTCCGTTACTTGCCACGATTGTGGAAACTTACGGATGGAGGAATGTGATCCTGACGGTGGCTTGTGGTATCTCCGTCGTTTTTCCCTTAGTATATCTATTTTTGCCGGAAAGGCCCGCCTCTTTGGGACTTAGGTTGTATGGGGAACCGAAAGATGCCCCTTTACATTCGGAACAAACCACTCGAAATCCGATCGCAATCGCTTTCGATTCTTTGAGAAAGGCGGTAACTTTCCGAGACTTCTGGCTGCTTTTCATCAGCTTTTTTATCTGCGGAGCTACCACAAACGGATATATCGGCACCCATTTTATCGCCATGTGCGGCGATTACGGATTAGGTGCCGTGGAAGGAGCAGGTATTTTGGCGGTGATGGGCGGATTGGATTTGGTAGGTACCACATTATCCGGCTGGATGTCTGATAAATTTAATAATAGAGTTCTGTTATTTTGGTATTACGGCCTGAGAGGGATCGCTTTGATCTATCTTCCTTTTGCATTTAATATCACGTATTTCGGAATTCCCGTCTTTGCTTTGTTTTATGGTTTGGATTGGATCGCCACAGTACCTCCTACAGTCCGATTGACGAACGATATTTTCGGGAGAAAAGAGGCGCCTATCATATTCGGATGGATCGTGGCGGGCCATCAATTAGGAGCCGCCTTTGCTGCATTATCCGGCGGAGTGTTGCGTTCTTCTTTGGGAACTTACACCGTGTCGACTATGGTGGCTGGAGGATTGTGTTTGATTGCTGCGGTTTTAGTTTTGAGGATTCATCGAATTACGAAACAAGTTGCCGTTTCGTAATTCGGATCGGTAATCATTTAAAAAGGTCGAATCCGGGTTTCTTAGGAGACCCGGTAGATCACCTTACTTAAAATTGTTGATTGATTCGCAGCCGGGAATTTTAACTCCTTCTCCTTTGTTGCCTTGGAACACGTCACAAGAAGCTCCTTCCAAAGCGGTGATACAAGTAGAGATGGAATCCACCATTTCTTGAGTGAGTTCTTTTTTGCTGGTTTCTCTTTCTTTTTTCGCTTCTTCGAATTTTTGAGAGAAGAATGCGACGCAATTTTCTTCCGATTGCATAAAAGGAGGGATCATACTTCTGAATTGAGGAGGAATTTTTTCGAATTGATCCTTAGTGCATCCGATGGTTTTGGCACAGATCGCTTTTTGAAATTTAGGTGCGAGTTCTATCAATTGTTCTTCCGGTGATTTTTTACCGCAATGGACTGCCGCCAAAGAAAGGATCGTAAGGGAAAGAAGTGCGAAACTTTTTTTCATTTTTGAATGTCTCCGTGTGATTTAGGCATTTTAAATTTTATTTTATCCGATGAATATCCATTTTCCTGTTTGGCGACTTTCATATTGTCATTTTATTTCAGTTTTATTTTTTGTTAGGTGATGGTTCGGGAAATCGGAAGATTCGATTCTGTTCCGATGGGGTCTTTCAAAAGATCGTTCCGAAAGAAGAGGGGAGAAGTTCCTGGCTACGAAAATGGTTCGGACGGATAGATACAATCGATGCAAAATCCTTATTTTTTTGCTGATTTCTTTAAAAAGTTATTGAATTTGATTCTTAATCTCAATTAAATAGTTCTTACAGATACTGCAGGAGAGAGTCCATTGGGAAAGGATCATTACAGAGAAATACAGCAGAATCAGGAAGATTTGCCGGCAATGCAAAATCATCCGGAGTCTGTGGCTCCTAGAAAGGGATGTGCTAACCTGAACCCTTGTGCACATTGTAGAGCTAGAGAGTCGGAAGGTCTTTGTAAGAAAAAAACTCAATCGTAGACTTTCCTCAGAATCTGCTTCTTGTTCCTACGTTCTCTAAGGCACTTACTGCTTCATGTAAGTGCCTTTTTTTATAGAATACTTATCTACATAACGCCTGTTTTGCTGAGAATGAACTTTCTGAGTTCGTTGATTCCTTTGCCCGTAGTGGAAGAAACGAAAAATAAAGGGAAAGGATAACCTAATTCGTTCATAACGACTTCCATATCTTTTTGAACTTCGTTTTTTCCTTTTTGATTCAATTTGTCCGCTTTCGTTCGGATCACCACAGGTTGTATTTTTTTCGTGACGGCGGTTTCGATCATCTGCATCTCTTCTTCCGGAAATGTCCTTTGGGCATCACATAGGATGAATAGGAATTTTAAGGAAGAGATACGATTTAAAAACGTTTCGATGAGAGTCATCATCTCTTTGTGTTCTTTCAAAGAGGCTTTCGAATATCCGAAACCCGGTAAATCGACAAGAGAGAATCCATGTTTGGTGGTAAATACGTTGATGAGTTTTGTTTTTCCGGGAGTTTTGGAAACTTTAGCGAGACCTTTGTGATTCGTGATCGCATTGAGAAGGGAGGATTTTCCCGAATTGGACCTTCCTAAAAAACCTAACAACTGTCCTTCGGGAAAATTCGTATCATCCGTGATTTTGGCGATCGAATCGAAAAAGGTAGTTGTAGGAAAATTGACTTCTTCGTGGTATTTGATTGGTTTTTGTTCACTCATAAAAAACGATTCCGATCCAGTGAGGGATAATCTTTCTCTTCTTCCGAATACAATGAAAATAAAATCTGCAAAGGTTCGTTTCCGTTATACAGGATGGGAACATTCTGCCTTAGGAAAAAAGGGATTTTTCTTTCTCTCAGACATTCTGAGATCTCCTTGTTTCCTGTCTTGATTTTAATCTTTTCTCCTTCGGAGGCGGTTCCCAGTCTCAATTGATGATTTGGGTCTTCATATACTTTCGATTTGGCATTCCAATGAATTAGAAATTTCTCATTTTCTCTTTCTGAGGAAGGATGCCGTAGAAGAGGGGAGTTTTGGGAATAAATTTGCAGGTCGCCTAATTTCATTTTGTAAAGAATGTATTGATTCGTTTCCAGATAGGCTTTTTCTCCTTCCGTTTGGCGGAGAAATTCTTCGAAACGGGAACGATCCGTAGGATAAAACCCCATCTCTTTCAGTAAAAGATCCAAAATTTGTTTTTGGGATTGCTTGGTAAGTTGAATCCATGTTTGGTGAGATACGGAAAGGGAAAAGACGGTATTAGGGCGGTTTTGTTTTGAAGATGTTTCTAAAAATCGGTTGGGAAAATCGAAATGATCTTTATCCCAACTGTGGAAATTCCAATACAACTTATGACAATCAATGTTTTCCTTCTTTAAAACCGGCAGAATCTCTTTTCTGATTCGATTCCTCTTATAACGATCGTCCTCATTCGATTCATCTTCAAAGATTGGGTAAAGTTCCGAGATCAAAAAATCGGCTCTTTCTTTTTCTGTATCCGTAAAAAATACCAGAGGTAAAAAACGATTTTGATCTAACGGAGACAATGTCTTGAGAGAAGCGTTTCCTCCTCCTCGAATCAAATGAAGTAGAACCGATTCCAGGTAATCTTCATTATGATGGCCGGTTACGAAAAAACTTTTATGTTCGTAGGAAAGTTTGTTTAAGTGTTTGTAACGTACGATTCGTCCAGTTTCTTCCAAACTTTTCTTTAAGCGTTTTGCCAGATTAGGAATTTTTTTTTTATAAAAAAAAAACGAGGAAATCGGGAATGAACAAACGAGAGAATTTTTTCTTCCTGCAAAGAGTTGTCTCTGATCCCATGATTCAAATGAAATATCGCAGGAGATAAGAAACCGTATTGTTTATGAAGGTATTCGAAAAATGCCAAACAAATGCTGGAATCTTTCCCTCCGGAATAAGCAACAATCGGTTGTTTGTCGATTAATGATAAAAAAGAGGATCTTCCGATTCTTTCGATTAAAGTTTCAAACAGGGAACGCAGTTCTGTTTCCGAAGAGATCATAATTTACGGATGGCGACCATTGTGATGTCGTCGTGTTGTTCCTTTTCTTTCGTAAAATCCTTAATTTCACCATAAATATTTTCCAGTAAAATCTTTGGATCGTTTTTAATGGAAGAAAGGAAACTTCTTTGCAGATTCTCTTCACCGAACTGTACTTCCGCCAAATTGAATGCTTCCGTAACTCCGTCCGTATACATAAGAAGAGTATCATCCTTATCCAAATAAACTGCGTCTTCATTTTTATAAGGAGAAATATCGGGAATGATTCCTAGAAGTACTCCTCCCGTTTCTATCACTTCCAATCTGTTATCTTTGGCGCGATGGATGTAAAAAAGACCGTGGCCTGCCCCGGCTACCACAATGGAATTCGCTTCGAGACTCCAACGGATTAGAATCATACTCATAAATCGGGGAGTAGCTGCGTCTTTATAGCTGGAATATAGATAATTATTGATGTCGTTTACGATTTCCCAAGGTGAATCCCTGACTCTGACCAAGGAATGAAGGATGGTTCGCACCGTCGCCATCACAAGACCCGCTGCAACCCCTTTGCCGCTTACGTCTCCGATGCATAAAAATAATTCTTTTCCATTAGGCGACATGATGAAGTCGTAATAATCTCCTCCGATTCCTCTCGCAGGTCGCATAAATCCGCCAAACAAGAGATAGGGAGAGTTCGGAATTTTCCGAGGAAGCAAAGTCGCTTGGATTTCTTTTGCGATTTCTATTTCCTTTTCTAATCTCTCCTTTTGAGATAGATTATGGTATAGACTTGCATTTTCCATGGTGATTCTGGCCAAGGAAACGAAAGCGTTCAGTGCTTCCAATTCATCTTGAGGAAAGCGGGAATCCGGTTTGGCCAAGGTAAAGATACATTCTGTACCATTTTCCAAACTTACAGGAAGAATCACTGCTTCCTTTCCGATGACTCCTATATTTGCAAATACGGGAAATTCTGCAGGATCAATCGTGATTGTATCTTTCGCATTCAAAAGATGCATCACGCTGGATACATCTACTATATTCGTTTCCGTACTGATTTGAAAATTTTCCAGATCTCGAAAGAGTTTGAATACTTTCACTTTCATGGAGGTTTTCGGACGTTCGATGAGACAGGCAACCGATGACTCTACGATTCCGGAAAGAGTGAGAAGGATCATACGGATCATCTCATCATGATTGTCTAAATAGAGTTTGCTGAGAGTGAGTGCCGCAGTGTGTAGGCTTTGAAAATTTTTCGATTGGTTTTGCGATTTGGAATATAACAGTGAATTTCTGAGAGACACTGCGAACTGACCGACTACCAGTTGTAATACTTCCTGATCTTCAGTGAAAAGAGAATAGTCCTCTTCTTCGTAATCTACCGCAAGCATCCCTACCGCCGTATTCGCATAGAGAATGGGAATCACCAATTGAGATTTGGTCCCGGTTAGTTCCGAATAGAATTTATAAAAGGGATGGGTTTGTTCGGAAAGAGTATAAAACTTGGATTCTCTTTTAGCCATACTTTCCACAAGAATCCCGAAGCTGAGGTCGTAATCCAACCTCATGCGTTTGATGGCTCTTTGCAGGCTTTTTTGTTTCGCAGTATAATAGGCGAGTCTAATCTCACCTAACTCTAGGTTTGTGACAAAGATAGCCACTTTGTCTCTTTGCAATCTTTCCGAGATGAGTTCAGTGAATCGAAAAAATAAATCCTCCAAGCCTATGGAAGAGTTGAATAAAGAAAGGCAATCGAGAAGGAATTCCGTCTTTTCTTTGTTTGTTAAAACCGTTTTTCCTACTCTTGGAATTTTACGTTTTTCTAATATCCATTCTCTGTCGCAAGTACGGCAGTAGAATCTCCCTTGTCTTGTGATCCCATCCGGCACTTGGGCCTCTTGGCAAAGCAAACATAAGGTTTCTTCCACTAAGTTCGGTTTCATTGGGGATGGCTCAAATTCAACCCCTGGGACTCGGATTCCACAAGTATTTTCCAAAAAAAGAGAGGGGAAGTGGTACGATTCATGCTTAAAGTATAAGCAAATGTTGGTTTTTATATTGTAATCGAGAAAAACTACGTCTAAATGATCATAATTTAGAGGGTATGCCTATTTATTGTACGTTACTGTCGTTTTTTGGGCATTGTGATTTTGTGTTTTTTTCGTGCAGAGCGTAGACTTTAAGAGCAGAAACTATGAGTTTAAAAAAAATAAACCCGATTCAGTCCATTCACGATGTGGCCACAGCCATGAATTCCACCCAGGATCCGGACGGGCTCCTGGAACTGATCTTAGACAGATGCATTCATATCTGCGGAGTCGAATCAGGTTCTCTTATGCTCATTGATGAAAAATCGGGAGTGTTGGATGTGGTGACTTCCCGAGGGATGAACCAGCAGGTGCTGAGGGAAACCAAACTCAAAATCGGCCAGGGGATTACAGGTATGGCGGCTTCTACCGGAAGAGCCAAACTAGTCAATGACGTATCGAAAGATCCGGACTACATTCAGGTTAAGGAAGAAATTAAATCGGAGTTAGTTGCTCCGATGATAGTGGACGACGGAATCATCGGTGTCATCTCTCTCGACTCCAATCGTTTGAACGCTTTCACCGCCGAGATGCTTGAGATTGTGAGCGTTCTTGCCAACCAAGCAGGGCAGGTGTTTAAGAACCTGCAAACGATTCGTAACCTGGAACAGAAAACTAAGATCCAAGCAACCTTGATCGAAATTTCGAAAGTGGTTACGAACACTTTGGATTTAAATGAAATCTTCGAATCGATTATGGTGACTATGGAAAAATCCCTTCGTTTAGAGAAGGGGAGTATCGTTCTTCATAATAAGGAAGAAGGTGTTTTGAAAATCGTCGCCGCTTCCGGTTTGTCTCAAGAAGAGGTGGATAAAGGAACCTATCAGCCCGGCGAAGGGATTACGGGTATGGTGTTCGAATCGGGGGAACCTGCCATCATAGAATCGGTAGCCAATCATCCCGCTTTTTTAAATCGAGTAGGGTATCTTGCCCATTTTAAGAATGATCCGCATAATGTAGGTTTGTTGTGTGCTCCTATTTTAAGTGAGCAAAATATTTTAGGTGTTGTGAATGCGTTTATCGTTCAAACGAAACATACTGATTTAAAATCTTATTTGGATTTTTTACAAGTGGTCGCTTCCATCATCTCACAATCCATCAAGATCCAAAATCTAGTGGAAGAAGCTAAGAAAGAAATTTCCAGAGAGAACATTCAGTTGAAACGAGAACTGAAAAATAAATATAAGTTCGGGTCTCTTATCGGAAAAGCTTCCGCAATGGAAAAAATGTTCGAAAAGATCCAGCTGGTTGCCGACTCCAGAGCATCCGTTCTAATCACGGGAGAGTCCGGAACGGGAAAAGAGATGATCGCCAATGCGATTCATTACAACAGTTCCAGATCGGAAAATCCTTTTATCAAAATCAATTGCGCTGCAATTCCTGAAAACCTTTTGGAAAGCGAACTTTTCGGACATAAAAAAGGCTCTTTTACCGGTGCCGTTTCCGACAAAAAGGGTAAGTTTGAATTGGCGGATACGGGAAGTATTTTTTTGGATGAGATAGGAGAGATGGATTTGAATCTTCAATCCAAACTGTTGCGAGTGCTTCAGGAAAGAGAGATTGAAGCCATCGGTTCCACAAAAGCGAAGAAAGTGGATGTTCGTATCATTGCTGCGACGAATGCCGAATTAGAACAGTTAGTTGCCGAGAAAAAATTCAGAGCCGATCTGTTTTACAGATTGAATGTAGTTAAAATCAATACTCCTCCTTTGAGAGAAAGAACGGAAGACATCCCTCTTTTGATCAATCATTTCTTGGAGAAATACGCGAAAGACAATAATAAAGTCATCAAAGGCGTTTCCAGAGAAGCAAGTAAGTTACTTTTGAAATACAGATGGCCAGGTAACGTTCGTGAGTTGGAAAACGTAATTGAAAGAGCTGTTGTTCTTGCTCAGGAAGAGCTTCTCTCCGAAGAGGATTTTTCCGATATCGTAGAAAGTTTCGACGATCCGCATGAGACGACTGCGGAAGTTTCCACTTTATCCCATGCGGATTCGAACGGAGCCAATGAACCTTTGGATCTGGCATCCGGCAGACTCACCTCTGGACAGTTAGATGGTTTGGACGGAAGGGCGATGGAAATCGTAGTGAACGAAGTGGAATCTCGATTGATTCAATATGCGATGAAAAAATTCAGATACACTAAAACCAGAGTGGCGAAATTTTTAGGAATCAATCGAAACACTTTGGATAAGAAGATCAAGGAATTGAATATAGAGTATTGATCGGGGGTTTTTGGTACTCCCCACCCTTTTGGGAGGGGCATCCCCCCGCCACCCATAGTTCTCCTTTACTCATAGTTTTCGATTTTTGTCGTTTGTTTTTGGATTTGCGGCAAAAATTTTTAAAATCTTTTCACCTTTTTGCCTAGTTTCCTTCCGGGAAATGATTTAGGTGATTTGTCTTTCCCGTTTGTATTGATTCTTCCAAGGCATGTTGGATGTATTCTTTTGCGTGTCCTACCGCTTCCTGCAAAGAAAGCCCGTGAGCCAAAAAGGCGGTGATGGCGGATGAGAATGTGCAGCCGGTTCCATGGGTGTTTTTTCCCTTCAAATACGGTTTTTGATATGTATAAACGGAAGTTCCGTCGAATAACAGGTCTGAGGCGGTTTCCGTATTTGTTAGATGTCCCCCTTTGAGAAGGATAGGGACTTTGAAGATGGTAAATAATTTTTTGGCGGAAGATTCCAGATCTTCGTATTTTGAGATCGGTTCCCCCAATAGAAAGGAAGCTTCGTCCAAATTCGGAGTGATGACAGTCGCCAAGGGGATCAATGTTTCTCTTAAAGCTTTCACGGCTTCGTCTTTGAGAAGTTTTGCGCCACTTGTTGCGATCATCACTGGATCGACCACCAGTTTGATCTCTTTTTTTGATTTTAAGATTTCACTGACAGTGAGTATGATTTCTTCGGAGAACAACATTCCCGTTTTGCATGCGGCTACTGTGAAGTAGTTTAAAACTGCTTCCAGTTGTTCTTTGATAAAAGAAGAAGGGATTTCATGGATTGCGGACACTCCGTCCGGGTTTTGTGCCGTTAAGCAGGTGAATGCTGTCGTTCCGAAAGTGGCCAGAGAAGAAAAAGTTTTTAAGTCTGCCTGTACGCCTGCTCCTCCTCCCGAATCGGAACCTGCGATCGTAAGTGTGATGGGAAGTTCTTTCATAAATTTACCTTATTGAAACCAGCCGTATTTTTTCAGATCAATCGTCTCTTCGTCAGGGAGAAACTTGATTCCTTCTTTTTTCAAAATCTTTTTTTGGAAGGAAGCTCTGATGACGTCTCCCTTAAAGGAAATTTGTCCTTTGGCGTTGATGACTCTTTGCCAAGGAACGGTCTGTTCCTGTCCTTTTTTCAAAGCGTTTAATGCGTATCCGACCGCTCTTGCGGCTCTCGGTTTTCCCAAAATGACAGCAATGGTTCCGTAAGTGGTTACCTTGCCTTTTGGAATCTTTCGAACGACCGCATATACATCCGAATAAAAATGACTGCCCGATTCTTTTTTCGCTACCATTTTCCTCTCAGTTTACGAACGTAAAATTCAAGGGAAAGTAAATATTTATTTTCGCATGAAATTATCCGAATACGCCAAGCACTTGTTATTGTCTTCCGATTTGGAAGATAAACTGCTTCCTCCTCCTTCTGTTTGGCAGGAAGAAACGGATGTGCGTCCTCTTCGTATCGAAAAACCGAACCGCGCCGACAATTTGAAATTTTCCGATGTGAAAACGAAAATCCCTCGTTTGGAACATCTGAATCAAACTACTGCCAAAGGTTTAACCCTTCATCATTTTGCTAATCATGAACTTATGGCCATCGAACTTTTTGCCTGGGCGATTTTGGCTTTTCCCGAATCTCCTTTGCGTGTCAAACTAGGATTCATCAAAACCATCCAAGAAGAACAAACGCATCTTAGGTTGTATTTGAAAAGAATGAACGATTTCGGAATTTCTTTCGGAGACATTCCTTTGAATTATATCTTCTGGAAACAGGTTCCTAAATTAGGATCAGTTGAAGAGTTCACTGCAGTTCTATCCTTATCTTTTGAAGGAGCCAATCTTGATTACTCCCAGATCTATGCGAAAGCGTTCGCCCATTTCGAGGACTGGGAGACTGCGGAAATCATGATACGGATTTTTGAAGACGAGGTGAAACATGTCAAAAGAGGAATGAGAGTATTTCAAAACGGAAAACCTTCCTCCATGGAAGATTGGGACTATTACAAAACGCTCATTCATTTTCCCTTCACTCCCAGAAGGGCGAAAGGATATATATTCCTTCCTGAAACTAGAAAACTATCGGGAATGTCCGATGAATTCATTCGTCTTTTGGAAGAATACGAAGACGAATACTCAGGGAGAGTGAATCTCAAGACCTTGGAAAGATTTCAATTCGGTGCTGATGTTTGGAGAAAATCCGACTTGCCTTTGCCGCATCAGGCTGAATAAACTATTCCCACACCTGACCGGAGATATATATGAAGTTACGTTTGTTTTTGGGCATTTCCGTCCTTTTCCTTTCTTCTTATTCCATTCTGTATTCTCAAAAGAGCGCACAAAAAACTACTGCTTTGGAAATGAATCTCCATGACTTTATGGAAGATTATACGAAGCCCGCCACCAAACTTTACGATAAAAAAGGGAATGCGGATTATCTGAATCGCATTTTGGAAAAAGTTCCTGCGATGGCTCCTGAAGATCAGACTGCGGAATGGAAAGAAATCATAGATGCAAAGTTAGCTGTAGGTAAACCGGAAGACAGCTGCAAAGCCTGTCATACTAAATTCAAAAAAGAGTATAAGGCGAAGTATAGAAAAAAACTTCTGATCATTCCGGAAGAGTTCCGTGAGTTTCCTAAGGAAATCAAAGCACTCCTCAAATAATATTCTTAATACTTTCTAAATTAAAAACTTTCCCGGCGAAAGCCGCCGGGTATTGTCTTCTTTTAAAAAACGTTTATCCTGTAATATAGAAGATCGAAATCCGTTAGTTAAAATGCGCAAACACTTCACTCAAATGTACCATTTTCGAAAAAACATCTTACTTTTGTTTCTTTTTGTTCTCCAGTTTTTTTTCCCTTTTCTCGGAAGAAACAAAGCAGGAGGCGTCTCCCAAAACGAATTCTGCGGAAGTGGAAACGACAAAAGTAAATGCTTCTGAAATGGAAGCAGCCAAAAATAAAGAAGAACCAAAAAAGACAAAAGAACTTCTTCCCGAATCGTTTCAGTTAGGCGCTTTTTTGGATGCCTATTACAATTATAATAACAATCTTCCTAAGGGAACGGAACGGAAATATACCACCCAAGCGGTTCGAAACGACGAATTCAATGTGAATCTCGCATATATAGATGCTAAGGTCGAGGAGTCGAAATACAGAGGCCGCCTTGCTTTACAATACGGAACTTCGGTAAATACGAATTATGCGAACGAGCCCATGAAAGACACCGGTTCCAATCAGTTGGGAGTCCGCAATCTTCAGGAAGCTTACGTAGGTTTTAAAGTGGCTCCTAAAACATGGATCGACGGAGGGATTTATTTCGGACATATCGGATTCGAATCTTGGATCTCCCATCTGAACTGGAATTATACGAGAGCCTTTGCCCTGGATTACGTTCCTTATTATACTGCGGGGGTTCGTGTCTCCCATCAATTTTCGGATAAGTTTTCCATGCAGTTTCATATCATGAACGGATGGCAAAATATAACGGAGAATAATCGAGATAAATCCTTCGGATTACAATGGAAATATAAATTCACTTCTTCCTTAGCTTTAACAGTGAATCAATTTGCGGGAAATGAAGCCCCCGATAATGAACGTAAACAACTCCGTCTTTATAATAATACAATTTTAGAATGGCATGCATTGGAATGGCTCTCTTTTGCTGGTTCTTTCGATGCGGGTGCGCAAAAAGCGAAAGAAAGTCTTCTTTATGAACCTTGGCTGCACGAATGGGATTCTGCGATTCCGGTTTATCGCGATGCGGAAGCGAAGGCTTATCGTCATTGGTATCACGGTACTTTATGGCTGAGTTTTAAATGGGATCCTGCTTATCGTTTGAGTCTTAGAGTGGAACGTTTTTATGATCCTAAACAAGTGTTAGTTGCTACGGGAACGAGAAACGGATTCATGTCGAACGGTTATACAGCCACATTGGATTTATTATCTTGGGATCCTGCTATGATCCGTTTGGAATACAATTACAGAAGATCTGCGGATGCCGTTTTCGATTATAGAAACGCTCAGTTCTCTAAAAAAGAGGACTTTTTCGTCGTCGCTTTCAGTATGAAACTATAAAGAAGAGAAGGCTATGCACAGAGCAAAAACTAAGCTTTGTGTGTGCATAGTTTGAAGTAAATTTCCCTTATTTTGTTTTTTTACGAGTTCCTTTTTTCTGCTTCGATTCCTTTCCGTTAGAACTAAAATTTTCGTCTTCGTCTTCCGTGTCCAAAAGATGAGAAGGAATTTCTCTCGGTTGAAATTGATTCGAACTTACATTGTGCTTTTCTCCTACCACGATTAGATAAAGAGAAGGGAGCACTGTTAGCACCAAACACATTGCGGAGAAGAGTCCTCCTACAATCACTGTCGCCAACGGCCTTTGTACGTCTGATCCTACTCCTGTTCCTAAAGTTGCAGGGATTAAACCTAGCAATGCTAATAACATGGTCATAAGCATAGGGCGAAGCTGAATCACCGCAGCTTTACTTACCGCTTCTTTTACCGAAAGGTTGGGCTCGTCAATCAACAAGTGATTGGTTCTTGATACGAATAGAACTCCTGCCATCGTCGCGATACCGAAAAGTGAAATAAAGCCTACTCCTCCGGAAACGTTAAAGTAGTATCCTCGAAACAATAAAGCGTAGATTCCTCCGATTAACGACAAAGGAATACAAGCCAAAGCTACATAAACATATTTCAGGTTACGGTATAGTGCGAATAGAACTCCGAAGATAATAAGAATAGTAATCGGAATGACGATTGCCAATTTCGTTCCTACTCTTGATAGGTTTTCGTATTGCCCCCCGAATTTAATCTCATACCCTTCCGGCAGTTTGATTTTTTCTTTTACTTTCTTTTGAAGTTCTTTTACGAATCCACCTTGGTCTCTGCCACGGATATTGGTTCTTACCGTTACGGTTCTTCTTCCTTCTTGGCGGAAGATCATCGTCGGGCCGTCTTCTAAGGTAATATCGGCTAACTCGGATAAGGGGATTCTTTCTCCTTTCGGTGAAATGATCGGCATGCTAGCAATTGCCTGTTTTGATGCACGGTAATCTTTGGAGAATCGAACTACAATTCCGAATCTTGCAGGAGTCTTGGGAGGAATGTCGGAAGGTCCTTCATAAAGAGTACTGACTCTCTGCATTCCGATTGCAGCTTCTATCATTTGCTGGATGTCAATTACGTTGATTCCGTAACGAGCCGCAGCTTCTCGGTTGATCCTTAAGGTCAACTGAGGACTTTCCGCTTCTTGTTCGATTCCGAATTCACTGGCACCTTTCATGTCCTTAATGATTTCTAATACTTCGTTTCCGATCCCTCTCATAAGTCTAAGATCGTTTCCTGAAACGAAAACTGCTAAGTCCGCAATGGTTCCCATAATCGCTTCGGACAGGTTGTCCATAATCGGCTGAGAAAAACTGATTCGCGCACCGGGAAGGGTTGCTTCCAAATCGTTTTTCATACGAAGCAAAAGTTCCTGTTTGGTGATTCTTTCTTTCCAGTTTTTATAATCTTTGAGGCCGACTAAAACTTCCAAACGATTCGGTGGAAGAGGGTCTGTTCCGTCATCATTTCGACCTAACTGAGATAATACGATATTCACCTGTTCATTTTTATAAATGGTTTGTCGGATTTTTGGTATAAACTTTCTGGATTCGGGAAGAGATATTCCTACGGGAAAAAAGATCCTTAGGTTAAAGCCTCCTTCGTCCATTTCCGGAAGGAATTCCGTTCCTAGGGCATACATTCCTATTCCCAGAAAGATAGTGACTGCAGTGAAAGTGTATATCACCACTTTCCTTGAGCGATCGACTATGCGTTCTATAAGTATCTTATATTTCTTTTCCAGCCATTCGTAAAAAGGGTTATGCCATTCTATTTTACCGGGGTTTGCCGATTCGAAATATTTTCTGTAGATGATCGACATCATTACGGGAATTACGGTCATTGCGAAGATCAAAGCACCTAAGATAGCGAATGAAATCGTGAACGCCATAGGTTTGAACAAACGGCCTTCGATTCTCTCAAACGAGAAAATAGGAAGATAAGCAAGGATGATGATCAGAATGGAAAAAAGAATTTCAGTTCCTACTTCGGCGGAAGAATCTCTTGTGAAGGCGATGATTCCTTTTTGTTTTTCCGCAGGGGTTGCATCCCGATAACGCCTCATGATATTTTCTACCATGATGACGGCACCGTCCACGATGATCCCGAAATCGATTGCACCTAATGAAAGTAAACTGGCGGGAATTCCTGTGATATTCATAAGCAGGAACGCAAACAACATCGCAAAAGGAATCGTCATTACGACCACCATGGATGCTTTCACACTTCCTATGAAGAAGATAAGAACTAAGCTTACTACCATTACACCTTCTACCAGAGTCATTCCGATGGTTCTAAGAGTGTAATTTACCAGATCGGTTCTATCATAAGTGGTTCTTAATTTAACTCCTTCTGGAAGATAGTTCTCATTGATTTCTTTGACTTTCGCTCGAATTCTTTCTCCCATTTCGTTAGGATCGCCCCAACGTCTCATGGCAACTAAACCTTGAACGGAAGAATCCACATCGATGAGGCCTTCTTCTTCGTTCTGAACGGTATATCCTAGTACACCGCTTGGAATCGGATGTGAAACTTCAACAGTACCTAAATCTCGAATAAAGACAGGGACGCCGTTGACTGTTTTTACGACTATGTTTTCGATATGTTTTGGATCTCTAATGGCACCTAAGGAACGTATGGGGAATCCTTGTTCACCTTGGAGGAGTAAATTTCCTCCTGTGTTCAAGTTGTTCTCTTGAATGGCGCGAATGATATCGTTGATGGTAAGTTTATAACGAATCAATCGATCCGGAGATGTGACTACGTGGTATTGTTTCGGTAAACCTCCGAAAGTCACTACATCCGCAATTCCTGGAATTTGCAGCATTTTTGGCATGACGATCCAATCTTGGATCGTTCTAAGTTCCATCGGAGTATGATTGCCAGAGGATTCGACCACATAACGAAAAATTTCGCCTACAGGAGAACTCATCGGACCGAGTGTAGGATCCACATCTTCAGGAATATCCGCATCCCGAACTCTTTCCATCAAACGCATACGTGCGAAGTAATCATCGGTTCCGTCTTCGAAGACGAATTGAAAAACCACTAAGCCATTGATGGTTCTGGATCTCCTGACCGAGACTTTAGGAATTGCATTTAATACCCGTTCTATGGGAAGCGTGACCCTTTCTTCGACCTCTACGGCTGCCTTACCTGGAAATTTCGCAATCAATCTAACTTGCGTATCTGCAATGTCGGAGTAGGCCTCTTTTCGGATATCAATCCAGGCCCAAATACCGAAGAGAACGGAAACAACCGCTGCACTTAAGGTGTAGATGCGGTAGTTTAGTGCGGCTTCTATAAAATTTTTAATCATTATAATTACCTTATTGCAAATGGTTTTGTTGCTATTTGCCGGGAATAACTATGATGGAGAGGTCTCGCCTCTTTTGCTCTAGCGATTGAAATGAAGAAATAAAGAAAAGTTTGAAATTTTTCCTAGATAAATCTGCCTTCAAAACTCATTAAAACAGAATGAACCCTTTTTATTTTTTTGGGTTTTCCCGCCTTTTTAGGGGGAAGATTGTCATTTGCCATCAACTTTAAACCACCTAAAGGCAAGAATTTTCGCAAGGCAATCTTTTTTGGAAGGGCTGGGATTGGCTGAAATAAAAAACCGCCCTTTCTTTGCGAGAAAGGGCGGTACAAATAGGAGAAATGAAGTTCTTATTTTCGCCTTTTTTTTACGGGTCCAGAGGGGGAGGTGAGAATTGGGTATTCTTGAGGCATCTTCTGGTGGTTTTCTAGATGAGTAGTTGGTGTTGCAGAACTCCAGCTTTCATTCGGATCATAACCTAGCTCTCGTTTTGCTGTCTTTTTTTCCTCTCTTCTATTTTCTCCCATCACTAGGATGTATAGACTAGGCATAACTGTTAAAACTAGCAATAATGCCGAAGCAAGTCCTCCTACCATCACTGTTGCGAGAGGTCTTTGGACGTCCGAACCTACTCCGCTTGCCATTGTTGCAGGAATGAGCCCTAACATAGCTAGTAACATAGTCATTAATCTTGGTCGCAATTGTGTCACTGCAGAAAGAATCGATGCTTCTTTATTCGTCATTTGAGGATTGTCTCGTAACAAGTGATTTGCTTTCGAGACAAACAAAATTCCCGCCATTGTCGCAATACCGAATAGTGAAATAAAACCAACCCCAGCGGAAACATTGAAGTAATACCCTCTTGCGAGTAGCG
Organism: Leptospira idonii; assembly: GCF_004770995.1. GTDB lineage: Bacteria > Spirochaetota > Leptospiria > Leptospirales > Leptospiraceae > Leptospira_A > Leptospira_A idonii. The sequence goes on along the minus strand of NZ_RQHW01000031.1, from coordinate 79,356 downwards.
CATAAATTCCTCCTAGTAAGGAAAGTGGAATGCAAGAAAGGGCGACCATTACGGATTTGAGGTCTCTATACAGAAGATAGAGTAATCCAAAAATGATCATAATTGTCAGAGGAATAACGATCGCCAATTGTTTTCCTACCCTTGACAGGTTCTCATACTGACCACCGTATTTTACCTCGTAACCTTCTGGAATTTTTACTTCTTTCGAAACTCTTTCCCTCAATTCGTTTACGAAACCACCTTGATCCCGTCCTCTTACGTTTAGGCGAACCGTTATGGTTCGTTTGCCGTCTTGGCGGAAGATCATCGTGGGAGAATCCTCCTGAGTAATCGATGCTAGCTGAGATAGGGGGAGTCGCTCTCCGTTTGGAGATATAATCGGAATATTTCCTATTTCCTTTGCCGATTCTCTATAATCTTTTGAAAATCTTACTGCGATTCCAAATAACGCACGTTCTTTGGGAGGAGTGTCCATCGGACCTTCATAGAGATAGCTAATGGGTTCCATCCCGACTGCTGCTTCGATAATTCTTTGAATATCTTCTACATTGATTCCATATCTGGCAGCAATATCTCTTTTGATTCGAATGACTAACTGAGGAGCGGGAGCTTCTTGTTCGATTCCATATTCACTCGCCCCTTTCATTTTAGAGACGATATCAAGAATTTGCAAAGATATCTCCCTCATGACATGTAAGTCTTGGCCAGAAACGAAAACCGCAAGGTCGGCGATCGTTCCCATAATTGCTTCCGAAAGATTGTCCATAATCGGCTGAGAAAAGCTGACTCTTACACCGGGTAATCCGCTTTCTAAATTATCCCTCATCCGGATTAATAACTGTTCTTTTGTGATCCTTTCTTTCCAGGATTTATAATCTTTTAAGCCTACATAGATTTCTAAGCGATTTGGTGGAAGAGGGTCGGTTCCATCGTCATTCCTTCCATACTGGGATAGGATCACATTGACCTGTTCGTTGTTATAGATCATTTTTCGGATCTTCGGAATGAATTTCTTTGCTTCAGGTAAGGAAATTCCTACAGGGAAATATAAACGAAGAGTGAAACCTCCTTCATCCAGAGATGGAAGAAATTCTGTTCCTATGGACATCATTCCTATCACTAAAAGGGAGCCAACCGCTGCGAATGCAATGGAAACTACTTTTTTAGATCTTGCTACAAGATAGTGAACTAAAATTTCATATTTAGCTTCAACCCAATGATAAACGGGGTTATGCCATTCGATAGGACCAGGGTTTTTGGATTCGAAGTACTTTCTATAAAAGAAAGACATCAAAACAGGAACAACTGTCATCGTGAATAATAAAGCACCGAAAATAGCAAAAGACAAAGTGAATGCCATCGGCTTGAATAGGCGACCTTCGATTCTTTCGAATGAAAAAATCGGTAGATAGGCAAGAATGATGATTAGAATAGCGAATAAAACTTCCGTTCCTACTTCAGATGCGCAATCGTAAGTAAAACGTAAAATTCCTTTTTCCTTTTCCTGTGGAGTCGCTTCCTTATATCTGCGCATTATGTTTTCGACCATCACAACTGCGCTATCGACAACGATACCAAAATCAACTGCACCAAGCGATAGTAAGCTTGCAGATATGCCAGTACTGTTCATCATCGTAAATGAAAACAAAAGTGCGAATGGAATAGTCGCTACTACAACTACTGAGGCTTTTAAGCTGCCTATGAAGAAAATTACTACTAGGCTGACTACACAAATTCCTTCTAATAGGGTAACGCCGACTGTACGAAGAGTATAATTTACTAGATCTGCGCGATCGTAAGTATTTCTTATTTGAGTGCCCTCGGGCATATATTTCTCGTTAATTTCTTTAACTTTTGCCCGAACTCTTTCTCCGAATGCATTCGGTTCCACCCAACGTCTCATTGCAACTAATCCTTGTACGGCGGAATCGGTGTCGATTAAACCTTCTTGGTCATTTTGGATGGTATAACCCAATACTCCACTAGGGATAGGATGTGAAATTTCGACAGATCCTATGTTTTTTACGAAGACAGGAACACCGTTGATTTGTTTTACGACTATGTTTTCAATATCTTCTAAGGTTCTAATGGCACCTAATGAACGAATAGGCAAAGATTGTTCACCTTGTAGAAGGAAATTTCCTCCCGTATTCAAATTATTGCGTTGTATGGCATTAACTACATCGGAAACAGTCACTTTATAGCGGATCAATTTGTCGGGGGTCGTAACAATATGATACTGTTTCGGCAACCCTCCGAAGGTGATCACATCGGCAATGCCCGATATTTGTAGCATCTTCGGCATAACAATCCAATCTTGAATCGTTCTGAGTTCCATAGGAGTATGGGTCCCACTCGTCGATTCTATGACATATCTGTAAACTTCTCCAACAGGAGAGCTCATCGGTGCTAAAGTGGGGGTGACTTCCTCCGGGATGACTGCATCTCTGACTTTTTCCATCAAGCGCATACGTGCGAAATAGTCGTCAGTTCCTTCTTCGAAAACGAATTGGAACACAACTAAACCATTGATGGTTCTTGATCTGCGGACGATAAGATTGGGCGTAGAATGTAATACCCTTTCAATAGGCATCGTTACGCGTTCTTCCACTTCTAATGTTGCTTTTCCTGGAAATTTAGCTACAATTCTGACCTGCGTATCCGCAATATCCGAATATGCTTCTTTTCGAATGTCAATCCAGGACCATATCCCGAGAATTAAAGCTGCTCCAGCAGCTACGAGAGTAAATATCCTATTCTTTAGGGCGAACTCTAATAAAGTATTTATAAATTTCAAAATAATTACCTTGTATCAAACAGATATCCCATTTGTAAGAGCAATTGAGGATTTTTATAATCCCCTTGCCCGATGCCTGCACCTACTTGAAGAAAGAAATTACTTAGTAATATGTCGTAGGTGAGTCCAATGTATTGTTGTCTCAGATATACCTTTTGGTTTGCTCTGCTCTGATGCTCTAAAACCAAGGCTAAGGTAGGATCCGTTTCCGCAACATACGCTCTGATAAACTGATCTTCGTATTTTGGATCTCTCCATTGGTAACCCGGAATATTCAATCCAGTAGGAAAAGAACTTTGTCCCCCATGACCTACTTCAGGCGCATAAGGATCCACTTGATAGGAACCAGCTACTACGGAGATACTATGAGCGATTACGGGAGTTTTCCAAAACGTATAACCTAGATCTACTTGACCTCCGTACCAATGGGGTCTCCATCGACCGCCTGACACTCTTACTACGATATCTTTGTAGTAATATCCTAAATTTAGGTTGATGCTTGCCGCAGATCCAATCGTCGCGCCGTAGACCCAGAAATTGGTTGTTTTCGGTTGTTTTTTGGGAAGGAACGTGTTTGTATCCAAAACGTCATCATCACCAAACTTCGATTTTTTGTTCTGATCCGGGCTCCATTCTGGAGTGACTTCATCTTCTTGCTTTTCTTTGGGCGAGTAAGGTTCTCCTAATAGAGCAGAAAAACTTAAACTCGCCAGAGCGATTAGTATGTAAAGATTGCGCATCATGTTAGAATCCGAAACTTAAACCTTTCAATAGAATGGAACCTTGGATGACAACTCTATCCCCTTGTTTCACTCCGTCGATGATGTTCACAACGTCTTTTGTTGAAACTCCTAGAACCACTTCCTTGCGGACAAAGTTCAAAGGTTCGTGTTCAACGAACACGTAGTTCTTTCCTTCTACTGTGACGATGGAGTTGAAAGGAAGAATGACTGTATTGTCTGCTGTCTCTTCTGGAAATTTGACAACCCCAAACATACCTGGTTTTAGTCTGTAGTCCTTGTTGATGATTTCGATTCTGACCTTCGCAGTACGAGTGTAAGGGTCTACGTTATCTCCGATCGCTTCTGCTTGTCCTTCCCAAATTTCATCAGGAAAGGAGGAAAACTTAACAGTGACTCTTTTTCCGCGTTTTAAATTGCTGATTTGAGATTCAGGGACGTCGGAAATGATCCAAGCTTTTTTATTTCCCGCAGTGGCAAGTTCGCTAGGATTCAGACCGACCGCTCTCAATTTGCCTTCGAATTCTGCAAGTTCTGCGGCATCGTTTCCTACATCGGTTTCAGATTCGACCAAATCTTTTTCAGTAGCAACACGATGTTTAAACATATCTTGAATCCGGCTTAAGTTTTTGCGGGATCTATAAACTTTGTTTTTTGCGTGAACGTAACCTACGTAGAGATCGTTTAACTCAGCTGATTCGAAGAGTATGATTCTACTTCCACCGCTTACGGAAGGCGAAGTGGATGCGATCAGTCTTGCAGGTGCTTCTAGGTTTACGAATTCTCCTCCTCCTCCGATCACGGAAGCTTTGACGATTTCCAAACCGGGGCTGTTGGGTTTGAATTCGATTCTTTCTCCGTTGTCATGGACCACTGCCTTTTCCGGCGGGTGAGGAACTTTTTTAGTTCCTCTTGTAAGGGCGAATAAAGTGACAGAGAGGATGATTACGAAAGCTCCTGCTCCCAAAAATAGAAATGAACGTTTGCTAAGTTGATTTTTAATGCCCATTTTTTTAATCCTCTTTTCCTTGTTTTGGGTTTGATTGGTTGTCGTTGGTTTTAGGGATAAGTATCCCCAATCCCACGGAGTAGTTTACGCTTTCAATAGCTTCCATACGATCCGTTTGCAATTTTAACATTTCTACTACGCTGGATCTGTATGTTTCAAAGAAATCAGCGAATTCCAAGATAGTGATGTATTTTTTCTCATAACTCATAATCATATCCAAAGATAGGTTCGCATAATCTTTGATATATGTGTCTATAAATCTGCGATATAAAGCGTCTTTAATCCTTGCTGCTTGGTATGCGATCGCCACTTCGTTCTCTACTTCTAAGATACGATTTTTTAGCTCTTGTTTCCTGACTTGGATCGCTTTTTCCGCAGCCTTTATGTTCCCTTGGTTTCTGTCGAAGATCGGAACGTTCAATTGGGCGGTGACACCCCAATAACTTTGGAATGCCGTTCCACCTCTATTGTACATCGGTCCGAAGGAAAGATCCGGGATTGCATTCGCATGTTGTAATTCTAAGTTTGCCTCTTCGTACTTTAGGCTTTGTAAGGCGATCTTTAAGTCGGGGCGATTGTCCCTGGCTTTAGATACTAAATCTTCCAGATTTGTGTTATTCGGTAAAATAGCTTCCAAAGACCCTGCTTGAACGATCGAGTGAATCGCTACTTTGGAGTCTCTTAATCCGTCTTCATTTAAAAGAACTTTGAGTTCTGCTTCTCTCTCATAGACTTTAATTCCCAATTCTTCTCTTTCTTTTTTAAGAAAGAATAAAAGTGCTTTGAGTCGAAGTAGTTCCGCTTGAAGAATGGCTCTTCTTTTATATGCAAGTTCAGAAGAAGAGACCGTTTTTTCGATGGAAGCGATACTTTTATCATAGAAGTTGATTGCTTGTCTGTAAAAGTAGATCGTATAAAAGGTTCTTCTCAGCCTGGTGATGAGCGCTCTCGCTAAATCATAAAACTCTTGTTCACTGATTTTTGCGTTTAGTTCCGCAACTTTCACTCTTTTGTCGATTTTACCGCCAAGTAGAAAGACCTGTTGGATTTGGTACGTAGTCTGTCCCGATCTGGAGAAATCGAACCATCTCTGAGTTGGTTCCGCATAAATACTCTGATCTACGAAAATATTCGGATTCGCATATAAACCCGCTTGTTCGATTCCTGCTTTTTTTGCATCGATTTGAAACTTAGCAGCGATTAACAGTAGATTGTTTTTCCATAACATCTTCTCTGCAGTAGGTAGGTCCAAACTTATATCTTTACGTACATCATTCGGATACAATTCTGAGCCCAATGAAGTAGGGTCATCATCGGAAAGCTGCCTGTTGAGTATCGAATTGGCGGATCGTTCTTGTTCCGAAGTCGGTTGTGCTGTGACAAAGTAGACAGGAACGAAGAGCATCAGATATAATATAGGTTTAAATCTCATGTGTGAATGACCTTATCAGGTATTTGTAGTTATAGTTCTGCATATACGTATCCCTCCTGATACTGCTGTTGTTTTAAAACCTGGATAAAAGATCTTATGAGGAGATAGGTATCCCTTGAAGATATGACTTACCCTGGTTTCTTACAAAAAACCGCTAGGTTTGTGTTAAGCGATAGGGGGAGGTAAATTGAGGAGAAAATAGGAAAGAAGATAGGAGTATCCGGCTTCCCTATTGAGTAAAAGTTGAGAGTAAAAATAAAGACGTAGATCGTAATTTTGTGTGTTGTTTTGAAATACTAGATCTAAGAAATCGCATCTGCTTCGTGCAAGAGTTGCAGCAGAATCATCTGCACCTGTGATTTCTGTGGAAGCAACAGTGTCCGGGATGGATTTTGTTTTTGTATGATAAGATAAATGAAAACGATCGGATTGGTTGAGACCTAAAAAAATAGAATCAAATACACCGTCTTCTTCCGTCGGTAGAAGTATGACGGAAGCGAGTGCTAGTATTATGATTTTCTGTAAGTATCTACCCAACACACTGTCCACATTTCAAATAGACGACTGGTTTACAAATAACTTTTGACTCAGTATAATTAAAATTCAATAAAACTGTATAAAACATTAAAAAAATGAGGATATATACGAAAGAAACATTTTTTGTTATGTCTGATTTTATTTCAAAAAAAGGAGACCGCCCTGGTGTTGCAACAACCAGGACGATCCAAGGAGTCTTTGGCAAATGAGAAAAAAGTTAAATGTTAAATGGATATAAAAACATCCTGTGTCCCAAATCAAAAAGACTTGGAACACAGGTTAAAATGGGAGAGAGGAGTTAAACGGGTGGTGGAAGACTGATGTATTGGTCTAACAAATTTAAAAAATGAAAAGAAGCTGTTTCGGAACCTTCAGGAAGAGGGATGAGGATGAAACGACCATAGGCTACTTTTTGAGAGCCAGGAGTTACATCTTCTAAAGAGCTTTTTCCAGAAAATTCATCCGAAGATTCGCTGGAATCCGTGATGCTTGCCACTTCATTGTACTGTGCGGAAGACGATTGGCTGCCTACACGAGAATGTTTGGAAACACGGACTCGAGTGAGTAAACTTTCTTCGGAAAGAAATGCAATGCCCAAGGCAAAGGAAAGCAGGGAAATCCCCATGACTTTGATTGTTTTCTTGAGCATATAAGAAATCATATTATGGAATCCGATTAAAATCTAGCATTTTTTGGTTTGATGCCTAAAAAATAGGCAAAAAGTTAAAAAATGGTCTTTTCTAATGTTTAGACGATCTTACCGAGCCATTCGATTCGAAATAGATCCAATCTGCGATCCAACATATTGCGAACTGCCCCTTTTTTTCTCACTTCTTTGAGAAGATCCAGATCCAAATCGGCGATAAGAGTCATTTCCGTATTAGGAGTGGCTTCTGCCGCGATGGCATCGTGAGGAAATGAGAAATCAGAAGGAGTGAAAACGGCGGATTGGGAGTATTGGATGTCCATGTTCTCGATATTGGGAAGGTTTCCCACGGAACCTGTGGTAACTACATAAATTTCATTTTCAATGGCTCTAGCTTGGGCGCATTTGCGGACTCTCAGATAACCGTTCTTAGTGTCCGTATAATAAGGAACAAATAGAATGTCGATCCCTCTCTCCGCAAGAATACGTGCCAGTTCCGGAAATTCCACATCGTAACAAATTAGAATTCCTACTCTTCCCGCATCGGTTTCGAAGATACGAAGGGTGTCTCCACCCGTCACTCCCCAATACGATCTTTCGTCCGGAGTAGCGTGCAGTTTGTACTGAGAATCGAAGGTTCCGTCTCTCCTACAGAGGAAAGAAACGTTGCGCAACTCTTGATCTTCGTATTCGAACATGGAACCGGTGATGATGTTGATGTTGTAAGAAACTGCAAGTTTCACCATCTCGTCTTTCATTCTTTCCGTATGTTCGGCTAGCGCTCGTACTGCGTTAGACGCACTCATTTTGTTGAATTGAGTGAGAAGAGGCGCATAAAAAAATTCGGGGAAAAGACAAAAGTCCGCATTATAACTGGCGACCGTATCCACAAAAAATTCCACTTGGTCTCTCAGTTCTTCGAAGGAACGGACGGATCTCATCTGCCATTGCACAGCACCTACTCGGACGACTGTCTTTTTTCCTCCGATGAGTTTGTCTTCTTCTTCGTAGTAAATGTTCAGCCATTCAAGGAGGCAGGCATAAGAGCTATAGCCTTTGTTATCTGGGAAGTAGTTGGTTACGATTTTTCTTACGTGGAAATCGTTGGCCAATTGGAAAGACAATACAGGATCGAATAATTCCTTTTGTTTGACCAGATTGACATACTCCTGAGGAGTCATTTCCGATTCGTGGTTTTTGTAACCGGGGAGCCATCCGCCTACGATGATTCTTCTTAGGTTCAATTTTTCGCAGACTTCTTTTCTTGCATCGTAAAGACGTCTGCCAAGTCTAAGCCCTTGGTATTTAGGATTCACGAATACGTCCACACCGTACAAACTGTCCCCATCTTCATTATGATTGGGAAGTCCTCCTCCTCCGGTGATTGTGTGGTAGGTATGTTTGTCTCCGTGATCGCTGTAGAGAACGATCATGGAAATTGCGGCAGCAATCACTTTCCCTTTGTCTTCTATGGCGATTTGACCTTCCGGAAAAATCGTGATTTGCCTTTCGAATTCCTCTTTTGTCCAAGCACCGTCGAAAGCCTTGGAAAAAACCATATCCATAATTTCTTGAACGGATTCGTAATCGGATGCGCGCAGATAACGCAGTTCCAGTTTGTGTTTTTCCGGAACCTTCGTTTTGGTTTTGGTCGGTTTTTTTGATTTTTTCTTAGGCTTTTTGGAATCCATAAACGGTCAGTTCAGTACCTTGCCGGGATTCATGATTCCTTTCGGATCGAATACCGCTTTGATCGCTTTCATAGTATCTATCTCTTCCTGGCTGCGAGAGAATCCCAGATAGTCTTTTTTCAAAAGACCGATCCCATGTTCTGCGGAAATGGAACCTTTGTGTTTCTGGATGAGTTGAAACATTTCCGGATCTACGGATTTGCATCTTTGGAAAAAATCGGCATCCGTCAATTCTTTAGGTTTTACAATGTTTAGGTGGAGGTTTCCGTCTCCGATATGACCGAAAAGCGCGATTTCAAATCCTTGGTATTTAGCGTCTAACAAGGATTGCATATCGTTCAGGAAGGATTCCATATTGCGAAGAGGTAGGGAAATATCGTTTTTGTGTACGGTATAGGCAAGAGAAAGGGATTCGGAGATTCCTTCTCTGTATTTCCAGAAGGTTTGGTTTTGTCTCGTATTCTGTGCGATGGAACCGTCCGTAATGAGTTCTTTTTCCGTAATGGATTCCAAAATCGTCAGAAGCTTTTCTTCATCTCCTTCTTCCCTGATTTCGTATTCCATAAGCACATAATATTCGCTAGATTGAGGGAACGGATCGGAAACTCCCAAATGTTCTTTCACTTTATGAAGACAATAGTCCGTTAAAAATTCGAAGGCAAGCAAAGGGAGGTTGTGATTGTGCGTTTCTTTGAAAATTTCCAGAATGTTTTTGTATTCGGGGACGGCAAGAAACACGACTCGTATGTCCGTAGGAGGTTTCGTCAATTTGACTACCGCTTCCGTGATGATTCCCAAGGTTCCTTCCGAGCCGATAAACAGATGTTTGAGATCATAACCTGTGTTGTTCTTCAGGATCTCTCCGTTGAAACGCATCACATCTCCTTTCCCTGTCACAACAGTGAGTCCGAGAACCCAGTCTCTCACCAGTCCGTAATGAACCACTCGTACTCCCCCTGCGTTTGTGGCGATGTTTCCGCCTATATGGCTGGAACCGGTGGCGGCAAAATCCACAGGAAAATAAAAACCTCTTTCTTCTGCTTGGGTATGAAGTTCTTTCGTGATCATCCCAGCTTGTACGTGTAAGGTGCCAAGGAAAGGATCGAAATCCACCACTTTGTTCATTTTGGAAAGAGAGATTACGATTTCGCTGTCTTTTGCGACTGCTCCACCGGCATACCCGGTACGTCCTCCGGAAGGAACGATGGAGATTCCGTTTTGATATGCGTATCCTACCGCTTTGGCCACATCTTCCGTGGTCTCGGGGAAAATTAAAACTTGGTAGTTCGGCTTATACACTTTCGTCCTATCGGTTCCGTAGGAATCGAAAGTGCTTTGGTCCAATTTTCCGTCTTCTCTAGTGAAAACTTTTCCTTCTCCTATGAGATTGATTAAGTCTTGTTTTGCGTCGAGTGACTTTGTAGTCATGGTATTTCCTTTATATTTCTACTAAATCGATCTGGGAATTTACGGGAGGATCGTCGTCTCCCGAAGTGAGTCTGACGTAACTTCCATCCGACTCTAAAACCCTTGCTTGTGTGTTGTCCCGAAGCAGAAGATCGAAGATTTTACCGATTCTTTTTTTATGTTTTTCTTGGAGGATTGGAAACATAACTTCAATTCGGCGCTGAAAGTTACGAGGCATACAATCCGCAGAAGCCAAAAATACTTCCGGTTTTCCGCTGTTGTGGAAAGAATAAATACGAGAATGTTCCAAATACCTTCCTATGATGGAACGCACTCTGATGTTCTCGGAAACTCCCGGAATCCCCGGTCTAAGGCAGCAAATCCCTCGTATGATGAGGTCGATTTTTACTCCTGCCTGAGATGCTTCGTAAAGTTTCATGATCACATCCGCATCTACAAGAGAGTTCATCTTGAAGATGACTCTTGCTTCTTTTTTAGCCAAAGCATTGTCCGTTTCTCTTTGGATGAGGCGTAAAAATTCTTCCTTTAGGAACGTAGGAGCCGCATGGATTTTTGTAAGGCGAGGCATCTTTCCCGAACTGGTGATCGTATTGAAAAGAATGGCCACGTCTTCCGTGATTTCAGGATCCGCAGTGAATAAACTTAGATCCGTATAAAATCGTGCGGTGGTGGAATTGTAGTTTCCCGTTCCCAAATGCACATAACGATTGAGTTTGTCGTCTTCTCGTCTAACAATGAGAAGCATTTTACAGTGGATTTTGAGACCGACGACTCCATACACTACGTGCACGCCGGAGTCTTCCAGTTTTTTTGCCCAGCGAATGTTTCTTTCTTCGTCGAATCTTGCTTTCAGCTCCACAAGAACCGTAACTTGTTTTCCGTTTTCCGCAGCTTCTCCCAAGTATTGGATGATAGGAGAATCTCCTGAAGTTCGATACAAAGTCATTTTGATGGCGAGCACCTTGGGATCTTGGCTTGCGATCTTTAACATATCTTCTATGGAACGGAAACTTTCGTAAGGATGATGAAGAAGATGATCGTTCTTTCTGATTTCCGCAAAAATCGATTCGCTTTTTTTAGTGGCGAAACCCGCTTTAGGAACGGGATAAGAAAATTTCAAATGACTTGTTTTTTCCAAAGATTGGAAGAACATAAGATCGTTTAAATTAAGTAAGGTGGGAATCTCCATCACTTGATAGTCTTCCAGTTCCAGGAGTCCTTTGAGAATGTCTTTGATATGTCCCGCACCGCTGTGAACATCCAAACGTATTGCGTCTCCCCACATTCTGTTCTTCAATTCGTTCTTCATCGTGGTCAGAAGGTCACCGATGTTTTGTTCTTCGTTGAAGGAGATGTCAGCGTCTCTTACGATTTTAAACGTATGGATTTGTTTTACGTTCATCCCGAAGAAAAGATCGCTTAAATGAAGTTTAATGATCTCTTCCAGTGGGAAGTATCTTCTTTCTTCCTGATCTGCGCTTTGAGGAAGCTGTAAAAAACGAGGAAGTACGTTCGGTACTTGCACGATCGCAAAAAGTTCTTTCTGTTTGTTTTTATCCTCGTCCGAATAGAGAGTGATTCCCAAATTTAAAGTTCTATTGAGGATATGAGGGAAAGGATGAGAAGGATCAATCGCTAAAGGAGTGAGGATGGAAGACACTTCTCTTTTGTAATAATTTTTAACGAATTGGATGTCTTCTCCTGCAAGTTCGGAAGGATCCTGCACGACGATGATTTTATTCGATTTTAACTCTTGTAAGATGTCGGAAAGGCAGTCGTATTGTTTTTTTACGAAACCGGATACCTTCTCATAGAGTTCGGAAACGATCTCGGAAGTTCTTTTTCCGTTCAAACTTCTTTCTTCGATTCCCGCTTGTTTCAGGTTGATGAGACCTGCCACACGAACCATAAAAAATTCGTCTTGGTTGGATTCTGTAATACAGAGAAATTTAAGTCTTTCCAGGAGAGGATTTCCCGGGTCTTGGGCTTCTTCCAAAACTCTAAAATTGAAGTCGACCCAGGATAATTCCCGGTCAAAGAATATATTAGGATTCCCCAGTTCTATTTTTTCCGGAGGAGGGCTAGCAGTCATAATTCTAGGATTCGGGAAGGAAAAAATTCTGTAAATTCCTAATCATTTATCGGAATTCGACGACATTAGATCCAGAGGCCAAGTAGGAAAATGCCAGCTTATACGATGCCAGGGCTCATGACTGGGCAAAACACAAACGAAATCGTCAAAAAGCTCGTCGAATTGGAGCGCCGACCCATCAAAAGATGGGAAACGGAAAACGAATACTCCAAAGCTCAGATTCAGGTTTGGAACGAAGTCAAAAACCTAACTATGAATCTACAGACCAAAACCCGTGCGCTTGTCTCTTTTACTGCTCCTTTCGCTACGAAATCCGTGTCCTCTTCCGTGGAAGGTGCGATTACCGGAGAAGCCTCTCGTGCCGCAAAATCGGGGGAAAGACCTCTTGAAATTTTAGAATTAGCCGCAAAGCATCAATTATCCGGTGTTGAGGTGGACAGCGATATCAAACTTCCGGAAGGAAGTTTCACTATTTATTCCGGCAAAGCCAAAGAAACCATTCAGTTCGGAGGAGGGAATCTCTCCGAGCTTACGAACCAAATCCGAAATTTGGCAGGCTCTATCGCACAAGCAACCGTGATTAAGGTGGATAAAGATTCTTCCATCGTAACTGTAACTGCGGTTAAAACAGGAAAAAGCAACGAACTTCAATTTTCCGATCCGAACGGAATTTTAAAATTAGCGGGAATTGTGGGAGAGAACCAACCCACAGGAGAGGAAGTAGTCACCACTTTGAACTTCAATTTGGAAACCGCTTCCCCTTGGGAAGAAACCAGATTCAAAAACACGAAAGATCCTAACTTTAAAATTTCCAAAATAGAACTTCCTGCCGCAGCTCCTACGGAAGCGGCGAAAGAGACGGCTCTTGTTGTGAAACCGGATACCGCTTTCTTTTTGGAGACGGAGCCGAAAGAAATCCAAGCTAGATCTTATTTGGAATGGGAAGTGATCGGAGAAGTTCCTTCGTCTTGGGAGTTGGGAATCGTTTTTGAAAAAGAAGGAAACACCAGAACAAGAGTTCTTCCTGTCACAGCCAAAGACGGCAAATACATTCTTGCCATTTCCGATTTTGCGGAAGGTAAAAATCTTTCCAAAGTGATTTTATCCAATGCATCCGCAGCGGATATCCAAATCAAATCCGTAAAATTAGTTTCTCCTCCTAAACCGGGAACCGCAGAACCTTTGAAAGTTCTTCAGGAAGCAAAAGACGCTAAGTTTAAAATCGACGGAGTGGAAATCACTAGAGAATCGAACGAGGCTATCGCGGACGTATTGGAAGGGATCTCATTTAACATTCATAAAGTGACTACGGAACCTGTCACTTTGAAGATCAATGTGGACAACCAAAAAGGGATGACTCTCATCAAGGAATGGGTGGAAGCTTACAACCAATTGATGAAATTTTCCAAAGAGGTGACTACCGTAGATAAAGACGGTAAAATTTCTGATAAAAAAGCGGGAGACGATTCCAAGGAACTCGATATCTCCAAAGAATTTTGGGACAATAAAGTGAAGTCCGGGATTCTGACGGGAGAAAATTCCGTACTAAGATTGATCGCAGGAATGAAAACGATCGCTAACTCTTATTATCCGGCGACAAAAGACGGAGGATTCAGAGTTCTCACAGATATCGGAATTTCCACAGGGGCCATCGGTTCTAATTGGGAAAAAATCCAGGAAGGTCTGCTCATCATAGAGGAACAAAGATTGGTTCAGGTTCTCTCCGAGAATCCGGATGCGGTTCGTGAATTATTCGCTTCCGATACGAATAACGATGCTAAGATGGAAGACGGGGTAGGGGTTCGCCTTTTGGAGAACTTGAAGCCTTACAATCAATACGCTTCAGGAATCATTTCCAGCAAAGTGAAGTTACTGGAAGAGAACGTTTCCGGGAACAATAAGAAGATCAAGGAACACGAATCCCATCTTATCAGTTATGAGGCGAAACTCAAACAAAGGTTCCTTTATATGGAACAGGGCGTGGGAAAAAACAAGTCCGTGGGTAATTATTTACAAAACAATTTATTTCGAAATCAGGAGTGATCAATGAATATTTATATCAACGAACAAAAGTTAGAGACTACTTTGAGCGGAGAGACCAATCTGGGGCAAGTTCTTGATCAGATTCAAAAATGGATCGAATCCAACGGAAAATACCTCCGTCATTTTACCGTCAACGGATTGGAAATCAACCGTTCCGAAGCTGAAACTTGGGAATTGAACCGAGCGGAAAGAGTCGATTTGTTCGTTGGAGAAGAGTTGGATATCATCGAAGACAGTCTGATCGAATTGGACAGTTACGTGGATAAAGTGGGTTCTACACTTGTGGGTCGCGATTCTTTGACTGAAAAAGAAACTGCGGATCTTCAGGAAGGGATTCCTTGGATCGAATCCATGCTGCTTTCCACTAAAAATCTTTTGAATTTGAATCTTGCTTCCATCAAACCGATGGGAAAAGGTAAAAATGTGGAGGAGATCGTTTCTTCTTTGAAAGAAGCTTCTTCCGGTTTGGATTCCACTTCTGCGATCGATTCGTTTTTGGAAGATCTGCGCGACCTTAAATTGTTCCTTATGGATTTGAGCGGAAGACTCGCAGTGATCCGTATGGATGAATCGGAGTTAGTTGCTATCATCAAAAAGTTCGTAGACGAAAAAGATTCCGTCATCAAGGACTTTATGCTTGTGAACGAAAATTTCCAATCCGGCAAAGACCATCTTGCTACTGAGATTCTTACGGATGCGGTGGGAAGACTCAACGGACTTATTTCCGCACTTGTTTCCGTGCAAGGAAGACATTCCGAAATCGATTGGGCTGGAATTTCTCTCGAAGGCAAAACATTGAACGAGATCACTTCTGCGTTGAACGAAAGTTTGACTCATATCGCTTCCGCGATGGAGAAAAACGATATCGTGTATGCGGGAGATATTTTGGAATATGAACTCCCTGAACTTTTGGAAGGATTGGTTCCTTTCCTATCCGAAATTTTAATTTTGGTTCAAAAATAGAAAATAAACAAACGGATTTTCGATTCCGAAAATCCGTCTTCCATCTAACTTCAATAACATTTTCCAGAAGAAGTCACTTCTACCGACCATTCTCCTGCTGCGTTTTTCACTAACATAAAATCGATGTCCCTACATTGAACCGTATTTCCTTCTGAGTCGGTTCGATTCACATCTCCTTCGTAACGATAAAATCCTCCGTTTGTTCCTTGGTTGAAGGTTCCGTCATCGATTAGAATTTTGGACCAGGAATAGTCAGGATACTTGGCAGTGAAAGCTTGAAGAGCCAATTCTTTCACCTTAGGCTTATTTGGTGCTTTGTCGTCAACACCCGCTATGGTTTTTACGTTTCCTACTCCTATTTCAGAGAACTTCCAAGAGTTTCCTTTTTGAACGTAATTGGCACCTGCCTCATATTCTCTTTTGATTCCCGATTTTTCAGAAACGACTAAAAAAGGGACTTTGAGTTTTCTTTCGATTAACTTTCCTTTTTTATCTAATTTCTCCAAAGTCCCCGGATCCCCTGCGGATTCTATGGAAACGATGGTTTCCCCTTTATATTTACTGTTCCATGCGGCTTTCAGATCTTTTTCCGCTTGAGAAGAGGAGACCGGATCCGGGATGGAATCGGCGGATAGGGACAGACCGGCTGCGAATGCGAACGCCAGAAAAGAAAAAATAATTTGGTTTCGTTTCATAGGATCGGAAGTTTACAATGGTTTGAAAAACAGGCAAGCAATTTATTGACAATCGCAAATAGGTTCTTTTTTGAATGGATGGAAAATGTCCCGATTTCAAATTGAATCCGATGGCATTATTTCTCGATTTGGACAATACGATTTTACCTTCTAAAGAGGCCTATGAACATTGCCTCTCTCACCTTCCTTCTGTTTGGAGGGATCTCGGTTTGGGTGAGGAATCCTCTTTTCTTCCTTTGTACGAAGAAGCTCGAAAAAACGTAAAACAAAGATTAGGGAAACATTCTTCCAATCGTTTGAGGCTTCTTTGTTTTAAGGAAATGGTTTCTTACATCAAAGGAGGAATTTCCTCTAGAGATAACGAATCCATCCTTCATTTGGAATCGAAATATTATGAATTTTTTTCGGACTATCTGCAGAGGGAAAAGAGTTCCAATACTGCTTGGGAAGAGTTATTTTCTTTTCTGATCCGATGGACAGAGAAAGAACCCGTTTTTTTTCTCACGAATGAAACGTTGAGAACCCAGCTGATCAAAACAAAATCCTTTTTTCCGGAAAGGTTTCGCTTTCATCTTTTGACTTCCGAAGAAGCCGGAGTGGAAAAACCGAAACAAGAATATTTCGAATTGGGATTATCTTTGGCAAATGCAAAAGCAGAGAACTCTTTTATGATCGGAGATAGTTGGAAAGATGATATCGAAGGCGCTTCCCGCCTGAACATCGTTAGTGTTTTTCAAAAACAAAGGTTCGGAGAAAAAGCGGCCCCAAAACTGCTAACGAAGGAACCGCCTGTTTACGAATCTGAAAATATACTTTCTTCTTTGGAATTTGTTCTAAACTATGTTAGGTGATCTAACTAAGGTTTTTTCAGAGTAAGGAATAAAGTATTGTTCCAGTTGACCGTTTTGAAACTCAGAACGAAAACCGCTTTTGTGAAATAATAATAGAGAAGTTTCGCAAACACTGCCGATTTACTTTTCGAACCGGACACGGAAAGAATGGGCATAAGCACCTTATATTCCGGTTTGATAAACCCGCATTGTTTCCCCAGCTCCGCCAAAGTTTTCATTTTGTAATTGTTTACATGGTCTTTGGCTTCCAAGTAATGAACGCCTTCTTTCATTCCTTTCAGCATCACTTTCAATTTCGCTTTTCCCAACTGGATGGGGAAGTTAGGAGTTTGTAAAAACAAAACCCCGCCCGGTTTGAGAAGGGTGAATAGGTATTCCAATAAAAAATGAGGTTTCGGAATGTGTTCGATGACGTCCCAAAGAGTGATGATGTCGAATGAGTTTGCGGGAAGTTTAGAGTCTTGTACAAGGCCCGCATAGACAGTGGTGAGTCCGTTTTGTTTTTTTGCGAACTCTACCGCTTGCGTTGAAATTTCGTATCCGAATGCTTCCCATTTCGGTCTAGCGGTTAACACTGATTTTACGAAAAAGCCGAGTCCGCATCCCACATCCAATAATTTGCCTGAGTCTTTCGACAAATAGTTGGAAATGAAATCGGAATAAACGGCTCTGTGTGCCACGTCCCACCATTCCAAATCGTAGGTTTGATTTTCCCCGTCCCAATAACCTTCGTAATGTTCTTCTTGTTCGTAGGAAGAATAAACATGGCCGCAGTTTTTACATTCTACGATGGGAATTCCGTTTTCGTTGAAGACTGGAGAGGAGGATTCTGACTTACAGAGAATGCACGATTTCATAATTAAAGCTGTGCTTGTATCGTCTAAATAAGTAGAGACGTGGTCAAGAAAAAAGCGTCCGTACTTTCTTGCCAATTCGACCTCGGATTTAAGATAGGGCATATCGAAAGGAAGTCTTACAATGAAGATCAAATTCACCAAAATGGAAGGGATAGGCAACGACTACGTTTACATCGATGCGACCAAGGAAAACATCCGTCTTACCCCGGAACAAATCCAAAAGCTTTCCGACCGTAATTTCGGAATCGGCAGCGATGGAGTGATTTTCATTAGAGATTCCAAATCCGGTGAATTCCAAATGGATATGTACAATTCGGACGGAAGCAGTTCCGAGATGTGCGGAAACGGAGTTCGTTGCGTAGGTAAATTCGTCTACGATCATGGTTTAACAAAAAATAAACGACCTACCATTGAAACGGGGAAGGGAGTTCTTACTTTGGATCTTTCCACAAATCCTTCCGATAAAGTGGAGATGGTTTCCGTCGATATGGGTGAGCCTATTTTGAAGCCTGCTTTGGTTCCCATCAAATGGGACGGAGAAGCACCTGTCATCGATCAGGTTTTGGAAGTAGACGGAAAGAAGTTTCATTTTACGGCTGTTAGTATGGGAAATCCTCATTGTGTGATCTATGTGGATGATGCAGACAAATTCCCCGTTCATGAAATCGGTCCTAAAATCGAAAACCATCCATTGTTTCCTAAAAGAGTGAATGTTGAGTTCGTGTCCATCAAAGGGAAAGACCATCTCTACCAAAGAACTTGGGAAAGAGGTGCAGGAGAAACCTTAGCCTGCGGAACAGGAGCATGTGCCGTAATGGTGGCTTCCGTATTGAACGGTAAAACGGGAAAAAACGTGAAGATCGATCTGAAAGGAGGGACTTTGCAGATCGAATGGAAAGAATCCGGAAACATCATCATGACCGGACCCGCCAAAGAAGTGTTCAGCGGCGAAGTGGAGATTTAATTATTTTTTAAGAAAATCAGCTTTTTGCAATTCACCCATTCTGCGTCTGGTTTCATCGGATACGATTTTCATCCCTTGGTCCAGAGGCAGATGTGCATAGTTCTCGTATTTAATCACTTCTCCGAAAACCAAATTCACTTTTTTATAAACCACTCTCTTCTTGATTTCGCAGACTTCTTTCGGCATTCCCATAAAAGCGCGCACGAGTGGAGGAATAGGGTAATCGGAAATGGTTTCTTCTTCAGGGATGATGACGGAAGGTAGAATATCCACTTTGTTTCTCAAACAGAAAGCCGCAAAACCGCTGTGAAAGTTGGCAAGCGGAGCGGAAAAATCGTTTCTCACCATATAATCATGGCCTTCTGGGAAAATTCCCAATACGTCTCCGTTTTTGAAAACCTGCTGCACTTTTTTGATGCTCGCCATAGAGATGTTCCCGTCGATCGCCATAGGTATGGTGCCGGTTTTCTCTACTAAGTCTTTGAAGAGAGGGATGCGGGTCGTATATTCCGCAGCGATCCAAGAAATGAAGCGGGGAAAAACGGAACCGATCACGAAAGGATCCATATCGCTTCTATGATTGCAGGTGAGGATGAGTTTTCCCGTAGGAACGATGTTATGATAACCGTAAATGGTAGTCGACACTGCCAAATTGAAAAATGGAGTGATAAACTTTTTCATTGTCTCTACATTTTTTTTGACTTGGTCGACGGTATTTTCCATTTTAATCTCCGATGATTTTTTTCCACCAAGACTTTGTTTGTTGATCTGCATAACCTCTGTTAGCATTTCCTTTTCCTTCGGAATCGGACGGATCATTTGCGTCATTTGGTGTGAGTGCGTCTTTTCTGCGTTTGCCAGCAGATTGGGACGGCAAAGACTTCTTGATTTCTTCTAATTCTCTTTGTGCGGAAGCACTGGACTTCAAATAGGCACGAATCTCGTCCCATTGGGAGTCATAATCATTTCCATAAATGGCAAAATTCATCAGATCGATACGATCAAAATCGGGCATGTTGGCGGAATCCTTCCCTAATATCCTTTAAAATTTCAGACTAATTTCCCTGAAATTCAATCCAATTTTTCAGAAGGGAAGCTCGATTGCGAGAAGGATTTTTTTTCCTCCGCTGTAGATTGGGGGGTGCCAGTCCCGATGATAGTATTGTGAGAGATAGAATCGAGTCCAAGAGACATAAGATCAAAAAAACAAACCAGAATCCATTTATACTTCCTGACAATGTTGTCCCATTTCCCAACCCACGCCCCAATCAGGAGAAAATTTTCGATCTTTGTGAAGATTTGTTTTGCGGCATGGAGAAGGAGAAAGAAGGCTCTTCTTAGATGATTAGAAAATTATTTGTTTTAGCCTTTTTTTTGTTCTTTTTCTCCGATTCCATGTGCCTGCGGCTCTGGATCGTTTCCGGAAAGCACCGCAAGGTGGAAGATACCAGAGAGAATAAGACTTACCAAAAAACCAGATCCTTTTTGAAGGCGAAACAATGGCTGGAATATAAATTAGATCCTGAAACTTCCAAAATCAAAGAGGAAAATCAGGATGCAGGCACACTCAAAGGAACCGGCCTCATTCGTTGTTACGTTCCTTACGGAATCGGAGAGGTGGATGCCAACGAACATGAGTTTGACTATTCGATTTCCATTCGCGATGGTTCCGCTACGATTTTTATAGAGAAGATATTTTCCTTCATCCGGGATCCGAACGACATCATCCTCAATTATGGACCGAAAGACGAAAGAGTTGCGAAAATTACGATTCGATCCTGCTTTAAGCCGATGATGGACGACTTTTTCGATTATATCAAATAGTAAGTAGGAATTATCTTCCTAGAGGGTTGCCCACTGTGGTACCTACGGCACCTGTCGTGTTGGTTCCCGTTGGGGAATCCGTAAGTCCGTAGTAATCGAGATTTTGGTTGGAGTTTGTAGAGGAGGCGGAAGAACCGGCTCCTTGTCTGGACTGATTCGAATTGGAGTCTTCCAGAAGATCCAAAACATCTTCCGTGTTTTTAAGAACCAATCCGGAACCGCATTGTAGAAAAAAGGGAAGAGAAATAATAAGAACAAAAACTCGGAATCCCATATATCCGTAAGTTTGAACGGTTTGCGTTTAAAGTTCAAGAAAAAGAATCAAAAAAAGAAATTCTTTGGGAATTAGAAACCGCTGCGTTTTGCTTCTCGTTTCCTTAAAATCTTCTGAACCCTTAGATGTTTATCATCGGTTAGAGGGAAAAAAAGAAAAATAAGGGAACCTAAAATAAAGAAAAAACCGACACCCGGCCCGAAAATCAAAGCTAAGTTCCATCCCATTTCCTGAGACTGCGTTTGGGAATTTGCATCGAACCCTATGAAATCGAGTAAAAAACCAGTGATAGCGATTCCTATGGCTTGGGAGAATTTCACTCCCATCTTCCAAAATCCGAAGTAGAGTCCTTCTCGTTTTTCTCCCGTCTTCCATTCATCGTAGTCCACTACATCGGTTAGAATCGAATCCATAATGAGGATGGAACCTGCGAAGATTCCTCCTAAAAAGGCGACAATGAGAGGAGGGCGGATCTCTCCATAAGGAAACAAAGGATAGGCGATGACAGTAAGAACGCCTAAAAGGAAGATCCCAAAAAATGCGGGGATCTTTTTTCCGACTTTCTTAGCGACCCAGACCCAAAAAACGATGGAAAGCATAAGTACCATAAGAAACGGAAAAAGTATGTTGATGACTACATCCGATTCTTTCAATCCCAATCTGTATTCATAATAATAAAGTGCGATTGCGGAATTGAAAGTTCTTCCTATGGTGGCGATCACGAAAGCGATGAGAAGAGGAAGAAACACTTTATTTCCTAAAACGGTTGTTAGGGAACGAAAAAAGGAAAGTCCCGAAGGTTTAGACGCGGAGTTCGCTTTGTCGTTTTCCTTGGTAACGAAAAAGGTGACTAAGGAAGAGATTAAAATCACGAAAGAAACGATTTGGCTGGAACTTGTCCTGGAACTGATTATGTTTTCTTTTGCAGATTCATCCCCTAGATATTGTAAGATGACAGCAGGAACGATCATTCCCAGAAGCATACCTAAATTGCTAAAAAACAATCTCCATCCGAAAACGGAAGTTCGTTCATTTCGTTCGAATGTGAGCTCTCCTCCCAATGCGATATGAGGAACGGAGATGATCGTCATAGCTGTATTCACTGCCAGATAAGAGATAAGAAGATAAAGAAATTTACCGAGCTGAGAGTTTATGTTCGGAGGGGAAAAAAGAACCAAAATGGACAAGGAAAGTAAAATCCCTCCCAGAAGAATATAGGGTCTTCTTCTTCCCCATTTGGATTTCGTCCTGTCAGAGATATTTCCCATCAAAGGATCACTGACTGCATCCCAAATCACCGAGATGGAAAGAGCAATCCCCGCCAGGCTGGCATTCAAATTAACGACTTCTATATAGTATTTAAGGAGATAGATTTGAGCGAATACTTGAACGGCTGTTATTCCAGTTTCTGCGAAACCGTAACCTATTTTCGTTCCGAACTTTAAGGGAGAAGTAATCATCTAAGATTACTTTGTATCTGACTACGTGTATGGAAGGATAGGAAAATTATTTTAGGGAATCGGAAAGAATCGCTAATTCTTCCTTGGGATATTTTAAAATCGCCAGATGAGAGAGAATTTCACCCGCCTTTCTTTTATCGGGAAGTTTGAGATAGAGATGGAAAAGATGGATGAGATACTTTATCTTTTTCGGAGACCTATTGCGCACTTTTTCTCCCAACTCGATTGCTTCCGCAAACTTACCCGATTTTTTAAAAACCTTGGAACTGAAGTAGAGAAATTCATCGTCTTCCGGATAAGAAATGAGATACACTTCCAGGTGTTCCTGAGCTTTGGAATAGTTGCCTATCTTATAATATAATTTGGAAAGATCTTTGTGCAGTTTGGAACTTGCATTCGGTTCCGTTTCCATAAGATCGAGTAACACTTGAATGGATTCGGAAAAACTTCCTTTGGTGTATAATTTCTTCGCCTTACGGAATTTAAGTTTTCCTTCGGAAGAGATCCCCGTTTTCTGCGGAACTTCTTCCAAATATCCTAGGCGGATCAGAGAGAAGTCATCGATCACTTCCCCTTTTTCTTCGATCGATTTTAAGATCTCTTTTAAATTTCCTTTGGACAATTCGATGATCTTCAAGATGAAGTTTTCATCCAGATTGATTTCCCAATCGGTTCCTTCTTCGGGAAGAAGGATGTCGTCTTTTCCGTCGGAGCCTGCAAAAATCACATCTCCGGGAAGAAGCTGAAACTCTTTCGTCAAAAGGATCGGTTCCGCACCCAAGGTTCCCAATTTTCGATAAGAAGCATCCGCTTGCAGATAAGAAGCTTTTCCGTCTCTGTACAAAACCATCCAAGGGTGTTCTGCGTTTAAAAAATGCATAAGTCCCGTTTTTTCTTCGATGAGACCGATCACAAGAGAGACCAGCATGGTTCCGTCGAACGCTTCGAAGATGCGATGCATTTCCTGGAAACTGGAAATCAACCAACTTTCCGGTGTTAGATCTTGAAAATTGGAATTGTTTTTCGTTCTTTGTACGATGGACTGAAACACGGCTCCGAACACCAAAGCTCCTCCCGCACCCTGCATGGACTTTCCCATTGCGTCCGCATTGACGAAGAGTATGTATTTTTTCCCCTGCAGATGAATGATGTGGGAAACGTTGATGTCTCCTCCGATTTCATATTCCTTTTCCTTAAACTCGAATCTCTTTTTTTGTTTCAAAAGAAAATCGACGGATACCAGTTTGCTGGATGCATCTTTGATTCCTAAAGGACTTAATAGTAGATAGGTGAGGAAATAGTCTCCGTCTTGTTGGAACTTGAGTTTCCGAACTTCCTGCAGAGAGCGGTTCAATTCTTCCGTTCGTAAGTTGACTTTTTCTTCCAAACCTTCGTTCAAGGTTTTGATTTCGTCGTACATCCCTCTCAGCTTTTGGATGATGTTGCTCATATAAAAAGCCTGTTGGCCGAAATCGTCTCCCGAAGTGGGAGTGACTACTACGTTGAAGTTTCCTTTGGCAAGTTCATCCAAGGATCTACTTGTTTCGGTTAATCCTTGTTTTACTGTTTTTGCGACTATATAGGAACAAACGAAAAGAGGGATTACGAAAATGCAGGATACGATGACGATGGGAATCAAAGGTTCTTCCACCATCGTTTCCCCTTTCGCAATCGAGTAGAGTAAATAAGATAAAACGGAAACAGGTAGAGCTGCCAAACTGAAAAAAGCCAGAACGATCCTTTTGAAGTAATCGAATTTGGGGATGTCGGAAGGTTTGATCTCCACGTTTTTGATTTGAGGAAGTTCGAATAACCCTCGTAAGGAGTTTTCGGTGATGAAGTAGTATGTAACGAAAGAGATAGGGGGAATCATCGCAATGGTAAAAATACCCGAACGCACTACGGAAGGAGTGTATTCAACGATATATGTATACAAAGTAACGATGGGGATGACCCCTGCAAACCATCGAATGACGATGATGATTCCCTCGATCAGAGGGTATTTGAAGATATATAATTTAACCGATTTGGCAAAGTCTCTGTCTTGGAAAGTGAATTCGATGTTGGAAGATTGATCTTCGATGTTGATTCTTTCGATTTGATGAAAGAGATGATTGATTAGAAAATAACGAAGGATGGTTCCTAAGATGCCGATGGCGGTCGCAAAAAAGAGACAGAGGGCGACGAAAATCACCCATTTTTCCGTCTCCATCTTTTGAGTGATGATTGCATAATACACAGCGAACGGAACGGGAACGGTATGGGTGAACGCTTCCAGTTTGAGGGTAAGCTCCCAGAATAGGCTTTTTCGATTCACAACTCCACCTTTATTTCTGGTAAACTTGGATAAGTATATACCTAAAAAGATGCTTTGTAAATGAGAAAACCGATTCGTTCTTGTTTAGTCTGCGTAGTGAAAATTCTCTATAAAACCCATCACTCCTGAAGCAGGCAGAGGTACACTGAAATAATAACCTTGGCCGATGTGTACTCCCAGTTCTTTGAGAAGGTTGCGTGTTTCTTTATTTTCGATTCCTTCCGCAACCACTTCCATATTCAGTTTTTCCGCCAGATGCACTGTAGAGCCGATGATCGATTTTGTGTTCGGGTTTTTTAAAAGATCGAATACGAAACCTTTATCGATTTTCAATTCTGTGAAAGGAGCTTTGCTCAATTGATCCAAGGAAGAAAAACCCGTTCCGAAATCGTCGATAGAGAGGCCGATTCCTTTCATACAAAGTCTGGTTAAAATTTCCAAAGCTTTAGGATAACCTTCTAATTTCCCCGTTTCAATGAGTTCTATGATGATTTGGTTCGACATCAAAGAATGCTGCTGCATCAACTGAATGATGTCTTCGGGCATGGAAGTGTCCACAAGATCGAAGACGGAAACGTTCACGGAAACCCTTTTGTTGATTCCTTTTTTGATCAAATCTCCGAAAAAACTGCAAGCTTCGTTGAGTAGGTGTTTGGTGAGTTCTCCCAGGACATTGTATTTGGAAACGAAAGGAAGGAACTGATCCGGAAAAATAATACCTAGATCCGGGTGAAGCCATCTAACAAGCGCTTCAAATCCCACGATTTCCTTTGTTTTGAGATTGATCTGTGGCTGGTAGTAAAGAACGACTTGTTTTTTTTGGATCGCATCCAAGATGTCTTCTTTTGAGAAAGTGAATTCTTTTTTTTCCGTTTTGTTCGCTTTTTTTGTCATCTTGCCCGCTTGGGCGATCAGGTTGGCGATTTGAGCTATGGAAAACGGTTTACTAAGGGTTCCCAATACGTTCAATCCGTACGCTTTTGCAACTCTTTCCGCACTGGCAAGCACGGATTGGCTGTGACCGCTCATCAGAACGATAAAGGCTTCCGATTTGGCTTCTCCCAAATAACGCAGAATCTCCACTCCATCCACGTCCGGCATAAATAAATCGATGGTAATGAGATCGATTTTAGGGGAGTAGGATTCGAAGAGATCCGTAGACTTTGTCAGCTGAATGACATCATCGATTCCCAGTTCCTTGAATACGTCCGCAAGGAATTCGTTTAAATCGGGCTCATCATCTAGTATTAACGCAGTATTGATTTCCATTTCATTTGCCCATCACTTGCTTTATGAGTTCTTCCAATTCCTTGGATTTATAGGGTTTGTTGAGAAAATTAAAATTGGACAGATCCGTATATTCTCTTTTTCTCAAATCCCCTGGAAAACCAGATGTTAGTATAATCTTAATATTCGGATATTCTACTTTAACTATTTCCGCAAGACCCAGTCCGTCCACCTTCCCCGGCATCATAATATCGCTGATCAAAAGATCCATTTTACGGATGGATAACACTTCCAGTGCTTCCTGTGCGGAGGTTGCCGTAACCGTTTGAAAACCCAGATCATCCAAAAGTTCTTTCGCTATGTCCAATATATTCACCTCATCATCAACTAATAATACTTTGCCTTTGTATTTTTTGGGAACTCCCGATTCCTGAATCGTTTCTTCCGCTTCCGGTTCTTCCTTTTTATCAGACTTTACGGTAAGAGGAAGATAGAGTTTGAAACAAGTACCGACATCCACTTCGCTGTAGACTTTGATTTGTCCTCCGAAATGTTTTACGAAACTGTAGATCGTGGAAAGGCCGAGACCAGTACCTCTGCCTGCTTCTTTGGTAGTGAAAAAAGGTTCGTAGATTTTGGAGATATTTTCGGGGGGGATTCCTCTGCCCGTATCGATGACTGCGATCTCCACGAAAGAATCGGCAATTCCTTCCGAGTTTTGCAGTTCAGGAAGAATGTTTCTGGAAACTTTATCGGTAATAATGATTAGATTGCCGGAATTTTCCATCGCATCCCTGGCATTGATCGCCAAATTCAAAATTGAATTTTCCAAATCGTTTTTATCCAGATAAACATACAAAGGTTCTTCGTTCAGTTTGAATTTGATATCGATATGTTTTCCTAAAACTCGTTCCAGAATTTCGCTCATATTCCAGAGGACTTGATTGATTTCAAAGATGCCGGGAGTGAGAGGTTGTTTTCTTGCGAAAGCCAAAAGTTTTTGAGTGAGAAGGGCGCCTCTTTCCACAGCCTTCTGTGCGTTGGCAATTTGTTTCACCATCCCATGTTCGGCGCCGTTCATTTTTCTTTCGATGAGTTCCAAGTTCCCGCTGACGATCGTCAATATATTATTAAAATCGTGGGCGATTCCTCCTGAGATTTGGCCGAGGGCTTCCAGTTTTTGGGATTGTTTCAGTTGCTCTTCCACTTTGATTTTATTGGTAATGTCTCGGATGGTTCCTGTAAAATAAGTTTGGCCGGAAAACTCCCATTCGGTGACAGCAAGATCGGCGGGAAATAATTCTCCGTTTTTTCTTTTTCCTGTGATTTGTCTTCCGTAACCGATGATTCGTTTCACGCCTGTAAGCCGATAGCTGTCCAGATATTGGTCGTGCTGGGAATGGTCCGGTTCCGGCATCAGTATGTTGACATTTTGGCCGATGAGTTCCGATTCATGATATCCGAATGTTTTTTCCGTCGCCAGATTGCATTTTTGAATGGTTCCTTTCTGGTCGATGATCAAGACCGCATCCAGAATCGTTTCCAAAATGGTCCTCAAGCGAATTTCGTTTTTGATGAGAGAGGCTTCGTATCGTTTACGGTCGCTGATGTCTTGTTGGGTGCCGGACATAAGCAGTGGTTTGCGGTCTTCCGACCATTTTGTTATTTTTCCCCTGTCCAGAACCCAGACAGTATGACCTAATTTATGTTTTACGCGAAATTCCGCTTCGTAATAAGGGATTTCGCCGGCGATGTGTTTTTCTATGATTCGATTGATTCTTTCCAGATCTTCTTCGAAGGTGAACTTTTCCAAAGTGTTGAAACCTGCTTCTCCCAGCTCTTCCAGTTTATAGCCTAACATCGCCGCCCATCGTTCGTCGAAAAGAGTCTCTCCTGTCGTAAGGTTCCATTCCCAGGCGCCCACATTCGCACCTTCGAGAATGTTCTGTAGCCTTTGTTTTTCCGAGAGAAGTTCTTCCTGAAGTTGTCTTCTTTCTGTGATGTCAATACCGGTAGTCAGTACGTAATCATCGTCTTTATAAGTGAAAAGTTCGGAGGAGTAAAGGATTACTTTGGGAAGACCGAACTTGTCGCTGATGGTCAGTTCGATATTTGTAACCTTCTTATCCTTTCTGATGATGTCGTACAATTCGTTTCTTAATTTTTCCGAAATGATTCCTAATTCGATTGCCGTTTTTCCGATGGTCTCTTCTAAAGTGTAACCGAAAATTTCCGTCCAAGCGGAGTTTGCTTCTATCATTTTTCCTGAGTTGATGTCGGAGATCAGCATAAAGGCGGGGTTAGTGAAAAATGCCTTTTCGAATTTATCTTCACTTTCCTTTAGGCGGGTCTCAATGGTTTTGATTCCCGATAGATCTTGAATGACCATCACAAGATAGTCGAATTGATTTTTTTCATCGTGAACCGCAGAGACATGAGCAAGTCCCCAGAAGTAGTTTCCGTTTTTTCTGATAAAACGTTTTTCTATGGAATACTTATCGATGGTACCTTCCACTAACTCGTGTTGGTAGTTCTCACTGAGATAATAATCTTCCGGGTGGGTGATGTCTTTGAAGCTGAGGTGTTTGAGTTCTTCTTCCGAATAACCGAGCAGTTCCTGAAATTGTTTATTGGAGCGAATCCAGGTTCCGCTGGGGTAGTAATGGACGATTCCTGCAGCGGCTTGTTCGAATGTGGAGCGAAACAAGGTTTCCGTTTCTATCTTCGCTTTTTCCTCACTTGCTTTGGCTTCTTTGAGATCGTGTCCAACTTGTATGATTCCCAATAAAGACCCCTTTTCATCTTTGCATTGGGTGAGTTCCCAATCCGTCCATCTATCCGGATGAGTAGGATCGTATTGTTTTCGGAATTGAACCGCTGTTTTGGGGTCATGCGTACATTTTTGAACCGCTTTGATGAATTGAGAGCGATCGGAAGGGTGCACTAAAATATGAAAAGGGGAGTTTTTAGGGTTCTCATGACCGCTTGGGGTAAAGTTGCGGATGAAATGTTCGTTTGCATAAAGAATATCCCCGGAAAGATTGATCAGAGTCGCATAATAAATTTTCGAGTCGGCCAGCCAGTCAGGAAAGAGTTCTTTGTAGTTCATGCAGCATTTTATCCCCAAGGGTCTAAATTTCGGAAAGACACACTCAACTAAATACGTAGATAAACTTTATAATTTTAGAATTGGAATCGATTCATTGGAAAAAAGAAATCATTTTATCTCACCTAATCTAGAATTATACGATGTACAGACTGTACCCTGGAAAGCCTGTTAGGTTTGGGGAAAGTACTAAAAACTCAATCAATTAAGAAAGCTGTTAGTTTTTGAAATAGAAAGAAAGCAGAAAGAAGCTTTCTTGGGCCTTATCACAACCTAAGGCGGGGCAGACTGTCTCTTGGAATAGATTATGTCTCACACTAAAGTCTCAAACGAATTCGTTTTTTCTACCTGCCCAAAACACTCGAATCGATTTTTTCCTTTCAGGTTAGGCGCCCGCCCCTTCGGGGCCCGAGCTACTCCGGGCTCCGCGTAGCCACGCTCCGGTCGCTTCGCGACTTCCCCTCCATATCTCTGGTCGAAGAACAGATTTAGGCAGAAAGGTGAAAAGAATGAAATAAAAAATTTGGAAATGCGACTATCACTTTACGCAAATCAGGCGGTATGATAAACGGAAGCCATTGGGTGGCGGGTCTAGTTCCCCTCCCATCAATCAGGGCGGGGAGATTATACTCTCATTGCGCGGAAATTGCCAAGGAATTTCTTACACAAGCGAAATTGAACACTCAATTTTGCGAGTTGACAGGCTAGAAACTGCTGTTTAAAATTATACTATGTCATTAAAAGTAGTCTTACGAGGACATTCTTTCAAACCAGACAAAGCCTATAAAAATGCCCAAAAAGGACTTGCCGAGCTTCACGAAAGATATATGGAAGACCCTCAATCTGTACATAAAGTCAAACAGGTAGGTAAAAAAATAGTAATTCAGTCTATGTCTTGGGACAAATATTTAGACCTAAAATTTAAACGTTAGTTGAATGTCCGATAAAAATCAGAATACTGATAAAGAGTCACAATTTGCTAAATTCTTAGACATTCAAACTCAGGAAGCAAAAAATCGTGAACTCGAAATCAAAAGCCGTGAGTTTGAACTACAATCTTCTAAAGAGATTCGCTTGAAAGAAATTGAATCTGCAAATGATATAGAGAAAGCAGAAGTAGAAAAGATTAGAATTTTTGCAGAAGCTCAAAACAGTTCAGAATCACGAGTATTTAAAATTGCTTTGCTTTTCATTGGTACCGCAATTGCGTTGCTTGGGCTAAAAAGTATTCTTTCGTCAGGAAGTTCAGAGGAATAGACAACTTCCTTCTGGCAGTAAATTGAGCCTGCCTTATTTAGAGTTACCAAGGAATTTCTTTTTTATCCCTGAGGAAAGTTCCGTTCGGGCCGGAATCGGGAAGAAGTGCCGCCCATACGATGGTTTCCGCACCTTGTTCTATGGAGCGGCTGGCGTTCGGACCCCCCATATCCGTTTTCACCCAACCTGGGCAGACAGAATTCACTTTTATATTTTTTCCTTTTGTTTCCGCAAAAGTCATTTTGGTAAGCGCATTGATCGAAGTTTTTGAGATGCGGTAGGCGGGGTAACCTGCGTCCATATCGGAAAGTTGTCCCATCCCGGAGCTAACATTTACTATACGACCAAAGTTATGTTTCATCATCATAGGAAGAAACAATTGAGTGAGGCGAAGAGGACCAATTACATTGGTTTCGAAAGTACGCACCATTTCTTCTCTTCCCGTTTCGAAGAAATTTCCTTTGTCCGCAAAGATTCCTGCGTTGTTCACTAGAATCTCCAGTTTGCCGTAACTTCCTTCTATGAATTCGTAAAGTTCCATCAGACTTTTTTCCTTAGAAACATCCAATAGAAAGAAATCGGATTTTCCTCCCGAATCTTTTATGATCTTTCTAGTTTCCTGACCTTCCTCTTCGTTTCTGGAAGTAACGATCACTATAACACCTTGTTTGGCGAGGTCGATGGCAACTTGTTTTCCGATTCCTCGATTGGCTCCCGTAATAAGAGCGACTCTGTCTTTATGGATCATTCTGATTTCTCCGTAGCGGTATTATATTAGAATCTGCGGAAAAGAAAGTTTGGCTTAAAAATTAAAAAATCATGGAAAAACTTTCTCTCTTGCCTTTTTCAAAAAAACGTTTATAAACCCGGAGGGAATTACCAGCCCCGAATTTCCTCCTGTTTGGTAACCCAAATGAGAACGTTGGATTCCGATGAATTCACCATTTTTGGTAAACACACCTGAACCGGAAGTGCCGGGATCAGAAAGGCCGAAAGTTTGAATGAAAGGGATTTGAGGGTAAGTAGGATCGACTCCCAATCGATTCGTATGAGAAATATAACCGGTTTGATAGGAATGATCCAATCCGTAAGGAGAACCGAAAATATAAATCTCTTCTCCCGGATGTAAATCCTCTCTTGCTTTGGAAGAGAAAGGAGGAGAGGAGAGTTTGATGTTCTTAGGTTTGAGAAGAGCCAGATCGAGTAGAAATTCCATATATAAAATTTCCACTTCCTCCAATTTTTTATCTTCGGTTCTGATTCTAATTTCCTTCTCATTTCCGATCACTGCATGAAAGGCGGTGAGTATGGTTCCGTCTTCTAAAATCAATCCGGAAGCATAAGGTATATTAGGTGCAGAGTTCCTTGTAAAAGAAACGGAACGGTCAACGATAGAAGGAGGAGAGCAGAAAAGGAGAGAAGAACAAATAAGTGAAATGATGATTTTGAACATAAAAATTCATTTCTCCTGCAGCCAAGGCAGGAGAAACAATAAAGATGATTCTAAACTTATTGAACGATTTCGCAAGTACCAATTTGGTTTGCGATATTGATCACACAAGTGTATCTATAGCTGAATGTGTCTCCGGCATAGGTTTTGGATAAATTCACTGCTACTCCGCCTACAAGACCGCTTATGGAAACGGTTCCCGTCAAAGCTTCTGTTACAGAGACTTTTACTGTAATTACATTGTTTACATTCGATGTACTGAAATCTTTCTGTTGTCCGACCGTTCTCAAACTTACTATGCTAATTACGTCTTTTAAGGCGATGGTTGTGCTGTTTCCTATATCGAGAGCATCTGAATTGACGGTAATGTTTTCATCATAATTGAAATCCGTATTGATGATCGTATTGTTCGATCCTGCCGCAAAAGTATAATCGTTCACGGAAACATTCGTTTTTCCTTTGATGGTAAGTTTTCCGGAAGATACCGCACTTACGTACTTAGGATAGTTGTAATAGTCCGCACCGTAACTTGCACATTTGTCCGTTGTCGCAGTTCCATCCAAAGTGGATTCGTAAGAAAGAGCTTTCGGGAAAGTGAAAGTGACTTTCATATTCGTTAAAGTCACTGTACCACCGGAACTGCAGTTTGTGGTTCCGTTCAAAGTGGCATTACATCCGGAAGAATTACAAGTTCCTCCCGAAGCACTGAGTGCAGTAGGTTTTATGTTCGGCGTAAGTTCCGAAGAAATCAGATAATTCAATGTTTTGCGGTTCAAAAAAGCCATAAGTCTTTCTTTGGTCCACGTTCCTTTCGGAAAAAAGAAAGTCACTTGATTGCCTCTCGCTGCGGTGTTGATGCTACTGGCGATCGCACCTACAGTAGCTCTCACCTGCGAAGACTGGCTTGCCGCCGCCGCTTGAGAATTGGAAGAAAGATAAGATAAAATGAGAAGGTTCTCCGCTGTTTTATCGTCTTTATCTGGTTTACAGTGAGTTACGATTGCGATCGCAACCAATAACATTCCTAGTTTTTTCATATAAAATTCCTCTGCTTTATGCTTTCTTATCAATCTCAGAAACAATGCAATTTATTGCACTAGGAATGAAATTTTGATTATTTCAATTTCGCTAAATCCTTCAGCCAGTTGTCCACGGATTTTTCGATAAACAGTTTGTCAGTGATCACCCATTGGGACATCAATACGTGCATTCCGTCCTCCACTCTCACTTCTCTGTTGAGAGGATTCGGAGATTTGTCCAAACCCAAATTGGCAAAACCCTCTCTCATCTTAGGAACACTTGCAGTAGGATCTTGTTCTTTATCGTTTTTATAATAATAAAGAAGTAAAGTAGGAGAAGTAACTTTGCGAAACACTTCCGGACGGGAAACATAATTTCTTAAATCGTTCACACCTACTAGAGCGGAGTAATACTGTTCTCCATACCAAAAATCATTTCTTTGCGGAAGGACTTTAGGATTGTCATTATGACTTGAGTTTCTCACTTTTCCTTTCAGAAGATGAATGAAAGAAAGTCCGCCAGGATAGTTCAGAATGTTTAAGCTTCCGTCCACAGGGCCGTAGAAAGGATTCGCCAAAACCATTCCGTCCACTTTATCGGGAAATTCGGAAGCAAGCCAAGTGCATAGAAGACCACCTAACGAAGAACCGAAGATGATAACTTTATCACCTTGGCCCTGCATCATTTCCAAAGCTTCCGCAGAAGCGTCCAAATAATCGGAAAAGTTCTGAGCGGCTTGGTCTTCCTTATTCGTGCCATGGCCGGGAAGGCGGAGGAGATAAGTGTTTGCTTTGTAAGTTTTGGAGAGTTTTTCCATCACTGCCTCTCCTTCCGCACGAGAAGCACCGAACCCATGAATATAAAGAAATGCAAGTTTCGTTTTTTTCCCGTAACTGATATATCTTTCTTCGTTTCCCGGTCTGTGTCCTTTCGCTTTACTATCTGTTAGTTTCTTTTGATAGAAGTCTTCGAAGCTGGTGTAAGAGACTGGTTGTTTGGGAGTGTAACTCGGTCTTCCCGTACAAGCGATGAGGAAAATGAAAACGGAAATAAGAGCGAGGGAAGGGAGGGAATTTCTGGTTTTATGGAATAAAGAACGGTATTTTGACATACAGTGACGAATCTTAGTAGCATTCCCGTCTTTTGTAAAGACAGAAAAACCCTTGGCATGAAAACACACGTACGAAAAAAGGTAGTAAATACCCCATTCTCAGAAGGAACCTCCCAGAATGTACAGCCCATTTACAGAGCAACAGCTTGAAATCAGAGATTTAGTTCGTAATTTCGTAAAAAAAGAAATCCCACATGAAGTAGCATTACACTGGGATGAGAAAAACGCTCATCCGAAAGAAATAGTTGATAAAATGCGCTCCGAGTTAGGAATCAACGGACTCGTGATTCCTGAGGAATACGGTGGATGGGGTCTGGGTGCTATCGAGCAGTGCCTAGCGATCGAAGAATTGTCCCGAGGATGCCTCGGAATCGCACTTGGTTTCGCATACACAGGTTTGGGAATTCTTCCTCTCCTAAAAGGTGCGACTCACGAACAAAAATTGAAATGGCTTCCTCCGATTGCGGATGGAAAATTCGGAGTATCTTTCTGTCTTTCCGAGCCTGGTGCCGGATCTGACGTTCCCGGTATGACAACTCGTGCCGAGAAAAAAGGAGACAAATGGATCATCAACGGTGCGAAACAATGGATCACCGGAGCTTCCGACGCACAAGCTTTCACCGTATTTGCTTACACAGATAAAAACCGCGGAACCAGAGGGGTTTCTTGCTTCTACGTTCCTCGTGATGCAAAAGGTCTGACTGTAGGAAAAAAAGAAGACAAATTGGGAATCCGTGCTTCTTCCACTCACCAAGTTATTTTTGAAGATTGCGAAGTGCCTGAAGAGAACCTAGTGGGAAGAGAAAACCTAGGTTTCGTATATGCGCTTCAAACATTGAATGCTTCTCGTCCTTTCGTTGCGGTTATGGGTGTGGGTGTTGCGCAAGCAGCTCTTGACCATGCAGGCCGTTACGCTCGTGAGAGAGAACAATTCGGAGTGAAAATCTCCACTTTCCAAGCAGTGCAACATATGTTAGCTGATATGGCGATCAAAGTGGAAACTTCCAGAGAGATCACTTACAAAGCGGCTCGTTTGTCCGATGCGAATGATCCTACTCTTCCTAAGTATTCTGCGATTGCGAAAGCATATGCTTCCGAGTGTGCGATGCAATGTGCTACGGATGCGGTTCAAATCTTCGGCGGATACGGATACACGAAAGAATATCCTGTGGAAAAACTCATGAGAGATGCAAAAATCCTTTGTATCTTCGAAGGTACTACACAAATCCAAAAGAACGAAATTGCAGCTTACGTAATCAAAGACGCAGCTTCCAGCAAAGACTAATCCTCTTTTTAAGCTCAAAAAAGGAAAAGCCGCTTTCCTCCGAAAGGAGAAAGTGGCTTTTTTATTTTCAGGGCGCCCGGGCGGGCTCCTTCGGGGTGCGCTATCGCTCCCGTCTCGTTTTTCTCTTCGAAAAAACGAGACCAAGCCCTGCGGATCCCTGGCGCTTTTTTAAATCGGAATCAGAAACTAGAAAAGATACCGAATCTTAAAGTCGAAAAATATCATATTATGAAGATCGCATTCGTTCAATATTTAACTCTCGACGAGGTTGTAGAAATTCATAAAAAACAAATTCAGTCCTACGAGAAAACTTTAACATCTGCCGATCGAAATATTCTTGCATCTTCCTTATCTAAAGTGACAGGAGCTTTGGATAATAAAGAATTTCATTATAATCTGATAGAGAAAGCATCCTTGTATTTGTTTTATCTTACAAAAGATCGCCCATTTGAAGATGGAAATAAGAAAACCGCAGTCGCATCTACACTTCGGTTTTTAAAATCCAATCGGATTTCCCCTGCGCACCGGATCGAGGGAGCGTTGTCGTCGACTGAGAGCCGGGAGATGCGCCCAACAAACCTGAGTAAGATTATTTTAATCGCTCCAGAACTCCTTTTCTTTTGACGATGTTTTTATAGTCCCATTGGATTTTTTTGCCTTTTTGTATCCAGCGCTTCAGATCCTTTTTATTGATATCTTCCGGGGCCGTATAACGAGCCTCTGCTGCTTTGAAGCTTCCTTCCGGTTTTAGTTTTTTTTCTTCGAAAGTTTGGCCGCTCCAAAATAGAAGTCGAATGCAGCTTTTCAATTTGCTGTATCCGACGATCGGATTTCCTTCCAAAAACCAAACAGGATGTCCGTGCCAAATTTTATTTTCTGCTTCGGGAAGATAAAGATTGATTTCTTCCGAAAGGATATCGCAAATCATCTTTTCTGTTTCTGATAAGGAACGATTGTATTTTTGGATGTCTTTGTTCATAATGTTAAAATTTCTCCATAGCAGTTGTGCCCGACCAACGATATCCTACCCCGGGCTGATTCAGTAAATAAACCGGTTCGGATGGAGAATTTTCTATCTTTTTTCTTAGCTGAGCAATATGAACCCGTAATGAATTCATTTCATTCTGAGCATTCTCTCCCCAAATTTCCTTGATTAACATTTCATAGGTGAGGATCTTCTCTGTGTTCTTAATGAAATATGCGAGAATTTGAAATTCGGTCGGAGTCAATCGAATTGGCATTGAATTTTTAATAACTTTATGACCGGCAATATCAATTTGTAGATTACCGCTCTGCCAAAACGGAGGAGATTCTTCCAAAGGGATTTTTCTCAATGCGGTGCGAATTCTTGCTAGAAGTTCGCCCATGGAAAATGGTTTCGTTACGTAATCGTCTGCCCCGGCATCTAACAAGCGAATTTTATCTTCTTCCGAGCTCATCACTGAAAGGACAATGATCGGAGTTTCTGTCCATTGTCTTATTTCATGGACAACATCTTCGCCTGAGCCGTCCGGTAACTGTAAATCAAGAAGCATTAGCTTAGGAGAATTTAATGCAGTAAGTTCGATCGCCTCTTTTTTAGAACCTGCTTCGATTGTAAGATATCCTTTCGCTTCCATTGCGATGCGAAGCATCTTACGAATGCTAAAGTCGTCATCTACGATTAGAATCAATTCGGATTTGTGATTCATAGAGGGTTTGGTTTTTCGTTAAGGGCCAAGGATGGAAGTTCTATTGCAAATCTGGCTCCGCCTTCTTTTCTATTTTCTGCGATAATATTGCCTCCGTGCAATTCTATGATGGATTTCGTAATGGCAAGTCCAAGTCCTGTTCCTATTTTCCCGGTAAATTCTCCTCTGTAAAATTTTTTAAAAACGGTGGATGGGTCTTCAGGTAATCCTTTTCCGTTGTCTTCTACGATCCAGACCGATTGTCCGTCATCTTTTACGTCGACTGAA
Source organism: Leptospira idonii (assembly GCF_004770995.1). GTDB lineage: Bacteria > Spirochaetota > Leptospiria > Leptospirales > Leptospiraceae > Leptospira_A > Leptospira_A idonii. The sequence continues at coordinate 42,322 of NZ_RQHW01000031.1, read as the reverse complement.
ATCCATATATGAGAGTAGGCAGGTGTGTATAAACATGCATTATAGATCAAATTAAATAAACCGTGTCCGAACAGACTTCTGTCCAAAAACAGAGGTCTTTCTTTTCCTGTGATATTGACGATGATTTTATGATTTCCTTTCATTCTGCCTAAGTAACCGACCACATCGGTTATGATTTCGTTAGGATAAACCTTATCTTTTGTCAAAGATAAATGCCCCGACTCGATTCTGCTGATGTCGAGCAAATTGCCCAGAAGCAAATTCAACACAAGAGCACTTTCTTGAATCTCTTCTATCAAAGATTTCCTTGCTAAAGGATCATTTTCTATTTCTGGATCCATTAAGGCGGATGCGGAACCACGAATAGAGGTTAGGGGAGTCTTTAATTCATGAGATAAGGAATTGAAAAGAAGATTGTATAATTTTTCAGACTCTTTCAGTAAGTAGGTTTTTTTGGCTTCTTCAGATAAGGATTCCCTTTCTAAAGCAATCGAAACCTGGTTTGCAATCGTGTTTAAAAGAACTTCTTGTTCTAAAGTCGGTTCTTTATCAGAACGGACATTTAAAACACCGGCAGTTCCTCCTGGTGATATCAGAGGGTAAAAACTACTTTCTGCAAGAGGAAGTGTTTCGGTGAACTTACCGGCAGGTTTGCCGTTTTTGATCACCCAATGAGCTACAGCTAACTCTTTCGGATCCAGAATTACGGGTTCTAATTTGTTATCATGGAACAAATGCATTTTGACAGGGAATGGGAATACTTTCTGAAAAAATAAATCTCCTATTTCTAAAATGTTCTTATGAAAAGACGTTTTTGAAAGTGCCCCGGTCAATTCGTAAAGAATAGAGAGTTTTTCTTCTCTCGATCTGAGTTTGAGTTCGTTCCTTTTCAGTTTTGCCGTTAAACTACCGTTTACCAAAGCTACGAATATAAACACGAAAAACATCAAAAGATCTTCCAGTTTGCTTATATAAAAAGTAAAACGAGGAGGAATAAATAGGTAATTCCAAAACATCGCAGATAGAAATGCGGAAAGCAATACCGGTCCTCTTGTGTAAAAAATTCCGGTAAGAGCCACGAAAAAAAGGTATAAGATGGAAATAGGCCAATAACCTATAAAGTTATATAAAAATAAATTAATAAAAGTTAATGTGAATGTGGCGGTAAGTACGCTCGCATAAGAACGAAACTGTGACGAGGGGATGAGTAACTGAATTAAATTCACTTTATCTTTCTTTGCAACCTTAGGAGGAGAAGAAAGAACTATGAGTTCACAGCCTGGTAATGCTTCCATTAATCTTACGGGAAGTTTCTTTTTAAAAAATGGAAATATATAATGTAGATTCAGATCGTTAGCGATCACAACCCGATGGATTTTTTTTTCCTTGACTGCGGAAATGATTCCTACTGCCGGATCGGATTCATAAGAATAAACCACTTCCGCTCCCAATTCTTTCGCCAAACGAATATGAGAACGAATTAGATTCTTTTGGAAGGTAGTAAGATTTTCTTCGGGCTCGATAAAAATCGCAATGATGTCGCCGTTTCTTTCCAAGGATAGTTTTTTAGCGTGGCGCAGTAGGGTTTTACAATTAGGATCCGCAGAGATAACAACTAAGATTCTTTCCTTTCCACTAGGCAGTCTTTTTTCCACATAATGGGCAGTGTAACTGAGGGACAATTCTCTCAAGTAAGCTAGATTTTCTTTCTTAAAAAAATTCTCCCTAGCCAAAGGAACTTTTTCCGGAACGTAAACCTTACCTTCTTCAAGTCTCTTTAGCAATTCATCCGGGACGATATCGATCAATACCAGTTCATCGGCTCTTTCCATGATGGAATCGGGGAGAGTCTCTTGTACTTGAGATTTAAGCGTTTTTTCGACTGAATCCACCTGGCTTTCCAGATGTTGCACGTTTACGGTAGTATATACGTTGATTCCTGCTTCGAGAATTTCGAATACGTCTTGGTATCTTTTTTTGTGGAGAGATCCAGGTATATTCGTATGTGCTAATTCGTCTACTAGTACGTAGTCGGGTCTTTTTCGAAGGATCGTTTCCACGTCCAGTTCGTTCCATTCCTTATCTTTATAAATAATTTTTTTAAAAGGCAGGGAGACTAATCCGGAAACCAGTTCTGCAGTTTCTTTTCTTCCGTGTGTTTCCACTATGCCCACCAATACGGAGAAACCTTCTTCTTGTAATTGATGAGCTTCTTTCAACATGGAATACGTTTTACCGACTCCGGGGGACATTCCGAAAAAAACCTTCAGTTTTCCCTGTAGTTTCACTTCATCTTGTTTTGCGATCAGAAGATAATCTTGAGGACTTTTCATAAAGTTTGTGAATCTAAACCGTCTAACAGAAAATTTAATTTAACTATGTTGACTCTATTCCTTCCTAAAATTCCGAACCAGGATTTTTCTTCATGATCTTGAATTAGTTTTGAAATTTTTTCCGGAGGAACTCCCCTGTGTTTGGCGATGAAATCGATTTGTGCCCTTGCGCATTGTGTGGTGATATGAGGGTCTAATCCGCTTCCCGATGTATATAAAAGTTCCTTGCATGTTTCAGAATCGATATTCCTGCGATTTAAAATAATTTTTCTTTCCGAGATAGATTGACGTAAAGCTAAGCTGGAAGGAGCCAATTGACTCGCTGAAGAAGGTACGCTTTGAAATTCCATTACACTGGGGCGGATCAAAAAATATTTCTCCGAATCGAATTTTTGTGCCATTAGGTAAGATCCTTTTGTCTTTCCATCTCTCGAAAGGATCAGACTGCCGTGGGATAAATCCTTAAAAAAACGATCTCCGATGAAAGTTACACACAATGGGTAAATGCCGCCTAATAGGATTAATGATATGAATAAAAATCGAATGCCCACGGATAATAATTCCCCGTCTTTTTCTAAACGACTCATAGACTTCCTCCGCTTATGATAATGTCGATCAGTTTGATTCCTACAAAAGGAAGGAGAATTCCTCCTCCTCCGTAAAGAAAAATATTCTTTGCCAAAGCTGAATCAGTCGATTTAGGTTCGAATTTAACTCCCCTTAGAGCAAGAGGGATCAATGCTGGAATGATGAGCGCATTGAATATTACCGCCGATAAAATGGCCGACTCAGGAGAGGATAATTTCATCACATTCAAAGATTGTAAAGGATGAAACAGAGCCGGAAGGATCGCAAAATATTTTGCTACATCATTAGCAATACTGAATGTTGTTAATGCTCCTCTTGTCATTAGGAGTTGTTTCCCGATTTCTACAATTTCGATCAACTTACTAGGGTTACTGTCTAGATCGATCATGTTCCCTGCCTCTCTTGCCGTTTGCGTGCCCGTGTTCATTGCAACCCCTACATCCGATTGAGCCAGTGCGGGAGCATCATTTGTTCCGTCGCCGATCATAGCTACTAGACGACCGTTTTTTTGTTCTTCTTTGATTCTCTCCAATTTTCTCTCTGGAGTTGCTTCTGCTATAAAATCATCCACACCCGCTTCCGCAGCGATTGCGGCGGCAGTCAGAGGATTGTCTCCGGTGATCATCACGGTTCTGATTCCCATCTTTCTGAGATGGGAAAATCTTTCTTTAAGTCCTCCCTTTACGATGTCCTTGAGTTCAATGATACCTAAAATTTCCTGATTTTCCGCCACAAGGATCGGCGTAGAACCTCTTCTTGCGATTTCTTCCGCTTTTGTTTCCACGGATTTGGGGAATGTTCCCCCTTGCGATTCGATATACTTTCTAATCGCATCAATAGCGCCTTTTCTAATATTTCTAATGAGATTGCCTTGTTTTCGAATCTCAACTCCGCTCATTCGATTGAAGGCTGAGAAGGGGATCCAATCGACATCGAACTCGTTCAGATTCCTCTCTCTGATTGAAAATCTTTGTTTTGCCAGAACGACGATCGAACGCCCTTCCGGGGTTTCGTCGGATAACGAGGAAAGTTGAGCGGCATCGGCCAGCTCTTCTTCGGTATATTTTTCCGTAGGGTAGAACTGTCTTGCTTCTCTGTTTCCCAATGTAATCGTTCCTGTTTTATCCAGTAACAATACGTTGATATCGCCGGCGGCTTCCACAGCTTTTCCGCTTTTTGCGATCACATTATAACGGATCAATCTTTCCATTCCCGAGATACCGATCGCACTCAAAAGAGCGGCAATCGTTGTGGGAATGAGACAAACAAATAAGGCGAGCCAAATGGAAAATCTAAGATTCCAATCAGTTCCTATTTGTTTCGCTACGAATTCCGATAGGGGAATCAATGTAACGACTGCTAATCCGAATAAAAAAGTGAGTGAAGTAAGAACGATCCCCAAAGCGATTTCGTTCGGTGTTTTTTGTCTGGAAGCTCCTTCAATCAGAGAAATCATCTTATCCAAAAAACTTTGTCCGGGGCTGGATGTGATTCGAATATATAAAAAGTCGGAAAGGACTTTGGTTCCTCCTGTGACCGCAGACCTATCTCCTCCGCTTTCCCGAATGACCGGTGCGGACTCTCCTGTGATCGCCGACTCATCCACGCTAGCAATTCCTAAAACAACTTCTCCGTCTCCTGGAATGGCCGATCCGGCTTCTACGTAAACGATATCGTTTAATATAAGCTCGGCGGAAGAAACTTCGGAAAACTCTTTGTCCCCTGCTGATTTCACTTTTTTTGCGATCGTGGAAGATCTAGTCTTCTTTAAGCTATCCGCCCTCGCTTTTCCTCTACCTTCTGCAACGGCCTCGGCAAAATTAGCGAATAAAACGGTAAGAACGAGCCATATCAGGATGAATAGATCCAAGGATTTAAACATATCTTTTGTTAGATGATATGTTATTTCCAAAAACAGAAGCAAAGAACCTAGCCATACGGATGCCATCACCGGATTTTTAAAAACCGCTTTCGGAGACAGTTTGTAAAAAGACTGAATGAGCGATTGATAAAAAACTTCTTTAGAGATAAATGAATTCGATTTAATCATTATAAAACCTTCCTAAAACAACTTACCTTGGTTCATCAGAATTTGTTCTAACACCGGTCCCAAAGCGATTACGGGAAAAAAAGAAAGTCCAGCAACAATCAATAAAATTCCAAAAACGAGGCCGCCAAACAAAACAGTGTCCGTTCTAAAACTTCCTGAACCGTCTTCCGCAGTGATTTTACCTCCTAGATGGCTTGCTACCAAAATGACGGAAGTGATTGTCGAGAATCTTCCGACTAACATACATATACTTAAAGATAAATTCGCCCATTTTGTATCTGCGGTAAAACCTCCGAAGGCGGAACCGTTGTTCCCGGAAGCGGAAGAAAACGCATATAAAATCTGAGAGAGTGCGTGAGGTCCTTTGGCGCTATAACCAGTATCCAGAAGAACCGTGATTGCAGAACCTATAAGAATACATACAGTCGGTGCCAAAATTCCGATCAATGTCCATTGAATGTCATAACTTTCGATCTTCTTTCCTGAGTATTCCGGCGTTCTTCCTGTCATTAATCCGGATAAAAAGACTGTTAGTATCAAAAAAAGAAACATTCCATACATACCGGCTCCCACACCTCCGAAAATCACTTCACCAAGCATAATTTGAAATAATGCAACTCCTCCAGCTAACGGAGAATAACTGTCATGCATTGAGTTGACGGAGCCGTTCGAAGCTGCGGAAGTTGCGGAAAGCCAAAGACTGGACTCGGTTAGGTTGAATCTTGTCTCTTTACCTTCCCATACCGAACTGGAAGTAAGCTCTGATTGATAAACGACAAACCATCCCAGAAGCAGAAAAGATAACATAACGAAGAATATCACCCAAGCATGTCGGAACGATCCGGCGATTTTCCCGTAAAGAAAGACACAAGCCGCAGGTAAAAATAAAATAGAAAACAACTCTAAGAAATTGGAAAGAGGAGTCGGGTTTTCAAATGGATGAGCACTGTTTACTCCGAAAAAACCTCCTCCATTCGTTCCTATTTGTTTGATGGCGATTTGTGAAGCCGCAGGACCTAACGGTATTGTCACGTTCGCTCCCTCAAATCCTACTCCGGAAGCATAAGGCGAAAAAGTTTGCACCACTCCCTGACTCATCAGCAAAACGGCTAAAAGAAAACTCAATGGAAGTAATATATAGAAGATAGAACGATATAAATCCCTCCAAAAATTTCCGAATTCCTTTTTTTGGGATGAAGAAACTGCTCTGGAAACGAATGCTAAAACGGAAATTCCAACTCCTGCGCTTAGAAAATTTTGCGGAGTTAAACCTAACATCTGTGAGAAGTAACTGAGTTGGGATTCGCCCGAATACGCCTGCCAATTCGTGTTTGTAATAAAAGAGACTGCCGTATTCAAAGCCAAATCCCAATGAAGACCCTTAACCTGCAAAGGATTTAGAGGAAGGTAGTTTTGAAAAAGTAAGATGGAAAACAAAAACCCTCCTCCTAAAATATGAAACAGGAATAGACTTTTTAGATAATCTTTTGCGTTCTGAGATCCTTCTAGTTGTTTTCCTAAAAAAGAAAATACAAACCTTTCCGTAGGAAGAGTTTTCGCATCCAAAATCCGCGCCATATAATATCCCGCAAAAGGTGAGATGAACATCAGCAGACAAAAATAAAATATCGCATAACAGGCTTCATTCATGAAAATATTCTCTCACCGATTAAAATCTTTGTCAAATTTACGGTAGTGAAGAAAAGTAGAGTTGTGATTAAGATTTGATTAAGAAGAATCTGGGGATAAATTTGTTTCTAGCGGTGGCGAAGGCCAAGGAAGGCCGAAGCTCGTTCGTCATGACAGGAAGTCCTGGACGAACGAGAGCAAGAAACGAATCTATCCTTAAAGAGGATCTGTTTCTGGAGGGACGGAAGGACCGCTGTCGTTTGAGTTATTATCAGTAGGAAGGCGGTTTTCGTTAGGAAGTTGATTCGGATTCTGTTGTTGATTCGGACGAATTTCCGGATCGGATGTAAAAGGGTTTTTAAACGGATCTACACTGTTTAGCCAAGAATTGTCTTCCATAGGTTTGGAAGATTCTTGGTTCGGGAAACTGTCGATCGGTCGGATCGTTATGGAAATATATTGAATCGCTTTTTCATCCCGGACCGGATCCAAATAAGCGAGACTGTCGTTTCTCCAACGGTAACGAGCTCTCGGTTCCAAACGGAAGGTTTTCATAATTAGATCTAAATCTTTCGCATACACTCCGTATCTGGCCCGAGGTGTTTTTGCTTGGATCACATAATACATGTTACCTTTTTTGTGGAACAGGAACCGATTGGATACGACCATTTTATTTTCTATATAATGAAGTACTAAAAATACGGTTTCATCGAAGCCGGGGATTTCTTCTTCCAGGCTTTTTTCTCTGACTACTTTTAGATCCGGGTATTTGCGCAGAAAGGTATCGATGGTTTCTTCGATAAAACGATCCAAATCGTATTCTTTGGTTCTGCGAACTACGTCGATTTGAAGGATTGCTTCTTTATTCGTTTTTGCGAATTGTATGCGTGCCGTCTCCGCATTGCGAAGCACCGCTTTGGACCATCCTCTCGGATATTCAAAAGCAAAACCCAGCGAGTCTTCGATCCAGGTTCCCGCAAACGCCGGGACTGTTCCAAGGAAAAGAATAGAGATGAGTAAAACGCGCACTTTCATCATATATAGTATCGGCCTTAGGGTAGAGGATTATTGATCTCCACTCAATCCTTTTCGCAGATCTCGAACAGGTTTCACTCCTAAATCCGCCCAGGATTCTGCGGAATAGATTTCTATGGAATGTCTGAGTGGCGCCAAAGGAGAATCATGGTAGGGGAGTTTTTTCAGCCTACGTAAGGTTTTGTAGAACCATTCGAAAATCACCGCTAAAAACGGAAATAAGGGCAATGCCACAGCCCCCCATGCCTTGGGTTGGACGTGTTTGAATTCCCGAATCACTTCGGGAACCGTAACTGAATTCGGATGGGATAAGACATAAACGGGAAGTATCTTTTTCATTTCTAAAACTTTGGAAATCCAAGCTTCAAGTGCGGATACTAAATCTTCCAGATGGAGGATCGATTTTTTTCTTTCCCCTGTAGGTAGCGGATAAAACCCTTTTTTATAGAGGGAAAAAAGTTTGGAGATGAAACTTTTGCTTCCTCCTCCATAAACAGATGCTATGCGGAAGACGGAATGAGGGACTTCCGCCGTTTCTAAATATTCTTCCGCTTTGATTTTCGATCGTGCGTATACAGTCTGTCCCAATCTGGGACTTTCTTCCGTCAACGGCTGGATTTGATATCCGTAAACGGAAACGGAACTTGCCAGCAAAAAACCTTTACAATGTTTGGTGCTCGCCCATTCGGAGAGAAGTTTTGTGGATTCCGCATTCACTGCGAAATAATCCGCTTCGGACAGGCGGGAACCGGAAACGACTCCCGCTAAATGCAGAACCAAGTCGATGTTCTCAGTCACTTTCAATTCTTCCGGACTTCGGATTGCTCCTAGGTCCCTTTCATAGAATTTAAAATGTTTGTGATGCCGAATTTTTTCGGAGATGCGGCTGTAATCTTTTCCTAATGCGACTACTTTGTATCTGTCCAAAATGGATTCGGTCAGATGCCTTCCGATGACGCCGGAACATCCTGTGATTAATAGAGTGGGAAGTTTCATAGTATATCGTTAAAATTGAATGTAGATTTGTGACCAGCCGACTAAGGCACCTAACGCTGCTCCTACTAAGATGAGAAGTAGTTCGTCTTCTTGAAATGCGGATCTGAGTATGGATTCGAATTCATCCGGAGGAAGGGATGCCATTCTTTCCCCCATCGTTTTTTCCAGTTCCATCGCTTCTCCCAAATATCTTTCCAATTGAGAAGAATTGGCGATCGCCGTTTCAGACATTGTTTTTGCGATTTTCTCTCGAATCGATTCGTAATTTTCCCATTTGCCTACTGCAAATAAGAGAGGTTTGGCGAGAGTCGTGATTTGATCGACCTGGCGAATGACTGCGGTGCGAATGGTTTCCATGATATCGTCCGCCGCTTTTCCGAAAACAAGTTCCTGCATCACATTACGGGGAGTGAGTATTTTTTCGGCAACTAACTTTGCATAAAGTAGAGATACCTCTCTTTGTCTTTTTAGAAACAAACCTTGGTAGGAATAGATTCCCAATATCTTTTTGGGAAAGAGGGGGCGGAATATCATTTCCAAAGCAAGATAGTTCGTTAAATATCCCACAATCACTCCCTGAACAGGCAAAGTCCATGCTACGGGAAAATAAATCATAAAGATCATCTGAATCAGTCCTAGCAGGAACCCGAAATAAAACCCAGATCTTTCTATGAACTTGAATTCGGGAGCTCCCACTTCCTGAAACAGCTCTACCACCAAGCTTACGTTATCTCCTGAGAGTTTCTTCAATACGAGTTCTTTTACGTCGAAGAGAGAATCTATATCCGCCTGTAGTTTTCGGATCACTTTTCTGATCGTAAATCCGCTTTCTCTTTTTACTTTATGGTAAATTTCTTCCTTCACCACTTCCGGGATCATATCCCAAAGTCTAGGATCCAAACTGTGAGTGAACTCTTTCATGGATTCCCGAATCGCGACATCCATAGAAGGTAAAAATTCTTTTTCCGCTCGGATAGGATCCACTTTCAAAAAGACTTCTCTGATATTTAACAATCGTTCCGTGATCACATCTACGGACTTACTGGCCATCTTATGGGCTTTTCTAGGAATGATTCCCTGCCAGCCCAGATAAGGAGGTATCCCCCAAAATTTGAGAGGGTAAAATGTCATTTTGAGCGCCAACCAATTCGTAACCCATCCTACAAATCCGTAAGTGAAAGGAACCATGGCCAGTTTTAGGATTTCCCAGGAAAAAAATTCGGTCGGCATGTGGTATCCCAGGGAAATTGCGAAATCGGAGAAGGGAACTTATTTCTGGTTCGTTTCTCAGAAAAAATCAAAACCGATGCCCCAAATGAGTGTTCGTGTGCCATAGATCCTGCCAAATTTTTGCCATAAATGAAAAAAATTGTTTGAATTTTGTACAAAGTACCCCTACTGTATGCGAGATAGGCGAAATTCTTAGGAATTTCCCTGTCTTTTGGAAATTAAAAGCGAACGTTTTGAGGTGAAAATTCATGAAACATCGAGGGCTCTTTTTCTTCGTCTTAACCCTCTCTCTACTTGCGGTAGACTGCTCTAAAAAGTCAAAATCCGCCCCCTTCTGGTTCCTGTTAGGTGCCGGTGGTGCGGGCAATGGTGCTGATGTAGCATCTTCTTCTACAACTCCTCCCGATTCGAATGGCGTTCCTTTACCTTCTTCTAGTGATTCTGTTTCTCCGGGGGGTTCCGGGGAGGTACCACAAAATGGTGCCGAGCAGGAAGTTCCTACTTCCGGTCCCGCCAAGGTGATCGGTACAATTCGTCCTGTTGCTTCCGGTTCTCCTGCAAATGATGTTTGCGGAATGGCAGGGGCTCCTGCAGCTCCTAACTGTCTCAATTTAACACAAATCGTTGTTAGGATCGAAGTTGCGAACGGAGGTACATACACTCTCGTTGCTTCCACTCAAGCCGCTTCCGACGGTTCTTTCGTATTCGATATAGATGATCTTCCTAACAATAATTACAGGGTTCTTATCAATACCGGCAATGGGTTGAATTACAGTTACCAAGACTTTTCTTTCGTTTTCGATCCTACCCAGCCAAGTTACACATTGGTGAATGTGGGGGATCTTCCTGCAGAACGACTTTATTACACTTCCGGTCCTGCTCAAATCGTAGGAACCGTAACCACTACCGGTTTTTCCGGAGATGGTGTTGTCGTACCTAGCGGCGGATTACAAGGTGTGACCGTTGTTTTGAAAGATGCGGAAGGAAACACCGTGGCGACCACTACAACGGGAGCTAACGGATCTTTCAGTTTCAATCTTCCTAATTTGCCTAATGGAAATTATACGGTAGAATATTTAGGTTCCAGTGTCACTCAACAAGGTCAACCGTTCGCAGACAATTCCGACCAATTTCACTTCACTTTCCAAGGCACGAATCCTTCCGTTACTACAGTTGTTTCCTTAGGAGAAACCAATTTACCTTGGTTAGCTGCTACGGAAAGCAGTCTTACCCTCAATGCTTCTCTCATCAACGGAGCGGTTGTAGGAGACAGCACGACTCCATTCCAAATCAAATTGAAGAACGAACAAGGTGCGATTGTGGATTCCACCTCCCGCAATGGCAACGGTTCCTTTCAATTGTCCGCTTCCGGGCTTCCGAACGGAGTCTATTATGTGGAAGTTTCTGCGAACAATTTTTTCACGGTTTCCCAATCCTTTTTGTTCACTGCTTCTCCTAACGGAGGGATGAAAACGATCACTCTTTCTACACCGATCGGAATCGTTGCCAAACCTTCGAATGTTGTGGGTTATGTGACAGATGCAAACGGGTCACATGTTCCTGGCTCTGTCATCAATTTCCGTCCCGATAGAACACAACCTCCTTCCAATTTGGTGTATCTATTGAACGATCCTTTGATCGGAAACGCATCGAAACTTTGGATTTTGGAAGCGCTTTCCGCAGTTGCAGGAACCAATTGTGCTACAAATCCTGGTTCTGCGGTTTGTTCTTGTGCGATTAGTCCTACAACTTCCTGTTTGGTGGCAAACCAAGGTTCCGGTCCATGGAACTATTCCACTTGGGGCAATAAAGTGTATGAAGTTCGTCCTTCCGACAACCAAGTGTATTTCACTGCGGCAGCGGGAAAATGGGCTTATACCATTTCCGCTCCCGGTTTTGAAAACTGGTGCGGTTCAAATGCAGCTCCTTGTTCTTCCAATCCTCTTTCCATCACTTTGAATGGAAACGATCATAATGCCGGCAATGTTTCTATGGTATCCATCACAAACAGATCTCAAATTGCGGGAACTATCTCCGTAAGAGACACTGCTCCTGCGAATCCTTCTTTGCATACGACGCAAACGGGACTCTTCGTAGTTCTTTTGGGAAATACCACAACAGGCGGTCAGCCTTTGGCTCATATCGCCATCACAAGCGGAGGAAGCTTTGCATTTAACGGTTCTTCTTATGTGGTATCTCTTCCTTCCGGACTCACTTCCGATACGGAAAGAGTAGGATATGCCTTACAAGCCTATGCGACCGGTGCCGCAAGCACTCTTGCGAACGCAAATGCGATCGCTGTGGACAACGATCAAAACGCATCCATCGATGTGATCGGAGGAAACCAATACAATTTCCGACAATCTTCTTATCAGTTGGTAGTGGTAGATACCACAGTATCTTCACCTAGAACCAGTTATCTGGCGGCAACCGCTCTCAGTGTGGACAATTCTAACGTAGCTTCCAATCAGTATGCGACTGCTCCTGTGACTTTTTCCTTGAACGGCACCGCTGTTCATAGCCCTAGAGCTACCATCGCAGGAACAGTGACCGATGCGATTGCTACTACTCCTGTCAGCGGTGCGACCCTAACTTTGGGAAGATTCGTAGACGGAAACTTCGTCGCTGACATTCGAAGAGATTGCAGCGGATCTTTCGACAATGCGAATTGTTCCGTTCCTACGATTCGTGTTTCCGGACAAGACCAAGTGATCGGCTCTCAAACTTCCAACGCAAACGGAGGTTATTCTTTCTTGTTCGTTCCTCCCGGTAATTATTCCTTACGTGTTGAGAAAAACGGAATCGTAACTTATTTCCCTGTGGAAGTAGGATCCGGCGGAGGAACTGTGACGGTAAATACTCCTGTGATCACGAACGATGGAAGAGGACATCTTTCCGGTTCCGTGAAAACTCCGGGAGGATTCTCTTTTACCGGAACTTATTCTTTGGAAATCGTAGATCCTAACACCGGTTCTATCCGTCCTACTACGGGAGTCCAACCTGCTTCCATCGCCTCCGGAGCTACCAGCTTTACAAATGCGACTCAATACACCATCTTCAACATCAATGCAGGAAGATGGAAGGTTCGTTTCGTAGCTTCCGGTTATAAAACCGTGGAAGGGATTGTGGACATTCAAGCGGATGCTACCACGAATTTCGACATCATCACTTTCGTTCCCGGAACACAAACTCCCGGAGCTATTTCCGGAAGAGCATTGTCCGCTCTCTATAACACGGGAGTTTGTGATCTAACCGCCCGCATCCGACCAGGAGTGAACGTGAAATCCGGTTCTTATGCCATCGATGGAGCAGGTGCGACCATCGCTGCAGTAAAAACAGCAACAGACGGATCTTATGCGATTCCGAACGTTCCTCCAGGAAACTATACTTTGGAAGTTTCCGGCTCCGGAAAAAGCGGAAATTGTTCGAGTACCGTAGAGGCTTATTCTACTACTTACCGCACAGTAGTCGCAGCAGGTTCAGAAACTCCTGCCAACCAAAACATTCTCGTATCTCCTGTATTAGGAGATAGCGAAATGAGAGTCGTTCTTTCTTGGGGTGCAAAACCGAGAGACTTGGATTCGCATCTGCAATACAGTGCGACCAACAGCGGCGATAGAATCGTTTGGAACAGAAAGGCTCCTCTCGGTGCAGGAAACGGAGAATTGGATTACGATATCACTACAGGATACGGCCCTGAAACCATTTCCTTAAAAGGTTCCATCTGGTCCCAAGCAGTTCGTTACTACAGCATCTACAATTGGTCCGGCGAAGCGAATATGGGAGTTTCCGGAGCCACTGTAAGAGTGTTTAAAGGAAGCATCGGTGAAGTGAGAAATTATGCGATCAGCCCGAGCCATTCCAACCGTTGGTGGAAACTGTTCTGTGTTAGTGCGGACAAATCCATTACGGATGTGGGAAGCGGAAGTTGCAACGCATCGAATTTCTTGGAAAGATCCATGTATTAACGACAACGGTATTAGGCTAGCTTAGAGATTCTTAACACCAGGGGGGTAATCTCCTTTCCCCTCTGGTTTTTTTTTGCCTCAGCCGAAAGTGGCGTTGTATTGACCGTCTTTCACTTGTACGTTGAGATTCAAATCATAAAGATCGGAAAGATATTCTTTGGTAAGAGTATCTTTTTTCTCTCCCTTTTTGATGATGGTTCCGTTTTTGATAAGCATCACCTGATCGAAGTCAGTTGGGATTTCATCCAATCTGTGGGTGATTAGAATGCGAGTCAGATGAGGATGGTCTTCCTTGATTTTGGAGATACTTTGGTTCAATTCGTATCTTGCAGTGAGGTCCAAAGCTGCGGCAGGTTCATCCAAAATTAAAATTTCTTTTCCCAGTCCGATCGATCTCAAAAGAAGCACCTTTGTTTTTTCCCCCGAAGAGAGAGTGGTGTATTTTTGATCCGCTTTTTTTGCGATCCCTAAAGAGTTTAACTTTTCTTTGGCGATTCGGATCTGTTCTTCCGTAATGTCATTGTACAAACCCAGAGTTCCGTGGATTCCTGTAATGATGACTTCTTCCGCAGTAAGTGATTTTTGCAGAAGGTGTTCCTGGTGTGCGGACTGTAAAATTCCTATTTTATTTTGAATGGGTTTGAGAGGAGTGCTTCCGTATTCTTCTCCTAGAACAGTGATGGAACCGGAAGTGGGCCAAAGATAACCGAACAATAGATTGATGAGAGTCGTTTTCCCTGCTCCGTTGCGGCCAAGGATCACAAGAGACTCTCCTTTTCCGATGGAAAAGGAGAGGTTGTTCAGGATGGGGTTGTTATTTCTAAAAAAGGAAACTTCTCGAAAGCGGATGAAATCAGACATTAGAACTTTTATACAGAGTTTCTACCTTTTTCACTTCTTTTGAAAATTTGTCTATATTATCTAAATTGAATTTGGCAAGAAGGTTCTTGTCGATCGCATAAAACCCTTTTTTCTGCTCTTGAAAGTCGCACATCATATTCGCCATATAGATGATCTCTACCAAGTCTCTCAGATCGGCAGGAGCCAAAAACGGTTTGTGATGGTATTCTATTGCGACTCTTAGGTCGGGAGGGAATTCCCATTTCTCCGCCAAAAGAGCTCCCAGTTGAGGATGGCTGAGACCGATTGCCATTTCCTCCAAAAGAGTGGAGTTCCCGGAATCGGTTCCTCTTTGGTAGGTTTCTATTTTTTTGAAAAAAGACCTGTCTACGGATAAAAGCAGGAATTTACCGATATCGTGTAACAAGGCACTGACGGCGATGATGTCCGCGAATTTGTTGGTATGATTTTGTTCCGCTGCCAAATAACGTGCGTAATAACTGCATCTGCTGGAATGTTCCCAAACATCGATCATCTTTCCGTATTGTCCGTCCATAATTTTGCGGACTCCGGAAACATAGAGAAGGTTTCTCAGGTTTTTTAACCCTACCACTTTCACTGCCTGTAATATGGAACTGACTTGGCTTCTGTTTGCGAAAAAAGCGGAATTGGAAAGTTTCAAAAGATCTGCCGAAAGCGCAGGGTTCTTTTCTATCTCCGTAGAGATCATATTCAGATCTGAATCCGGATTGTTGCAAAGTTGAATGATTTTCGTAAGGGAATGAGGAAGGGGAGGAAGTCCGTCGATCTCATTCAGAATTTTTGTTTTGAGCGTAGTAGTGATTTCTAGAGGAGTAGTGACATCGGGAACCGTTAAAGTGGCACGAGTCAATTTGTCGTTTGTATGAATTCTAAATTTGTCGGAACCGATTCCTGAGTTTTTCAAAAGAAGCTGGATGAGAACGAGTCCTAGTCCGGCGGATTCAGTGCTGTCTGATACATCTGAAAAAGCATCGGAAAGATCATTGTAGTTCTTTGCTACTTCGATTCTCTTATTGACTCTGGCCAATTCCTCTTGGGTGATGGGAGCGTTGTTTTCCACGGCGAAGTGGATGCTTTTTCCTTCTACCTTCATAAGAAGGCTGATGTAGAAATTCCCTCCGTCCAAACGTTCCAATTGTTCATTCCATTTCAGAATGATGTTCTCTTGGAAATGTTCCATTCCTTTTTCATAATCTTTCGGATTGTGAATGTCTAATTTTTCTCTTTGGAAATAATCTCTTTTGGCGTTGGCTTTATTCGCATTCATCAAAAGTTCTTTCAGAACAGTGAAGATGACTTCCACCAAATAGAGTTTGTCCATATACCCCATGACATGAACTAAGAGGGCGTAAATTTCTTGATTTTGCTCTTCTGTAACAAAATAGTAATTGATTCTTGATTCTTTAGATGTCTCTAACTGAGAGATAATTTCTTGAAAATTCACAGGGCTTTTAACTTTCCTAGTAACACTCTTTTAAATAACTTTCATCCCATTGCAATTGATTTATTTTTTTCTTCATTCTACTGAGATTTGTCCCAGTACTTTGTTACAGTAGTATTCAGAAAGGAGTTCAATATGGAATTACATAATGAAGTACACGAGCAAAATCAAAATTTAACTACAGTCGATTTGGAAAATTTACATCATCTTATGGAGGATCGATTGGAAAAAATTTTACAAGAAGTGACAAAGGAAAAAAAGCAAAAGAAGAAGTCTGGATTCTTTCCCATGCTCCCTGCTAACAAAGAAAAACCAGAGTGGAATTTGAGCGAAATCCCTATATTATTCGGGGCTTAAGCGAGTTTCCAACGTTTGAGAGTAGAAAGAGAAACTGCATGGGGAAATTCTTGGAAAGCCCTTTCCCATAAGCTTTGTTTTACTTGGGGGTTTCCCCTAAAGCTTGACATCCAGTGGAATTCATTCTCATTTCTCATTCCAGTAATATTCGATTTTTCTAATATATACTCTGAAAAAGGAAGAATAGATACGCTTTCTTTACGATTCCAAATGGAATCCCAAGCCAATAAATTTTTTCCAGATCTTTCTTTTCCATAAAGCCTGCGGTGCAAAGCTTCGTAAGTAGTTTTTCTAGTGGCTTGTGGCAATCGGTAGGACTCATAACCTGTTCCCTTACAATGGGATTTTCCGGATTCTTCTTTAAAACTCACACCGGCTAATATCAGTTTGTCTGCTTTCCCTCTTTCTGCGAAAGCGATCGCCATACCGATCAAATTCAAACTGGGATTTTCAAATTCTTTCCATACCTCTTTCGCCGCTTCCGATCGTTTTTCGGAGACTGCTTCCGAATTCCAATAATGTCCGATCAATTGATCGAAAGGATGATTCGTATTTACCAGATAAATCGGATTCGGCAAAGAGAATAAGTGAGGATTTCCG
This sequence comes from Leptospira idonii, assembly GCF_004770995.1. Taxonomy (GTDB): domain Bacteria; phylum Spirochaetota; class Leptospiria; order Leptospirales; family Leptospiraceae; genus Leptospira_A; species Leptospira_A idonii. The sequence goes on along the minus strand of NZ_RQHW01000031.1, from coordinate 25,213 downwards.
CCTAACCAAGTTATGATTTTAACGGACTTGGGAATTTCGGGAAGAAAATGAAACAAAGTTCCTCTCCCCGGATCCATGGATAAAACCGCATCCGGCAGAATCGAATGGTGGAGCAGAAAGCCGAGACAGGTGTCGCTCGCCAGTAAAATTATATTTTTTCTGATTTTGGGAATCTCGGAGACGATTTCTTCCAAACTTGGACTGGCTCCTACGAACAAAACCGATTTACCTTCGAGGGATATACCATCTAACCAGAAAATATGCTCTTTTCGGTCGATACAAAACAAGTTTTTCAAATAGTTTTGAGTCCATATCTTTTGAAAGAAAGATTGAGTGGACTGATTGATCTCTTCGTGCAGGTTTTTCTGCCGGGAAAGATTCGATTTGAACTCTGTGATTTCTTTGGCCGCAAAACGAGAGTAATAGGGGAAAGGAAAAAACTCTATGGATATTTGTGAGCCTTCCGAGCGAGATAAAAACAGTTTCCATTCCGACTGCCATTCTTCCGAATGAGGGTCGGGAGGAAGCAGAACGAAATCGATTCCTTTCTCTGTCATTTCTTCCGCAATTCGTTCCCATTTCTTTTGAAAATAAGGATTGTTTGCGACTTCTGAGAAGGGTTCCCAAAAGATCCATCTTTTGATTTTGTCTCCGTGCAGCCGCAAAACAAAGTCAATGTGATGTAAGGCGCCTAGCCCGATCCAACAAGGTGTGAGATCTGGATTGGGAGAATAATAAGATACAAACCGCGACCCTTCCTTTAAAGGATCGAATCGCGAGTGTATATAAGATTGAGTGGGAGAGTGAAAGAAATTTAGAAGTTCTTGGTTTTCGAGAATCGGTTCGAAGCTGATGGGAAAGACCTCTTAGTCTTCTTCCTCTTCGTCGTCATCATCCGAATCATCATCGTCATCATCAAAATCGTCGTCGTCATCATCGTCATCCGAATCGTCGCCGAACTCATCTTCGTAACCGTCTTCATCCATAAGTTCCGGCTTACGTGCTTCTTCTTCAGGAATGAAATCTTCTTCGATGTCTTCTTCCGCATGAGGAGCGAAAGAGGCACCTTGCGTAGAAGTAACTCCCGCCAATTTGTCTTTTTCTTCTTGGATTTTTTCCCTTTCTTCTTTAGAAAGATATTTCCATTGAATTAAATCGTTAGTGAGAGAATAAAGTGCTTGTACTGTGAGCTTGCGGTTTTTAAGCTTCTTAGGAAGGGTGATTTTTTCGATTTTATCGATCGCCCCAAATCCAGCCACGCAAGTTTCGTATTTTTTATCACGGCAGAGTTCAATTAAGGATACGATGTCGAAGTCTTCTTTGTGCGATTGGCTCATTTTTTAGATTCCCCAGAGGAAGGAATGGAATGTTAGACCAGTTTGGGGATGGGCACCTCTCTGTCAAGGGGGAAAGTTCGAAAAGGGACTTTACACCCTGGTTTGACCGCCTAAATTGGGAACAATTGATGGGACAAAAAACTTTCCCCGGCCTTTTTTTTCTTATTTTGAGCCTAACCTTTTGTGCTCCTGCAAAGTCGTCTTATTTCGGAGAATCGGAATGGTCCGGCGTTACCGAATCCGGAGAAGAGATTTTCTTTTCTTCCCTGGATAAAGATCAAATCGCTTTGAACGTATATTCTCCCGATTGCGTCCCTTGTTGGAAAGAAATCCCCGCATTGAATTTTCTCCATGAGCAAATTCAGGAAAAATTTCCCAGAAAGGCGCTCTATCTTGTGGTAGATCCTTATCAGACGGTTCCCGATCTTCCGGAACAAGCAGGATGGGGAGAGGCATTTTCCAAAGCGAAGGCAAGAATGGAGAAAGAAAAAATCTCCAGAGGCATCCATCTTCCTATTTTATTCATGAAACCCAGTTTTCGAGTGAAAGAAGGGGCTTTGGTCACTGCAACTCCGGAAACTCTCCTCTTTGAAACCAAGCCGCTTCGTCTATATTATAACTTTATCGGATCCATTTCGGAGGAAACTTCTTTGGATGCCATTCGTAAAGATCCGAAAATCGAATTCTTCCGACACCAGTTCGGGATGGACGGTATATGAGAAGTTTACTCATAAGATTCAAAGATTGTGAAGGACCCGGTATCTTGGAACCGGTGTTACGTGAAAAAGGGTATCGAATCAGTTACCACAACGCTTACGACAAACATGTTCATTTGATGCCGGAAGCGCATTTGAATTTCAATTTGATCGTACTTTTGGGAGGGCCTCAGTCCGTGGCCGATCCTTCTATGGATTCTTTTTTTGCACCTTATTATGAATTGGTGGAAAGCATGTTGGCTACGGAAGGAAGAAAGATGATCGGGATCTGTCTCGGTTCTCAAATCCTTGCAAAGGTGTTAGGTGGAAGTGTGACTGTGGGAGAAAAAGGACCGGAAGTCGGGTTTTCTCCTCTTCGAATCAAAGATAAATCCCACCCTATCTTCCAAGGCATTTTTTCCTCGGAAATCCAAGCATTCCATCTTCATGAAGACGTGTTTTCCATTCCGAACGGTGCCACTCATCTTTTGGAAGGAAGTTATTATCCTAACCAAATGTTTTCTTACGGAAACAAGGCTTTCGCTTTTCAAACTCATTTGGAGCCGACTCTTCCTATGCTTCGCGTTTGGCAAGGGGTTCACAGGGAATTCATCGCCAAAGGAAACGGAGATTTCTCCGACATAGCCGGCAAACAAAGTGCGATGGAAGAGACCGGAAAAATCATATTTCGCAATATTCTAAATATATAACGGATCAATTATGTTTCAAAAATTCTTAACCCTATTATTCGGCAGTAAATACGAAAGAGATTTAAAAAGACTCACTCCTATCGTTACGGCAATCAATTCCTTCGAATCCAAAATCAAAGATCTGAGTGATCAAGATCTTTCTCTCCAAACTTCCTCTTTTAAGGAAAGATTGGCGAAGGGGGAGACTTTGGACGACATCCTGCCGGAAGCTTTTGCCACCGTTCGGGAAGTCGCATACAGAACTTTGGGGATGCGCCATTTCGACGTGCAGATGATGGGGGGAATTTCCCTTCATTGGGGAAACATCTCCGAAATGAAAACGGGAGAAGGGAAAACATTAACTTCCACTCTTCCTATCTATTTGAATTCTCTTTCCGGCGAAGGAGTCCACGTAGTCACGGTAAACGACTATTTGGCGAAAAGGGATGCCAACTGGATGAAGCCTATATTCGACTTTTTAAAGGTAAGCGTAGGAGTGATCCAACACGATATGGATCATGAGGAAAGAAAAGAAGCTTACGGTTCCGACATCACTTACGGAACCAACAACGAATTCGGTTTCGATTATCTTAGAGACAATATGGTTTCTTATAAGGAACACAAAGTACAAAGACAACATAACTTTGCGATTGTGGACGAGGTGGATTCGATTTTAGTCGATGAAGCTAGAACTCCTCTCATCATCTCCGGTCCTGCGGAAGAATCTACCGATAAATACATCAAAGTTGATCATATCATACCTAAGTTGATCGAAGGCGAAGACTTCGAAATCGACGAAAAAGCAAGGAATGTGATCTTGTCTGAGGCAGGAGTTCATCATGTAGAGAAACTTCTGGATGTGGAAAATCTATATCACGCCGAAAACATCGAGCTGGTGCATCACGTGAACCAGGCTTTGAAAGCCCATAAAATCTTTTATAGAGACAAAGACTATGTGGTGCAAGAAGGGCAAGTCATCATCGTCGATGAATTTACCGGTCGTTTGATGAAAGGAAGAAGATACTCCGACGGATTGCACCAGGCTTTGGAAGCGAAGGAAGGAGTTCCTATCGCTCGCGAATCCCAAACACTCGCTTCCATCACTTTCCAAAACTATTTCCGTATCTATAAGAAGTTAGCCGGTATGACCGGAACTGCCGATACGGAAGCGGAAGAATTCAAAAAAATCTATAATTTGGACGTGATCGTCATTCCTCCCAACTTGAAAGTAAAAAGGGAAGATCTTGCGGACAGAGTCTATAAAACGGAAAGAGAAAAATTCGACGCAGTTTTGAAAGACATCAAAGAGAGAGTCGCAAAAAAACAACCGGTTCTCGTGGGAACGATTTCCATCGAAAAATCGGAAGTTCTTTCCAAACTTTTAACTGCCAACGGAGTCGCACATAACGTATTAAATGCGAAACAACACGAACGCGAATCCGAGATTGTTGCCAATGCGGGAAAATCGTCCGCAGTCACAATCGCAACGAATATGGCGGGAAGGGGAACGGATATCGTTTTAGGAGGAGCTCCTAAATACAAAGATGAGTTGGAGAAATTGGACGAGATCGCCGAAAAAGCGGGAATCACTTCCAAAGACGTTTTGGATTCGATCTATCGTTTTAGAGAACTTCTCGTGAAACAAAAGTTTGATGAGAGTGGGGAGGCTTTAAATTCGATTTCCCATGAAGCCATCAAAAAACAATGCATCAATATCTTGGATTCCGCCAAAAAATGGAAAGTAGATCATGACTTGGTGATCGAAGCTGGCGGATTGCATATCATCGGTTCTGAACGTCATGAGTCTCGTCGTATCGACAATCAGTTGCGAGGTCGTTCCGGAAGACAGGGAGACCCTGGTTCTTCTCGATTTTATCTTTCCTTGCAAGACGATCTGATGCGTATTTTCGGTTCCGACAGAATCGCTAAAATTATGGATACTTTAAAGATGCCGGAAGGACAAGAGTTGGAACATTCCATGGTATCCAATGCGATTGCTCGTGCTCAGAAAAGAGTAGAAGGTCATAACTTCGATATCAGAAAACATTTGTTAGAGTATGATGACGTGATGAACCGCCAGAGAATTTACATTTACGGAATCCGTAATGAACTTCTTGAAAAAGGAAACATGTCTCAAACCATCCTGGATTATTTCGAGGAAGTGGCAGAAAACCAAATCGTCGCTCATTGTGATGGAAATAATACGGATGCTTGGAATACCGACTCTTTGAATGAGTGGGCTTCTTCCTTGGGAATTCCTTATCAGGTGGATGCTGCTAAATTCAAAAAAGAATCCAATCCGCAGCTAAAGGTTTTCGAAGAAATTTCAGCTGCTTTGAAAGCGGCTTATAACGAAAAAGTGCAGGGTATCGGTGAAGAAATCTGGCATTCCATAGAAAGAAACGTATTCCTTGATATTTTGGATCATCGTTGGAAAGAACATCTTTACGGTATGGATCACTTGAAGGAAGGGATTTGGACCGTAGGTTACGGAGAAAAAAATCCTTTGGTGGAATACAAACTTCAAGGATTTAGATTGTTCGATCAACTGGTTGAGAATTTGAAATTGGAAGTGGTTTCCTTCCTATTGAGAATCGAAGTGAGTGAATCGGATAAATCTTCTGTGGGAGAAAGTTCTCCGAAAGAATACAAAAAAGTGGGTCAAGAATCCAGAGCGGAAGTGGATATGTTCGGAAACGAGGTGAATTCTAAAAAGAATCAGACAAAACCTCAGGTTTCCACTCAAACCAGTTCCGGAGGAAGTTCGGAAAGAAAATCCAGCCGAAGAAAAAAATAATCCATATCAAATCGCCGAACTTTAGTTCGGCGATTTCACTTTAAATCTTCCCGTAATTTCGGAAATATTCCCGGACACTCCCGAAATCTCATCGCTTACTTCGTTTAAATCTTCCGAATTACTCGCAAGCAGTTCGGCTCTTTTGGCAAGTTCGTTGATTGCGATCTGCATTTCTTCCGATGCCTTTTTCTGTTCTTTGCTGGAATGTTCGATCATTTCCGCCATATCCTTCAAACCTCTTAACTCAGTAGTGACTAAGTTGACGCTTTGGGATTGAAGAGACATTTCTTTCTGAAGTTGACTCACTTTGGTTCGAATTGCTTGGGACTTATCGACTATATGAGATAAGGTGGTAACAGTTTCGGTCACATGATCGGAACCTGTGTTTACGGCAGAGTTCGTTTTTTCGATCAATGCTTTGATTCCGTTCACGGAAGATCTTGTTTTGTTCGCCAGTTTGGATATTTCATCCGCAACGACTGAGAATCCTTTTCCTGCATCTCCTGCTCTGGCGGCTTCTATACTTGCATTTAATGCAAGTAAGTTGGTTTGCTCCGAAATATCCGTGATGAGTTTTACGATTCCTGAAATTTGGGAGGTGACTTCCTTGATTTCATTCATGGAATTCTCGGTGTATTTCACGGTTTTATCTCCCTCTTCTGCGACACGATTCGATTCAGAGGAGATATTTTCCAAAGAGGCAAGAGAACCGCTGACGGAATCCAGAAAACTTTTGATGGAACGCATTGCCGTTTCTATTTCCGAAATATTTTTCGTTTCGCTGACGATAGAGATTAACATTAAATCGAAAGAACGGCTGAGTTCTTCCAAAGCGGAAGAGGATTCCTCCGATGTGCTTGCCAGATTATTCGCAGATTCGGAAACGAGTCTCGCATCTTTCTTCAGTCGATGTGAAGACGTATTCGCATTGAGGGATGCAGATTTTAGTTTTAATATAATATCGGTTAAATTAGATAAAAATTTATTGATAGATTCGGAAAGTATCCCTAGTTCATTTTGGCCTAAGTTCGGAAGTTCGTGGGAAAGATTGGCATCCTCACTCGTTAATTCTTCTATCTTTTTCACAATGAGAGACAAAGGAGAAAGTATGCTTTTTAAGATGAGAACCAGAAAACTCACCGCTGCAAACAGTATGATAAAAATAGCGAGTGCGGATAATTTTTGCGAGGAACGGAAAGAAGCGACTCTGATTTGAATGAGTTTTTCCAACTGATCCAGGGAGAGTGTAAGCAGTTCCGAGAATTCCTCTTCTTCGGTTCCGTTCCAAGCAGGAATGGAAATTTCTTTCGGGTCGGAAATCCGGGCTTCCATTTTGGAAACTTTTTCTTCAATCTTTGTTATCAAAGATTCCGATTTCTGAAAATCTTCCTCAAAAAAAGCAGGATTAAACTCTTTGATCTTTCCGATGGATTTTCGAACTTCCTTGATCTCTTTATGGATGGAAAATAGTTCCGCCTTTAAATCTGCCTTGTTCGAAGGATCATTCCCTTCCAGGCGAATCTTTGCTAAGGATTCGTAAATGGAAGGAAAGCGGATCAAACAGATGTCCATCAGATAGTAAGTATCGATGTCCGGATCTAAAATAAGATTGGAATCGTCCCCGATTTTCGACTGCAGAATTCTTAAATTTTCGAGAAGAGAGAGAGCATTCGTTGGGGATTTGTCAATATTTTCCAAATCATTGGTCAGTTTTCGAATGTTTTCCTCTTCCAGTAAGAGATCGATTTTGTCATTTTCTTGCATATTTGGGGATCGTTTCGATTTCCAAATCAGAGTTTCGAAGATGTGATAGGTCTTGCGTAAACTGATGATTCCCGAGAGTTCTTTTTCCGAAAAGCGAATCGACTTGTTTTGTTCTGAAAAAAGAGAGATAAATAAGGCCAAAATAGGCAAAAGCAAAGGTATCGGTAGGAGGATGAGTCTGGTTTTGATTGTAAATCCGCTAAGCATAAAGAGTACTCATTTTACAAACCGATTGGTATGTTTCCACACTATTGCTTAGTTTTTGAGCATCGTCTTCCACTTTTTAGCAAAATCTATGACATTTATTTCTATTTTTTGATGCCGTCATTATTGTTTGGACGATTTAGATATTTCAGTTACCATAGGAATATATGAAGAAGACGATCATTCTGCCTATTTCCTTACTTATTCTTTCCGATTGTTCCAGTTTTAATAAAGTTCAGATTGAGAACAAACAAGCGCTATACGACAATTGTATGGAAACTTTTCAAGACGAAACAAAATGCAATCAGATGTTGAAAAAATCCGAAGAAGATCTGAAGACTACGGAACAGAAACGGGCTGAGCAGAGAGAAAAATTGACTGAGGAAGGCTACAACGGCCTGAAGATCCGAGAAGTGATGCTTCAAAAACTTTATAAACAGACAAAACCTTTCGTAAAAGAATACTTAGGCGAGCCGGACAGCGTTTCTTTATCGGGAGACGGGGAAGTGTTTCATTATACTAGACCTATTTCTATTTATGAGATAGGTTCCGCTCCTGACGATGAAGTGTATGTTTTTTTCCGTAAGAATTTCGTGCAGAAAGTAACGATCATTAAACCTTCTTCCGAAAGAAGTAAAGGATTCAGTTGGGGAAACTGGTTGAAGAATTCTAAGAAAAATAAGAATGAAAATAGGGGAGGAGACGAGCTGGAAGATAAGTAATCCAATCTTTTCTCTTTTCTTTGCTATAATAAAAAAAGAGGAGTAGGATGATTTTCATCCCACTCCTCTTAGCGTCTATTTACTAGAAGTTAAATCTTAGTAATAAGTAGGCGCTGTGAAAACAGTAGTTTCCTTTCCGTCTACCACGATCGGGAACTCCCCTTTGAATGCAGTGATTGCATCCGAAGCAAGAGTGTATGCGTTCTCTGGTAAGTTACACTTCAAGGAATTGTATTTTGTCACCACTTTTGTTTTGATTGCAGCGTAATCCGCTCCAGCAGTAACCATACTGTTGATATGTGCATATGAGCAGTTTGCGCCCGCATCCAATTTTGTCGTAGCAGTGATACACTGGTTCATTAACAAAACTGAAGATAGACAATCAGCTTGTGGTCCCGTAGGAATCGTTTGGTTTGTGACCAAGTAGGTAAGTAAAGTTGTGTCGTCTTTCTTTTCCGCAGATGATTTTGTGCAACCTACGAAAGTAAGCGCAGCTAAAACAGCAACTGCAGAGGAGACTTTTTTGAAAGTGTTAGTTCTCATGTTTCTATTCTCCTTTTCCAATTTAGAAAGTTGCAACAACGCCTAGCACCACACCATTTTGGTGAGATTTAGGATTTCCTTTTTCATCCGTGAACACAGGAGCTTTCGCTTGGTCACGTCTCAAGTCCAACTTGATGATGATGTTGTCTCCGTAGTAGTAAGTAGGAGTGATTGTAAAACTTTGTGCACTTCCTAAGTGATACTGCGTGTTGTTATTGTAGCCTAGACCGCTCATGTACTGAAGGTCGTATCTTCCGGTAAGGTTGTTGCTCACCCCGAGTGGACCACCATTTTTAGAGTCATCAATTCTTTCGTAACGACCTGCAAGTGCCCAAGAATCAGTGAATTTGTATCTGAACCATAAACCGTAAGTTTTATAAGTTCTTTTCGCAGTTGCACCGTCTCTTGTTAAGGACAATTTACCGACATCCGGAACTTCTACTTGTGTAGTAGGATCGTTCAAAGTAGCCGCCGCACCGCTTTTATCCCCTTGAGTATAGTCGAAGGAAACCAAAGTTCTGTCGTTAGGTGTGAAGTTGATGATAACGTTGTTGATCATCCAGTAGTCGTTTTTGTAACTAGCTCTAGTTGCAGGGATCGGTGAACCGTACAGCTCGTTCAACCAAACTTGTTCGTTGGTAGGACGTGCAGTAGTAACATCAACACCATACAATGTGTTCCAAACAAATTGCAATTTGTCTGAGATCACGTCGTATTTCAACTGAGTTCCAATCGCCTTATTTTTGTTGATACCGTCTTGGTAAACAGACATGTTTCCGTTGTTCAAACGGCTGATGTCGGATCCTGTTCCACCAACACTATTGTATAGATAAGCTGCGAAGTTGAGTTTATCTGTAATGGCAAGGTTCGCTCTTACACCGGTGTTGATGAAGGGGATTGTGTTAAAGAAGATGTACCCTATCGTGTAAACCGGGTTATCTTTCGATTCCAATACTTCATAACCGATGTGCGTCGCCATCTTACCCATATCAACTGTCATACCTTTCAAAACTGGGAAGTAAAAGGAAACATACGCTTGTTGCAACATGTTCATGTTTACTGTTCCGTTTGTTTGGTTATAAGGTGCTTCCTGATAAACGTTGTTTTGACCGTTTTGGAATACGACTCGGAAACCCCATGGGCTATCTTTCTCAGCAAGTTTTTGCAAATCTAAAGCAGCAGCTGCGACTCCGAATTGTTTGTTTTGCGTGTTAAAGGTACCGGAAGCATCCCGTTTCGCGCCTTCCACATTGTTCATGGTGTACATGTAGAATACATCTACATATCCCGAAACATTGATCTTATCGTACCAAGACTTCTCTTTTGTGTCCTGTGCCAAAAGGGAAGTTGATGCGAGAAGGGCAACAGAAGTTGCTAGAAGAGTATATTTATTTCTCATTTGCCTTTTCTCCTATGAGAGGACAGGTGCAAGTAATGTACCAGGAGAAAGGTTCCCAAAAAAAATAAACTTGTACTGGTTCTGAAACGAACAGGATTCACGCATCCTGAGTGCAGGATGAGTATTTTTTGCACATTTTTTGAAAGCGGCTGTAGGAGTTCCTACAAATCCCTTTTCGAAAACTTTACAAATTGTCTATAAATTGAGCAGACTGTGCTGATAAGTGAGCGAAGTGATTGTTATTTGGAGAGCGCAAAACTTGGTCCAGAAGGAAGTTGAGGAGTTCTCCGTACCTTTCTTTGGGGAGATTCGGATATAGTTTCTCCAAATCTTTCCCGTTGATTTGCAAATCGGACAAAAGCAGAGGGGGAGAAGTCTCCCAAACACCTTCCGCTTGTTTGGTCCAGTCCGGAAAAATCGTTTTTAAACAGGAAAAAAGATCTTCCGGAGTCATCTTACGTGTGTTTAGGTGTTTTTTGATCGGAGAAAGAAATTTCTTTCTAATCGGATATTCTTCGTTAGTTTGTTCTTTTTTAAGATTTTGTATCAGATCCAGGAAAAAAACAGCATCCTTTTGCATCTGATTCGAAAATTTCAATTTTTTCAGAGATGTTTCCGCCAAGGAAGATGAGACATAAGGATCAATTGCCAAGAGCCAAGCACCTAAAACAAAACCCAATTGGGTTTTAGGAAGGGTATCTTGCATAAGGAGGTATTCCCCGTTCGGTTTTACTTTTTCCTTTAGTTCCGGAATGAATAAGGAAAGAGTACCTTCCTCGAGAAGAAGAGTCAGAAGAACGGAAGGGGCAGGACCCAAGAAGGATTTGATGATCTCATCTTGCAGCCGTTCTACGGAAATTTTGGAAGTGATGTTTTTCGTTTTTGCGATCGCTTCTTTCGTATTGGATTCGATTTTGAACCCGAGCACGCTTGCGAATCTCATTGCCCGCACAGGACGGAGGCCGTCTTCGGTAAATCTTAAGATAGGATCTCCTATCGTTTTAATGATTCGATTGTTTATATCTTCTCTGCCTCCGTGCTCGTCTATGAGTTCGCCTGTCTCCAGGTTTAAGGCGAGTGCATTCATCGTAAAGTCACGGCGTTTTAAATCTTCACTGAGGTTTGTTCCGAATTCCACTTTATCGGGATGTCTTCCGTCCGTGTAATCCTTATCGATTCGATAAGTGGTGATTTCGTAATGGATTTTATCTTTAACTATAGTTACAGTTCCATGCTGAATTCCCGTTTCAATCACTTGTTTGAAAAGGGATTTTACGTGCTCTGGACGTGCGGAAGTGGTAAGATCGTATTCTTTCGGAACTTTGTTCATTACTAGGTCCCGAACGGAACCTCCCACTAAGTAGGATTCGAATCCCGCCTTTTTGAGAGTGGATTGAATGAAGGATAAATGGGAACGAAAGGGTTCCGGAATCGATAGAGCTAAGTCTGTTATTGGCAAGACTTACAAATACCCCTGAACACGATTTCTACGGATTCGGTTTGGAAACCTCTCAGTTGTTTTGCGGAAGGGATGCCGTTCCAAGGATCGTCGATACATTCTATTTTCCCGCAGGAATTACATACAAGATGGCCATGTGCTAAGGAAACCGTTTGGCTTCCTTCTTCTTTTAACTCGAAATAGGTGACTCGATCCGTCGAGTGAAGAGAGTTTAAAAGGTTTTTTTCCTCAAGGTCAGATAACGCACGATAAATGGTAACCCGATCCCAGGATTCGTCTTTCGGCAATTTTTCCATGATTTCATGGTGGTTCAGCGGCCTTCTGGACTCCTGGAGGATAGAAATAACTTTTTCCCTGTTTTTGGTCACTTTTAGACCGATTTTTTTCAGGATTTGTGAAGGATCGCCGATTGCCATACTTTGTTTATCTATTTAGACCGGGGTTTGTCTATTCTAAAATCACGGATTGTTTCCAGATTTCCAGATAACGAATGCCCCATTTTGTTTTGGTTCTAAGTAGAAGTTCAATTTCTTCCCCCTTCGATTTTGGTACAATCACTTTTGTAAGGGAGAGGTCGATTTGCCGGGAAAGAATCGACTCGATTTCGGAGAGACTGTCTGCAAATGCCTTTTCGCATTCTTTTTCCCTGCGTGCCAGAATGAGTTTATTCTCTTCACAGTAACGAGCCAGGGAAAAAACGGAGCCGGTTCTTTTGAGTTCGTCGAACTCGTCCACCGCCAAATTTTGTTTACATCCAATCAGAAGAAGCAGTGTAAAAAGAACTAGGAAAGAGAATTTCATGGTGAGTCTTGTGCCAAGTTTGCCAGAGCATCGGCTCGGGAATTTTGTTCTCTGGGAACATAAAGAATTTCAAAATATTCGAATTTTGTTTTCAACTGATCGCATTTTATTTTATATTTCAGAAGGTCCTGGTTTTTTACCTTGTATTCGCCTTTCATCTGTTTTACGACTAGCTCGGAATCGAGTCTGAATTTTACGATTTTTTCATCCCTGGAAAGAGCTTCTTCCATTCCTCTGGCCAAAGCACTCCATTCGGCGACATTATTCGTTGCATTTCCGATCTTTTCGGAAAGGAAAAAAATTTCTTCACCGTCTCTTGTCTGAGCGGAAACGCCTATCGTTGCAGGGCCTGGATTGCCTCGGGAAGAACCGTCGCAAAAAATAAAGAGAGCATCGCGATTGTGCATTGAAAGATAAATTCTTCATCCATAGAAAACTCACAAGGAGAAAAGGCAAAAAGGCGAATGAAACGGAAAAATTTTCCTTTAAAAAGGAAAAAGGCAGGACATTACCTAACAATCGCCATCTCTAGTATTAAGGACTTTCGATGACTTCTTCTCCATCCGGCACAGGCGCTCTTCAGATGTTTGAAAACCGTTTGCGTAAACTTAAAAAAGAAAGAGAAAAATGGGCCAAAAAGAATTCGATCGAATGTTATCGAGTCTATGACGAGGACATTCCTCAGGTTCCTGTGATCTTGGATCGTTATTCTGACTCTTTCGTATTGTATGATAGAAGTTCCTTACGTTTTCAAACGGAAGAAGAAAAAGAAGACCGCTTCTCACAAATTGCTAAGATTGTGGAAACTGTTTTTGCAATTCCTTCCGAATCCCTTTATTTAAAAAATAGAAAGAAACAAAAAGGGAGAGATCAATACGAAAAATTAAGCTCCCATTCTCGTTCCTTTTGGGTTAAAGAAAACCAAATTCAATTTTCCGTAAACTTATCCGACTATTTGGACACTGGTTTGTTTTTGGACCACCGAGTGACAAGAGAATGGTTCTCTAAAGAAGTGAAAGGTAAGTCCGTTTTAAATTTATTCTGTTATACCGGCTCTTTTACCGTATATTCTGCGATAGGCGGCGCTGCTTCCACTACAAGTGTCGATATGTCGAACACATATATCGATTGGGCAAAAACGAATCTTCTTCAAAACGGATTTTCCGGCAGAGATCACGAATTCGTATGTAAGGACGTTTTGGCATGGATTCGGGATGAAGCGAAAAATCCGAATCGTAAAAGATACGATATGATTTTTTTGGATCCTCCTACTTTTTCCAACAGCAAAAAAATGACGGAGGAGTGGGATGTTCAGGAGAATCATCGAAATTTGATCTTAACTCTTCTCACTAAATTTCTGACTGAAAAGGGAGAAATTTGGTTTTCGACTAATTTCCGTAAGTTTGCCTGGAATATTCCGGAAGAGGAATGGAAAGAAAGGGATTATCAATGCATTGATCTTTCCGAAAAAAGCATTCCTGAAGATTTCAGAGATAAAAAAATCCACAGATTGTATCGAATTGTCCCTGTTTGACGATTCGAAAGCTTATCTTTCTAAAAAAGGTTCGATTCTTTCCGCTAAAATTCTTCTATTTTCTCCGGATTGCAGTGCAAGAACCCCTCTTAAGATCGCCTGTCTTTCGTTACTTTGTCTTTTTGCGAAAGATTTCAATTGATTGGCAAGAGGCAGAAAGATCAAGTTTGCGAAGGAAATTCCGTAAAAAGTAGCGATGAATGCAGTCGCAATTCCTTGCCCTAATACTTTTGTTCCTCCTTCCAAATTTTCCAAAACACTGACAAGACCTAGAACGGTTCCTATGATTCCGATCGTAGGAGAAAAACCCGCCGCTGTTTCGAATACTTTTGCGGAACGAAGATCTTTTTTTTCCAACTCTTCGTGAGCATCCCAAAGAAGTTCTTCGATGGTTCTGGGATCGGATCCGTCTACGATCAATTGAACGCCTTTTTGTAGAAAAGGGTTCTTTAGCTTTTTCGCTTCTTCTTCTAAAGAAAGAAGTCCGTCTTTCCGTGCCTTTTCCCAGAAACGAAAAAAGATGGATTGTAGTTCGAGGGGTTCTTTTTCAAACAAAGAACTTTTTAAATCCCTAATGGATCGTGAAACCTGTGTTAGAGAGAAAGATGCTAAAGTCGCACCTAAGGTTCCTCCCAAAATCAGAAGAAAGGCAGGAAGATGTAAAAACGATCGAAGGGAAGCTCCTTCGATTAGGATTGCCACAAGGACGGATAAAACGGCCGCTAATATGCCTAAGATACTGGTATTCATCATTGAATCCTTGCTTCTTTCATTTCAGGACGAACATAAACTCGTCTGGAGGAATCTTTCTTTTCGATGAGTTCGTTCTTCAGTCTTTCCCAAATCACAGATTGAGGATTTTCTTTGAACCTCGTTAGAATCAAAGGCTCCGCCTCTTTCCAGTTTTCCTGATTCAGATACAGCCTAACTTTAACTAACTCCAATTCATTGGCAAGTTCAATCTGATTTTTGGCTCTGTAATATCTTTCCAGGTTGGACATGTTTTTTAATGCATTGTTCCAATCTCCCAGAGACTCGAACATAGGGACTAAAGTGTTCCAAGCGAATTCCTGAAATTCAGGTTCTAAAGAAAGATCTTCCAGAATGGGAATAAAATCTGGTTCGGGAGTTGCATACTTCAAACTGTTGTACGCGATGCGAAGGAGATCTTTTTTAGGTGTTTCGAATTTACGCGCCAATGCGATCGCATCCAGAGCCAGTTTATTCTGGCCTAGTTCGTGGTAATAACTGGCATAAGACGAATAAGATTCGTAATATGAGTGTTTAATGGTGAGGGCGTCTTTCCTCAAATCTCCGCCTGAGAAACGGATGATGGAATCCAAAACATTCTGCGCTTCTTCCGGAGAGGCATTCTCCAATCTTTCATGGAAGTATTTGATTCTCCAGTCTTTAGGAAGATCGGAGGAAAAATCCACAGGAAGTTTCATATAAGAAGGATAATAAACATCGAAACTCCAGAAGCTCAATCTTTGTAGCAGGGAAAGGGCATTGATATGATGAGTAGGGTTGTTTTTGTTTCGACTTACAAAGATTAGGAAAGGATGAGTTTCTTCGCTCAATCTTTCGATATAAGAAATGATTTGCGATTGATTGTTCTTTAAACTCAAAATTACGATTTTATCTTCGATTTCCGATTTTTTAGGAAGGAAATTATTGGAAGGAAAAGGCAGAATCGATCTGTAAAATATAAAGTGATCCGTCTTCATATCCAGATTAAGGATTTGAAAAGGGATAGGATCATAAATCTCGTTTTTGGAAAAAGGAAGACTGGTTCTAATGGAAGGAGGATAGAAAAATATCACCGCAAGAAGAGATGTGATACAAAACATTAGAACTTTAGGAAGTCGTGTGATATTTTTTTGCCTTAGGTAAGGAAGTGTGAGAATAGGAACGAACAAAAGAGCCAGAAGGGATCGAATCCCCAACATAATGTTCCAATGATAAAGCAATAAAGAGAGGCCGATGTATCCTGCCGCTTCCAAACTTACGAATATATATTCTTTTTGTTTTGTTTCGTTCGGTTTGAAAAATCCTATGATTCCTCCTAATAAGATACAGAGCGCGATATAAAACGAATTCCAATACGATTGGTAGATAAAAAAGAAAAAAGCTACTACTAGAAGAATCCTTGCGATCAAAAAAACCGCCTTCGTTTCTCGTTTAATACTTGTTACTAAGGATAAAATCCTTCCGAAAAAAACGGAAAACGAAATGGATAGGATCAAAGGGATCTTCGGGCCGGGTTGAAAGTACAAATGCAAAAAACAATAAGCTAGAAGCAAAGAGAGCGCAGATCTGTAAAAAGGAGCGAATAACGGGTGTCTTCCTATTTTGGATCTGATTTTATAAAACCTGAGGGAAAAAGGAGACTTCTGCAAAAAAGTGCTCAGTAAATAAATTTCGAGTAATGTGAAAAGAATAAGCAGGATCGTCTTTAGAGAATAACCGTGGTTGGGGTCGAATAGGGAGTGAAACGTGAATAAGGTGATTCCTAAAGCGAAACTTAAAAAACGGTAATCTCTCAAGGAACCGGAGTATAATCCTGCGACGAAACTTCCTACGGCTCCTCCTACCAAAATCAAATCGAAGGAGAATATGTAATCGATCAGAAATTCGGAAGCGGATTCCCGAAATACCCAAACCCATTCCGTAAGGATCAGGACACATAATACGATGGTGAGCGGTTTGGGGAGATTTTGAGAATATTTTCTATATACGAATCCGAATCCGAACCCCGCTGTCAAAATTCCCTGTAGAATCGGAAGGGCAGAATCGCTTGTATCCACCAAACTCAATTCACGGGAAGAAATGTAAAAAAGCAGAGATAGAAAATAACCGAAAGATAAGCTTAAACTAAATTCGAGAGAAGGGAAAAGACCTGTTTCCCAAAAACGTTTCCATTGAGAATCCATGTAAGTGGTAACCAAATTTTAGGATCGGTACGGAAAAGAAACTAAAGAAAATTCGAAATCATTTGGCGCTGCACAAAATATTTGACCGAAACTGTCGACTTGCCGACATTGACATTAGCCATGCTTACGTTCTTGTCATTTTCTTTCCTAGCGATCTATGGATTAGACATAGTATTCCTTTTTTACTTCGGCCTACATACCTACCTCATGGTATTTCTATACAGCAGGTTTAAACAAAACTGTGCCGAAGAACCGGAATCCATAGTTTCCAGAAACGACAAAAAATTGCCTGTGGTAACTGTTCAATTGCCTATCTTTAACGAGTTTTATGTGATTGATCGTCTTGTGGATGCTGCCTGCGCTTTGGATTATCCGAAAGACAAACTCCAAATTCAGGTTTTGGACGACTCTACGGACGAGACCATCGAGAAGGTAAGAGGGCTCGTTCATTCCTATGCGCAAAAAGGAATTTGGATCGAACACCTTCATAGAACCAATCGAAGAGGTCACAAAGCAGGTGCGTTAGACGAAGGGATGGCAAAAGCGAAAGGCGAATTCATCGCTATTTTCGATGCTGATTTTACTCCTGAACCCGATTTTTTACTTAGAACTATGGGATATTTCAAAGATCCTATCATCGGAATGGTGCAAACCAGATGGGGTCACTTAAACGAAAATTACAACATTCTTACCAAAGCGCAAAGTTTCGGAATCGACGGTCACTTTATGATCGAGCAAGTAGCTCGTAACGGTTCCGATCTTTGGATGAACTTCAACGGAACTGCAGGGATCTGGCGTCGTTCTTGTATTGAAGATGCGGGCGGATGGGAACACGATACTCTTACGGAAGATTTCGATCTATCTTACCGTGCCGAATTGAAAGGATGGAAATTCCGTTACATCAAAGATGTGGTATGTAAGGCAGAGATTCCTGCGACCATGAATGCATACAAATCCCAACAATTCCGTTGGTGCAAAGGTTCGATCCAAACCGCAGTGAAATTGATTCCTAGAATTTGGAACTCCAACGAATCTTGGAAGATCAAAGCGGAAGCGATCACCCACTTAATCAATTATTCCGTTCATCCTTTGATGATCATCAATATCCTTCTGACAGCTCCTCTCTTACTGATGGAATACTGGGCAGGTTTCAAAATGGATGACCTTCCGATGGAAATCCTTTTCGGTTCAGCGGCCATCCTTTCCATCGGTTCTTTGGGACCGGTGATCTTCTACGCATATTCTCAAAGAGAAATCCATAAGGAATGGAAAAGCAAACTCATCTATCTGCCAATTTTGGTGATGATCGGAACGGGAATCGCTGTGATGAACACTTACGCTTGGATGGAAGCGGTTTTCGGAATTCAATCCGGATTCAAGAGAACTCCTAAACTTCGCATCGAGGGCGGAGCAGAGAATCTGAAAGAAAAGATGAAATATGTGGTACCTGTGGATTACCGCGCTATTTTAGAATTCTTTATGGGATCCTACTGCCTATTTTGCATTTATCTTTCCTTTTTGGTCGGAAAACCGTACATCATAGGATTTATGGTTCTCTACGCCATCGGGTTTTACTATGTTTCCTTCCTGTCTGTGGCTGAATCTTACTGGAAATTTAAGCCGGCCACCAAGGAAGAAAAAGAGGCAAGTGCCCTCGCCTAAGGTCTGGCAGGGTACTTTACTTGACGAAACGGCCTTCTTTTAAAAGCTGTACATTCAACTTAGGTTCAGGGGTCTTCCATGAGTGAAAAAGTCTACTGCGCGAACTGCTTGCATTGTGTCGTTGTTCGCCAATACGAATCGGAACAGGACAAATACATTCTCCGAGTGAAATGTAATAAGAAAAAATGGTCCAAACGTTCTGGAGAAGAAAAACTCTATAAATACTTTACTGTAGCTCGAAGAATGCAAACCAACTGCGAATTTTACGAAGAAATGGGAGAGATTTTGCCTTATATCAAAAATCTCAAAAAAGAACTCCCAATCAAAGATGAAATTTACATGGTGAAAGCCGTCTAGTCAGACTAAGGAAGTGTTGTTCCCTAGGCTTCCTCGCGCCTTTACCCGGAAATTTCATAAAATAGAAAACAAACGGGAGCGGACGATTCAGGGAAATTTCCTGATCCCCGTTCCTCCGGGAAGCGAAATTCCGAATGTATTTCCCAAGCGAGTCGAGCTTGGGGAGGTTTTAGTCGAAACAGGATCCTTACGTATCCTGGCACCAGTCAATGGAGTTGCTTCCCTTACGGAAAGCCGCTCCCATTTTCAAATCAAACAAGACGGTGGTTGGAGAACTCAATCTCCTTATTCTTCTAAGAGTTACACATACGAAGAATTATTGAATACATTCCAAAAAGGTGCTCTTGCTTCTTTGGATTTTCCTTCCGTTTCTCTTCAGACTTATTTCTCTTATTTTTCGAGCCAAAAAGAATTCAATATCATTCTTTCTCCTTATTCTCGTTACAATCATTTGGATTTCAAAGAAATGATCGAATCCGAGATGGCGGACGCCTTCTCTCAGTTCGGTGCTCTTTTGCAGTCTGTTTTTCCTAAGGCGGTTTTGCAGAACTATTTCCTCGCTGAAAAACTGGAGTACAAACACCCGGATGGAATCCCGGAATATCTCATTCATACTAAAATGGGATTAGGAATCGAAGAAGCGAACCATTCCTTACGTCATTGTGAACTTCTCTATTTAGGCGCAGAAACCATCTTCCATATATTACGAATGTTATATTATGGAGAGCCGTTTACGAGAAGGCATCTTTCCGTTTGTCTTGTGGATAAAAAAGGCAGATTGGATACAGAACCCAGACAATTTCTTTTGACGAACGGTCAGGCTTTGGATTTTATACCTCAGAACATCGATCAGCGTTATAAAGTGGCGAGTTTCCAAGGGATGTTCGAACCGATCCAATCCGTCGAAATTCATTCATTAGGAAATTTTAATATTTACGAGCATTACAATCTTACTCTTTACGAAAGACTTCCTGTCATTCGAAATGAATTCGCATGTATAGACTGTTATGAATGTAATACCTATTGTCCTACGAAAGCAAATCCTTTGGCCCTTGTTAAAACAAGAGAAGACGAATTTTTGAAATCTTCCTGCATTGAATGCGGGATCTGCACTTTATATTGTCCTTCCGGAATCGATATCCGAGCTCGTATCTTGGAGGCGAAAGAGTCTTAATGATACGAAATCTTTATATATTGTCGGAAGGAAGTTGGGGAATCAAATCCTCCGAGATATTCGCAGACCTGTTTTATTTTATCTCTCTTCTTGCCGTATACGGTTTGTTCTTATTTTTTCAACCGGGCGTGTATCTAGTCTCAACAATTCTTTGTTTGGTGCTTTCCGGTTTGTATTATTACTACCTGCTTCGTACTAAAAATCATATTTATCCTATCGCAATCGCATCTCAAATTTTACTTTATCTTTTGCTTCTTCCTTTGCCTTTGTTTCATCCTGCAGTTGTAGTATTGGCGTTACTTTCCGGTTTTTTCTTTCATGCAGTGGTTTCTCAAAACTACTCAGTAAAGATTCCTGTCTTCTGGTATCTGCTTCTGTTTTCTTTTATATGGGATTCCGTATTTTCACTGATGGGGTTGGGCTTTCGATCTCAAAATCCTGCATCTTTGTTTTTCCCGGGAAGAGGCGAGGTGGATCCCGCATCTCTCGGTCCTAATTTCGCATTACCTTTGTTTCGTGGTGCAAACTTCACCGCGGAACCTTTCCGCTCCAGTTTTGAAATTTTATCTACTTATGTCTTAATCGGAATCTCATGGGTAGCCTTCCGCAGACCTGTATTGTTCTTTTACTTTTTGGGTTGGATTTTGCTCTATTCTGTCATGGGATTCTCTACGATTCCTTTGCCGTTTGCCTGGATTGTGAGCTTTTCCTCGGTTTCTTTGATTTCTCATATCTCACCGGGAAGAAATTTTTATGGCTCTTTTTTCGTTACCATATTTGGTTTTATTATTGTATTACCGATTTCTTTCTTAATTGCCAAATTGAATGGAAATCCGTTTCTCATATTTATGCTTTTTTTTCCCTTGGAAGGAGTCTTTGTTAGGGTTTTTCTTGGAAAATAACCCTGTCTAAAAATTATGGAAGTAATACTCCTATGAATCAACTCCTGGAGATTCTGGAACCTAAGAATATCATTTTTGATTTCGCAGCTTCTTCTAAAGAAGAAGCGATCCGCAAAATGATTTCTCATATGGTCGCTACATCCACGCTAGATGCCGCAAATGAAGAAGAGATCGTCTCTTCTTTGTTAAGCAGAGAAAAGTCCATGTCCACGGGAATCGGAAGCGGAGTTGCCATTCCTCACTGTTCTGTCCATTATGTGAATGAATTGAAATGTTCGATGGCGATTGCTCCGCAAGGAATCGACTTCGAGGCTTTGGATCATTCCTTGGTGCAAATCTTCATCATGTTGATCGTTCCCAAAAATAAATTCCAAGATCACATCAAAACATTGGCACTCATCGCAAAAACTTTAAATATTCCTGAGGAAAGAGAGAAGCTCATCAAAGCGAAAAACTTTGAAGAGATTCAAAAGGCATTTCTTTCTTAAGCCTAAATCTGTGAAATCGGAACTCATCCGTTTTTTCCTGTTTTTGTTTTTACTCAGCCTCATCGCCAGTTCCATCTCTTCATTCCGTTCCAAAGACAAAGCTTATCTCTATGCGGATGGAGGTTTAACTCAAGTTACATCTAACGAAAACGATTCCATCCTTACTTCTTTTGTTCTGCCGTTCGGGGAATTTTGGAAAAATATTCTCTTAGAAAACGGAGGCAAAACGGAAAGCGGGGAATCGGTTTATTCTCACATCTTTTCCCGATTTCTTCCCACTTTGCATCTGTCCTTATTTGCGATTCTTTTCGGATCCGTCGGAGGGATCGTAATATCTTTGTTCGCTTTGTATCTAGGTTCTCGAACGTTAGATCTGTTTTTTAAGTCCGTTTCCGAAATCATACTGTCGACTCCCATCTTTGTCGCAGCCGTTTTGCTTCTTCTTTTCTTTTTTTATAAATGGGAGCTTTTTCCTCCCGGCGGATATGAACCGTGGAACACATATTATGTGGTTTTGCCCGGACTGGCTTTAGGAATGAGGGTATTCGCACGCATTTATATCTTCCAATCGAAAGAAGTTTGGCAAGAGGCAGATTCTCAATACGTCCTTCTTCTGAAAACCAGAGGTTATCCTTGGAGGCATATCGTTTTTAGGGAAATTTTTCTGAAACTTTTTCCTGTGACTATGATTCTCATCGTTTTGGATTTCGGATCCTTATTGTCGGGAGCTATGGTAGTAGAAGAGATTTTCTTTTTTCCTGGAATCGGTAAGTCCTTATATTTTTCTATCAAATCGATGGATTCTCGGCTTCTTGCCACCTTACTCTTGTACACGGGAATCGTATTTTACATCGTAAATCGATCTGCGCTTTATTGGCAGAAAAAACTTTCCGGGGAAGGGGAACATGCCTGAATCTCTGAAAAATCCCCGAAATTGGGTGAGGGTTTTGTTTCTCGCTTTGGTTTTATTCGGATGTTTCAAAAATGCTTCTCCGAATGAAGTGAACTTGTCTTTTGCGGGAGAAAAAGCTTTTTTATCTGCGGAACATCCTCTTGGATGCGATCGTTTGGGAAGAGACAATATCGCTCTTTTTTCTTACGGTGCAGTCGCTACGATACTTCTCTGCATTCCTGCGAGAGCCGTTACTTTGCTCGTATCTTTTTTCTTTTCTTTTTTGTCTTATATTCGCAAAAGCCGTTATTCGTTGTTCGTTGAAACTTTCTCTTCCGTCTTTTTATCCTTACCTTCTCTTCTGGTCGCTTTGGTTGTGCTTGCCGTTTTTCCGGAAACAAAATTGACTCTTCTTTTTGCGATCGTACTTTCCGATTGGGCGATGAGCTACGAATCGATTCAAGCGAAGATCAGAGATGTGAGGCAAAGCGGATATGTCGCTGCCTCTCTTTCGTTAGGTGGAAGTTCCGGACATGTTTTTATCGTTCATTTCTTGCCGGCTCTTCGTAATTTGTTCGAATATTTGTTTTTAACCGGGATTCCTTCCGTGATCATGACTACCGCCCTTTTTTCCTATTTGGGAGTGGATACAAGTTTATTCGATTGGGGTCCCGGACTAGGAGAACAAATTTCTTTTTCCAAAGATTATTTTGAGAAGACACCTGTTTCGGTTTTGCTTCCCATACTCGGTATCATAGGTTTGGTTTATTCTTTCGGTAGGGATGAAAAATAAATTCGGGATGAAGCGACTTGTCAGTTTTTTACTTCTAGTTGCGTTCTTTTGCCAAATATTTCCGCTCTTTGCGGTGGATCAATATTATCGTTTTCCGGAACAATCCGTAAAGGGTTTTGTCGATTTCGAGAAAAAAAGAAAACTCTGTCTCTTTCCTTTTCGATCTTCGCACAAAGAGGAAAAATTCTCTTATCTATCCAAAGGTCTTCCATCCGTATTATTCTCTGATTTAAGAAATTTAGAATATATTTATATAGAACATCCTCATCCTCAAATTGTGTATCATTCTTTCGGGAAAAATCCCGAGAAAACTCTGCAGGAAAAATTGGATGCGGAATCTTCCGGTAAAAAAAAGAAAAAACGAGATATTCAAAACTTGGATGATCTGGCGGATCTTCGTGCAGGCAGAAAAAATCTAAAACCCGAAAAAGATCCTAGATACATCAAACTGGAATTGAAGCAGATTTTCGAAATCAAACCTCCTTTTTTCGAAGATGTATATTCTCTCGCTTCCAAATACGAATGTGACTTTACTCTTACCGGGGAATTTACAGCAACGGATCTGGACCTCAAACTGGATGCGGAATTGTTCGATGAATACGAAGGGAAGACGCTTAAATTTTCCCATCAAACAAGCTTCGTTCGCGCCTACCAAGAAATGGCCCCTTTGGGAGAAAAAATCCGCAAGTCTCTTCAGGGAAAAGAAACCACTACCGTACAAATTGAAACCTCCGGCGCCGAATCTTCTTTGGTTTATATCGACGGAGTTTATCTGGGAAAAACTCCCTTATTGGATAAGAAGTTTCCGATCGGTAAACGAGAGTTATTCGTATTTCTGGAGGGACATGCTCCTTATAAACAAACCATTCATTTGGAATCGGGAAAGTCGTTTTATCTGGACATCAAGCTGAATCAGATCAAAAATACTGCTTCCCTCTCTGTGACTTCCGAAGAGGAAGATGCGGATGTCTATTTGGGAGTTCAATTTTTAGGAAAAACTCCTTTGGAAAACGTTGCCATTCCTACGGGAATGAATCGTTTGCGGGTTTCCAAAGAGGGCTTTGTGGATTCATTTCGCCCTGTAGACGCTAAGGAAGGGGAACTCTCCCGCTTTCATGTGACACTTCGTCCGGGAAAATCTTCGATTTATTATCCGAACAAACAGAACGTATTTTTAGATCATACCTATAAGGACTTTGCCACCTATTCTATGTACGGCTCTCTTCTTTTTTATGCAGGTTATTTGTATTTCAATTATGCAGGAAACAAAGCGATTGAGGCTGCCAGGCCGCAGGTAACTTGGGTGAATACCGCTGCGTTTCAGGCGGCGTTGTCTGGAAATCCGGATCAGTTCTGGATGTGGTATGCGTATCAAAAATCGATCATTGATCCTGCCGAGAGCAAACGAGATCATTACAAGGATTTGGCGGGAACTCTTCCTATGGAAAACAGGCGCAATCGTCAGTTGGTGGGAGGAGTGATGGTCGTAGGGATCGGACTCATGTTTGTTTCTGCGATCACTTTTTTCGCATTAGGATTGGATGAAGAGTCTTTCGATATAGGTTTTCTTCCTTCCAAACAACCGGCAGGAGGAGTGTATTCCTCCAATGCGAATGGAGTTTTTATGCCGGACTCCTACAGTTACTTTCAATACAATCTGCGCTTCTAACTCATAGAAGAATTGTGTCAGAGAATTTGTATTTTATAAAGTTCTAAACCTTTTGTTTTTGACGTATCTTATTTACATTCGGAAAATCCGCTATGTCCGTTGTTTGTTGGAACTACCTCTCCCTTTTTTCGAAAGAAAGCCTTGTCTCCATCGATCGTATTTTTTTGTTCGTTTTGTGTCGTGTAACGGTCTTAAGCTTATTGCCTAACGTATGTTTAATTCTCCGAGAGGATATATTTTCTCCTCTTGTAATGAGACATAATTCCGCATCATTTTCCCTCTTTTTTGCGCTCTAAAAATCTAATTTTTGAAGCGTAACTTGGAAAATTTTTATAAAACTTAATTGACGGCTTAGCACATAATTGTAAGTTGGTTTTTACCGACGGGCACGTGAGCGTG
>NZ_RQHW01000022.1 GCF_004770995.1 Leptospira idonii | reverse complement strand
CATCTTCAAAATACTTAATTTTATCTGCAACAGCCTCGTCAGAGATTTATAAAGAATTATTTAAGAATGAAATCGAAATCATCGACCTACCTCAGCCTCAAATGAAAGCAAATATCCTTCAATATACTAGTTTTAATCTAACAAAACATTCTCTCGAAGAAAAAAGATCAGAGGCAATGCTAAAACTCCATGAGTATAGTGAAAATGATTATAAAACAATTAGTTTCAAAGAATTAGAGCCTGACGCTCATTTTTACTCACTTTCCTCCAACAACAATCTGTCTGGTGAAAATCTTGTAATTATAGGAACGCCGAATCCCAACCTAAATCGATTCAAATTACTCTTACATACTGTAGGTTTCGAGAATCCAGAGATCAAGCCTTATAATGAACTCAATTACGAAGAAGATACCTACAGAAATAGAAGAATTTATTACTTCAAAGTTTCCAATGATCAAAAGATTAATGAAATCTACTACTCAATGATAGAATCAGAATTGGTTCAAGCCATCGGCAGAACCAGACCTTTTGAACATGAATCAAAAGTAGTAATCTTCTCTAATTTCATTTTACCTGATTACGCTAAAACTTGGTAGAAATAAAGTAGTTAGAACTTAGTTCACTTAGAAACAGTTGCGAAAGTTGAGATTTAATTCTCTTTCCACTTCAGATAATACGGTCTAAATTCTAACTTTATGCCAATTGTAGAAAATATTCCAGATACTAC
>NZ_RQHW01000076.1 GCF_004770995.1 Leptospira idonii | reverse complement strand
TTTAGTTTATTGTTTATTGTGTTATTGCCTTTGGCAATAACATGTAAGGAATTAGGAGAAGAGAAGAAGCAACCTGGTCAAAGATTTGGGAAAGAATGGTTGCAAGGTCCAGATGAGGAATTATTGGAAGGTAATATTTATTTTGTAAGACATTATAAAGATACGATCAGTGAACAACTTTTTGATAAGTATAATATGGATCCAAGAGAGATTGCGAAGTTAGTTATAGTTAAATATGTAAAGGATATGGTAAAGGTATTTGGACAGAAGAATTATGAAGAATTTGTTTGGTTGATAGGTAGAGATATTACAAATCCTCTTGCAGAGAAGTTAAAGATAAAAAATGAAAATGGAGTAATTCAAGAATTATGGATTAAGAAATTAAGGAAAAACGACAATGCATATTGTAATTCTCAAAGCTTTTTCACTGATCCAATAAAGAAGATAGAAATTCGTGCATATCGTGCTTATGAACCCATGAAAAGAGAGAATGGTCCTCCAAATTATTTGTTCACTTATAGGATTGATTTTGTTCATACCTTAGGCGAGGCAGAAACCAAGGAAGAAGAAAAGCTTAAACCTAGGAGCAATGCTATCACGGTTCGAGGTAACACAAGTTTTGAGAAAGAGCCCAATATTTTAATTACCCGCATTATAGATCATTGTCCAATTCCAGAACTTAAGAGTGAGGATGATTATGAGCAGTAAAAACCTTCCCTGCGCCACGGATCGACCGAGCGTTGTCGTCGAGGGAGAGCCGGGTCGGTTCAAGCAATAGGATAATAATATAAAAACTATTACGAGGCGCCCTTAAGAAAGAATAAGATGTTCATATAATGAATCTTAATTGTGTACAAATATAGTATTCGCCAGTCACACTCTTCTAACTTTTATTAGGTTAAATGATTTCTTCCTGATCTAATTTTG
>NZ_RQHW01000004.1 GCF_004770995.1 Leptospira idonii | reverse complement strand
TAGTTCCTCAATCTGAAGTTAAAAAACTCGAACAAAGAATCAAAAGTCTGGAACGCATGCTCGGTAGAAAGACGGAAGAGAACGAAATCCTGAAAGAAGCGGTGATTCTAGCTCGTAAAAAAAAACTGATCTCGCAAAAGCCATTGGAAGGAATAGAAGGTTTCGAATGAGTCGGATCGCAGAAGCATTGGGAGTATCTCGATCGATTTTTTACTATAAGAATGGGTCTAGTCGCACAAGAAAAACTATCGATGGATTCAAAAATCATATCTTAGAGACGGTTCAAGAAGTCTGTAAAGAAAGACCAACTTATGGATATCCACGGGTTACTGCGATTGTCAATCGTATCAATAAAAACAAGGGTTTTGCATGTGTGAATCATAAACGGATTTATCGAATGATGAAAGAACAAAATCTACTTTTACAAAGACATACCGCTAGACCCAAACGCACACATGAAGGGAAAATCATCACGTTAAAAAGTAACATTAGATGGTGTTCCGACATCTTAGGAATTCGTTGTTGGGATGGAAAATTGATCTGGGTCGCTTTTGTAATGGATTGTCATGATAGAGAAATTATAAGCTATATTTCCTCAACGGTAGGAATCAAAGGTCAGATGATTCGGGATATCTTGCTTGAGGCAAAGGAACAGCGATTTGGCGATTCTATGCCACCTTCCATTCAATTTCTGTCTGACAACGGTCCTCAGTATACGGCTCTTGCCACTATGGCATTTGCGGAAACATTAGGATTTGAAATTTGTCACACCCCTGCTTATTCCCCTGAGAGTAACGGGATGGCAGAAGCATTTGTAAAAACATTTAAAAGGGATTATGTATATGTGAATCAGTTAAACCATGCAGAAGAAGTTATGATTAAAATTCATAATTGGATTGACGACTACAATACTTTTGCTCCCCATAAAGG
>NZ_RQHW01000056.1 GCF_004770995.1 Leptospira idonii | reverse complement strand
ATTACCTTTAATGACCAACAACCTTTCATATCTCTTCACAAAAAATACAGTAGCACAATAACTCAAAGTCACAAACCTACTCTCAAAGAAGTTCGTGATGCCTTACAAGATCAAATTATTTCTTCTATTTCCTCTCCCGAAGCAAAGTTCACATTAATCAAATCAGATGTTGGAACCGGTAAATCTTATTTTATTAATTCTCTACCAGATCACTTTCCTAATAAAAGAATCCTTGTCCTGGTCAAGAGAATTGAAAACTACACAAATTATTCAAATTTCACTAATCTTCCCTCTGCTCCAAAAGAACTTGAAGATTTCTTCGAAGAAAACTCTCCCAAAGGCATTCACAGCTACAAAATCTTTGAAGATTTAGAGCCAACTACTCCTAGACTAAAATCTCTAAAAGAAATTTACCTCAAACACCAAAAGTCTACCGAAGAAATACTTGCAACTAGCCAATTCATTGTCGCAACTCACTCCAAATTCTTTTTAAGCTCACTAAACTTAGAAGCTTTCGATCATGTTATCTTCGATGAGTGTATAATTAACTCAATGTTCCGAGAATCAACGGTCAAAGAAAATGAGCTTACAGCTTTGAGAAACGAGAAATCATTTCTGATCAAATACCTACTTAAATCGCTAGATAAGATGGAGATTGACGATATAAAGTCGTTTGATATACAGCCTCTTACAAAAAAAATAAGTAATTTGCTAAAAGCTGAGTCAGAAAAAGCGATTCTACATATTTCACAAGGAACTAAAGCACCTATTTCACCTTTATCAGCCTTAAAACACTTCCAAAATAAATTTCACGTTCTAAAACTAGAAAATGAATATCAAATTATTTCAGATTTTCAGTTTCCATCTTCAAAATACTTAATTTTATCTGCAACAGCCTCGTCAGAGATTTATAAAGAATTATTTAAGAATGAAATCGAA
>NZ_RQHW01000071.1 GCF_004770995.1 Leptospira idonii | reverse complement strand
ATTACCTTTAATGACCAACAACCTTTCATATCTCTTCACAAAAAATACAGTAGCACAATAACTCAAAGTCACAAACCCACTCTCAAAGAAGTTCGTGATGCCTTACATGATCAAATTATTTCTTCTATTTCCTCTCCCGAAGCAAAGTTCACATTAATCAAATCAGATGTTGGAACCGGTAAGTCTTATTTTACTAATTCTCTGCCTAAAATCTTTTCTAATAAAAGAATCCTTGTCCTGGTCAAGAGAATTGAAAACTACACAAATTTCTCAAATTTCACCAGTCTTCCTTCTATTCCGAAACAACTTGAAGATTTCTTTGAAGAAAATTCCTCAAAAGGCATTCACAGCTACAAAATCTTTGAAGATTTAGAGCCAACTACTCCTAGACTAAAATCTCTAAAAGAAATTTACCTCAAACACAAAAAGTCTACCGAAGACATACTTGCAACGAATCAATTTATTGTCGCAACTCACTCTAAGTTTTTTTTAAGCTCATTAAATTCACAAAATTTTGATCATGTTATCTTCGATGAGTGCCTAATCGACTCCATGTTCCGAGATTCATTTGTCAAAGCCAATGAACTTACCGCTCTAAGAAGCGAGAAATCATTTCTGATAAAAGATTTACTAAAATCTCTGGATGAGATGGAAATTGGCGAAATAAAGTCATTTCTCAATCCTTCTCTTACCACCAAAATAAATAATTTGCTAGAAGCTGAAACAGAAAAGTTAGTCAAACATCTCTCTCGAGGAACTCACCCTCCTAATTCATCTTTATCAGTCTTAAAACACTTCCAAAATGAGTTTCACGTTCTAAAACTTAAAAATGAATATCAAGTTTTATCTAATTTTCAATTTCCTTCTTCATCTTCAAAATACTTAATTTTATCTGCAACAGCCTCGTCAGAGATTTATAAAGAATTATTTAAGAATGAAATCGAA
>NZ_RQHW01000001.1 GCF_004770995.1 Leptospira idonii | reverse complement strand
AAGCCTAGTTCGTTATGCGAAATTCTCAAAACCCTAATAATTCTATGACTATAAAAGAAAAAGAAACTCTCGCAGATTTAATACTACTTTCAATTGAAGTTTTCCAAAAGATTCCCTCGCTGGATAGAAAGTTAGAGCACGAAGTTATAAAACATGGAATTCAAAGCAACGAGATTACCTTTAAGGGGTTTCGTTCCTCAATGAAGTTTAAAGAAGAAATTGAAAAGGAGAAACTCTTTAACAAATTGAGCCAAATTGTTTATACTGAAATTCCACAACTCTTCGGGTATTTAACTTATCCTGGAGTCTGCGTAAAACTCCCAGAAATTCACACATTATTATTCCGAATTTGTAATTACATAACCAATCAGAGAAACACAATAAATTTAAACGACAGGATTTATAATATAACATCTGAAATTGAAAATATTCTTAAAAAAGAAAAAATTGAACTAGAAGTAATAGTATTAATAAATGGAATTCACATTAGAAATGAAAACACTATTATAGAATTTGATCATAATTTTAAACTTAAAAAACTAACGCACGAAGAATTATCTTTAGCATTAACTATTGATTATTTATTTGATCAACTAAAAATAAATCCAAATTTTTATTCAATTATTGGATTAACGCTAAAGACAGAAGTCGAGATAACTTTCTCTATGGATACTAAGACAGAATTACAAAGTACATTTTTTGAATCGTTAGATGAAAAAATCAGAAAAATCATAGAATCTATACACCTAGTAAAGGAAGGAAGTATTCAAGTATTAGGAAAATTTTTCAAATATTCACCTGATTTTATTCCAAATTTAAGTAATTCATATTATTCATCTAATCCATATGAATATCTACCTGCAAACGTTATAACTGAACAAGAAATAACAAAAATAAAAAAGATATATAAAGAATTAGGGAAAAAATACAATCATAAACTAAATATAGCCATTAGCAG
>NZ_RQHW01000039.1 GCF_004770995.1 Leptospira idonii | reverse complement strand
TGTGGATTCTCTCCTACCTGCATCGACATCGTATGATTCAACATATTGCTATCCATCTGTGTCAATCTAGTCTGCAACTGGTTGATCTGTTCTTGGATCTTCTTAACATCGCCAGCATTTGTTGCCTTTCCTTGCTTCTCTGCTAAGTCTCCTAACTGTTTTGTTATGTCCAAACGATCACTTGCTAGCTCACTACGTGTACTCACGAAATTATCTGTATAATTATAGAAATCCTTCTCTGATTTATTTAAGATATTCTTATCCAACTTTCCTGCATACTGGCTCTCTTCACTTACCGAATATCTCTTTGCATCCTGTATGATCGCTGCATTCACTATCTTATTCGATGACTGATTCAACCGAGTCGTTTCTGTATCAATATACTTCACTAATTCTTTATATGCTTTCGAGTTCTTTATCTCTGCTAGCTTACTATCGCGTATTGTATTCTCGAAAGATGTCGTATTTAATGTTTCTGCTCCTCCTCGTATATCTATTGTAGAATCTTTAAAATACTGTAAGAAAGCCTTCTCTTTATCGGAAACTAAAGGAGACTTCATATACTGATCAAAACTACTTCTGTCATTGAGCAAGTTGGCTAAATCTGCATACTTCTCTTTGTTTTGCTTTAGTTTCGATACTGCTTCATCATTTTGTTTAATTTGTTCTACTGCTGATTCGGGGAGAATCTTTGATAACGTCTCTATCTTTGTTTTAAGCTGATCTGGACTATCTCCAAATGTTCCTGCTTTAGTTCCCGTTTTAGGTTTTTGGTCTGCTGCTGTCGTTGAATCTCCTCCAACTCCTTGACCATCTTTTACTCTAACTATCTCTATTGGTTTGGGAACCTCTGTGTTCGATGCAACATCAGACGGTGACATTCCTTGAAGTGTTGACTGTGGTAGATCTGGTGCCTTCGGCATTTCAGGAGCATCTTTTGGCTTCACACTAGCTAACAGATTGTCTTCCTCTCTCCGTCCTACACCAAACAA
>NZ_RQHW01000012.1 GCF_004770995.1 Leptospira idonii | reverse complement strand
TGAGCCTCGCAAAAACTAAGTAATTGAACATTTTGTTCGTTAAGTTGGATGGATTTGAAGCGGGTGTTAGTTTTTTTGGATAGAAAAGTGAGACTGGTTTGAGTTTTTGTTCTGTAAACGATTGGTTTTGGTTCAAAAATACAAGCTATGTTCATAAGAAGACATAGGGAATCCTTCTCTTGTTTTGAAGAGAATAGATAGAAATCACTTTTACAGAGATAGCCTAAGCTACTTTTTTCCAGGAGTAGGTGTGATAAAGTCCAGCGAGAACTGGGTGGGAAATGAGCTTATAATCACCGTCTCTAGGTTTATGCAAAATCTCCGAAGATACAGGGGTGTCTTTATTCAAAGCAAGATGGGTCCTGTTGTGATTGTAAAAATGGATGAACTCATCGAGTTTGACTGTTAAATGATATTCATTCAACGGTATGAAATAATCTAGAAATTCATTTTTACAAGTTTTGACAAAACGTTCCGCATAACCGTTTTGCCAGGGAGAACGAATCGCAGTTTTTTTATGTTTAATTCCAATCCGTTCTAGGTATTTGGAAAATCGTTTTCCAAATAAAGAATCATTATCTGTGATTAGATAAGAAGTGTTCTTTTTTCCTTTTTTACGAATGGCAAGTTTGAATACTTTTCTCATCCAGCGAGTTGTAGGACGAGTTTGAATCTCATAATGTAGAACTTGCCTCGTTTTGAGATCTAAAAAGAAAACGACTCTGAAGATTTGAGAGAAATTTCTGGAATAGATGGAAAATAAATCTGAAACGATCATAGAATCGGAATGGAGTAAATAGAAGTTTTTCCAATTGATTCTATCTCTTGGGTTGGCTGGTCTTTTGGGAATGTATTTAGAAACAGTTCGTTCGGAGATGAGAAAACCTAGTTTTGATAAAATCCCATGTAGTTTAGTAGCTCCCCAGACTTTGTTTTCTTTTGCAATCTTTCGTATAAGTTTGATCAAAATCCAAGGAGTATTAGGTCTGCCAGG
>NZ_RQHW01000067.1 GCF_004770995.1 Leptospira idonii | reverse complement strand
GAAGGACTCACTAGAACATTGCCATACGATGACATTAAAGCTTATATAAGTCATAAAGGTGATTATGAAAAGCAAACATTTACTTTGACAGATGGATTCAAGAGTCCTATTGGTGACAACAGAGGGAATGTAGGAACAATATCTTTAAACTCACATTATGGACCAGATGGGTATTCTGTAGGAGAAGCTTTGAATGCTCACTTGTATGGAAACGCACATAAGGGAATCGATATAGCTGGTGAAGTAGGGACTAGAGTGAATTCAATGCTAAACGGAACAATAATAGCTAGAACACAAGGAGCATCCGTTCAAGTATTGGATTCTGTAGATTTAAGAAGAGCCGGTGTAGATTTTGATCCAACGAAGATGAATACGAACGGGCAGCTAGGTGCATATGTGGATGCGAGTGGAAATGTAATGGATCGCGCCAAATTAATTGCGATAGATCCCAAGTTTAATTTTGATGCACCAAAGATGAAAGAGACCGGAGTTCAATACGATAAGACTACTAAGTCTTATTATATGATAAATAGTTCTAGTGATGCAGATCGAGTGTATTTGTCAGGAAGACAAGAGAGTATAATGAACATTTCCCCTGAGGCTAGAGCGAATCCTGACACAAAGGTAACAGGAAATGGAAATTCAGTGACAATTAGATCAGAGCTAACAGGAAAGTATGCAGGAGTATATGATATATCGTATAAACATTTAGATCAACCGTATACTGGAGACAATACATTCCGTGCAGGAGATGAGATAGGACCGATGGGATCAACGGGAAGGTCAACAGGATCTCACTTACATTTGGAGATAACGACAGTAACTCAACCGAAAATTGCACCCGAATTCTATGATGTTGTAGAGAGGAATCAATCTGGAGATCCGACAAAATGGAGAATTAATCCAACATATTTTATAAAGGAAATGGCTGGTGGAGCAACGGTGAATGGAGCAGGAACATGAGAAAGCAATTATTATTTAGTTTATTGTTTATTGTGTTATTGCCTTTGGCAATAACATGTAAGGAATTAGGAGAAGAGAAGAAGCAACCTGG
>NZ_RQHW01000016.1 GCF_004770995.1 Leptospira idonii | reverse complement strand
TTTTCTAGGTAATGTTCGCTATGCAGAAGGTTTGCAGAAATTGATTTTTGGAGCGAGGGGGGAAGGTGATAAGAGCTCCCTTACCAATCAATAGGGAAATAGTCTTTTAGAAATTTTCCGCACCAGTGTTTGCCGGTGTTGATTCCGTCAAAGACAGGATCCATGACTCTTGCGGCGCCATCTACAATATCCAACGGTGGCTGGAAGTCGTGTAAGTCTTGTTTGAGTTTAGAGAGTTCTGCCGGATCTTCATCTGTCACCCAGCCGGTATCCACTGCATTCATATAAATTCCGTCTTTTGCAAAATCGCTTGCGGAAGTGTGAGTCAACATATTCAAAGCGGCCTTTGCCATGTTCGTATGAGGATGGCGGTCTTCTTTTTTGAATCTGTGGAACTTTCCTTCCATAGCGGAAACGTTGACGATATGTTTTTTACCTGTATTGTCCCTTCTCATAATGGAAACAAGTCTGTTGCATAATACAAACGGTGCCACCGCATTGACCAATTGCACTTCCAGCATTTCGGAAGTATTGATTTCTCCCAGTTTTAATCGCCAACTATTTGTTTTGCGAAGATCGACTTGCTGTAGATCTGCATCCACTTCTCCTTCCGGAAAAACAGATTCCAATTCGTGGGAATGGTCATGAGAATAAGGAATTTGTGACAGTGCTGCCGAGGATCGAATTCCTATACCCGGAAGTTTTCCCGTCCAACTTACCGGAAGAGCTTTTTCTTCCGCTAGGTCTTCCGTTTGCAGGGAGGAAAGAGAGGAAGTAGTGAGTTGTTTTTTGCATTCTTCGTGAAACAAAAGCAGGTGTTTCGCTTCTTCTGTCAGTTCGGAAACCGGTTTGTTTTCCGTTGTCATCAGATGGGAATAAAAACCGGGGGGGCGCCTTACCGTCTGCGCTGCGTTATTGATTAATATATCCAATCGAGTGAGAGTATGCTCCAGATAACTGGAAAAAATTTCCACGCTGGGAGTGTGCCTCAAATCCAAACCGAAGATTTGAAGTCGATTTTTCCATTTCCGATAATCCTCTTCCTTGGAAAAACGAATCGCCGCATCGACGGGAAATCGTGTCGTTGCAATGACTTGTGCCCCGGAACGCAAAAGCATAAGTGTCGCTTGGTATCCGATCTTCAGACGAGCTCCTGTGATGACCGCCACTTGGCCGTCCAAAGGAGCGGATTGAAATCGTTTTGAATAGTTCAGGTCGGCACATTCCGGACACATTGCATCATAGAAAAAATGCAGTTTAATGAATTCTTTTTTACATATATAACAGTTGCGAGGTGAGCTTAGCTTGGAAGCTTTTTCCCAGCTCCAGCCTTGAGATTGATCGGTTATTTGTAGAGGTGCTTTGAATACCGTTTCCGTTCTTGCGGTTCTGATCCCTGTTAAGGCTCTTGCTTTTTTTTCTTCCGTAACGACTGCTAATTTGCGATCTTTTTTGATCGTTTTGTTTCTTCTTCTGATTTCGTTGCGATCCGGGCGAGAAACTTTCCCTGCAGCGATCATCAGAGCGAGCCTTTCCTTTTCCGGTAGATTGGTCAATCGGGAAGGATCGTCTGCCAGCTCTTCCAAAAATCGAATGCAGTCTTGAATGTCCATAGAAGTCTTAAGTTTGATGTTAATTTTGAAAGACCGGATCGCGCCAATCAAATAAAAGCGGAAATTCAGAGGGAAGAGTTTTTTATCCTGCCGTTTCCTCCTCCTTGGGTTGAATTCCTTGGGAGAGTCGCTTTACAGATAAGAACCCTTTTCGGCTATCATCTTAAACTATGGCTTCGGAACGTTTGGACAAAGCTCTCTCCAATTTGGGAATCGGATCAAGAACGGATGTAAAACGTTTGATCTCCGGAAAAAAAATCTGGGTCAACGGTGTTTTGGCGAAAGACCCTTCTATGAAGGTTTCTTTATCGGATGAGATTCGTTGGGAAGAAGAGATACTGATCCGCAAAGAACATTATTATTTTATGATGAATAAGGCTCCTGATTGCATTACTGCCACGGAAGATCCTAGAGAAAAAACAGTGATGGCATATTTATCGGAAAGACATAGAAACATGAATCTTTTTCCCGTAGGTCGTTTGGATAAGGAAACGGAAGGATTACTTATTTTTACAACGGACGGAGCTTTCGCTCACCATTACACTTCTCCTAAACATCATGTGGAGAAGGAATATTTTGCAGAAGTAAAAGGGCATTTGGATGAAAACGATATGGCTGCATTCGAAAAAGGAATCGTTTTGGAAGACGGATATCAATCTTTACCGGCAAAACTCATCCTTTTGGAATCTGGTGAAATTTCCAAAGCGAAAGTTCTGATCAAAGAAGGAAAATACAGACAAATACGTAGAATGTTTGTTATGTTGGGAAAAGAGGTTTTATATCTCAAAAGAGAAAAGATGGGAACTGTGTCTTTAGACCCGAACTTGGGAATCGGAAAATATAGAGAATTGACTGATGAGGAAATTTCTAAACTGAAAGATTAAGATGAAAATAAAAAACCGGGAAGTTTTTCCCGGCTTTAGATGTTTTAGGAATAGGACAACGACTTTGGTAAACCGTTGCCTTTTCGTTTGTATTTATTTTGCGTCCGGATTGGGGGAGTGTCTTCTGATGAGATTGTTTACTCTTTCAATATAAGAGAACGCAGCCGGCACCACAACCAATGTCAGTAGTGTAGAGGAGATGATCCCTCCGATCAGCGCCCATCCCATACTGGTTCTTTGTTTGGATGCTTCGTTCAAACCGATCGCAATAGGAAGAAATCCTGCCACAAGAGCGAAAGAAGTCATTAGGATCGGACGAAGTCTTTCTCTTCCCGCTTCAATGATCGCTTCTTTCATTTCTTTTCCTTGTTGAAGCAATTGGTTCGTAAAGTCCACAAGTAGGATGGAGTTTTTCGTAGCCACACCGATGAGCATGATCAAACCGATCATGGAGAACAGGTTCATCGATTCGTTCGCAAGGAACAATGCAAAGAAGGCACCGCAAAGCGCCAGAGGAAGAACGAGCATGATCGCAATCGGAGTGATGAAACTTTCGTAAAGGGAAGCTAACACCATATAGATGAATAGAATTCCCAATCCCATCGCGATCGCCATGGAAGTTCCCATCTCTTTGAAGTTTTCCGCCTGGCCTAAGTAATTGATACGAACCGTGCCGGGAAGAGGAAGTTCCGTTTGGGTGATTTTGGAAATTTCTTCCATAGCTCCTCCCATACCAGGTCCGTCTGGTTTCATGTCCGCATAAATTTCCAGAGATTGGTTTCTGTTCAAACGGTTGATCGTTGCAAGACCGGTAGTCTCTTCCGCTTTGGCTACGTTGCGGATAGGGATCATCATATTATTGAAGTTAGGAACATAAGAAAGATAAAAGTTTTCTTTCAGATCTCTTTGTCTTTCTTGGAGACGAACGCGAATGTCGTATTCTACTCCGTTTTCTCTATAAACGGCAGGAGTGGTTCCTTCGATGAGAGTTCTAAGTTCCATACCGATTGCGGAACCGGGAATCCCTAACAATACTTCTTTGGAACGATCCGGCACCACTCTGAATTCAGGAGCACCTGCTCTGTAACTTGTATCCACATCAAGAAGGGCAGTCGATTTTTTAAGTCTTTCGAATAACTTCAAACCGTAGTCTTGTACTTCGTCTCCATTCTGTCCGCTCACCACCAAAGTGAAAGGTCTTTGTCCTCCGCCGACCATA
The DNA here is from genome assembly GCF_004770995.1 of Leptospira idonii. GTDB lineage: Bacteria > Spirochaetota > Leptospiria > Leptospirales > Leptospiraceae > Leptospira_A > Leptospira_A idonii. The sequence continues at coordinate 219,300 of NZ_RQHW01000016.1, read as the reverse complement.
TCGATATCTTTTACGATCGGAGTGGCGTATTGATGTGTTGTCGCCAAATCCTTTCTTAAAATGTCTTTAAATTGGCTCGTGTTTACCGTTCTTTCATGGGAAGGAACCATCTGGATGAACATGGAAGCGGTTCTATTTGTGTTAAAGAGAGCGACTTGTTTGATCTCTTTGTGCGCCATAATCTTTTCATAAACTTCTTTGGCGACAGATGCCATTTTTTCCACCGAAGTTCCAGGAGGCATATCCAAAGTGACTTGGAATTTACCTTGGTCCTGAGCAGGCAAGAAGGTCTTAGGGATGTATTTGGTCAGGAAGATACTAAATACGAACAAGAACAAGGCGAGCATGATGATCAAGATCGGAAAGTTCAAAGTGAATCTCAAAATGCCTGCATAAACATGTTCCAACCAGGTTTGAAATTTATTGAATACTACTAGGATCTTATCCAATACGAAATTGAAGATTCCGATCACGATTCGGAAAGGCAAAAACAGCCAGAAGAAAATCAGTGCGATTCCTTTTTTAGGTTCGTTCGGGGAGATTTCGATTTTTGCTTCTCCGTGTCCTGCTCCATGTGATCCGATTGCTCCTCCGAAATAGGCGGATAACATCGGTGCAATGGTCAAGGCGTCGTAAAGGGAAATCAAAAGTGCAAAACAAATTGTGAGTCCGAATTCTCTTAAGAACTGTCCTACGACACCGCTGATGAAAGCGATCGGCATAAATACCGCAATGACTGCCATCGTGGTTGCGATGACAGCAAGAGTCACTTCTTTGGTTCCGTCGATGGAGGCTTGTCTTGCCGTTTTTCCCATCTCCCTATGACGGAAGATGTTTTCCCGAACCACGATCGCATCGTCGATCAGTAATCCTACCGCCAAACTTAATGCCAAAAGAGTCATTACGTTTACGGTAAAACCGGCCACCGCCATCAGGATGAATGCACCTAGAAGAGAGTTAGGAAGGGCAAGCCCTGTGATGAGTGTGGAACGAACGGAGCCCAAAAATAGTAAAACGACGATGATCGTAAGCACGATTCCGATGATGATGGTTTCGTTTACGTCGTAGATATTATCTTCGATCGCAGTTGAGTTGTCGTTTGCGATCGCAAGGCTGAGCCCGCCCTCTCTTCTGGAGAGTTCTTTGTTGATCTCTACGACTCTTTTTTTTACTTCTTTGGCAACCGCTACCGTATTGGCGCCGGATTGTTTGTAGATAAGTAGGAAGATCGCTTTTTCTCCGTTGAAGTAAGCTCTGGAAGTTTCATCTTCCATCGTGTCTTTTACTTCACCTAACTGACCTATTTTGATGGGAACTTCGTTTCCGAATAGGGAAAGGGGAGTGTCTCTGATTTCTTCGGGAGATCTGAATTCGTTGATGGTTCTGTAAACAAGTTCTTTATCGGATCGTGCTACTTTTCCGGCAGGGATGTTGGTTCCCCCGGAAGCAAGACGATTGGATACCATGGAAGCGGAGATCATGTGGGATCTAAGTTTATCTCGGTCGAGAACCACATGGATTTCTCTTTTACGTCCACCGTAGATCTGAATGTTTCCCACATCTTGCGCAGTTAGCATGGTTTGTTTGATTTCTTCGTTGGCAATATCGTAGAGAGTTGCATCGGGAAGATTCGCTTTCAAGGCAAGGATAAGGATCGGCTGATCCGCCGGATCGATTCTGCGGATCACTGGCTCTTTTGCATCGTCAGGTAACTTGGGTTTTACGGAAGAAACTTTATCTCTTACTTGTTGTTCCGCATACTTCACGTCGGTTTCCATTGTGAATTCTACCACAACGGTTCCCTGACCTTCGTTACAAATCGCTTTGATTCTTTTGACACCGGAGATTGTGGACAATTCGTCTTCAACCGGTTTGGCGATTAGAGTTTCAATTTCGTTCGGTGCAGCGCCAGGATAAGGAACAGTTACCGTTACTACCGGGATGGTTACGTTAGGGAAGAGATCGACTCCCAGTTTGTTCAAGGAGATGTAACCTGTGACTAAAATCAAAATGATCGTACAGGTGATGAAAATAGGACGTTTGATCGAAAGTTCTGCAAAACTCATGAAATTCTCCGATTCTATATACTAAAATTTATCACTGGCAGTTGCGGGCAAACGAAATAGTGACCAATGGGTCAATATTTCTGATTAATCTTAAAAACGTTTCTTCTATGCTTAAAAACAGTACAGGAAATTAGTTTTTATACTCATTTCTTATGGCTTTTCTATAAATTTTTCCACTTTTGTGATGAATTCGGGAGGAGCTTTTTTGGGTCTAGAAGCGGAAAGCGCTACGAATAATTGTTCATCTCTCATGCTCACCAAAACATTTCCTTCTTTGTCAGTAATATCTTGCCTAAAGTAGAAACGGATTTTTTCGAAACTCTCAATCCAACTGTGTAAAATGATTTGTGAACCGGGAGCGGGTAGTTCCTTTATTTGGATTTCTCCTCCCATAAAAAAGGTAGTCGTGTCTGTTTCCCGAATCAAAGAGAGGTCTACGATTTCTTTGAAAAATAGAAATCTGCCTTCTTCGAAAATTTTCCAGATGGAATCGGAAGGAAGATTCCAAAAACAATTCATATCGCTGAAAGGAATGTTTAATGAATGCTGCAGAGTGAATTGATCTTTGTTTCGGTCATGGATTTTCGATTCTTTCCATTCTTCCTTGAGTCCTGGAGCATCTAACTTTAGTTTGTTTTTATTCTTATCTTCCAGATAGGAGGTAGTCAGAAGTTCGCAGGCCGGTTTGCCGTTTGCATCGATTAGGTTTTGTTTCCAATAAAGAAGCCCTTTTTCATCCTGGGACAGTTCCGTGATGACGTCTATATCCGAGTTTGCAAATTGTTGTCCCAAAAAGCGGACGAATGTGGAATGAGAAACATAGTGGATTTCATTTTCCAGACAATGTGAAACGGAATAACCTAGGTCTTCCAGAACGGAAAACCTAGCGTCGTATCCGAACTTTTCGTAAGTACGGCTGGTGACATGACGGTTCCAGTCCAGATCGAACGTATGAGTCCTCAACCGGACTGTTTTTTGGATGGGCATAATCCAACCCTGAACACCGTTTTTGATTGTGTAAAGATATTTTCTGCCGAACTAAGTCGGCGTTTCTTCCCTTCCATCCGCATGTTTGGCAAACCGACCGGCGCCTTTATGAACAGGATAGGAGCTGGGCCAAGGCCAACCTCCGAATTCAGTGCGGCGATAATCGTTAAACGCTTGTTGTATTTCTTCGGGACTGTTCATTACGAAAGGACCGTATTTTACTACAGGTTCTCCGATGGGTTTTCCTTCCAAAATTAAAATTTTACCTGCCGTATCTCCGTTTTGAATCTCCAATTCTGCTTCGGAAGGAACTCGATACATAGTAGAACCTGCTAAGGATTCTCCGTTTAAAGAAAGACCTTCTCCCCTGAAATAATAGAGGCTTCGATTGAGACCTTGGGAAGCGGCTGGAATGTTGAACTTTGCATTCTCTTCAAACTCCAATACATAGATTCCTACCTCGTTCCCGGAATCTGCTGCCCAAGAATTGGGAGGAGGGGCTAACGGTTTATCGCCAAATAATGATCCTGCGACTGTTTTTACTTTTAGTTTTTTACCTGAATTGTCTTTTGTTTCCCTCACAGGAATGGATTCGTTCCAAAGCATTGTGAAATGAGGAGGCACAAATTTATTTTTTCCTGGTAAGTTCAGCCAAATTTGAAAAAGTTCCAAAGGATTCTCTTTGTCTTCATGCAGCAAGGGAAACATTTCGGAATGTTGCACTCCTCCTCCTGCGGTCATCCACTGAACATCTCCGTCTCCGTATCTTCCTGCGGCACCTAACGAGTCCGCATGATCCACTAGTCCTTTTTGAACCACCGTTACCGTTTCGAAGCCTCTATGGGGGTGGCCGGGAAAACCGGGAATCGTCTCTCCGTGGTACATCCTCCATCCGTCTTTTCCTTCAAAATCTTGTCCGATGTCTCTTCCGGAAAGAGAGGCCTTGGGTCCGAATTTCCCGTTTCCTTGAGGATAATGATCTTCGTGATGAACGCAGAATAGGAAAGGATCCGAAGTGGGCCATTGAAAATGCAAAGGAACGGATTGTAAGATGAGAGATTTAGACACGGAAGATTTCTCCTTTTGTTTGGATATGGCATAGGTTCCGATTCCCAAAACACCGAATGCGGATAAGGCTCCCCAGAGCCATTGTTTTCTGGAGAGTTTTCGATCCCAGATTGGGGATAGAAAGGATTCATTCTTGTTTTTGTTACCGGAGGCTCTGGTCATATTTATTGTATAGACGTAGATCCGAATAGGGATGTCAAAAAATAATTTGATGTTAAACTAATTTTTTGGTCTTCAGCGATTCGACGCGCTAGCGATCGCAGCGGAAATCAAACCGAATAACCCTTTCTTAAATAATGAAAATCAGTTCCAGCGGTGGCGAAGGCAGGGATGCCGAAGCTTGGGAGTCATGACAGGAAGTCATGCGACCAAGAGCGGGAAGTGGTTTTCATTTGATTGCAGCGAAGAGCGCGGCCCGGAGGGAGCGCCCAGAAATTTCTTTCGGAAATCAATCTAAGAAAAAGGAAGTAAAAATTGATCGGATCTAAGAGAGTCGAAATCGGAGAAGGATGCGAAAGGCGCCCATACTTCCTGGAAAGTTGAAGTGAGAAGTTTGCGATAGTATTCTTTGTCCCAAAGGATTTTCTCATCGGGCGGTTTCAATTCCAGAACCTCTTCCACCGCATAACGTAAGCCTCCCGTTTTCGATTTGCTTTTGAGAACCAGGTATTTGATTTTTTCTCCCGCCTGCACTTTCATTCCCAGTTCATCCAATTGAGTCAAAGCCAAAAAACTGGGACCTTGCACTTCGTAGTCTTCCATGGAATTCGAAGTCGATCTTCGAATGAGTAAATCTCTCCAAGAAACGGATCCCGATTTCAGTATGTCGTCATACGACCGATAGATGGATAAAATTTCTTTTTCCGAATTTTTTAATTCGGGGATGTTCTTCTTGGAATTCATCCAATCCACCATTTTTTTTTGAGCATCTCGGATGAAAAGGGGAAGGTCTTTTCTTCTGGAATCGATTCCTCTTGATTTCAGAATTCCAGATTCGAATCTTCCCATATAACGATTGGCGACGGGCATTTTGGAATCTTGGCTGGAAGGGGGAAATAGAAGCCAGGTGTACACTCCGTCCACGATCATTTTGATTCCTGTTTTGAATTTGATTTCCTCGCATAGGTCGTTTAACTCTTCTTTTGTGAAAGGAGATTTGTCTTCTTTTTGAATGAAGATGCTGTCCGTGATGGCATGAACTAAAGCGCATCCCCTTTCTTCTGCGACTTCTTTGGCAGTCAGAAGTTTTTCTCTTCCGAACGCATTTACGCTTTCGTGGCTTTCCAATCTTCCGAATTTCGCATTTCTGTATCCCAGATAACCGAAAGAGGTAACTAACATCCATTTTAAGCTGGCTTGTTTTTCTTCGTAAATCTCCGCTGCCTCTCCATGGGTTTGTTGTTTTCTTTTTTTATAGTAGGATCTTCGGAACAAAACATGTTCTAACGCTTCCGAAACGACTCCCTTTCTTTTGTTACAAATTTTATAACCCAGTTGGGGGACTTGAGGCACATCCGGATCGTTCTCGCAGCAGACACAATTAACGCATTCGGGAGAGATGTTGTGGATCACCATGATGCTGGGATACATCTGTGCGAAATCAAGTTGAGCTACGTTTTCCCAGGCGTATCCTTTGTAGATATCAGGTTGAAATACAAGTCCCCCTCTGTCTGCATTTAATAATTGTAATGCGGTTTTCGGGGATTCCACCGCACTTTTTTGCCAAGGAACCAAATAACCCATACGAAGAGCCACATCTATTTCTATGTAGGTGAGTGCTTTTCCCGTGGAAGACCGTGCCATTTTTTGCACGGGGAGTCTGGACATTCTGGCCAATTCGTAAATTCCATACAGCTGGGAATGTTTGTATAAAAAACTATTTTTAGAATCGATATGCCATCTTCCGAATAAGGGATAAGAAGGGGCTCTATAGACGATGGTTCCGTAGGTGCTGAAGCTGGTTCCTTGGGTTTGGATCTTTCTGCGGATGGGAGCCGTTTTATCCCTGTCGAAAGAAGGCATAAAATTTGAGTTTTGCGCTTTTGAGAAAAGATAAGGGAATATCACCTGATCTCCGTAAGCTGAAAGAAGGATGTCAGGATCTTCCTGAACCAGAATTTCATCCAATTCTTTCAATAAATGCATTGGTTTATCCGCCGGAATGATATGAAATTTTTCTCCCACACCTACGCGCAGAGAATTCAGTGACATGTCGAATCTATGGCTTTTTAAGAGAGAAAGGGAAACGATTTTGAAAGGAGGGACCGTATATTCTCTGTCTGTCGGACGAGTGAGGGAACGGATCGATACGATTTGTTTTCCGAAGATTGTTTCTTTGTATTCGATCACCAGCTTGCAGAGAGGGTATATGTTTCGATCCACCATATAACTGACAGGAAGGTCGATATCGGAGTGGAATATATCGAATTTCCCGTAAAGAGCATATAGTTTTCTAGTGATTCTCGGCAAAAGGGAAGGTCTGGAAAGAACCAGCTTCAATACGTTTGTTTTTTTATTTTCGTAAAAGAGGGTTTTTTCTTCGAAGCAGGGTTTGTCCGCAAGAGCATCTAACTCGTACAAACGGTGGACCAATTTTTTTAAGATTTCAGGAGGACCATTCGCATAAATGATCGGCTGGTAAAAATCATAAAAGAGGGTATGGTTTCCATGTTTATCTTTGGTCCAAAGATAGATTCTGTCCTCCGTATGATATACATCGAACAAATAACCTCTGGCTTCCGAAACTGGGGTTGGTTCCATGATGATAAAGGTTAAGCGCTAGGTTGGCCTTTTAGGTTTCGAATTTCTTTTTGCAGTTCCATCACTTCCTTTTTCAATTGGATGGTCATGGAAAGAAGCATCGAATCGATGGGGTAGGGGGACGATCCCATAACTCCCGCCTGCACTTGCAGTTTGGAATTTCGGATCAATTCATCGAAGACTTCCTGGTCTTGTTTTCGTAGACCCCTTCTGAATTCCAAAAGATTGCTTTCTACTTGTTGGATTTGCCTGGAATAGGGAGTGACCGTTCTGCCCATACATTACTCCAATAGATTTTCTTTTCTGATTTTGATGCGGGAGAGTCTCTCTTCGATTTGTAATTCCCAAAAGTCGCCGGAGAGATCTATGAGTTTGGGAAGGATCTTTTGGAAGTTTTTATGATCGTATTTTAGGGATTCTACAATAAGAGTGGGGATCTTTAAAGAACGGATTTTCTCCAGACAAAGAACCATTTTTTCCAATAGAAACAACCCTTCTTCGTCGGCCACATCCGGATCGAAGAACTGTTTGCAGGGAGCCAAAAGGAAATAGATTGTATCGTCTGATTTTTGTTTGGTGATTGAGTGAAGAGCATCCAGGATTTGGTAGGGAGTGAATGCCCTTTGGACGAGTATTTTTTCCAAGATGGGTTCCGGTGGAAGGGAACGTTTTCTCGTTTCTGCAGTGATGACAAACGGATTGAAACAAATCGCACAGTCCAAATTGAAAACGGAAAAGCCGGAGACGGCGAATACATACTCCCAATGAAGTGCGAGTTTGTAGATACCTTCGCTCCTTCTTCCCCCCAACATGGCAATGCCCTGTCTTTCCCATTTGACAATGGGGGAATCCATTTCTTCTTCTCGTAAGGGAATGATTCCTGTTGCCACAAGAATACTATATATATGTTTTGTAAAAATATGTAAAGTAATTTATTTACGAAAACAAATTTCGATTTTATTATCTTCCTTGCACCACTGTTAGGATTTGTTCCCCTAAATCGATTTTGCCGTCACTGCTTCTTATGGAAGATGTGACTCTATCTCCCGGCTGAAGGTATTCCTTTCGTTTGCTTTGATTTTTGAAAAATAATTCCCATTTCTTTTTTTCGGGAAGAAGAGATCCTAACTTTTGCATCCAGGGGCTAGGTGCCCGCAGAGCACAACCGGAAGGAGTTCCCGTAAGAAGAACATCTCCAGGAAATAAATTGCAAAAGCCGGAAAGTTCTTGGAGGGTTTCCAACGGTTGATAGACCAAGTTTTCCGCAAAGTCATGTTGTCTTTTTTCTCCGTTGACCTTCAAGGTCAATTCCAGAGAGTCGAATAACTCAAGTTCGTTTGCATCCAATACGCATAGATGAGGGCCGGCAGGTAAAAAACTTTTGTACGATTTTCCTTTGTACCATTGCAACTGAGGCAGTTGGACGTCTCTTGCCGAAACATCGTTTGCCATAAAGAAGGCGGCTACATATTCGGAAACATTATGAGAAGTGATCTCCGTTTGTGCATTTATTTCTTTTCCGAACACAAGTCCCAATTCGATTTCATAATCTAGAAACTTCACATGTTTCGGGCGGATGATTTCTCCGAAGGCGGAAGTAAGGGATGCATCCGATTTGGTAAAAAATAAATTGAATGATTTTGAGTTCGGATCCAGTCCCGATTCGATTAAATGCTGTTTGTAGTTGGCTCCTTGGCAGATGATTTGGCAAGGAGCAGTGATGGGGGATAATACGTTCAGTTTGTCCAAGGGAACTGACTTGGATGGTTTCGGTCTTCTGGCTCGTTGCAAGGATGCTAAAAAATCTTTCGTGCTGAGATCGCCTAGCCCCAAAGGAAAAACATTTCCTTCTTTGATTTCTCCCCAATCGACTGATTTTGATTTAGAAAACCGAATGTAGTTCTTAGCCATAATCCAAGATTCTAACTTTTCTTTTAACGATTTGCAACCGTTTCTGCCAGTTTTCTGTTTTTGTGCATGTCTTCCGCTGTTTCCGGGTTTCTATCGATCAAATAACCTTGGACAGACGGAGCAAAGAACAAGGCGATTGTTCCGTTGAAATATTTGGCTCCTTCCTCCGTAAGGGATAAAGATTCCTTGGGATAGGGCGCTCCGTTTTTCAAAAACAATTCCTCTCCGTTGGAAGAGGTGTGGTATTCCATTAGACCCTTTTGTAAAACGAAAGAGACCGCTTCCGGATAGGCCTCCTCCAAAGAAATTCCGAATTTTTCATAAAAAGCGGTAAGATTGATTTCTCCGAAATAAAAACTGACTGCGATCATCTTGGCCATGATATGGGCCGCAGGAAGATGATATAAGTCTTGGATGGGAAGTTTGTTCTCTTCCAAGGCTCTGAAATAAGGAGATAAATTTTTTCCAACAGAACCGGAGTTATATGAGATTGTGTTGTCCGTATAGGTCTGCGCTCCCAGTCCGATTCCCAGGTAAGGCATTCCTTGGATCACTCTTCTGGTCAAGTAGGCGCTTGTTCCCGTATCTTTCGGAACCTTGCTGAAAGTATTTTTTCCCGGGTTTGCGAAATATCCGTGAGCTTTGAGTATTTCTTTTGCCATTTTGCTTTGTGCACGAACCGAATCCATTTCTACGGAAGAAGCTTGGTGGGAGATCCTTGTCAGTTTGTAGCGCATTCGATAGAGAGTTACGTATTCGGGAGAAAGAGAGATGCAATGGAGTAAAGTGGCTTCCCAAGAAGCCAAACTTTGATCTGCAAAACCATACATCAAATCGATGTTAAATTTTTTAAACCCGGCCTTTCTTATATGATCGACCGCTTGGAAATGATGTTCTACTCCATTCTCTTCCCTTCCCAACAGCTTCAAAAGATCCGGCTGGGTGACTTGAAGTCCCATACTGATTCTTTCGATTCCTGCATCTCGATAGATCTTCGATTTATTCGGGTCTTGTGCCGCAATTTTGGGAGTGGTTTCTATGCTGATTTCGAAATCGGGAGCTAGGTCGAAGGAATTTTTAATTTCCTGAACATGTTCCGCGATGAGTTCCCCTTCCACAAAAGAAGGAGTTCCTCCTCCTATGTCCAAACCGTGCAGAGTTTTGTTCCCCAGTAAATTTCGATATAACTTCAGTTCCGAGGAAAGAGCAGACATATACTCTTTCGTCCGATCCAACTCCGATTTTCCTACCACGGTGTATTCGCAGAAATAACATCTGGTTTCGCAAAACGGGATATGGGAATACAGGGAGATATCTTTGAGATCGGAAAAAGATTGTTCAACGGACTTAAGATGGTTTGATACGGGAACTCTGTATTTCCCCCAGGTTTTGTCGTGAGCGATCGGATAAGCAGTGTTGGAGATGTGGTGGTTTCTTTCTCCGGAGGAGAACACATCTTCCATTTTCCGTTTCTGACTGTCTTCTAAGGAAGGGTCTGTCCAAACTTTCAAATCAATCACCAAACAAAGAATATAGTTTTTTCCCGCCGATCACGTTGAAGGCGGTCATTCCGTTCTCTTTCAGAATGCAGAAAGCCAAATGACCTCTTCTTCCTGAATCACTGATCACTGCGATTTTATTTTTACGGGAAGCCTCCAGTTTTGTTTTTAATTCCTTTACGGAAGTTCTTAGGGATTCCAAAGGAATGGAATCATCGAATTCTTTGTTTTTCGTTTTTTTCAAACTCACATCCAAAAGAAAAAAGTCTTTTCTGTTTCGTTTGAGTTCAGAAGGTTCTACGATTTTCGTTTGTCCCTTTTGGATTTGTAATGCCACAGTTGCCGCTATATTGAGTGCGTCTCTTGCCGTCCCGAAAGCGGGCGTATAGGCGAAATCGGATTGCGCCAAAGAAACGATCGTGCCGTTCAAAGTAAACGCTGCCGCAAATGCATCTAACCTGGATTTAATGTTAGTTCCTACCGCTTCCAAACCCAAAAGTTTTCCTGACTTCAAGTGGAAAAATAATTCCAAGGTGATTTCCGAACTTCCAGGAAGATAAGGTTCTTTGTCTTTTGCTAAAATCAAAACTTTTCCCAGATTGTTTTTTCCGGCTTCCAATAGTGCTTCCTTTCCCGTAAGACCGACTCTTCCTACTTCCCATTCGGGGAGGCGGATCTGCATCGATGCGGAAAATACGCCTAACTTTACCGAGTCACCTGCCGCATTGGCGCCCGCCACTTGTGCCGTTTTGTCCGAAACCGCAGCTTGAGGAATCCATACAGGCCCTCTGGGAGAAGGAACGCTTACGCAAATGCTGCATGCATAGATATGAGGTATGTTTGTCTGACAGAATTCATTGACCAAAATCGTTCCATCCTGCTGCAATTTGACCCCTGCTTCTTTCAAAAGTTCCGTTCTGGGGTAAACACCTATGGCGGAAACGATGAAGTCGCATTTGATTTTTTTTCCGTCCGCAATCACTTCCGTGACGGAATCATTTTTAGTAATAAATTCTAAACGATTTACGCCTGTTAGTAGCTTTGCTTTTTTAGAAAGTTTTTCTTCCACTAATTTGGAAATGTTCTCGGAAAATTGGGGAAGGATGTGTTTTTCCTTTTCAATGAGAGTGACTTCCGCACCGCCTCTCACGCAGCCATCCAGAGCTTCCAAGCCCATGGAACCTCCTCCTAAAATGAGGATTCTTTTTTTGCCTTTCTTTAAACTTTGTTTGATGGCGGCAAGATCATCCAAGGTTCTGAAATAACGAAAGTTAGATACTTTGGGAAGCCCTTCCGGGTGGATGGAAGATGCACCTGTCGCAAAAATCAGGCGATCGTAAGATAGAATCTCTTCCTTCCCGTGGGAAACCACTAGAAGTGTCTTCTTTTTAGGATCTATTCTTTTAACTTCTGTACGGGTATGGACTTCGATTTGATAGACTTGGCGGAAGTAATCTTCTCTTTCTCTGTTCAGCTCTTCCAAGGATTTAACTTCACCGCTGAGATGAAAGGAGAGTCCTGCCAAAGCGTAACTGACTCTAGTGTTTCGTTCCAGTAATATGATTCTTGCTTTTCCGTCGATTTCACGGGCGCGGGAGGCGGCAGCAGGGCCCGCCAAGGCTCCTCCTACGATGATAATGGTTTTATTGGACATCGAAACTCCCGAAATGTTGAAATATTTAAGTTGAGAGCTTTTATAGTTACGGTTAAGATCGAATCAATCAAAAAATATTAATTTCATAGTTTTATAAATTTATTCCCAATTAGAGAGAGATGATATGTCCGAGACGATTATGTTATTCACCATCCTGATCCTTTCTTCTGCGAAGTTGACTTTGATTCACGAAAAGTATAATTTGAAAACGAAAACTTCCATAGAAAGAAACGAATATTCTTTCGCCAATTCCCAAGACGGATTTGTGGCTTTGTCTAAAAAAATTACTGTTCTTCAAAAGAACGAACCTAAGAGAGAATGTTTGTTTGATCTCAGTGAAGAGGAAGGAGGGTATTTGGGAAAACTCACTCGAATCGAAAAAAAGCCCGTACCTAAAAGTTTGTACGAGCTTTCCGATCTTTGCAGAAATTAAACCATCTTAGATGCCGCCAATTGTTCTATGTGTTCGACCAAAGTTTCTGAAACGGGTCTGTAGGTGATTCCCAAATCTTTGATGCTGTACGAATTGTCCAGATCGAAAGGAACTCCTACGTTTTTGGAAATATGTTCCCAGGACAATCCGAAAAAAGGTCCTATGATGTAGGTGACCAGTTTGGGAATGGTAGAAGTGGGGATTTTGTATTTTTTACCGTAATGATCTTTTAAGATTTTAGCGACCTCCACGAAAGATAAAGTTTTAGCGGTTGTTAAATGTCTTCCTTTGGCGGTAGGGGTCAATCCCGCCGCAATATGTGCTTTTGCCACATCTCTTACGTCTACGATTCCCATCATCATATCCGGTACTCCCGGAGCAAATTTACCGTTCACCATAGATCTCATAAAATTCACGCTGGTTCCATCTCCTCTGTCGGAAACGGAAGGACCTAAAACGAAAGAAGGATTGATCGTCACCAAATCCCATCTGCTTTGCGCATCGTGAATTCTCCAGGCTTCTCTTTCCGCCAAAGTTTTGGAATAAGCATAAGGTTGGTGTGTTAGGCTACTCGTTACGTTCCAAGACTCCTCATTCAAACGATTTCCGGGAGAATCTTTCGCATCGATATTATCTCCCATAACAGCCGCTACACTGGATGTCAAAACGACTCTTTTTACGGAAGGAGACTCATTCACCGCTTCCAAAACGTTTTTGGTTCCGTTTACAGCAGGTTCGATCAGTTCTTTTTGTGCATTTTTGATTCCATCGATGAAAAAAGGAGAAGCTGTATGAAGGATCAGTTCGCAGTCTCTGATCGCATTTAAAAAAGATCCCTGTTTCATCAGATCCGCTTCATAGAGTTCCAATTTTCCTGGATGTTTTTGGGAGAGCTGCGTAAGATGAGCGATTTTTTTCTCTTCCGATTTGTTTCTTACCGTCGCACGGACGTTAAATCCATCTTCCAAAAGGAATTTGATGATCCACGAAGCAATGTATCCTGCTCCGCCTGTGACAAGAATTGGTTTGTTGCGATTGATTTCCGGCATGATTGATTCGATCCTAGGGACAAGAATTCCAGGGAACCAATTTCTTTGTCCAGCGATTCAGCGTTCGATTAAAGTTTTAAGAGACCGTTCCAATCGTCAGGAGGAGGGTTTTCCAAATACTCTTTCGATTTTCGGATGTAGTAGTGGGCGGCATTGTCTTCGGGGCATGCGGTCACACATTCCTCGAAAAGAGTCAGTGAGTTTTGGAAATTTCTGTTTTTAAATTGATGAATTCCTTGGTAGAATATCGGATAACTCGTGTTTTTTGCTTCTCTAATGCTTTGAGGGTCTGCATTTAAAATTTCATAAATCACGACCGGCTTTGTTTTCCCTTTCACAACGACGGATTCGATTTCTCTGAAATCCAAATCTCCCGTTTCCGAAATATTTTTACGTACGCTGTCGCTTGCCAAGATGGGGATTCCGAAATTTTTAGTCAGACCTTCCAAACGAGAAGCCAGATTGACAGTATCTCCGATCACAGTCGTATCGAGTCTGTTGGATTCTCCCACTGTTCCTAGCATAACACTGCCATGGTGGATTCCGAAACCTGCTTCCAAATGAAAGTCTCCGCTGAGGTTTCTACTCATCTCTTCCACTTCCTTTTTCATAGCGATGGAAGCTCGGATGGCGTCTACAGGGCCTCCGGGAAACAGCGCCATGATGGCGTCTCCTATGTACTTATCGATGAAACCTCCGTGTTTGGCGATCGCAGGCCCCAGACGTTCCATATATTCGTTAAGAAGTAAAAATACATCTCTCGCATGTTTGGATTCGGAGAGTCTTGTGAAGTTGCGGATGTCCGAGAAAAGGATCGTCATATCCCTTTCCACGGAATCTCCCCGCATCACTTCCAATATGGTTTTTCTTTTGAGTATTTCCAGAAATTGATTGGGAACAAAACGAGAAATGGATTCGTTGATTTTTTTCTCTTCTTCCAAAGCTCTTTCTTGGGATTCCAAAAGAGCCTTTCTTGCATCTTCCGATTCCTGCTTCAGACGATTGATTCTGTTTCCTATCCCTAAACTTAAGAACACTCCTTCGAAAACGCTTCCGTACATGGGACTGTAAGAGATAAAGCTGGAATAGTCGATGAGTCCCAAATTCATAAACACGAATAATGTGACGGAGATGATAAGGAAAGACCAAGCCATAAGAAAGTATTTGGCGCCGATGTAACCATCTTTGAAACGAAGGATGGCTGCGATTGTGATCATCGCAACACCGAACATCGGTAAAACATTCGCAAGATAAACTACATCCAGAACGGGAAGAATCAACACAAAAGGAATAAAAGCGACTGTAACCCAGTTGGAAAATTTGATCAGTTTCCTGATTCTATGTTTTTCTCCTTCCGGAAACAAAAAGGAAATGGAGAACACTCCCGCCGCAAGAGTTGTGAGAAGAGAAAAGAAAGGAGTGATTCTAAAGGAAAGTTCGTATTCTGACAAATCGATCCAAGGCATCCATTGGTTGTTTGCATTGAAGATAAAACCGGTGAAACAGAATAGGTAAGCGCAATAATAGAGGAAAAGTTTGTCCCTGACGGAAAAAAACAGAACAAGGTTGTACATCAAAAGAAGGATCATCGCTCCGTAATAGGCACCTGAGATGAACACTGCAGAACGATCGAACACTTCGAAACGGGCATCCGTAAAAAAACGCAAAGGCAGAAGAGTGGCACTTTGAGAAACCACTTTCAGATAAAGTCGTATTTTTTTATCTTTAGGCGCATGAAACGGCAGAACCGGATAACGATTCGGCTTAGCAATTTGCTCCAAAGGTACAAATCGTCCGGCAAGTTGCATCGTATAACTATGTGTTGTCGGATTCTCGTAGTAGAATTCGATTCTGGACATGGAAGGAGTGTCCAAAGTCAGCATCCAATTTTCGAATTCGCTATGGTGGATCACGTCCAAACGAAACCAAAGAGTGGTGGATTGAATTCCGAAAGCGGTATTGTGTTTGGATTGAATCCATTTCGATTCGGGAAGAGCTTGAATGTCCTCAAAATCGAATTTGTTTTCCGAATCTACAAGATACAAAGAGGAACTGTTTCCGTAGAGCCAGTGTTCGTGCGGATTGAGTGTGAATACTCCGGAACCGTCCGCTCCCATTCTCACCTTACAAGAGAATAGGAGGCAAACCAACGCCGGAGCCAAAAAGAATACCACCGAACGAATGCGCATCATAGTATGAAAAAATTCCGAATCTTGGACATGTATGAGAAAGGAAAGATGAATGTATTCGATTTTTCGTAATTTCGACTTAGTTTTTTTAGATTTGTGAAAAAAAAACAAATAGTATTTATATTTTTTTTTGATGAATCCTATCTTTTAAGGGACTATATAGGTAATATGCAAAAATTTTCAATCAAAGACGACTTAATCGCAGGCACAGTCGTATTTTTAGTAGCAGTTCCCCTTTGTCTTGGGATTGCGCTTGCTTCAGGAGCCCCTTTATTTGCGGGGCTTATCGGCGGCATTGTCGGCGGTCTTTTTGTTTCCCTAGTCAGTAAATCCGAAACCAGCATCACTGGCCCGGCTGCAGGTCTTTCCGCAGTCGTTTTCGGCGGAATCGTTCAATTGGGATCTTATGAAACCTTCACGTTGGCAGTCATATTTGCTGGCTCGTTTCAAATCGTTTTTTCTTTGCTTCGATTTGGTGTTCTTGCCACATACTTCCCTTCGAGTGTGGTTCATGGATTTATGGCAGCGATCGGAATCATATTGATTCTGAAGCAAATCCCTCACTTGGTTGGTTTTGATAAGGATGTGGAAGGAGATTTTTCCTTCTTTCAGATGGATAATGAAAATACATTTTCCGAACTTCTGAATTTATCCAATGGATATCAAGTAGGTTCCTTGATGATAGGGTTAAGTTCCCTTCTGATTCTATGGTTTTTATTTCGAAGCAAAAAAACATATACGATCCATCCGTTTTTTATGATTATCGTATATTCTCTCTTTGCCAATTTCCTCCTGGAGAAACTCACCTTTTATCCGATAGCCGGGACACATTTAGTGAATGTGCCCATTAGCAACGGCTTCTCCGATTTTTTTAAGTTTTTCCACCTACCTGATTTCTCCCAAATTCAAAACCCTCAAATTTATAGTGTCGCATTCGTTCTGGCATTGGTTGCCTCCTTGGAAACCTTACTGAATATAGAAGCGATCGATAAGCTGGATCCTCATAAAAGACATACTCCTCCGAACCGGGAACTTTTGGCCCAAGGAGGAGGGAACATCATCTCTGGAATGCTTGGCGGGCTACCGATAACAGCAGTAATCGTAAGAGGTAGTGTTGCCTTGCACGCGGGAGGTAAAACCAAACTTACCTCTATCGTTTACGGTGTTCTTTTGGCGATTACTGTTATTTTTTTTCCTAAGTTTTTGAATATGATCCCGCTTTCCGCATTGGCGGCCATTCTGATCGTTACCGGATACAAACTGGCCAGCTTGGAAGTATTTAAAAGTATGTATAAAAAGGGAAACAATCAGTTTTACCCTTTTTTGATTACGATCATCGCGATCGTTTTTTCCGATCTTTTAACAGGATTTATCATCGGTTTGGTGGTCGGGTTTTTCTTCATTTTGAGAAACAACATGAAGAATGCTTTTCAGGTCATCGATGAAAAGAGATACAATCAAATCACTACAAGAATTCGCCTTTCTCAAGAGGCGACTTTCCTCAATAAACCTTTCTTGAGAAATAAACTTTACGAGCTTCCTCATGGATCGAGCGTCATTCTGGATGCGCATTCCGCAGAATATGTAGATCCGGACATCATTGAAATCATTAAGGATTTTCAGGAAACGGTCGCTCCGGAAAAGAATATCGATGTAAGTCTTGTCGGTTTTAAGGATACCTATCATGTTTCTCTTTCGTTGGAGAATCAAACCGTACAGGTGGTAACTCCCGAATTGCTTAAATCTATCCGCCCTGAGGAAGTTCTGCAGATTTTAAAGGACGGAAACAAAAGATTCGTTTCTGGTAACAGAATCGAAAAAGATTTACTGCACCAAATGAACGTCACTTCGGAAGGCCAAAATCCTTTGGCTGTCGTCTTGAGTTGTATGGATTCCAGAACTTCCGTCGAACTAGTATTTGATATGGGATTGGGAGATCTATTCAGTATCCGTGTGGCAGGGAACGTAGTGAACCCTGATATTCTGGCAAGTATCGAATTCGCCTGCAAAGTTGTGGGGACCAAACTCATCTTAGTTTTGGGACATACTAGTTGCGGAGCCATCAAAGGAGCTTGTGCGGATGTAAAAATAGGGAAACTTCCTATTTTACTGAAAAAGATCAAGCCGGTAATCAAATTGGAAAAAACGATCAAAGTGAATCGAACACCAAGTAACGATGATTTCGTGAATCAAATTGCCTTGCTAAACACCAAAAAAAGCATGCAGGATATAGTAGATCAAAGTCCTCTTCTCAAAAAAATGATTTTGGATGGAGAAGTCGGCCTTTACGGAGGGATGTATGACATCTCTACGGGAGAGGTTAGTTTTTCGGAAACATATTCTCCCGGCAAAAAGAAGTAAACAAATGGATCGAGTTCGATCGCAAAAATGGAAAAAGGTGCAGGCGGTTTTGGCCTGCATCGTTTGGATTCATTGTTCCGGGGTCAGTTATAAAGATCCCGAAACTGCTTCCGGCACCAAACAATGGGGTGCGAAAGAAGTGAAAGATACAGTTTCCGAAATGACGGACTCTCTTGCCTTATATTATCGGAATGAATTGAAGTCCGGTTATTTGGAATGGAAACGATTCGAAAACAATACATCCGAACACATTGACACAAGAATTTTAGGAAATGAAATTTCCACCAATCTTACCAAAAGAAAAATTCCTTTTATCGATACGTCTCTCCGGGAAGATGCTTCTTTGGAAATTTCTTTCGGAAAGACTGGAATGGTATCTTCCGATTCCCGTTTGAATGCTGGGAATATGAAATCTCCTTCTCATCGTCTCAAGGGTGAACTGAACGATATCGTCAATTATGAAGACGGAAGAAAAATTCAATACATCGTAGTGACTTTGGCTTTGGTTCGTATGGAAACTGGTGAGATCGTTTGGCAGGAACAGAAAAAGTTTTTGAAAGTGAGTAAGGTGGAAGGATACGGACTTTAAACAGGAGGGTTTTGTAGTCA
This sequence comes from Leptospira idonii, assembly GCF_004770995.1. GTDB lineage: Bacteria > Spirochaetota > Leptospiria > Leptospirales > Leptospiraceae > Leptospira_A > Leptospira_A idonii. The sequence continues at coordinate 200,714 of NZ_RQHW01000016.1, read as the reverse complement.
CCTCTTGCTATCCGGATGAAATCCGAATCGAACCTTGTTTTTACCCATAGGTTTGCCGAATGTTTTGATTCCGGAAGATCCGTTCGTTTTGAATCCCGGGGAAGATAGTTCCGAAACGGAGGAACCTAACCAAAGATATTCGGGAAGAAAACGAACATAACGATATTCTCTGGAGATATCGACGTCTTTGGAAAAATTGTCCGAACTTTCTTGGATCGCAGTCGCACTCCAGTCATATCCTAATTTCAATCCGGCAAACATAATCGCAACTCCCAAACCCACTCCGTCTCCTGAATTTCCTTTTGCACCCAAATAAGCGACTCCCGCTCCTAATGCGATTACCACAGCTCCCGTGGTCACTGCTGCCGTGATTTTTGCGGTTCCTTTGGCGCCTTCTTTTAAGGCGGAAGCTGTGACTCTTTGAAAGTATTTGGAATCTTCTATGAGTTCGTGAATTGCATTATCTCTTGTTAAATGGCGATCATACCAAGGATGGGTTTCCGATTCCAGATACAAAGGGCCTTCCGTAGGTTTGTTGCCTGATTCTATCCAGGCAGTTTCACTTTTTTTTCCTGAAAATACGAAATCCAAACCTCTCATCCCTCGGATGAGATTGATGTTCGCCTTGGCGCTGGGATATGGTTCTCCTCCAAGACCGCCTAACAAAACTAGAAATTCTTTGGGAGGGACGGAGGATTGAGCAAATGTTCTCAGAATTTTGGACTTAGGAGAAAGATGTGCGGCTACTTTGAGGTCGACTCTGGCTTCTTCCCAATGCCCTAAACTCGTCCATAGCGAAGCGAGTAAAACTCTTAAAACGGGATCGTCGAATTGTCCTTCCGCACTCCATTCTCCTGATAGTAGATTCCCCGCATAACGAGCTTGTACTTTTCCTTTTTCGTAGTTTCCTGTCCGAACATAATAAAGCCCTAAAAGGATGTGCATGTATATGATTTCCGCTTCGGAAGCGTAGTATCCTTCTTCCGTTTCCAAATAGAAAAACGATTTTAATTCTCTGGAAGCGCTGAACCTAAGTCTTTCTTTGCTTTTTTCTGCCTGTTCTTCCAAGTCCTTGAAATCGGATCCTCCAGCGAGGAATGATATATGGGATTTTTCTAATATGGTAATGAAGCTTCCGTTTTCTCCCGAAGGAAATTTTTTGAGAGTTTCTTCCGCATTTCCATCGGCCCAAGCGGAAAGAGAAGGGTGGTAGTCGTCACGAACAAGTAGTCCCGAACAGGAGAAATAGAATGAAAATACAAAAAGTAAAAAAAGGCGGGGGAGTGTCTGAAGGGTTAACAAACGAATTTCACCGGGGTATAGGCGATCATTGTACGTATCCCCGGAGAAGATTCAAGTCAATTAATTGAAAGTGGAAACAAGTCCTCCTTCAAAGGCGGATTCCAATTCCTTTACGTTCCAAGAATAATCCTTGTCTTTGAATTTCAACTTTAAGGTTTCCGAAGACTGTGCCGTTCCCAAGGAATGAAACTCTAGCCCTTTACCGGTAAACTCGGATTTCACTGCTTCTTCCTGTGAAGATGCGTAGGTGATTACAAAGCTGGCACCTGTTTCTCCGAATAGGATTTCGTCCGTTCTGGAAACAGTATCTGCCAAAGAAGAAAGATCTAAGTTCAGCCCTAATTTTCCAGCCACTGCGATTTTGGAAAGAGCGACTAGAAGCCCTCCCAAAGAAAGATCTTTGGCGGAAGAAAGGATTCCTTTTTTATGAAGAGAAAGCAAAGCCTCGATGGCAGCTTTTTCCTTTTCTAAAATGAGTTCCGGGATCTTTCCTGTTTCCTTTTGGAAAAATAGAGCCAGATATTCCGAACTTGTGATCGTGGGGCGGAACCATCCTGCTAAGGCGATTTTGATTTCTTCTTTTCCTAACGAAGGATAGGTTCTTAAACCTTTCGATACGTCGTCCAAAACTCCCACCATACCGATGGTAGGAGTAGGATACACCGGTCCTTCCGGGGATTCGTTGTAGAAGGAAACGTTTCCTCCCGTTACAGGAAGATTTAAGAAACGGCAAGCATCTCCCAGACCTCTTACGCATTCACTGAAGACGTAATAATTTTCAGGAATATAAGGATTACCGAAATTGAGATTGTTGGTAACTCCGTAAGGAGTGGCTCCCGTAGCGGCTACGTTTCTTGCGGATTCACAGACTGCAAATGCAGCTCCTTCGTAAGGATTTAAGAACGTATAACGAGAATTACAGTCTGTAGCTACTGCGATTCCTTTTTTGGTTCCGGGGATACGGACGAGTCCTCCGTCTTCTCCCGGAGGAACCACTTTCACCAAACCCACTTCCGTATCGTATTGTTGGAAGATCGGTCTTCTGGAGCTGATATTCCAGGAAGAAAGTAATTTAGGCAATGTGCTTACGATTTGTTCGGAGGAAATATCTTGTATTTCTTTGGAAGAGAATGTCAATTTTTCGTCCAGATACTCGGGTCTTTTTTCTTCCCTTACGTATCTGGGAGCTCCTCCGCCTAATACTAGAGATTCGGCAGGGATTTCCGCTTTGAGTTTTCCGTCTTTTCGGATGCGGATGATACCGTCTTCGGTTACTGTTCCTATTTCACTGGAATGAAGTCCCCATTTTTGGAAGATGGAAATCAATTCCTGTTCTTTCCCTTTTTCAGGAACAACTAACATACGTTCTTGGGATTCTGAAAGCATGATTTCATAGGCATTCATTCCCGATTCTCTCAAAGGAACTTTGTCCAGATCCACATCCATTCCCGTTTTGCCTTTGGCACTCATTTCGGAAGTGGCACAGGAGATTCCTGCCGCACCCATATCTTGGATTCCCACCAATACTTTCTTTTGGATGGCTTCGAGAGAGGCTTCCATAAGAAGTTTTTCCATAAAGGGATCTCCCACCTGCACTGCGGATCTTTTTTCTTCCGACTCTTTGGAAAGATCTTTCGATGCGAAGGAGGCTCCGTGGATTCCGTCCCTTCCTGTGGTAGCTCCTACGATATAAACCTTATAACCTACTTTTCCTTTTGTGGAAGCGGAGGCCATTTCATCGTGTTTGGCGATTCCCACTGTCATCGCATTGACGAGAGGATTTTTCGTGAAAGTAGGGTGGATGAATAGTTCCCCTCCGCCTACTGCGATTCCCAGAGAGTTTCCGTAGTCTCCGATTCCTTTTACGGCTCTTGTCAATAAATACTTGTTACGAGGTTCTGTAGGTTCTCCGAAACGAAGGGAATTGAGAGAAGTGATGGGGCGGGCTCCCATCGTGAAGATATCCCTCATGATTCCTCCTACTCCCGTGGCAGCACCTTGGTAAGGTTCTACGGCGGTAGGGTGATTGTGGCTTTCTATTTTGAAAACGACTGCAAGTCCGTCTCCTATATCCATCGCTCCTGCGTTTTCTTCTCCAGCAGCAGCCAATAGTTTGTCCGATTTCGTAGGAAGGGTTTTTAATTTGAGGATGGAGTTTTTATAAGAGCAGTGCTCCGACCACATTGCGGAAAAAATACCTAATTCCGTGGAATTGGGAAGGCGGCCTAAAATCTTTTGGATCTCCGAAAATTCTCCTTCGGTTAATCCATGTTCTTTGGCGTCTTCTAGTGTAACTGTATCTTTTTCCATTGATTCTTCCTTATGCGATCGAATGATAATTTCTATTAAAGTAAAGCAGAGGTTTTCCTATTTGAGAAACCGCTTCTTCCACATGGCCCAGAACGATCCAATGATCTCCCGAATCGATGATCTGATGAAGAGAACAGTCGAGAGAGGCCAAGGTTCCCGGAAGCAAAGGGGCTCCCGTTTTGCCGTAAGAGGGGTTTAGTCCTTGCAATACTTCTTCTTTGTCCAGGGAAACAGAAGCAAAATCAGCGGAAATTTGTTTTTGTGCCTCAGAAAGAATATTCACCGAGAAAGATCGGGACGATTCTATGGCTTCCTTCGCTTGGCTGTTTTTAGCCAAACAAAAAAGAATGAGAGCTGGATCCAAAGATACGGAAGAAAAGCTGGATACTGTGATTCCTCCTGATTTGGCAGTGGATCGGTAACAAATTACGGAAACACCGCTGGCCCAGTGAGAAAGTGCGGATTTGAATTGATCAGGCGAAACAGGCATACGCCCTCCCTATTGATAAATATCAAATTCTTAGAATGGGACCAAAATGAAAATCAATTTGACCTTTTTTCCTATTCTTTACGATGATTTAAGGAGAAAAGAGGAATTATGAAAACCCTTACGAAACACCGAGAGCTGATTTTTCAGGACTTATTGGATCGAAAAGATCATCCTACTGCAAAAATGGTTTTCGAATCGGTGCGTTCCAAAGCGGAACGGATCAGCTTTGCTACCGTCTATAACTCTCTTGAATTTTTAGTTCAAAATGGAATGGTCAATAAACTCAATATAGAGTCCGATTCTGTTCGTTACGATGCCTTTTTGGAAAAACATTCTCATTTGATCTGTTCTAAATGTGGCAAAGTCATGGACATTCCTTCTGTGTCATTGGCTCCGGGCCTCAGCTTCGAACATATGGGATTCGAGATCGATTCCGTAGATGTGAATGTTCTCGGCCATTGCAGATCCTGCTAATTTTTTCTCGAATCTAAAACTTCTTCCTCCACTCTAGCCTATATGGGCATCATACGGACTTTACCACCGGATCTGGTCAACCAGATTGCGGCGGGAGAAGTGATTGAATCTTCTCATTCTATCTTAAAAGAACTTTTGGAAAATTCCGTGGATGCAGGATCCACTAAGATAGAGATCCTTACGGAAAATGCAGGACTCAGCCGCATCCTTGTTTCCGACAACGGCCATGGAATGGCAGAGGAGGATCTCCCTCTTGCGATTCAAAGATACGCCACTTCAAAAATTCAAAAATTCCAAGACTTGGAACATCTGTTCACTTTCGGATTTCGAGGAGAGGCATTGGCTTCTATCGCATCCGTATCTCATTTAACAATTGATAGTGGAATGGAAGGGGAAAGAACCGCACATCGAATCGAAGTGGAAGACGGTAAAGTGAAAGAAAAACATACCATTCCCCATTTCCAAGGAACTAAGATCGAAATCAAAGATTTGTTTTATAATACTCCCGTAAGAAGAAAATTCCTTAAAACGGAAATAGGGGAGGAGAAAAAAAACAGAACCAGAGTGCAAGTGACTGCTCTTGCAGAACCTAACATCTCTTTTCGTTATGTGCAAAACGGAAAAGAAGTATTGAATGTAAGTCCTGAGTCTCCTTTGGAAAGAGTTCTTTCCATCTATGGGGAAAATTTGAGAGACCATCTTCTTCCCGTTTCCATAGAAAGAAACGGAATCAAGTTGGAAGGATGGATTTCTCATCCGGATTTTTATAAGTCTTCCCGTACGGGTCAGTTTTTCTTTGTCAATAAACGATCCGTGGAATTAAAATTCAGTTCTCAAATATTGAAAAAATGTTACGGAGAACTTTTGCCTTCGGGCGCTCATCCGTATGCATTTTTGTTTTTTACTCTGCCTTCGGAACATGTGGATGTGAACGTTCATCCTCAAAAAAAGGAAGTTCGGTTTTTGTCTGAAGAAACCATCACCGGTTTACTTTTCCAAGGAATTCAGAATGTTCTTAGGTCTTCCACTCCTGTTGAATTTTTGGAAATGAGAAGACGTTTGTCTATGCCCATTCCTTATGAAAGAGGAGATGATGCAGCGGTAGGACATGAACAAAGTTTGAATTTGGAATCGACTCTTCCTCTTCGTCCTTTTTTCTCTTTGGAGGGAGTAGGGCCAGGCATCCAATTGGAGAAGTTAGGCGATTCTCCTCGGAAACATCATAGTTTTGTTCCTAAAAAACATTACGGAATCATTTTCGAAACTTTCATTTTGGCGGAAGCGGAAGACGGTCTTTATATCATAGACCAACATACCGCTCATGAGCGGATTCGTTACGAGGAAGTGCTTAGGGATCTAAAACAAAAAGCCTATCGTTCCCAACCTTTGCTCACTCCCATTCGAATCGAGATGACCAAAGAGGAAGCCGAAGAAACTTTAAAAGCGGAAGAGGATTGGAGCAGATTGGGAATCTCCATCGAACCTTTTTCCGGGGGAACCATACTTGTGAGAGAAGTCCCCAGTTATTTGGATCCGGGCAAAGAACAAGAAACCATTCTCGACTTTTTAGAAAGACGTAAAACCAAAGATTTAGAAGACAAAGAGATGTTTGACGAGATGGCAAAGTGCGTCGCTTGTCGTTCCGCCGTCAAAAAAGGGGATTTGATTTCGGATCAAATCATCGCTGAGTTATTGCAAAGACTGTCTTTTTGTGAAAACCCTTCTCTTTGTCCTCACGGTCGACCTACATTGATTAAACTTTCCAGATTCGATTTGGAAAAGATGTTTCATAGGATCTAAACCACCCTTAGCTCCTTTTCGCTGGACTTCCTGTCCAGACGAAAAGGCAAAGGCCATCCTTGGCCTTTGCCACCGCTAAGGGTGTTTAGATCGGTTATAGATCCATTGCGAAGGGACAAGGATGTCTCTTCGCCGGGTGATGAGTTTATTGGAAAACCAATTGGTGGCTTAGGGTTTCCGAAGTTCCGTCGTTATACGTGACGACTGCTTTCAGTAGAAACGTTCCCCATCCTATTGCTGACATAGGAAATCCGAAATCTTTACCTTCCGTAATGACAATTTCATTCCTTGCAAAAGAAGGATGAAGTATGTATTTGACATTTTGTATTTTGGATAAACCGATTTCGGAACCTTCCAAGAAGGCGGTCCAATTGTAATAAGTTTGCCCGTCTCTTTTTTCCAAAAGAACGGAGGAGTTTTTTAGAGTTAACTTCTGTTTTACTTTATCTTTGAATTGAAGCATCTTAGTGAACTTTTCGGTGGTTCCGTCTTTAAAATATACGGAAGCTCCTACTTCGAACGTTCCCCATCCTCTGGTAGAATATACGAATCCGTTTTCTGCGGTTCCTCTTATTTCGATGTCTGGATTTGGAAAAGTAGGGTGTAAGTGATAGATCACCTTATCTATATCGTGCAAATCGTTCAAACTTCCATCTACTTTGATGGCCCATTCCCAATAATCTTGGTTGTTGATTTTTCCGTAATATTTGTCCGTTTGTACAAACTTCAAGGCACCTCTTTTGATTTCTCTAAAGTCTAGGTCGAAACTTAAGTTTTTGTTCGTTTTGTCCTGAAAGGTGACAACTGCCGTGACTGTTTTTTTTCCTTTTTCGTAAGAGATTCCGTTTATGTCGAAATTGGAATTCGTATTTCCTTCCAGTTCGTCCGGCACATTCCATTTCACATTTTGAATGAAGGATTTAGTTACCGTATCGGCTTCTATATTTGCCTTCCAACCCCATGTGTTATTTCCATCGTCATCGATTCCTGAAAACCAAGTGTTTCCTTTGATTGTGACACTTTCCTTATCCGGTTTGGTATTTTCCACTTTCGTTTTTTCGTCGATGGCAACTAAGGCGACTTCCAGAAAATTGGCTCCGTACTGATCGTATCCAATCCTTCCGAACAGATCGTAACTGATCCATGCGTATCCGTTTTCTCCCCAAGAGGTTCCCCAGGAATTTAAAAACAAAAAGGCTCTTCTGTCATCGTCGTAACCTGCGATCACCATCGCATGGCGGCCATGTTGTGTTCCTAGCCTATCTCTTGCACTGTCTCTCATTGCTTTCGTGAAAATTTTATATTTGCCGCTATTGAATGTTGCGTCGGTTACGATTCCCACAAGAAGAGGATGCCCTAATTGTAATGCTTGTTTTATTTCTGCAAAACTGGATACGCTGTAGTATTTACTGATTTTGAATTGTTTCGCTTCTGCAAATGCGCTATTCCCCGGTTTGGCGGTATAGTTCGTAGTATATGGCATTGTCTGCAAGGTAGCAGCACCGGATTGATTCATCAGTTGCAGTGCGTTGGCTACACTGGAACCTTGGTCCCTTCCTCCATTGATTTGATTGTAGATAAAGGAAGGGGAAAAAATGCGAGAAGGTCTATCTGGAATCCAGTTATGATCTACCGCTTCCAAATAAGTTTTTAGGTGATAGGCGGACGCCCAAGCAGTGCAGTCGTTCATACTTTGTCTACCAGCATCCGGAAATAATTTTTCTCCGTTGTTGTTATAACGTAAATCTTTCACAGGAGGAGCTGCGATGAGGCTTTTGTGTCTGGGTGCTGTCCATACTGGAATTTCACTCAATTCTTCTGGATTGATGAGGAGCCCCCCGGAAGAATTTGCACTTTGCCCTAAAATTAAGTTGGGGATTTTAACTGTTTTTTTTGCTTCGAGGGGATCGGATTTGTGTGCGATAACACCTAGCAAGAGAAATATAAATAAGGAACAGATCGCACTTAATTTCATTAGGAGCAGATTGTCTTTGTTCCTTTTTTTTAGGCAAGGAAACTTCGAATCAAAATAGAAAATAAAGAGGAATTTGGAGATAGATATATGTCCGTAAAACCAAGTATTCAATCGGGAGCTTTAGAAACTAACTCGATCACTATGTAAACTCATCCTGCGCCCCGGATCGAAGCGGAAATCCTTTCCCTTAGGGAAAGATTGTAGTGAAGAGCCGGAAATGGCGCCCTTAGAAACCTTAGTAGGGAAGGGGGGAGTCCCTAAAAACATTGATGTTTTTGATTGGGGGCCGATTCTTGGCTGGATGCCACGCCCACTCGAAGGCAAAAATATGACCCTCCGGGAGAAGGAAAAAATCCTTCTCGCTAAAATCAAATCCGGGGATCAATCCGCCTACATGACTTTGGTCTCTCCTTTTCGGGAGAGGTTGTTCCGAAAAGCAGTCTCTATGGTCAAAGATTCCGATGATGCGGAAGATATCGTACAAGACGCTTTGATTTCCGGCTATCGTTCCATCCAAAATTTCCGTGCGGAAGCAGGGGTTTATACCTGGCTCTACCGAATCGTAGTCAATAAATCCAAGGATTTACTGGCCAAAAAGAAGCGCGGCAAAGAGAAACCGATGGATGATTCGGGGGACAACCAGTTTGTAGACGATCGTGTCGGTTATGAAAAAAAATTAGAACTTTCGGAAGAATCTCGCTATCTAATGGATAAGATTGCTTTGCTCGAAGATTCCTACAAACAAGTTCTAGAACTCCGTTATTTCGAAAATCTCTCCTACAACGAGATTGCCGAGATCATGGAATGCAATGTGGGTACAGTGAAAAGCCGTCTTTTTAAGGCGAAGGAGTTTTTGAAGCATCTCATCCTCAAAGATGAAAAAGGGGAAGGGTTCTTCGAATAGTAGAGATTATGAATATTAGAAATTGGCTACGTGCACAATACCCTCATCTGTTTCCCGATGAAAAAGAATCGGTTGTTTTGGAATCCAGACTTTGTAATCTGTTTTCCGAGGTTCGAAAGAAGGAAGATACGATCATGCCGCGCATGTCGAACGACTTCGATACCCGACTGGCGAATCTGCTTCAAAACGAAAAATTAGAACCTCTTTCTTCTCCTTCCTACTCCGCCCTCAGAAATATTCTCGAAAACAAACGATTTCAATATTCCTTCTCCGCAGCGATGCTTGTGAGTTTGGTTTTTGTGATGGTAAGTCGTTATTCTCCAGGGGAATCGAATTCTTTGGATTCCGCCGGTGTGGTTTTGGACAACACTTCTTATTTGAATGAGCCAACTAGCATTGATTTTTCGAACCGCGATCAAACTAAAGTTTTGGTCGATCGATTGAAAAATGAACCTGCTTCCATTCACGGTTTAAAAGAATTGGAAGCCTATTACAGCCAAACAGGCAGAGGCAACGTAGCGGAAGAAATTCATTATTTGATCGAAGCTGCAGAACGCTAAGATTGAATTTCCTCTAACACCTTCTTTGCTTCCAAAACGGCATCCCGATGTAAATTATGGGGTGCTGTTTCTATAATTGCCCTTGCGTATTGTTCCAACCTGCATCTCACTTTAAAACTATAGCCGTTTCCTCTTTTTACGGATTCATTCAGTCTTAAAATTTCTTTCAGCCAAAGTTTTACTTCTTCCGGTTCTGCGGGACGATCGGTTGGAAACAATCGATTTCTCCAACAAAGAACGGGGATGAGTTCCGTAATTTCTTCTTCGGATTGCCCGATGGAATTTGCTTCTTCTATGATGGAAATTAAAGGCGACCAACGGGTGAGATCTTTGCGAAAGAGTTGCGGGTCTTCCAGGAAGGCGGAACGATAGGTTTCTTTTCCTTCCTTTTCTTTGCCTGTCATACAATAGGCTTCCGCAAGATAGAACTTTAAGCCGGGAGAAAATCGGGTTCTTCCTCCTGAATATTGTAATATCTCTAAAGCGGTTTTATAGTCGTTGATTTTGATCAGACAGACTGCCAGTTCCGTCAAAGAATCCGTATCCAAAGCATTGGCACCTTCCCATTGATAGGCGAGCTTTAGATGATGAGAAGCTTCTTCCAATACGCATCTCAGACAGACTTCGTAAGGTTCCGTTTTGTTGAGGCTTCTTTTTTTGGATTCTTCTTCGAATACTTGGAAGTGTTGTAATAGCAGGTTGCCTCTTTCCTTTCCTTCTCTGGTGCGCAGGATTAGGTCGAGCCTGTTGTCCCAGAAGCTGGAAACGAAAAAACCTCCTATGAGGTCTGTGTCCTCAGGGTCTTTGTCCAAAAGAACGGAATAAAGTGACTTTGCTTTTTCGAACTCTCCTAAGGAAAGGGAGTGAAGTGCTTCTTCTGACTTTTGGAACATCCCCGAGGAACTTTTTAGAATTAACGATCTGTCTTTTTGTTGTGGTGTTTGCTGACTTGGGAAAGGATTTTATCTTCCAAACCGTCGATGCAGACATAGATGTCCTTATCTTCATTATGCGCGTTGAAATGGTTTCCGTCCGCATTGAGTTTTAGATTGGAATGAATGGAACCATGTATGCTTTCGAACGATACGTCGCAGGAAATTACTTTCTGTACGTATTTTGTGACTCGCTCTAATTTCTCATTGCCGTATGTTTCTGCGGCATTGGAACGATCGAGATGTTTCCAAGTGTAATTTATCTTCATGGTTGTTCCTTAAATAGGTGTGATTCTTCCATCATAATGAAAAAAAACAAGAGTCAAATAAAAAAGAATTGAAGCATCCTCTTTTAGACAGCTACAACTGTAAGAGGAATCTCTGCGAAGGATAGTAAGATTTTGATTCTCTATGACCAAGAAGGAAAATAAAAAGTCTTCCCCTTCCCGGAAATCCACCGAGCCTAAGGTCGGTTCCCATCCGGCTTCCTCCCTTTCTCAAGCGGATTCCCTAAAGAAGGAGTCCAAGAAAAAAACAATCGTTCCTATTTATTCCAATCCTAAATTTTCCCAGCCGATTCCTTCCCCCGACAGAGATATGATCAAAGTTCTATTGAGAAACCCGAACGAGGTTTTTGTGTTTTGGAAGGGGAATGCGAAACATTTCGATTCTTTACGGGAAGAATTAGGTGCTTCCTCTTCGGAAGAAGTTCATTTTAAATTAAAACTTCAATATTTGAATTTGATAGGAAGCAGGCAGGAAGCATGGTACGATTTGAAACCTTTTACGGAATCTTACTATTGTAAGTTTACTTTCCCCGTTCGGGAAATCGAGGCCAATCTGTTCGCCGTTTTTTCCGGAAAGATGAAATTATTTTTGGAGACCAAATCGGGGGATCTTCCTCCCGGGGTCGAATCACTTCAGTTAGATGAAAATTGGATCCACCCTACATGGATCGAAACCGGCTGGGTGAAACAAAACAAGGAAGGTCATTTTTATTTTACGGACAACCCTGTTCCTGGGGAGGGCTTTTCTGCGATCCGTCCTGTCGGTTCTTCCGGAGGCTCTTTTTCCCTTCCTATAGGAGGGATGTAATGCATCCGAAAGGGTATTTGGTTCTAGTGCTCCATGCCCATCTACCGTTTGTTAGACATCCCGGCTACCAAAAACCATTTATCGAAGAGAATTGGCTGAACGAAGCCATTTTGGAAACCTATATTCCTCTCTTGAGAGTTTTTCGAAATTTGAAATCGGAAAATATTCCTTTTAAGATCACTATGTCATTCACTCCCACTCTTTCTTCCATGCTTGTGGACGAGTATTTGCAGGATCGTTTTCGTTCTTATATTCGAAATCTAATCGCTTTGGCAAAACAAGAGACCAAACGAACGAAAGGGGAAGATCATCTTGCGTATCTTGCGAATCGTTATCTTTCTCATTTTGAAAATAGTTTGGAAATTTTCGAAGAAACGAAAGGGGATTTGACCAAACAGTTTCTGCCTTTTTTGGAAAGCGGAAATTTGGAGATCATCACTAGCCCTGCCACTCACGGTTTTCTTCCTTTTTATGAATCGGAGCCTAGCATAGTCCGTTCCCAGTTGAAAAACGGAAGAAGAACCTTCCGCCAAATTTGGGGAAGGGATCCTAAAGGTATCTGGCTTTCCGAATGCGGGTATTTTCCCGGATTGGAAGACTTCCTGGATAAAGAAGGGTTTCGGTATTTTTTCGTGGATACCCACGGAGTCACTCATTCTTCTCCCAAACCTATGTTCGGTGTTCATGCTCCCGTAGAGGTAGGTTACGGAGTGTTCGCTTTCGGAAGAGACCCGGAGAGTTCCAGACAGGTATGGAGTTCTATCGACGGTTATCCGGGAGATTATAGATATAGGGAATATTACAGAGACATCGGCCACGATTTGGAATTCGATTACATCAAGCCGTTTCTTCATTCCAACGGAATTCGAATCAATACGGGAATCAAATACCATCGAATCACGGGGAAAACTTCTTATAAGGAATGGTATCATCCGGATTGGGCCATGGAAGCCTGCGGGAATCATGCGGAGGATTTTTTAAGGAATCGGATGCGGCAAGCGGAGAGTTTGTATTCGGAAAACAAACAACCTGCCATCATCGTTTCCCCGTATGATGCGGAGTTATACGGTCACTGGTGGTATGAGGGTCCTCAGTTCATTGAGTTTTTATTCAAAAAAATTCATTTCGATCAATCCGTGATTCAAACCGCTCATCCTTTGGATGCGATCCGCATTCTTCCTAGAATTCAATCCGTTCGTATGAAGATGTCCAGTTGGGGAGAAAACGGTTACGGAGATGTTTGGTTGAACGGAACCAATGAATGGATTTACCCTCATATCCATTCTCTTTCCATCGACATGCAGGAGAAAGCGAATCAGTATAAGGATAGCAAAGATCCTCTTACGATTCGGGTTTTGAAACAAATGGGAAGAGAACTTTTGCTTTTACAAAGTTCTGATTGGGCATTCATTATGAAAACGGGGACGATGGTGGAGTATGCAATCCGCAGAACAAGGGTTCATGCAAATTTATTTCTTTATTTGAAGTCCATGTTGGAAGAAGGTTCCATTGATGAGGATGAATTGGAATCCATCGAGAAAGAGCATAACATTTTCCCGGATGTGCAGATTTCCGATTTTTGCTGAAACCTAGCTTTGTGCCAAAAAACGGGCAAAAAGGTGAAAAGAATTTAAAAAAAACTTTCAAACAACAAACAACGCTTGTCTTCCCACGAAACTCGTGCTATATGGAGCGCAATGGGTGGCGGGTGGATATCCCCACCCATTGATTAGGGCGGGGATAGTATACTCTCAAAATCTAATCCCACGGATCGACCAAACTAAAAATCACTTCCAGCTCTCGGTCGCGAAACCTCCTGTTTCGACTCCCGAACTCCGGCATCCCTGCCTTCTTCACCGCTCGAAATGGTTTTTAGTTGTATAAAAAAAATATTTCTACTTCAATCGGTGCGAGGCGTTCGTTCAGGCCTATCTTTGGAATGATTCTAATTTGCTTGCCAAGGTAGAGGTGGGGGAAATGCTTGGATTGTCAGGAGGAATTCTATGTCGATTCGATTGCCTTTGGTTCTCTCTCTTGTCTTCTTCAGCGTGAATTTCCTGGTCTGCAGTTTTTCCTATAGGGAAAAAAACGACGAAAGGTTCCGTTTGGGGGATTCTATTATCCGTTATGCGGAGGAGCTGGACAAAAACAGCCCGAGCCCTTCCCAATCCAGGCTCCAGCACAACAATCACATTCTCTAAGGCTTTTGTTTTATTTCGGTTTGAAGTCTACATTATCCCAGTAGTCTTTTCCGTAATTGAAAAACACTTCTGCGCCTTCAGGGATTGCTTTCAAAACCTTGAACCTTGCCGTTTTCCATCGAACCGATGTTACTAGTTCCAGGTTCGGTTTGTCCGAATGGTTGATATAACGGGTATAATTTGACAGTTTTCCTTCTCCGTAGATCCACCAGTCTTTGCAGATCCAGAGCAGGTATTTGGAGTCGATGTATTTAGGGGACTCTGCATCATCGTCGGTGATGATTTTTCCCGTATAATATCCGACCGTATCTCCCTTATATAGTGCTTGTTTGGTGAAGAGTCCCATTCCGATTCCCGGAATCGAGGAAGGTTTCACGATAAAATCCGCTTCGGTGTAAACTACCGGTCTTCTTTTTTTTGGGCTCTTTCCTTTTTTCTTGGAAGAGATTTCTTTCTTTTTCATGCCTACAGGACATAACTCGGGATCATTTCTACTTTGTAAAGCCATTGCGATTCAAGAACGCACTCTTCTACGGCCGATCTTGTTTCGTAGAGGGTCACTTATGTTTCCAGAAAAGATGCAGGATGTTTCTCAAGATAAAGTTGTCAATTTGGCTATGTACAGAGCCAAAAAAGCATTGGAAAGAGACGGTTTTGAAGTGGTGGAGAATCCGGAAGGAAAAATCACCCTTGTCATTCGTCTTGCGAAATAAGACCCTCAGGAAAGAGTGGAATTACATGATACAGAATCGAATCGAAGGAAACAGAATTGGAAACGGACAAAAACATTGTGTGATCGTTTCTAAATTCAACGAATTCATTACAGAAAGTTTACTGAAAGGCTCTCTTGACGCCTTCCGCCAACACGGTGTGGCAGAAAACGATGTCACAGTGATTTATGTCCCAGGTGCTTACGAGCTTCCTGCTACAGTTGCCAAAGTTTTAAACTCCAAAAAATACTCTTTTTCCGCAATCACTTGCCTAGGTGCTGTGATTCGGGGCGCAACTTCTCATTATGATTTGGTTTCAGGCGAGTCTGCGAAAGTGGGAAACCTCTCCGTAAATTCTCAAATTCCTGTGATTTTCGGGGTCATCACCACAGAAACCATCGAGCAAGCCATTGAAAGAGCCGGAACAAAGGCGGGAAACAAGGGTTATGAGGCAGCAACTACAGCCATCGAAATGGCGAATCTATTTCGTGAGATCGGATGAGTTCCCGTCATAGAGGGAGATCGCTGGCACTTATGTGTCTCTATCAGATCGATCTGGTAGGGACGGAACCGGCTCGAGCCATGAAGTTCGACTGGTATGACAAAAAAATCACCAAAGAAGAAAAAGACTACGCCATCTTTCTTGTGAAAGGGGTGGTGGAAAATCGAAGAGAGATCGATACTCTAATTAAGAAGTATTCCGAAAATTGGGAATTGTCGCGGATCTCCGTTGTGAACCGCTGCATTCTGAGACTTTCGATCCTCAGTCTCCAAAAAGAACCTTTTTTGGCGGCTCCTGTCGTCATCAATGAGGCAGTGGAGTTGACTAAGGAATTCGAAACCGAAGAATCGGCTCATTTTATCAACGGTTTGTTAGATGCTTTCTACAAAAAAGAGATTCTGCCTAAATCTCCCGGCTAGGGGCAAATGGATCCGATCCAAAGAAATAGGTTTCGCATAGAAGAGGACTGGAAAAGCTCCGGACCGAGTTATTATAAGGAAGATCCTTACCTTCGTGAATTGGAGGAAAGAGAGCAGGAGTCTACTTATGCCTCCAGAACCGAAGCCAATCAGCCGGTTCTTTCCTTTTTATTTTGGTCCACTCTGATCGTTCTCATCGCCGCTCTTTTTACGGGAGCCTATTGGTATTTTTATATCTTCAAAAAAACGGATGCGGATGAGATTTCCCAAAAATTAAAATCCGCTCCCGTAAGCGATCGAAAGTCTTTGGACATCCTTTTGGATCAGTCCTATCTTCCTAAGGATTCAGTAAATCCGGCACTCGCCAAATGTCTGAATTTGTATTACAACCGAAGCACGGAAAAAGCGGTTCTTGTCTGTGAGGAGTTTTTAAATTCTCCGGGGAAGGATGAAGAAAAATCCGTCGCTTATACTGTGCTAGGTGCCATCTTTCTGGATGCGGGAAGATATGTCTATGCTACGGATCGTCTGGAGAAAGCGATTCAATACGATCCTAAAAACTATTTCGCATATTATAATCTGGCTCTTGCTTTCAAACATTCTTCCCGTTATGAGGAAGCTCGAAAGGCGGCCGCAAAGGCGAAGGAACTGGCACCTAACGATCCTAGAGTCCTTCTTCTCAGCGGAAACTTGTTCCAAGAGATTGGAGATCCTGTCGCTGCCATAGAAGCTTATAAGGAAGGGCAGGCATTGGCGCCCAATGATCCTACTTTGACTTATAATTTGGCTATCAGTTATTTGAAACAAGGTAAGATCCCGGAAGCGATCGGAGAATTCCAAAAAGCTGCGCTTTCGTCACCTAATTCAAATGTGGCGGCACTTTCTTACGGTCATCTAGGTTCCATTTTTTATTCCAGAGAGGACTACGACCGTGCGGAATATTATTTCCGGGAAGCGGCGAAACTGAGACCGAGCGAAGCGAAGAATTACTACAATTTGGGTCTTATATCTCTCAAAAGAAAGGATGCTCAGGAAGCCGCCAGATATTTTCAAAAGGCTTTGGATTCTAATCCTGCCGATCCCGAAATCTACCGTTACATTGCGGAAGCATTCGTTTCTATGGGCCAGTCTTCTTTGGCCATAGGTGCTTTGAAAAAAGCGATTCTGCTAAAACCGAATGACATCGATTCCTTATTTGCTCTTTCCGAACTTTATTATAAAAAAGGGGAGCTTGTTGAGGCAGAAAATCTATTTCGCAGAATCATTCGAATGACACCTGGGGATAGTTATACGGAAACCGCTTTCGTGAATTTAGGTATCGTTTTGGACGAAATGGAACGATTCTCCGAATCCATTCAATCCTTCGAAGGAGCGATCGGTCTCAATCCTAAAAATCTATCCGCAAGATACAATTTGGGAATCGCTTATCTTCATGCGGGAATGCCTACGAAAGCGATCGAAGAGTTGAGAAAGGCAAGTGCTCTGGATCCGAATCATATTCCTTCCCGATTGGCCATCGCGGATTATTATTTGGAGAACAAATACTATTCGGAAGCGATTGCTGAATACGAATCCGTTCTTGCGGAAAAACAAGATCTGCACGAAGCCAGACTCAAATTGGCGGATGCTTATATCCAAACTAAGAGTTATCCGTCCGCTGAAAAAAGTTTGGTTTATGTTTTGGAACACTCCAAAGATTCCAAAGAAATCAAACTGGCTCATCGTAAACTTGCGACTAGTTATGCGAACAGCGGAAACGCTTCCCTTTCCCGTAAGGCAAAAGAAGAAGCGATGAGAGCTTCACATATCGATCCGGAAGATATGGAATCCAGGCTGGTTCTTTCCAAAATACTCATCGACTCAGGTTCTCTTGTGGATCGAGAAAAGGCGATCGACGAATTGACTGTGATCGTTCGTTCGGACGTATCTCCTTCCGTATCCTCTAAAGCTCATAATTATTTGGGAGTTTGTTATTTTAAAAACGAGGAATTCAAAAGAGCTCTTCAGGAATTTCAAACTGCAATCGATTTGAATCCTAGCCTAACGGAAGCTTACGAAAACAAAAGAGCGGCAAGAGCTCAGTATGAAAAAGCTTTAGAATCCAAAAAACGGACTTTCTTTTGAGTTTGTTTTCCTTTCGGAATCATACTGTGTTTGGTGAATATTACGATATTTGCGCAAACACTGGCGTTCTTAAATACAAAAAGGCGAAACACAGAGACTACGGTGATTCCTATTTTATGGAAGAATACAAGTCTCAATACAAAAAGACCTATTACGAAGACGAGTCCAATCTTAGAAATATGGCAAGTCGTAGAATCGATGTTTTACGATCCGTATTCGGCGTTTCCGGGAAAGGTTTTGCCGGCAAAAAGATATTGGAAATAGGTTCTGCCGCAGGTTTTTTCCTACATGAAGCGGAGAAGGCGGGTTTTATCGGAAAAGGATTCGAATTATCCGGCCAAGAAGCGGAATATTCCAGAAACAAACTGGGATTGGATGTGGAACAAAAATCGATTTTAGAGATTCCTTCGCAAACTTATAAAAACAGTTGGGATGTGATCGCTGCTTTCTTCGTCATTGAACATATTTCCGAGATCGATTCCATTTGGGAAAGATTGGGCGATTGGCTGGCTCCCGGCGGGGTTTTATTTTTGGGACTTCCCTGTTTTTTTGGCCCTAGCTTTCAAACCAACCCGAAACACTGGTTTGAGACACATCCTGAGGACCACTTTTTCGATTATGATTTGGCTTCTCTTAAAAAACTCTTGTCAATCCTCGGCTTGAAAGTCAAATATGCTAGGCCTATGTCCTATCACCAAAGTCGAGATCTTGGTCTACGAGGTAGACTTCCTCACTGGGGTTACAAACTTTACTCTAATCACTTCTGTTACGGCGACACGATCCAAGTCGCAGCACAAAAACTATAATCTATGAAATTTACAGAACTACCTTTCCACGAATTGCTTCAAAAAGCCCTAGATAAAATCGGTTACTCCGAACTCACTCCCATCCAGGCGAAATCCATTCCTTTCGCTATGGAAGGAAACGATCTTACCGGACTCGCACAAACGGGAACGGGAAAAACGATGGCTTTCCTTCTTCCCACCTTGCACAGGTTACTCACCAGTGAAGAAGAGGAAAAACTTCCTTATGCCCTGGTGCTTGCTCCTACGAGAGAACTCACTATTCAGATCGGAGAAGAAGCGAAAAAGTTGCTTCAGTTCACCGATTACGGAGTCGCCACCATCATCGGTGGAACCGATTATAGATCACAAGAAGAAGCTTTGGGAAACAAAGCGTGTATCATCGTCGCCACTCCGGGAAGACTCATCGATTTCGTAAAAAATCACGGCCTTTCTTTGGAAGCCGTCAAAGTGGTTGTGTTAGATGAAGCGGACAGAATGTTCGATATGGGTTTTGTTCAAGACCTGAAATACATCTTTCATAAATGTAAAAACAGAAAACAAAGCCTTCTTTTCAGCGCCACTCTCAGTTATGAAGTGGTGAGGCTTGCCGGCAAATATCTGAACGATCCGATCGAAGTTCATATCAACCCGGAGAAGGTGATCACTGAGAGAATCGACCAGACACTTCTTCATTTGGGCAGGGAGGAAAAACTTCCTTACTTGGTGAATTCACTTTTGAGTTCGTCTATCGAAGGTTTGGGGATTATTTTTACGAACTATAAAATGAACATTCCTAAGATCGTAGCCAGTCTTAGAAATTACGGAATTACTGCGACTGGTCTTTCTTCCGAATTGGATCAGAAAAAAAGAATCCGCCTTTTACGCGATTTCAAAGAAGGAAAATACAAATATCTAATCGCTACGGATGTCGCTTCCAGAGGGATCGATATCGAAAACATAGACGTTGTTTATAATTACGATCTTCCTCAAGATGCGGAGAACTATGTGCATCGTATCGGAAGAACTGCCAGAGCAGGAAGAAAGGGAAGTTCCATCGGCTTCTGCTCCGAAACCGATTATATCGAATTGGAAAGAATCGAAAAATATCTGAACTCTAAAATCCCTGTTGCGGAAGTGAACGAATCCTACTTGGAATTCCCTGTAGGCGAATTCACTCCTGCCTTTCCGGAAGAAACCATTCCGGGGGAAAAGAAACACCAAGGAAGAGGTGAGAGAGAAAGAAAAGGGAAAGACAGAGAACAAAGAGGCAGAGGCAAGAGAGATCGAGAAAAGAAAAAAACGAATTCTCATGTTCCTGCTAAGATGAGCCACGAACATCATACCAAAACGGAAGGAAAACAACATCCTTCTTCTCATAAAAAATCGAGCAAAGGTTCTCATCAGGAGAGAAACAAAAGAAATGATTTCTCCGGTCCAAGTCACCAAACAAACGATAAATCCAGAAGAAACCTATTCGATATCGACGCAAAACCGAAATCTTCGACTAAGAAAAAATCGCTTTGGAAACGAATTCTCTCATTTTTTGGAAAAGGCTGATCCGTTTCGGATTTTTCATTCTTTTCTTTTTCACCTATAGCGGGTTAAACGCAGAAACGGTAAAACTTCCCCTGTATGGCAAAGGGGAGTTCGTTTCTTTTTCCGACTTAAGCCCTCTTTTTCCCGAACTTAAATTTCAAACCAGGGAATCCGTACTTGTGGGAAATTTACAGACTCCTCAAGGTAAAATTTCCTTTCGAGTCGGTTCCAGTTTTTATACTTTGGACGGCAAAATTCTCAAAATCGCAAAACCTCCTCTTTTGAAAAACGGAGATCTGTATCTTCCCATCGATTTGGTGGAATCCGTTTTTTTGAATTTGGTTTCCTACGATTTGAGATATAGATTTAAGGATTCCGAACTTCTGCTGGATATTCCCAAAGAACCCGCTCCCAAAAGAAACATCAATGTGAAGGCGATCATCATCGATCCAGGCCATGGAGGGAAAGATCCGGGGACTTCCGATGCGGACGGTAACTTCGAGAAGAACGTAAGTTTGGCGGTGGGCCGGTATCTCTATTTGTATCTTAGAAAATATTATCCCGAAATTCGTTTGGTATTGACTCGCAAAACGGATGTTTTTATCGAATTGGAAGATCGTTCCAAACAGGCAAACTCCCTTCTGAAAGATACCAGGGATTCCATTTTTATTTCCCTACATTGTAACGCTTCCTTGAATGAGAAAGCGGACGGTTTCGAAATTTATTATCTTTCTCAAAGTCCCAGCACGGAACAGGCAAGGGAAACCGCACTCGTGGAAAACAAATTCATTTCTCCCCATTCGGATGCGAATGTAAAGGCGATCCAATCCCAGATGCTTTCCAGTGTCACTCAAAGGAGATCCAAAAAATTGGCGGAATCCGTGGAAGCGGAATACGATCAGGGGATGACCGGTTTGATTTCTTCCAGAGGAGTTAAAAAGGCGGATTTTTCTGTCTTGCGAGGAAGCCTTATGCCTGCGGTACTCGTAGAAATGGGCTATTTGACAAACCCGAAAGAAAGTAAAATCCTAAGAGATAAAAACTTTCAGAAAAAAATTGCACGAAGTATCATCAAAGGAATTCATCATTATGCTTCATCCAAAGATTAAAGAATATTCCGCAGTGGTAAAAGAAAAGGCGGAAGTCTATGGAAGTCAATTTTACCGCATAGGAACGGGGAAAGACAAAACCACTCCCGAGTTTATTTTTCTATTTTTCTCCTGGTTTTCCCTTCTTCTCTTTTTTACATTCTTCATCTTGGCGGAAAAAAATCCATTCAACCTTTTGGTTCCTTTCAATGTGTTTCAATTGCCGAGCCACGATCCAAGGTCCTATTACAAGGTAACCATTTCAGACGGAGCGGAACAAGAGATCGCAGTCAATCGCAAGATCTTGGCGGATGAGAATCCTAGTTCCTTCGTATATCAATTGGTGAAAGAAGTCGGTTCTCCTCCTTATTTTCTCCCGGAAGAAAATCCTGAGATCCAAGGAATTGTTTTTGTTCCTAAAAAACTTTTGGATCTTCACTATTCTCTGAAGAATGTTTGGTTTAGAAGCGAAGGTAAAGTTTTGATTTTGGATTGGAACGAAGAGATGTTG
Organism: Leptospira idonii; assembly: GCF_004770995.1. Taxonomy (GTDB): domain Bacteria; phylum Spirochaetota; class Leptospiria; order Leptospirales; family Leptospiraceae; genus Leptospira_A; species Leptospira_A idonii. The sequence continues at coordinate 178,996 of NZ_RQHW01000016.1, read as the reverse complement.
GAATCTGTAATGAATGTTTACCGACTCCCTAGACTTTCCGTGAGCAGTTTGGAATCGGAAGACGATGCGAATGCTCCTGAAGATACGATCACTTACTATTCCGGCGGAGAATCTTCCGGGCCGAAAGAAAGCGAAGAGGTGACTCGCCAAAGAAAATTGACCGCTCTAGGAGTTAGTTTCCGTGCGATTGATTCCACATTGTTTGCAAATTTCCCGGAACTGAAAACCATTCAACATAAGTTAAATGGAGAAACCAGAGAGTATCCGGGGTTAGCAGGATACGATTTTTCTTCCGATCAGAACCGGAAATAATAGAAATTCAAACAATCTTTTAGCGTGGATCTTAAGGATCCACCCACATTCCATTGTCTTTGATGAGTTCTATGAGTTTGTCGGCAGCTTCCGTTTCCGGCACTCCCTTCATTACGATTTCCTTTCCTTTATAAAGGTGCACTTTCCCGATCCCCGCTCCTACATAACCGAAGTCTGCGTCCGCCATCTCCCCCGGCCCGTTTACGATGCATCCCATTACAGCAATTTTAACACCTTTTAGGTGGCCCGTATGGGATTTGATTTTCGCAGTGGTGGATTGAAGATCGAACATGGTTCTTCCACAGGAAGGACAGGAAATATATTCCGTTTTTGTCAGTCTGAGCCTGGTTGCTTGGAGTATGTCGAAAGTAAGATCGATGGTCGTTTCCGGATCCGGTTCTTCCAGGCGTATACGAATGGAATCTCCGATTCCGTCTAACAGAGAACCTCCCAAATGAATGGAGGCCAAATACATAGCTTCTTCTTTGTCTTTGTAACTGCCGGAAAGGACGATCGGGAAATCGGAGTCTTTTAGAAGGTAGGCAAGTTTACGCACCGAACTCAACTCCGAATTGGAAACGGAAAAAGAAAGATTTTCCATCTTTCTTTTTCTGCATTCTTTCAAGAGGGAAGGGATTTGGGAAAAGGAATCCTCTTCCAGGCAGAATTCGATGGATCTATGGTCTTTTGCATAGTGAGCTGCAAAGTCCAGAAAAACGTCTCTTTCCGAAGTTTCATTCGCACTTTCGGAGAACAAAAAGGGATTCACCACCCATTTTTGTAGGGAATATATTTCTTCCACAAAACTTTCGTATTGCGATGTTAGGATGTCGCTCAGTTGGAAAGAAATCGCATTCTGGATTTGATTTCTTTTTTTCAAAGAGGCAAGTGCGGTGAGTGCGAACTCGTCTTTTAAGGAAAAAAATACGATTTCATTTTCTCTTCCCGACCTGTTCCCTTTGAAATTCAAAGTTGTGATTTCAGAAACGGATTCCGGCCCGAAAAAACTGAATTCAGTTTCGATGCGGACGGGGAATTTATCTCCCAAACCTGTTTCTCCGATTTTGATTTCTCTTGAATAAAAGCGGGAATAAGCGTAAGGATCTCGAAATTCGGAATATGCAGTGTGGTTCGATTGGGATTGGAAAGTTTTTTCTTGTTCCGTTTTCCAAGCAGAGTTGTATTTACGAACCAATTCCTTTGCGACAGGGATTTCGTGGATCGCATCTTCCGTAAGGGAAACTCTTATGGTATCGCCTAACCCTTCTTCCAGTAAGGATCCGATTCCTATGGAGGATTTGATCCTACCGTCTTTTCCGTCACCTGCTTCTGTTACGCCTAGGTGAAGAGGGTAATCCATTCCCAGTTCGTAAAATCGGGAAACGAGAAGGCGATAAGCTTGGATCATCACTTGAGGATTGGATGCCTTCATGGAAACTACTATGTCTTTGTAATTATTTCTTTCCGCAATTCGTATGAATTCGATCGCAGACTCTACCATTCCGAGAGGAGTATCTCCGAAGCGGTTCATGATTCTGTCGGAAAGGGAACCGTGATTGGTTCCTATCCTCATGGCGACTCCCAGTTCTTTCGCTCTCAAAACCAAGGGAGTGAATATTTCTTCGATTCGTTCCAACTCTTCTTCGTATTCGCGGTCCGTATATTCAATGATGTCGAATTTCTTTTTATCCGCGAAATTACCCGGATTGATTCTTACTTTTTCGACCCACTCGACACATTTGAGTGCCACTTGGGGAGTGAAGTGGATGTCAGCAACCAAAGGAACTTTGAGACCTAGTTCCTTCATTCTCTTTCTGATTTCTGGGAGATTGTCCGCATCCGCTTGACTTGGCACAGTTAGGCGAACAAGTTCTGAACCGATTTTTTCCAAATCTGCAATTTGACGAACACTTGCTTCCGTATCACGAGTGTTAGAGGTAATCATGGATTGGATGCGGATCGGATTATTCCCTCCGATTCCCAAACCTCCTACCTTCACTTCACGGGTAGGGCGGCGTTTATAGAAAAAAGGGGATTCGTTGTATTTGGGATTCATCGATTTCTTATGGTCTCATTATCTATAAATTTTGGATCTAAAATTTGGGCAAGCAGTTCGAAATTTCCGATACGGTTCAATTTCCTTTCTTCGGTTTCCGAAAATCATCTTAGGAAGAAAAATCCCAGAGTAACCAGGATGAGCGCTGAAGTTAAGTCAAGTTTACGCAGGAAATACAGGGTGCAGGTAACCGTCGCCATCTACAGGGAAGGAAGTCTGTCCTACAAAAGCGAAATTTTGTCCCCTGCCTTTTATTCCAAAAGGGCGGAAGCAAGAGACCACATCCGCCAAGAGATCAGGGAAAGACTGGCTCATTCCCGTTTTTTCCGTTCTTCCCGTTTGGATTACGATTTGGTTCGTTATACGGAAGAGGCTACCTGTAATACATATCTTCGTTATACGATTCAAGACACCGAAATTTGACCCCTCAGGAAAAGTTATATTCCTGGTTCCTTTTGAACCAGAGAGATCTTACTTTTAGAAAGAAAAAACAGGCTTATTCCATTTGGATCTCCGAAGTGATGCTGCAGCAGACGAGAGTCGCTGCCATGCTTCCCTTATACGAAAGTTTCATCAAAAAATTTCCAACAGTAGAAACATTGGCTTCCTCTTCGGAAGAAGAAGTTCTTTCCGCATGGAAGGGACTGGGGTATTACAGCAGAGCCAGAAATATCAGAAAAGGTGCGATCTTCCTGTCCCAAAACTATAACGGCAGTTTTCCTAAAGATTTAGGAAAGGTTTTGGAAGTGCCCGGGATCGGTCCTTACACGGCAAGAGCCGTTCTTTCCATCGCATACGATCTTCCTTTCGCAGTTTTGGATGGAAACGTAAAGAGGGTGCTTTCTCGTTTGTTTCTTTATGAAAAAAACATATTGGGGTCGAATGCGGACAAGGAACTTCAGATTTTAGCGGACGAGTTTTTGAATCTGAAATATCCGGGAGATCATAATCAGGCGATGATGGAGTTAGGTGCCACTATCTGCCTTCCCGAAAACCCGAAATGTCTTCTTTGCCCTTTACAGCAGGATTGTATCGCACTTTCTAAAAATCGTACGGATCAGGTTCCCATCCGAACGAAAGAAAAAAAGAAACTGGAAATGACCGCTAAGATTCTTTGGATGGAAGCGGGGGATGAAGTTCTTCTTGTAAAGGAAAAAAGTCCTCGTTTTTTGAAAGGAATGTTCGTACTTCCTTTTTATTTCGAAGGAGAACTTCCTTCCGAAGAATATGAAACCTCTCCTTTTATTAGTAAACTTTCTCTTCTTCCCGATTTACGCCCTTACGGCAAAACATTTTCTCATACGATCACACATCATAAATTCAAATTTTTCGTGATAGGAAACAGTTTCAATAAACAAAAATTAAACGATGAAATCTCTTCTTGGAAGAAGGATATCGAATGGAAATGGGTCAAAAAAGAAAAATTAGAAGAGGAATTCCCTTCATCTCTCGCTAAAAAAACTCTGAATGCGATTCTAAAATAAAATTCATTTCTTTAAATGAGTTGCCGACTCTTTCGAAATTCGGATTGATAGATCATTTGGCATAAGCGGCTTCGGATCTCTCCGCAGCGCAGAAAGTTCGGCGGTTCTCTGAGGAGAGTTTTGATGAATTCGATGATTAAATGGCTGGAATTTGTATTTGCGTTCATTCCTCTTTCTTTGTTGGAAGTTTGGGGTCGTTTCGGTTATATCATCGGCCTCTTTCTGATGGTGGCCGCTTTCGGAGGTTTCACCTTTCGGCCGGGAGGGAAATGGGGGATCGGGAGAGAAAAATTATCCTGGGATGCACAGGCTCTTTTTAGTGTCGTTCTTACTTTTGTTTTAATCTTTATCACGGGTTATTTGGGATCTCTTATCGTTCTGGTTCCCGGAGCGCAGACTTTCGAATCGGTGAAAGACCTTTCCGTTTTCTGTTCCATCGTTCTTTTCGGTTATCCCGCTTTACTTGCTGTTCCCTTCGCTTACGGTCTGTCCGATCTAATAGAAGGAGTTCCTCCTCAATTTTTATTGGATTGGTTCGTGGGATATTTCATCAATCCCGCTTGTTTCTGGGTCGCCTATCAGTTGATAGGTAGAAACCCGGATTTTCGTAAGGCCAAAACCTGGGCTTGGTATTTCGTATTCGTTCTGATTTTTATGGGAATCGAACCTCAGCTTTGGGGATATATTTGTTCCGGTCAGTTCACTTCCGAAATTTCATATAGAAACATAACTCCCGCACTTTTTTTCACTACTTCCATCACATGGATCATCGCACCTTTCTTTATGTTAGTTGCTTTTCCTTTGGCGAGAAAATACGGACTTTTCTGGGCGGAAATCCCAGGTCATGTAAAGGAAGTTTTACTGAGTTATAAAGAAAGAGTTTGGGAAAGCGGCAGAGGGGAAATTTCGGAAGCAAATTCACAAGGCAGCGGACTTCCGATTCGCATGTTCCTTGTGACTCCTTTCATCATTTTGGTTTTGGTCATGGTCGGTATGACTGCTTATTTGACTTTAAGCAGTTCTGAGGCTGCCGCAGATAAACTCGCTTCGAGACTGCATCAGGAAATTTCCGAAAACATCAATCTTTTGTTAGATGAATATTTGGAAAAGTCGAATCCGAACCGACCTAAAAGTTCGTATGAAATCCATTCCCTTTTGAAGAGAACGAATATCGCAGAACACGGAAGAGCGTTCGTGATGAATCGAAATGGAATTTTAATCGCTTCTTCTTTGGAGGAATATCCTGATAGAGAATGGAATGCGAAAGAATGCGAAGATTTAGTCATCCGAAATGCGGTCGTTAAGATCAACGAACAATTCGGAAGTTTGGATCTTTTGAAGGTTCCCTCTCAGTTCCGATTCGATATCGTCACTGCAAAACCTCTTTCCAGAGAAACTTGGTTTTCCCAAGTCACTCCTTATGAAAGTCATGACGGAAATGAGAACTGGCTGGTAGTGACAGTGATGCCCGCCTCTTATTATTTGGCGGGAGTTCGGGAAGGAAACAGCCAATCTGCAACTATATTCGCAATTTCACTCACCTTGTCTTTATTAATTGCTACTCTTCTTGCGGGGATCGTTGCCGCACCTTTGCGCAAAATCTCTCTTGCCAGCCATGCGATTGCTTCGGGAGATTTGACTCAGAGAGTTCCTTCCAGTGGACTTGCTGAGCTGGGTGCATTGTCCTCTTCGTTCAATCATATGGCGGAGCAGCTTCAAGAATCATTCGAACTAACAAAGGCAAGCGAAGATAGATTCCGTAAATTGGCGGAAACCATTCAGGACGTATTTTGGATCATCAGTCCGAACCAAGATCAATTGTTTTATGTAAGTCCCGCTTATGAAACGATTTGGGGCCGAACCTGTGAAAGTCTTTATGAAAGTCCTAGAGATTGGTTGGATGCGATTCATCCCGAAGAACAGAGCAGAGTAGAGGAAGCATTTCGAAAACAGTCTGACGGAAACTACAACGAAGAATACCGAATCATAAGACCGGACGGAAGTATTCGCTGGATTCACGATAGAGGTTTTTTGGTCTATAACGAGGACGGTGTTTTGGAAAAGATCGTGGGGATCGCCAGAGATGTTTCCGTTCAGAAAAAGGCGGATGAAGATCTTAGGAACAGCCAAAAACAATTTAAGGATCTTGTGGATACGACTCCCGGAGTGGTTTGGGAGGCTGATGCTGTTACGTTTAATTTCACTTTTGTGAGTAAACAGGCTGTGGATCTTCTTGGATACAGTTATGAGGAGTGGATGGTTCCCGGTTTTTGGGCGGATCATATCTATTCCGAAGATAGGGATGAAGCGGTGAATTTTTGCGTCACTTCCACTAACAGACTAGAGGCACATAATTTCGAATATAGGTTTTTGTGCAAAGACGGTAGGATCGTCTGGCTCAGGGATTTAGTAAAGGTCATCGTAATAGACGGCAAACCGAAATGGCTTAGAGGAGTGATGGTGGACATTACTGAAAGAAAAAAAATGGAGGAGAGGCTTTTCGAGAGGAATCAATTCATCGAATCCATATTGGACATCACTCCGGACATTTTGTACATATACGATATCATAGAAAGAAAGAACGTTTACAGCAATAACGGAATTCACAGGGTTTTGGGATATTCTTCCGAGGAACTGAAGAATATGGGAGAACAGATGATTTCCGATCTGATGCATCCCGACGACTTTAAGGACTATCTGGAGAAGGTCATTCCCCGTTACGAAAAAGCGAGCGACAAGGATTTGATCGAACATCAGTACAGAATGAAACATAGAGACGGCTCTTGGCGCTGGCTGATCTCCAGAGAATTGATCTACGAAAGAACTGCGAGCGGCAGACCCAAAAAAATATTCGGAATTACGAACGATATCACCAAAAACAAACAGGCGGAAGAAACAATTTTAGACTTGAATGCGAACTTGGAGAAGAAGATCGATATAAGAACGGAAGAACTTCGCAAATCGAACCAGGATCTTACGGAAGCGATCGGCTACCAAAAAAAGGTGATGAAAGATCTGCAGGACACCCAAGATCAACTCCTTACTTCCGAGAAATTGGCCGCACTAGGTCAACTTGCTGCGGGAATGACCCATGAACTCAATACTCCATTGGGCGCCATTGTTTCATCTAACAGAGCTATTTTGGATATAGTGAACCTTTCCATGAAGGAAATTCCGTATATTCTTTCCGGTTTGGACGAAGCGGATACGAAACGATTCGGAGTTCTTTTGGAGGCAAGTTTGAAAGACGCATCCCTTTTGGAGAACATTCCCAGTAGAGCTCTCAGGAAAGAATTTATTGCCAAGTTCAAAGAAGCCCAAGTTCCCGATTATGAAAAAGTGGCAAACACCGTGATGGATGCGGGAGTGTATAAACTTGGGGACGATTTACTCGATCTTTTGCGAACAGAAAAACGAAATGAGATTTTGAAAGCGGTTTCTTCCTTTTCCACCATCTCTCGATTAAGCAATGTTATTTCAGTGGCTACTGGAAAAGCTTCTCATGTTGTTGATGCTTTGAAGAATTATCTGAATCCTGGAGGAAAAAACGAAGAGGAAGAAATTGTTCCGGTGGATATCATTTCCGAAATTGAAACCATTCTAACTTTATATCAAGGGAAGATCAAATACGGAGTAGATATCGTAAAACGATTCGATACGACGGAAAGATGTCTTGGCAACGGAAATAAATTGAATCAAGTGTGGATCAACCTGTTAAATAATAGTTTACAGTCGATGGATTACAAGGGTAAAATAGAAATTCAAGTGGAGAAAAAAGATTCCTGGATAGTCACTTCTTTCATCGATTCAGGAAAGGGTATCCCTGATGAAATCAAAAGCAAAATCTTTCTTCCGTTTTTTACCACCAAAAAACACGGAGAAGGAATCGGGCTTGGCTTGGACATCTGTAAAAAGATCATTGAAAAGATGGGAGGAAAAATAGAATTCGAGAGTGTTCCTGGTAGAACTAAATTCAGCGTTTACTTAACTCCTGCCGAATCTATCCGATAATTGAATGATGGAAACCCAAACCGAAACGGAACAAAGTGCGATTTTATGTGTGGATGACGAACCGATCATTCTCATTGCACTTAAGGAAGAATTGAAAAAACAATTCGGAAGCGAGTTCCAATATGAAGTCGCTTTAAGTGCTAACGAAGCATTGTCGGTAATCGATGAGCTGGTCAGTACGGGAGTGAATGTGATTTTAATCCTTTCCGATTGGCTGATGCCCGGTTTGAAAGGAGACGAGTTTCTCATCACAATCCACAAAAAATACCCAAACATTCGTTCGATTATGATCACAGGCCATGTGGATGAAGCCGCCATCGAAAGAGTGAAAAAGGAAGCAGGGACTTATGCGGTTCTGCCTAAACCTTGGGACTCCAAACAATTGATGGATGCCGTGAAGGTTTGCTGTAACAAAAATTAATATTTCCGAGGAAGGGGACTCCTTCCCTTTCCCTAAAATCTCGTTTTTCGGCTTTCTTTCTTTTTAAAAATCCCTCTTGAATCTTCAAAAATCCTAAACAATTTCAGGCATAATTTTGAAATGGGTTCAGAGCCATTTTTTATGCGTACCATCTATATCAGAAAGCTTAGATTCGAAGAGGCAAGGTTGAAGTTGGAAAAGGAAATCAACGACGCCTTTATGGATGGGGAACAATTTGTGGAAATTTTGCACGGAATCGGAGAAGGAATCCTGCAAAGAATGGCGATTGACTACGTAGAGTCCTGCGATTTCCTGAAATTAGTAGACAGGGATCCTATGTTTCGGGGCAACCCGGGAGCCACCCAAGTGGAGATTTTGGCTCCTTCCAAAGAATATATAAATCGATTAAGAAAATGAAAACTCCTCAGGCTAATCTTCAGATTTTAGATGTCACTTTGCGGGACGGGGAACAGACCAACGGCGTTTCTTTCTCCTGGCAACAAAAGCTGAATATCACAAAATTTTTGTTATGTGATTTGAAGGTGAATCGTGTGGAGATCGCCAGCGCAAGAGTTTCTCCCGGTGAATTTGAAGCGGTCAAAAAAATCATCGAATGGTCTAAGGGAGAAGGCCTTACTGATAAAATCGAAATTTTGGGTTTTGTGGACATCGACAAAACCGCGAATTGGATGAAGGAAACGGGTGTTAAAGTTCTAAATCTTCTTACCAAAGGTTCTTATAATCATTTAACAAACCAATTACGAAAAACTCCAGAGGAACATTTTGCAGAAATTTCTGAGACGGTAGAGAATTGTAAAAAATTCGGGATCGCGGTCAACGTATATATGGAGGATTGGTCCAACGGATACATCCATTCCAGAGACTATGTGATCCAATATTTGGAAACTGTTTCCAAGTTTCCCATAGATAAGTTCTATCTGGCGGATACCTTGGGTGTTCTGTCTCCCGACGAAGTCGGTTTTGCGATCAAAGATCTTGTAAATTTATTTCCCAATCTGTGGTTCGAATTTCACGGCCACAATGATTACGATTTGGCGGTTGCCAATTGTATGGCGGCGGTGCAGTCGGGAGCAAAAGGGCTTCACGTCGCAGTGAATGGACTGGGAGAGAGAGCGGGCAATTCTCCTTTGGAAGCTGTAGTCACTGCCATCCACGATAAATTGAAAATTAAAACCGATGTTGTGGAAAAAGAAATCACGAATGCTTCCCGTTTGGTGGAGGTTTTTTCCGGGAAACGAATTTCCGACAACAGACCGATTGTGGGCGAGGACGTATTCACCCAAACGGCAGGGGTTCATGCGGACGGGGATAAAAAAGGAAATTTATATGCGAACTTAATTCTGCCGGAAAGATTCGGAAGAACCAGGGTTTACGCATTGGGTAAGTTAGCCGGTAAAGCAAGCATTACAGAGAACTTAAAACAATTGGGAATGGTTCTTTCGCCGGAGATCGAAAAACAAGTCCTACAAAAAGTCATCGAATTGGGGGACCAAAACAAAACGGTCACCAAAGAAGACCTTCCTTATATCATTGCCGATATTTCCGGTAAAAATATGAGCGCCTCTTTTCAGATAGAAGCCTGTACTGTGACGAGCGGAATCGGTGTCAAACCTACTGCCGATCTGCATGTTCAGTTCAAAGGAACTAAATATCAGGAAAAGGGGGAGGGCGACGGAGGTTATGATGCCTTTATGAATGCTCTCGGCAAAATTCTAAATAAATTGAATGTCACTATTCCTCCGTTATATGATTATGAGGTTCGTATTCCTCCCGGAGGAAACACGAATGCACTTGTCGAAACAGTAATTACTTGGAAAAGGGAATCGGACGTGCAGCCGATTCGCACTATAGGAATCGATTCCGATCAGCAAGTGGCTGCGATCAAAGCGACCGAAAAACTACTTCATATCATTTTAGGATAATTTATGCATCATCTTTTGTTAGTCGGTCTCGGCAATCCCGGGGATAAATACAAATTCAACCGTCACAATATCGGCTTTATCGTTCTGGACGAGTTTGCCAAAATGAAAAATCTTTCCTGGAAAGAATCGAAGAAGTTTGCGGAAACGAGCCATTCCGGAGAAGGTTATAAACTCCATATCGTCAAACCTCTCGAGTATATGAATCTATCCGGCAAAGCGGTGCAAAACTTTTGCCAAAGTTTTAAGATCCCCGCTTCTCAAGTTTTGGTGGTGCAGGATGAAATCGATCTTCCTTTCGGAAAATTAAAGAACAAAATCGGTGGGGGAACTGCCGGCCACAACGGTCTAAAGGACATAGTGGAAAAGATAGGATCCGATTTTCACAGACTTCGTTTCGGAGTGGGCAGACCAGAAAAAGGGGGGATCGAAGTAATTGATTTCGTTTTGCAAAACTTCAATTCGGAAGAAAAAGCAGCTCTTCCCTCTTTGGTGAAAGAGAGTATCGGCAAAATAGAAGATTGGATTTCCGTTTCCGTCACTGCACTCAATCAACAAAAAGGTTAATATAACTTTGACATCCCTTCCTTCTGAAAACAAATCCAAAGAAATTCCGATAGAAGCGGAACTAAAAAAAATTCTTCTGCAGACTGTCGTATCCATAGTCATCGTTGTGGGAATCGTATTCGGTCTCGCTTTTTTCTTCAGAGAGCCGTTGCTCGGCCTTTCCGGTATGTTTGTTCGTTTGTTCGGTTACGGAGGATTGTTTTTCGGAATGTATCTTTCCGACAGCCTACCAGCATTCATTCCTCCAGACGCCTTTCTTATGTTGGCTGTTAGTGGCAAAATGAATCCTTTTTATACGATCCTATGGATGTCTATCGGTAGCATTCTGGGAGGAAGCACCGCTTATGCCATCGGTCGTTATTTTATCCCCCGTTTTCATTTGGGGAGACAGATGGTGCTTCATTACGAAGACAAACTTCTTCCTTACGTAAGAAGATACGGTTTTTGGGCAGTCGTTTTAGCCGCACTCACTCCCATTCCTTATTCTTGGATGGCCTATACTGTAGGAACGTTTAAGATGCGTTACAGATTGTTCTTTTTCGGCTCCTTATTTCGATTCGCTCGAATTGGAGTTTATTTTTATGCGATGTATGTCGGCTGGGTGACAGGAGTCTAGACGAATGTCCGAAGAGAGATTGTTCCCTAAAACGAAGGATGAGATCATTCTCGAAAAGGTTCGTTTTTTCTTTCTTCCCGACAGAACTGCCGCTTTTGTGAGAAATCTTGTGGACGGAAAAGTTTCGGAAAGGTCTCTCGTATGTTGTCATTCCGGCTGTGACGTATGTAATGAAACTATATACAATTGTTATATGGCAGTGAAAAAAGAATTGGAAGAAAACTGATTTTACAGGAAAATTAGCGATATGTCCTCTTTGTTCCCGGAACCTTCTAAACAGGTTCCGCTTGCCCATAAACTAAGACCTTCTTCCTTCGATCAGTTTTTCGGGCAGGAAAAAGTGGTTAGACAGGTTCTCACTTTAACCAAACCCACATCCATATTATTTTACGGCCCTCCCGGAACCGGAAAAACCACTCTTGCACATTTAATCGTTGATAAATGGTCATTGCCGAAACGTTTTTTGTCCGCTGTGACGAGCGGAGTAAAAGAGCTGAGGGAAGTGATCGAAGAAACGAAAAAAATAGGAACGATTGCCTTGTTTTTGGACGAGATCCATCGTTTTTCTTCCGCACAGCAGGATGCACTGCTGCCTTCCGTAGAACAAGGAGATTTGATTTTAATCGCAGCAACTACGGAAAACCCTTCCTTTCGAATCAACAGGGCACTTCTTTCCAGAACTCAAATCTTTCGTTTGAATTCTTTGGACGAAAGAGAAACAAAATCCATCATTGAACAGGCATTAGAAAAAGTCGGGGAAGGCAGAAAACTTTCCGAGGACGCAGTTACTGAAATTTTAAATGCAAGTGCGGGAGACGCCAGAAAACTTTTGGGAATTTTGGAAGGCCTTCTTTCTCAATCCGAACCGAATGAAACCATTTCCTTGGATCATGTGGAAAGGTTTTTGGGCGCCAGACTCATTCAATACGACAAAAACAAGGACCAACATTACGATGTGATCTCCGCTTTCATAAAGTCTATGAGAGGTTCCAATCCGGATGCGGCTCTTTATTATTTGGCGATCATGTTGGAAGGAGGGGAAGATCCTCTATTCATTGCTAGGCGGCTTGTCGTTTTTGCAAGCGAGGATGTGGGAAATGCCAGTGTTCATGCACTTCCTTTGGCGATCGCAACCTGGCAGGCTGTGGAAAGAATCGGAATGCCTGAGGCGAGAATTCCTCTAGGCCAATGTACTACCTTTTTGGCCAGCGCTCCTAAATCTAATGCAAGTTATTTGGGAATCGATAAGGCTTTGGCTTACGTTCGGGAAGGAAAACTGGGTTATTCGATTCCGAATCATTTGAGAAATGCTCCTACCGCCACTCATAAACAGGAAGGGGCGGGGAAGGGATATAAATACCCTCACGATTATCCGGATCATTTCGTTTTGGAAAAATACTTTCCGGACGAATTTTATCCCAAACCGCCTAGGTTTTATGAGCCTACGAACCAAGGTATGGAAAAAAATCTGAAAGAACAGCTTCGCAAACTTTGGGGAGAAGGCTCGTTTTAGTTATTTAGAAAGTTCTTATTTTTTTGCTTCTTTCTCTTTGATTTTTTCTTTCCAGATCTTCGGTCCTGTTTCGTGAATGGATTTCCCGTTCGCATCCACCGCAACGAGAACCGGCATATCATATACTTCAAACTCATGAACCGCTTCCATTCCTAAATCTTCGAATGCGACTATCTTAGATTTTCGAATCGCTTGAGAAACCAGATAGGCCGCTCCTCCTACTGCGATGAGATAAACGGAGCCGAATTTCTGAATGAGATCGATTGTCTCTTTTCCTCTCTCCGCTTTTCCTATCATTCCGAAAAGTCCTGTTCTCTCTAATACTTGTTCTGTGAACTTATCCATTCGAGTGGATGTAGTGGGACCGGCAGGACCGACCACTTCGTCCGTTCCCGGTTTAGGATCCACGGGGCCGACATAATAGATGAATTTACCTTTCAGATCGAAGGGAATTTCTTTTCCTTCCTTCCAAATCTCAGTCATTCTTTTATGAGCAGCATCTCTTCCCGTCAGAATTTTTCCTCTTAACAAAAGTCTGTCTCCTGATTTCCAAGAACGGATTTCCTCTTGAGTGATCGTATCCAAGTTGATTACCTTGCCTAAAGATATGTCCTCTTTCATTTCCGGATCAGGCCAAACGTCGAGAGAGGGAGGAATAAACTCCGGAATTTTTTCGTCATTCAGTGTGAAGTGAATGTGTCTTGTTGCGGCACAATTCGGAATGATTGCGATGGGAAGCGAGGCTGCATGTGTGGGAAAGGTTTCTATCTTTACGTCTAAGACAGTAGTGAGTCCGCCTAATCCTTGTGCACCGATTCCCAATCGATTCACTTTTTCATAAAGTTCTAATCTTAATTTCTCTACGTTGTTTTTGGGGCCTTTTTGTTTGAGATCTTGGATGTCGATCGGATCCATCAGGGAACGTTTTGCCATAAGCACTGCTTTTTCTGCGGTTCCTCCGATCCCGATTCCCAAAACCCCGGGGGGGCACCAACCGGCTCCCATTTTAGGAATGGATTCTAAAACAAAATCGACTATGGAATCGCTCGGGTTTAGAATTGCGAATTTCGCTTTGTTTTCAGAGCCTCCTCCTTTGGCTGCCACCCAGAAATGGATTTCATTTCCTGTGACCATTTCCGTATGAACGATTGCGGGAGTGTTGTCTTTCGTGTTGTTTCTCAAACTTTCCGGATTTGCCACCACGGAAGCTCTTAAAGGATTTTCAGGAAAGGTATATGCTTTTCTCACTCCATCATCAATTAATTCTTGTAAGGTTTTATCGCTTTCTATGATGAGATGAGAACCCATTTTTACGAATACCACTACAATCCCAGTGTCTTGGCATAATGGGCGATTTCCGAATGCTGCCATTTTGGAATTTTTCAGGATCTGAAAGAGAGCGTTTTTCGCAGGAGGAGATTCTTCTTTTTTCCACGCATCATACATTGCATCCACAAAATCTTTTGTATGATAGGCGGAAATATATTGTAATGCACGGAATACTGATTCTGAAATATGATTGCCCGGAAGAATTCTGATTTTTGTCATCGGATCTTGTTTTTCCCTGTTTTCATTCTATCTTTAATTAAAGTTTTGCGGTATACCCAATCGTTCTTCTTATTTTTTTACGGGAAGAGAATGCAAAATTTCGTTCCTTAGAATTTTTCCGTTTTTTGTTCTTGGAAAATTTTCAAAGAAGTGGATTTTTTTAGGTGCTTTGTATTCCGCAAGCCGCTCCTTTCCATAGGCGATCAGATCCTCTTCCGAGATTGTCTCTTCCGGATAAGGAATTACACATAACGATACGAGTATCTTATCGTTTCCCACATCCTCTCCAATCGCAACACAGTCCGAAATTTTAGGATGAGATTTCATAACCCTTTCTATTTCGTAAGGGGACACTCTGTACCCGAAGGTATTGATGATATCATCCTTTCTTCCTATGAACCAAATATAACCTTCTTTATCTATTGTAGCATAATCTCCTGTGATGAAATATCCGTTTTTTCTGGACTTACGATCCTCTTCGGGGAGATTCCAATAGCGAAGGAAGAGTCCAGGATCCTTTTCCGAAACTATAATCAGACCTTCTTCTCCGAAAGATACAGGCCTTCCGTCCGGATCCACTATGTCCACTATATGTCCCGGCTGGATCTTTCCTGCGGAGCCCGGTTTGATGGGATTGTTTTTATTTTGTGATATATAATAGGAAAATTCGGACATGCCCAAACCTTCGTAAATAGGAACCTCGAAACGGCTTTTCCATAGACTCAACACTTCGTCTGACAAATGTTCTCCTGCAGACATACAATAACGAAGAGAGGGAACATCTTTTTTGGAGAAATTCGTTTTTTGCAGGATTTGCCTGTAAACGGTAGGAACCCCTATAAAGATAGTGCAGTTGTGTCTTGCTATGAGTTCAGGCCAAAGTTCCGGATGATTTTTTCCTTCGTAGGCAACAACAGTATGACCTCTGTAAAGAGGATCCATAAGAGCAGTCCCTAAAACATAAGTCCAATTGAATTTTCCCGAATGTAGGATTCTATCGTGTTCTTGAAAATGAAACCAATGTTCGCTGGCAGGTTGCCTTCCGAGCAAAGCTCTGTGTGCATGAAGCACTCCCTTGGGGTAACCGGTCGTTCCCGATGTATAAACAAGATAAGCCGGATCGTCCGCTTTTGTCTCTACTGGATCGGGAAGTTTCATTTCTTTAGGAAGTTCCTCTTCCAAATCGATAAAACGGAATCTTCCGTTCGACTTAGGCATCTCTCCTTTTCCGGAAAGATAAACTGTTTTCAAAGGAAGGACTTCCGTAAGCTCACTTTCCAGATCTTTCCACATGGATTTTTCCAGAACAATGACTTGTGCTCCCGAATCTTTTGCGATATAGGACACTTCTTTAGGTGTCAGAAGAGTGGAGGTGGGAGTTGCGATCGCTCCCGATTTGAGAGTTCCGAAAAAACTGACAGGATATGCGATCGAATTGTGCAACCGGATCAGTACTCTTACGTCTCTAGGGTATCCTAATTGAGAAAGTGAAAAATGAAATCGGGAAGATAACAAAGAAAGTGTCTTAAAATCGCATTCCTCCTTTTCACCGTTTTCATTTTCGATCACGAGTGCGGTTCTGGATTCTTTCTCAGTTCCCAAATGGGAATCCGTGACGGCGACACCTATGTTGAAATATTGCGGGATTTTCCATGAGAAGTTTGATTCAGTCATAAAATTATTTTCCTTTTTATAAGTAACATATTCGTACAGTGTCAATTAAATCCCATATAGGGTCAGTTTTCCAGGATCACTCTATCGGGGAGTTTTTTCTCATATTTTCCTTCCAATTCATCGAATGGGATTTTGCCTGCCGATTCCCGTTCTTTAAGTAGATGAATCGTCTATACCCTACTTGCTCCTGGACATCTCTTTAATATTTGTTATACTGTATAGTGAGAGAAGACCGGCGTTGTAGGCACTGAAATGCCTATGTGTTTTTGAACCGCTTAAAAAACTAGTTGCTGTTCTCTTTATTTTCGCCGCTTCCCGGTCTTATATAATCAGTGTAAGATGCCATTCTCTCTGGCACCTGGGATTTCAACCTGGTTTCTTTTAAGTTTAAGGTCAACATGCCAGCACGATTACGGTCATCCTTGATAGATGTGGTCATAATTGCCATCTAAAATAATTTGGATCGAGAATGGGAATTCCTTCTCAGAAAGAATCAAACTCGGCATAAACCCGTTATTAGACTGGGATCTTGCTTTGTTTTAGGTTCACGTTTTCGATTCGTGTTCTGTATTTTTCTAATATATCCAATTGTTTCGGATCCGTAACCGAACTTGTAGCTAGGTTTAAAAACTCTTTTGCCTTTTCGAATTCTCCTTTTTTTCCATATAACACAGCTAAATGGGTAATATTATTCAATGAATTCGGTTCTCGCAACAAGAGCCTTTCCGAATATTCGATGGCTTTTTCTATTTTACCTAATTTTTGATAGGCGAAGGAAAGGGATAGTAGAACGAAATTGCTGTCCGCACTGACGGATATATATTTTTCTCCGTAAGCGACCGCTTTTTTATATTCTTTGTTTGTTATCTCGGAACGAATCAACCTTCTGAGTATTTCCTGGTTGGGTCCGCTGGACTCGGAAATGGATTCGGTTCGATTTTTTTCATCAGGATCGTATTCCAATCGGAATAAGGACAAATCGTCCGTAATATCTCCCGTTTGTTGGATGGATCTAACGATTCCTCTGAGATCTCCTTGTCTTCTTCTTACGTGCTCTAAGAATAGTTTTTCATCTGTATTTAAAAACTGACTTCCGCTGCAAGCTCCGTGAACCAGGATATCATCCTTACCATCCGAACCTCCGATCAATATATCTCCTTTCTGCAAAGGAAATATATTGATGGCAAATCTTTCTTGGGGAAGTGTCGCTCCTATTTTCAAATAGCTATATCTTGTTTCCACAAAGCTGGCAACTCCGTCTCTATATAAAATCAAATTGGGATGTTCTGCGTTTACGAAATACAAAAGCCCTGAGTCGTCTTCCAAAAGCCCTAAAATCAAAGACACTAACATCGTATAATCGAAGCTTTCGAAAGTTTTATTGAGTTCTTGGAATGTTTCTCTCAGCCATTGTTCCGGATACCAATTTTGATATTCCTCCCTGTTTTTGGTTCTTTCTATGATGGATCCGAACACTGCGCCTAGAACGAGGGCTCCTGCCGCACCTTGCAGTGATTTCCCCATAGCATCCGCATTGATAAATACGGTATATCTTTTGTCTTTTAAAAAAACGGTATGCGCTACGGATAAATCTCCTCCGATCTCTCCCTCTTTTCCCTTGAAGGAAAATTCTTTTTTCTGTTTGGTGAGAAATTCGACCTTTACGTTTTTACTTTCTATCTTTGTTCCGCCTAACGGTTTTACCAAAAGAGAGGTTAGATAATAATCTCCGTCTTGGTGGAGTTTGATCCTTCCTAATTCCTCGGCGGCTTCTCTTTTTCCGATTTCATAGGCGATGCTTGTGCTCATCATTTCGATCACTTCTATAAAATAATCTTCGATGGGGATTCCTCCTGCCTCAGTAGAAAAAAATCCGATGGAACCTTCCACTTTTCCTTCTATGAGAATGGGAACTTCGATCGATTTTACGAAGCCATATTCTTTGTAGAAAAGAGTTCTATGTAATTCCTCATCCGAAGAGAATATATCCTCGTGATAGATCGTTTTTTTGTTCGAGGCCGCTTTGGCAAAAAAAGTATCTACTAGCCGAAACTGATCTCCCTGTTTGAGTGTAGTATTTTTTCCTTCTACACGAACGATTCTGTATTTATCCTGCTTCAGTCTGCTGATGGTTCCTATTTGAAAGTGAAATAATTGTAAGCCTGTTTTTAAATACCCGGAAAATAGATCTTCTATCGAATCGAAATGGGAAGTGGCAAGTCTGTGAATTTCTTTCAATGCATGGCTCAGTGAATAAACGGATTCGATCGCATGAGATATGTATGTATCCGACTTTCTTCTCTCCAGTTCTTGTGCAGTTCGTACGGAAGTCAGTTCTAGGATGCGGATCACTCGAGAGAGATGAGGAATATTCTTTTTGCTGAGGATGGAGATCACTCCTATGATTTCCCCCGATCTTCCTTTAAGAGGATAACCTAAATAATGTGATCCTTTTATGGAAAGAATAGATTCGAATCCCGGATATTTATCCTCCAGATCCGTAGTGTGAAAATAAGTTTTTGTTTCCACTACCTCCGAGCAGGGAGCTATTTTCGCATTATAAGTTTGGGGAGGGAAATGTTCTCCCGAATGGAGAAAAGCCAAGGTCTGAAAGTTGGAAGTCTCCTTTTTCCATTCTGCAATCCAAACGGTTGATAGGTGCAGAACGTTTGCCAGTCTTTGTACTCTGGTTTGAAAAAAGTCTCCTGCAGGAGGGGACAGTATCAGTGAGGAAAGGCTGTCTAAGATTTCCTGAGATTCTCTGGAAATTTCGTAGGGATTGTAGTTCGGTCTTACTTCTGTAAACATGGTCGCTTCCTTCCTTTGGATCTAAAAGGAGGGGCGAGAGAGGGAGCAAGGAGAAATATGTTATGGCGGATAAATATTCTGTTATAGCGTATATTGTGCTGTGCAAAATGCAAAAATTCTAATAAAACTGCTGGGAGATTGGTATTTCTTCTTTTTTTTGAAGAAAAACAGCGTTATATTTTGTTTAACTTTGGTTTGGTGGAGTGGTTCCTTCCTGTTAGGATCTTACTTTTTGAGATGGATCTTTCTGGAAATGAGAAGGGACTTCGGTCTCTTTTCGTATTTCCTCTTTTTAAATGTACAAAAGGAAAACATATTTTTGAGAACGATTCTCAAGATTGTGGTTTATCTACTTCTCTGATCATAAAAATATCCCAAAAAGAATCTCGCCTTGACATATTCGCTAAGTGATGAGATGATTTAAGGAATGGGTTCTGCTCCAGATAGTTTTGCACCTATCCTTATTCAATTAGCTTTGGGACTTGGCTTCTCCGCCGTCATACTATCGCTTGCCTTTCTTCTCAATCCGAAAAAAAAGTCCAAGCCTGCCGACACTTTCGAATGCGGTGTTACGTATTACGGGGACGCAAGAGGTCTCTTCAACATCAAATTCTACTTAGTCGCCGTCTTATTCATATTATTCGATATCGAAGCCGTTTTTCTTTATCCCTGGGCCGTCAATTTGATCAATTTCAAAAACGCAGGATTAGGCGGTTTCTTCCTTGTCGAAATGTTTTTCTTTCTTTTGATTTTAGTGGTCGGTCTATATTATATATGGAAGAAGGGGGCGCTTGAATGGGATTAACGGATGTTTTAGCTAAGCCCGGTGAAATGTTCGGGGATATGTTCCAAGTGGCCAAACTGGAAAATGTGGTTCAGTGGGGACAAAGTTATTCTCTTTGGCCGTATCCTTTTGCGACTGCTTGCTGTGGGATTGAATACATGGGAACAGCTTGTGCCGACTACGATATCGCCCGTTTCGGTGCGGAACGTCCTTCTTTTTCTCCCAGGCAGGCAGATATGATTTTAGTTTTAGGAACCATCACTTATAAAATGGCTCCTGTCCTTCGTCAAATCTACGACCAACTTGCGGAACCTAAATTTGTCATCTCTGTCGGAGCTTGTGCTTCTTCCGGTGGTATGTTTCACACCTACGGAGTGTTACAAGGTGTCGATCGCATTCTTCCTGTGGACGTTTATGTTCCCGGTTGTCCTCCTCGTCCGGAAGCTCTTTTGGACGCACTTGTAAAGCTGCAAAATAAAGTGCAGGCACAAGGTCTGGATGCAAGAAGACAGGAAATTATGAAAAAGATCCAAGAGATCAACGAAAAGAACAAACCTCTTGTTGTTGCATGAAAGAATCGATCCAATCCTACTTAGAATCCAATTTTTCCAACTTCCTTGTTACGGGAAGGGACATAAACACGAATCTTCCTTATTTCTGCATCAAACCGGAAGGGATCGTTCCTGTAGTAAAAGCTCTTAAAGATCATCCTGAATTTCGTTTCGACTATCTAAACGATCTAACAGCTGTTGATTGGCTGGGAAAAAGAGAAACTCGTTTCGAAATCATTTATTTACTTCGTTCCCCAAAAAATAAACACTTCCGCATACAACTGCGGGTTTCCGTGGAAGAAGGGGAATCCGTTCCTAGCATCACTGAAATTTTCGCAGGAGCCAATTGGCCGGAGAGGGAAGTTTTCGATCTATTCGGAATTTCCTTTTCTCAGCATCCTAGAATGGAAAGGCTCATCCTTCCCGATAATTTTGTGGGTCATCCTCTTCGCAAAGATTTTCCTTTGGAAGGTCCGGGACAAGACTACCTCATCGAAGACTTACTTACCATCCATATCAAAGAGGATATAAGCCAATCTTAGGCTTGGAGATCTTATGGTGATGTACGAAAAAACCGCCGAACATTTCGGCCAGAAATACAAAGAACTTCCCGAAGGTCATTTGCTTGTCAACTTGGGACCTTCTCATCCGGCCACACACGGGATTTTACAGAACGTAATTCAAATCGATGGAGAAAGAGTCGTAGAGGCGGAATCTGTCATCGGTTATGTGCATAGATGTTTTGAAAAGTTAGGCGAAAGATACGACTACAACCAGTTTTTGGTTTGTACGGATCGTATGAACTACGTGTCTACCCCTTTGAACAATATCGGTTGGATTTTGACTGTAGAGAAGATGTTGCAGATCCAAGTTCCCGATCGAGTGACCTATGTTCGAATGATCATCTCCGAACTTTCCCGTTTGATGGATCATATCATTTGCAACGGAATCATGGGAGTTGACTTGGGGGCTTTCTCGGGGATGCTTCACTTGTTTCATCATAGAGAAAACATATATCAAATTCTTGAGAAACTAACCGGCGCTAGACTCACTACCACTTTTTGCAGAGTGGGAGGGATGGAGAGAGATATTTATCCTGAGTTTCAAAAAGAAATCAAGTTGGTGATCAAGGGACTCAAACCTGCCATCGCCGAATTCCACGAATTATTGATACGAAATAAAATCTTCAACGAAAGAACCGATGGGATCGGAGGCATTTCTAAAGAAGATGCAATCGCTTACGGTTTTTCCGGGCCGAACTTACGTGCTGCAGGAGTGGCTTGGGACGTTAGAAAAGACGATCCTTATATGCTCTACGACAAAGTCGATTTCGATATTCCCGTAGGAGAGGACGGTTCCGCACTTCATAGAACCTTAGTTCGCATGGAAGAGATGCATCAATCCATCCGAATCATCGAACAACTGATCGACGGAATTCCGGAAGGTTCTTATCATGCAAATGTTCCTCATACATTTCTTCCTCCTAAAGACAAAGTCTATAGCAATATGGAAGAATTGATCTATCACTTTAAGATCATCATGCATGGCGTGAAAGTTCCTCCGGGGGAATACTATCATGCTACGGAAGCTGCCAACGGAGAACTTGGTTTTTACGTAGTGTCGGAAGGAGAAAAATCTCCTTGGAGAGTTCATGTTCGCAGACCTTGTTTTTGGTATTACCAAGCTTTCCCTCAGATGGTAAAGGGTGGTCTTCTTGCGGATACCATTGCCACAATGAGTTCTTTAAACGTAATCGCAGGGGAGTTGGATTGTTAGATGTCCTATCAATTTTCACAAGAATCAGAAAAAAGATTCCAAAAGCTAGTTCCTCAATTTCCTAACAAACGTTCTTTGATCCTTCCTTGTTTGTTTCTTTTGCAAAGAGACAAAGGATTTGTGGATCACGACGGAATGCAATACATTGCCGATCGAATCGGCAATCCTGTTTCCTTAGCTCATGTCCATGGTGTAGCCACTTTCTATACCATGTACAATAAAAAGCCTGTGGGAAAATACCATGTTCAAATTTGTTCGAACATTTCCTGTTATCTTTCCGGTTCTGACGACATCACTGCTAAAGTTTGCAGTAAGCTGGGAATCGAAGAAGGGCAAACCACTAAAGATAAAAACTTCACCGTTACCGAAGTACAGTGTTTAGGTGCTTGTGGGTTCGGCCCGGTGGCTCAAATCAACGATCGTTATTATGAGAATCTTACACCTGAAAAAATAGATCAAATCTTGGACGAATTGGAAAAGGGGTAATTATGGGACTACGTAAGTTGATCACAACTCATATCGATCATCCGGAGTCTCACACTCTGAATCAGTATCGTACCGTGGGAGGATACCAATCTTCCTTAAAAGCTCTCACTACCATGACCGCAGAACAAATCATTAACGATGTGAAAAATTCAGGTCTTAGGGGAAGAGGGGGCGCCGGTTTTCCTACGGGAAACAAATGGAGTTTTATTCCTAAAACGGACAAACCTAAGTATCTCATCTGCAATGGAGACGAAGGGGAGCCGGGAACATTCAAAGATCGACTTCTCATCGAAAAACTTCCTCATATGCTCATCGAAGGGATGATCATTGCCGCAAAAGCAATCGATTCCCACCAAGGTTATATTTATATCAGAGGAGAATTCAAAAAGGGACTCGATACCGTAGAAAAGGCTGTGGAAGAAGCGTATGCCGCAGGGATTTTGGGAAAAAATATCCAAGGTTCCGGCTTCGATTTCGATCTGGCAGTTTATTCCGGCGCAGGCGCTTATATTTGCGGAGAAGAATCCGCACTCATCAATTCCTTAGAGGGAAGGAGGGGCCATCCTAGACTTAAGCCTCCTTTTCCTGCCGTATCCGGTTTGTACGCTTGCCCGACTGTAGTCAATAATGTGGAAACATTTTGTAACGTCCCTCATATCATTGCGATGACAGGTGAGGAATACAAAAAGATAGGAACGGAAAAATCTCCAGGTACCAGAATGTTCGCAGTCAGCGGTCATGTGAAAAAGCCGGGGATTTATGAAGTGGAACTGGGAACTCCTTTGAAGGAGTTGATCTATGATATTTGCGGCGGAATCAAAAACGATAAAAATTTGAAAGCGGTGATTCCCGGCGGCTCTTCCGCTCCGATTTTAAATTATGAGGAAGCGATGACTGCGACTATGGATTTCGAATCCATTGCCAGCCTCAAATCCATGTTAGGTTCCGGTGCGGTCATCATCCTTTCCGAGGAAGCTGATCTTGTGGAAACCACATATCGTTTGGCGGAGTTTTATTCCCATGAATCCTGCGGTCAGTGTACTCCTTGCAGAGAAGGGACTCACTGGGTTGCGGATATTTTAGGTAAAATCAGAAACGGCAATGGAACACAGAAAGATGTGGATCTGATCTTCTCTCTTTCCCGCAATATGGAAGGGGGAACTACCATTTGTCCTTTGGCGGATGCATGTGTGATGGCGGTTCGGCCCACAATGCAAAAGTTCAAGGACGAGTTTGCCAAAAGGCTGAAACCGGTCGGAAACGAAGACCAATCGAAAAAAGAAGTAGCCAATGTCGGCTAAAAGGGCAATTTAGAAGCAAATGGAATGGGGTTTTATTCTTGCATGGGCGATCAAAATTCTCGCTCTTTTTGTGATCATTCTGACGGGAGTTGCTTATTATACTCTCGCAGAACGTAAGTTCGCCGGTTTCATTCAGGATCGTCCCGGTCCCAATCGGGCGGGTCCTTTCGGTATCTTTCAGCCGTTAGCCGACGGTATCAAGTTTATCGCCAAAGAGGAAATTTTTCCTAAGAACGTCTCGAAAGGGATGTATCTTTTGGCTCCCACCATCTCCATGACCTGCGCCATTATGGCTTGGGCAGTGATTCCTTTCGGAGGAACGATCCCTGCACCTGAGTGGCTCACTGCTTTGACAGGGGTTGCCTCCATCGACTTGCAAGTTGCCAATCCTGATTCAGGGGTTTTGTATCTGCTTGCCGTTTCCTCTATGGCAGTCTACGGAATCATGATCGCCGGATGGGCAAGTAATAATAAGTATTCTCTTCTCGGGGGAATTAGATCCACGGCACAGATGATCAGCTACGAACTTCCTATGGGACTTTCCATTGTGGTAATCGTGATCATGACCGGTTCTCTTCGTTTAACGGAAATTAGTAATGCTCAGTCGGATGTTTGGAACATACTGACTCCTCCTGGTTTTGTCGCTTTTTTCATTTATGTAACCGCTATGTTTGCGGAAACAAACCGTTTGCCTTTCGATTTGGCGGAAGCGGAATCGGAGTTGGTAGTTGGATTCCATACGGAATACGGTGCATTTAAATTCGCTATGTTCTTCCTTGCGGAATATATGAACATGATCACTATGTCCTGCCTCACCACCTTACTCTTTTTCGGAGGATACAATGTTCCTTTCGGAATCGGTAAAGGTATGGAATGGGAAGCTTTTGCGGGACTTGCTTTTTTCATCGGTAAGGTTTTATTTTTTGCATTCCTATTCATTTGGGTGAGATGGACTCTTCCCAGATTCCGTTATGATCAATTGATGAAACTGGGCTGGAAAAAAATGATTCCTTGGGGACTTTTTGCGGTGATGTTCGCTTCCGTTTACACCGTGTATTGGAAAGATGCTTGGGTGAAATTGTTCTTATGAATCTTGATCTGAATCCTGAACTTTTATTCTTTTTCCTGTTTGCTTCTGTGGCAATCATCACTGCACTCAGTGTTGTTTTTCAGAAAAACCCTGTGATCTCTGCCGTGTCTCTTGTTTTTACTTTTTTTTCTTTGGCGGGCATCTATGGAATTATGGGTGCTCTGTTCATTGCCACGATGCAGGTGTTAGTGTATGCGGGAGCCATTATGGTTCTTGTGGTTTTTGTGCTGATGCTTTTATCTCAAAGGGCTGAGAACCTTTCCCAGTTTTTGAACCGTCCCATTCGAATCGCAGCTCTTTCTTTCCTTGCGGTTTTGTTCTTTTTCGCTTTGTATTCTGCGTTGGGAACAGGAGTTCCTTTTTCACAAACGGAAGGAAAAGGTTATTCGAAGACGGAAGTTTCCTCTTATGAATATCCGATCCAAGGAACTAGTTCTGTTCCTGCACAAGGAAATGTGGCGACTGTCGGTGCCGCTACCTATTTGGAATACGTTCTTCCTTTCGAGCTGATTTCTTTGCTCCTTCTTGTTGCGGTGATCGGTGCAGTCATTCTCGCCAAAAAGAAATTAGGTGAAAGTGAAACGACCAAGGACAATATCTTATGAATGAACTCATTTCCGGCATTCCGGTTTCTTATTTTTTAGGCCTTGCTGGGATTTTATTTTCCATCGGGGTTTTGGGCGTTTTGATGCGCCGCAATGCGGTAGTCATCTTTATGTCCGTAGAACTGATATTGAATTCAGTGAATCTTGTATTTGTCACTTTTTCCAAAACTCTCTCCAACGTATCGGGAGAGGTGGTTGTGTTTTTTGTGATGGCGATTGCCGCAGCGGAAGCAGCGGTGGGACTAGCTCTTGTGATCGCAATTTTCCGTCATACAAAGTCTTCCAATGTAGATGAATTGCAAACTATGAAGTGGTAACCATGTTAGACATATTCCCGTTAGTCGTCTTACTTCCCTTACTCGGATTCCTGCACAATGCGCTTCTGAGAAATAAAATTCCTGCTCGTTTTGCAGGAGTGATCGGGACTCTTACCGTTTTTCTTTCCTTTTTGATCACACTTGCTTCCTTTTTCGAATTTCGTCCTATGGAAAGAACGGCTCCCCATCTTGTGAATCTGTTCCCTTGGATTCATGTGGGAAATTTCCAAGCGGATATCGCTTATCAAATCGACCAGTTATCTTTGTATATGTGCCTGATCATCACCGGAATCGGTACATTGATCCATTTGTATTCTATGGGTTATATGAAGACCGATCCGGGATACAACCGCTTTTTCGCTTATTTAAACTTATTCGTATTCTCCATGTTAAACTTGGTTCTTTCCGACAACCTAGTTTTGACTTTCCTCGGTTGGGAAGGAGTGGGGCTCTGTTCTTATCTTCTCATCGGTTTCGAATACGAAAAAAACTCCGCAGCGGCTGCAGGAATGAAAGCCTTTGTGTTGAATCGTATCGGTGACGTGGGATTTATTTTAGGAACAGGGTTTTTGTTCTGGATTGCGGGAAGTGTTCGTTATGCGGATTTACAGACTTCCATTCCAGGCATTGCCGGATTTGCAGGATTCGCAAACATCATCGCTCTTTTCTTTTTTATCGCAGCCATGGGTAAGTCGGCTCAAGTTCCTCTTTATGTTTGGCTGCCGGATGCGATGGCGGGTCCTACTCCCGTATCCGCTTTGATTCATGCCGCAACGATGGTGACGGCTGGGGTGTTTTTGATCGCCCGTTTGAATTTCGTATTTTTGTTAGCCCCTGACACTTCTTTTTTCATCGCTTGCGTAGGTGCTTTTACTGCAATCTTTGCGGCAACTATAGGTGTGTTACAGAACGATATCAAAAAGATATTGGCTTATTCCACAGTATCTCAGTTAGGTTTTATGTTTCTTGCGATGGGAGTAGGAAGTTATGCGGCAGGTTTGTTTCACTTAATGACTCATGCCTTCTTTAAAGCCCTACTTTTCTTGGGTGCCGGTTCTGTGATTCATGCTCTTCATCATGAGCAGGACATTCGTAAAATGGGCGGATTGTTTTCCAAGATTCCAGTCACTGCTTGGACTTTTCTGATTGGAACGGTTGCGATCGCAGGGATCTTTCCTTTCTCCGGATTTTTCTCCAAAGATTTGATTTTAGAAAAAGCTTTCCTTTATCCAAAGTTCGGTCCTATCCTTTGGACTGTAGGCGTAGTCGCAGCTTTTTTCACTGCATTCTATATGTTCCGTTTGGTGTTCGTAGTTTTCTTTGCGAAAGACAATACGGACACTCATGGCAAAGTGATTCATGAATCTCCTCTTTCCATGACTCTTCCTTTAATTCTATTGGCTGTGGGTTCCGCAGGAATGGGGTTTTTACAAACTCCTCATTTTTTCTTAAACAGACACACTCTCAGTTCTTATTTTGCTCCCGTATTAAAACCGGGAATCGATCTTTCTACTGCACAAGGAACGGCTGTTCGTTTGAATGAACTTTCCGGTGCGGATGAGTTGAACTTAGCTTTGTTCTCTGTTGTCATCGCCGTCTTAGGAATCCTGCTTTCCTTTTTATTGTATCAATGGAAAAAGTCGGAGATTCTGGAAGAACATACCGGATTCCGTAAAATCCTATTTCATAAATACTATGTAGATGAAATCTATGATTTTCTAATCGTTCGTCCGTATCTTGCCGTTTCCCATTTGATTGCTTTCGTATTCGATCGTTTGGTGATCGATCGCTTTTTTGTTGGCATAGGTTATGGGATCGGTTGGGTAGGTCTCGGTTTAAGGAGAATCCAAACTGGATTTGTAGGAGACTACGCTCTTTATATCGTTCTAGGGTCTTTCGGTATCATCTTATATCTTTTGGTTAGGGGAGTCTAAACGATGCCCACTCAAATTTTATCCATCATCATCCTTCTCCCTCTGATCGGATCTCTTCTGATCACCTTTCAGAAAAGGGTCGGGGCGATCGTTTTGATTTCCGCTCTTTCTTCCGCATTTACTACGATTCTTTCTTTGTCTTTGTTTTTCTTTTTTGATACGGACAACAGTGGTCTTCAATTTGTGCATTGGATTCCGGATTGGATCGTATCCGGCAGGCTGAGTGTCGATTATCATTTGGGGTTGGACGGATTGTCCCTTCTGCTATTCGCACTGACTGCATTTTTGTTTTTTATCTCCAGCATCGCTTCTTGGTCCAATATTCCTAAGAAGATAAAAGAGTTTCATATCTGTTTATTGGTATTGGAAACTTCCGTCTTGGGTGTGTTTGCTGCAGGTAACTTGGTTTTGTTTTATGTGTTCTGGGAGATGATGGTTCTTCCTATGACACTTATGATCGGGGTCTGGGGAGGAGAGGAACGCACAAAGGCTGCTTTAAAATATTTCTTATTCTCTATGGCAGGTTCCTTGTTTATGTTAGGAGGGATTCTCACTCTTTATTTTAAGACGGGAAAAACTTCCATAGAGTCCCTTTCCACTGTGGATCTTTCTCTTTTTCCTGCATTTTTACAAGTGTTTTTGTTCTTTACATTTGCAATCGCCTTCTCCGTAAAAATTCCACTTTTCCCTTTTCATACATGGATGCCGGATGTTCACACTCAGGCACCTACCGTTGGTTCGGTGGATTTGGCGGGTGTGCTTTTAAAGATCGGTGCTTACGGATTCATTCGTTTCTGTATTCCTTTTTTTCCGGGAATCAGTTTGGAAACGAAGGAAATCTTCCAGGTTCTGGCTGTCGTGGGAATCATCTACGGTGCTATGGCAGCTTTGGTTCAGAAAGATATCAAAAGAATCATAGCTTATAGTTCTCTTTCCCACTTAGGATTTTGTGTTTTAGGTATTTTTTCTTTCACGGAAGAAGGTGCTGTGGGCGGGATGCTGCAGATGATCTCCCACGGTATTTCCACGGGGATGTTGTTCCTTATGATCGGGATGATCTATGAAAGAGCGAGAACTAGAGATATTTCCGAGTTCGGTGGGCTTGCCAAACAAATGCCTATTTTTTCCATCTTTTTTATGTTAGCTGTATTGTCTTCCGTAGGTCTCCCTGGTACCAACGGCTTTATTGGCGAATTTTTGATCTTAGTAGGAAGCATAAAGGCGAATTATTATTTGGGCGGGCTTGCTTCTTTCGGAGTCGTTTTCGGAGCCTTGTATTTACTTTGGTTCGTCAAACGTTTCTTATTCGGGATGAACAAAACCATCCAAGCGAGACCTTATAAGGATCTTAGTTTTAGAGAGATCAGTTTACTCACTCCTTTGGTCGTCGCTATTTTTTGGATAGGAATTTATCCTCAACCTTTTCTTGACATTTTGAAACCTTCAGCCAGAGTCTTTTTGAATTCCGCTTCCGTAACATCGATTCAAGCAAGAACGAATCCGATTCGGGATTTTGCAGGGCAACCGGTAGGTAAAGTATTTACGGATTATATTTCTTTAGGTGCACCTCTTTTGAGTTATGAAGAGAGGTTGGGGAAGTATGCTTCTCCTTATTCTTTAAAGCTGCATCCTACCATTCCTTCTTCTCATTCGAAAGAGGAAAGCGGTCATGAGAACTTGGAAGGAATCGAACAAAAGATTGAGTCCGATTTTTCTCCTAACTTAGAAACGGTGATTCCAGAGGGAAAAAAATAAATGTCTTACATCCCGAATACAAATGATCTTTTCGCTATTTTGCCAATGCTGATTTTATCAGGCACTGGGATTTTGCTTTTGGTGATTCAATTCCTTTTGCCGAAGAAAGAAGAATCCACCCCTCTCTGGGTTGTGAGTTTGATCGGACTTTTGGCTTCTTTGTTTTCCGTATGGTATGCGACGCAAAGCCCAGGATACGGTAAGTATTTTTTATCTCAGGTATCGATCAGCCCGATGACAGTTTGGTTGAATGTGATCTATTTGTTAGCTGGTATCGCCACTCTTTTGATTGCTCCTAAGTCTTTGGAGTCGAACAAGTCTCTTTTTCCTGAATTTTTTCCCCTACTTCTTTTTTGTATCACAGGGATGATGTTCCTTACTTCCGGTTATGACTTCATCGTCATTTTCGTAGGATTGGAAATTCTTTCTTTATGCCTTTATATCATGATCGGGATGGCACGTTCTTCTTTGCATTCTTTGGAGTCTGCAATGAAGTATTTTATTTTGGGTGCTTTCAGTTCCGGGTTTATGCTTTTAGGAATCGCCTTTTTGTACGGAGGTTCCGGTACAACGAATTTAGACGGTGCCTTACGGGGGCTTTTTCTAAAAGGTTTCGAGTCCAATTATTCCAAGTTAGGTTTCGGTCTTTTTTTAATCGGGATTTTCTTTAAGTCCGCACTGGTTCCGTTCCATGCTTGGACTCCTGATGTTTACGAAGGAGCTCAGACACCTATCACGGGTTTTATGGCATCCGCAGGAAAAGCGTCTGCTATGGGACTGCTTATGGTTCTTTTTCAACATATTCCTTCCGGTTATACGGGAGAATCTTGGAAGATATTGATCGGAGGGATCGGGCTTCTTTCCATGACTTGGGGAAATATAGTCGCTCTTCGCCAAACAAATGTTAAACGTATATTGGCTTATTCTTCCATTTCGCATGCGGGATATGTTTGTGCTGGGATTGCTTGCGGTGCTAACCTGGAAGCTTTGTATTATCTTTTCCTTTATTCGCTTATGAATCTGGCTGCATTCGGTGTGTTGACCTATTTAGAAGAGGGCAAAAGAATCGTGACCCTCGAATCGATTTCTCATTTGAGTGCTTCTTTTCCCTGGACTTCGATCGCTCTTTCCGTGATCTTTCTTTCCTTTGCCGGCCTTCCTCCTTTGATCGGCTTTTGGACTAAATTGTTTCTGCTTCAGAAAATCGCAGAGTCGGATTCTTTAGTGAATCGTGTGATTCTGTTTGTGGCCGTGGCAAATTCGGCGATCGCTTTCTATTATTATATGAAAATCACAATTCAGTCTTATATGAAGTCGGATTTAGGAGAGATTGCTTCCGAAGGCTCGTTGATGAGCCAGCCGGGGATAGGGATTGTGGTAGGTATTACAGTTTTAATCCTTTCCTTTGGATGGATTTTCTTTCAGCCGGGGTTTTTTCTGTAGGATTGTGGTACTTCTTACAGACAACCCCTTCCTGGTTCGTAATAGCAGAAATAATTCCATAATAGCAGAAAAAGGTTTGCATTATACCGGACTAGGACAATCGTAGAAAAAGAAGCTTTTCATATTTCAATAGAGAAAGAGGGACAATATGGCAACGATTCTTAGAAAAAACGAAGTAATCAAAGAAAATGACAAAGTGAAGCAGTTTCTGACTGGAAAAGGCATTGTGTATGAATCTTTTTCTGCTCCGGATGCTTTGGATCCCATTCTCAATCAAAAGTCGTTGAACGATGCCGAAAAAGAAGAGTTGCTTTCAGGTCTTGAATATAGATTCCAAGAATTGAAGGATAAATTCGGCTATAAAGCGAGAGATTTAGTTGTTCTACACGATGAAGTTCCTGGCATTAAGGATGTTTTAGCTAAATTCGACAAGCTGCATATTCACACGGATGAAGAAGTTCGTTATATCATAGACGGTTCCGGTGTTTTCGGATTCATTATTGGCGGTGAAAAATTTGAAGTTCACGTCGCTAAGGGAGATTTTATCTCCATTCCGGAAAATACAAATCATTGGTTCACCTTAGATGAAGCTTTCCGCATCAAAGCTGTCCGCTATTTTAAAGATAACAGCGGTTGGACTCCCGTTTATGTGGATGAGACTAAAGTATTAGCTGGTGTATAAATAGTTCCTTCCTGGATCTATATATTGTTTGATTGATGTTTTATAAATAGGAAAGGGATAGGCAGTTCTATCATAGAGTTGATGAACTTGGAGGCGTTGGAGGGACGTGGTATCTCTCACACCCCCCAACCCCCTCACCACAGCTAACCAACCTAACGATTCCCATTCTAACAAAAGCGAAAGAAGATGGCTTCTGGAAATACCCAAAGACTGAGCCATCAAATCCATTTCCAATAAATCACTTTCCCATACCCTGCAGCTGACTTTTTTCAGAGATTGATCTTTCTTTTGATAGGATCGGGTCAGTTTGTTTTTTTTGCGGGAGAGTTTTCCGTAATAAATCATGAAAGCGGACTCTTCCAACAGGCAGCGGATCTTATAAGAGAAAGTTCCTTTCTTTCGATGGAATAGAATATTTAGAAACTCTTCTGGGACCAAAAAAGAAGTATTTACCGTTTTGAAGGATTCGAAGCAAAAATCGATTTCCTGTTCGCTGGAAAAAGCAGAATCATCGTATGGTTCCGAAACATAAGAAGAGGGAAAATAGGCTGCATCCATGTTTGAATTTGTTTTTTAAATTCAAAATGGTTCCTGTTCCTTGGTGGAAAAAATAGAATGAAGATGAAAATGACTTCCGGCAAAGCCTAAGCAGAATTCGAGTCGATCGCTTCTCCAAACCACTCTACTATAAATTGCAGACTGCTTTTGCCCATAAAATAGTTTTCTTCCAACCTTCCTATGATATCAAAACTGTCTTTCTCTGACACAAGTTTTTGAAACTCTTCCCCTTTGTTCCAAACCATATATTTAATGGAACCGCTGCCTAAACAATGGAATCGAACGTGTTTCCCTCCACTGAGTGGTGTTAGATGAAACGGCTTCACCTTCTTTAGCGCCAACTTTACGTCAGGATTTCCTTGCCCGAAAGGTTCCATTACCTTCCATTCCTTATATAAAGAATCATTCACCTCTTCGGCGCTGACGGTAATGTCGGTAACGATCACATGTTCTTTTGATTTTGCGATTTCTTCTTGTAGCCAAATATCTGCTTGGTCATAAATAGCTTGTTCCAGTTTGGGAATATCCTGCAGTTTGATGGAAAAACCTCCCGCTTCCGGATGACCTCCGTATTGAAGAAAATGTTCCGAAACGGAATGCAAAAGTTCTAATACGTTTTCTTTTCCGAAGGAACGAATGGAACCCCTTGCGTCCCCGTGGTCGGGAGCCACAAAAATCGCAGGTCGTTTGAATTCTTCCACCATTCTAGTGGCAACGATACCGCTCACTCCCGGTTCCAGATCCGGTTCATAACAGAAAACGACAGGGTGTTCCGTCCTTTCCTTTTTCCTCTGGAAATACCGGGACACTCTGTCCATATTTCTTTTCGTTCTTTCCTTTCTTTCCGAATTTAGAAAAATAAGATCTTTTGCCTTCTTGTCCGATTCGATCGTGTTTTCGGATAATAAAAGTTTTACGGCTTCCTCCGTCTTTCCCATACGCCCTGCAGAATTGAGAACCGGGCCGATCGACCATCCCAAGTCTTTTGCGGAAATACTTTTAGGATTCAGTTTGAGTTCTTTGAGCAAGGAACTCATCCCATGCCTTTTTTTCTTCACGGAAGGATCCATAAATTTCAGTAGGGACTTTAAGGAAAGTTTCACGATCATCCTGTTTTCCCCGGAAAGAGGCATCATGTCCGTGATGGTTCCTATCCCGGCTAAATCGATTTCCTCTTCGAGAGTTGTGAAAAACTCGGGGATCGTTTCGCATTGTTTGAAAAATAGGAATCTTTCTTCATCCGAAGGGAGTTCTAATTTTTTTTTCTCATCTCTTAAGGGAAAAGGGGATGCAGGATTTTTTGAATCGGTAATCGAATCGTTTGTGAGTCGGACTCCGTTTTTAAAATAAATTTTTTTCCCTTCTTCCTCTTTCACATACAATTTTCCATATTCGGAACTCAAACGAAAGAGTAGTGCTTGGATCAGCTTAAAGGAAAGTACAGCAGTACATATTTTTTTTTCAGGATAATTCGAATCCAATCTTCTTGGATTCACTAAACATGTGTTCTGTGGGATGCGTGCAGGGATTTCGTGGTGATCCAATACGATCACTTTGATCCCTTCTGAAGTCAAAACATCTATCTCATCCGCTTGGGAAGATCCGAAGTCTAAAGTGATGAGTAAGTCTGGATTTACTTTTCTGATCTTAACCAAAGCTTCCTTGCAGAGTCCGTAAGGATCGCTTTCCGAAGAAGTCAATACGGACAACTGCAGCCCCTCGAAATAAGGATGAGACTTCAGGAAAAACGCAAGAAGACAGGTGGAGGACACTCCGTCCGAATCTCTATCCCCGTACAAAAGTATATGCTTTTTATTTTTCGTATATTCTAATATAACTTCTAAACATTCTTCTATATCGGGAAGAGAAAAAGGAGAATGAAGAAAGGAAAAATCCGCAGCTAAAAACTCATGAGGAGGGATTTTTTGTAACTCTTCTCTTTGATCTACCAGATAACGGAGAAGAGGTTTTTTTGAGGAAACTTTGGCTCTGATTTCGGACAAACTGGGTCCGAAATGAACCTTTGCTACATCAGACAATTGCCGATGATTTTGGAACCAGCTTCTACTTCCAGTCCTGGAGTTTTAATGTCCCCCACAACTTTTCCCGGTTTTTTCAACTCCACTTTTTCCTTCGCATCTACATTGCCTTTTAGGTTTCCTAAAACCACAAGAGATCCTACTTCTACATCCGCCTCTACATCTCCCGTTTCATCGATGATGAGTTTGCCCGGAGAAGTGATCGTGCCTTTGAATTGGCCTTTGATTTTGAGAGTTTGATTGAAGGAAAGTGTGCCACGAAAAGTGATATCATCGTTGATGATCGTGTCTATGGATTCGTCTTTCATAACTAAAGGATAGCCTGGACTTAGGAAGAGTTTTGGCAACTCGTTCGCATTCATAGGCTTGGGTAATTCCAAAAAAAGTTCCATTTTTCGCAGGTTTTCCCCTTGAATCATCCTTCCTGGAATAAATTATGGAGATGGGCGTTCCTTTTTGAGATTTCAAAAGATTTTACATACCCTCTTTTTAGCTATTTTAGCCGTTTTTATCAACGTAAACATCGTTGATGACCGATTTGTCGCCCCCCTAGAGGATCTTTCTCATCAATATCAGTCTTACGAACTGGAAGATACAACTCGTGTTTTTTCCGTTCATTCTAAAAAGCAAAATAAATGGGATGTGGTTTTACATATCTGCAAAACTCAGCCTTGTTTAGGGATCACCGAATTTTTCGTCCCCGACTTCGATTCTAAAATTTTTCTTCGCGAAATTCTTCTCTATTTCCACCTAATCAACCTTCCTCCTCCTTCTTTGGCGTGATTCTTGCTTAGATTTGCTTAGAGTGCTCTCTTTCGCAGATCTTAAACTAATTTTGCGAAAAAAGGAGCACAATCGTTCATGTTAGAAAAGATCATTCAGTTTTCCATTCAGAAAAGGGCTACGGTTTTAGTCGTCACCGCCACTTTAACTCTTCTGGGCCTTTATAATGCATTTCGTTTATCCATAGACGCCATTCCGGATGTAACAAACGTTCAAGTATCCGCAGTGACTTCCGTTCCCGGACTTTCTCCTTTGGAAGTGGAACAATTCATCACATACCCCGTAGAACTAGAATTTAACGGAATGCCTAAGGTGACAGAAATTCGTTCCATCTCCAGAACGGGGGTCAGTTCCGTAACAGTCATCTTTGAAGACGGAACAGATATCTATTTCGCTCGTCAGTTGGTGAACGAAAGACTCAAACAAGCGGAGAAT
Organism: Leptospira idonii; assembly: GCF_004770995.1. Lineage (GTDB taxonomy): Bacteria > Spirochaetota > Leptospiria > Leptospirales > Leptospiraceae > Leptospira_A > Leptospira_A idonii. The sequence goes on along the minus strand of NZ_RQHW01000016.1, from coordinate 143,507 downwards.
TTTATTCCTAAATCTTACGGAAGACCGGAACTTTCTCCTGTCGCCACCGGTTTGGGAGATATCTACGAATTCGCATTGGTGTCAGAGACTCATACTCCGGAAGAATTGAGAACCGTGATGGAATGGGAAGTGGCAAGGCAGCTCCGTTCCGTCAAAGGAATCATCGATGTAAACGTAATCGGAGGGGATGCGAAACAATTCCAAATCAAAATCGATCCCAGACGTTTGCTTTCTCTCAATCTGACCCTTTCTCATATCACGGAAGCTTTGGAAGGCGCCAATATCAACTTAGGCGGTGGTTACATCCAGAAAGGAGAGGAACAGTTCGTCATCAGAGGGGAGAGCCAGTTTAAATCCCTGGAAGATATCAGCGCACTTTCCGTTCGTACTTCCCGTGACGGGATCCCTTTGACTTTGGGACAGATTGCGAAAGTGGAAACGGGCGCTGCACTTCGTTTCGGTCTTTCTACCAAAAACGGAAAAAGGGAAGTCGTCGGAGGAACGGCGATGATGCTTTTAGGAAGTAACTCTTTGGAAGTCGTGGGCAGAGTGAAAGAGAAGATGCAGGAGATCCAAAGTAAACTTCCTCCAGGGATGAAGATCGAGCCTTATTACGATAGATCCGAATTCATCGGAAGGACTCTATCCACCGTATTCACCAACTTAGTCGAAGCTGCCGTCATCGTACTTGTTTGTCTGATTTTGACTCTGGGAACCGTAAAAGGAGCTTTTGCAGTCGCACTTGCCATTCCTGTTTCCATGTTAGTCGCTACGATCCTGATGAATGCATTTGGAATCGTAGGGAACTTGATGTCCTTAGGAGCTCTCGACTTCGGGCTTCTTGTGGACGGTTCCATTGTTATGTTGGAATCCACCTTACACGGGTTCATTCTCAGGAAAACGTTCTTATTGTCCAAAACTTCCGCTCAAGATATGGAAGATGCCATGGAAGACGTTATTATGGAATCCTGCATTAAGGTAGTGAGAGCTTCCGCATTCAGTGTGGGGATCATCCTGCTTGTATATCTTCCTTTGATGACTTTGGAAGGTGTAGAAGGAAGAATGTTCCGTCCGATGGCGATCACAGTGGCATTCGCATTGGGTGCGGCACTTCTTTATTCCATCACGACATTCCCCGCGTTGATGACTCTTATCTACAAAAAACCTTTGTTACATGAATCTCATTTTTGGGAAAATTTTCAGAATAAATATTCCGAAATTCTCACTTACGGAATGAAATTCAAAAAACAATTCGCCATCGCAGGCGTAGGAGTCGTGTTCGTATCCTTTATGCTGGCGGGAACCTTAGGTTCCGAATTTTTACCTAGGATCGACGAGGGAGAAATCGCAGTAGATATCAAAAGGCTTCCTTCTACCGCAATCAATCATTCCAGAGATTTGAATTTGGAAATTGAGCGTACATTATTGAAATTCCCTGAAGTGACTTCCGTTGTTTCCCGCCAAGGAAGAGGGGAGTCCGCCGCAGAACCGATCGGTTCCGAAGAAGGGGAATCGATGGTGAAGTTGAAACCGAAAAAGGAATGGGTCACCGCAAAAGACAGGGAAACTCTGATGGAAAAAATGAAGGAAGCCATCGAAGAAACGGTTCCTTCCTCTTACATCAGTTTGTCGCAGCCGATCGAAAACAGGGTCAACGCTTTGTTATCCGGCTCTAAGGCCGATATCGTGATCAAAATTTACGGGGACGATTTAAAGACTCTCAAATCCATCGCAGATAATTACGCATCTAAGATTAGGAAAATCCCAGGAGCGGCTGACTTACGTGTTCAAAAACTTCTGGGGCTTCCTTTGCTCGAAATCAAAATGAACCGCCAAAACATGGCGAGATACGGCGTCCGTTCGGAAGAAGTTCTTACCACGATAGAAACTCTTCGTGTCGGTTTCAATGCGGGCAAAGTGTACGAAGGATACAAAAGATTCGACTTGATCGTAAGATTGGATGCGGACGTACGGGACATCGACGTAATTGAAAACGTTCCTGTAATGACTCAGTTAGGTGGAACTGTTCCTTTGGGGCAGGTAACGAATATCGTGATGACGGAAGGTCCTGCCGCACTTTATCACGAAGCTTTAAAAAGAAGAATCCTTGTGGAAGTGAACGTTCGAGGAAGGGATATGATCGGCTTCGTAAATGATGTCCAAAAAGCGACTCAGTCTATCGAAACCAATCTTCCTCAGGGATACTCCGTCGATTGGGGCGGTCAGTTCGAGAACTTCACTCGAGCGAAAGCGAGATTAGGACTAGTGATTCCAGTAGCAGGACTCATCATCTTTGCTATGTTGTTTGTCGCTTTCGGAAGCGTTTATTATGCATTAGGCGTTTTTATGCTGGTTCCTCTTTCCATGTCGGGAGGAATTCTTTCCCTTGTTTTGAGAGGACTTCCATTTTCCATTCCTGCGGGGGTGGGTTTCATCGCGGCAGCGGGTATTTCCGTGTTAAACGGGGTCGTTTATGCTTCCGCCTTGAAAGATCAATTGAAAGTTACGAAAGATCCTAGTAAGGCTGTGGTAGATGCTGCGGTTTATACTCTTCGTGCGGTAGCTACCACGGAACTTGTGGCCATCATAGGATTTTTACCGATGGCAATCGCTTCGAGTGCGGGTGCGGAAGTACAAAGACCTTTGGCAACAGTGGTAATGGGAGGAGTTCTTGTAGCAACTATCCTTTCCAGATTCCTTCTTCCGATCGGTTTCGAGTTTTTGGTGAAACTGGCACAAAGACAGGAAGCAAGAGAGAAAATCAGAGCAAAAAAGATGAATGAATACTTTTTAGAGGAAATGAAAAAATACCAAGAAGACGAGTTGGAAAATTACGATTCCCAAACAGGACCAGCGCCTGCGCCGGAACGTAGCAGCTCTCGCAAAAAAAAGGGGAAATGATGAAACCAAATTATTACGTAGCACATCCATGGCATGGACTTGAACTCGGACCTAAAGCTCCGGATGAGATCGATGTATTTATCGAACTCACTCCTCAAGATCCTGTGAAATATGAAATCGACAAGGCTTCCGGATTCATCCGCGTAGATCGTCCTCAAAAATACAGCAACCGTTCTCCTACTCTGTACGGGTTCATACCTAGAACTTATTCAGGAGAAGCATCAGGAAAACATTGTTCCGAGGTAGTGGGAAGAAAAGACATCGTAGGCGACGGAGATCCGATCGATATATGTGTGTTAAGTGCCAGCCCCATCAACCATGGGAATACGATTTTGACGGTCATTCCTATCGGTGGTCTTCGTATGATCGATAAGGGAGAGGCTGACGATAAAATCATCGCAGTATTGAAAGGAGACGAAGTGTTCGGACTTATGAAAGATATTGCCGAAGCACCCAAGGCTCTCATCAACAAACTTCATCACTACTTTTTGACCTATAAACTTGACCCGAATTCTCCTTCTACGGGAACCGTAGAAATTACGGAAGTATATAACAGAGAAGAAGCGATCCGAGTGATACAATTCGGAATCGAAGATTATATTAAAAAATTTGTAACAGTATGAAAGATCAAATTCGTAATCTGGCTCTGGCGGTTTGTGTTTTCTCCTTCGGCTTTTTAGGAGCCGTGGAAAATACGATCAAAGATCCAAATTCAAACGAGCAAAACAATCTATTTGCGGGGGAAGATTCCGGTGACGATCTATTCTCTCGCTGGAATTTGGAAGAGCTGGAAGCTTTCGCTGTCAGCAGCAATCCTCTTTATTTGAAAGAAAAACAAAATATCGGAATGGCGAGAGGGGACATCATCACCGCAAGTCTCTACTACAATCCGGTTGTGAATATGCAGCAGCAGTTTATGGGAGCCAAATCCAATTCAGGAACGGGGCTTCCCGAAACTTCTGTGATTTATAACCAACCTTTCGATGTAAGCGGAGTGATTCCTCAACGGGAGAAAGTCGCCAAACAAGAGTTTATGGCTACGATCGCAAGTTTCAATGACTTCGATAGATTGTTTCGCCTCAGGCTGAGACAAAACTTTTGGACCTATCTTTACGTTACAGAACAAATCACTTTCCAAAAAGAGTTTTTGGAGAACTATCAAGATCTATTGGATCTTACCAAACTGAGGGCGGAGAAGGGAGACATTTCCTTTCTGGAATACGACAGGCTCACTTTGGAACGAATTCAGATCGATCGTGAATATAGAAACGCAAGGATTCTCAGGGCACAGGTGGTCAAAAACCTGAGAGTTCTGATAGGAATCGCAGATACTAAAATTCCTCTAAAGGTAAAAGGAAGATTGGAATTTATTTCCACCAAGGAATTCGGAATCGATCTGAACGATTTCGATGTGGAGAACCGTCCCGATTTGATCGCATTGAAACTCCGTCAGCAAAGAGAGAGGATGAATGTTGAGTTGAAAAAAAGGGAAGCGATTCCTCCTTTGACTTTGGGAATGGAGTATTTGAACAAAGGCGCCGAAAATGTAACAGGTTTATATGCGACGGTTCCTCTTCCCATGTTCGACAGAAAACAAGGTGAGATTCTAAAATACGAAGAATCCCATAAAAAACTGGGGTTTGAAGTGGAAGCGAAAAGAAACGAAATCACGTCTGAGATATCTGCCGCAATCAAAGAATTGCAGGCGAGAGAATCCCAGCTTTTGGAATACAAACAGTTTAATTTGGTGAACAAAAACAAGGAAGTGCAGGAGAAGTCCCGTTTAGCGTATGTTCGCGGTGCTTCCAATTTGGTTACTTTTCTCGAAGCGGAAAAAACGTATTTAAACGTTTTGCGAAGTTATTATGAAATCATTTATTTATACTACAATGCTCTCGAATCATTTCGTGCAGCCGTAGGCAAGATGGACAGTTCGGATTATTAGGAATATTTTATGGAACCTTTTTACAAAACAAAAATCTTTCGGCAAACGAGTTTGGGAGTTTTGGCTCTCAGTCTTATTTACTTCGGTTATGTGAAGTTTTTCGGAGGCTCGAAAAAGACGGAAGCTTTGACCGAGGATAAATCCAAATTCACTATCTCCGAAGAGATCCAACAAAATCATCCTTTCTCCCTTGTGTATTTGGAAGAGAGAGCTGTGGAAGAAGAACTTCAACTTCCCGGAACCGTCAGTTATGATATGAATAACGTCGCTAAGGTGGGTTCGAGAGTCAACGGAAGGATCCTCTCCGTATTTGTCAAAGAAGGGGATCATGTCAAAAAAGGATCTCCTTTGGCTTCTCTTCAATCCGTGGATCTGGGAACTACGGAAGCGAACTATCTGAAGGCAAGAGCAAGACTGGAAGCTTTGAAGGTGCAGGCGGATCGTGCCAAAGAATTGTACGAAAAGAAAGTAACATCCGCAAAAGAATATGAGCTTTCTCTAATGGATTATAAATCAGTTAAAGCCGAGATGGAAACGAGCAGAAATGCTTTGGAGAATTTAGGTCTTACGGACGGAGAGATTTCCAATTTGGAAGCGGGGAAATACAATTCCAAAAATCTTTTTATCAGAACACCTATCTCCGGCGTTGTAACGGAAAGAGAGGCAATCATCGGTCAGGCGGTGAATGCAAGAGACAATTTATTCACAGTGGCGGATCTTTCCGTTTTATGGATCAACTTGGAAGTTTTCGAAAAAGATCTTTACTACATCAAAGTCGGAAACGAGGCGAAAGTGGTTCCTATCGGAGCCAGCACGGAAGAGTTGAAGGCTGTCGTTTCCCATGTAGCGGACGTAATCGATCCTATTAAAAAAACGGCTGAGATTCGTTTGGAAGTGAGAAACTCAAAAGGGAAACTCAGACCGGGACAAAGTGTAACTGCGAGCGTAAAAGGAGTCGTATCCGACAATTCGCAAAACAAAATCAAAGTGGTTCCGAACGATTGTATTCATAAGATCGAAGGAGAAAACTTCGTTTTTGTCAGAAACGGGGACGGTTCGTTCTCTGCGAAAAAGGTTTCTTTAGGAAAAAGTTACGAATCTTGGGTCGAACTCATCACTGGAGTTTCGGAAACAGATGCCATCGTGAAAGACGGTTCCTTTGTTTTAAAAAGCGAGTATTTGAAACTCTAATTCTTTGTTGACATAACGTATATTTCCTATTTTTATGTTAAGTATGAAGGATTTAACAGAAAAACAGGAACAGGTACTACAGTTCATTACGGAAACTGTTCGTGAAAAAGGTTTTCCCCCTACCATTCGTGAAATCGGGGATCAATTTGGAATCACAGCGAAAGGTGCATACGACCACCTCAAAGCAGTGGAAAAAAAAGGTTATATCCGAACATCTAAGAACCAGAGTCGGGCCATCGAACTTCTGAAAGGAAGCTCTGAAGAGGCACTTCTGGTTCGAGCTTCCGGAATTCCTCTTTTGGGACAAGTGGCAGCAGGTTCTCCCATTTTGGCGGAAGAGAACATTGAAGAATACATTGCCGTTCCGGATGATCTGGCTTCCAAACCGGGAACCTTTGCTCTCAAGGTAAAAGGCGATTCCATGATAGATGCAGGGATCAGTGACGGTGACATCGCCATCATTCAAAAGAAAGACTCCGCTAGAAACGGGGAGATTGTGGTCGCACTCATCGACAATGAAGCTACTTTGAAAGTGTTTTATAAAGATGCAGACCATGTTCGTTTGGAACCTCGCAATTCCAGGCTGAAACCCATCAAAACGAAAAAAGCAGTCATTGTAGGAAAGCTCATCGGCCTCTACCGAATTTACTGATTGACCGTGCTTCCTCTCCGAGGGAAGGTCTAAGCGGTATGACTTTTCCGATTCAGAAACCACTCACCCTTCTCGGGGTGGGTTTGTTCCTCTTCCTTCTTCATTGTGCTCCTCAGAAGGAAACTGTCTCTCCTTACGATTTGAAACGTGCGTTAGAGCGTTTCTCTCAAAACAGAATCCAAACGGGTCTCACTGCCGATGTAGATAAACCGGCTCCTTCCGATCAGGTTCTGTTTGAGGAAGCTTGCACTGTGTATCGTCTTCCCATAGAAAAAGCTAAGTCAGCTTTGAAAGAAAAGAATCTCGCTCTTTACGAATCCATCTACGGAAATTAAAATGATCCAAAAAAAAGAAAGAATCCTTTGGCTGAGCTTAGTTACATTATTAACGGTTGTTTTGTTTTTTTCTCCCTTTGAAAAAGCGAAAGCGATTTCCAAAGAAGGAGAAGTATATCTTCAGATTTTACATGAAGTAGTCGCTTATATCGAAAACGATTTTGTCGATCCTGTAGAGGAAAGAAAAATCTATACCGGCGCCATTCAGGGGGCCTTACAAAGTTTAGGTGATCCTCATTCCCGTTTTATGGATAAGGATGAATTTAAGGAATTCCAAAACGAAACCAAAGGAAGTTTCGGGGGGATCGGTGTGGAAGTCAGCTTTCAGGAAAATTCTTTCGTCATCGTAGCTCCTTTGGAAGGAACTCCCGCTTGGAAGGCAGGTCTTCTTCCTCACGACAAAATCATAGAGATCAATGGAAAAAGCACAAAGGGTCTCTCTCTTACAGATTCTGTGAATCTGATGAAGGGAGAAGTGGGATCTTCCATTTCCATGAAGATAGAAAGAAAAGGCCAAAAAGAACCCCTAGTAGTCAATCTAGTCAGGGAACTCATTCGCATTCAATACATTCGTTCCAGTTATCTTTCTGAAACCAAAACCGGTTATATCAAACTGGCTCAGTTTATGGGAAAAGAAACCACCTCCAAAGAATTTTATGATCATATCCGCAAGCTGGTCGATTCGGGCGCCAAAAATTTGGTCATTGATTTGAGGATGAATCCCGGAGGAATCGTTGACCTTTCCGTAGACATCGCAAGCATGTTCCTTCCCACAGGTAAAGAAATTGTTTCCATTCGGGGAAGAGGGGGTGTTTTGGTTCGCACGTATCGATCCGACAAATCCGACGGTAAATTTTTGGATATTCCCGTTGCTGTTTTGTTAAACGGTGGATCTGCCAGCGCTTCCGAAATTTTAGGAGGAGCTTTGCAGGATAACGGTAGAGCGAAAATCATAGGAACCCAAAGTTTCGGAAAAGGTTCTGTTCAGTTCATTCATCCTCTTTCTCACGGAACGGGAGTTGCCGTCACCGCACAAAAATACTTCACTCCTTCCGGAGCATCCATCCACGGAAAAGGAATCACTCCTAATGTGGTTGTATCTCCCATTATGGCGAGCGAGGAAGATAAGTTCGCATTCGATAAATTGCAAAAGAAAAATAAGTTAAAAACTTTCTTAGAGGCTCACACGGAATACAACGAAGAGGCAGTGAAAGATTTCCAACTTCTTTTGGAATCGGAGAAACTTACCATTTCCGAACCAGTGATCCGCGTATTTATTTTCAGCGAATACAGATCCTCTTCTCAAAAACCGAATTTGGAATTGGATCTTCAGTTAAAAGAAGCCATCCAAAGTTTTTCCAAAGATAAATAATCCTTTGGACTCCTTCGGCATCGGAATCGAATCCAGTTGCGACGAAACCTCCGTCGCAATTGTGAAAGAAGGCAGAGAACTTCTATCTTTAAAAATATACAGCCAAATCGAAAGCCATGCTCCTTATAGAGGAGTCGTGCCTGAACTTGCCTCCAGATCCCATCTCGAAAAAATCAATCTTCTTTTGGAAGAGTGTTTGGAAGAAGCGAATGTAAGTTGGGAGCAAATCAAGTATGTTGCGGTCAGTGCCTATCCCGGGCTAATGGGATCTTTGATGATAGGAGCGCAGTTAGCTCGCTGTATCTCTCTCGTTCATTCCTTGCCGATCGTTTTGGTGAATCACTTGGAAGCTCATTTGGCAGTAGTAGGTTTGGAAGAAGAACTTCCCGAATTTCCCGTGTTAGGTGTTCTTCTCTCGGGAGGAAATTCCTCCGTTTATCTTTATCATGATTTCGGAAAGATGGAATTGATCGGAGATACGATGGACGATTCTTTGGGAGAGGCTTTCGACAAGGTAAGCTCTCTTTTGGATCTTCCTTATCCCGGCGGCCCTCCTGTGGAAAAGGAAGCCGTTCTGTATGAATCTAAGTCGGTGGGAAAACTACCTTCCTTGTTTCCTAAACTTTTGAAAGAATCGGGAGAAGAGATTCAATTTTCCTTCAGCGGACTCAAAACAGCTGTGCTTTACCATGTAAAATCTCAGACCAAAGAATCCCTGGATGTAGGGAGGGTTTGTTCCGATTTCCAAAAGACAGCATTCGAATTAGTGATCCGCAATATTCGTAAGGCAGTGAAAAAAACGGGCATTCGAACTGTTATTTGTGCTGGAGGGGTGCTTGCCAACGGAAGCCTGCGCAATGAGTTGGAATTGGAATCAAAAAGACAAAAATGGAAATTATTTTATCCTCGCAAAAAAATCCATTGCACAGACAACGGAGCCATGGTGGCAAGTCTGGGCTATCACCTGTGGAAAAAGGGATACAACGCCCCTTTGAATTTTAAAGTAAGCCCCAAAAGAAATCTAACCAATACTATATGAAAAAAAAACTAACTTGGATCCCCAATACCCTCACTTTAGGAAACCTCACCTTAGGGTTCGTTTCTATGCTCATCGTTTCCGAAGTAGGCATTTCCAAAACTCCCGCACATGACCTTTTTTCCCTGGCAGGGGTTTTTATCATCTTGGCTGCGTTATTCGATGGTTTCGACGGTATGGCGGCTCGCGCTTTGAATGCTACTTCCGAATTGGGTGCCGACTTGGATAGTTTGGCAGATCTAACCACCTTCGGAATCGCTCCCGGGTTTCTTACTTACAAAATGTTCTTATACGAATATAAAATGGATCTCTTTGGCAGACCCGATTTGTTTCCGATCGGAATGTTGATCGCAGCCCTATATCCGATCTGTGCTGCCTATCGTTTGGCTCGTTTTAATGTGGCTCATGATCCCGGTTCTTTTCATGGACTTCCTTCACCTGTTGCGGGAGTGGTCGTGGGAATTTTTCCTTTGGTGTTTCGAATCGAACAAGTTCCTAAAACCGTTGCGATGCTTTTTTTCATTCTGACGGCTCTTCTAATGGTTTCTACTATCAAATATTCCAAACCTCAGGTGGCGATGAGAGGTCTTTTCAGTTGGAAAAAGCTGGGTGTGGTTCTTTCGGGTGTCGCATTTTTATTGTTAGTTGTTGAAATGTATCGTTGGCCGTATATTTTGTACGGAGCAGTGGCTTTTTACGTTTTTTCCGGAATCGTATCTTTTATCATCCATACCATTCAGGAGTTGAGGGTTTAGAAAAAGTTTCTTAGGGTTTTCCGATGGATGTCTTCTTTCGTCATTTGGCGTTGAAGATATCCAGAAGATTGGAGATCGTAAATATGGTCTTCACTTCGTTGGACATGTTTTGAATTTGGATGAACCCCTTTTTCTCCTTGATCCAAGTGTAAGCGTGGAGCATCACTCCGATTCCGGAAGAGTCCAGATAGGTGAGTTTGGAGAAATCGAAAATAAGTTTTTTCACACCGGAACTTGTCAGAGATTGAAGTTCCGATTTTACCTTGGCCGAGTCTCTGACGGAAAAGCTGCCTGAGAAAAGAACGACTGCTTCTTCACCATTTCGATCGATTCTATATTCAAACATAACTACAGTTATGACTACAAAAGAAAGACAACCCAGCAATCAAAAAACGTTTGATTTTTTGAAAAAAGGAAACTACAAAAAGACCAATGAAAATTAAGTTTTGGGGTGTCAGGGGTTCCATCGGTTCTCCCATCCGACCGGAGGGGGTTAAGCAAAAAATTGAGAAGATTCTCTCGATTGTAAGCCCTACCGATATCCAAAACGAACAAAGCATCCGCAAATTTTTGGATTCTCTCAGTTTTTCCTCATCTTCAACTTACGGCGGTAATACGACTTGTGTTGAGATCAGGGACAAAGACGACAATCTCATCATCATAGACGGAGGAACCGGTCTTAGAGAACTGGGAAACTCCATGATGGCATCTTCCTTCGGAAAAGGAAAAGGCCATGCCTATTGGATCCTCACTCACACACATTGGGATCATATCCAGGGAATTCCTTTTTTTGTTCCTTTATTTTTGCCTGGCAATCATTTCGAATTTTATTCCTCCATGGAAAACGTGGAAGAACGACTCAAACATCAATTCGTGTTCACTCATTTTCCTGTTTCCTTCGATCATTATGCTGCGGAAAAAACTTTCCACTATGCTCCGGAAGGACAGGAACTCCACTTGGGTCCTCACATAATAGCATTTAGTAAAGCAGTTCGCCATCCCGGAGGAAGTTATTCCTACAGGTTTACTGAAAACGGCAAAAGCATCATCTTTGCTTCCGATGCAGAATTCAATTTGGACGAAATGGAAAATATAGATACTTACATCGATTATTTCAGAGATGCGGATGTTTTGGTTTTCGATACTCAATACACTTTCGAAGAGTCTCTGCAAAAAATCGACTGGGGGCATAGTTCCGCTTCGATCGCCACAGACATCGCTCTTCGTGCAAAAGTGAAAAAGTTAGTCATGTTTCATCACGATCCGTCTTACGATGACGACAAATTGGATCTGGTGTATTTAAGAGCTTTGAAATATAAGGAAATGTTTGATCCGCACGGCAAATTAGAAATCATAATGGCGCATGAAAGTTTAGAATTGGAGATATAGTTTATGGCAAAAAAGGGATATATTATCGGAATCGACGCAGGTACCACAGGAATTCGGACTTTTTGTTTTAGTGACAAAGGGAAAGTCATTTCCTCCGCATACCAGGAATTCAAACAATACTATCCTAAGCCGGGCTGGGTTGAGCACGATCCGGAAGAAATTTGGTCCAAAACGGTAAAACTCATCGGAGATGCGATCAAAAGCGGAGACCTAAATCCGAAAGATGCAGTCACGATCGGGATCACAAACCAAAGAGAAACTTCAGTAGTATGGGATCGCAAAACGGGAAAACCCATCTATAACGCCATCGTTTGGCAATGCCGCCGAACTTCCGATATATGTAAAAATTTAAAGTCCCAAAGTTTGGAATCCAATTTCAGAAACAAAACAGGTTTGGTTCTGGATGCTTATTTTTCAGGAACAAAAATCCAATGGATTTTGGACAATGTAAAAGGTGCTCGTGCGAAAGCGGAGAAGGGCGACCTTATGTTCGGAACCATCGATACGTGGCTGCTTTATAAATTGACCGGTCACAAAGAACATAAAACCGATCATACAAATGCATCCAGAACTCTTCTTTTCAATATTCAAACCAAGGAATGGGATGAGGAACTTTGTGAAATTTTAAGAGTTCCTACTTCGATGCTTCCTAAAGCTTATAATTCCAAAAACCTATTCGGTTTTACCTCAGGAGTCAAAACTCTTCCCGATGGAATTCCTATTTCTTCGTTAGTTGGAGACCAACAAGGCGCTCTTTTCGGTCAACTTTGTACTGAGCCTGGAGAAGCCAAAAACACTTACGGTACAGGATGTTTTTTCTTATTCAATGTGGGAGATGAATTCAGAATCTCTAACCAAGGTTTGATCACCACACTTGCTTTGGGTCCGGAAGGCAAAACAGTCTATTGTTTGGAAGGTTCCGTTTTCATCGGAGGAGCTGTAGTTCAGTTCTTAAGAGACAATTTGGAGTTTTTCGAATACTCAAAAGATTCCGAAAAATTGGTTCAATCCATCAAAACAAAAGACGATATCGTATTCGTTCCCGCCTTTGCTGGACTCGGCGCCCCTCATTGGGACCAGGAAGCCAGAGGTGCTATTTTCGGACTCTCTAGAGATACGACTCCCGCACAAATCACTAGAGCCGCCTTAAAAGCGATCGCTTTACAATCTTACGAGCTTGCCTATGCGATGGAAAGAGAAACGGGAAAACCTTTGAAGTTTCTCAGAGTGGACGGAGGAGCTACCGCTAACAAATGGTTGATGCAGTTCCAAGCGGACATTTTAGGAACCAAAGTGATTAGACCGCAAAACGTAGATACTACGGTTTTAGGGGCAGCTTATTTGGCGGGCTTGGAAAGAGGTTTCTTTAAAAGCGTATCCGCTTTGAAAAAATTGGAGACCAAAAATTCCCAATTCGTTCCTAAAATGAAAGACAGTGAAAGAAAGGAAGAAATTTCTAAATGGAATGATGCCATTAAGAGAGTCAAAACGAATTAGTCTTCTATCTTCCCCGGCACTAGGAATTTTTCTTTGTGCCGGTTCGTCTTAATAAGCGAACCACTGCATGCAGCATTCGAATTCTTTTCTTTCGTTTGTGATCCCTCCTCCCACCAAACAAAGCCCTGTCGGAAAATAAGGAACCTCCAAAATGAGTCCAGGAGGAAGTCTATGAAATTCGTATGTCTCTATCATTTTTCTGGATAAAAACCAGTCGAATCTAAGGGTTTGGATCCAATCTCTCGTTAAAAAGAATAATTTTGTTTTGGTAGGAAGGAAAAACTCCAAAGAAGGACGGGATGTCCAAAAGTTGAATTGAGACGAATCTTCCGCATCCAAACGAATTTCTTCTTTTTGCATTTCCTCTTCCTTGTCGTCTGTTTCCTTGTAAGTGTTTATATGTCCTTCTTCGAAATAGACATTCCTGGCGAACGTTTTGTACACTTCCAACTCCAATCTTTCCAAAAAACTTTCCCCTTGTTTAGGCTCGATCGAAGGGGCATCTAAAATCATTTTGAATTTGTTTTTGGATACTGATTTTTCCAAAACTTTCCGCACTTGAGGCGAAAGAGAGGGAAGGGAATGTTTTATATATCTTTCGTCAAAGTTGGAAATAAAATTTTGAATGAAGGGACCGTGGATCAAAGGAATGATCTCTACCGTAAATATGCTTTTGCTTAGAAACTTAGCGAACTCCGGTTCAAAACTGAAAAGATTGGAAACGATTTTATTTTCTTCCGCAGGAGTTCCCGAGTAAAGAATTTGCACCAATCTGAATAAAAAGGTTTTGTTTTCTCTGTTGAAGTAAAGTTCTTCGATTTTGTTTTTGATTTCTTCTTCCGAAAAATTCGGGTTTACGATGTCCCTTAGCGAAAGGTATTTATTTTGTCCGTATTTGGTTCGTTTGGTTTTTGTGAGTAAAACCCGTTCCTTGTTTTTGATGCCTCCCACCTGTATTTTCTCATTCTCTCCCAAAGAAAGATAAAAGGGAGTTTTTGATGGGGCGGGGAAGGGCAGTTTTTCTATAGCCGCTTTTTTTTCTCCCGTGCGAGTGATGTAATGAATTTTTTCCTCCGGTTTTTTCTCCGAATGGATCTTTGTTCCATCATAAGAGATGTACATAGCGGATTCGATCGGAGAAGAAGGATGACCGATTCGATTCCAGTTCATTTCGTACAAAAACTTAGGAACGACCAAAGGGTCGCTTGATAGACTAGGGAGATCCGGAATTTTGGATTTGGGAAAATCGTAAAAGGGGGAAACTTTGCTTTGGATTCTCGCAATGGAATCGGGGGTTGCTAATAGAAAGTGGTAATTTTTTCCTTCTTTATAGATCAATGTGATTTTGTTTTTTGAGTTTTTTCTGGATTTTGATTCGGAACTTTTCCCAGTTATAATCCGCTTTTAGATCTTCTAACTCTTGTTCTACTCCGAATCTGAGGAAATCGAAAATTTCCACCGCTTCCATTCCCACGATGATGGAAAGATCTGCGATGACTCTCTCCAACCTTCTCGCATCTCTGTCGCTCAGAGAAAAGGTTTCCATCAGTTGATTTTCGAAGTCGGTTAATCGAATCACTTTGTTTCCTAGAAAGCTGCCACCAAAATGGTTTCTATCTCATTTTTGGGCAATTCTCTAGGAAGGCAATCCAGAAACGGGTAAGTCGCAGCCAAAGTGGCGATTCCGGGAAGGTCGATTTTTTTCACTTCGTATTCGGAAAGCCTTTGGGGAATTCTAAGTTCCAGATAAATTTTACGAATTCCTTCCACCGCCTTGATGGCGGCTTCGATCACTGAGATATTGGAAACATCTTCGTCCAAGGCTCTTGCGATCATCACATACTTACCTGCGGAGGAGGTGAGGTTGTATTCCATAACGTGAGGAAGTAAAATGGACATTGCTTGAAAAATATCCAAGCTGGTGACAGTGGTCACTGCCAAGGAAAGAGCATAACAAAGACCCAAACTGCTTGTGGATTGTGCGATCCCTGCGAGTAGGCTTGCCGCATAAATGGAGTTTTTCGGTCCTAGGTTACGAGGTTCTCTGATGGCAGGGACGATGTTTTTGGAAATCAATTCGATCGCACGTAATGCGGTGGATGAGGTGATTTCATTCGCATACTTGGAAAGGATGCTGTCTACTGCAGCGGATAAAATAGCGATTCCCGTTTTGGCGGTTTCTGTCGAAGACATTCCCGCTCCGATTTTAGGATCGGCAACTATGAGTTCAGGAAAGGCCCATTCGTGTGCGAAGTATTTTCTGTTTTTATCTTTGTCGTCTACGATGGAAAAAAAAGGAGAACATTCGTTTCCTAATAAAGGTTTTGTGGGAACAACGATCAAAGGAAGTCCCTTCTTTTTGAGGGGTTTTTTACCGACCAACATTTCTTCCGCAAAAAGGTCGTTTGTTGCGAGTAGGGAAGCTGCTTTGCCTGCATTTACGGATTCGAAAGAACCGTAAGCTACTACGCAGTCTGCGTTTGAGATTCTTAAAAAATGTGCGGTAGAGTCCAGATCTTTGAAGTGAACCTTATCGACGATATCGTCGAAGATAATCACTCCTTCGGAATGTTTTTCCAAACTGGTTTTGATGATAGATAATTCTTCCGCATTCTCCAGCTCACGCTGAGTGGCAATGAGTACCACTCTGGTTCCTATGTTTTTAACGAAGGAACCGAGTTTGTACCCGCAATCGATTTCAAAGTGAATTTTGGGAGAGAATTGGAAGTTGATCCATTCCGGGAGGACTGGCATACAACTCTCCTAACAATAACTAGACGAAGGTGACGTCATCCGAAAAGAGGACAAATCAAAAGGACCCCTCACCTCCTGTCCTTTCCTTACTGTTGTCCGAGAAATGTAGAAGCAATTTGATCAGAGATTTTATCCAACATCTCGTTAGAGAGGTTGTCATAATCACCGTTTTTTAAACGTTCTTTTACGTTTTTTAATTTCTCTGTTCTGTCTTCTTCCGGAGGAGCGGAAACAATTTGTTTTGCAATTTGTTTTACTTCCGATTGAAGTTTCGCTTCTGATGCGATTTTTTTAGCCGCATCCGAAATGGAAATTGTATCTACAGGACCTGTTGTTTCTGATTTGGAAGCAGCTGTAGTTTTTTTAGGCTCGTACCCAAAACCACCGATTCTTCCTACTTTATCGACGTTCATGTTCTTTGTCCTCTTACTACTTCAGGTATCGGTGGATTCCGAAAATCCCTTAAGCGTTTTTTTTCGATGATTCAGGAGAAATACGAATTCCCCCTTGGCTGTAGGAGGGGAATCCATCAGTCCTTGGGGATTTCGGAAATAAATCACTTCTTCGAATGCCTTTGTCAATTCTCTTCCCACGATCACTTCCGTTTCTGGGAAAATTTCAAGCAACATCGGATATAATTTCGGCAATTTATGGACGGATTCGTAGAAAACAATGAGTCCGTCGATCCTGCTGGCTTCTTCCAATTCTTTTCTTTTTTTACCCGGTTTTTCGGAAAGAAACCCCAAAAACAAGGTAGGATTCACCTGAAATCCGGAAACGGACAGGATGGCGGTGAGTGCGGATGCCCCTGGAACAGGAATGATGGAAAAACCTTTTTCTCTGACGGCACGAACGATTTGAGAACCAGGATCGGATACCCCAGGAGTTCCCGCATCGGAGACAAGAGCGAATGATTTTCCTTCTTTCAGCTCTTTCAAAAGGGATTCGTAAGGAGTGAGAGAGGCATCTTTATAGAGGGCTCTCACGGGGGTTGAAATTCCCAATTTAGAAAATAATTTTTTGGTTTCAGGGACGGATTCGCAGAGAACTGTATCTACCTCATTCCAAACTTCCACTGCACGCCCGGTCACATCCCCTAAATTTCCGATCGGGGTAGCTACCACATAGAGTTTGCCTGGTTCTTGGTTACGGGCCAACGAATTGACACCCGGGAGGTTTGGATCCATTCGGGCAGGTACAGCCCAAAAGCTCTCGGTCAGCAAAAAGGCAAGGGTTGCATTTTGTGCCCACGGGGCAGGCGGAAGGATTGGCACATCCTGCTACCGCACATGTGGTAGAATTGCATCCGGAACCTTCCGTACAGTATTGGAAAGCCAGGTCTCCATTTTTGGCACAGGCAGAAACGGAGGCGGAAGGGTTCGAGATGAGCCCTCCTGTCAAAAAGGACCTCATTGTGAAGTTATAGATTTGGCATTTTTGAAAATGATAGGCTCCCGGAGGGGGAACATGGAATCGGATTCTTTTGGTCACTACTTTCGAAGAATCTGTTGAGTTTTCAAAAGGGAGATGGGGGAAACTGGGCTGTACGCCGTCTTCCAAATACTCTCCGGTGATCGTCTGAATGATGGCAGGAGTGGCAGTTGTGATGTAGAGGTTGTATCCTACGAACTGAGGCTCTCTGTTTGTGACATAATAACGCAAAATGAATTCAGGGGCAGGATCGGCCACCCATCCGAAGGCATTCGATTCAAAACTGTCGGTGATATTGCTATTTACTGAGACAACTGACAGAATTTGAGGGACTGCAGGAGGAATGATGAAAATAAAAGGAGCTACAGGCGTATCCGTATTGGTCCCACATCGAAAAAAGGAGAGTAAAGATAAGGAGATCAGATAGATTGGATAGAAGAGGGTACGTTGCATTTCTGGAATGTTCCCTCCCAAGATTTTAGGAATTCGATCTATGGGAATCCAAAAAAAATTACTATTCACATCTTTCATCCTACTCGTTCTCTTTTTTATCACGATTCTTTTCCTATTCGTAGGAGACGATGATGAAGAAGAAAGAAGAAGAAAATCCGGAAAATCCAAAGCGATTTCTGCCTTGTTTATGGGGGACGGTGGTTCGAAACGACCTACCTCCAATGCCTTAGGGGCCAGAGGGCAGGATTCCGAATCTATCTTCGACTCCGACTATTATAAAGCCGGGGGAATGACTTACGAAGACGAAGTGAGAAATTCTGTCGCGAACAGCGGAGAGATTCCCATCAATCCCGCTACGGGAAAACCGTATCCGGAAGAAGCCATGGAGACTTTCGACGAACTGAGAGAGATGTTTCCCGATAATAATTTAATTCCTAGAAGAATGACTGCGGAAGTGAAGGCGAAAATGGAACAAGAAAACCAAAGATTGTCTCAAGCCACCACTGCAGTGTTTGGCGGTTCTCCTTCCGCAGGCGATCTTCAATACTACTACACTAGTGTTAAAAAACAAGGAAACGACCGATTGGAGATCATCAATTATTTGATTGAAAGCAACGGCGGAGACGATCCGGAGATGGATAAAAAATTCGAAGAGATACTAACAAACATTAAATTTCAAAACGAACAAGTCGATAGGGAAATGGCAGCCGCCTACCAAAGAGCAGGGATTCCTACTCCGTAAGTAGTAAAGGCAGAGCCGCAGTCGTGTGACCCTCAGCAAAAGTCTTAAAAATCGCCGGAGAGGATCGGATATCTATAACTGGTCTTAGGATCCAATCCGTATTCGTCCAAATGGAAAGAGGGAGGAAGTCTTTCTCTTTTCCATTGGGATGTTCTGAATAGTTTCGTGAATCTTTCGATTTGTTTTTTCAGCAAATCTGCATCCAATTCCGGGTGAGATTGTTTCATTCGGAAAAAACATTCCTCTTCTTCCAAACCTACAAAAACCGATAAACGTTCCATTTCTTGTAAAATAGGATATGGCATTAGATCCTTTTCATCTTCTTGTTTCGTTTCCAAAGGTCTGAGTTCCGCAGTGGGTTTTGTTTGTCTGAGTAATTTTAAGGATTCTTTGAAAGAGATATAAGGATTGTTCCCCGATTGAATGTCATCGATCCAACGCAAGATGAATTCTTTACTCACACCGCTGATAGGACAGAGAGAACCGGAACTGTCTCCGTCCATAGTCGTATAACCTACGCTTGCTTCACTTCTGTTTCCTGTGGATAAAAGCAAATGACCGTTCAAGTTTGCCAAAAGCCAAATGAGAGGAGATCTAACTCTTGCTTGGATGTTTTGTAAAGCAAGGTCGTCCGTTTCCCAAGTCAGTTTTCTGCCGATTTGACTTTGGATGAGACCCACTGCTTCTTCCACGGAAGAGTCGATGGAGATTTGGTGGTGAGGGTTTCCTAATTCTTCCGTTAACACTTTTGCGATGGTTTCCGTAAGCTCCGAATTGTTTTCTGTTTTTTGGTAGAGAGTCACCAGAAGTTTCGATTCTTCCACACCTAAACGATTGAAAATAGAATCTCCTAATTCCTTTTTTGCGATCTCTTTCATACTTGTGACTAAAAGAGCGCAGGCAGCGCTGTCCGCTCCCCCGGAAAGGGAGAGTGTGAAACCTTTCGTTTTGGATTTTCTGAGATAATCGTAAAGCCCTAAGGATACCGCTCTTGTAAAATCATCAAACAAAGAGTTTGCGGAAGACTGATTTTGATTCGTTTTTTCCGACTTGGTTCTCATGTCCAGAATGAAGGAAGAAGAACGTTCCGATTCCAGCCGCAAAACAGGGATTTGTAATTTTTCTTTAGGAGAAGAGGATCTGAATTCTTTGGCTCTGGCGGATCTCAGTTCGGAAAGGGAGGTTGTATAAGTTGTGATTTGGTAGTCGGAGAAAAACAAACGAGGGCCTTCTTCTACCAGGTTTCCGTTTTCACAGAAAAAACTCCCTCCTTCGAAAATGGCTCTTCCCGATTCGTTTCCGCAAAGATTCGTAAACACCGTAAGAGATCTGTGTTGTCTGCTTGTTTCTTGGAAAATGCGGTATCTGATTTTATTTTTTCCCAATGCGAAATGGGAAGCACCCGGTGAGAAAAGTATATCCAACCCCTGTTCTGCGTAAACTTGGGACGGTCTGTTCGATGTCCAGGAATCTTCACAGATTTCCACACCGGTCAGAACTCCTTTTTTCTCCAGTAGGAAATGCCCGAAGGGAACGGGAGAACCAGCATTGAAATATTTTTGAGGAGGAATGTACGATTCGGCTACCAAACTTTCTTTGGAATGGAACCATCTTTTTTCATAATGAATTCCTGTGTTGGCTAAATTGGTTTTGGGAATGATGCATACGATTTTTTCCCGGTCCAAAACAACCATACAGTTATAGAGAAAGGAGGATTGAAATACGGGGAGTCCTACCAAAACGGTTTTGTCTTTCGTATAAGGTAAAATTTCTTCCAAAGCATTCCAGGAACGTCTCCATACGGACTCCTTATAAAATGCGTCTTCACATCCGTAACCGGAAATGCATAGTTCCGGAAAAAGAACGAAATCGCAGTCTTTGGTTTCTTCTTGTTTTAAACTTTCAAGGATGGATTTAAGATTTCCTGAAAAATCGAGAGGAGTGGTGTTGAGGGAAACTGCTGCTATTTTAAGGGAAGTCATTCGAAAAAACTCTACTGCAGATCTTTTCCGAAGCACCTCTATTTTCCAGCACAAACTTTCTATTTTTTGTCCCTAAATCGCTTCTCAAATCGGAAGAAGAAAGAAGAAGATTCAGGTTGTTATGAAATTCTTCCTTCGTTCCGCATCGTTTGAGTCCGCCTAGCTTCTGCATAACGATCGCTTCCGGTGCATTCGTGATTTTGGGTCCTGTCAAAAGAGGAAGAGAAAAAGCGGCAGGTTCGATCGTGTTGTGGATTCTATGATGAAACCCTCCTCCTACGTAGGCGAGTTTGGCATACCGATAGGCAAAGGCCAAGATCCCCATTTCATCCACCAAAAGGAAGTTAGGATATGATGCAGATCCGTCCTTTATTTCCGAGAATTTGGAAACAGTTCCGAAACGTTTTAGTTTTTCGGAGACTTCTTCCATTCTGGAATTCTCCCATTTATGAGGGAAAATCCAATAATTTTCCTTGGAAGAAGTGTTCTTTTCCAAAAAGGAAATAAGATACGATTCGCAAACAGGGTATGTGGAACCGAACAAAACGGGCGGATTGTTTTGAATTTCCGATCGAAACGTTTTCGAAAAATTCACGAAGGATTCGGGAGGAGAAGAGGATTCTATTTTATTTAAAACGGAATCGAATCTTGTGTCTCCCAAAGGAGAAACTTCTACAGAGGAAGAAACTAAGGATTTGAATTCAGGAACTAAAATTTCGTGGGAAGGAAAGATCCCATCCAAATAGTAGAAACTAGCTTTTGTTAAAGAATGAACGATCCCTTTTTTTCTGCCCGAATCGGAAGACAGGGACGCACAAGCCAAATATGTTTTTGCCCCGGAACGTTTCGTTTGTTTCAAAAGATTGGGCCAAGTATCCCAAGCCAAAACGATGAGAGTTTTAGGGAAAAATTTGTTGAGAATGGAATCGTAAGCGAACGGAAGATCGAAAGGAAGTAGAAAGGTTCCGTCGAAATGAGGATCGTTCAATTGTTTGGAAGTTACGCTGTTCGAAAAAACGGATTGGAGGATGAACTTGTTAGGATTTTTCTTTTTGATTGCCTGAGCCAGAGCTCTCGCTTGGTCGAGTTCTCCTACACTTGCCGCGTGGAGCCAAACCGTTTCTCTTCCTTTCGTATCCAAAGATAACAGTTGTTTTAGATCCGATTTTCTTTGAGAAAAGGCGTTTCTTCCTTTGGAAGAAAAACGGGAAAGTCCATAAAACAAAGGATAAATTAAAAATAGGAATAAATTATAGAAGAAGTATATCATTTAACGTTTGTTTCCCCAGGTGTCTTGGATCTCCGCACCGGGGTAGACGAATGTGGAAGTGTCCACAAGAAAACAAAGATTATCGAAATACAAATGGAAGGCTCCTCTTTTCTGAGTGGGCAAGGAAGATAATCGAAACGATTTTACCGAGACGGGCAATGAGAAAGATTGGATGAGCCTTGCATTCTCTTTGGGAAGGTTGATGGGAACTTCCAATCTTCTCCATCCGAAAAAATTAAGAACTCCCAAAGGCAGAATGATCTCTTTCGATTTTTTCTGGGTCACTACAAGTTCCAGATTGAGATGATGTCCTTCCGAATAAACCCATACGATCGCTTGAACAGGAAGTCCCAATGGCAATAACAACGGTTCAATGGGGCGAATGTCCCAATGATCTCTTCTCGGGTTTTCGATATAGGTTTGGATGAGAAAGGAACTTTGTGTTTGTATTTCAGGATAACCCGAGGTTTTCAAAACTTCTTTCTCTTTAGGGAAAGCGGAGGAATCGGGAAGAACCGCAGTGAATTCAGTTTGATTCAAAAAAGAATCGGAGCGGTAAAAACCCCAAGGTCTTTCTCCTTCGAAATCTTCCGCTAAAAATAGGACATAGTTTTTTTCGTTCTGAAGCGCTTGGGAAAGTCGTTCGACTCTGCCTTCCTCATCTCTGTCCCAAGGTCTCGGTGCTCCTGTGAGGTCTAGGCAAAAAGAGAGGCTGAAAAGAAAAATAGTAAGTATTTTTTTTACGGGCAGATTCATTTCTAACTTTTCTAAATCACTGGAAGAGTGTATTCTCTACTTTAGTAACGGTAAAAATAAAGAAGGGTAAAGTCTTTTCTATGGCCAGACAGGACAATTTAAAAATCTTCACTACTGCAATTTTGGTAGTTCTACTTTTATCCTTTGTTGTTTTCGCAATCATCTATAAAGTTGAAATTCTCGAAAAAATCAAAACGATCGGAAAGTCGAATACCTTTGAAAAGGAAGATCGAACCATTGCGGAAAAACCTTGGAGTCCTCCTTCCGAACTGACGAAGGAATCTTCCGAAAAAGAAACTGCTTCTACGGAAGAAAAGGGAAAACCGAAAACGGAGCTTCCTAATCTTCCCAGCTTGGAAGAAATGGAGCCTAGTTGGGAGAAACCTTCCAATCATAAATCCGTTTCGATCACCGGCAAAAAAAAGGAAACTACTACAACTGCGGCTAGAAACGAAAAGGAAGAAGTTTCTACAGTGACCGGAGTTCGAGAGAACATTCCTGAAGAAAAAAAAGAAGGATACACAGTTTCCGACCTTCCTAAGAACAAAATTCCGAAAGAGTCCAACTTAAAGGAAAAAACTTCCAAAAGAGATACGATTGTGTATCAGCCTTCGTATTCACCTAAGACGAATTCTGCGAAGAAGCAGCCTTCTTCCAAAAAGGTATCCATCAACTCTTCTTCAAAAAAGTGGAACTCTTCCAAAACGAGAACTTCCGACCGAAGATCCAACCGTTTTCATTCCATAGATTCCGGTTTCGAATCCCGTTTCAGAGAGATGGAATCCAAATTCGTCCTGCAAAATCAAAAGAACGAAAAAAGATTTTCCGAAATCGAAAAACGAATCGATAAACTGGAAAAAGCTCTCGGTCCCAATTAGATATACTTGTACGGAGAATCTTACCAAAACCTTTTCCGATCCATCCAGTCCCGGTTCTCGGAAAAAACTTTCGAACTCATAGCGGTCTCCAAAACCAAACCTTACGAAGTGATTCGGGAAGGGTATTTGGGCGGGATTCGTGCCTTCGGGGAAAATTATATTCCCGAGGCGATCGAAAAATTCACAAAATTGAGAGAAGAGTTTCCCGATGCAGTACAATCCGTACAGTTGCATCATATCGGTCCCGTTCAAACAGGAACCTTGCGCAAGTTATTCGGTGTGTTTCAATTCACCCACGGAGTGGGTTCTTTTTCCACTTTGAAGGAACTTCTTAAAAGAGCGGAAAAAGAGAAAAAACTAATTCGTTATTTTTTACAATGCAATCTTACGGAAGAGAGCTCCAAAAACGGAATCTCAACGGAAGAAATCCTTTCTAAAAAAAAGGAATTGGAGTCTCTTCAAAACGAATTCTGTGTATGGGAAGGTTTTATGGGAATGGGTCCGTCCGACGGAGATCGGGAAAGAACCATTCTTGCCTTTCGTAATTTGAATTCGATTCGTAAGGAATTTTTTCCGGACAAAAAACTTTCTATGGGAATGAGCGGAGATTTTGACTTGGCGATGGAAGAAGACTCGGATTATTTAAGAATCGGATCATTGATTTTTGGAGATAGACCCTATGGCGGAAACAACAAATAAATATAAGGTGGGAGTAGTCGGTCTCGGCAAGATGGGAGGCGCCATCGCTTTGGGGATACATGCATCCGGCAAAGGTTCCGTGGCAGGGTTTGATCCTTTTGCCAAATCTAAAATTCCAGGGATCGATTATAAATCCGGCATTGCCTCTCTGGAAGAAAGTGCAGACATCATCATTCTGGCTGTAAAGCCGGGAGACATCGCTTCCGTTTTGGGGGAGTTTCAAAAACCTAAATCCTTCCTTTCCATTGCTGCGGGCATTCCTATTTCCGTTTTGCAAGAGAAGGCTCCTAAAGGTTCCAAGTTGGCCAGGCTGATGCCCAATCTGCCTTTGGTTGTGGGAAGAGGGGCAATCGGATATTACGGAGACAAATCTTTGGACGGAGTCATTTCCGATCTATTCGCTTCTTTGGGAGTGGTGGTTTCTTTGGACAAAGAGGGGTTGATGGATGCAGTCACGGGACTCAGCGGTTCCGGCCCGGCTTATGTTTATACCTTCTTACATGCGTTAGCTGAAGGCGGTCTTAAGGAAGGACTTTCTTATTCTCAATCCTTGGATTTGGCCATGGAAACCATTTCCGGAAGTTTGGAATATTTTCGAAAACTGAAAGAATCGGACAAAGATCTGCACCCTATGGAAGTGAGAAACTGGGTGACTTCTCCCGGGGGAACAACCATCCACGGTTTGGATGCCCTGGAAAGAGGGGGATTTGTGTCTTCCGTCCGGGATGCGGTGACTGCCGCCACCAAAAGAAGTTTAGAATTGGGAAGTAAGGATTAAAAGAAGGATGATAACGGTTGCGCGGACAGGATTCGAACCTGTGGCCTTTGGGTTATGAGCCCAACGAGCTACCAGCTGCTCCACCGCGCGGTGTAATTACCACAGTCTCATTGGCGAGTAATTTGTCAAGTTATTGATGAAGTGATCTTTCGTATTTCTTGCAAATAGTATAAAAATTATACTCCCGATTAAAATCGTACTTTACAGAGCCTTAGATTTCAGTGTTTTTAAATAGTTAATCTCTAGCTTTGGCGGTGTGCTTTGTCCTTTAAAGAAAATACAGACATAGTATTCGAACATTACGAAAAAAAAATCTACGATCAAAAACAGCTTCTAGAGATTTCCAGAGCCCTTAACTCTACTCTTGATTACAAATATCTGATTGATGCGATCCTAAATATCTGTTTAGCACAGTTACAGACTCTTCATGCTGCGATGTATTTAGAGCCTGAGATCGATCTGGGTTTGTTTAAATTGGAGCCTCAATCCACAAAAGGTTTCGAACTCACTACGGAAGATCATAATTACGAAATTAAAATCGATACTCCTCTCATTCATTACTTCGAAGAAAAACCGAAAGCGATCACTATGGAGCAGATCCTGCTTGTGGATTCTTTGAAAACTTCAGCCGATCTAAACTATCTCAGAACATTGGGTGCGGAGATCCTTGTTCCTCTCAATGCGAAGGGCAAGGTCAACGGTCTTTTGGTTTTGGGAGAGAAGATGACTTCCGAAGAATTTTTGGAAGATGAAAAAGAGTTCATGACCACTCTTGCGAATTTGGCGGGAATTGCGGTAGATAACGCTCGTTTGTATGAACTTGCTACCGTAGATATGATGACAGGTTTGAAAATCCATCACTACTTCCAAACCAAATTGAAAGAAGAAATGGAACGGTGCCGCAAAAAAGGCACAAAACTAGCGTTACTATTTACCGACGTCGATAAATTCAAAGTCTTCAACGATACTTACGGACACCAAGCGGGAGACGTGGTTCTCATCGAAGTGGCGAAACAATTGATCCATGCGGCACAAAGACATCACATTCCTGCGAGATACGGTGGAGAAGAATTTTGTTTGGTGATGCCTGGTGCTTCCGAAGAAGAAGCTTTCGCCAAAGGGGAAGAGATCCGAAAGGCTGTGGAATCCATGGTTGTAAAAAATCCGAACGATGGAACCGATCTAAAGGTGACTCTTTCCGTGGGAGTTTCCACTTTCCGCAACACAGATAGAAACAATAAAGATTTGATCGAAAGAGCGGATAAGGCTCTCTACCAAGCAAAACATTCCGGTAGAAACAGAACAATTTGCTTTAAAGAATAAAAAAAAAGCCGATGAGGAGAGTATGGCAGAAGCAGCACCCATCCTCTCCGATCTATCTCTACAGAAACAAAGTTCCGTTCTGGAATCGATTCGGGACAGGGCTCTCGGGCTAAAGTCTTTCAATTTTCAGCCTTACTCTTGTTTTATCGAATATAAATCC
Source organism: Leptospira idonii (assembly GCF_004770995.1). Lineage (GTDB taxonomy): Bacteria > Spirochaetota > Leptospiria > Leptospirales > Leptospiraceae > Leptospira_A > Leptospira_A idonii. Next base: position 117,208 of record NZ_RQHW01000016.1, on the reverse strand, counting down.
AGAGAAGAAAAAACGGGAATCGAATACAGGGACTGTGTGGTAGATTATTCCCGCTGCCCGAATCAAAATTGCATCAAAAAATTGGTTTAAAACTTTTCCTCCTCTTTATTTTCGCAGCCAACATCGGATGCGGTAAAGAAATCAAATCTCCTTCTGTTTCTAAAGATAAGGAGCCTCTTTCTTCTTTTTCCCAAAAACTACCTTTCGATCAAAAATGGATAGGGAAGTTTCGTGTGGAAGACAAAGAGTCCCATCTTCTATTGCACGGATTTACGGAAGCTTCTTCCGGAAATCCTTTGGCTTTGTTGTGGGATACAGGCTCCGATGTCAGTTTTTTATCCGGCACTCCCGATTCTTCCGTTTCCCAGGCTCCGCAGGAATTAATTTGGAGCGGAAACCGTTATCCTTTCTCGGTCAAAAAAGGAATCATTCCGGATGAGATGAAAGGAATCGTAGGTCTCGATTTTTTTCGTGAAACATGTATTTGGTGGTCAGGTGAGGATCTATACGTTTTTCATCATTCTTCCGTTTTTTGCGAAAGGCCCCAGGCGTATCTTTCCACTTCCCTGAAAACTCTAGTCACCAAGAGATTGGGGGCTTATGCGGCAGTGACCTTTCGATTTTTGGGAAAACAATACGAATATGGTCTTTTGGATACCGGATCCAGTTTTTGCATCCTTCCTAAGGAAACCGATGAGAAGTTCGAATTTTTGCGAAAAGAGACTGTGATTCTGGCGGGAAATCGCCGTAAAGAAGCGGAACTTTTCCATACGGAAGAAAGTTTGGGGTTGGCCACAAATTCGGGAGTGTTCCAGGAATATTCTGACATTCACCTTTTGACCGGAATTTCACTTGAGAATTTCCTTTTGCCAAGGGAAAAGGATAGGGGAGATGTTTGGGTGGTCGGTTTGAGCATTTTGAGAAAGCGTCCTTTGTTTTGGGATTTCTCAAGAAATCGAATCGCTGTTTTTTCTCCCTAGTCCAATGAGTGTGAGCCAAAAAGAAAAGATTATAGTCGCTATGAGCGGAGGGGTCGACAGTGCTGTCGCAGCAGGACTCCTTATGGAACAAGGTTATGATGTAATTGGTGTTAACTTACGTACCTGGGAATACGAAGCTCCCGCCTGCGATGTTACGAAAAAGTCATGTTGTTCTCCGGAAGACATCCGAGATGCGAGGGATGTGGGACTTTCTTTGAATATTCCTTTTTATGTGATCAAAATGGAAAAGGTATTCGGAGAGAGAGTCATCAATCGTTTCATCGAAGATTATAAGGACGGACGAACTCCCAATCCTTGCGTAGAGTGTAACACCTTCGTTAAGTTTGGTGCTCTTTTCGAACAAGCCAAAATTTTGGGAATTTCCAAAATCGCTACCGGCCATTACGCAAGAGTTTTCGAAAAAGACGGAAGATACGCGATTCGTAACGCAGTCGATATGAAAAAAAATCAGGCGTACTATCTGTATGGCCTTTCCCAAGAAAACATTAAAAACACAGTATTTCCGTTAGGTGAAATGGATAAGTCCGAAGTTCGTGAAATCGCAAAACGAATGGGCCTTCCCGTGGCGGAAAAACCAGAGTCTCAAGAAATTTGTTTTATTCCTGAAAATGACTACAGAAGTTTTTTAAGAAAAAAAGGAGTCGAGTTCACTCCCGGTTTTTTCAAACTTCTTTCCGGACAAATCATAGGCAAACACACCGGCAAAGAAGGTTTTACCATAGGCCAAAGAAAAGGTTTGGGAATCTCTTGGAAAAATCCTCTTTATGTAATTTCGATCGAAGATGACGGAACCGTTGTATTGGGAGAGGATGAAGAAACCTTTTCCGATTCTTTCGTATTGGAAGAAATCACATACCAAGCACAAGCTCCTATGGAAATCGGAGAAACTGTAGATATGAAAGTTCAAATTCGTTATCGCAGTAAACCGGTATTATGCTCCGTAACGAACCAAGGAGACACTTGGAGTGTTCGTTTTCTGGAAGACGTAAAAAGCGTCACTCCCGGACAATCCGCCACTTTTTATCCTACCGATGGAGATTATCTTCTTGCTGGAGGAATCATTCGAAAGGGTTCCATTCAATTGAAAAAAAGAATCTTAAATTCCGATCTTGAAAAAATTCCTTTGGAAACTACCGTTTGAAATCTGTCGCAGATAAAACAATACTCATCATCGGCGGGGGACTTTTGCAGGTTCCTATCATTCAAACTGCTAAGACCATGAAGTTGAAAACCTTGGTTGCGGATATGAATCCCAGTTCCATCGGGTTTCAGATTGCGGATGAAAAAATCGTCATGTCTACGAAAGATGTGGAAGGAATGGTTCGGGAGTCTAAAAAATATTCCCAAACAAAACCCATCCATGGAGTGATCACCGCAGGAACGGACGCAAGTATGACTGTCGCCGCAGTGGCTTCCGCACTCGGCCTTCCGGGAATTCGTTTTGTGGATGCGGAAGCTGCATCTAACAAAGTTAAAATGAGACAGCGTTTGAAAGAACACGGTCTTCCTATCCCTCGGTTTGCTCCTGTTTGGTCTTTGCAAGATGCGAAAGATGCTCTCGATTCTTTGACTTTTCCTTTGGTAATGAAGCCTGCGGACAATATGGGTGCCAGAGGAGTGATTAAAGTGAATCATAAAGATGAAATTCCTCATGCGTTTCGCCATGCGAAAAAATTCTGCCCTACTGGAGAATTGATTTTAGAGGAATATATGGAAGGGCCGGAACTTTCCGTAGATGCTTTGGCGTTCCAAGGTCAAATCCGAATGACAGGTATTGCGGATCGCATCATAGAAAGAGAACCTTTTTTTATCGAAGTGGGGCATAATATGCCTTCCGCGTTGTCTCCTCAAGTTTTAGAGGAAGTCGAAAAAGTGATGTCAGGCGGTATGAGAGCGCTTGGAATTCATCTGGGCGCAGGAAAAGGAGACATCAAAGTCACTCCGAAAGGTGTGATGATCGGAGAGATCGCTGCCCGATTGTCGGGCGGTTTTATGTCCGCTTTCACCTATCCGTTGTCAACCGGAGTCAATTTGAATCGTGCTGCGCTTCTCATCGCACTAGGAGAAACTCCGGACAATTTGGAACCTGTTTTAAATCGTATTTCCATAGAAAGGTCTTTACTTTCCAAACCCGGCAAACTCATCCAAATTTCAGGAACGGAAGAAGCCAAAAAGATCGACGGAGTGAGTGAAATTTTCCTCCAATCGAAGCCGGGCGATATCATCAAAGAACCTACAAATAACATCGATAAATCGGGACACGTAATCATCACTGCGGACAATTTGAAAGATGCGGAACTGATTTTCGAAAAAGTAAAACAAGTCGTTCGTTTCGAAGTGGATGAGGTTTTTTCCGTCAGCGAAAAAGAAATCAACGACCAAGCCAGGCAGAGATTCGGAAAAGATATCTGCTGGGTATGTAAAGTTTGTGACGGAGTGAACTGTGCTTCAGGAATCCCTGGAATGGGAGGAGTGGGGCGGATGGAAACTTTCCAAGACAATTATACCTCTCTTCAAGAATACCAAATCGTTCCTAAATATATACGAGATCATGTTCTTCCTAAAGTAGAAACCAACTTTTTGGGTTTGGCTCTTTCCACACCTATCATGTCCGCACCTATGACAGGTGTGGGAACGAATATGAATTTCGTGATGACGGATGCCGATTACGCAAATCAAGTTACTAAATCTTTTGCAGAGAACGGTTCCATTGCTTGGTTAGGCGATGGTGCCAGTCCAGAAAAATATAAAGTGATGATCGAAGCTATCCGCAAATCGGACGGGAGAGGAATCTTAATTTGTAAGCCTAGGTCTGACGAAAAACTTCTGATAGAAAGACTACAAGAAGCGGAAGAAGCAGGGATCTTTGCCGTAGGGATGGATATTGATGCGGTCAATTTCAAAACGATGACGGCAAAAAATCTTTCCAGTATCTCTCGTTCCTTGGAATCCCTCGTAAAAGTACGAGAGAAAGTAAAACTTCCATTCATTCTGAAAGGAATCATGAGTTTAGAAGATGCTAAACTAGCGATGGATGCTAAATTCGATGCAATTGTTGTTTCCAATCATGGAGGAAGAGTTTTAGATGGTATGCCAGGGACGGCGAGAGTGCTTCCTAAAATCGCGGAACTGGCGAAAGGAAAAATTCCTCTCTTGGTAGACGGAGGAATTCGTTCCGGTATGGATGTATTTCGTATGCTTGCGTTAGGTGCCGATGCTGTTTTGGTCGGCAGACCTGTGGCGATCTCCCTTGTGGGAGGAGACAGTTCCGGGATTCGATTTTTATTGAATCGTTACTCGGAAGAATTGCGTCAGACTATGAGTGTTACCGGATCTGCGGTTTTGAAGGACATTCATCGGTCCATGCTGATTCATAAGTATTTTGGTTGATACATGGATAAAGAAATAAACGATTCGGAAGGCGTCTTAAAGGTCATTACGGCTCTCTTCGGAAAGCTGCCTGTGACGATCCAATTTGAAGGGAAAGAAGTTCCCGTCAAAATCATCGCCTTAAAAAACAAAGCTCTTATCATCAATACTGCTCTTAAGTTTCAGGACAAGGTTCGATTACTTTCCGTAATTCACAACGGAAGCAAGTTTCAAGCTCATTTTTTACTCGCGGGAGGAGATGGAAACGGAATCGAAATTTTGGCTCCCGCTAAAATTTCAATCATGGCTGCGACAAGGGAAGGAAACAGGGTGGAACTTTCCAACGGTTCCAGCGCTGTTCTGAAAGTTTCCAATATCATCAACGTGAACGACGTTTCCAAAGCGATCGGCTTCGACGATAAAAAGGTAGATGCCATTCTTCTTGCTTACAGAGCAAAACTGACGAAAGCGTATCCTCAGTCTTCTATCTTTTTTGCGGGAAGGATGGACAACCGTCTGCGATTGATGCATCATTATGAAAAATCCATTTTCATTACGGATCGAAAAAATAAATCCAGTGCGAATCCCATGTATTTTCCTTTCGACGAATATCTCCGTATATTCGAATCTTCTAAAATTGAAGATAAATACATTTCCGAAATTTGCGCTCCCATCAAATACAAAGGTTATACTCATTTAGGTTATGTTCAGGTGCTTTCCGAAACTCCTTTGGAACTTGAAACCTTCAATCAACTTCAGGTGTTTGCCAATGCAGTCGCAAGAGACATCATCAGCACAGGAGTTTTCCAAGAATCGAGAGATACTTGTCAGGTGATGGACTTAAGCCCCGGAGGGATCAGCTTTTTGCATTCTCCTACCCGCTCTTTCAGTAGAAGCGTTACGATGGGAGGAACCATTCTTTTCGACATCGTCTTCAATTCGGAATTGAAAGGAACTTATAGAGGAATCATCAAAAACATCCGCAACCAGGAAACCAACTACAGGGTCGGCTGCCAGTTCTATAACTTGAATCAATCCGATATCGACACTATGGATAAATTTCTGGCGATCGGCAAGCCTGCTCAGGATGAAGTTCCTGTTCCTGTTTCCGAAGAGGAGTCCGAATCCGGCGAGCCTAAGGAAGAGGAAACACTCGTGGAAGCGCAAGCGGAGGAATCTGCTCCCGATACCGATCCGATTGATCCGTTTGCCGAAACAGAAGAACCTTCCCAATAAGTGAAACCTGGACAACCTTACGCTAGTTTTGTGCCTTCTCTTTTCCCGAAGGTGCATCTGGGCGAATATTTATTTCAACGTTTTCCTTATCACAGCAGGGAAGAATGGTCAGAGCTCATTCTTGCAGGAAGAGTGACCGTCAACGGAAACAGGGAAGATCAAACTTTCCCATTGAGTGTGGGAGACCGCATTGAATACCTTCCTTTTGCGGAAAAAATCAAAGAGCCTGAAGTGAATTCCGACTATTCTTTGTTATTTGAGTCCGACGAATATCTCATCGTAGACAAACCTGCCAATCTGCCGGTGCATCCTGCGGGAAGATACAGAACCAGAACCTTACTCACCTTTCTGGAAAAAGAGAGAGGGGAGGGAACTTGTTTTCCTGTCCACCGACTGGATCGGGAAACTTCGGGAGTGATCGTTTTTGCAAAAACCAAGGATATGAGAGGGAAACTCCAAACTTTATGGGAAGCCAGAGAGGTGGAGAAAAAATATCTGGCTTTGGTTTACGGCGCATTTTCCGGTGAAAAGGTCTGTGAAGGTTTTATCGGGAAAGACAAGGAAGCTTCCGTCCGTAAAAAACAGAAATATTCCGAACATCCTTTTGAGGATTCCAAACCCTGCCGCACAGATTTTTCTCCTCTACTTTACGATTCTGAGAAGAATATATCCCTTGTTTTAGCGAAGCCTGTCACTGGCAGAATCCATCAGATCCGAGCGAGTCTCTTAGGGAACGGATTTCCCCTCGTAGGAGACAAATTATATGGCAAAAGAGAGTCCGCATTTTTGGATTTCATTCAGAACGGTGATGCGGACAGATTGAACGTTGAATTAGGGCATCATCGTCAGTGCCTTCATGCCTTTTCCGTTTCCTTTACCGATCCGAATACCCAGAAACGGATGGAATTCGTTTCTTCTTTGGCAAAAGATTTATGTCCCTTTTTTCCTTTTTTCGATTCAAAATATGTCACTTAACATAATTTAAAAAACATCCGGTCTGTTTTTCCGATTGTACCGATCCTTTTTATACATAGAAAGGAGACTTTTGCAACGGATGGCAGGAGCAGAAAGATTATTAAAGGAATCGGATAAGTTTCTCTACGGAGAATTCTGGACCGCAAAACAAAGACAAGGTCACCCGATCCATCATACAGTAAGTTATAGAGCTTCGTTTAAACCCGAATTGCCTTCTTTTTTCATGAATGAATTTCTTAAAAAAAAGAAAAGTGTCGTTTATGATCCGTTCGGTGGCAGAGGAACGACAGCGATTCAGGCAAATATAGAAGGACATGTCGCAATACACAACGATATTCATCCGCTTTCTTTATTTTTGGCGAGCGCCAGACAAAATGTTCCCGGTTTGGAACGATTGATTGCGAAAGTGGAATCCTTGGATCTGTCTACGGAAAATCCGGAAGAAGAAGGGGATCATCTGCTGCTTCCTTTTTTTCACCCTAAAACTTTGAATGAGATCAAAAACTTAAAAAAATACATGCAGGAAGATGATTCTCCTGAAATGAAATTCATCGGCCTGATCGCATTGTCCAGGTTACATGGCCACAGCACCGGTTTTTTCTCCGTTTATACCTTTCCTCAAGTGTCCATTCCTTCGGAAGCACAAAGAAAAAATAACATCAAAAGAAACCAATCTCCTGAATACCGGGAAGTAAAACCAAGAATCATTCAGAAGATGAAAAGAGACATGTCCGTTGCGATGCCTCCTTTTTATCATGAATTTTCCAAAGAGAATATCTATAGTTTGTCTTCCGCCAATTCTGTTCCGAACATCGCTTCCGAATCCGTGGATCTCATCGTAACTTCTCCTCCTTTTTTGGATAAAGTGGACTATGAGGCGGACAATTGGTTGCGCCATTGGTTTTTGGATATTTCCAAAAACTCAGAAAGAAAACTCAGCATCTTCAGCAATCTCCAGGATTGGAATCACTTCATTCGTTCCACTCTGAAAGAATCTTCCCGTGTCCTGAAAAAAGGGGCCTATATGGTGATGGAAGTAGGAGAGGTGAAGAAAGGAAAAGAGATTCTGAATTTGGATGAAGACGTAGTGAATATGGCGCAGGGAACGGGACTTGTCTGGTCAAAAACCTATATTCACACCCAAACGTTTACGAAACTTTCCAATTGCTGGCAAGTTTCCAATAACGAAAAAGGAACAAATTCGAACCGTTGCGTAGTACTTCGCAAAGCGAATTAGGTCTAAAGAGTATGAAACGAATTTTATCCTTATTTTTGATTTTATCCGCGTTGTTTTTTGCGGTAGGAGTCTCTTTTGCTTCTCCGGACGGCGCGGATCCTCCCATCGTTTTGAAGGTAAAGAAAAAAGAAGGAAACAATTACTCTTTGGATCTGGAACTACCACCTAACTATGGATTTCAAAAAGATGCTCCTCATCGGGTTTTGGTATCCGGTTCGGGAGGATTGAAAGTAGAAAAAGCTGATTTGAATTTAAGCGGTCCCGTTCATCCTAAAAAGGCGGAGTATTACGAATATGTAAAACCTCTGAGTCTTCAGTTGAAAGGAAAAGGGGATTTGGAAATCAGTGCGAAATTGTTTTACTGCGATTTTAAGAAAAATATCTGTATCCCCGGAAAGGTATCCCGGAAGATACAGATAGTCGACTAACTTACTCTAATTGAGTCGTTACCAGTCGTTTTAAATCCCTCTTATTGATTTGGTAGAGAAAAAAATATCTTCCCCCGAGGGAGATGTTTTTATCTACCAGCTTGCCTTCTTTGGAAATATCTCTTAATTCTTTTTTGCTCTTTTCCGAGATATTGGCGGGAGCGTAAGTTTTCAGTAGATTGAGCGATTTTTGTTCCGCAATGGATTTTGCTTCCAAAATTCTTCCTTCCGCATCGGGAAGAACGCTAGAGATGGCTACTTGGAAAAGGGAGTCTGTGATGAAACCTTCTTTCGCTTTCGTAAATTCCAAAACCGCAGGGGACTCTTCCGGTTTCTCCGTAGTAACAATTGTTTCTTGCACGATTTTTTCTTCTTTGGCAGGAGCGGATTTACAATTAAAAACAGCTGTTAATCCTGCAGACAGCGCCAACAAAGTTAGTATTTGAGTCGGAACGAAATGGTTCATAATGGTTCTCTCATTGGAATTAGATAAGCCTTCTCGGGCAAGGGAGTCGACTCAACCTTAGTATATAGTTTCTCTTGAATATTTCGAAATAGGAAAGCACATTTTGTTCTGTCCGTGTAATCTTCTTTGTAAAGAGTCAAGGTATCGAAGAACCAAATAAAATTTTGTACATAAGGACGGCTTCCCTCACTCGAAGGAACAAGGGCACCGCTTCCATCCTTTTGTTGTTGGTTTTGGCCGGTGTTTGTGGTACCTGATGCGGTCGTTCCCGTACTATTTGTAGCGGTTTGGGGAGCTGTGCCCGAGGTAATGGCTGCTGCAGGATTGGAATTTAGGGCTTGGCTGGCTTCCTGGGCCTTTCGATCGGAACGTTGTTTTCCCAAAGAAGTGTATTGGTATTCTTCGATCCCTGTTCCGAATCGATACTTATCCCGATGCGCTTGCAGAAGATAGGGGATGGACAGTTCTTCCCGAAGAATGAGAGCTTTCTGTTTGCAATTTTCCCTTCTTTCTTTTCCGGAAGTTTCTAGGGAAGAATAAGGCACTTCTACTTTGATCTGAAAAAACTCTCTGGAAATAAATCCGTTGTCTGTTTCGTTCTGAAGGGCATGTTCCACAAGAAGGGGGTCTGCCGGTTGGAAAGAAGAACAGGAGAGTAGAAAGGGTAAAATTAGAAGTTTACGATTCATTTTCTAGTCTCAAGATAGTAGAAGATGTTCAAAATACGACCCTTTTTCCTGATCATTTTGTTTTCCCTTTCGGCTCTTTCGGCAGACGATCAATTTTTTCCCAAATCCGAGAAACTCTTTCAAGAGAAAATTCGTAAGGTTCGTCTAGACAACGGTCTGACCATGATTCTGATGAAGAGAGGCAATTCTCCTACCTTGGCTCTTTACATCAAATTCAAAGTAGGTGCCGTGGATGAAACTCCGGAGCAAGCCGGGACAGCCCATCTACTGGAACACATGCTCTTTAAGGGGACGAAGGATGTAGGCACTTCCGATTTTAAAAAAGAGGAAAAATACCAGGAACAAATCGAAGTTTGGGGAACCAAACTGGACAATCTAAGACTGGAAGAAAGAAATTTTACTGAGAGTGGGCGTAAGGTTCCCGATTCTTTATCTTCCGAAATTTCCAAACTGGACAAAAGGCTGAAAAATCTGATTCAGCTACAAGATCAATTTATTATAAAAAACGAAGATTCTTATATATATGAGCAGAACGGCGAAGTAGGATTCAACGCTTATACCTCACAAGACGTTACCAACTACCAAATTCAGCTTCCTTCCAATCGTTTGGAGATTTGGGCGAAATTGGAATCCGATCGTTTGAGAGATCCCATCTTAAGGGAATATTATACGGAAAGAGACGTAGTCATAGAAGAGAGAAGAATGAGAACCGAAGACAGCGGGTCGGGGGTTTTGAGAGAAAGATTTTTCTCTGTAGCATTCGAAAGTCATCCGTATAGAAAACCTGTTATAGGTTATGCGACAGGACTTCCTTTTTTGAAAATCGACGAAACTAAGAAATTTTTCAAAGAAAACTATACTCCCAATAGAATGGTAATTGCGATCGTAGGAGAACAGAATTTCGACGAAACGGAAAGAATCGTCCGTAAGTATTTTTCCGATCTGAAAAAAGGAAAAGATCGTTCTCCTTATAAGATCGAAGAGAAACAATACTTAGGTGAAAAAAGAGTGAAGGTGCTTCATCCTTCCAGCCCTCAGATGATGTTAGGGTGGTTGAAACCCGCTTATCCTCATCGGGACAATGCAGGTTTTGATGTATTATCCAACCTTCTCACTACGGGGGCCGGTGCCAGACTCAACCAAAGATTGGTTTTGGGAGATAAATCGGCAACCTCCGTCGGCTCTGCCAACGGGTATCCTGGAGAGAGATATGCGAATTTTTTCACGCTTTTCGTCAAACCCGGCGGGAATGCGGATCTTTCCGGAATTGAAAATTCGATTTGGGAAGAATTGAAAAAAATCGAAGAGAACGGGGTTTCTAAGGAAGAGTTGGAAAAGGTCAAAAATCAGATGATCGCAGACTTTTTGAAAACCATGGATGATAACGCAACGATTGCGGATCTTTTAAGTTATTATGAATTGTTATACGGCAATTGGAATCATATATTCAAACAGTACGAAACCATCCAATCCGTGGATTCGAAAGAGATTCAGGATATCGTAAAAAAATATCTTTCTAAAGACAGAGTAGTGATAGGAGTCTTGGAAGACTCGAGAAAAGCCGGAAAATAAAATGAAAAAGATATATTTAATACTAGTTATGTGTTTTGTCTCTTCCGTTCTCTTTGCCAGGGAAATGGGAGACTTTGTGAAAAATATCAAACTTTCTCCTTTGGTTGTTCATTTCCCCGAAATACAAAAGGAAGTTTTGGAGAACGGAACTGAAATTCAGTTTTTATCTAATCCTGAGTTCCCGATCGTCTATGCCGATTTTCATATCTATCACGGAAGGAAAAATTTGGGAAAACGTCCCGTAGAAATAGTCCGCCTATTGGAAGATAGCTGGGAGTTCTCCGGTTCCAAAACCTATCCCAAAGATTCCTTCCTTCAGGAGTTTGAAAAGTTAGGTGCAGGTTTCTCCTTGGCGATCGATTACGATAAAACATCCATACATCTCAGTTATTTGAAGAAGGACGAGGAAAGGATTTTTTCACTTTTAAAATCTTTTTGGGAAGAGCCGAATCTGAATTCGGAAGTCATCTCAACCATGAGAGGAAGGATCACCGACGAAATCAAAAGAAGAAACGACAATCCCACTCAGTTGGGAGGTAGAAAGGCGAAGGAAGCATTATATAAAAATACGATTTACGGATCTACTTCTCAAATTTCTTCTTTGGAACAGATCCGAGAAGAAGACCTTCTTTCTCTGCAGAAAGAGATCCTTTCCGAAAAGAAAAAAATTCTACTGCTTACGGGAGATGCGAATCTTCAAACTTGGAAGTCTTATCTTTCTCGGTGGAAAAACTACGAAAGCTCCGGACAGAAAACTTCCGAGGAAATCACTTCCGAACTTTTGGCGGAAAATATCAAAAATTCCAAACAGAAGAACATCTTGGTGGAAAAGGAAGTCGCTCAATCCTTCGTGTACATGACAGGAGTGATTCCTAAACACAACGATCCGGATTTTTATGCGATCCAAGTTTTGAATTATATCATCGGAGGCGGTGGATTTAACTCATATTATATGAGAGAAATCCGAAACAACCGGGGACTCGCTTATTCTGCGGGAAGTTCTGCCGACTTTCAGGCGGATTACGGAACCATTAATTTTTTTGCGATGACGAAAACTGAGTCCGTTCCTGAAGTTCTGAGTTTGATGAAGGAACTTATAGAGCCGAAACTCATCGACTCCTTGAAAGAAGAAGAGCTGACCCGAGCGAAGGTCGCCATCAACAACCAATTCGTTTTTTTATTCGAAGATTCCCGCAAAACTCTGACAAACGAGTTGAGATTCAGGGATCATAAAATGCCGAAAGACTATCTCCTTAAATTCAGGGAAAATATAGACAAAGTAAGTTTGGAAGATTTGAGAAGGGTCGGAAAAAAATATTTTTCCTCTAGTGATATGCTGGTAGTGATTGTGGGACCTAAATCGCTTCAGTCTCAGTTAGGTGGAAGTTTTCGATTGGTACAGCCGGAAGAGATTCTCCCTTAAATGGCGATTGCTCATTTCGAACACAAAGGTTGGAAATTCGAAGGAATTTCGGAAGGAGGGATCCGCACTTCTATCGCATTCCCTTCCTTGGATCTTCTATTCGATTTCGGTGCGGTAAATCCCGACAAAATCAATATAGGGAATCTCCTTCTGACTCATGCTCATTTGGATCACTCCGCAGGGATTCCTTATTATGTGTCTCAAAGAAGTTTAAGACAACTTCCTCCTCCCCGCATTTTCGTTCCGAAGGCGATCGAAGAAAATCTAAGACAAATCTTAAAACTCTATTCCGTTATGGAAGACTTCGATTACGACTATCATTTGCAAGGTGTGGAATGGGGAGAAAGAGTCGATTTGAAACCGGGCTTCTTTTTTAAGCCGCTTCCTTCTTTTCATAGAGTTCCTTCTCAAGGTTATACGATTTTCGAATCCAGAAAAAAATTGAAAAAAGAATTCTCTCATTTGAGCCAAACGGAAATCAGAGAGATGAAGGAAAAAAACGCAGATCCCACTACGGAGATCCAAACTCCTCTCGTTTCTTTTTCGGGCGATAGTAAAATAGAATATGTTTTGGAAAACGACGATGTAAGAAAGAGTCAGATCCTTTTTATGGAATGCACTTATTATTGCGACAAAAGAGGAGTCGAACGTGCCAGAGAATGGGGGCACACTCATTTGGATGAAATCGTACAAAATGCGGATGCTTTCGAAAACGAATCTATCGTTTTGATCCATGCTTCCAAACGTTATCGATACAAGGAACTGATAGAGATCGTAGATAAAAAAATCCCTGATTCCTTAAAAGACAGAATCCATCTTTTTATTCCCGTTAAACCTTAGTTTTATGAAACCCAGACCCAGTAATTTTATAGAAGGATTGGAAACTTATATCGAAGAGAATTTTGTTTCCAGACCGAATCCTATTTTTTTGGAAATGGAAGCATTTGCCAAAGAAAAGTCGGTTCCAATCGTTTCCGCGGCTTCCGGAAAAGTTCTTTCCGAACTGGCTCGATTCATTCGGCCGCAACAGATTTGGGAATTGGGAACTGCCATCGGTTATTCCACTCTTTGGCTCTATGAAGGATGGCCTGAGGCCGAGATCATCAGTCTGGATCGAAACGGAGAACAGTCTTCTTTACTCGATTTTTATTTTTCCAAAATGTATCCGAACAGGCAAATTCCGATTAGGCGGGTAACAGCTTGGGTTTTGGACTATATGTACGAGAATATCTCCCAATGGGAGAATGCGGATCTGTTTTTTGTGGACTGCGATAAGGTGACTTATCCCGAACTTTGGGATCTTTTGAGCGCCAAATCGAAACCAGGTGCCCGTATTCTTTTCGATAACGTGCTTTGGCACGGAAGAGTGGCTGTGAAAGAATTTTCCAAACCCTCCGACTTGGCCGTTCGATCCCTTTGGGAAAAGGTAAAATCTTCAGGAATGAATTACACTCTGTATCCGGTAGGGGACGGGCTTCTCTTAATAGAAAAACCATAAAAAATAGTAGTCAGACTTTGTTTATCTGAGATACCTAGTTTGATGTTTTAGGAGACAGTTTCCCCTTATGAAAAAAATTTCACTTCTGTTTTTGGTGTTTTTTACAATCACATCTTTGTGGGCACAGGAATCGGGTGCTTCCGATAAGGGCAAAGAACCTCACGACGAAATCGATAAACTCGACCAAGGTTCCAATTTAGAAAGAAGAAACTATCAACTTATTTCAGAGTCCTATCGTGATCGTATCGTTAGCGGACTTAGAATGCTCACCATCATTTCCTCCAACTTCGGGGAGGATGTTCCCGAATCCAAAGCGGGTCTTGAAAAAATCAAAAAAGACTACCAAGCAGCTCTTCGTTATTACTACAGACGTGCCTATGTCGTTTCCGGAAAAGCGATGGTGCAAGTGGACAAAGACTTGAATGATCTTCTTTCCAAATTCTCTAAAGCATACGATACCAAAACACAAACTCTACTTGCTGAATGTGCGGATGCGATTTCTGCCCAGGAAGAGAAACAATTGGTGAGTGATTCCAAAGAAGGTGGTTCCGCAATCGCTTACCACAGCATTCCTGAGAGCCAACATAAATTGAAAATTGCATACTATCAATTGTCCATGGCGACGGATATGATCCGAGGCAGAAGATACTACGATTCCATCGTTCATTTCAGAATCGCAAAAGATTACGGAATCAGAATCCTAGTCGACTTGAAAGATGCGGAAGCTGATAAAAAAGGGATCTCCGATAAATATGCGAAAGATCTAAGCGACAATCGTAATTTGATTCATGCAGGTGCCGCTGCAGCAGCGAACTAAAAATAAATTTCTGCCGAAGGGACTTCCTTCGGCATTCACTCTCCATTGAACCGTAAACTTTATATCCTTTTTTCTTTTTTCCTTTCCACCCATCTTTTTTCCGTTCCCACCTATCAAATCGTAGTCGATCCGGGTCACGGAGGAGTCGCCAAAGAACCTGTAGGCGTGCATGGAGATAAATACGATTCTCTCACTCAGACCTTTCTGGAAAAATACAAACAAGGAACCGAGTCGGGTTCTTTAACGGAAAGGGAAGTCGTTCTCAAACTTGCTCAAGAAGTTCATTCCGTCTTGAAACTTACGGAAACCGAGGAAGGTTGGGTTCAATTTTCCCGCCATCTGAAGAATTTTTCCAATGAAAAGTCGTTTCCCAGAGTGGTTTTGAAATCGGTTTTGACCAGAAATTCGAATTATGAAAACGATCCTTCTTCGGAAGATCCGAATGCCGCCTATCGTTTGTATGATTTTCCTGATCCTAAAACAGGAGTTCGTCGAAAAGGGAGACTTTCTTTCATCAATGAACAAAAACCTCATTTGGTTTTATCCTTACATTTGAATCCTGCGGGGAAGGGACAAAAGGGAGGAATGGCAGCCGTCCTCACTCCCGGATATAAAACCTTCCATCTCTTAAAGTCCATTTCGGAAGATAAAAAAAAGCCAAAATCTTTTCTTTCCTCTCCTTGGTCGGATTGGATGGTTTTCGTAGCCAATTGGAGCAAACTGGAAAATGCGGTGGCGGATGCTTGGATTTATTTTCATGGATACTGGTCCGATAAGTCGGGTAAAAAGGCGGATCTGGATAAGTTTGAAGGATACCGCCAAAACATGGTTACATGGAAGTATGCCGACGATAAGAATTGGGAAAATAAAGCGAAAGCAGGCGGTAAAGGCCCTTATTCCAAAACCCATTCCGGATTTTCCGCAGAAGGTGCTTTTTGGGAAAGAGAGAAAGGAAAAAAAGAAACCTGGCGTAGAGAAGGGGGACGGGAAGGTTTCGGAGGAGATAATTATTACGCTTCCAGGGAACTGATGCGTTTTGTTCAATTCGGACTTAGGGAACAATTGAAGGATAAAAACGGAAATTATCCTGAAGTGGGGCCCATTCAAAAACCTTATATTTCCACTTACAGTCTTCCTACTTACACGAATGCGATTTGCGCTTTTTTAGAAATAGGATACATCAATCGTTCCAGAGACATGAAGTATCTTACTGAAAACAGAAAAGAGGTCGCCATTTCTTTGGCGGTGGGCATCTATTCCTTGTTTAGTGGTATGGAAATGAGAAAACCTAAAAAAATGCCTGTTGTTCCCAAAGGCAAAAAAATCAACTGGGAAAGATATGAGAATTATTTCAGTGAGGTAACTTCTCCTTGAACGAGAAAAAATCCATATTATCTGATCCTATTTTTCCTAAGGTGATCGAAGCCTATCAAAATTCATTGAAGGAACGTTATTCGGCAGAATCCCTTTCCCGTTTTCCTAAATATTCTTCCATCAAAAGGGAAACGATCGATCTACTCATCGGTTTTTTTACAGAGTTTTTGTATCCGAAATACGAAGAAAGACTGAAATTGGACTCAGCCTTTCAAGCGTTAGCCGGTTTTGTTCATCATCCTGCGAAAGTTTGGGGGATTTTGGGAAATATCGCCGCATCGATTTTCCGTTTCGGAAGGCATTTCCCTTTGGCTCTTAAAGCGGGTTTGGCTGCACTTCATTCCTATGTTACTGCTCATTCCTTCGAAGAAATATTGATCCGAGAAGTGAATTCGGAAGAAAATCCTTCTTTGGCAATTTCATCTAATGAAAGTTTTACGAAGATATTGGGAAGAATTCCTCAGAAAGATGCGGATGCATTTCGTGCGGATATAGGCAAACTCTTTCACACTTTCACGGATGAGGTTTTGGTGAATAAGATCATTCTCATCATGGATGATATACTTCGTAAAATGGAAACGAAAGAGAATCTTTATACGGAAACAGACAAAAGAGGAATCGATTTAGGGATTCAGATTTTAAAGAAGGGGAGATTTATTTTCGATCGGCTTTCAAAACAAGAGATGTTTCTAGTGATTGAGGCGATCGATGAAGTAGAAAGGGAATTTTTTCTAGAGGCAAAGAGAAAATCTAAAAGCTAACACGAATATCACTTAAAAAAAGTTACATGGTACCGATGGCCGGAATCGAACCGGCATGATGTTGCCATCGGTGGATTTTGAATCCACTGCGTCTACCAATTCCACCACATCGGCGAATTAGCTTTAGTCTTCTGCTTCGATATATTTACCTTTTCCGCGGGCCACTATTTTGCCGATCTCATTTTCTATTTCAGCACGATTTTCGATGATTTTTTTGTTCTTCTTTACGAACCAACCGCGAAGGTGGAGAGGCTCGTTCACTTTGGCCGGTTGTAAAAAACGAATGGTCAATTCACCGGTAGTGGTTTCGAAATTCATCGCTTCATTGATCTTCATCATGATCTCGTCCAAAATGGTGGAGATGATGCCAGGGTGGATTTGATCCGGTTGTCCTTGGTATTTGTCGGGGCAGGTATAATCACCGAATGCTGTTTTTGTATCTTCATCGAAGGTGATTTTGAGCTGCAACCCGTCTGCATTGTCTGGACTTGAGGCAAAGCTTAGATTTTTTTTGGCAACGGATTTCATGCCACCATAACATGCAAGAAAAAGTCTGGTGTCAAGCACAAAACATGCCAAATCCCCTAGGGTTGCTCTGAGACGAGAAAAACGGGGTAGATACCACAATTTGTTCGTTTTTGCTGCGCCCCGGATCGCAGCGGAAATCAAACGAAACATCTTTCCCGCTCTCGGCAGCGAAACTTCCTGTATCTACTTCCAAACTCCGGCATCCCTGCCTACGTCACCGAGAGAAATAGGTTTCGCTGTGCAAGAGAGGCTGTTTCGTTTATTGGAGCGGAGAGCCGGAAATGGCGCCCCACTGAATTTAGTAGGAAAAGATTTTCGGATTTTTCGAAGTCGTCTAATCGATGGCTCAATTTCGAGGTCTTACTCCTCGAAAATAGATAATAAGGCTTATTTTTTAGAATGATCACCACTCTTATGATGCTACTTGGACTTTCTGGCGCCGGCGCCGGATTGTACAATGTACTCAAGTCTCCTTCTTCCGGATCCGGGGGAAGTGAAGGTGGTGGTAACAACCGCAGAAGAAGACGCAATCGGAAAGATTCGGAGGAACCTTTCGAGGGAGGCGGAGAAGATCCGAGCCTTCCTCCTCCGAAGTGGGGAGGAAGAGGGAAAGAAGTTCCTTTTCAAACTCCTCATTCCGCATCCAAAGGAGCAGAGCCGAATCTTCCCGAGGGCGGCTTACCTGCGTTAGAGGATTGGGCTTCCAGAGATGACGAAGGGCTTCCTATGCCAGGATCCGGAGGCGGCGGAGGAGGAGGTACTACGCCGGGTGGAAGCGGCGGTGTTCCTTCCAAAAATCCGAGAGGAAGAAATCGAGGAGGCGGTGCAGGGAAACAAAACCAACAGCTTCCTCAATCCTTGGAAGATATTCCTTTGGGAGATTTTGGAGATGAGGAAGATGACGATTTTTCTTCTCCTGATCTCCCCGTTCAAAATCTAAGACCTAAAAAAGAGAAACCGGAAGTTTCTTTTTCCGTAGACGATATCATTTCCAAGAATTCCAAGTATTCGTTTCATCGCAGACCTTTGTTAAATGCGGAAGCATTGATGGAGAAAAATAACGTAGAAGAGGCGATCGAAATTTTTCTGCGGACGGGAGAACGCATTCCCGATCAGGAAATCAAAAACAAGATTCAGAAAAACATTCAGGATCTGGAAGAGTATATGGAAGACCAAGGATCCGGTTCCGCTTACGAACCGGAAAAAGATCTTCCCGGAAAACAATCCGATTCGAATGTTACCGATCCCAAAAGACAAAAAAGAAAAATAGACGGCGCCTCTGCATCAGGTGATGATCCTTCTTCTCAGGGTTCCAAAGATTTAAACGATGCAGGCCTGCAGGATTTTGTTTCCGCAATGAAACAGGTCTCCGAAATCTTCGCTGAATCCATCGCAAAGGCCATTCAATACGCAGGCAGCGGAGGTGGTGCCGGCGGTGCTACTTCTCCTCTTCCTGAGAACTTTTCTCCACCAAGCGGTGGTTTACCGAGTGCCCCTCCCGGCCGTTTTCCTTCTCAAGGAGGATCTTTTCCTCCCCCTTCTTATCCCATACCTCCTTCCGATTCGGGAGTGCAGGCTGCTCAGGAGACCCCTCAAAGACCAGAACAAGCGGAAATAAAAAACTTTGATTCACCCGGAGGAAGCGGGACACCTGGCTCCTATCCTTCTTCTCTGCCTCCTCCGGGCGCAGTCGGTGCGGATTTTTTACATCCTTTGATCTACCAGTTTTTGAAAGATGCTCCGCCGATTCCAGGTTATTCGGGAGCGGATGGAAAGGCTCAGAAAGAAAATTATGAAAATCTTTTAAAATCATTGAACCAAGGTTTGATGGCTCCTCCTACGGGCGCTCCTACTTTTATGCCTCCGATGCAGGGTGGAGGTGCTTCCGGGATTGTTGGGCCGTTTTACCTTCCGAACCCAGAGCAAATTCAGGCGGATTTACAGGGGCTTTCGGATGCACTGAACCAAGCTGCTTCGGGAGCCGCTGCTTTGGGGCAAGCAACGGAAGCAGTTCAATCGAAAGATGTTTCCGAATTGGATCTTCCTGAAGATACTTTTTTCTCCACAGAATGGAAACAGTTCCGGGATCTTCCTCTCGTGGACAGGCGTTCCGGGAAAGAAAGAAGGGTCAGCCCGGACAGAAGAGAAAATAAGGCGGGTCGTAAGGACAGACGTTCCGGAGTGGATCGTAGAAAAGGAGATCGTTTTAAGGAAAGAGAAAACTATCTCAAAGATAAGGCCTTACAAAAGTTAGAGTCTGATGCTAAAAAGGCACAGAAGATCACTCCTTCTTCTCTCAATGATTTACTGAGACCTTATTTTCCCGCTCTTCCTCAAAGATTGGATCTTCCTGAAGGTCTTAATCTCAAACAGGACAAAGAAGAAGAACCTCCTAAAGAGGAAGAATGGATTTCCTCGGACGAAGATTCCGAATGGTTCGATAAAACGAACGATGCCCTGAAAAAAGAGGTACATCTTCCTTCTCCTTCCGAAACGGAAGAAACTCCCATCACTGCTGCACCTAAGATCGGTTTACCGGATGCAATCGATCCTGCTAAAGCGAAATCGGAAACTGTCATCGAAACGGATGAACCGATTCAAGTGGAACTTATGGGGAGATCTCAGCCGGAAGAGATCAAAATCGGTCTTCCGGATGCGGACGAAGTGTACCGAGATAGAAAGGTTAAGGAAGAAGAGGAAGACATTCTCGCTCCGGAAGAACCGGAATTGGATACCGAACCTCCCGAAATCGAAATCGTAGATGGAAACTTGGGAGAGATTCCTGAAGCTCCTGACACTCCGGAGGAGATGGCAAATAAGGTAGAGGAAGAACCTGAAAAAATCATCCACGGGGTTTTGGAACTCAAACCTCCCGAGGCGGACGATGCTCCTTTCCTTACTTTGACTTATGATTTCGGAAAAATTCCGCATGCTTTTCGTTTGTCGAAGAACTATTCCATTATGGAGTATTCTTATTTCAAATACAAACCTATGTTGATGAAGGCTCAGGAATTCGCCCGCCGTAAGATGCTGAAGAATGCCTTGAACTATTATCGAGTCATCAAATCGCAAAATATTCCTCCCGAACTTCGTAAGATGATCAATCGTAACATCAGAGACATCACCGAATTTATGGAAAAATTCCTTATGGCCAAGGGCGGTTAGTCCTTGACAAAATCCTTTCGTATAACATCATTCATTCTAAGAGGTATTCATCCGATGAGATTGCGGCGCCACCAATAGGTAAGCAAAATCCAAAATTCTTAACTGCTCTCACTCCTTTCTTTAGGACGAGACTTGCTTACCTATTTCCTTTTCGAAATTCAGGAGGCGTCTATGTCCGATCATATATCCATTCAAAGTTTAAATTTTATTTACGAGTCTTCTTCGGAATCTTTATTCGAAGATCTAAATCTGCATTTTGCGTCCGGTTGGACAGGAATCGTAGGTAAAAACGGAAGCGGTAAGTCCACACTCGCTAAAATCATCTCAGGCGAGATCTTTCCTTCTTCGGGAATCATCCAAGGAAATACGAATGTCCGTTATGTGTCTCAAGACACTTCCGTTTCCGAAGAAGACCTGGAAAATTTCATCTACGACGATTCCAAGGAAACGGGGAAGTGGAAGAACCTTCTGAAAATTAAAATCCGGCAGCCGGAAGATTATCATCATTTGAGCTTCGGAGAAAGAAGAAGGATTCTTCTCTCTATGGCTCTCTCGGAAGATTCGGAAGTTCTGATCCTAGACGAACCTACGAACCATTTGGATGAAGAGAGCATTCGCCTGATTTTGAATGCGATTCGATTTTATCAGGGAGTTGGGATTCTGATCAGTCACGACAGATATCTGTTAGATGAGGTTGTCTCTTCCTGCGTGTTTTTGGAGAAGAATTTTTATTCCCAAAGGCCGGGAAATTTTTCCCAAGGAAGATCCGAAATGGAAAGGGAAAGAGAAGAAAGGGTAAAGGATTGGGAAGAGATTCGTAAAGAAAGAAAAAGACTGGAAGCGGAGATCAGCCGTAGAAGAGAGGAGGCAAACCTTTCCCATAAACATAGATCCAAAAAAGGTTTGGATCCTCACGATCACGATGGAAGATACCGCAAAAATCTGGCAAGAGTGACAGGAAAAGACGGGCAGGCAGGCAGATTGAAAAATCAATTGGATGCCAGAAAAGAACATTCGGAACGGAAGGAGAAAGAAATTTTTTCAAAACTTCCCGAGAAAGAAAACCTTGGTATTGTTTGGCGAACAAACGTTTCCAGAAGATCGAATTTGTTTTTATGGGAAGAAGAGAAAATGAATTTCGGCTTTTTAACTTTGCGATCGGAATCTCATCTTTCGATTCTTCCCGGTTCCAGGATCGCGATCACAGGAAAAAACGGATCCGGCAAATCCACTTTGATGGGATTTTTAGTGAAGGAGATGGAAAGAAAAGGAATTCCTTATCTGTATCTTCCTCAGGAATTTTCTAAGGAAGATTTGGAGAGTATGCAACAAGAGTTTCGTAATTTCTCTCCCGATAAGAAGGCGAAGATACTTTCAGGGATCCATCGTTTGGGCAGCGATCCGAAACGTTTTTCCGAATCGGAAAGTTTTAGTCCGGGAGAATGGAAAAAACTTTTTTTATCCGTTCATCTGGAGTCTCAGCCCGAAATTCTTTTGTTAGATGAACCTACGAATCATTTGGACATCAAATCTTTGGAAGCCTTGGAATCTTCTTTGGCAGTTTTGCCTTCCGCTTTGGTTTTGGTCAGTCACGACAGAAGGTTTTGGGAATCGTTAGCACAGGAAGAGTGGGGCTTGGAAAACTTTTTTCTCACCCAAAAATATCTAGACAAAATCTAATTAGTTCATTTAGAATAATTCTAAGGAGTGATATATGCCACAAGTAACCTCACATGCACCTGATTTTAAGGCAACTGCCGTCATCGGGGAAACTTTCAAAGAAATTAAATTATCCGATTACAAAGGAAAATGGGTCGTATTGTTTTTCTATCCGCTCGACTTCACTTTCGTATGCCCTACGGAAATCATCGAGTACGATGCTAAATTGGAAGACTTCAAAAAAATCGGCGCGGAAGTTTTGGGCGTTTCCATCGACAGTGAGTTCTCTCACTTGGCTTGGAAAAAAACTCCTAAAAAAGAAGGCGGAATCGGAGCGATCAACTATCCTCTCATCGCAGATAAAACCAAAGAAATCGCAAAATCTTTCGGAGTTCTCATCGAGTCCGGTCCGGATGCGGGAGTGGCTCTCAGAGGAACTTTCATCATCGATCCGAACGGAATCATTCGCCAAGCGACTGTTAATGATCTTCCCGTGGGAAGAAACATCGACGAAGCTCTTCGTTTGATCAAAGCGTTCCAATTCGTAGAAAAACATGGTGAAGTTTGCCCTGCCAACTGGGATGAAGGTAAAAAGACCATGAAAGCGGATCCTACCGGTTCGAAAGCTTACTTTGCTTCTGTAAATTAATCTGATCCGGCCGTTTCCCCGAACTCCGGAATGAAAGAGTTTGGGGAATTTCGGATTCTCTCTCCCGTCTAATCTTTACACCGATACAAAAATATATGATGACCTCCTCAGACAAATTAGACCAAGAAGAAAACCGATTCTACAAGGCAGACGGATTCCCGAAAGGGCTCAGTCGTAAGGTTGTGGAATCCATTTCTCATATCAAAAATGAACCGTCTTGGCTGACTGAATTTCGTCTCAAAGCTTTCTCTGTCTATGAAGAGAAGCCCATGCCGAATTGGGGGTTCATTCCTCAGTTCCGAATCAATATCGACGACTATGTTCATTACGTAGGAACCAACCAAAAAAAGAAAAAATCCTGGGATGAGGTCGATCCTGAAATTTTAAGAAGTTTCGAAAAACTGGGAATCCCGGAACACGAAAGAAAATATTTGGCGGGGATCGAAACGATGAACGATTCCGAAACCATCTACGCCAATGTAAAAAAAGAACTCACCGATTTAGGAATCATCTTCTGCGACATTGACACTGCCATCAAAGAATATCCGGAATTAGTTCGCGAATATTTGGGAACAGTTGTGACTATCGGAGACAATAAATTCTCCGCACTCAACTCATGCGTGTTCAGCGGTGGTTCCTTCGCATACATCCCCAAGGGAGTGAAGACTCCTATGCCTTTGCAGGCTTACTTCAAAGTGACTGCGGCAAGTTCAGGACAATACGAAAGGACTCTTCTCATTGCAGATGAAGATTCTCATCTGGAATACAGCGAAGGCTGCACTTCCGTTCAGGACAAAGGAACTAATTTTCATACCGCCGTTGTAGAGTTAGTCGCTAAAAAAAATGCGAAGATCTTCTACACCACCATCCAAAATTGGAAAAAGAATATGTACAATTGGACCGTGAAGAGAGGGATTTGCCATGAAGCGGCCCACATCACTTGGACCGATTGCAATATAGGTGCCAACACGATCAAATATCCAGGGATCATCCTGCAGGGAGATCATTCTACGGGAGACGTTCTTTCTCTTGCGTTTGCGGGAGGAGGTCAGATACAGGATACAGGCGCCAGAATCATCCATGTGGGAAAAAACACAAGGTCCAATATTCTCGCCAAAGGGGTTGCTCTCGATGGCGGAGTAAACTCTTACAGAGGTTTGGTGAAATTCGAACCTTCCAGCAAAGGTTCTTACAGTCATATCAAATGCGACGGTTTGATGATGGACAGTCGTTCGCAGTCCCACGCCTATCCTTATAATGATGTTTCCGGAGAAGAAGGGACACTCAATTATGAGGCTACTGTTTCCAAAATCGATGAGGATCAATTGTTCTATCTTCAATCCAGAGGATTGGGAGAAGACGATGCGAAGCTACTCATTATCAACGGATTTTGTGAAGGGGTGACCAAACATTTGGATGTGGAATATTCCGTAGAAATGACTAAACTCATCCGTATGATTTTAGAAGACGGACATGTGATTTCCGAAAATGTCCCTACAGGGAAAATTAGCGCAAGTTAGTTTTCTTCCCGGGTTCTGAAATGAGAAAGGGATCTGAGCCGGCATGGCTTGGTTTTCCTTCTCTATGTATCTCTTTAAAATCTTGACTCGGCATTCAGTAAGAACAATTTAGAAATCAGTACGAACAGATGGCTCAGTTAGGCAAGTTTTTCGGTTTTTTCCCTCTCATTCTCAAAAAAATCCCTTCTCACTTGAAGATGATTTTGTTCCTCGCAGCTTATTATTTGGTGATCCTTACTCTCTATCGGTTCGCCTTTTTGTACGTGTATTCTTACCGTTTGGAAGGTGTGAATGTTTATGAAATCTTAAGTGCTCTGGTTCTAGGGCTTAGATTCGATATCTCTACAATCTCCATGCTTTTGGGACTGTTTGCCGTTTTGGCGTCTCTCCCTTTTCTCAATCGTTACAAAACCTATCGTTTTATTTGGGGGTATGTTCCCATCCTCCTGAGTCTTTGGATGATCTCCCATCTTGTAGCGGACATCATCTATTTCGAAAATGCGAACAAACATATCGGTTACGAAGGGTTTGTGTTTTTAGGAAAAGATTTGGGAGTTCTTTTGAAATCCGCATTCGAACAAAACGCTTCCTTATCGATCGGAACAATTCTATTTTTAATCGTATTTTTGCCTCTCAGCACTTGGCTCTTTCTCAAATACAATCCTTTTCATTACGAACCTAAATCGATCTCTTCCGAATCAATCACTTGTTTTGCGGTTCTTGTTTTGGCGGTTTTGGGAGTGAGAGGCGGTTTGCAGGAATCTCCCATCCGTGCTACGAATGCGATCGTGTCCGGAAATAATTTTGTGAATAATCTCGCATTGAACGGAGTTTTCACTTCCATCATGGATGTGAAAAGCCAATCCATTCCCAATTTTTTGAAGATGGATCCCAAACAATACGTTGAGATCGTAAGGGACGAAATCTCTTACGAAGGAGCGGAATTCGTAAGCGAAAAATATCCGCTTCTTAGGGAACAGAAAGAAACCAACCAAGGAACTCCTCCGAATGTCATTTTGATTCTTTTGGAAAATTGGACGGGTGAGTTTATTTCTCCTATCTCCAACGGTTTGGTGGATGGAAAAGAAGTGGCTCCTTATTTCAATCGACTGTTGAAGAAGGGGCGTTTTTTCGATCACTTTATGGCTTCGGGAGGAAGGACCACTAACGGGATGATGTCCATTCTGACGGGAGTTCCGGATCGCCCTGGGTTAACAGTTGTTCGTACGCATCAAGTTCTGGGGAATTTTTCGGGAATAGGGACTCTTTTTTCCAAAATGGGTTATGAAACTTATTTTGTGACCGGAGGGGATTTGAGTTTCGACAATAAAAACACTTTGGCTCCTCATTTCGGTTTTCAGACCGCAGTGGGAGAAAAAGAAATTACGAAACTAGGCAGATACGGTTTGGGAAGCTGGGGATACGATGATGCCGACGTATTAGAACAATTACATGAAAGAGCTTCCTCTGCTACAAAACCGTTTTTCGGAGTGGCACTCACTCTTACGACTCACTATCCTTATCGTTCTCCTAAAGATGAATTGAATATTTTCGGAAAAGAAATCAGAGACGCAGATTTTTTAAATGTGTATCATTATGCGGATTGGGCTGTGAATCAGTTTATGGAGAAAGCGGAAAAATCCAAATACTTCAAGAATACGATTTTCGTATTCGTAGCAGATCACACTCATCATAGATATTTGGATTATTACCAAGACAGAAGAATTCCCTTCCTTGTTTATTCTCCGGGAAGAGTGACCCCCGGGATCGATTCTCAAATAGCTTCCCAGTTGGATGTGATTCCTACAATTTTAGGTTTGGTGGGAAAACAGGCTTTTTTCTCCGCAATGGGAAGGGATCTTTTCGCAAAAAAAAGAACCAACTCTGCCTACTATGCTTATGGAAATCTTTTCGGCTGGCTGGAAGGGGATACTTTTTATGCGCGTTTTTTTGACGGGAAAGAAGACTTTGCTTATAGCACTCTTCCTCCCAGAGAGAAAAAAAATATCTGCGAAGGGAACCATAACCCTTGTGAGATCCCCGGCCTAAAGGCCAGAGCGTTTCTCAATATGAGTTATGATCTTTTGAACCGCAATATGGTGTTTCCTAAAGAATCCGAATTCGAAACAGGAAACTATAAATAGATATTCGCCGAAGAATAGAGGTCTCTGCAAAGGATACAATCCTGCAAAAGACCTCTGATTTGTTTCTTCTCGTCGTCCGCTAAACCTTCCCATAGATTTGTTTTTTCTTCCGGATCATTTCGGAAACGGAACAATTCTTCTTTGGTCGGCACAGAGTTCAATCTCAGTATATAGTGCAGATCACTTTTGATAAAACTGAGCCCCACTCTGTAGAGAGATGTCTCGTTATTATTCGCAATGAAGATGGTTCTGTCTTCTTGAACAGGTGTTAGAAGGGAAGTTCCGGGGAGTCTGTTTAAGTAGTTTGCGATTTCCGGTTCTTTGCTGATTCCCATTAGATCCGTGATCGTGGGGATGAGGTCTATATTGGCCACATTCTTGGATTTGTTTTGGTTCAGATGGTTCGTCCAGGATTGATATTCTTTTGGAAGATATACCATCATAGGAATGGAAACAGTTTCTATATGGTTACTTTCTATATGTCCTATATACCCGTGTTCGAAGATCATTTCTCCGTGATCGGATGTGAACAAAATAATTGTATGACCAGTCAGTCGCTCATTTTCCAAAAAAAGAATCACATCTTTCATGAGTGCATCCAGATGACGAACGGAATTGTCATACGGAGCATTCAGATCTTGTCCTACGGGGAAATGTTCGGAACCTTCCGGGATGAAATAAGGAAAGTGGTTCGTATTGAAATGAAGCACTCCCGCAAAGGAAGAACCTTCTTCTTTGAGTTTCAAAACGTGTTTTTTGAATTCGGATACGGTAAAACGGTCGTCGATCCCTATGTCGTTAAAGGTAGGATTTCCGCTGGTTTCTTTGTTCCAGAGGTAATCGATTCCTGAATTTTTAAAGAAACCGTCGAAGTTGTTCCAACGGAAGCTGTGACTGGAAATAAAGAAAGTGGAATGTCCCAAGGTTTTTCCGTATTCCCAGAAGAGTGGGAAATTATGGGTCATCGCAATGTTTTGATCGGGAGAGATTCCGGATAGAATGCTTGGCACGGAAATGAGAGTGGAACTTGCGTTAGAGAATGCATTTTCGAAAACGGTGACTTTTCCATCCTTCGGTTTTTTTACCCAGCTGCTGAGAAAGGGAGTAGTATCTTTCTGATATCCGTAAAGATTCATGCTCTTTCTTCTCAAACTTTCGGAAACGATAAGAAGTACGTTCGGCTTTTCCTTTCTTTGAATCGGGGCTAGACCGGGTTCGTTTCTGGACTGAAGACCTGCAGAACCCAAACGATCTCCTGTAACTGCATTGTATAGGTTTTGATTGAAGAATACGATTGTGTTTGTATCCGCCACATACAACTGGTCTTGGAATTTAGTGTTGTTGTGAAAGAAAAGAGAAAGTAGAAGGATCAAACTTCCCGCAACGGAAGCGGTTGCAACCAGATACTTTGGTTTCTGAAGGAGAGATACTTGTCTGAGGAAATACACGCAAAGAGAGAATAGGAATATGAATCCTAAAATCGCCTTCGCATTGAGCCCTGCTAGAAATAAAGTCCAGCTGTTGTAAGGCTCCTGAAACATAAAAGAGAATACGAAAAAGTTCGGCATGATTCCCGTATAATGAAAGTAACCATAAGAACCAACAACTGTTAGTGTATAAAACAGGGAAAAGAGAATTACCAAAAATAGATTGAGTTTCTTTCTGTCGTTTGCTTTCGAAGTGATGAGAGAAAAAAGAATCAGAAGATAGATCAAAGCAGAAAAGGCTATAGAAACCAGATATACTCCCCATTTGTTGGAATCCAATTCACTGAGGATGGGAAGGCGAAATCCCAGATCCGTTCCGATGAGTAGGAGGGGAATAAAAAGGACTGCTAATAGGTTTTTGAAGAAGGAAAAAGTCACGAAAATGTACCTCTTTTCCTGTTAGGAAATAACAGTTATTTCAAGTAATTCTCACCCGCAAGCTTGAGCAAGCGCTTAAATAAGAACTTGACCATTTGTTCATAAAGAGAATTTTGAAAGGGGAGAAAGCCGGGAGTTTTTCGATGAAAGAAGATATATTTGTGTTAAAAGGCAAAAGACTGGCGGAACTCCAAGAATTCTGTGCTTCTCTGGGTTTGGAGCCGTATCGCGCCAAACAGATCTACCAAGGAATCTATAAAAATCGTTACAGTTCCTTAGAACAATTTACTACATTTTCCAAAGAGGTTCGGGAGAAATTGAAGGCGAACGCCAGTTTCCCCGAAATCCAATTGGGAAGGGAGCTCATCTCCAAAGACGGTACTAGAAAGTTCACTTTTGAAGTGGAACCTGGAAAGGAAGTGGAAACAGTGTGGATTCCTTCCGGAGACGGGGATAGAAAAACCATCTGTATCTCTTCCCAAGTAGGATGCACCCTCAACTGCGCGTTTTGCGCTACCGGTCTTTTGGAATACAAAGGGAATCTTCAAACTTGGCAGATTTTAGATCAGATCCTGCAAGTGGAAAAGATCGTTCAAGATCGTGCAACTAACATCGTTTTTATGGGAATGGGCGAACCCATGCATAATTATTTTTCCGTCTTAAAGGCCGCTCATATCCTCAATGACAAAGACGGTTTCTGTCTAGGTGCCAAACGAATCACCATTTCCACTGCGGGAGTGACTACAGGCATCAACCGTTTTATCGAAAATAAAGAACCTTTTAATTTTGCCATTTCTCTCAACCATCCCAATCCGAACGCACGTTCTTCCGTGATGGATGTAAACGACAAACATCCTTTGGAAAAACTTCTGGAAACGGCAAGACGATTCACTCAGGAGCTGGATCGTATGATCACCTTCGAATACGTGATGATTCCCGACGTGAATATGGGAAGAGAGAATGCGGAAAGACTTGTGAAAATCGCAAGATCCGTCAACAAGTGCAAAATCAATGTCATCCCGCTAAACACCGATTTTACGAAGTGGAGACGACCTACGGAAGAAGAAGTAGGGGAGTTCGTATCATACTTACGCGCTAAGTCCGGGGTTCCGATTTTAAATCGAAGAAGTCCCGGAAGAGACATCAACGGAGCTTGCGGAATGTTAGCTCTGAAAGGAACCAGAAATGAAAAAATCGTTCAAACTTAGTTTGATCCTGCTTACCCTTTTCCTTTTTTCCTGCCAGGACATAGTAGAGAAAAAATGCAATGCCGCTTGCGACCAGTTCGTATCTTGCACGGAACAAGTGATGAAGATCGAACTTTCTCCGGAAGCGAAACGATCCGGTCACATCTCTTGTTTGAACGGATGTGCCACTCATAACAGTGAAATTTTGCAATGTTACGAACAAGAGCCTACTTCCTGCAAAGGGTTCGGGGAATGTGTTCTTCAGATAGGAAGTTTGGAATGACGCAAACACAAACATTGAATTCTAACGAGCGGCTTTTTTACAGGCTGCTGCTTCTTATCTCTTCTCTTCCCATTTTATTCACTCTTCCTCTGGATGTGATCGATATCGATTCTTCTCAATATGCGGAGATCGGAAGGGAGATGTTGGAAAGGCTCGACTTTTTTACCATCTATGACAACGGAAGAAAGTATCTGGATAAACCGATTTTTACTTTCTGGACCATTACCGCCTCGTTTTCGTTATTCGGTATTGGTAATATCGCTTTCCGCATTCCAGCTTTGATACTGAGTTTTCTTTCCGTTTATTCCGTTTACCGCATCTCCATTCTGATTTGGGGAAAGGAAAGACAGGCGTATTTGACATCCATCGCCTATCTATTGGCTCCAGGATTTTATTCCATGGTGGTGGATCCCAAGATAGATGTGTATCTAACCGCCTATTTGACTTTCACTTACCATTTCTATTATTTGGGGCGTAAAAAAAATCCCAACTATTACCTTCTGATGTATCTAATGATGTCGATCGGGTTTGTGACCAAAGGACCGATCAGCGTTGTGATTCCTGCACTTTCTATCGGAGGAGACATCCTGTTCAGAAGGGATTGGAAACTTCTTTTATCCATGAAGATCGTTCCCGGTTTTTTCATACTAGCTTCTTTGCCTGCTCTTTGGTCTTACCTTCTCTTTTTGGAGTTCAATTCGTACGGCCCCGCTTTTTTCATTTGGATTCAATCCTTCGGTCGTTTTTACAAAGAGATGTACGATGTGAAGTTCGATCCTTTCTATTTTTATAAAAGTTTCTTATGGGCTTTCTTCAGCGGTGTCATCCCTATGGCGGTTTATATCGTCTACAGAGCGTTTCATTACTATCGTTCCGTGGGTTGGAAAGAGATCTTTCGTAAGATCAAATCCAATGAATACTTCCATATCGATTTTGTGATCCCTTTCTGGGTCTTTTTGTTTCTGTTTTTGATCTCCTTTTCCAGATTTCCTCTTCCTCAATATATCTATTGGATTTTGCCGGGAGCTGCTTTGTATTTCGGGAAACTGGCCGAGGAAAGTTTGTTTGCAAGTGCCACCAAAAGGATCCGCCCTTCCTTTATGATTGCCGGAATCGTTTATTATGTGGGCTTTTTTCTTTTGCCCATTTACATCCAGGAAGTAGGGATTCTTTATTATCTTTTCTTTGCCATCGGAGTTCTGTTCATCATCATTTGTGCACAAGTAGTTCCTATCGAACTGCTTGTGACAGTTACTGGTGCTGCCTTGTTTTTGGGCTCCGTCAGTTTGGTGTATTACCCTCTTTTGACAAGTTATCAGCCTTCTCGAGAAATCGGTGCTTTGGTGAAACAGTGGGAGCCGGATGAGCCTGTGCTTTATACTTTCGGAATCTCAAATTCCAAAAGATCTTATGCTTTTTATTCCGGGAGGACCTTCCGTAATATCTACGATCAGGGGAAAATCGAACAGCTTTGGACGGGAAGAGAGAAACGTCTTGTGGTAGTTCCTACAGATTCCATTCCTCAACTTCTTTCCATTGCGGGAGAAGGATACGAAATAGAGACAGTATTTGAGAAAGAATCCTTCAAAGTGGCCACTCCTACGAGGGCTTTCCTAGAAAAAGACACAAGATCCCGAACAACTAAGAAAATTTCTTTGATTTGGTTGAAAAAAATTCAGGGGAAAACCGCAAAAATTACGAAATAATAACTAGGCTAAATTGTGTAAGTCTGGTTTTTAGGGCCCTTGGATGCTGAATCGGGGCCATTTTTTTTGCCCTTGAATATTAGAATATATTGAAGTTCTAAAGTAGGTTGTTATTCGTATTAGACTAATTGAGAATCAGAATCATTTGTATGTTTCTGGAAAATTGCGTAAATTATGTCCCGTATCATGTTTTTTCTCAACAGAAACCCATACATACTTGCTTTTTTTCTGATTTTACCTTTCCTTGTCAGAAGACAGTGTAAAGGGTTCAGGAAATTCTGCGAATGAACATAAAAATACTCAAGATCTCTGTGCCAATCGTTGCTATTGCAGCAGTTGCATATCTGATTTTTTCACCCAGCCGTTATGTGGGCTACTCTCCAGACCAGCCCATCCCTTTTAACCATAAGATTCATGCAGGCGACAATAAGATCGATTGTAAGTATTGCCACATTGGTGTAGAAAACTCTGCCCATGCGACAGTGCCGCCCAGCTCTACTTGTATGAATTGTCATGGTGGTGCCAACGTTGCTGGTAATCAAGAGCATGTTAAATGGTTAAAACAACAGTTCGAAAATAATACTCCGGTTGCTTGGGTTCGTATTCATGATCAACCAGACTTTGTTTATTTCAACCACTCGCGTCACGTACAAAGGGGAGTCGATTGTTCCACTTGTCACGGCAATGTCGCCGAAATGGTAAAAGTAAAACAAGCTAAATCGTTAAACATGGGTTTTTGCGTGGATTGCCACCGTGAAAATAATGCACCTAACGATTGCTCTACTTGTCATAGGTAATCCGGAGAAACATATATGATGAAAGACGACTCTTTCCAAAAAGAAAAAAAAGCCTTATGGCAGTCTTACGAGCTTCGTGGAACTTCCCGCGAGAAACAGCTCCAAAAACAAGAATTCTATACATCACCTGATCCACTGATCTCCAAAATTAAGAAAGGCGACTTCGATCGTAAAACTTTCTTAAAATTTATGGGTGCATCGGTTGCGATGACAACGATCGGTTGTATCCCAAAACCTCAAGAAAAAATCATTCCTTATGTAAACCTCAATCTGAGCAAAACGGAAGGGGAAGGCGAAGTTTACGATTTCGTAAAACACGGTCACTCTTATCACTATGCTTCCGTCTGCGGTGAATGCGGTGCTGGTTGCGGTATTTTGGTAAAAGCAAGAGACGGACGTCCTTTGAAATTGGAAGGAAATCCGAATCACCCAGTTTCTCAAGGAGCTCTTTGTGCTTCTGGACAAGCTTCTATCTTCGATCTTTATGATTCAGACAGA
Organism: Leptospira idonii; assembly: GCF_004770995.1. Classification (GTDB taxonomy): domain Bacteria; phylum Spirochaetota; class Leptospiria; order Leptospirales; family Leptospiraceae; genus Leptospira_A; species Leptospira_A idonii. Next base: position 84,361 of record NZ_RQHW01000016.1, on the reverse strand, counting down.
GCGAAAGAGCCAGTGCAAATCATCGAAGGAAAAACAAAATCCTCCGATTGGTTCGTTTTGGACAAGGACGTAAAAGAGAAACTTTCAACAAACAAAGGAAAGACGGTGATCGTAACGAAACCTCTTCCTTCTTCTTCTTCCGAAGAAATCGTGAACGAATTTTTAAAGACTGTCGGCGGTGGAAAACACTACGAAGTTTTAATCGGTAGTTCCGAAGATGCGATCACGATCGCTCAAGAAAAATCTTACGGAAAAGCGGTTCTTCCTAATTATCATTTTGATAAAGCGAAAGTGATTCTTTCCATTGATTGCGACTTCCTTGGGGAGTGGTTGTCTTCGGTTGAATTCCAAAAAGACTTCGCAAAAAGAAGAGATCTTGTAAAACAAAGTTCTAAAGACTTCAATATCTTTGTAGCTGCGGAAACTCATCCTACGATGACAGGTTCCAACGCAGACCAAAGAGTTCCTTTGAAACCGGGTGACCAAAGAAAGTTTGCTCTTGCGATTGCAAAAGCGCTTTCCGACTTGGGAGTAGGCGGAGCCACAGGTGTTGCAGGAATCGACGTAAACAAAGCCGCTTCCGAATTGGGAATTCCAGCGGATCTAATCACTAGAACTGCGACTGCTCTTTCCAAAGCGAAAGGTGAGTCTCTTGTTGTAGCGGGTGGTTCCAGTGCGGAAACTGCGGATGCAGTAGACCTTCAAATCGCAGTGAACATGTTGAACAGCATGCTCGGTAACGACGGTAAGACGGTAGATTCCACTGCTGCCAGAAAACAAGGCAGAACCAATTATCATTCTAATCTTTCTACTCTTGCAAAAGAATTGAAAGAAGGCAAAATCGGAGTTCTATTCCTTTACGGAGTGAATCCTGTTTACAATGCAACGAACGGAGATGAGTGGAAAAAACTTCTGCACCAAGCTGCGCAAGTGGTTTCTCTTACTGATCGTGCAGATGAGACAGCTCTCGCATCCAATTGGTTGGCTCCTACTTCCCACTTCCTTGAGTCTTGGGGAGATGCAGAACCTTACGTAGGAATCGCATCCATCCAACAACCTACCATCCGACCTCTTTTCAGCACTCGTTCCCTTGAGGATTCGTTGATTGCTTGGGCCGGAGGACAGTTGCTAGGTGCTTCTTCTTTCTACGATTACCTAAAAGCAAAATATTCCAAAAAAACAAATTGGGAAGAACTTCTCAGAAGCGGAATTTATTCCACTGCTGGAAACCGCAAAGCGGACAAACCTGCTAGAGGATTTAAAGCTGCAATCGCTCCTTTAACTTCTACTAAGTCCGGTTTGACTCTTTCTCTCTATACAAGCTCCGGAGTAAAAGACGGTGCTAGAGCGAACAACTCCCAATTGCAAGAACTTCCGGATCCAATCTCTAAAGTGACTTGGGACAATTACGTGGCGATCAGCCCGCAATACTCTCGTTCTTCCGGAATCAAACTCAATGACGTAGTGAAAGTGACTGTAGACGGCAAGTCTTTTGAATTGCCTGCACTCGTTCAGCCTGGTCTTCATCCGGAAGCTGTGGGGATTGCACTCGGTTACGGTAGAACTGCCGTAGGAGAAATCGGAAACGGAGTAGGTAAGAATGCCAGCATTCTTGCTTCTTCCAATGCGGACGGAGTGGTGTATTCCGGTCTTTCCGTTGCGATCGAACCTACAGGTAAAAAATACAAATTAGCTACCACTCAGGACCACCACATGATGAGTCCCGGTTTGATGATGGGAATCGAATGGAAAGAAAGACCTCTTATCATTTCCGCTAAAATTCAAGATTACGATAAAAATCCTGCTGCGAACATCCCTGAGCCTGAGATCCCTCAGATTCTGAAAGATGGAAAATTAGTTCGTGCGCAAGGTGCGAATGCTCCTGCAGACGAGCCAGGAAGTCAATTCACATACCACGGTTATAAATGGGGTATGGCAGTTGACCTAACACAGTGTACCGGTTGCGGTTCTTGTGTTGTTGCTTGTAGCGTGGAAAACAACGTTCCTATGGTAGGACGTGACGAAGTAAGAATGGGTCGTGAGATGCATTGGCTTCGTATCGACCGTTACTACATCGGTGATCCTGAAAGACCGGAATCTATTGAAATCGCTCATCAACCTTTGATGTGCCAACATTGTGACAATGCTCCTTGTGAGACTGTTTGTCCGGTTGCGGCTACAATCCACAGTTCCGAAGGAACCAACGACATGGTTTACAACCGTTGCGTGGGAACTCGTTACTGCTCTAACAACTGTCCTTACAAAGTTCGTCGTTTCAACTGGTTGGAACACTGGAACGAGCACAATCTTTTGGGAGAGAGCAACTATACTTTCAAAGCGACTCCTCCTAGAAACTTGGGACTCAATCCGGAAGTTACGGTTCGTTCTCGTGGTGTGATGGAAAAATGTAACTTCTGTGCATCCAGAGTGGCAGAAGCTAAAATCCATGCAAAGAACGAAGGACGCACTTTGAGAGACGGAGAAGCAACTTGCGCATGCGAGCAGTCTTGTCCTTCCGATTCAATCGTATTCGGTAACGTAAACGATCCTGAATCTAAAGTTTCCAAACTTCTAAAAGATCCGAGATCTTATAAACTCTTGGAATACTTAAATATCGGACCTGCGGTTAGTTATATGACACGCGTTCGAAACAACGTTTAACTAGGGAGCAAGAACGTTTATGTCAATAGCACAAGCAGTTCGTGATAAATTGGACATCCCCGACCTGGTCACAGGCGGGAAAAGCATAAAAGATGTAACAGTTGATATTGCAAAACCGAATGAAGACTTTCCTACCAAACTTTGGTGGAACGCTTTCTCGATCGCACTTACGATCACTTTGATCGACGTTGCCATCATCGGATATTTGTTTTATGAAGGTCTTTATCTTCTCGGAATCAACAACCCTGTGGGTTGGGGATTCTTCGTTGTAAACTTCGTATTCTGGATCGGTATCGGTCATGCGGGAACTTTGATTTCCGCAGTCCTTTTCCTTTTCCGTCAAGGTTGGAGAACAGGGATCAACAGAGCTGCAGAAGCGATGACGATCTTCGCCGTTCTTGTAGCCGCTTCGAACCTAATCCTCCACGTAGGTCGTCCTTGGGTGGGATTCTGGCTTTTCCCTTATCCGAATGAAAGAGGACCTCTTTGGGTGAACTTTCGCTCTCCATTGATTTGGGATACTTTTGCGGTTTCCACTTACCTTTCCATCTCGGTGGTGTTTTGGTATCTCGGTTTGATCCCGGATCTTGCTTCCTTAAGAGATAGAGCGACTGAAACTTGGAGAAAGACTCTTTATAGCATTCTTTCTTTCGGATGGGTTGGGTCTGCGAAATCTTGGTCTCACTTAGAGATCGTTTCCATGATCCTTGCGGCTCTTTCCACTCCGCTCGTTCTTTCGGTTCACACAATCGTATCTTTCGACTTCGCGGTTTCCATCCTTCCCGGTTGGCACACTACTATCTTCCCTCCTTACTTCGTTGCCGGTGCGATTTTCTCCGGATTTGCGATGGTGGTCACTCTGATGGTAATTGCCAGAGAAGTATTCAATCTCAAAGACTATATCACCATGAAACACTTGGATAATATGAACAAGATCATGATGGTAACAGGTCTCATCGTAGGTCTTGCTTACGGAACAGAGTTTTTCATCGCTTGGTATTCCGGTAACGAATACGAAGGGTTTGCGTTCTGGAACAGAGCGTTCGGTCCTTACGGTTGGGCATACTTCATTATGATTTCTTGTAACGTTCTTTCTCCTCAGGTATTCTGGTTCAGAAAACTTCGTTACAACATCCCAGTGATGTTCATCGCTTCCCTAGTGGTAAACGTGGGTATGTGGTTCGAACGTTTCGTGATCATGATGACATTGAACAGAGACTTTTTGCCGTCCAGCTGGGCGATGTATACTCCTACACTTTTCGACTACGCTATGTTAATCGGAACGTTCGGTATCTTCTTCACATTGTTCCTACTCTGGTGTAGAATCATGCCTGTGATCGCAATTGCTGAAGTAAAAACGGTAATGCCGGCGAAAGAAGGAGCACATCACTAATATGTATCTTCCTAAACTAGAACAATTTCATAAATATAAAGAAACTGACGAAGGGGTGTTCGGCCTCTTCGACACTCCGGAAGCGATCATTCACGCTGCAGAGAAAACAAAGGAAAAAAACTACGAAGGTTTCGATTGTTTGCTTCCTTACCCTGTGCACGGAATCGATGAAGCGATGGGAACTCCTAGATCCGGCCTTCCTTGGGTGACCTTTTTTGCAGGTCTCTTCGGATGCACGATCGGGATTTCATTCCAATACTTGACTCACGCATACGACTGGCCGATGAACATTGCCGGTAAATCTCTCAATGCTTGGTTCGCTTACGTTCCGATCATTTTCGAGTTAACCGTATTCAGTGCAGGTATTTATACCGTAGCAGCTCTTTGTTTCCTTTCCGGAATTCCAAAAGCTTCTAGAAAAATTCTTCATAAAGACATCACTTCTCACAAATTCGCTCTTTGGATTCCTAAGTCCGCAAAAGGGTACAATGAGTCTGATGTGGTTTCTTTCATTAAGGGACTTGGCGGTTCTGAAGTGACCGTTGTAAAACCGGAGAACAAATAATGAAAAACATCTCTTTACGTTTGTTATTCGCAGTTTCCCTTTTCGGATTCATCAACTGCGACTATAAGACACCTGTTTGGGAATATTTCCCTAACATGTACGACTCCCCTGCTCGTGAATCGCAAGAGGCGGATCCTTTCTCCAAAAACGGAGCTGCGGTTCGAATTCCTCCGAAAGGAGCCATCCCTGTAGGATACTATCCGTACCCTTATAAGGATGTTTTGACGCAAGACAGTCTTCCTGGTCCTGACAAAGGTTTGAAAAACCCTATCACCAAGCCAAACTTAGGTGATATCATGATCGGAGAGAAAAGGTTCCAAACTTATTGTTCTCCTTGCCATGGGGTTCGCGGAGAAGGAAACGGTACCGTAATCGGTCCTGCTCCTCGTTTCTCTACGGTTCCTCCCGTTTTGGTGGGATCGAAGGCAAGTAGTGTGAATTTTACTGACGGTCAAATCTTTCATATCATCACTATGGGACGCGGGGTAATGGGAAGTTATGCTTTCCAAATCGAGCCTGCGGATCGTTGGAAACTCATCGCATACTTGCGTAAACTGCAAGAGCATGAAGCAAAGAAGGCTAACTAGGGGAAAGTATGAGTGCGACAAAAGCAGCTAAACTAGACGAAAAACTTTTACAATTTAAACTTCCCGCTCAATTGCGCAACATTCTGATCGCTATGATCGGAATCGGGGTGGTGAGTCTTCTTGTTTCCTTCTTAGGTTTCGGTCATGAAACATCCCGTCACATGGACGAGGGTGGGCATTTTCATCATACAAACCTAGGATACCATGTTTTACTTGTGGCAACTTATTTCGTGATCGGCCTTGCCATCACCGGGATTTTCTTTACTGCCATTCAGCATTTAACAGGATCTCATTGGTCCGTAACCGTTAGACGTTTGTTCGAAACATACGGACTTTTCACTCCGATTGCTGGTCTCCTTCTTGTGGGAATCGTTTTCGGAATGCACGATCTGTATGAGTGGGCGGATGCAACGGTTCGTGAAAAAGATCATCTGATTCACCATAAAAGCGGTTACTTAAACCCTACAGCTTTCGTGATCAGAGCGGTTCTTTTCATCGTGGTTTGGTCCGGGTTCGCTTATGTGTTCCACGGAAAATCCGTAGGACAAGATAAAGACAAAAACGTAGATACCACAAAGACACTTGCTAAGATTTCCGGAGGATTCATCCTATTCTTCGCACTTTCCTGGTGTTTGATGTCATTCGACCTTTTGATGTCTCTTTCTCCTCACTGGTTCTCTACTATGTTCGGAGTGTATGCATTTGCAGGAGCTTTTCAAACAAGTCTTGCTTCTTATCTGGTAGTGATCGCAATCCTCAAGAAAAACGGTTTTTACGGAGAAGCGGTGAACGAAAACCATTTTCATGATATCGCAAAATTCTTGTTAGGTATGACTACTTTCTGGGCTTATGTGGGATTCTCTCAATTTATGCTCATTTGGTATGCGAACATCCCGGAAGAAACTTTCTTCTACGAGATGAGAATGACAGGCGGATGGGGATACACCACCTTAGCGCTTCCTTTCGTAAAATTCGTAATTCCTTTTTTGTTGTTACTCAATCGTCCGAACAAAAGAAACTTGGATTTCCTTTGGAAATTGGGGATTTGGATCTTCGCGGTTCAGTTCTTTGAACTATTCTGGTTGGTTTTCCCTGCAACTTTCGAAAAACTTTCTTTGGTGCACTTTGCTCTAGCTTTTGGCGGAACCGTAGGAACCATCGGTCTATTCGGACTTTTCGTATTCAAAAAATTGGAAAAACACAGCCTTGTAGCGGTCGGCGATCCACGGTTAGACGAAAGTCTACACCACCACCAATAGGAGTGATGGAAATGAAAAAAGTATTAGTAATTGCTGCTGTTGGTTTCGGTTTCTTAGCGAACTGTTCTAATAATGCACAAGTCACTTGGCATAAACTTTGTGATGCAAAAACGAATAAAGCCACTTTGGACTTTACTGTTCCTCTTTATACGGAAGCGGACGATAAATCTCCTGTAGTGGAATACGTTCCCGTAGGAACCGTTGTGAAGATTTTTGGAAACAGAAACCACAACGTTTGGGAACCTAAAAACTTCATAAAAGTGCAAACTGCGAAAAACGAAGGTTATATGAATCCTAAATGTTTCGTAGTGAACCAAGATCCTGAAAAAAGCGTTTGGCGTTATTCCAAAGGTCTTGTGAAGGAATATAAATATTTTTACGATCCGAACGACAAAGAACACTATCCGAAAGGATACGAGTGGGGTTCTTTGAAGTCTCTTCCTAAAGATAAAATTCCTTTGGAAGAATTGACGAAAGGAATGGAAGAAGGCGAATACATCGATAAAAACCCTTTGAAACAGAACTAAGTTTCAGATCGAATTTAAAGTCTGCGGATGAATGTCTGCAGGCAGCCTTTCTTAAAAAGCTTCCGGGAATCTCGGGAGCTTTTTTTATTTAGGGAGATACACTCTAAATTCAGTTCCTTCTTTCGAAGAAGTGAATCTTACTTCTCCTTCATGTTTCTCTACGATTTTTTTCACTATATCCAAACCTAGACCGCTCCCTTCTCCGGGGTCTTTCGTTGTAAAAAAAGGTTCGAAGATTCTGCCTTGGATCTCAGAAGGAATCCCTGGTCCGTTGTCCGCTATGGCTACAATGATGTGAGAATCGGTATTGATGAGACGGATGGTAAGAATTCCTTTAAAGTTCATCGCCTGGATGGAATTGAAGATCAAATTGGTCCATGCCTGCATAAGATCGTCCGCATAACATAGAATTTCCGGGCAATTGTCGAAATGTTTTACGATCTCAACTCCTTTTTTGATATGGTTTTGATGGATCGTAAGAACCGTTTCTATATTTTTTACGACGTTCGTTCTTACTTTTTTGCCTACGCTATCTATATGAGAAAAGTTCTTTAAGGCATATACGATCTTTGCGATCCGATTGATCGATTCCCGAATCGAGTTTAAATGTTGGAAGGAACGTATATGATACAACCCGAAGACGAATATTTCCTGAAAATTAGGGTAGGAGGATAGGGATTCGATAAATGAAAAACTGTCCTGAATTCCTACGTCTATGATTTCATCCGCAATATAACCTGGATTTGATACACCCAATTTTGTCAGCTCTTCGGCTAACGTTCGTTTTTGTCTTCTAGCTTCCATTCCGTGAAGCATATTGTCCAGTTTGGAAGAGGAGGAGATCCATGACTTTACATCCTGTAAAAGATGAGGAGGATTGTCCCGGAATAGATTCATAAATCGATCCATATTGGATTGCAGGTTTTCCAAACTGTCCTGGATGAGTTCGCTGGATGCCTTCATGGCGCCGATGGGATTGTTGATTTCGTGGGCGATCCCTGCGATGAGTTGTCCCAGAGATGCCATTTTTTCGGAGAGTATCAATTGGTTCTGAGTTTTCTTTAAAGTATCGATCGCAGATTCCAATTCTCCTTTTTGTTCTTGGATCATTCTGTTTCTTTCTTCAATGTCCAAAATCGCTCTTCTTAAGGTTTCCGCTTCCTGTAAATGGCTGAGATCCAATGCGGAGATCAAAAATCTTTCTTGGAGCCCGATGATAAAGAGTCTTCCTGTCACAAGCAGTGGAATTTTTTTTCCTAGTTTCGTTTTACCCTCCAAAGACACAGGGGTAATCGGATCTTTATTGATCGTCTTTAGATCCTGCAGGATGGAACTTCTTGAAAAAAGATCTTCCAAAGAGGAGGAAAGAACTTCTTCTTTGCTCATGTCGAATAACTTTTGTAAGGCAGGATTGGTATCTAAAATGGTTCCGTGCATAGGATCGACGATGAGAACCGCTTCGTTGGAAAGCTGGTAAAAAGTCCTGAACCTTTCTTCGTTGGCTTTCAATTCCTCTTCATAAAGTCTCTTTTGATGGATGTCTTCCATCACTCCGAACATTTTAATCGGTTCACCTAATCTATTTTTTACGAAGATCCCTCTATCTGCGATATAGATATAGTCTCCATTTTTCCTTTTGAATCGATAGGTATCGTTATAAATTCCGCTTCCTAGTTTTGCGGCTTCCAGTGTTTGTAGGGAAGAGATTCTATCCTCTTCATGAATCCATTCGCTGTGGGCTTCCAAATTGACCGACTTGAATTCTTCTTCCGTATAACCGGTTACTTTTTGGATAGCACCTCTCCAGATGATCTCTCCTGACTGAACATCCAGTTCGTAAACCATCTGCCCTGTCTGTTCCGCAACGATTCTGAATCTTTCTTCGTTTTTTTTCGACTCTTCTTTGGTTTTCCTTTTTACGGTTACGTCTTCCAAAACACCGAACATACGAGGTTGACGAAAAGAGTCCCCTTTGATATAAATTCCTCTTTCTTCCACATCTACGTATTTGCCGTGGATCGATCGGATTCTGTAAAAATCATAAAAAGACATTTGGTTTTGGAGGCAGTAGGTCAAATTGTTCAAGACCCTTCCTAAATCGTCCGGATGCACCAAGGTTTCCCATTTGTTGATGTCCACTCGGTTCATTTCCTCTTTAGTATAACCTAATATCTCTTTGATGGCACCTTCCCAGTAAATTTTCCCCGTAGGAATATCATAGTCGTAAACGATCTGTCCGCTTTGTTCCGCAATAGTGATGTAACGATAATCGCTTTCTTTAAGTTTTATCTCCTGTTCTTTAACTTCAGTGATGTCTTGAGCGAATCCTAATAATTCCAGGATGTTTCCTTGGCCGTCGCAGGTGAAAACGGTTTCGATCGTTTTCAGCCAAATGCATTCCCCGCATTTTTTGATGATTCTGAATTGGATCTCTCTCGATTCGTTGATGGAGAGTTTTCTCATTTCACTTACGTGAAAAGCCATGATTTCTTTATCTTCGCTATGTATGTGTTTGGCGACAAACTCGGTCGTCTCCAAATCCTTAGGATCGATCTCTCCGATTTCATATCCTAAGAACTTTCCGAGGTCTCTATTTGTGAATGTATATTTTTGTTTAACAAGATTATGGATGTAGATGAATCCGGGGATTTCTCTAGTGATTTTGGAAATAAATTTTTCCTTCTCAGCGACTTCCTGTTCTAATGCGGCGACTTGGGTTTTGTCTCGGATTACCCCTCTCACCAAAGGAGATCCGTCTGATGCGGGAATGATAATGACCTGTACTTCGCAATGGATGGGCGTTTTGTCTCGATTCCAGTGCAGCCAATCGAATATATGCGCACTTTTCGTGAAAGAAATCGCAATTTCTTCCTGAGCTGCCACTGAGGATTTTTTTCCGTCCGGTTGAAAATCGGGACTTAAATCGGCAGGGGTCATCGTGAGTATTTCTTCTCTAGAGTATCCGAAAAATCTTTCCGCAGCAGGATTGGCTTCTATGAATTTGCCTGTGCTTGGGCTGAATACTACGATGACTTCCGGGTCTCTATCGAAGATCTGCCTAAATGCGGTTTCCTCATGGAATTGGCTGCTCATCTAGGCTCCTATATTCAATTTTAAATAGGTTTTGACAATAGAATTTGGAAGGATTCTATTCTTTTAATCACTATGGGTCAGAAGAGAACAATTGCAACCTCCGCTTCGGAAGAACGCCTGGAAAAACTTTTGGAAGAAAGGTTAAAACCGGGAGCTGATAAAGAATTTATTGATAATCGAATTTGGGATCTTTTCGGTGAATCCTGGTGTGTTATGTTTACCGATTTGTCAGGGTTTTCTAGAGGAGTGGCAAAGTTCGGGATCATTCACTTTTTGCAGACCATTTACGAATCTCAAAGAATTCTCATTCCCGTTCTGGATGAATACGACGGCATTCTATTGAAAGATGAAGGTGACAGTTTTTTGGTTTTGTTTCGAAATACGAATAAGGCCATTCAATGTGCGATCCAAATGCAGAAAACTGTAAAGAAATATAATGAAGGTAAACTGGCAGAGGAACAAATTCTTCTTTGCGTGGGTTTAGGATACGGAAAAATTCTGAAGATAGGGGATACGGATGTGTTCGGATCCGAAGTGAACGCAGCTTCTAAGTTAGGTGAAGATACTGCCAAAGCTTGGGACATTCTAGTGACTAGTTCCGTAAAAGAAAATGCGGAAACCGCCTCCGGTTACGGATTTGCAGAGATCGAAGATGTCCCTCCCGGTTCGGATGGAGCCTATCGATTGTTATATTCTTTGGACGATTCAAAATGGGTGGTGATGTAATGGATACTGCTGTAAACGAAACGAACGCTTTGTTTGGGATTTATCTTCTACTTCCTTACTTTTCATTGACTGTTTTTTTGATTTCTTATTCTCTCATGTATTTCATAGGAAAATTGACTAAGATCAATCCTCCGAATGCATTTCTTCCTAGTTTCGGATTCGCTTTGCCTTTCTCTACGATCGTAGGTTTTTTAGGATTTTTTCTCAGCATCATCCTCCATTTCCAATCTCCGATTGTGTTCTGGACTTTGCTTCTGATTTCTCCCGTCTTGGGAATTCATCTTTCCAGATACGTTTTCCCTTTTATCAAAAAACAGTAAAAATATATGATTCTACTATTTATTCTTTATCATCCCGTTTTCACATTAGCTTGTTTCCCTTTGTATTGGCTGGCGAATTTTCTGATTCAATCCAAGACGGATCAAAAATATGATTTTTTGTTTTTTTACTTTTTGGGATTTGCTTTTTCCGTTTTAGGAATGCCTCTGAGTTTTCTGTTTGTCGCCTTTTCTTCTTCGATCGTCCAGTGGATTCTAGTGATTTTCAGTTATGCGCTACTTATCACTTCAGGACATGTCGCCGCATATATTTATATGAAAAAGTTCAATATAGAAATTCAAAAATAGATTTATGTTCTCCTGCGGCTTCCACCAAATCGTAAAGTCGCCTGTATGTTTTGTCTCCGGTAAGTGTGACGCTGTTTCCAATCAGGATCAAATTCGATTTAGCCCTTGTTAGACCGACGTTCAATCTTCTATAGTCTTTCAGAAATCCCAGTTCCCCTTCGTCGTTCGTTCTGACAAAAGATAAAATGACTGTTTCCGATTCTCTTCCCTGGAAAGAATCTATGGTTTGTATGATGGGCAAAATCTCCGCATCAGGAAATTCTTTGCGAACCTGAGCTTCCAAAACTTCCACCTGCTTGCGATAAGGTGATAAAATCGCAGTTTTGGAAAAGTCCAAATTCGATTTTAGGAGGGATAGAATGAGATCTATCTCCGTTTTGTTGTAAAGAGATTCATCTTCGTCGTTGGATTCTTCTTCCGCATCCGATCCTGCAGTATCGATCCAGATCAATTTTTTATCGGACTGAAATATCGTTTCTACTTCTGGATCTAAAAAAGGGCTTTTTTCGGACTTCGTTTTGAGTTTGGATTCGTAAAATTCCTGATTGGAGAAACGGACGATTTCTTCCGGCATTCTGTACTGAGTGTCCAGGAAGACGGTTCTGGTTCCGTCGTCTCTTTCGATTCCCTTTTCCAAAAAGCTATGAGACAAGATTGAATTTTCATCGGAAAGAGTAGGGGGAAGTTGTTTCGGATCTCCCGCAAATAAAACGGTTTTTCCCAATAGAATCGCCATATAACAAGCGCTTTCCCAAGCCTGTGTCGCTTCGTCCACTATGACGTAATCGAATTTTTTTCCTTCCTCGTAAAGATGCCAAGCGCCTAAAAAAGTAGAAACGATTAGATCCGCATCTCTGAGTATTTTTTCCTTAGTGTTTTTTTGAAGAGTATCTATCGATTTTAGAAGTGATTTTGCTTCGGAATGAAGTTGTTTTCTTTCCTCTCTTTCTTCCGCTCCGAAATTTCTTTTCCAGGCGCCTGCTTTTTTCTTCAGATCTCTCCATTCTCTTCGCCAAACTTGTATTTGTTTGTTTTCAAGGGAGGATTCCAACTGTACATCCAAAAGATATTTTTGAACCGATTCCCTGATCTTGGAAGAGGAACCCAGTCGGATCGGATGTAAACCTTCCTTTGCGGAGGATTCTACCAGATAGTCGCAGGCAAAATTAGTAGGCGCCAATGCAAGTATGCTTTTTTTCTCATTGCTCCATGTTTTTACGGCAGAAACAAGAAGGGTCGTTTTTCCTGTTCCGGGAGGACCGTAGATAAAACCATAATCTCTTAGATTCAGAACCTTTTCCAAAGGAGACGCTTCTTCTTTGTTTTTTGGAGAACTAGGTTTTTCGTTTTGGGCATATCCTAAAATCCAAGAGGAAATGTCCTTCGCATCTCTCTCTTCTTTTTTGCGTAAATTTCGAATCGCTTCCAAATAAGCATCGTAGGTCGATTCGGAATACCATTGAGAAAGAGTGAATGATTCATCTTCAGGAATGTCTTTTTCACCTTTGTATTGTAAGATGATTGTTTTGTCTTTGATTTGATAGACTTGCGAAACAAGGGAAAATTCTCCCGACTCTAGAATCACAGGCGTTCCCTGTCTCATCCATGAGTTTTCCGATAGGGAATGGGTCGCTGTAAGATGTAATTTCCAAACTTCTCCGGAAGAGTAGGTTTGATCTTCCAAACTTAAGGACTTGATTGTTTTTGCGAGTTTTGCATTCTTTTTGGAATTTTGAAACGATTCTCTTTCCAGCTCTCTTTCTTTTAGAACCGCATTTTCGATTGCTGCAATTTCTTCTTCCCATGTCTCGTAACGATATGATGTCATTCATCTTCCCAATCTACATTTTCTAATGTGGTAAAAAAGCCGTTTCTTAAGAGAGGAGCGAAGTCCAAAAAGTCGTGAGGTTTTAAGCTGAGGGAATCTTCGTAAGAATAAGCTTGGATAAGGATTTGAGCCGCTTCGTCTACATAACCTAATCTGCATTTGATGCGGGCAAATATGATCAGATTTTCCGCATCTGCATCCCCTCTGTACTGCATGAAAGTGTTGATGCTTCCCAGTGCGTTTTCATAATCTTCAAATTCCAGATAACAGAGTGCTAATAGATCGTAGTAAAGAAAATCTTCCGCATTGTCCAGCTTCAGTGCTTTTTTCAGACAAGCCAATGCGGAGTTGAAATCCCCTCTGGAGAAATACAAAGATCCTAGTTCCGCCCAAATATCCTTCCTTTCGATTCCTTTTCCCCTGCTTAAATCCTCTCTGGAAAGAGCTAACTTCAATACATCGATCGCTTCCTTCGATCTTTCCATATCTTTCAGCAGGGAAGCGAGGATAAGATAGTTTTCCATATAGGAAGGAAATTGTTCTATCCCCGTCCGCAGAAGTGTCTTGGCACTTTTGAATTTTTTTAATTTGATGAGGTATCTGGAGTAAACTGTGATACTGAGGGGATGGGTATGGAATTGATCCAAGATCCCCATAAACAATGTTTCCGTTTCTTGAGGATTGCCTACGGAATGCAGGCACCATGCCTTTTTTGCTTTGATTTTGATAAGTGCGGATTCGTCCGTAGTGAATTTTTCGCTTTCCGCATATAGATTGAACGCCTTGGTGAACTCTCTATTCTCTTCCTTGGCTTTTGCCTCCCGGATCAATGCAATAAAACGATTCATATTTTTTAGAAAACTCTCAAGGTTTTTCGAATACTGTCGAGATATAGAATGGGGAGTATAGAACCCAAAGGAGAGTTAGCATGGTCACTAATGGAATTAACCTCCAGAATGTAGTCAATTTGCCTAAGGAGATTTTCCGGGCGAATTCGGAATTGCAAGAGAAATTGGTAAAATTAGCAGTAGAGGAGAATGTATCCGCACAAACATCTCCCCAAAGACTACTGGACATCTACTGTTAATTTTCCGTTCTTCTGGTTTCCAAATTGAAGTAGGGGCGTTTTCGCTCCCTGAATCCCTGGATGGCTGCGCGGAAATCTTTGGAATCGAGCATCGATGAATTCCAAACCGCTACATAGTTCAAGCTGTCATCGATCGATTTCCCTACGCCATAATTGAGCACTTGTTTGACGCCTCTTACTACAAGAGTAGGATTTTCTGCGATCTCGTGTGCCGTTTTCAAACCTTCTTGAAATAGTGTTTCGTAATCCGCAGTGACTTTGGTCACAAGTCCCATTCGAAGTGCTTCGTCTGCATCTATGTCTTTGCCGGTAAGAGCCAGCTCTTTTGTGTTTCCTCCTCCGATGATGGAGGGTAGTCTTTGCAGGGAGCCCATATCCGCTACGATTCCAACTTTTGCTTCTCTAAGGGAAAACACTGCATCTTTTGTCGAATAACGAACATCACATGCGGAGATGAGATCTAGTCCTCCTCCGATGCAGTGTTTTTGGATGAGTGCTACGGAAGGTTTCGGAGAGTTGTAAACCGCATTGATTCCTTTTTGCATGGTGAGAATGAGGTGATAGAGTTTTTCTCTACCGTCGCCTAATTCTCCTTGTATGAGACTTCCGAACTCGTTGAAAAAATGATCCAAGTCGAGACCTGTGGAAAAGGATTTTCCACGGGCAGCAATGATATAAGCGTGAATGCTAGGTTCTTGGTTGATGAAATCTATTGCAAGGGGAAGGTCTCTCCAAAAAGACCAATCCATCGCATTTCTTTTCTCCGGCTTATTTAGATAAAGAATCGCTACGTTTTTATCTTGTTCGATTTCAAAAAAGGGAAAAGATTTCATGCAGATTGAACCTCTTTTTGCCAAAGTTTACCTTTTACAAAAACTATAACACCGATTAAAATCAATGCGAGTGAAATATATTGGGATTGGGAAAAACCGTGCCAATAGTATCCGGAAAGAAAGGTGGGATTTCCGTTCGCATCGGGAATGTTAACGATTTCAGGAGGATCGACAAAAGGGAATACCGCTTTGTTCACTCTTAAAAACTCGATGAGTAATCTTGCCGTACCGTGGATCATAAAAAACTGAGCGGATAAGCTCCATTTTTTGAAATTCTGATAACGTGCCCAATATTGAAAATAAGCGAAATATGCGAATGCCATTAGGGACTCCATAACGGGAGTATTCCATACGGGAACTCCGGAAGGATGGGCGCCGTGGAATTCGAAAACGAATAAAGGAATATGTGCGTCTGTAGCGAAACCGTAACATCCGTCCCCGCTGACGAAACATCCCAATCTTCCGATCGCATAACCGATGCTCATTGCTGGGGCGATCGCATCCAAATAACTTCCTGTGTCTAGTTTGAAGTATCTGAAATAAAGAGTGATAAAAAGAAGGCCGAATAACATACCTCCGAAGAAAACGAGGCCGCCTCCGCTGAAAAGAGAACTCCAAAGACCTCTTTGGCCGGGGAAACCGTCCCAATGGGTGAGTGGATAGAGATATTTTCCGTCATAGCCGGGAATGCTAACAAAGATTTGGTCCCAAATCTCGAAAATAAAGAAAATCTTAGCACCGATCAAGGTGCCTAAAATACCTAAAAAAATGAGCCAATCCGAATGGGATGGATCCAACTTTCTTCTTTCGAATTCCTTGGGCAAAAGAAAGGAACCTACCAAGAAGGCAAGCATCATCAGTAAGCTGAAAGTAGAAAGACCGTTCTCAAGAATCACAGGGATACGGATGAATGGAATATAATCTAGCATAGGTTTAGGCTAAAAATGGGGGGAAGATAGGAAAGGAGAATTTGTGAAGAATGGGAAAGGGTTTGGGGACTTTATTCGGAACTGCTTTTCCTTTTCTGCCCGTCCCTCGGGCAAAAAAGGAAAGAAAAACTCAAAGTCCATTTAATTGTAAGATGGTTTCGAACAATATGGTGCTCCCTAGTTTCAAATTTTCGATTTTTATATTTTCGTTTTTTCCGTGCATGGAATCCAAATCGGTAGGCTCCAATACGGCAGGGATCAAACCGTAAGCGTCGATTCCGATTCTGCGGAAACGAGAGTTGTCCGTTTTGCCGGGAGATAAAAACGGCGCCGCCACGCTGTTCTCCACTTTGGAAACGGAAACATTGGCAAGAGTCTGAAATAATACGGAATCGATGGGGGAGGAATCCGGGCTGATTTCATCGAAAATGACCACTTCGATGGAATATTTTTTTGCGATTTTTCGGATGTCTTCTATATATTCTTTTGTATCTGTTCCGGGCAACACTCTGATGTCCAATTTTCCGACCACTTCTCCGTTTAGGACATTATAGCCGGTCGTTTCTTCGTTGGTATGCAAACCGGTGATGGATTTCGTATTGGTTGTCATTGCTGTTAGGTGTCGATTTTTTCGAATCGGTCCGGAAAGTAATGGTTTGAATATGGGATTCGATGCGTTTTTCAAGAAGAAGGAATTCGGAAAGTTGCTGACACTCCCCAGTTGGTAGAAAAAGCCCTTGGTTTCGTCCGTGATTTTTATGCTCGTATCAATACTCAATACTTCTTTGTAGAAGTTCAAAAGATTCAAGGATGCGTATTCGTTAGGAGGAGTGCTTCCGTGGCCGCTTTGGCCTTTTGCGATCAGTTTCAGCCAAATATTTCCTTTTTCCGCATATTGAATGTTAAAGACGGTGGAGTTTCCTGTAATCGCCCCTTTGACAGCGATTCCTCCTTCTCCGATCATCCAACCGTAACCGTCGAATAGGTTTTTGTATTCGGAAATCATATAAGCCGCTCCGTATTTGGAACCGGATTCTTCATCGGCTAACGCAAGAAACATGACTTTTCTCTCCAAAGGGATTTTGGAACGTTTTAATTCCAGGAAGGCCATAAGCTGCATCACCGCCATTCCCTTCATATCGATCGCGCCTCTTCCCCAGATTCTACCGTCCTTGATGATTCCTGAATAAGGAGGTACATCCCATTCTTTCGGATCCGCTTCCACCACATCGATATGGTTTGCTAAAATGAGTCCCTTCTCCTGGGTTTTGTTTGTCGTTTCCAGTACTGCGACTAAGTTTGCATGATCCGGTTTTCCTGGAGGAGAATAGATGCGGGAAGGGATTCCTTCTTTGGCTAAAACGGATTGAAAATATTTCGCAACCAATATCTCGTTTTTACGGTCAGACTGTATCTTCAGAATATCTTGTAATATTTTGACCGCTTCTTTGTTTCTTTTTTCCCAATCTACATTTACCTTCAATGGCTTTAGGTTTATTTTCTGAATGGGAGAAAAAGTGCAGGAATTTGTTCCTAATAAAAAACAAACACCAAATAAGTGTAAAACGATTGATTTTTGAGTCCGGAAAAAAAAGGATTTGTTTGGTTTCATAGTTTATCTAGCCAATAGCCCTGCATCTAAAATAAATTCCGCGCCTGTGATGAAAACTACTTTGTTTTGAAATTCGTTAGTCATGTGATTTGTTTCCTTATAAGTCTCCAGATAACCATCCTATGGTGGAGAAGGGATCGTTTCCTGAGAGAAATCGATTTTGGAAACGTCTACAATTCGAACGGCACAGTAAACGAATACCCAAAGGGAAACCATCACATTTTGCAGAATCAGAACCGGTTTGATTCCGAAAAGATGGATCAGATAAAAAAACTAAGAACAGAAAATGCCCATGTTTCTCTCGAACCGAAAGCAAAAATAATTCTAAGCAGATCTGCGGTAGTTTGAGTGAATCAGGGCATTTGCCCAAGGAAGGGAGTGAGTAGGAAAATCCAGGAAAAGAAATATCTGTTATAACAAATGAATTGATGTTATTTTGGATGGTTTCTTGCTGGCTGAAACTTAAGTTGGATCCACCTAGGACCTACAGTCGCATATAGATAGAGATGGAATGGATTTGATTTCTCGGGCATGGAAACAAAAATAGTTTGACTGTATATAGTTTAATATTGAACTATTGATTATCTAAGTATTAGATAAGGATCATTTATGTTAGAACAACTACTCTCTACTTCCAACGACTGGGTGCCTTTCCTTCTGCGATTGACTTTAGGAATCGTAATTTTCCCTCATGGGGCCCAAAAACTTTTGGGCTGGTTCGGCGGTTACGGTTTTAAAGGAACTTTCGGTTTTTTGACAGGTCAAGTGGGGCTTCCCGGAATCGTCGCTTTTCTTGTGATCATAGGTGAATCTTTCGGATCCGCTGCTTTGATCTTAGGGTTCCTCACCCGTTTTTCCGCCATTTCCATAGCGATCATCATGTTCGGTGCGGCTTTCCTCGCTCACAGACAGAACGGCTTTTTCATCAATTGGTCCGGTGCACAAAAAGGGGAAGGATATGAATTTCATATTCTTGCGATCGGACTAGGCATTGCGCTAGGATTTACCGGCGGTGGTGCTTTCTCTTTGGATTTGTTTCTCAGTCAAATTCTAAGATAATTTAAATTTTGTTAGGTGAGTGGATCGGTCTGATCGAAAGATCGATACATTCACTAATTTGATTTGACCTTTCGTGACAATTTCTTTACGAAGATACAAATCAAATGTTGAAATTTCGTTCTCTTTTCCTTTCCCTGCTTTTTTTTGTTTTTACTTTTACTCTTTCCGCAGAAGAAAGTTTTGATCTTTCGCAAAACTGTTCCGGATCGGTCTGCCAGCCAAAAATTTGGAAATTAAATAATGACTACAAGTCAGAATATCTTTCTCCCACTTATCTTCCTTCGGAAGATTGGAAAGAGGCGAAATCATTTCCCATTTGGCTCAATCAATTTTATAAAATCGACTCTTCCTTCGCCACATTCACTTTAATCGCCGACTTCGATTTATCCACAGAGTTTTTAGCGAAAGAAAAAGAGATAGGAATTCGTTTCGGAGAGATCGGAGAAGTTTTCACCATTTTCATCAACGGGAAAGAAATCGCTTCGGAAGGAAAAATCGAAGGGGAAAGCGTAGTTCATCATAGAACTGTTAGGGGACAAGTCTATCATATCCCGAAACATATTCTAAAACCGGACTCAAATCGTATCGTTCTTAAAATCAGCGGAGATCCTAGATTCGATCACACCGGTTTGTATTTTTCAAGAGGTTACACGATAGGATACTACGATGATCTGAAGTATGCTTCCGGAGACAGAACTTCTCTCGGTTTGATTTTGGTATATGTTGTCATCGGGTTGTATCATCTTTTCCTATTCAGCAAAAGAAAAAAAGAAATTTACAACTTGTATTTCGGAGGCTTTGCGATCGGTTCCGGAATTTATTTTTTCACAAGATCCAACGAGATCTTCGAACTGGGATTGGACAGTGTCATCACACAAAAAGTAGAACTCATCGTTTTATATCTGTTCTTCTCCTTTTTCTTTCAGTTCTTTTCTTTCTTTTATTTCAATTCCATCAATCGCGTTCAGAAATATCTTTTTTACTTCCATTTGGCCATTTCCGCAGTCACTTTATTTTCACCGTTGTATCTTTGTGAGATGGTGCTTCGTGTATGGCAGGGCGCCGCTTTTCTTATAGGATTTCCGATCATCGTTCATTCTTTGTTTCGAGCGGTCAGAGAGAAGATAAAATATTCTAAAAATCTAATGTTCGGTACCATCGTTCTGATCGTATCCGCTATTTTCGACATTTTGGATTCTTTGATATTTAATTCGGGTTTTGCCCTTTCCAAATACACTTTCTGTATTTATATGTTGGGGATTGCTACCATTTTGGCGGACAAATTCAGTGAAATCCACCGCCAAACTGAAATTCTAAATGCGACTTTGGAAAACAAGGTAGTGGAAAGAACGAAAGAACTTTCCATCAGTTTGGAAAATATCAAAGAACTTAAAGCACAGCAGGATGGAGATTATTTTTTGACATCCCTTCTTTTGCGCCCGTTAGGTTCCAATCTTTCCATCAACAAAGATGTTAAGATAGAATTTTGGATCCGCCAGAAAAAGAAATTCCAGTTCAAACAATGGGATTCCGAGATCGGCGGAGACTTGTGTGTCACTCATACCCTTCTTCTGAAGGAGAAAAGTTATACAGTTTTCGTCAATGCGGATGCTATGGGGAAATCCATCCAAGGTGCGGGAGGGGTTCTTGTTTTGGGATCCGTTTTTGCCGCCATTATCGAAAGAACAAAGATGACAAAAGAAGCTTCCGATCTCTATCCGGAGCGTTGGCTGAAAAACGCATTTTTGGAATTACAAAAGGTATTCGAAACTTTCGACGGAAGCATGCTCGTTTCCGTTGTGTTAGGGTTAGTTGACGATAAAACGGGAACCGTTTATTACATCAATGCGGAACATCCCAGCTTGGTATTGTATCGGGATGGTATCGCTGACTTTTTGGACAAAGAGATGCAGCTTCGTAAATTGGGGATTCGCATTACGGAAGGGAATTTAAGCGTGCGTATCTTCTCTATGAAATCGGGAGATATTTTGATTTCCGGTTCCGACGGAAGAGACGATGTTTTGATCGGAACGACTGAAACAACGGAAGGAGAAAACAAAAGGATCATCAATGAGGATGAAACCAAATTCCTTCGGTTTGTGGAAAAAGGAGAGGGCAATCTCGCGAAGATCGCAGAACACATACAAGGCTTCGGTGATTTGACTGACGATTTATCTCTTCTTAGAATCGAATATTCTCCGGAACAAACTCATTCTATGGATTTGAAACCTATGTGGAAGGATGCGATCACTCTTCATAAGAAAAAGTTGTTTAAGGAATCGTTTCTGGTTTGCGAAGAGATCATTCAGTTTTTCCCGGAAGAGACAAGAGTTCTCTTTCTTGCTTCCTTGAATAAATATCATATGGGAGATTGGAAAGATTCCGCAGACATCGCAGAAAGAGTTCGTTTGAGAGAGCCTGAAAATTTGAAAACCCTTCTCAATCTTTCCTTCATTCATATCAAATTGAAGAATTGGAAACGTTCTGCGGATCTGCTTGCGGAAGCAAAAAGGATCGCACCGGATCACAAACGAATCGGCCAGTTGGAAAGAATCTTGGAAAAACTGAATCAGCCTGCATAAAAATGTTCTTAACTCCCTTTTTGAAACGGTTTTCCTTTTCTCAGAAAGAAATGGAAAACCTTCGCTCTTTCTTCTTTAAGAAAGGTTATTCGAAAGGGAAAAGTTTCATCGAAAAAGAAGATAGTTTTAATAAGATCGGTTTCGTCGAATCGGGGCTTTTCAAACTTGTTTATGAAAACTCGGAAAAGGAATACATAAAAGATTTTTGCGGGGAAGGGGACGTCATAGGAGCATACTCTTCTTTGCTCAGGCAAACTCCTCCCGTCTTTCGAATTGTGAGTTTGGAAGACTCCTTCGTTTGGGAAGCGGATTTTTTAGTTTTGGAAGCGAGGTTCGGAAACCAACTTCCTTTCGTTTCTCTCTTGAAGTCGATTTCGGACAATCTGTATCTTAAAAAGGAAAAAAGAGAATCCGACTTTATACTTCTATCTGCAGAACAAAGATACTTAGAATTCGTTCAAACCCGTAAAAGCCTGATCCATAGACTGAAAGATTATGAAATCGCATCCTATTTAGGAATCACAAACGTAGCTTTTAGCAGAATCAAATCCAAATTATTTAACCTAGGTTAATTACTTTTTTTAGAAAGTCCGCTAGATTCATTGATATGAATCTGAAAAAAGATAAAATTCTAATTACCGGAAGCACTAGAGGGATTGGTCTTGCTCTTCTTCGTAAATTCCATTCGGAAGGCTTTACTGTCTATGGGACAGGTACGAACCGAACATCGATCGAATCTGCGCAGAAGGTGATTCCTAATGTTCGTTATTTTGTTTACGATTCTAAGGAAACATCCTTGGAATCTCTCGCAAAAGAAATCGAAATCAATGAGATCAATGTACTCATCAACAATTCAGGAATTCAATACAATGATTCTTTCGAAGAAGAGGGCGATCTATCCGACAGAATGAGGAAAGAACTGGAAATCAATTTTTTGTTTCCTGCTCTTTTGATTCATAGAATCCTTCCCGTGTTCCTAAAAAAAGAAAATTCTAAAATATTGAATCTTACTTCCGCATTGTCCTTCGTTTCCAGAAAGAATGTGCTTATGTATTCCTCATCCAAAGCGGCTCTGAGTAGATTTACCCGTTCTTTGGCACTCCAATTGAAGGAATACAAAAACATACAAGTGGTCGAGGTGATTCCTCCTCTTGTTGCTACTGATATGACAAAAGGAAGAGTTTTAAAAGGAACTATGAGTGCTGAGAAATTTGCTTCCGAATTCTACCGATCCTACCAAAAAGGAAAAAAAGAGTTCTATATAGGAAAAACAGGTTTATTGCATTTGATTTCTAAATTTTCAGGAAAGCTTGCGGAAAGAATTGTTCGATAAGCGAAGATTTGGTGAAAGAGGGATTTAGTCTAGGTTGATGTATTCTTCCGGATCAAGAGGGGAATCCAATCCGATTCTCACTTCGTAGTGAACGTGAGCTCCCGTTGCTTTTCCCGTTTGACCGACTAACGCAATTTTGTCGCCTCGTTTCACTCTGTCTCCCGGATTCACTAAAACCAAAGAGCAGTGTCCGTAAACCGTATGAAAACCGTTTTCATGATTGATCCGAACCGATTTTCCTAGTCCCCCTTGGGCAGTATCCACATCTACGATTCCAGGGCCTGTGGCGTAGATAGGAGTTCCTTCTCCTGCCGCAAAATCGATCCCTGAGTGAGATTCACCTATGGGCAAAATTCCGAACGGGTCGCTTCTGTACCCGAACGTAGAAGTAACGACTCCCACTCCCGGCTTCAGAGGTCTTCCTCTCGGCATAGAGTAGAAGATACTTTCTCTCATGGAAAGATAATCGATTGCATTCTGAAAATTAGGAACCAGGTTTCCCAATCTGACACCAAACTCTGTGTAGGTGGTAACTACCTGTTTATAAAGATTCAAATTGGAATCTAATTGTGTTTTGTCCCTCTCGAATTCCTCTTTGAGAAGATAGTCCTGAGTGATCATTTCCTTTTCCGGAATTTCATCCCAAGCAAGCAGGTTCAATGCTTCCGAAGATTTTTCCAGGTCCCGCACTGAGTCTGTTAGGTCTTGAGAGAGAAGATCGTAAAACAAAAAAGAGATGAGTTGGGTTTCTGTCCTTTTTTCCAGGGAACGATTCGGTTCGAAAAAGAAGGAAAAGTAAACCAGGAAAATTAGGGAAAGTCCTACAAGGGTGGCAGCCAGGGAGGAGAGGAAAAGCAGCATTCCTACGGAAATTTCGATTTGGAAGAGGGCCTTTTCGTTATTGGGAATGAGAACAAAGCTCACTTTGCTTCTTCCTTTTTCGAATAGTCTCAAAATACGCTTTTTCCAGCGCAATTGAGAGATCAGGAGCCTTTCGTATGCCGTTGTGGAGTAAGTTTCTTGCAAAGCGGTCTATTCTACCAATTTTTACTTGCCCATGCCTTTTTTGAGGGGAAAGTGGACGAATCCAATATGTTTAAATTTCTCACTTCTCTTTTCAGAAAGAAAGCCGACTCTGTCGATTCCTTTTTGATGTATCCCGAGGGAAAGAGATACTATAGAGAAACCCACTCCATCCGTCGTACCAACATTGATGAAGATGCTATTAAAATCATCAATCGACTGAATAAATTCCGCTACAAGGCTTATCTTGTGGGTGGAGGAGTGCGTGATCTACTCATGGGCAAACGCCCAAAAGATTTTGATATTGTTACCAGCGCAACTCCCAATCAGATCAAGAGGATCTTCAATAATTGCCGCATCATCGGAAAAAGATTTAAAATTGTTCATATCATTTTTAAAGGCAAAATCATTGAGGTTTCCACTTTTCGTTCCCTGCCGGAACATCGATTGGAAAAACACAAAGCTGACAACGACTATCTGATCAAAAGAGACAACTCTTTCGGGACAGCAAAGGAAGACGCGGCAAGACGCGACTTTACCATCAATTCGTTGTTTTACGATCCCAAGAACGATTCCATTCTGGATTACGTAGGCGGGTTCGACGACATACAAAAGAAAATCGTTCGAGTGATCGGCGATCCGGATATTTCCTTCAAAGAGGATCCTGTCCGCATGTTACGTGCGGTTAAGTTTTCCGTTTTGCTCGGATTGGATATCGAAAAGAAAACCAAACTGGCGATCAAAAAAAACCGTTTGGAAATCGAAAAATCCTCCTCAGCTAGACTTTTGGAAGAATACAATAAAATGTTTCGAACTTGGAAAACTTCTCAGATCTTTCACGGTCTGGCGGAGAATCACCTTTTCGAAGTTTTATTTAAAGAATCCATCGATCGTTTGAAGAAAACCGATCCAGAGTGGAAGGAACATTTCCTTGAAACTCCTCTCGGCAAAAGACTTGCGATCACCGATCAGTTGTTATCTGCCCGCGAGGAGATGACTCCTGCGATTTTTTACTCCCTGATCTTTTACGATATAGTAAGCGACATCTTTCAATCGGACAAAGGCCACATCGCTCATAACATCAAAGAAGCTTTGCAGCCTGTTTTCGAAAGAATGGGAATTCCAAAAAGAGAACAAGACAACCTTGTTAAGATTTTCATCAGCCAGCCTAGGTTCCTAGTGACGGACGATGAAAAGGAAAGACAAAACTCCTTTTTCAAAAAGAAAGACTACTTCTACGATGCCTTTATGGTGTATAAGATCGTGGCTCTTTCCGAGAACAATGAGGCAGCCGTTCAATCCGCATTTTTCTGGGAAATCTCTCTTCGCCAAAGACCGAAACCGGATTCTCATAATTTCGGGCAACAGCAGAACCGAAAAAAGGAAAAGAAACGTCCTCCTAGAAAGAAAATGAGAGGAGGCAGAGGTCCCCATCCAGGTAGACAACAGCAAGGAGGAGAAGGGCAAAATCCCGAACCATCCCCTGAGTCGAACGAAAGAGGAACGAACCGAGAACAAGAATCTCATTTCGAACCTAGGGAACCTAGACCAAACCGCACAGAAGGCGAGGACGAAGCCTAACAAGTTTCATTTCATAAAACGACTGCTAGTTTAAATACTTGCTTTTTTTTCGAATCCCCCTTTTCCTTTTCGTGAAAAGGGGGATCGCATGTTTTCAAGCAGAATCAGTGTTCTTATTTTGGAAGACGATCCGACTACTGCGCTGTTCTATGCAGGGATCTTACGCAGAGAAGGTGCCGATGTAGTCACCGTCTGTGATCTGAAAGTCGCTAGAGAATTTCTGGTCAAACACAGACTTGCCGACCTGGACATTTTGCTTTGCGATCTGATGCTCCCCGACGGAAACGGAATCGATTTCATCCGAGATGTACGCAGCATCAACAAAGGAATTCCCATCTTAGTCATCTCCTCCGAAACGGAAGTCACTTCCATCATCGAAGTGATGAAGGAAAACGTACAAGACTATCTCATCAAACCCATCCATCCCCAGGATATGATCTCCAAAATCAAATACCATCTGTCGAGATCGGAAGCCACTTATCAAAAGACTGTGTATGAAAAAGAAAAACTTCTTTCTTTGGAGAAACTTTTAGATTGGTACAGTTTCAAAAACAAGGCAATGACGGGAGGGGACAACGATCTTCATTCCCTTCATAAAAACTTATTCCATGTACTTCGTGCCAGCCTTTCTCAAGGAGCCGGCTTCGGGATTCTCGTCCAGATCATAGACATCATCAAAGGAATGCAAAGAAACGAATTGGGAAATTATATTTTGGATCAGGAAGTTTTGGGGATTTTGGAAGATAACGCAGGATATGCGAAAAAAATCCTGGATACGTTTACTGAAATCGAAGATATGATTTTCGATCGAGTTTCTATGGAGAAAATCACTTTCGAAGAAGCATGGACGGAGATGGAAAATATCAAAAAAGATCTCACCTGCTTTCTTGAGATTAAAAAACAATCTCTGATTTTGGGAAGACCGGACACAATCATCCACCCTCATTATATGATTCAGGTGAATCGCAATTATTTTAGAAAGGTAGTTTCCGAGCTTCTTTTCAATGCTATGAAATTCTCACCGAACCATTCTAAAATCTTTATTTTGGTTTATGCGGAAAGGGACAAACTCACTCTTTCTTTCATCAATTCCGTAGAAGCAAGTTCTTCTTTGGAAGAAGGAATCCCTAACGAATACAGAGGACTTATTTTCGAACCTTTCTTTCGTTTGAATAAAAACATATACGAATCCCATAAAACCTTGGATTTCGGAATCGGACTCACTTTGGTGAGAGAAACAATCGTTAAATTCGGAGGCACAGTCCAAGTGATGAACTTAAAAGACCACTTGGAATACGGGCCAGGTTCTAAAATCGAATTCAAAGTCAGTATTCCAGTGAATGCTAAGTTTTAACTTTGGAAGTGGAGAAATCCCAATTTTTGAGGTTCATAGACAGAACCATTTAACGAAAACTCTACGACCTTCTTTTTCTTATTTTTCTTTGCAGGCAAAAATCTTCCTATCCTCGTCACGGGAACTCCTCCGATCTTCGAGGGGAGAAGGTTCGGAGACAAAAACAAAAGTTCCAATTCTTCACCGGAAGAAAGGACTTCGTCCCAACTTAGGTTTTCTCTAGCGAATTTGTCTATGGGAAGAAGGTCCATATCGATTTCTAATTTTCCTTTGGAAGCGAGAGCCATTCTACGGCTGTCTTGGATGATTCCATCCGTAAGATCCATACAGGCATGGATTTCGAATTTTTGCAGATGAGAAACCAAAGGAACTCTTGATTTAGGACTTAGGTGTTTGGCGAGGGCCGGTTTGGCGGAGGCTCCTTTTCCCGTTTTGGTTTTGTTTAGGATTTGCAATCCTAATTCCGAGTTTCCCACGGAACCGGTAAGATAGAGGAAGTCTCCTTCTTTCCCCCCAGAACGGAACCAAGGCTGCTTTGTTTTCCCGAAAACAGTCAGTGTGAGGTGGGTGGTTTGGGAGTAAAATGTGTCTCCTCCCACCAAATCCATTTTGTATTCCTTCAGTCGTTTTAAAAAGGATTTAGTAAATTCCTTCACCCATTTCTCTTCTTTGGAAAAAAGAGAAAGCCCTAGATTTAGAAAACAAAGACGGGGTTTCCCTCCTGAGGCAGCGATGTCGGAAACATTGACTTCTATGAGTTTTTCCGCAATTTGGGTAGGACTGGACCATTCATGAAGGAAATGGGTTCCCTCCACTAGGGAATCCGTGGTGACAAGAGTGTCCGGGGAGAGAAAATAACAATCATCTTCCGGAAAACTTTTCCCGGGGAATAGGGTGCGTATGATTTCGGATTCTTGCAAAGGTAAGTTCCAATAAATATGTTTGACCGTCCGTGAAAACCGAAAATCCTGACAGAAAAGAGGAAAATCTCGTACTTATGGAACTATTGTCTAAAGCCCACAAGACCCCTTCTTTGAAAAAAGAAGAAACACAAAAACAGTGGTACGTTGTGGATGCTACTGATAAAACTCTTGGCAGACTTGCTAGCCAAGTTGCGACTCGTCTTCGCGGAAAACACAAACCTACTTTTACACCGAACCAAGACTGTGGTGATAACATCATCATCGTGAATGCTTCTAAAGTAGCTGTTACCGGACGTAAAAGCGAACAAAAGATTTACTACCATCACTCTCGTTACCCAGGTGGTATGACTGCTATTGCTTTTCATAAACTCATCCAAGAAAACCCGGAAAGAATCATTACCGAAGCTGTAAAAGGTATGCTCCCTAAATCCAAGTTAGGGGATCAAATGCTTCGTAATTGTAGAGTTTTCGCTGGCGCAGAACATAACTTAAGCGCTCAAAAACCGTTGAAACTGGAGTTGAAATAATTTATATGGCACAAAAAGCAGTATGGGCGGTAGGCCGTCGTAAAACTTCCGTAGCAAGAGCTAGAATTTCTTCCGGTTCCGGTAAAATCACTGTGAACCAAAAAGATGTTGCTGAATACATCAAAAATGGTGAGCACCTAGTAAGAAGAGCTCTTGAGCCTCTTCTTAGTTTGGATGCAAGAGACAAATACGACATTCTTCTCAACGTAACAGGTGGTGGAGTGGTCGGTCAAGTGGGAGCGATTCGCCATGCAGTTGCTCGTGCACTTGTTGCTTTCAATGAGTCTTTGAAACCTGCT
Source organism: Leptospira idonii (assembly GCF_004770995.1). Classification (GTDB taxonomy): domain Bacteria; phylum Spirochaetota; class Leptospiria; order Leptospirales; family Leptospiraceae; genus Leptospira_A; species Leptospira_A idonii. The sequence continues at coordinate 55,954 of NZ_RQHW01000016.1, read as the reverse complement.
TTGAAGAAAGAAGGTTTTCTTACTCGTGACAATCGTATGGTGGAACGTAAAAAATACGGTCTACACAAAGCGAGAAGAGGAACTCAGTTCTCCAAACGTTAAAATTCATTTTCCCTCTTTTTTTGGAAAGCCTTCCGGTAACGGGAGGCTTTTTTGTTTTTACCGCCTTATCCGAATTCGAATTTATGCTTGGTGTTTTTTTCGTCCCGGGACTATTCTTTGATCCATGAACCTGTTTTTATACTATCTTGCTTTTGCGATCGGAACTCTTGCGGGAAGTTCCTTCTTATATACGGTAGTGATCTTTTGCCAAAGTTTTTCCTTGAACAAAGGATTTTCAGGTCTTGTGTTCTTCTTCTTATTTTTGCCTTTCCCACTTCTCTTTTTAGGGACAGGATATCTGCTCGATCGTTTCAGCAAAAAATGGGTTCTATTTTTATTCCAAGGACTGCATTTCCTTGCGGCGTTCTTTTTGTTTTTATTTCATGATTGGGTTTTGGCTCATCCTTACAGTTTGTTCGCAATCGCTTTCCTGAACGGAATCGGAATGACCACGGTTCTTCCTGGAAGGATGGCGATCCTCAGAGACATTGCTCCTCACAATCGTTTGGTGCTTCATACCATTTCCGGAAATTTACTTTTGATTTTGTTTTTCGGAATCAATCCTCTTCTCATCGGTTTTTTCAGGGAACATGCAGGTTTTTCTACGATCTTTCTTTGGCTGGCCTTGACTCATGCGGTAAGTATGCTTTTGATTTTACTGGTTCGAGTTTCCGAGGCTGTTTCTTCTTCGGAGAGGCCCAAGTTTGATTTAAGAGATGTGGTTCATTTTTTCTTTTCTGACACTGTCTCCAGACAAGTTCTTTATGTAACGATTCTGTCGATGATCGCATTGGGACCTATCCAAGTGTTACTTCCATTGTATGTGAAAGAGATCCTGCATTTGGGGGAGTTGGAGAGAGGCTCCGTTCTTTTTACTTTGGGGCTAGGACTTTTTTTCGGAGGAGTTCTCAGTCTTATACTTCATAAGTCGGAGAGAAAGGGATTGATCCTGCTTTCCATGTGTCTTCTTGCCTCTCTATTTTTCTGGGGTTTTTTCCCTTGGGAAATTCCTTGGGTGACTTCCTTTTTCTTATTTTTGTTCGGGATCACAGGAGGAGTTTTATCCAGCCTTCTTCCTTCCATCTTGCAAAAAAGAGCGGAGGATCGTTTGCGAGGAAGAGTCCTTTCCCTCTATATGGTTTGTTTCCAGTTCACTCCCGCCGTTTCCGGTTTTTTGTCCGCCCTTCTGGGAGAGGCTTTGGGAATCCATGGTGCTTTTTGGGCGTTCGGAGGGTTTTTGGTTTCTGCCAGTCTCATTTCTTTTTTTCTTTATTCCGAATTAAGGCGGACTTAAATCCTAAACTTCTTGCGAAAACAGGCAAAAAGGAAATCCCTGTAAGTGTATGAAATTTAAGTCGGTCAAAGAGATCGGTGATCTCTACCTTAGCTACTTTCAATCGAAAGCCCATTCCATCGTGCCTTCCTCCAGTTTGATCCCTGCAGGAGATCCTACATTATTATTCACAACCGCAGGAATGGTTCAGTTCAAACCCCTCTTTACGGGTGCCGTTGAGCTGCCATATACCAGAGCCGCCTCCATACAAAAATGTTTAAGAACCACAGATTTGGAAGTGGTAGGTAAAACGGAACGCCATTGTACTTTCTTCGAAATGTTGGGAAATTTTTCCTTCGGAGATTATTTCAAAAAAGAAGCCATTGAATTCGCATTAGACTTTTCTCTGCAAAAGTTGGAGATCCCTAAGGACAAAATCTGGGTGACCATCTATTTGGATGACGATGAAGCCAAAGAGATTTGGATGAAAGCGGGGATTCCAGAAGAAAGAATCGTTCGCCTTGGCAAAAAAGACAATTTCTGGGGACCGGCAGGTGACAGCGGAGCTTGCGGACCTTGTTCCGAATTGTATTTGGACAGAGGCCCTGAAAAAGGAGGCCCAGATTGTGGTACCTCCGGCACATGCAAACCCGGATGTGACTGTGATCGTTATTTGGAATATTGGAATTTGGTTTTCAACCAATTCAACCAAACAGTAACAGGGGAACTTCTTCCTCTCAAACAAACAGGAATCGATACAGGTTCCGGTTTGGAAAGAGTCGCTATGCTTCTTCAAGAAGTGGACTCAGTGTACGATACGGATGAATTGAAACATATCATCCAAACGATAGAAACTCTTTCCGGCAAAAAATACGATGAGTCCACTAAGGTGAACTTTAGAGTCATTACGGATCATTCCCGTTCCGTATTTTTCTCCATAGGCGATCGAATTTATCCAGATCGTACAGGCCGTGGTTATGTGATCCGCAGACTCATTCGAAGAGCTTCCTTGTTTGCCAGAAAATTAGGAATCAAAGAACCTTTTCTGTATAAAATCGTAGAAACTCTCACTCAAATTTATTCTTCCCGTTATCCGGAACTGAAAGAAAGAGCTTCCGAAATCCAAAATGTGATTCGCAAAGAGGAGGAGCTTTTCCTCAATACTTTGGAAGTCGGTTTGGAGGAATTGGAAGAACTGCTTGTCCGAATGAAATCCCAAGGACAAACGGACGTTAAGGGTGTCGATAGTTTCCGATTGTATTCCACATTCGGTTTTCCTAAAGAGATGACCAGAGAATTGGTTTTGGAAAGAGGGTTCAGCTTCAACGATTCCGAATTCGATGCGGAATTGGAAAAGGACAGAGATCTTTCCCGTGCCAGTTGGAAGGGTAAAAAAAATACCTATCTTACGGGAATCAGCGATTCATCCGCTCTCAAAACCGAATTTACCGGCTACACTCGGTTAACCGGAAACTCCAAAGTTCTTTATTTATTCAAAGACGGGAAACAAGTAAACTCTCTCAAAGCAGGAGAAGAAGGAGTCGTTCTTCTTGACCAAACTCCTTTTTATGCGGAAGGAGGAGGGCAATTGGGAGATTGGGGTTATTTGAAAAATGCTCAGTTTCAATTCCAAGTGCAGGACACTCAGAAAGAAAACGAATCCCATTTACACCTTGGCCTTGTTCTGCGAGGAGAAATCCGAGTAGGAGATGTTTTGGAAACGGAAGTGGACGCAGGCAGAAGACAAAGACTGGCAGGTCACCACTCAGGAACACACTTACTCAACGGCGCTCTTCGTCGAATCTTAGGAACTCATGTAGCTCAGAAAGGTTCCGTAGTTTCCCCCGATTATTTAAGATTCGACTTTTCTCATCCTTCCGCATTGACCGAGGAAGAAATCAGAAAGATAGAAAAAGATGTAAATGAAGCTGTCGCTAAATCGGTGGCAGTGGAAACGGAAGTGCTTCCTATTGAAAAAGCGAAAACTTCTGGCGCCTTGTCTATGTTTGATGAAAAATACGGAAATTTAGTGAGAGTGGTCACTATGGGAGACAGTTCCAAGGAATTCTGCGGAGGAACTCATGTTTCCAATACGAAAGAAATCGCTTATTTCGCACTTATCAAAGAAGGAAGCCCCGGTGCGGGAAACAGAAGGATCGAAGCGATTTGCGGAGACCCTGTCATAGATTATTTTCAATCCGTATTCCAGTCTCTTGCCGAAAAAATCCAAGACTACAATTTGGGCGCCAAAGAAGTGTATGGCGATCTAAAACAACATGGAATTTTGGATAAAATACCGGCTCCTGAAGAAATTCAATCTATCTTCGAAACAAAAAAGACATTAGCTGTTGAATCTCTGAGAGAGATCAAAAAAGCTTTGGAGTCTTCTCTTGCGGAAAAATCGGCAGCCCTTCATAGGGAAAAGAAGAAAAAAGAAGCACTTTCTTTTCAGCTAAATCCAGAATTAGTGGAAGATATTTTTAACTCCTCACTCAAGGTAAAAGACATTACAATCGCCAAAAGAGTGTTCGATGGAGTAGATGCGAAATCCTTGAAAGATCTAGCGGATTCTTTGAAAGCCAGAGAACCTAAAATCCTCTGCCTTTTCGCTTCCAAAGAAGGAGACAGTTCCACTCTGGTTTTTATGTGCAATAAGGTGTTGAATGATGCGGGAGTCCATTGCGGCAATCTTCTCAAAACATCTTTGGAACTATTGGGAGGAAAAGGCGGCGGCCGTCCCGATATGGCACAAGGCGGAGGTAAAAATCCGGAACAAATCGATTCCGCTTTGGAATCGGCAGTGAATGAAATTAAAAACAAATTCGGAGGTTAATCATGCCAGCAGATCCATCGTTTGATATCGTTTCCAAATTGGAAAGACCGGAATTGCAGAATGCGATTTCCCAAGCCATGACGGAAATATCCACAAGGTTCGATTTTAAAGGTTCTAATTCGGAAATTAAATTACAGGACGAACAAATCGTTCTTACTTCCGAAAATGACATTAAACTGAAGCAAGTGATCGACGTACTCACCACAAAAATGGCGAAAAGAGGAATCAGTCTGAAGGCTTTCGATTTCGAATCGAAGATAGAGCCCGCTACTGGACAATCTGTGCGCCAAAAGGTGAAAATTCAAAACGGTTTGGACAAAGAACAAACCAAACAAATCACGAATTTAATCAAAGACGCAAAATTGAAAGTGCAGGTCGCCATCCAAGGAGACTCAGTAAGAGTGACAGGGAAAAAGAAGGACGATTTGCAAGCGGTGATGCAAGCGATTCGAAATGCGAATTTCAATTTCGACGCAAGCTTCACCAACTTTAAAGGTTGAACGGTTAGAGATTCACCACTTTTCGGAAGTGACCCTGCCAGATGTTATAGGATACACCTAAGCAGAAGCAGGTGATCGCCGGAAGCCAGATCATGATGGTTCCGTATTCCAAAAAGAAAAACGCTCCGAAAAAACTTCCTATAAGAAACCCTACGATTTGGAAGAAATTCATATAGATTCTCCAAAATTCCACGGGAACTCCTCTCGCTTTTTGTCCTAAAAAACTTCCCAAGTCTGTGATGATTCCCGTTAAGTGAGTGGTTCGAATGATGCTTCCTCGGAATGTCATTACCAATGCGTTCTGAAGACCGCAAGCAAAGGAAAATGCGTAGGCTCCTATCTCTACATCGTTAAAATATAGAAAGTCGCCTAATAGAAGTATCATGGATTCTACGATAAGAAGTAGTCCGTATTTGTTTTCCTTTTTGTACTTTGAGGAACCGATGAGGCCTCCCGAAACGAAAGCACCTATAAGGAAGCTGGAAATTAGGAAAACAAGATGGTAAGAAAAGTTTCCATGAGAAAGTTCTATGGCAAAGGAACTGGCATTGCCTGTGGAATGAGCAACTGCAGATCCATGAACTCCCAAAATGACGATGGAATTGATAAGACCGGCTACTGTGATGAGCAGGATCGAATTTGCGATGAATATAAGTTTTTCTAGGTTATCTGACTCTTGATTTTGCTCCAAAAAAATACCCTTCTGAATGATTTGAGTGAGAGTTCGCTATTGGAAAATCTCTCTTTTATTAGTCTCTTCATCGATGGTTTTGGCGGAGCTTTTCTGTTCTTTTTTCCTTTTTTCTGGTCAGTTTTTTCCAGTCTATGTCCCAAAAGCGTCCGATAGTTGCTGTATGGACAAAGAAAAAGCCATACCTAAATGGAATGCGGTTCGCCAGGATTTCGTTCCTTACGTTCTTGTTTTTGCGGGAGTGTTTTTGATTTTATCCCTTTTTTCCTTCTCGGAAGGAGAGGATGGCTCCGGATCGAATTGGTTCGGCAGGATAGGATACTATGTATCCTTTACTTTGTTCTATCTTTTGGGGAAATCTTCTTTTCTTTTGGCAGGTTTTTCTTTGATTTTGGGAGTGGTTTCCTTTAAAAACCCCGACTTCGATAGATTGGGAAAGGCGTTGTTTTTTCCTTTGTTCCTAGTCGCATCCACTGTTTCCCTGAACATACTGGAAGCTCCTATGGGAGTGTTAGGTGACGGAGGAGGGATATTCGGTCAATTTTTTTCTTGGGTATTGAATTATCTTTTCGGTGATACGGGAAGGATGATTGTCGTTTTCTTTTTATTCTTATATTCCGCGATCATCTGGCTGGAAGATTCCGCATGGAACTTCACTTTGGGAAAACTCACTCATTGGACGAATGTGATTTATCGGGAATTAGGTGGAAAGAAGGATCTTTCCCATTTTAAACTTCCTTCTTTTTTTCAAGGTTATGTTTCCGTTCCCCAAGAAAGATCGTATCCTTCCGAAGCGATCGAATCTTCCAAAAAATGGTTCGAAAGAAAAACGGAAAGTTTGTCTCCGGCAAACAACGGCAGACCTCAATGGTTGGATGAAAGTGAACCTTCCTTTTCTTCGGAAGAAGAACCGTCTTCCGTAACAGGCTTTGGTTCCGCAAAAGAAACCGTTCCATCTTTGCCTAAACTTGTGTATAAAAACACTTCTTTGTATGAGGGCTTTTTTGAAGAGTCAGGCAGGATCTTCCGTTTTCACAATGCATCCGTTCGTTTACAGAAAAAATTAAAAACGGAACCTTCTGCACAAGATAGATTTCGTATGAAGGTTTCCGATTTCAGAACGTTGCCTGATTCTGAAATGACTTCCGATATTTCTATTCGTTCGGAAAAAGAGGAAATTTCTTTCGAAGAAGAAAAACGTTCCGAGCGTTCTTCTGAGTTTTCTTACGCAAACTTAATTTCAGAAATCAATCCTGCATCTTCTTTGAAAAAACCTGTTCCTAAATTCGGGTTTGAGGATTTGAATTTATATTCCCGTACAGAGGAAACTTCTTCGGAAGAGGAAGAAGAATTGGAAAGTGAGACCGAGGTGGAAACTTCTCTTTCTTCGGAAGAAGTTTCTTGGGATGAGGAAGCCGAGGAAGAATTCGATTCGAATGATATCGAATCTATTTCCGTAAATTCCGATTTGGAACCGGAAGCACTTTCTGCAGATCTCGAGGAAGAATGGGAAGAGGAGGAGGAAGTTCTTCCTCCTACCAATGTATATTCTCTCAAAGAGAGAAAAGCAAAACCTTCTAAAAAGGAAGAGCAACCTCAATTCGCATTCGGGTCTATGGTTCCTCTTGCCAAATTGAAAAAGGGAAGTTATTATATTTCTCCCAAACTTTTGGTGGATCATAAACCTTCTTCTTCTTATACGGCAAAGTTCGATTCCGAGCTGGAAGTGGTCGGCAAAAAGATCGAAGAGATCATCGGTTATTATGGAATCGAATCGAAGGTGACTTCCAGAGAAAGAGGTCCCATCATCACTCGTTATGAATTGACCATTCCTCATGGAATCAAACTCAGCAGAATCACTTCTCTTTCCGATGAATTGAAACTGCATTTGGCTGTGAAGAACATCAGGATCGTGGCTCCGATTCCAGGCAAATCCTCCATCGGAATCGAAGTTCCTAATATTCATAGAGAGGATGTGTATCTTTCCGAGATCCTAAAAGAATCCATTCTGCAAAACAAAACGAAAGATTTAACCATTTCGATAGGAAAGGATATTTCCGGGAAAACGGTCATCATCGATTTGGCGAAACTCCCTCACTTACTTGTAGCAGGTACTACAGGTTCCGGTAAATCGGTGAGTTTAAACTCCATGATCACAAGTCTGATCTGCACAAGAAGTCCGGAAGAAGTGCGATTTATTATGATCGATCCTAAAATGGTGGAGATGACTTTGTACGAAGACATCCCTCATCTTTTGATGCCTGTGATTACGGATCCTAAAAAGGCGACTAAGGCGCTTTCCTGGGCCATTCAGGAAATGGAATCCCGCTATCAAATCGTCTCTCAATTGAAAAGCCGTGATTTCAAAAGTTACAACGATAAGGTGGAAGAGTTCGCCTCTAAAAAAGGATACCAAAAGTTTCCTTATATCGTGATTTTTATAGACGAGCTTGCGGATTTAATGATGGTTTCCGGAAAGGAATTGGAAGATCAAATCACTCGTATCTCTCAAAAATCGAGAGCCGTGGGAATCCATTTGGTGATGGCGACCCAAAGACCTTCCGTGGATGTAATTACCGGACTCATCAAAGCCAACTGTCCTGCCAGAGTGGCTTTCCATGTGGCGCAAAAAACAGATTCTAGAACCATTCTGGACACGAACGGGGCGGAATCCCTTCTCGGAAAAGGGGACTTTTTGTACAGATCTCCTACATCTTCCGATTTGATGAGAATCCAGGCGCCTTTTATCGAAGAAAAGGAAATCGAAGCCATTGTGGAAGAGTCCAAAAAACAGGGTTCTCCCGCTTATGTGGAGATGAATTGGGATGAGGAAGGAAGTGGAGCGGAATCTGTTTCTGACGAAGACGAAGAGCTATTTGACGAGGCTTGGAATATCGTTGTGACAGAAAAAAAGGCGAGCGCTAGTTACCTGCAAAGAAGGATGCGAATCGGCTATAATAAGGCGGCGAGACTCATGGAACTTATGGAAATGAGAGGATATGTATCCCCTCAAATCGGTTCCAAACCCAGAGAAATCCTTCGTTCAGCGTAAATCATCGACAAGTGAGGCTTTCTTGAAAAATTGGGAATCTATGAAAGCTCTCGTTGGTTCGATTTGTTTGGCAATTGCTTTGGGTTCGCCCGTTTTCAGCCAAACGGCACCTGCACATAATTGGCACTCTCCTTCCGAGGTGGTCAAAAAGATTAAAAAGAAATTTTCCGAGATAGGCTCTTATTCCGCCGACTTCCAAATCCGTACGGAAGAAAATAAAAAAGAGAAAACCATGCGGGGGAAATGTCTCTACAAAAGACCCGGCAAAATCAGATACAATTTCAACGAACCGGAAGGGGACGAAATCGTATCCGACGGTAAAACTCTCTATATCTTCATTAAAAAGTTAGGCGCTGTCGGCAAACAAGACTTGAGTTTGGATAAAAAAAATTCTTCCGGTCCCATTTTCACTACGAATAGTGCGGACGGTTTGGCACGCCTTTTCAGAAAATACCATTATAAATTCGACGCAATCGAACAGCCTCGCCTAGCAATAGATAAAGATCCGACTCAATACTTCGTTTTGGAATTGGATCAAAGGGAAAAAATCGGCGGGTTCGAAAAAATGAAGTTATTCGTGGATTCCCAATCCTACCTAATCAAACGCGCCGTTGCTACGGACGGAAGAGGCAAGGTAACTACGATAGCATTTTCTAATATTAATTTTGAAGAAGAAATCCAGGACGGAGTTTTTAATTTCCACATCAGCGGGAATGCGAAGATAGTGAATAATCCTTTGGTTTCGGAAAACTAATCCCTGTTAAGAGGAAAATCGTTTTGAATACAAAAAGAGTCGGTCAAATCATAAGAGAAGCGAGAGAAGAGAAAAAACTCTCGGTCAAGGATGTGGCGAAAGAAACCAATATCGCCGCAAAATACATCATCGCTTTGGAAACGGAAGATTATTCCCAGTTCCCTGCGGAAACGTTCGCACTCGGGTTTTTGAAGAATTACGCAAGTTATCTCAAGTTGGATACTGCTATGCTTCTCAACCTTTACAGAGGAGAACAAATCGAAGAGTCCCAGGCTCCTTTGGAAGAATTGACGAGACCTACCACATCCAGTTTCACATTGGATCGAAATAAAATCATAACTTTGGTTTCCGCGGCACTCTTTATCGTTTCCGCTTATATCATCTATTTGAGTTTCGAAGAATCCGGCAGTTCCGTAGCTGAAGAAGAAACTTCTACGGAAACGGGAAGTTCTACCGTTCCTGTTTCTTCTTCCGAGATTCCTTCAGGAATCAACTTCGTTTCTCAAAGTGTTCCTGAAAATGCGAGTGTTCCTTTTATCCTAACGGAAGATAGGGGAGTTTCTTTCAGCGTGAACAACCAACAGTGTAAGATGTTCATCAAAGGAGTGCAAGGCGGGAAGGCGATCATCGGCTTTAATATCTTTCCTGAAAAAAATGTATATTCCTTTCAATCTGCGGAAGGAGAAGAAACCATTCTTTCCTATCGCATTACGGAACTTTCCGGTTTGAGAAGAGACATCCGCGTAGTAACCCAAGCAGTGACTGAAAAATCCGCGAAGGTTCTGGTTACTTTGAAGGAAGAAAGAGAAGGCGTTGCCGCTAAACCTCCTGTAGGAGATGTTCCGATTCAAGTCACTTTGTTTTTCTCTAAACCAAGTTATGTGGAATTCGTAATCGACGGTCAAATGGGAGAAAGAGGTCTTGTTTCTGCTGGAGAAGTGAAACATTTAGAGGCCCGTGATCGTTTGGAAATGAAAGTAGGAGACGGCGGTGCGGTTGAGATGGTTCAGAACGGAAAAGAAAGAACTGTTCTCGGCAAACCTGGTAAACTAGTGAAAAAAATCTTCATCCGCAAACAAAATCCTTACGATTCCACCCAGTCCATTATCGGTGAGTTAGGCGAATAAGATGGTCAAATCTTCCTCTACAGAAACGCTTCCTAAGTCTTTTTATATCACAACCTTAGGTTGTCCCAAAAACACTGTAGATTCCATGAGCATGCACCAGTCCCTTTTGAAAGAGGGGCTTCTTCCTGCGAATGATCCGGAAGCGAGCGACTTCCATCTAATCAATACCTGCACTTTCATCCAAGATGCTACGAAGGAAACCATTCAAACGATTTTGGATTCCATCGATTTGAAAAAAAAAAGTAACCAAAAGCTGGTCGTTGTAGGTTGTTTTGCGGAAAGAGCCGGGAAAGAAATTTCAGACGATCTTCCCGAAGTGGATCTTCATTTCGGAACCGGAAAATACGACCAAGCGGGCGATATCCTTAAAAAAACATTTCCTCTCGATTTTAAGGAAGTGAAAGAGTTCAACGAGGATATACTAGAAAGACTTACTTTAAGCAGCGGAATCGAAAACTATTCCAAACCGTATTCTTATGTAAAAATTTCCGACGGGTGCAACAGAGGATGTCACTTCTGTATCATTCCCAACCTAAGAGGAAAGTTCCAAGATTCTTCCGAAGAGTCTGTGTTAAACGAAACTAGAAAAGCGATCGCTGCGGGAGCCAAAGAGATTTGCCTCGTTTCCCAAGACACTGTTTTTTACGGAAAAGATACTGATAAACTTCTGCATCTGATCGAATCCGTGTCCGAAGTGAAGGGTTTGGAAATATTACGTTTGTTATATCTTTATCCCGATAAAAAAACGGAAAAACTTCTGGATCTTTACGGAAAAATCGATAAGATCGCTCCGTATTTGGAATCTCCTTTACAACATGTTTCCAAATCCGTTTTAAAATCCATGAATCGGACGGGTGAATATTCCTACTTCAAATCTCTTTTCGAAAAAGCACGTTCCGTGAAACCCGATTTGGAAATTCGAACTTCTTTTATTTTGGGTTTCCCTGGGGAAACAAAAGATGATGTGGATGAGATCATCCGTTTTATTCAGGATGTGAAACCGGAGAAAGTGAATTTGTTTCCTTATTCTCCTCAAGACGGAACCAAAGGCGCTCTTTTGGAAGGGAAATTGAAAGACAAAGAAATTTCCAAACGAGTGAATTTGGTAAGAGATGCTTATCTGGAAGTTTTGAAAGATGTTCACCAAGCGCGTGTTGGTCGAACTTACGATGCGATCGTGGACGAAGTTACGGAAGAGGGGGCTACTGTAAGAAGACTACAAGATGCTCCCGAAATCGATGAGGTCGTTTTCGTGGAAAACAAATCTCTTCGCGTAGGGCAGAGAGGAAAGGTTCGTGTGGATTCTTTCTTCGAATTGGATATGGCTGGGACTTGGGTGAACTGATGGAAGACTGGAAAACAATTGCGAACTTACCGAACTTACTTACGACTCTCAGGGTGCTTGCCCTTCCTTTTTTTATTTATGCTTTGTTTCAAAAAGAAATAGGGTATCAGATATTTGCGTTCGTTCTTTTTGCTTTGGCGTCTATCACCGATTTGGTGGACGGCTATTTGGCCCGTAAGTGGAACCAACAAACGGAATTCGGTAAATTTTTAGATCCTTTGGCGGATAAGTTTTTGGTCATAGGATGTTTTGTTACTTTTTTATTCATTCACGAACCTATAGAAGTTTGGATGGTGGTTTTAATCATCGGAAGAGATATGCTCATCACATTTCTTCGTTATATTGCAGTTCGCTCCGGAACTTCTCTTAGAACTACTATGATGGGAAAAGTGAAAACTGCATTTCAAATGGGTGCGATCTTAATCATACTCATCATCTTTATGCTGATTTCCGGAAAAAGAAGAACCATGATCAATGATGTGTATTCTGCGGGAAGAGTGTTGGGGATGAGCACGATGGAAATCGCTTCCGAAAATGCGAAAGAATTTTTCAATATGATGAGTTCCGATCAGCCAGTGGATTCTTCTGATTTTTTCAGTTCGATTGCTTCCTTCGTTCCTTATTTCGGTATGTTGTTTACTACCATCATCACTGTGATTTCTGGACTTCGTTATATATTCACAAATTATTCTCTTCTCAGTTTCTCTAATTTAAAAAGGATATTCTATGACAGAATCAAAACTTAGAGATATTCTACAAAAAGCAATTTCTTCCCAAAATCTTTCCAGGGAAGAAGCTGAATTTTTTCTAACGGAAGTTATGTTAGGAAAGGTCTCTGAAGTTTTGCTAGCATCCTTTCTTACCGCTTTGAAGCAAAAAGGGGAAACGGAAGAGGAACTGACAGGTTTCGTTTCTGCGATGAGAAAAAACGCAGAAAAACCTTCTCGTTCTTATTCTTATGAATTCATCGATACATGTGGAACTGGCGGAGATGGAAAAGGTTCTTTTAATATCTCCACTCTTTCTGCATTCACTTTGGCCTCTTTAGGAGTCAAAGTCGCAAAACATGGAAATCGGTCCGTGTCTTCTTTATCCGGCTCTTCCGATATACTCACTCAAATCGGGTATAAATTCGATCGTCCGAAAACAGAAATGGAGGAGGAATTCGATAAAACCGGTTTTATCTTTTTGTTCGCTCCTCATTGGCATCCTTCTATGAAATATGCCGGCCCTGTTCGTAAGGAGTTGGGGTTTCGCACTTTCTTCAATTTGATTGGGCCTCTTTCCAATCCGTTGTCTCCTGCCTACCAAGTGGTAGGTGTGTACGACAAAGCTTTGTTGAAGGTATTGTCCCAGGTGCTTTCTCTTTTGGGCACGAAAAGATGCATCATCTGCCACTCCAGAGATGGATTGGATGAATTTTCCATTTTCCAACCTACGGACTATGTATATTTCGATGGAAAAACCAGTAGGGAATTGGTGTTCGAGCCTAAGACTTTGTCTTTGGGTAGAGAGCCGAACCCAAAAGAAGTTTTTGCAGGATCTCAAGAGGAATCTTCCCGTTTGTTTTATGATGTTCTGAGTGGCAAGGACGGATCCGGTGCGGATATGGTGGCCCTCAATGCGGGAGCGGCACTTTTTGTGGTAGGTAAGGCAGATTCCATCGAATCCGGTTTTTCTCTAGCAAAATCAGCCCTACTTGAGAAAAAAGTTCTAAAATTCGTTCGGGAAACATTGAATTTAAGTTCGGCTGTTCCAGGATTGGACAAATAGATAACTATGTATACACTTCAAAACATTACCTCCTCCCTCCTTATACTCGCTCAAGAGAACGAAGCAGGCTCTCCTCTTCAAACGTTTCTTTTTATTCCGATCATCCTAGTAGCTATGTACTTTCTTGTGATCCTTCCTAACAAAAGAGAAGAGAAAAAGAGAAAAGAAATGATCACCAATCTGCAAAAAGGCGACTCAGTAGTAACAAACAGCGGACTTCACGGCAAGGTTGTGGAATTCAAAGATAACAACGAAACTGTGGTACTAAGCATCGGTGCTAACACGAACGTTACTTTCGAAACTAGCGCCATCTTAAAGAAGAAATAATCATTATGAAGCAATCCTTCCTCATTCTTGCACTTATACTTTCTTTTTCCGGGCAGGTATGGGCACAGGATTCACTAGATTTTTTAGACAAGGTCAACGAAAAACCGAAAACTACGACTCCTGCGACCACGACTAAACCGAAAGAGGAAACAACTCCTGTTGTCGGTAAGAAGTCTAATCAGCAACAGGTGACTACCTCGACTAAGAAAAGAAAGTCGAAGAAGAAAAACGCAAGTGCACTTGTGAATCAAAACGGAACAGGCGTTACGAATCCTTCCGTTACTCCTGCAACGGTGACAACTGTAAATACGATTTCTAATCCTATAACCGCTCCTGAGCCGAAAGTTCCTGTGGAAAATCAAGCGGTTGTGGAAGAGGAAACTACTGTGGCCGGTCTTTGGCTGGATCCGCAAGTAGCTGTCGAGCCTGTCGGTTTACCTGGGTTTGGTGGGGATGTTTCCATCGGAAAGGTGAGCGTTGAAGACGGCAAAGTCGGTACTTCCGCAGGCATTGCAACGACCGTTCCCAGCAAACCTCTATTCAGTTTTTCCGAATTTTTTGATAAATATAAAAAAGCTATGTTGATTCTGGGTGTGATTGTGTTATTTGCCTTCTATCGATTGCGAATGACCAAGTCCAGTTCCGGCAGCCGTCCCTACAGAAGATAAAACATTTAGGAGCATATTGTTTGCGATCGTACAGTTTACTTTTATTTCCGGCGTTGATTATCGCCGTGTCTTTTACCATCCTCTATCCCAATTTTGCGGAAAGAACTTTGAACATTTCTGTGCAGCCGGAAGTTTACAATCTGGATGCGGAATCTCAAAATAAACTGGCTTCCGAATTTTTCGAAAGATGGAAGTCCGATTATAATGCCTCTTCCAAATGGACGATAGAACCTAATTCTGGTTTACCTCCTAAAGAGTCCTCTGTTTACAAAGTGAACGGAAGATTCATCACCTCAGCAAAGATCAATCAAATCTCTCAAGAGAACCAAGGTTTGGTGGTGGAATCTAAGAATAAATTGGAAGCCACTTGGATCGAAGAACTCATTCGGGGAGGAAAGTCGCTTTCCATTAAATTGGGACTCGATTTGCAGGGAGGGATGAGAGTCGTTTTGAAGGGTGACTTCGACGATTACTCAAAAAAACTCAGAGATATTTTTTCCAAAGAGATCGCAGAACAAAAAGCTATTTTAGCGGATCCTTCCAAAAAGGAAGAAGATAAGAAGAAGGCTGCGGACAAGTTGGCAGAAATCGAATCCAACTTCGAACTCTCTCCTATGAGAAAAATCGTGGAATTGGAAAAGGCGAAGATGATCATCGACAATCGCCTCACCAGTCAAAATCTAACAGAGCCTCAGGTGAGAATCCAGAAAGAACAAGATGCCATTGAAGTTTCTCTTCCTGGAGTGACAAACTCCACTGCGATTTTGGAAGTGCTTCAAAATACTGAGACTGTAGAATACCGCATCGAAGAACCAAGTCCTTTTGTTTTAAGATCTAGACTCGATGACAACGAAAGAAAACTGATGGATCTCAACCAAAGAGAAGAAACCGACATATTTAAGTTTCAAGAAATCGTTAAGAATAAAATGGGGAAAAAGATCCAAGACCAGTTCTTAGAGTCTTTGGAGAAAAAATATTCCATCCCTCCTGAATACAAAATTTTTGCTCTTTGGAAAAGAGGAACAGCTGCAAAGTCGGCCCTTCTTCCTCGTAGTTTCGTCGTTTTAGAACGTAAAATTTCCCTTTCCGGAAATGATATGACGAATGCACAACCTTCTTTCAATTCCAATAGTTACGGATGGATGGTGAGTTTCACTTTGACTCCGAACGGAGCTGAAAAATTCTTCGATCTGACTTCTGAAAACAGAGGAAGAAATTTAGCGATTGTTTGGGGAGATAAGGTAGTTTCTAATCCTGTTATCAATGATCCGATTGCAGGAGGACGTGCGGAAATTTCAGGTTCCTTTACGCAAGAAGAAGCCATTCGTTTGGCTAATGTGATTTCAGAAGGAGCTCTTCCTATTCCTTTGTCCGTTTTGGAAATGAGATTCATCGGACCTACTTTGGGGATCGAATCTATCGAAGTGGGGATTCGTGCCGTTGTCATCGGTTTCTTTCTTGTGATGATCTATATGATCCTCTACTATCGATTAGGTGGATTGATTGCGGATATTTCCCTTCTTGTAAACGTAATCATCCTTGCCGCTTTGTTGTCTTTGATGGACTTCACTTTGACTCTTCCCGGTTTTGCAGGTCTCATCCTCACAATGGGTATGGCGGTCGATGCGAACGTTTTGATTTACGAAAGAATTCGTGAAGAAATCGACGCAGGGCGTCCTCTTACCATTGCGGTGACTCAAGGTTTTGAAAACGCATTCTGGACCATTATGGACGCGAACGTAACCACCCTCATTGCTGGGATTTTGATGATTCGTTTAGGAAATGGGCCTATCAAAGGTTTTGCAATCACTCTTTGTTGGGGTATCGTAACGACTTTATTCACTTCCCTTTTCCTTTCCCGTTTGTTTGTCGAACTTTTGGTGAACAGAGTCGGTATCAAACATTTGAATTTAAGGCCGTTCTTCTTCGGTAAAAAGGAGACAACTCATGTTTAATTTAAATTTTACGAAATATAAATATTTCACTCTATCTTTTTCTTTTTTGACCATCTTATTTGGGTTTGTGCTTACTTTCACACAACACGGAGGTTTTGCTCATTCTTTGGATTTTGACGGAGGGCTTCGTTCTGTAGTGGAGCTTCCAATCGGAAAAACGAGAGCCGACTTGGAAACTTTCTTTAAGAAAACGGAAATCGATCCTGTCATCATTCTTTTGGAGAAAGATAAAAACATCTATCAGATT
The DNA here is from genome assembly GCF_004770995.1 of Leptospira idonii. Lineage (GTDB taxonomy): Bacteria > Spirochaetota > Leptospiria > Leptospirales > Leptospiraceae > Leptospira_A > Leptospira_A idonii. The sequence goes on along the minus strand of NZ_RQHW01000016.1, from coordinate 39,307 downwards.
GATATCGGGTTGGATTCCATTCCTAAAGTGGAAGAGATGTTTCAAGCGATTCCTGAAGCAGAAAGAGACCAAGGAACTTCTTCTATCGATAAGTTTGTTCAAATTCTAAGAAGGGAATTTCAACTTCCTAAAGAAAAGGTTCTATCGGCGGATCAAGTAGGAGCCGTAGTGGGAGGGGAATTAACTTCCACAGGGATCACTTTGCTTTTGACTACTCTAGGAATCATCCTGGTTTACTTAAGTTATCGTTCCCAATTCAAATTCGCTTTGGCCTCTGCGATTGCTCTCATTCACGACATTCTGTTCACTTTGGCAATGATCGGTTTTTTACAGATCAAACCGAGTGTTCCTTTGATTGCCGCACTTCTTACCTTGCTCGGTTATTCCATCAATGATAAGATCGTGGTATTCGATAGAATCCGTGAAAATGCACACGGGAAAGAGAATTTAGCACTTTCTAATATTATCAATGTTTCTATTTCTCAAACTTTGGGAAGAACCATCAATACTTCTCTTACGACTCTGATCTCTCTTGTTGCCATCATCATCGGTGGAGCGGTGGAATTGTATGATTTCGCTTTCGTATTGATTTTCGGAGTTGTGATCGGAACATATTCCTCCATATTCATCGCCGCACCTATCTCTGAAATTTACGACAATATCAGAAGGCGAAGAAAGTTAGCCTAAAGTTCTAGTGAGACAGGAGAATCTTAGATCCATTTATGAAGAACTAAGATCTCTGTCTTTTTCTGCGATGGGGAGGACTTCTCCGAATCCTCCCGTTGCCGCCTGTATCACCTCATCCGAAGGTAAAATTCTTTCCCGAGGAAACACTCAAATAACAGGTAAAAATCATGCGGAAAGGGAAGCCTATCTGCATGCCGCAGATTTACCTTCCTATCATCAATTATTTGTTAGCTTGGAACCTTGCACTCATCAGGGAAAAACACCACCTTGCAGGGATTTGGTTTTATCGCAAAAGCCGCAACAACTGCAAATAGGATGGAAAGATCCGAATCCTTTGGTTCATTCCGGGGATTGGGATGTTTATCGAAAAGAGGGAATTACCGTATCCTTAGATCCCAATTTAGCTCGAGTATCGATTCCTTTTCTGTTCGGTTTTTTCCAAAGAATCCGATACGATCGGCCTTGGGTATGGATCAAATCTGCGGTCAATGAAAGAGGAGAGTATTCTCCTTCAGAGGAAAGAAGGGCGCCAGTCAGTTCGAAAGAGAGCGAGTATTATTTACAGATACTACGAGCCAAGTTTGATGCGGTCGTTGTAGGCCCGAAAACGATCACTGTTGATGAGCCTTCTTTGGATTTTAGAATTTCAGAAAGTTCTTTTGCCGAAAAAGGAAATCCTGTCTCACTTGTTTCCGATGAGGCGTCCTCCTTTTTTTCCCCAGGCAAAGGATTTCTAAAATCCTTATTCGAGATTTCGCTAGAAAAGGAGATTTTCGAAAAACATAAGGAGGATATTGTTTCTTATCAGCCTTATCGTGTGTTTGTTTACGGAGAGGGGCAGGTCTTTAGCCGCAGTTTTATCGACAAACAGATTCGACTGAACGAAATGTACGGTAAAAAGTTGTGTTTGTTCTTTCGCATTCGTAAAGAAGGTTCTTCCGTTTTCTTGGAAAAAGAGATTTCCGATACGGATCTTTCCCTTCTCAGTGATTTCCCTGTGGAGGATTTTTTCCCTTCTCAAGGAGATTTGTTTTTACGTTCTCTCTCTTCGAAAGGGATCAATACAGTTCTTTTAGAAGCAGGCTCTTTTTTGTTTCATTTTGTCCGCAATCATCTCATGGAAGAGGATTGTATTTTAACCGTTACCGGCAGCAGACAAGAATCTCTTTGGAAAGAAGGAAAGTTGTTCCCTGGTTGGAAAGAAGGGAAAGAGACCGCAAAATATAAATTAAATGAAGATACTTGGCAGTTGAACAATTTCGTTTCTCTAAAGAACTCTGTCTAATAAATCCTTTTCTTGCACATATCTTTCTAGGTTCTTCAAAAAATGTCGGATGAGAGATTCTTTCTCTTCGGAAAAACCTCCCGCAGTATGGGGTGTGATATAACAATTTTCCAAATCGAAAAGGGGATGGCCTGGAGGAAGCGGTTCTGGATCGGTTACATCCAACCATGCTCCTCTCAGTTTCCCCGATTTTAAAACACGATAAAGCGCTTCCTGGTTCACCGTAGTTCCTCTGCCTATATTATAAAAAACGGAATCTTGTTTGAAGTAGGAGAACATTTTTTCATCGAAGAATTGCGTCGATTCCTCGTTATCCGGTAGGATATTGATGACGTGATCCGCCTTTCCCAAGGTTTGCGGAAGATCTTTTTTTGTGATGATGGGAACCGTTTCTTTTCCTTTCGGGTTTCTTCTCATTCCTATGATATTCATGGAAAACGGTTTTAATAAATCGATTAGGTGCAATGCGATCGCTCCGAATCCCAGAATTAAGACGGTTTGGTTGCGAAGTAATCGGTTCGATTTACGAAGATCCGCCCAGTTTTGAGAAGAACTGGTAATTCTTGTTTTTAAAGAAAAAGGAAGCCGGATGGAGTCCGCCAGCATAAATGCGAAAACATGTTCTGCGCAAGGTTCCGCATACACAGTGGAACTGTTTGTTATTTTTAGATTTTTCTCCGAAGCGGTTTTTCTGAATTCTTCCGTATCGTATCTGGTAAAACTAGCAGATGTAAGTTGAATCCATTTTAAATTTTCTGAACTTAGGATTGATTCCAATCCTGGTTGTCCGAATGCGATGTCCGCTTGTTTGAATTTAGGATCGAATACTCCTGGGGAAAGAACGGATGCTGCAGGATTTTCCGGTAATAAAATCTCATGAGGAGATACTGATTGTTTCAAAAATTCCAATTGATCATCGGAAGACAGTTTTACATCGCAGAAAATTTTGAGAGGTTTCATAGAAGACTCACTTCCATTTTTATCATAGGGAGTTCAGATACGACAAAAAGGTGAAAAGAAATTAAAAAAAAACGATGAAATCGAGAAAACGGGTGCAGCATCAATCGGTTCGTGGTAAAGGGAAAGCATTGGGCGGCGGGTGGATAACCCCACCCTGATATCAGGGCGGGGAGACCAGACCCTCCCACATTTCATTGACGTTTCCCTCCCTTGTTTCATTCTGGAAGTGTTATGTTCACAGGCATCATTGAGACCCAAGGTAAAGTTTTAAAAACGAAGGCGATCGACTCCGGAATTGAGTTTCAAATGGAAGCCGTTTGGGAAAATCCGGATCTGAAAATAGGAGATTCCGTTTCCATCAATGGCGCTTGCATGACCGTCACTCGTTTGGAAAACAAAGGCAATCATTTCGATTTTTATACTTCTTTCAAATCCTTGGAGCTTACAAACCTTTCTCTCTTAAAGGAAGGCGAGTTCGTCAATTTGGAAAGAGCGATGTCTCAAGGGCAAAGATACGGCGGACATATGGTCCAAGGTCATGTGGATGGGGTAGGGAAAGTCGTATCTCGCAAAACGATCGAGGTGAATTCCGTGGAAGAATTTTGGATCGAAGCTCCTGCCGAACTTTCTAAATACTTAGTTAAAAAGGGAAGCATCACCGTCGATGGGATCAGCCTAACGATAGTCGATGTGAATGAGAATTTATTTCAGTTGATATTGATTCCTGAGACGATCCGCAAAACGAATGCGGACAGATGGCATCAAGGAACGGTTGTTAATTTGGAGGTCGATATACTTGCAAAGTACATCGAAAACTTTTTAGAATTACGATTTTCTAAGTAGATCGTCTATATCAGAATCGTCGTCTTCGTCTACGTATTTGTTTTTGAAATCGACATTGCTCAAAATTTCAAAAAACATATCTAATTTTGCTAATTTAAAAACATTCTGAATCATAGGTTTCATTCCTACTAGAATCAGTTTGCCTTTTTTGTTTTTGAGAACGTTCAGGCTTTTGATAAGAGAACCGATTCCGGAGGAATCGATATAATCGAGGCGGCTCATTTCAATGGCGACTAAAGGAGGATTCGGTTCAATCACTTTGGAAAAAATGGACTCAAATTCTTCAGTGGATTCGATATCGAATTTCCCTGCGATTTCTATCGATTTTACCTTTCCCGCCGTGTTTAGCTTGAGTTCCATCTCGCCTCCTGATTTGACAATCTTACGCAAAAACTGACATAAAAATCAATGACTTTCTTCTAGTTTCTACTTTTAATCCGGGGGCTTTTTTCAGTCTTAGTATATAGAGGGCATTTACGCATGATCCGTCCCATTGAAGAAGCAATCGAAGAAATCCGCCAAGGAAAAATGATCATTTTGGTCGATTCGGAAGACCGTGAAAACGAAGGAGATCTGCTGGTTGCCTCTCAATTTGCAGATAAAGATAAAATTAACTTTATGGCGACTTTCGGCAGAGGACTTATCTGTATTCCGATGGAAGCGGATCGCCTGAGAAAGCTGGGTCTAGGCAAGATGGTGGACGATCATACTTTGGGAGACAAACATGGAACCGCATTTACCGTTTCCGTGGATGCGAAGTATGGTACTTCTACTGGGATTTCCGCATTGGACCGAGCCAAGACAGTGGAAGTATTGTTAGATGATAAAAGTTCTTCTTCCGATTTAGTGAAACCAGGCCATCTATTTCCCTTACAAGCGGTTTCCGGCGGAGTTTTAAGAAGAGCAGGGCATACCGAAGCGGCTGTCGATCTTTCCAAACTGGCGGGCCTTTATCCCAGTGGAGTGATCTGTGAAATCATGAACGATGACGGTACAATGGCTCGTCTTCCTGATCTGGAAAAATTCGCCAAACAACATAATTTGAATATATATACCATTGAGGATCTCATTCGTTACAGAAGGACGAAAGAAAAACTCATCCATCTGGAAGCGGAAGCAAACCTTCCTACCGAATACGGCGATTTCAAAATCAAAGCCTATTCCACTCAAATCGACGATAAAATCCACGTAGCTTTGATCAAAGGGGAAATCGACAGCACCTCTCCCGTTTTGGTAAGAGTACATAGCGAGTGTTTAACGGGAGATATTTTCCTTTCTCAAAGATGTGACTGCGGCCCTCAGCTACACAGTGCTCTTAAGATGATCGAAAAGGAAGGAAGAGGGGTTCTTCTTTATATGAGACAGGAAGGAAGAGGGATCGGAATCATCAATAAATTGAAAGCATACTCCTTACAGGAAACCGGCTTGGATACTGTGGAAGCGAACGAAAAACTAGGGTTTGCTCCCGATCTAAGAGACTACGGAATCGGAGCGCAGATTTTAAGGGATATAGGGGTGAACCAAATGAAACTCATTACGAACAATCCTAGAAAGATCGTAGGCTTGGAAGGATACAACCTTCATGTAACGGAAAGGGTTCCGATTGAAATCGATCCTGTAGAGGAAAACGTCCGTTATTTGCAGACCAAAAAGACCAAACTGGGCCATTTACTGAATCTGCACGGTTAGTTTTTAGACTAGGGAGAGAGCCTGTCTCTCTTCCATCTTCCTTCTCGCAAAACAAATTGAATGCGGTCGTGAAGCCTTCCTTTTCTCCCCTGCCAAAATTCGATCAAATTAGGTTCTAAGGAATATCCTCCCCAATTTTCAGGAGTGGGGATTTCTTTTCCTTCGAATTCTTGATCGTATTTTCGATACAAAGATTCCAAATATTCTCTATTAGGGACGATCTCGCTTTGATTGGATATATAAGCGCCTAATTGAGATACTCTAGGTCTTTTGGAAAAATAATCGATAGAGTCTTGCCTGGAAACCGGAGAAACCGTTCCTTCGATGCGAACTTGTCTTTCTAAAGAGGCCCAGAAGAAGGTGAGGGATGCTTTCGGATTCCCGGAAAGATTTTTCCCCTTTCTGGAATCGTAATTTGTAAAAAATAAAAAATTTCCATCCACGACGGATTTCAAAAGTACGACTCTTCCTGAGGGCTGTCCTTCTTTGTTTACTGTTGCCAAATGCATCGCATTCGGTTCTTCCACATTTTCTTGTTTGGCGATTTCGAACCAGCGGTGGAAAAAGGAAATAGGATCATTCCCCGCATCCTCTTCGGAAAGAGTGAACTTTTCATAAGATTTACGCATATCCTGCATATCTTCATTCGATGTCATCGGAAAATACCCCCTCGATTCCCAGTCTGTAATACAATACTTTCGCCATAAAAGTGAAAAAGATTCCCAACGAAAAATAGACTCCCATAGGAATCATCTTCCCTCTTAGGCTTTCTCCTTTTTTACGGGAAAGGATCGTTACGACGGTTGCCAAAACATAAGATGAATTCAAAAACAAAATCCAAAAGGGGTGGCCCGCTATGAATGCGAATGCGGGAGCGAAAATCACGTCCGCAAGTCCCATCCCTTGTTTGACTAGTTTGTACAATAAAAAATAAAATGCTGCAAATCCGATCAGCACATAAAGATCTTCCCATCCGGGAAGTGTTTCCGTAATGAAATAATTGGAGAGGCTTCCGAAGATCAGTAGGAAAGGAAGATTCTCATAATCTAACGAGAAATAGTTTGCATCCGTTTGGATGGAGATGATGAGATGCCCCAAAAAGAATGTGAAAAAAACGGAGAATGCTACTGAATCTGTCGCATAAAAGGAAAGAACAGTGATGGCACCGAAAAGAAATTCTGAGCCTGGATAAATCCAAGGGAGTTTTGTTTTGCAATGAAAACATTTTCCTTTGCTTAAGAAAAAACCTACGACAGGAAGAAGGAGATAGGAAGGAATTTTTTCTTCGCAATGATTGCAATGACTCGGTTTGATGAGAAGGGAAAACATCCTATTCCCGAAACTTCCTTCTTTTCTTTTTTTACCGTAAAAATAAAGAAGAATCCTCTCTGCAGTCGTGATATAAAAACTACCGAGAGAGGCTCCGAATACGAATTGCAGGGAATAAAGGAGAATCAGCATTCTTAGAGCCTGGAAGCTAGCTCTTGTAAAGCGGTCATTCCTCTTTTTAGATTGTCCCATTCCGTTGCGAAGGAAAGTCTTACGAAGTTTTTACTTTCGCAGAAGATATAACCGGGAACTAAAATTAATTTTTTCTCGACTGCTTTTTTGATGAACTCTTCATCTTGGATGGGAATCTTTAGAAAGAAATAAAAAGCTCCTCCCGATTTTTCCAAACTATAGTGATCTTTCAGAGAGTCGTAAACGAAATCCCTTTTTTCTTTGTAGTCCTGGATGTAGGAACTCATATCGGTTTTCAAAGCTTCTATTCCCGCCCATTGAGTTATGGAAGGAGCACAGACCACAGTGTATTGCTGTAAGGTGGTGAGCGCTTGAATGACTTCTTTCTCTGCGAGAATCGTGGCAAGCCTAAGGCCTGTCATATTATAGGTTTTGGAAAAGCCGGTGAGGGTGATCGTTTTTTCGTAATCTTTCCCGATGGAATAGAATTTTTTGTCGTAGTCGAATAGTTCGTAAATTTCGTCAGAGATCAAAAATGCACCGGTTGCTTCCGCCAAATTTGCCAAAGCATGAAGCTGTTCTTTGGAAAGAACTTTCCCTGTCGGATTAGAAGGATTCGAAAAGATAATGAGTTTGATTTTGTTCGTTTTGAATTTTTCCAAATCCGCAGGTCCGAAGGATTCGTCTACGGTTAGAAGTTTCGCTCCGTAAAATTTCAGCATGGCAGGATACATCAGAAAGTAGGGGGATACCACCAAACATTCGTCACCCGGATTTACGAGTGCGTTAAAAAGCAGAAATAATGCGGAAGAGATACCGGAAGTGGAGAGGATACGATCCGGGTGTGCGTATGAAATACCGTTTCCCGAAATGTATTTTTTTGCCATCGCTTCTTTCAGCTCAGGAATTCCTCCCGTCAATGTATAGGCGGTTTTTCCGTCTTTGGCAGCCTGGTTCATCGCCTCGATAATATTAGGTGGACAAGGGAAATGGGGCTGTCCGATGCTTAAATTGATCGGATTCTCGATGCTTCTGGCGAGTTCAAAGGCTTTTCTGATGGGAGAGGAGTCGATCCCATTCATTCTCAATGCAAATTCCATACTTTGAATTGAAAAATGGGAGGCCTTGGGGTCAATAGAATTTGGTTTACAACCTGGAAAACACAGGAAACCTGAAGGAAATATATGGAATTTGTAACGATCGCTTCCGTCAAAGTTCCTGTTCTTCCGAACAAGTCCTCCTTTCCCGTTTTTCCTTCCAGTCTTGTAGAAACCGATTCTGTCCAGAGCACTCTGCAGAAAATCCTCTACCCAATGTTGGAAGGGATTCCCGTCCTTCTCGTAGGAGATGCGGGAGTGGGAAAAAACGCCCTCATCTATTATATCAATTCCAGAAGAAATCAACCCACTCTAAGGTTCAGTTTTAATGAAGATACCTTACCGGAAGATCTAATCGGTTCGTACAGAATCTTATTGGATGGAAAAGGTTTTACCTGGTCGAACGGTCCTTTGACCAATGCATTGGAGGGAGGACTCAGTTTCGTTGCGGATGAAATGAACCTTTGTGCTCCCAATATCATCAAACGATTTTCCTCCGTTTATGAATCGAATTATCTCGATCTTTTGGAAGGGAGCGGCGAAAGAGTCAAATCCAAAACAGGGTTTTGGTTTATAGGAACTCAAAACCCTAGCGAAGGTTTTGAGGGACGTAAACCTCTTCCTTTCGACATCACCAAACATTTTGCAGTCGTTTATGTGGATCCTTATTCTCCGGACGAGATGTTTTATATTTTGAAAAAACTTTACCCTAGTTTGGGAGAAGACGTTCTTCAAAAGATCATCAGAGTTACCCTTGCATCGGAAAATAAAATCAAAAGCGGAGAGATCGGAAAAGGGGATTTGGAAAAATACCACTTTAATTTGAGAACTCTTCAAAAATACTGCAACCGTGTTTTGCAGTTCGGAAAATCCGATACTTCGGTCGCGATCAGAGAAGCATTGTATCTTTTCCAGGAACCTTTCCGAAAAGAGGAGGATAGAAAATCCCAATCCGATCTCATTGAAACAGAGTTTGGCGGTGTTGTCAAAGGCAAATCCATGAAAGGATATGTACAAGGCGGACATATCTTCTGGAACGATAAAGAAATCAAAACCTGGGATGAAAAAAAGACATTAGGTATTTTATCTTCTTATCCTACACCGGAACCTATACTAGGTTTTTTGGATCAGATATTAACAGCGATTCAATGCAAAGAAAATATTTTAGTCGAATTTAGAGAAGACCAGGACCCTCAAGAATTTTTACCTCTATTTACCGAGCTAACGGGAGTGCCGATCGAATCCGTTATGCTTTCGAAAGGGATGCATACTTCCGATGTGGTAGGTGCCTTGAAGCCTACTAAAGACGGAAAGATAGAAAGCGTGGATTGGGTGGACGGGCCTCTCACTCGTGCCATTCGTTCCGGGCAAATCATTCTTATTTCCGGTTTGGAATCCGCAGGCGCGGAGCTTGTCGAAAAAATGAATATGCTTACGGACGACGCTCGTTCTTTGGCTCTTCCTCCCGAATCGGGAGAAGCTGTTCCTATCTCCTTGAAGGAAACCTCCATCGTTTTCGGATTAAAAACTTTCCGCCATTCCAAATCCGTATCTACGATCTCGAGAGCCTTCCGAAATCGTTTTACTCCTGTTATCTTTCCTGAATTGGAAGATCCGAAGGTGATGGAAGAACTGCTGGAATTCTATCTTCCGGAAGGTGTTCTTCCTCGTGCTATGGCTCGTTTCCATACTAAGGTAAAGGAACTTGCGGAAAAAAGATCCATCGGATCCGCCAATCTCCAACCGTATCGTTTCGGAGTTTCCAATCTTTTGAAATGGAAAAATCATATTTATCGTTACAACGAAAAGGACGTAAGAGGAGTCGCTTACAGAGGAGGATGTATCTATTACATCAACCAAATCTCCGATCCCAAGGAGAGAAAAGAGCTTGAGCGATTGTTAGATGGTTATCTTTCTGGTGTGGAAGTCGTTTCTGAACTCTTCGATGAAATCGAAGAGAAAAAAAAAACTTTTACGGTAGAGAGTAGTCTCGAAAAGAAAATCTGGTGGGATCCCGAACTTCATCAAAGGGATCCTTTTACCGGAGAAGCCAAAAAACTCAATTCGGGAAACGAAATGAAGCGGGGGATTGAAATCAATACCCCCGAAACCGGCGGACAGGTCAAAGAGGGAGCTGATGCTTGGTACGGTTCCGAAACCCAAGGAAACAACGGACAAGGGGAACCCGGCGGAGGCGGTGGCGGATGGGGCTACCGTACGGAAGAATTATACAAACAATTCCTTAAAAAAAGAAGATTGTTATGGGATTATTCCATAATGGTGAGTCTGGACGAATTCAAAAAAGTATTCGGAAAGGAACTGGAAGAAGTAGAGCTCAACTTAGAACAGTTATTCGATCCTGAAATCGACATTCATAGAATGTATAGAAATGAAGGATCCAGAGTGGACGCTAGGAAATATATATCCTATAAGAGCGGAAGGGGAGACACTAAAATCTTCGATAAAACCACCATTGAAAAAAACGAAGAGAAACTGAAAGGAGTGGAAGTATCTTTTCTCGTGTCCAAATGCAGACGTGTCTTCAATTTCGAATATTCTGTGGCGATTATGTCTGCTTTGCTAGTAGGTCTTCATATCTTAAACGAACATGATATACCTTCCAGTGTGCATACTTTCTGCGATATCAAAAATACGAAAAATACGATCGATATCTATAACCTAAAAAAGGCGGAAGAAGACTTTACCGAGGAAAAGGAAATAGAGTTGTTTTCCGCATTATCTAAAAACTGGCATGGGGATTCCATCCCGGAATACCAGGTTTTGTCGAATTGCGAGAGATACTTTTCTCCTGATGCGCAAACCAGAATTTTAGTCATTCTTTCCGACTTTAGAGGCCAAAGAGCCAAGCTTCATATGGAAGATGAAATCGCTTCTTTCGAGACAAAAAAACTGAAAGAAGCTGTACTAAAAAACCAGGAAAAAAATTATGTATTTTTAGGGGTGGGACTTGGTCCCCGTTATATTGCGGAACATGTGTTTCATGATTCCTTGCAAATTACCTCGGATAATTTTTTCTCTATGCCCAATTTGATCGGGACCGAGATTGCAAGGCTCATCCAAGTCCACCACTCCTTAAGAACCTGAGATTCCCATGGGTAAAACTGCAAAAGACGATAAACCGAGGTCGACCGATCCTTTAATCAATAAAAAGGCGAAGTTTAACTTCGAACTACTCGATTCGTATGAGGCAGGGATCGTTCTTACCGGCTCGGAAGTGAAATCTCTGAGAGAAAAAAAAGGGAATCTTACGGATTGTTTTGCGAAGGTTAGAAACGGAGAGGTCTTTTTGGAAAACTTCCAAATCCCTCCTTACAAGAACGGTGGTTATGCGAATCATCCGGAAATCAGACCTCGTAAACTTTTGCTAAAGGCGAAAGAAATAGAAAAAATAGAAAGATCCATCAAAGAAAAGGGTTTGGTGCTTGTCGCCACCCGCTGCTTTTTTAAGAACAATCGTTTGGTGAAGATCGATGTTGCTTTGGGAAAACCGAAAAAACTTTACGATAAACGAGACGATATCCAGAAGAAAGAAGCTAAGATAGAAATAGAGAGAGCGGTCAAGGAAAGGCTTCGTAGATGAAAGGACTCCCCGTAGTAACCATTGTCGGTAGACAGAACGTGGGAAAATCCACATTATTCAACGCCTTTTTAAAAGCGCAAAGTGCCATCACTCAAAACGTTCCCGGGGTGACTAGAGACGTATTGCAGAAGTTAGTGGAAAGAGAGGAGTTTAAAATTCCTTTTTATCTTTGCGATACTCCTGGTTTGGATATAGAAAGTTTGGATGAGATTTCCAAGGAAATCATAGAGATCGCATTCGAACATCTTAGAAATTCCGATTTGATTTTGCATATCATGGATCATAAGGATCTTCGTCCTTATGACCACAAACTCATCGACCTTTTGAAAAAAGACGAGACCCTTTCTGAAATTCCGGTTCTTTCCATAGTAAACAAAGTAGATACCGATCAGGACGAATACGATCTGGAGCCATTCTATCAGCTGGGTTTGAACGAAATTGTTCCCATTTCCGCCACAGGCAGAAGAAACTTTTCTTTGTTATTCGATAAAATCAATTTCCTGCTTCCTGCTGCTAAAAAGAAACCGGAAGACCCTTTCTGTAAAATCGCTATCATTGGAAAACCGAATTCGGGAAAGTCCAGTCTTCTCAATACCTTTTTGGGTTTTAAAAGGGCGGTTGTGAGTGAAGTGGCAGGTACCACAAGGGATTCTGTTCACAGCCAGTTTATGTTTCACGAAAAAAAAATCGAGATCATAGATACCGCAGGGATCCGTCGCCAATCCAAAACGGGAGAGAGTTTGGAGTTTTATTCCTACAAAAGAACTCTATTCGCTTTGGGGCAGGCGGACGTAGTGATCCTTCTCATTGATGCATTGAAAGGTTTGGGAGAATTCGATAAAAAGATCTTCGGAGAAATCCAAGAGATGGGAAAACCGATGATTTTGGCGGTGAACAAATGGGATGCTGTTCAGGATAAGGAAACCAATTCTTGGAAAAAATACCAGGATCGTTTGGAGGCTCGTCTTTCCATTTTAAAGGAACGCCCTGTGATTTCCCTTTCCGCTACGGAAAAACTCAGAACTCATAAACTCCTGGAATTGTGTGTCGAACTCTATGAAAAGTCCCAGAAAAAGCTGACTACAAGGGCGCTAAATGACTGGCTCGGGAAATGGGGAGGGAAAAATAAGGTACAGAAGGCGTCGAATCGACCTCCGAAGGTATTTTATGCCACTCAGGTCTCTCAGAGCCCTTTTAAAATTTTATTTTTTGTTAACGATTCTAAACTCTTTCCGTCGAATATTTTATCTTTCTACCGAAAGAGTATAGTGAGCGAGTTCGGGCTAGAAGGTTTATCCGTCGAGATCGAACTTCGAAACAGAAAAGACAACACTAAGGAGAGCAGGGAATGATTCTTGCCGCCTCTATTCTTGCCAGTTACCTATTTGGTGGAATCCCAGTAGGTTACATTCTCGCTAAAAAGATCAAAGGAATTGATCTGAGAGAACACGGAAGTAAAAACATTGGAGCCACCAATGTGGGCCGAGTGATCGGCTGGAAATACGGCATCATCGCTCTTTTTCTGGATGCTCTCAAAGGTGCCATCCCCGTAGCACTTGCAGGTTACGTTGCCTCCACTCAAGATTCTTTTTCTCTCATTACCATCCAAATTCTACTCGGTTCCATTGCGATCCTAGGTCATACATTCACTCCTTTTCTTCATTTTAAGGGAGGCAAGGGAGTTGCCACAGCACTCGGCGTTTATTTGAGTTTGGTGCCGATGGTGACCTTATGTGCCGTAGTCATTTTCTTTCTAGTTTATAAGCTCAGTGGTTTCGTTTCTTTGGGTTCCATATTAGGAACATTGTCCATGCCTGTTTGGTACTGGAGTATGTCCAAATATCTTCCCGAAGCGGAATACTCTCCTTTGGTTTTTCTTGTACTTATCTGCACTTTTTTTCTGATTACCTTCTCTCACAGGGAAAACATTAAACGTATGTTAATCGGTAAAGAACTTAAGGCAGTGAAAGATGCAAATTGAAAAAGAACCTTCCCTTTCTCATAAGGAAAAACTTTTTTTAATCACTAAGTTCGTAGAAGAACATCCTGAAGCTGAAATTCAAGACTACTACAAATGGCTTTATTTCGGAGAGTTCGGAGTGGAAGAATACAACACTCTTCTTGCGGGAAAAAAACAAATCCCCGAATTACATGTCATTCTTTCCGAAATCAAACAAGAATCTTCTTTGGAAAAAGCACCGGAGCAGATCTGGGAGCCTCTAGGATTATCCGCACGATTCATCAAGGTCTATGTTACTCCTTATTACAAAAAAGATTGTCCAGTGAAAAGATTGGTCAATTTGGTGGAACGATCTCCCGCCTTCAGAGGAGTGAGGATGACATTCAAATTGGATTGGAATATGATGAAGGATGTGATCATCGAACTTCGTCCCGATCTAACTAGAAGGGACTTTATCAATTTCGAAGAGAGGATCAATTTTCATCAACTGCCCGAACTTTCCTTTACGGATGCGTTCAATGAGAAGAATCCTTTTTACTACAGGGTGGTGTCTCAGAAATTATTTTTTGATTATTTTCCTGAATTTATCGACGATGCAGTGTTTCATCCTTTTGAGGAAAACATTTCACTCATAGGATAAAGGCTCTTTTTCAAATATCTCAATTCCTTTCGGATCGACTGCATCAGAATTTTATTTTTTCGATCCAAACCCAATTCTTTGTGTCTCACCAGATAAATCTCTGTTTTGCGAACCATCCGCCTTAGATAGGTTTGGTTTTTTAACCATTCCCAAACGGGAGAAGATTGTAAATCCACAGCGTTTAGGTTCTCCTTTTCCCATTTTCCTACTTCTTCTTCCACGAATCTGAGATCTGTTTTGATTTCCAAAAACAATGCTTTCGATTTTTCCGATTGGGATTCGGAGGAGGGTTTAGGTTCTTTTCCTTCCAAAGCCAATTTCCATGCAGGAAATTTTCTCCAAGGATAGTTGTGGTCTGGCCGCGTCAGAAGGTCTTTGATCCCTTGTTCGGGAGATGAATTCTGAAACCCTTCGATGAGGGCTCCGTCTTCATTGAGGTTTGTGAGCTTTAGGTCCACAGTGCGTGCCGACTCTTCGAACCAATGTCTGTAGAGTTCCAAAACATAATCGGTAAGGACAGTTCCCCCGCCGCAGGAAGGAACTTCTTTCGTTTCTCTCTTTCGAATGATGACTTCGTTGATTCTTTCCAAACTTTGTTTTCGATTTACTTGAGTGAGCCATTTTTCGTTGTGATGGGTGCCTGTGGAATGGATCTCTCTTCCTGAGTAAGCTAGATCTTGACCGATAAAATAAAGGTCGGTGAAGCCCATAAAACGAAGCATATCGAACGCTGTGGTAGCTACACTTCCTCCCGATTGGATGTCTCCCAAATCCTTGAAGATGGAGTTTGCCAATTCTCCTCCTGCGGTCACTTCTCTGATGAGACTTCCTTCCGCATCTACTTGGAATTTGGCGGTAACGGAATGGATGACGGAACGAAACATCGGCTCTCGTAGAAGTGTGGGAGAACTCACTAAATCGGCAAATAAGGGAATGGGATGTAGATCCTCTCCCATAAAATGAAAAAATGAATTTGTCTGTGCATCCAAAGTGACCACTCCGTCGGGGATGATTCCTTCTTTGAGAAGCACTTTAAGAGAGGTGTCGCAGGATAATACGAATACTTTATCTCTAATTAGGTGGAGATACTTGAGGTTTTTACGGAGACTGGGGCCGGCAGACACAAGTATGGCGGATAAACCGGAGAACTGATCTTTTAATTCTGAAATTTGAAATCGAAAAGGGGGAGTGTTGGAAACCTGAACCAAATTCCAGATGGAATTTTTGACCCATAGTCTTTCGAATTCGAACTTGGTGAGTAGATCGCTCATCTTTGCTGAGAAAACGGATTGGATTCTCGCCTCCGCTTCCGTATAAAAACTTTCTCTTGTAACATCCATTTGGTTACGAATGATTTTTACTCCGCTGATTCTATCTACGGGGAGAGATTCCAAATAGTTCATACCAACAGGAAAAAATGTTTCTCCGGAAAACACATGTCTTCCTGGAACCTGCATGGTTTCTTTGAGTGCCGCCTCCCAGAGAAGGGGAACTTGGCAAGGATCTTCACCTAATATTACGAAGATTTGCCCCGGTCTTAGTTTTTGGTTGATTCTTCTGATCAAATGAGGATTTCCTAATCCGAATAGAATTACCACATCCGTATCTTTTAAGTTATGTGATTCTAACTGCCTTTCTGCTTGTTTGTCCGGGGAAAATTGAGAGGAGAGCGCTTTGCCGTTATATGAGACATAATACTGTCCAGGGTCTTTCGCAGGAATTATGTCCCATAAGTTTGCCGAATCCCATTTTTGGAAATAATTTCGCAAGTACGGCTTTCTTTCAAAAATTTCACTGGAAATGGTATCCATATTTTGGGACATAATACTATCTAAAGTTTTTTCTTATGTCTCCCTGGAATGTCAACCGGGAAACAAGAGGGAATGATAAGGCAAACATATATGCATCTAAAAAGCCTAAATATTGTTGGATTTAAAACCTTTGCAGACGAAACGGAAATCGCTTTCGACCCAGGCTTCACTGCCGTAGTAGGTCCCAATGGTTCCGGTAAGTCAAATATAGTCGATTCCGTAAAATGGGTTTTCGGCGAAAAAAGTGCCAAGGGACTTCGGGGAGAGAAGATGGACGACGTCATCTTCCACGGAACAGAGAGTAGGCGAGCTGCAGGTTTTTCCGAAGTATCTATTTTATTCGATAATCACGATCATTATTTCTCTGTCGATTTCCCTTCCGTTAAAATCACAAGAAGACTGTATCCGGACGGAGAAAACGAATACTATCTAAACGATGTTCGATCCGCACGTAAGGATATAGAAAAAACATTATTGGATACCGGAATCGGTAAATCCAGTTATTCCATTTTAGAGCAAGGAAGAGTGGATCAAATCCTCAATTCCAAACCGGAAGAGAGACGTGCCATTTTTGAAGAAGCGGCGGGAGTTTCTCGATTCAAATTGGATCGTAAAGAAGCCACCAAAAAACTTGACGATACCAATCAAAACCTTCTCCGCATCCAAGACATCATGAGAGCGATGTTGGGCGAGATGGAGATTAAGGAAAAACAATCCGAAAAAGCAGAAACTTATTTTAAATTAAAACAAGAGTTAGATGAGTCTGATAAAAATCTTCGTTATCTGAAATTGACCGATTTCAAAAAAAGGATGAAAAAATCCGACGAAGAACTCCAGGACATCCGGGACAAAAATAAGAACATTTTGTCCCAAATTCAGGACGAAACGAACTTAATCAGCGAAAAAGAGAAGGTAAAGGAAACTAAAGAGAAGGAAATTGCGGAAATCGACAAAAAACTTTTCGATCATCTTTCCAAAACCCAAATCCAAAAGGAAAAAATCTCTAAAAACAAAACCTTTATCTCCGAATACGATGTGCGTATTTCCGAAATCGTATCTTTATTAGATGAAGAGACTCAGTCCACGATCCGTTTGGAAGTGGAGAAAAAGAACATTGAGTTGGAGAATGAGCGTCAGAAAGAGATTCAATCCAATCTGGCTTCAGAAATTCAAAAACTGGAAAATCATAAGCTCACTTTAGAATCCCAAATCAAATCGGAAGAAGAGTCCATCACTAGAAAAGAGACTCGCATCGGGGAAAACGAAAAAAGACATATCTCTTTAAGAGAAAAACAGAAATTAATCATTCAAGATTTGATTTTGGAATTGGAGAACAAAAAAAAGGAATCCAGAGAAAGCGAAGACAGACGGAACGATGATAAGGCTGTGCTTTTGTCTAAGTTAGACGGCTTTCAAATGAACTTGGAAACTTCTCTTTCTTATCTGAGCGGCGGTCAGTATTCCGATCTGCAAAATGAACTTTCCAAACTCGATCTTTTGGATTATAAAAACAAACTCAGTCAATTTTTGGAGAAAGAAGACAGCTTTAGGAATCTGCTTTTCGACAAAGACGGGGTTCTTTCCAAAAAAGAGTTAGTGGATCAGGAGATCGAAGATCTCCTTTTGGAGAACGAAAATCTAACTAGAAACATTCGAGAAAGCCAAGCGCAGATTTTAGTATTTCGAAACGAATGGGAAGATACTAGAAATATCATTGTAGACTTAGAAAAGAAACTTTTGGAATCCCAAGGTAGAATGGAAAACCAAACCAAACAATTGCTTGGTTTGGAGGAAAGAATCGTCGAAATTCAAAAAAGAATTTCCGCAACCAAAGAACAAGAGGCTTCCATCCGAGAGAAAAGAGAATTCTTGGAAAAAGAAGTGATCAGTTTGGAAAAAGAAATCGAAGATGCTTATCAAGAATTTCTTTCCATGAGTAAAATTTTGGAATCTGAAAAAGAGACTCTGCAGTCTTTGTTGGATGATATTCAAAATCTTAAGGCAAATATCTCCAAAAATCAGGAAGTGTTCCAAACACTTCTTCCTTTGTTGTCCGAGAAAGAAAGAACTTCTTCCGCTTTGAAAGTGCAAATCGACTCTTTGATCGAAGAACTTTATAACGACTTTTCCTTGACAGATTCCGAATTGGAAGTTGAGAAAAGAGAGTTGGTATTGGATCAGAAATCGGAAGAAAAAAGATTGAGATCCGCCAAGTCCGAGATTCAACTTTTGGGTTCCATCAATCCTTTGGCGATTGAGGAATATAGAAACATCAAAGAAGTTTACGAACACAATCTCAAACAAAAAGAAGATATCGAAAGTTCCAAAAAAGATATAGAAGATGTTTTAAAACGAATCAACGAACAATCGGAAAAACTTTTCCAAGAAACATTCGAAAAGATCAAAGCCAATTTTCAGGAAACCTTCTCCACGTTATTCAACGGAGGAAGGGCTACTTTAGAACTCACCGAAAAAGAAGATTCTCTCAATTCGGGAGTGGAAATTATGGCAGAGCCTCCCGGAAAACATGTTCAGAACCTGAGGCTTTTATCCGGAGGAGAAAAGTCTCTTACCGCCATTGCATTGTTATTTGCAATTTACATGGTGAAACCCAGCCCGTTCTGCTTTTTGGATGAGATCGATGCTGCTCTGGACGAAGCCAACAAGTTAAGATTCTGCCAAATTTTGGATCGATTCAAAGATAAAACTCAATTCATTGTGGTATCTCACGCACAGTCTACCATCTCCCGAGCAAATGCAATCTTCGGGGTGACCAATGAAGAGCCTGGAATTTCTAAGATCGTTTCTCTCCGTTTGGATGAAGCTAAAGTCTTTTCGAAGAATCTTCCTAAAACGGGAACGAACGATTAGTTCGGTTTTGTGGAGTTTTTCTTTTTTCGATAAGAAGTAGTTCTGTAATATTTTTAGATTTGATGGTGAGCTGATTTTGTTTAACGCTACAGTTATCGAAGTATTCATTGCTTCCCCTTCCGATGTTATTAAAGAAAGACAAATAGTAAATGAAATCATAGACGAGTGGAATATTGCAAATTCAAACTTATATAACTTGATTCTAAAGTCTTTAAGATGGGAGAAAAATGTTTATGCTAATTTAGCTCAAGGACCTCAGAATGAAATAAATGATCAAATACTAGAAAAAGCAGATTTGCTAATCGCTATTTTTTGGACAAGACTTGGTAGCCCAACGGAAACGTATGAAAGTGGAACTGTTGAAGAAATCACAAAACATATTGAGCTAGGGAAACCTGCAATGGTATATTTTTCCAATGCAGAGATAAAACCGGAAAGAATTAACAATGACCAATATTCAAATTTAAAGACGTTTAAAGAAATAATTAAAAAGCAGGGAATTTTCTTTGAATACGATAATTATCGCGACTTTGAAAATTTGATAAGGAATCAGCTTTCACTAGTTATAAATCAGAATCCATATTTTAAAAATATTTCTAATTTCTATAAAGAAAGTAAAAATTTACTACCAAATCTTTCGGATGAAAATGAGGATCTTTTACTATTTTTAGACAATCTCCCAAATTTTAGAAAAAATAATGACGCAATCGATAATTTTATCGAAGCTCTAGGTGATTATAGGTTTAAGAAATTATTACCAAGTTTGAACAAATTAGAAATCTTGAACGCAAGACAGGGCTCACATGGAATTTTATCTTTATCTATTTTTAATTCCTTTCATTCTTATACTGATAAAGATATAGAAAACATAAAGAATGATATTTTAAAAGGAAAATTTAAATAATCAAAGAGTATTGCATAGCTACTGCTTTGGTTTTAGTTTCTAATGTCATTCCTTTTGTAACCGTACAACGTGTCAGTCTAGCTAACTTCGGTAAGCAAGTTTATACACACTAAGGAGAAAATATGAGACACAGTAAAAATATAATTGTAATAGTGTTATTAATGTTAAGTTGTAGCACAGCAAATAGGAAAAACAAAGAATTTCAAGAGTTCGAATATCTAAAATCTTGTAATTCAACTAACTCGGAAGTCTTATTTCAAGATAATTCTAAAATCAATGTTAAAGTTGATAGTGGAATTCCAATCATTTCCTATTTTGCGAAAATCGGTAATCTTCATTGTATCAACAAGCTGCTGTCCTTAAAAGCGGATATTAATTCAGTCGACTCCAGAGGATTTACTCCTTTTATTTTTTCCGTATATTCAAATCCAAAGGTTATGAAACTTTTATTAGAAAATGGAGCCGATATTTCAGCTGAAACTCCAAATGGAGGAAATGCATTAATTCTAGCGGCAGAAATTGGTAATTTGGATGCATTGAAGTTTCTGATCGAAAGAGGAATGAATATAAACCACCTTACGAAACATAAAGGTACTCCTTTGATGCATGCTGCGATTAGAGGCTATTCTAAAATCATTGAAGAATTACTGATCAATGGCGCAAATCCGAATTTAGCTGACAATCTAAACATTACTCCCATAATGCACGCTGCATCAAATGGACATATCGAAACCGTCACTCTATTATTGAAATTTAAAGCCGATGTAAATATCAAAGATTATAAAGGATACAGTGTAATTTTAGCTCCGTCTGATGCGTCTTACCCAAGTGAAAATCATTTAGTAATAGTTGATTTGTTGGTTAATGCTGGCGCGAATATTAACGATAGAAACAATTTTGGTGATTCGGCCCTCAGTATTGCAAAGAAAAGAAAGTTATTTAGTTTGATAACAAAACTAGAATCTTTAGGTGCAAAAGACTAAATCCTAGTTATTTTAAATTTATCTTTTCCTATCAACAAAGCATCTATCAGACCCTTAATTGGGCCCGATCTATACTAGATTCATCTTCCCTTCTTTTAGAAGGGAAGATTCAAATATTGTGTTTAGTTTGTTTGTGATTTAAGAAAACAAAGAAAGACGGTCTTTATTTGCCGCCCATTTGTTTCATGATGCAGGCACTGAAGGATTGGCATGTATTTCCGGAGGAAGTCAAGCAGCCTGCGATTTGGTTGTAGAACTTGGGTTTGTTGCAATTGAAATCGCAACCTTTTTTAAGCATTTGTTTTTGATCTTCCGTTGCAGTAGGATGAACTTGGATGGAGCAGTTGTAATACTTTTCACAAGCTTCTTTGCATTTTGGGAAATCTGCCGCATTGAGACTCAAGCCTAGGAATAATGATAGGCTCGCAGAAACCAGACAAATCGTTTTTTTCATAACCTTTTTCCTCTCGATCATGGTAGCGAAGACGGGAGTCGAACCCGTGACCTCAGGGTTATGAATCCTGTGCTCTAACCATCTGAGCTACCTCGCCCTTACCTTTAGATCGTTTGGTCGAACTAAATCATTAGTTCTTTTGGACATTTTTTTCAGGATTTCCGTCCGGTAAAGGAAATTTCAAAACAGGATGGGTTCGGATCAGAACTAATTTATCATCCGTACATAAAAAACCCCCGCCATTTGGCAGGGGCTTTTCTTGCAAATTAGCAAGAGTAAGTAGTGAGGAATTCGTATGGGTGAGGGCGACCTTCCCATGGCCAAATTTCTGTCTCAAACTTGTAGTGTTGGTAAGTTTGGATAAACTCTTCCGAGAATACTCCACCTTGTTTGAAAACTTCTTTTTGGCTTAACATTTCTTCTACTGCTTCTCTCAAAGTGTGAGGCATTTGTTTGATGCCTTTTTCTCTGATTTCGTCCAAAGAAAGTTCGAATAGATCTTCTTCTCTCGGTTGACCTGGATCGATTTTTTCTTTGATTCCAGTCAAACCAGCCATAAGCATGGAAGCGAACGCCAAATAAGGGTTAGCTGTTGAGTCAGGGAATCTGAACTCTACTCTGATCGCTTTTTCTCCGGACACGAAAGGAATACGGCAGGATGCCGATCTGTTTTGTGCGGAATAAGCAAGGATAGATGGAGCCTCGAAACCGGGAATCAATCTTTTGTAAGAGTTTGTAGATGCGTTTGTGAACGCAGCGCAAGCTCTAGCGTGCTTTAAAACACCGCCTACATAATTCAATGCGAGTTCGGAAAGACCTTGGTATTTGTCTCCTGCGAAAAGGTTTTTGCCGCCTTTCCAAAGAGATTGGTGGACGTGCATACCGTTTCCGTTGTCACCAAATAATGGTTTTGGCATGAAAGTCGCTGTTTTTCCGTGTTTATGAGCTACCATCTTAACGATGTATTTTAGCTTTTGAACGTTGTCAGCAGCTTCGATTAAGGTTCCGAATTTAACTCCGATTTCCCCTTGTGCTTGCGCTACTTCGTGGTGAACAACGAAAGTTTCCATTCCTACCGCTTCCAAAGTTTTTACAAACTCAGCACGTAGATCTACTTGAGAATCGATCGGAGCTACAGGGAAGTAACCGCCTTTCGTTCCAGGTCTGTGACCGGAGTTGAAGTTGATTTTTCCTGTGTTTGCTGAACCTGGAATTTCAGAGTGAGTGTTCCAGATACCTTCGTTAGAATCCAATTCGTAGTATTGGCAGTTGATTTCATCTCTTACTTTTAAGCTGTCAAAAACGAAAAATTCGTTTTCAGGGCCGAAGTATGCAGTATCAGCTACCCCGGTAGTTTTCATGTATTCTAATGCTTTTTTCGCAATAGAACGAGGGCATTTTTCATAATACTGTTTTTTGTAGATATCCCATACATCGCAGAACATAACAAGAGTTTTGTCTGCTGTGAACGGATCAAGGAATGACGTCGATATTTCAGGGTGTAGCTGCATATCGGAGGCATTGATCGGCTGCCAGCGTGCGATCGAAGATCCGTCGAAAGGGATCCCTTTGAATGTGTCTTCGTTTACGGAATTCACATAGTACGAAACGTGGTGCCACATTCCTTTAATATCAGTAAATCGGAAATCGTAGAATATGACTCCGTTTTTCTTGGCGAACTCAACCACTTCCTTTCCGGAAGTAAATTTTGGGGTTGCGAACTGCATCTTTGTCTCCTTCGTTCAGAGGTTTCGTTTCTGATTCTAATCTGGTTGTTATCTTTAATGCAAGATCTATACCACATCAAATCGATTGAATATTAAGGAAATCGTGGAGTTTCTAAGCAAATCGCCGGATTGTGCCCTGCTTTCGATGTGGGCATTATGCCTAATTATTGTGCAATTTGCTTAAAGATTCGATTCTGTCTTTCTTTTAGTAAAGTGGGAAAAGCTCTCTTGAGATGAATTTCAGAGAGAGGACCCGATTTCCTCAATTCGATCATTCTTGGCGTTTCAAAGCAAGATTGGAAGCAAATTCCTGACGGGGATGGGATTTTTCCTTCTGCTAAAAGGAGGGTCTTATTTCTTTTTTCTTTCTTGGAGGAGAGTTTCCAGGTCTTTGATGAGTTTGACATGGATGGGTTTGGAGATGAATTCCATTATGTTAGGATAAGATTCTGCTTTGATCCTATCCGCTTCATCCACACTGGAAGATAGGATGATGATTTTCGTTTCCGAAAAATAATCGGAAAGGCTGCGGTTGAATTCGTCTAGGAATTCCCATCCGTCCATAATCGGCATATTCAAATCCAAAAAAATCAAATCCGGATACAGGGAATCGTTCGGCATTACTTTGTTAGATTTTAATTCTTTTAGAATTTCAATCGCCTCTTCTCCGTTACTTGCCGTGGAGATGTTTTTCGCAAAATTTGCCTGTAAAATTACGATTCTGCAGAGTGTGAGAGTGACAGGATCGTCATCAATGCAGAATACATGGTTCATTGGCCGATCCTCCCTTCCGGAAATAAAATAGTAAACTTCAGGCCTTGGTTCACATTTCCTTCTACGGAAATATCACCGCCTAATGTTTGTATTTGGGATTTCACTAGATATAGACCTAAACCTTTACTGTCCGGATGATTGTGAAATCTTTGGTACAAACCGAATATCTTATCTTTATGACGAACTAAATCGATTCCTAGCCCATTATCTTGGAATTCTAATACAATATTTTTTCCTAGAGGGTAGGCGGTAATGTCGATTTTCAAAGGAACCTTGGGGTTTTTGTATTTCATCGCATTCGTGAACAGATTGAGTAGAATGCTCTCCAGATACGATTTATTGAAAAAAACTGTTTTTGCTCGAGAAAAATCTACAGATAGATTCGGTTTGTGTTCGTTGAACAGATTCTTGATCTGCTCTTGTATGAGAGATAAAATGTCTTCGAAATGAAGGATTTCTTTTTCAACGGAAGGATTATCTCGAATGATCAAAATCTTGATTAAATCGTCGATGGTTTCAGAAAGTAAGTTCGTAGATTGTTTGAAACCGGAGAGTATTTCTTTTTGTAGCGGGTTTTCTTGGGGAATGTTTTCCATGGCAAGAATCAATCCGGTAAGATTCGAAAGAGGTGCTCTTAAGTTATGTGAGGTGATGTAGGCGAATTGTTTCAGATCGTGATTGTTTCGAGTGAGCTCTCTAATTAGTTTTTCCCTATCTTCTTCGTATTTTTTTCGTTCTCTGATGTCCGTATGAATTCCGTAAATAGCAAGAATTTCATGACTGTCTCCTACGACCGCTCCAGCGCTCAGATATAAATCCAAAAGTTGACCGCTTTTATTTCGCAATTGCACATCTCC
Source organism: Leptospira idonii (assembly GCF_004770995.1). GTDB lineage: Bacteria > Spirochaetota > Leptospiria > Leptospirales > Leptospiraceae > Leptospira_A > Leptospira_A idonii. The sequence continues at coordinate 14,703 of NZ_RQHW01000016.1, read as the reverse complement.
GGACCAGTGTTTTCCGGAAAGCAGTGTTTTTTCTACTGTATCGGCAAGATTTTGATCCGAATAAAGAAAACGGAAGGGACCTCCTCTATCTATAATTTCTTCAGCAGTATATTCTAATAACTGAATAAAGTATTTATTTAGATAGAGTTTATTTTCTTTCGTCTCCAGGATTCCTATCCCGTCCTGAGAGTGGTCCAATACGTTTTTGTATTTAAGAAGGTCTTGGTTTGCGAGTTTGATTTCAGTGATATTGGTTCCGAATCCGAATATGATTCCGTCTTGATCCAGAACTTCTGAAGAATGCCAGGAGATATAAACTACGCTTCCATCCTTCTTCAAATATCTGTTCTCGAAAGAATAGGATTTGATCCCGCTCATATTTCTTTTCAGTTCTTGCATGGTTTGATTTCTGTCGTCGGGGTGGATGAACTCGGAGATCGGTCTGGAATAAAACTCCTTTTCCTCGTATCCCAAAAGATCGACAAAAGTGGGATTCACTTTTTTGAAATAACCGTACTTGCCAGTGACACATATCAATTCTGGGGAATGGTTGAAGAATTGATTGAGTTCGTCTACGATTCGTTTTCGTTCCAAATCGATTCCTATCTGATGGGCGACTCTTTTTAAGGAAGAGACAAGTTCCGAAGTTCTTTCGATCGGTTGGTCTCTAAAAAATAGAAAGACTGCGATGGTTTTGTCACTGACTTGTATGGGGAGACCTACTGCGGAAACCATTCCTAAGGAAAGGATATTTTCCCTTCTGATAAAAAAGGGAAGCGATATAAGATCGTTCCAGATTTCTACCGATTGGGTCTGCCAAGTATGTCCGGCAAGTCCTTCTCCGAATTCGAGAGATTTGGGAGTTTCAGGGACCGGAAGAGTGCCGTTCATTTTGAACTCTGCATGCGCTTGGTAATAAAGTCTGTTTTCGTTTCTTCCTACTAACCATGCTTCTCCGAAACGGAAATCGTTATGACTTAAAATCAAATGCAACACGTTCGTTAAGGAATCATCTACAGATTCGTTGTCATTTAAACTTCGTATGATGTGATTGATGAGAGACTGCTCTCTATTCAGGTTATGGGACTCCGTTACGTCTCTGAAGTTTTGAACGATTCCGCCTATAGTCGGTTCGTCGATTAGATTGGTCAATGTGGCGCCGATCCATCTCCAGGATCCGTTTTTATGCCTCATTCTCGCCAGATATCCGGTGATGGGAACTCCCGGATTTTGCATCGAATTTCGAATCATCTCCCTGGAGACTTCTTTGTCTTCGGGATGGATGATGGATACGATTTCCTCATCCAAACATTCTTTTTCCGTATATCCTAAAATTCTTTGGATTGCGGAAGATATATAAATCGGAAGTCCCTTGGGAGAAAGGATGGCGATTCCTTCCGCTCCGTTTTCCACAAGAGCTCTGTATCTTTTTTCACTGGAAAAAAGCAATGCTTGCGATCTTTTTTGTTCCGTCTGGTTGTACGTCGTGACGAAAGCCCCGATGACTTTTCCGTCTTCGTTGTATGCAGGTTTGTATCGTATGGAAAAATAATGAAAGGAACCGTCCTTATAGGGGACTGCGATTTCGGATTGTTCGATATTACCGCTTAATACCCTGTCGTAAATAGCTTTTACGATTTCTCTTCTTTCTTCCTGAGCATAATCGAGTATATTGTCTCCCTCAAAAACATCTCTGTTGAAGTAAAGGATGTATAATCTTTTGAATTGATAATTGAATGTAACGATTTTGAGATTTCTGTCGATGAACACGAAACTTTCTTCCGTGTTGATCATCAACAGTTCCAGAGTTTGTTTGAGGTTCAGTTCAGGATTTGAATTCGGTTCGTTTATCTGCATCGGGATATTTGCTTGGAATCGAATCATTCATGATTTAGGCCATGAACCGAAGCAAAATAATATTTTTTGCCTTATCGCTTGCAAGTAGAAATTTATTTTTACCAGCATTTAGTAAAAAAATTTCCTAGTATTACGCCTAGATCCTGGCTGAATTTGACTTGAGTTTTGGTCTCAATTTTTGAAAGTTTAACATAGTTATTTTAAATGTCCGAAGATTCCGAACAAAGTGTTCGCTTAAGCAGGCTTGAAAGTTATATCCATCTTTCCGAAGACCCGATTTGGTGTTATGAATTGGATGCCCCCATGCCGATTGATCTTCCTCGGGATGAACAACCCAAATATCTATTCGAAAGGTCCATCATTAGAGAGTGTAATCATGCAACAGCCGTTATGTACGGTTGCAAGAATTCTAATGAAATGATCGGCAGATATGTAAAAGACATCATGCCTTTGGTGGATCTTTCTCCTTTGCAAGCATTTGTCAGCTCCGGGTATTTTCTGGAAAATCTGGAATATGTGGAACATCTCTCGGGAAATCAGCCCAGACATTTTCTTTTGACTGTGAAAGGGCAGGTGGAAAAGGGATATTTGATCCGCGCTTGGGGACAACAGAAAGAAATTACCGCCCGGAAAGATTCCGAAAATAAGCTCAATGAACTGTTGAAACTTTCCCGAATTTTAAACGAGATCTCCAGCTCATTTGTTTACTGCAAGGCGGAACGGATTGCGGATGCGATTCATTTCGCTTTGGAAAAAATTGGGGAATATACTTTTGCAGATAAAACTTTCATCAGTGAAATTTCCAAAGATAGGGAATTTTTATCCGTAACTTACGAATGGCTGGCGCCAGGAATTTCTTCCACTATGAAGGACAGGCAGAATATGCCGATTGCTTCTATGAATCAGGAATATTTGAGAGTCATTGCTAACGATGGAATTTTATTTTTTCCCGATGCTTCCGATGTTTCTGATAACTCTCTCAGTAAAAAAGTATTGGAAGAGGCGGGCGTACAATCCATCCTCATCATCGGTTTAAGGGACGAAGGAACTCTGATCGGAATGTTAGGAGTTGTTAAGTTCTTGGAGCAGGAAGATTGGCCGAAAGAATCCCATCATTTTATCTCTTTGGCAGCGGGTCTCATTTCGCAAGGTATGGTGAGATCGCGAAGCGAAATCTCATTGAAGATCAAAGAAAAAAAATTACAAAGTTTTTATTCCGAAATCAAAGAAGATTTGCATTTAGCTAAATCCACTCAGGAAGCTTGGATCGCAAAAGACTTTCCTGCATTTCCGGGAATTTCGTTTTATACCAGGTTCTCCCCTTACGGGGAAATCGGAGGGGATCTCATTTTATACGACTGTCCCAATTCGGATTACATAGATATATTGTTCGGCGATATTTCAGGGCATGGAATTTCTTCCGCTTTGGTCACAGGGATCATCGCTATGAGCTTCAAAAAGTATTCCGACAGCCTATTGTCTCCTTTGGCTCTTTTACAGGCAATGAATGATGAATTGAAACCTGTAGTGGGAAAACATCATTTAAGCTGCTGTCTTTTGCGGATCTTTTCCAAAACGAGAGAGTCTATCTTTTGTTTTGCGGGACATCCTCCGGCTGTCATTTGGAATGAAAAGACGAATAAAGTGCAGGGAACTTTGTTGGGGGAGAGTTATCCTCTGCTTTTGATCGATGACTGGGTAGGGAAAGAAATCAAATGGAAGTTTCAACAAGGAGATCGTCTTCTTCTTTTCTCCGACGGAATTTATGAAGTGGAAAAAGAAGGAGAGGGGTTTTTGGGTTTGGATTTTTTTTTGAATCAATTGGATGGACTGATTGCCTCCGGATTTACTGGACAAAATTTTTTGACGCAGGTATTAAACCAGACTCTTAGAGGAAACAGATATAAGATCCACGATGATATCGCAATCCTTCTGATTGAGTTTTCTTGAGGCAGGTCTGCGTGATTTTTACACAGACCGTTTTCTAATTTGGATTTAATTTTGTTAGTTGGAGCAGTCCCAGCCGGATTCCCAGTTTTTATCCCCTGCGTATCTCCATTTTCCTGTTAAGTGAGTTGGTCTGTCCGTCATACGTCTGATAGAAGTTTCGAATTCGAAATCTCCTTTGTCGCCTGTTTCCGTTTCCGACCACTGACCGATGAATTTTTTGTCTTGGGTGATGGTTCCGCTGACTTTTCCTCCGTGTACAGAATAAGTGCCTGTGACTTTATTTCCTTTTTGAGAAAGCGTGAGAGTTCCAAAATCTCCGCAATTCCATTTGCCGGAGATATCGTTTTTGAAACCTCCATGGGGAACTGCGTATTGTTGTTCGGCTCCTTTTTGAGCAAGTATTGTCGTTGCTGTGATGGATGTTATAAAAAACATCACTGAGATGAAAGTTATTTTCTGTTTCATTCATTCCTCCTGATGTAATAAAGAGGGAAATATAACTCCCATTCTGATTTTGTCAAAGAGAAAATGAAAATGTTTTTGTAGTCGGTCGACTATTCCAAATCCGCTAAGTCCAAGACGGGTTTGTCCGCTTCTGGATATTTTTCCAAATATTCGGATACTATCTTTTGTTTGCCGGAAAGACGTGTGAGATGATTTTGTATGATGTATCCGAAGTCCAACTTACCCGTTACGATTTCGAATCTTTCCGTTTCAATGGTTCCTAGATCCAGATCAACAGGCACTTCATTCGCTCTGTCCGCATATTCTCTCGCTTTCTCCCAATAAGGAATCGCTTCCTTATAAAAACCTTCTGCAATTCCGAAAGAATTTTTCAACTCATGGGCGAAATCCAAATTATAGAAATATACATGTCTTTTGTCGAATTTGGATGCGATCCTCATGTAAGATCTCATGATTCCCAAATTCAAATGCATAAACATTAAATTTCTATATTTATAATATTCTTTTTCCGTTTTGGTTTCACATAATGCATGTTTTGGGTGGCGAAATCTTTTCCCCAATGCGATTTTGAGGAAATAAATATTTTTTCTCAGTTCGTTTTCGTTGTAGTGTTGTTTGAGATTATACAGTTCGTAATAATCTTCCAGGTATTTCGGTTCCCATTTGTGAAGTTTGTAAGGAACCCAGTCGGAAAACTTGGTATATGGGCCGTTTTTTTCGTATTCGTAGTTATAATCTATGTCCGTTTCCCATGCTTGGAGGGTAGGTGTGGTACCTGCAACAATGCAGAGGAAAGATGCGATTAGAATCCGAAATAGTCGCGATTTCACCTTAGAAGTATCGGTAGATTTGGGGATTTAGGTAAGGCCTGTAGGAGGTACTACATTTGATAGCGAGTCAGGATGCTATTTGTAGTAACGAGATCGATCACAGGAATGGATATTTTGGGTCGCAGTGATTTGCCTGTAGTAGGTACTACAAATTTCCGAATAAACCAATGGATTTCCCTAACTTTCCTGCTGCGGCAGATACCACAAACACTCAAATCCCTACTTTCCCCTCATCCATTTTTTTTCATTTTTAGAATTGACCAAAATTCTTTAATTTATTTATTTTACCAAAAGGTTAATTAACCAAATGGTTCAATACGAAACAGAAACAGATCCACTGAGTTTGACTTTTGCCGCTCTTGCCGATCCCACCAGGCGCCAGATTTTGGCGACCTTGAAATCGGGAGAGGTATCCGTAAAAGAATTGGCCGAGCCTTTTGCGATCAGCCTGCCTGCCATCACTAAACATCTAAAAGTTCTGGAAAAAGCCGGACTGATTTCCAGAGGAAGGGAGGCACAGTGGAGACCCGCAAAATTAGAAGTTGGACCGCTCATCGAAGTGGCTGACTGGATCGACAAATACCGCAAACATTGGGAAGACCGATTGGATCGTTTGGATCAGTATCTGAAAGAACTGCAAAGCCAGGAGAAGAAAGATGAACCTAACGCATAATCTTCTTGCATCTTCTCCGAACTGTGAGATTGTCTTTTCTCGCATTTTTCCTGCTTCAAGAGAAACTGTATTTCGACTTTGGACGGAAGGCAGGCATGTGCGAAATTGGATTTGTCCGGATGGTTTTGTTCTATCCGATTTTGAAAGCGATCTTCGCCCTGAAGGAAATTATCGTTTTGTGATCAGTCCTAATTTAGGGACAGATTGTACGATGAAGGGAATATATAAGAGAATCGAATTTCCAGAAACACTCGTTTATACGGATGCAGTCGAATGGGATGACGATTCATTTAAAGAGGCGATTGTAAGTTTGCATTTGGAGGAGTTTCAAGGAAAAACGAAATTCGAGATGGTTGCTCTTTACGAAACGGAAGAAGATAAAAACATTATATTGGATTTAGGTGTAGAAGAAGGCACTTCGGAAATGTTGGATCGATTCGAAAGTTACCTGTTATCTACTTTAAGTTAGGTGATTTTGTTGAATTGAATTTGTTTTAGTAAGAATTAATAAAATATTTAGGAGAATTTAAAATGAGTCAAGATACAACCCCAATTTGGAAAAAAATCAACTGGAAAGTCGCTTTGTATTGGATCGTAACAGTTCCTACTGCAGCCAGTTTCCTTTTCGGAGGATTCGTTTATTTAAGCGGAGATCCTACCGTGGCGGAAGGAATGAAGGAATTAGGTTATCCTTCTTATTTTCCAATAATCATTGGAGTATGGAAATTATTAGGTGGAATTGCAATTTTGGTTCCTCGTTTCGCACTCGTGAAGGAGTGGGCATACGCAGGAATGTTCTTTAACTTGAGCAGTGCTTCCATATCCTGCGCCTATGCGGGATTAGGAATGGAACATATCATTACGCCTCTTGTCGTCCTCGTTTTTGTAGCTGCCTCTTGGGCTCTTCGTCCTGCAAGCAGAAGACTCGTATAGAATTAATGTTAGTGGGAAAAGAGTGAGATGAGTCAAACGAATCAAAAAGAATTTTCAATCTCCAGAGTGTTGGATGCTCCCAGGGAACTTGTATGGAAGGCTTGGACTGAGCCCGCCAGATTGGCTGAATGGTGGGGTCCGAAAGGTTTCGTAATCATGCAATGCACTGTCGATTTTCGCCCGGGAGGAATCTTTCACTACGGGATGCGTTCCCCGGAAGGCTTTGAAATGTGGGGTAAATTCATTTATCAGGAAATCGTTCCTCCGGAAAAAATGACCTATCTTCTTTCTTTTTCAGATAAGGATCAGGGAAGCACTAGACATCCGGGCGCTCTTGATTGGCCTCTAGAGATTTTGAATACTGTGACTCTCAAGGAAGAGAATGGCAAAACGAAACTCACTCTTCAGGCAGTTCCTTACAATGCTACGGAAGAAGAATGCAGAATTTTCGAAGAGGGTCATCCGTCTATGGAAGAAGGATTCGGCGGTACATTCGAACAATTAGTGGAATACTTGAAAAAAGCAGGCAAATAAAAGGAGAATGCTTAGCATGAATGCAAATAACACTTCCGATCGGGAAATTATCGCAGAACGTGTATTTGATGCCCATAGGGAGCTGGTTTGGAAGGTTTGGACCGATCCGAATCATATAGCACATTGGTGGGGACCGAACGGTTTTACAAATACCATTCAAAATATGGATGTGAAACAAGGCGGAATATGGAAGTTCGTTATGCACGGTCCAGACGGAGTGGATTACAATAACGAAATCCAGTATTTGGAAGTGATTCCTCCTGAGAAATTAGTTTACAAACATGGATCAGGCGGTGATGACCATCCTGGATTTCATGTCACTGTTTTGTTTCAGGAAGACGGTAAAAAGACAAAGTTAAGTATGCAGCTGCTTTTCAGAACGGCGGAAGAGAAAAACGAAATCGTCGAAAGATCTGGAGCAGTGGATGGACTTTCTCAAACGTTGGAAAAACTGCGGGGATACTTGGCGAATTTATAATCCGACCTTTTCTGAGTTGGTTGCCTGATCCTGACTGCTCTGATACATTTAACCTAAGGATCGTTTGTATTTTGAGATTTAGTATCCCGAGTTCTCCTCGGGATACTTTTTTCTCTGTTTTGGAAGATAAGCGAAATGAATCTCTCTCGGATCTAGTTTTGATTTTTAATTATATTATACTATAAGAAGTATTTCATGAACGAAACACAATTTCCCCTTGCAGGGAAAAAGGAATGGATCGGTCTTGCTGTCATAGCATTGCCTTGTTTTTTATATGCTATGGATCTGACGGTTCTTTATTTAGCTGTTCCTCATTTGACTGCGGAACTTAAACCTACCAGCTCTCAATTGTTATGGATCGTAGACATCTATGGGTTTTTAGTTTCCGGATTTTTGATTACCATGGGGACTTTAGGCGACCGTATCGGTAGAAGGAAATTATTATTATACGGGGCCTTTGCCTTCGGAATCACCTCCGTTTTGGCCGCATTCTCCACCACACCTGAAATGTTGATTTTCACCAGAGCTCTTTTGGGAATTTCTGCGGCGACTTTGGCGCCTTCGACCCTTTCTTTGATCCGAAATATGTTTCATGATCCTGCAGAAAGAACTATTGCGATCGGAATCTGGGGAACTAGTTTTTCGATAGGAGGAGCCATAGGGCCTTTGTTTGGTGGACTACTTCTACAACATTATTGGTGGGGCTCCGTATTTTTAGCAAGTGTTCCCGTGATGATTCTTCTTTTGATCGTAGGCCCGAAGCTTCTTCCTGAATTCAAGGATCCGAATGCGGGAAAATTGGATATAACTAGCGTTTGTCTTTCTTTGGTTTCTGTTCTGACTGCCATTTACGGAATCAAACAGATGGCAGAAAAAGGTTTCGGAGGAACTTCCGTTTTTTGGATCGCAGTCGGAATTTTACTAGGCGCTTTCTTTGTGAGAAGACAGTTGTCTTTGCAAGATCCTTTGTTGGATATGAAACTTTTTCGCATTCCTGCATTTAGTTCCGCTTTGGTTTCCAATTTTTTAATCATATTTGTGGCTCTGGGAAGTTTTTTGTTCGTTGCCCAATACTTACAATTAGTGCTGGATCTTTCTCCTTTGGAAGCAGGACTTTGGACTTTGCCTAGTGCAATTGGTAATGTGATCGGTTCTATGACTGTGCCTAGGATCGTACGTTTTGTTCGTCCTGCTTATGTGATGGCTTCCGGCATGATTTTAGCAGCGATCGGCTTCGGACTTTATTCGATAATCGAAGGAAATTCCGGACTCTTTCTGATTGTTACCGGATCTTTCATTTTATCTTTAGGAATCTGCGCCGTTGTGATTTTAGGAACGGATATGGTTGTAGGATCCGCTCCTCCCGAAAAAGCAGGTGCTGCAGCTTCTATTTCCGAAACAGCTACCGAATTCGGAGGAGTGCTGGGTATCGCCGTTTTGGGAAGCATAGGAACTGCTGTATACAGAAATCGAATGATGGGTTTCGGTGAGAATGGAGATCCTTCCGTTATGAAATCCGCTTATGATACATTAGGTGCTGCAGCCGAAGTTTCTAGAAAAGTTTCTGAGGAATTTGGATCTGCCTTGCTTATCTTCGCAAAAGATGCGTTTACTGATTCGCTTCGACTGGTTTCAGTCATTTGTGCGGGCATTTCCATCTTCCTTGCCTTTTTAATCTTATTTTTATTAAAGAATCGAAACAGCGGAGCAGAGTGAATATGGATGATTTTTTCAAAACGGTAATTGCGGAAACTCCAGATCGGGAACTTGTGCTTTCCAGAGTATTCGATGCCCCAAAAGTTTTGCTTTGGAAAGTTTGGACAGATCCGAAACATGTGCAAAGCTGGTTCGGGCCGAAAGGATTTACGAATCCTGTTTGTGAGATCGATTTCAAAGTAGGAGGATCTTATAAATATGTCATGCGTTCTCCGGAAGGAATCGATTATCCCGTTCAGGGAAAATTCTTGGAGATTGTAGAACATCAAAAAATCGTTTCTACGGATATCGTCGAAGAACATCCTACGGAATGGTTCGAAACATTGAATGAATATATAGGAAATACGGAAGAGGAGAAATCACCGGATTCCGTTGTGACAGTGTTATTCGAAGAGATTCAAAATCGAACTAAACTTACCATTCGCACTGTATTCGCATCCAACCAAGTCAGAGATGCGATGATGAAGATGGGAATGAGAGAGGGATGGACGGAAAGTCTGGAGCGTTTTCTCGCAGAACTTTCAAGAGCTTAACGTCTAACGGTAGAAAGTTTTGATTTTTCCTTCAAGTCTTTTTACAGGGGTGCTAAAGGAGCCACCCATTGATATCCGACTCCTCTTACGTTTCGGATGGAGGTTTCCCCCACGGCATCTCTCAATCGTACGATGGCATTGTCGATGGTTCTTTGCGTAGGGAATGCATCTTCTCCTACGATCTGATCTAAAATTTGATTTCTACTCCAGACATGCTCCGGTTCGGAAATCAAAAGTTCCAATAGAGCACAGTCTCTTTTAGAAAGAGGAATCGTATTTCCTTTGGAATCTTTTATGGAGAAGGAGTCCAGATGAATTTCGATCTCGTTTAACTTCCATTTTTTGCCGAAGGATTTATTTCCCAGAGAAACGACTCTTTCCAAACGGATCAAAAGTTCTTTGAGATGAAACGGTTTGGGGATAAATTCGACGGCTCCCAATTCGAATCCTCTCAATCTTTCTTGTGCACCAGCCTGTGCGGTTAGAAATAAAAAAGGAGTGTCCTTCGATACTTGTTTGATGTATTCTGCGACCAAAAATCCGTTTTCATCCGGCAGTCTTAGATCTAAAATCACCAAATTGGGTTTATATGCATCGAAGGTGGATTTCGCATCTGCTGCTGTTTTTTCCCAAAGTACCTTATATCTTTCTTTGACCAGTCTTTCCTTTAAAGTTTCTCCCAGACTTTCATCGTCTTCCACTAATAAGATTGTAGGTTTCATGATAAGGACGGTAATTCCAGGGTAGCCATAAAACCGGTGTCTAATGGTTTTAGAATCAGCTTTCCCTTCATTTTCTCCATAAGTTTTTTCGCAATATAAAGACCGATCCCCGTTCCGCTGGTCACCGTATGACGAAGAAAAGGTTCTCCCAGTTGACTCCATTCTCCTTGAAATCCTGTGCCGTTGTCAGTCACTTGAATGTGGGCTTTATTCGTATTTGCATTTAATGATTGTATTGTGATTTGTGTCGCCTTCCCGTGAAGAACCGCATTTTCCACCAGATTTTTTAGAATCGATTCCAAGGCTCTTTTATCTCCTCGGATGGGTCGTTTTGATTCGGATTGAATCTCCATCTGTAGATTAGGGAAGTCCATTTTTAGATGCTCGAATAGTTCTTCAGCCTGGAAAGTTTCCAGATACAAAGGTTCTCCTTGCATGAGGCTCGCCAGATAAAACGCTTTCGCCATTCTGGATTCGATTCTTTTGTTTTCTTTCAGAAGTTTTTCCAATCGTTTGGTGATGGGCAAATTCGGATTGTCGTCGATGAGTCCTTCTATCTGCAGCTGCAAGCTGGCCAAAGGAGTTTTCATTTCATGGGTGACTGTGCTGAAAAAATCGGAGATGAGTTTGGATCTTTTGTGGTCTCTGTAAGAAAGAAAGGCAAGAGTGATTCCTCCTCCTGCGAGCATCGTGAGAAAAAAGGAACCTTCCAGTTTGAGCATCCGGTTCATCCTTTCCAATTCCAATCTGCTTTCTGAGGTTTTGGAAATTTCGGATATGGTTTTGGCCTGCCTCATCCCTAAAACCCACCACCAAATCCCTAAGGAAATGGTGAGACTGAGCCAGGCGAGGGAAAAAATCATCCGAAATTGAGCGCTTCCTTTCAAACAACCGACCTCTACAGCCTAAAAAGGGGTTGTCACCCTTGCTTTCTAGCAGATTTTACATTGTTAAGGAGTACCACTTTGAACTTCGACGATATATCGAAACATCTAGGAAAAGACGCTGAATCTCTTTTGGGATTCAATAAGCCAAAAATCGCAAAAGAACTATTGCATGTCCCAGGAAATGACTGGGTTGATCGAATTTTTTCCCTTACAGACAGACCTATCCCTGTTTTAAGAAGCATTCAATCCCTTTTAGGCAGCGGCCGATTGGGAGGAACAGGTTATGTTTCCATCCTTCCGGTTGATCAAGGAATTGAACACTCTGCAGGTGCTTCCTTTGCAAAAAACCCGATTTACTTTGACGGTGAAAATATCATTAAGTTGGCAATTGAAGGCGGATGTAACGGGGTCGCTACCACATTGGGTGTATTAGGTTCTGTTGCGAGAAAATACGCACATAAAATTCCTTTTATCTTAAAAATCAATCACAACGAACTTCTCACTTATCCGAACAAAAGTGAACAAATTCTTTTCGCTACCGTAAAACAAGCGTATGACCAAGGCTGTGTTGCGATCGGTGCGACCATTTACTTCGGTTCTGCAGACGCAGGAAGAGAAATCGTTGAGATTTCAAAAGTATTCGAAATGGCACATCAATTGGGAATGGCAACCATTCTTTGGTGTTACATCAGAAACAACGCTTTCAAAAAAGACAAAGACTACCATGTTTCTGCCGACTTAACCGGACAAGCGAATCACTTGGGAGTTACCATTCAAGCGGACATCATCAAACAAAAACTTCCTGAAAATAACGGCGGTTATAATGTGTTGAATCAAGAGTCCAGCTACGGAAAAACGGATAAAAGAATTTATTCCGATCTTACATCCGACCACCCGATCGACCTAACTCGTTACCAAGTAGCAAATTGTTATATGGGAAGAGCGGGACTTATCAATTCCGGCGGTGCATCAGGAGAAAACGATCTACAAGATGCTTTGAAAACGGCAGTGATCAACAAACGTGCCGGTGGAATGGGATTGATTTCCGGAAGAAAAGCATTCCAAAAACCGATGAACGAAGGTGTTGCTTTGCTTCATGCAATCCAAGACGTTTATTTATCTAAAGAGATTACCGTAGCGTAATCTCTCTTGTGCAGAATCATCCGATTCTAAAAAGAAGGGGAGGGGTAATGTTACCCCTTTCCTCTCTTCTCACCAAACAGTCATTCGAATGCGGTGATATCCGCAGCTTGTTTGCACTTGGCAAATGGGCAAAAGATGCAGGGTTTTCCATCCTGCAAATTCTTCCTCTCAACGACACTGGATTCGGCCGTTCTCCTTATAGTTCTATTTCCGCTTTCGCGATTGATCCTATTTATATTTCTTTATTCGAGTTGGGATCGAATCTGATTTCCAGAAAAAAAACGATCGCAACCAAAACCATTCATCATGAACGAATCAGAGAATTAAAGTTAGCCGAACTTAAACTGATTTTCGAATCCGACCTGAAGAAAAATACGGAAGCGGCATTGAAGTTTTTATCCGATTTTCCTTGGGCCTATGGATACTGTGCATTCCGAGTTCTTTATAACGAAAACGAAGGAAAAGATTGGAGTTTGTGGCCCGAACAATTCCAGAATCCGGATACGGCGAAAGAATTCGTATTTAAAGAGAAAAGAGAGGAAGCTATCTTTTGGGCCTACCTTCAGTTAGTCGCTTTCAATCAGTTGAAACAAGCCAAAGAAAATCTGGAATCGATCGGAGTTTATTTGAAAGGGGATATGCCTATCCTCACTTCCCGAAATTCCGCTGATGTTTGGGAACATAGAGAGTATTTCGATTTGAACCTGCAAGCGGGAGCTCCTCCCGATGCTTTTTCTTCGGAAGGCCAAAATTGGGGGTTCCCTGTTTTGAACTGGGCGGAATTAAAAAAAACGAATTACAGATGGTGGCAAAGCCGTTTGGAATATTTGAGCCATTTTTTCCATCTGTATCGAATCGATCATGTGATCGGGATGTATCGCATTTGGGCCATTCCATCCAGTGTGCCTAGCGCTAAATTGGGTTGGTTTCATCCGCAAATCGGTTCTTCTAAGGAACAGTTCGCAGAACGAGGATTAAATCCTTCCGAATTTTGTGAACGTAAGTTGATTTATGAATTTAAAAAAGATAGATATATTTTCTATTGGGACTTCTGGAAAAACTCCAAATACCAGGAACTTCCGGAAGAAATCAAAGCTAAGTTTTATCCTCTTTCAGAAATTAACTTAAAGGCGGAGGAAGAGGCTTGGGAGAAGGCAGGAGATGAGATCCTAAATGCTTTCGACGGTTTCTCTGATATGATTCCTTGTGCGGAAGATTTAGGCGCGGTTCCGGGATTCATCCGTTCTTCTTTGAAAAGAAGAGAGACTTTAGGGATCGATGTGATTCGTTGGACCAGATCCCTCGAAAACGGAAGTTATATTCCCCAGGAAGGATATCGTAAAACAGCGATTAGTGTTTTATCCACCCATGATACTTCTTTGGCGTTGGAATGGTGGAAAAGTTTGGAGGGAGATGAGAAAAAGTATGCGGAAAGTTTTTTCTTTTTGCAAAAAGGAAAGGAACTTCCCGTTACTGCTTCGGAAATTTTGGAAGGGCTTCTTGACTTTGCATTTTCTGCAGAAAGTCTTTTTTCCATTCAGATGCTTACTGATTTACTCTACCAAGGCGAATTCGATCATTTAGAGAGGCCTGAGCTACATCGTATCAATATTCCCGGAACTCCAGAAGAACAAAACTGGAATTATCGATTTTCCTTTTTTGCGGAGGATCTCTCCGAAAACAAAGAACTCATTTTCGCACTTAGAAAAAAACTGATCGAAACCCGCCGGATGGCATAAACCGGTTTTCTCGAATAGCTGTCTCCTTTTACCCAGGCAAATGGGCAAAAGGGTGAAAAGAATTTAAAAAAAAATCTTAAAAACGGGAAAGGGAGTGCGCGGGACGGCACTTCATGATAGAGGGAAAGCATTGGGCGGCGGGTGGGATGGAGTTCCTACCAAAAAACGGACAGAAAAATCAAGCAATCCTTTGATCATATATCTTACGAAATTCCATAGGACTTGTAAAGTCCAAAGTAGAAT
>NZ_RQHW01000020.1 GCF_004770995.1 Leptospira idonii | reverse complement strand
CGTATATTAGCTCAAAGATTGAACCATTTTCAATTTGAGCATGGTACAAAACTTGAGTTTGAAATGAAATTTGATTCGATCCCTGATAATTTTAATTTTAGTGAAGATTCTTTAAATGTCATTACGCTAATGAAAGAATTCGATCCTATTGTATTTAGCTCATTTCCTATTTTACAAGCAAAATTAAAGGACTCTATTATCAAATTTGCAAAGGGAAGTCATTTTACGATTTCCCTAGATGGAGTCAATATTGAAAATCAGAATACAAGAATTTTGAAATTTAATGATAATCCTAAATTCTTTGATTCGGATATGATGATTGAAATTGAGTTAAAGCCAAGGCTAAATACCAGATCTATTAACATCCTTTATCGAGGACAACCAGTTAAGGACCATAATCATACACAATTTTATTTATTTGATATCACTGCTAATCTTTTTGATGAAAAGGCAGATTATTGGCTAACAATTGATAGAAATTCAATTAGATCTAGTAAAAATTCAGAATTAATTGATAAAATTACAAAGGCAGTTGAAAATACGCTTCCTAAGTTTCTAGATTTTTATACCGGAAAAGCCAATAACGGTACAGCTTCGATTGAAGATAAAGAAGCCTTAGGGATTTTTCATTTAGGTATTTATCTTTATTATAATTCAATATATTCCAATTTAAATAAATCAATGTTTCTTGATCTTAGGACTGATCTAAACAAGCATCCAACCTTTCGTGAGATGAGCATTGAAAAAAATAATTGTATTCGATTTGAAGTATATACCGATCGTCATTCCCCTGATGATAGGAAAATTACATATGAAAGCAAGGAAGGGATATTAGCAATAGATACGCGGGAAATTTTTATGACACATTATTTAAGACTATACTTGCATAAAGAATTTGACTCACATAGAATTGAGAAAGTAAGTTATGACTCTGATTATCGTAAACGAAAAATAACCTACATTGCTGAGAATAAAGGGACTCGATCTCACAGTATAAGCCCTAGTGCATTTAAATACTATTGTAGCGAATATATTCGAATTTTTTCCCTTTCCTATTCATATAGTAATGCACGTGTTTGGTTTTCAAAATTTTCAGAAGAATACTCTTTGTTAGAGGTGGAAA
>NZ_RQHW01000038.1 GCF_004770995.1 Leptospira idonii | reverse complement strand
GGCACTTATTTACAACTCCCCGCACGAACACGCCTAACCCGAAATTCGAGCTACTCTCGAACTTCGGACCAAACATCCCATTCCGCCCCGTTGTAAATGCGTTCCGGCAAAACGCTCTTAAAATCATTCCAGAAGCAAATCACTACTATTCCATTCTATCTGCAAAGATTCTCATCACTCTCTTCGAAAGAAAATGCACTTGTAACAGCACTGATCTTCGCTTCCTTCACCGGAAAAGTCGTCCTAGCATTGCCAAATGTAAGGAATGCAATAGAGAATTGAGTGTAACTGCAAAAACTCCATTCGATAACTTCAAATTACCTCTAAGTTATTTTTCCTTCATACTCCATGATATGATTTTGCAGTATCCTAAGGTAGTGACTTCGACTGAAATCAGCAAAAAACTAAATCTCTCTTATAAATCTGCTTACTACCTGAAGCGAAGAATCCAAATCATTTTGTCTTTGTTGAATGATACTCTAAGGGATCAATTATACAAGGAATTGGAAACCTTTGCCCAAGATCATCCAATTCATCTTCCTAAAGGCAACAGTGATTTGAGACCGATTTTAAAGGGTGTTCCTGTAGCTGTTGCAGATAGTGTTGTGCTGTATTCTTCATCACTGAGAGCGAATAAGCATAGGTCTCGACGTTACAAAACAGGATCATCATCGATTTATCTTTCTAATAGTCTTGGTGGAGAGCAGAAGGGGATCTTATGCCATACCGTGGGAATCAATCATGGAATGACATTTTATAAATCGATTCCCTTAAATAATCAAAATTATTTGGGCAATGATCTAAATTCTAAGATTCCGAAATCAATTCCTTTGTTCACGGACGAAGGTTATACATTTATCTGGGACAGACCAAATCATAGGATGGTGAATCACTCGAAGAAGAGTAAAGACCCTAGATATAATTTGTCTAGGGAAAGATGGATTACTAAGCAGGGAGTGACTTCTAACGGTGCTGAAGCAAGGAACAATATATTAAAGCAATCCTTCCGCTCCTATCACTATGTAAGCCCGAAGTGGAGTCAGTTATATCTGGATGAAATATCTTTTCTAGGTAATGTTCGCTATGCAGAAGGTTTGCAGAAATTGATTTTTGGAGCGAGGGGGGAAGGTGATAAGAGCT
>NZ_RQHW01000062.1 GCF_004770995.1 Leptospira idonii | reverse complement strand
GAATCAAATTTCATTTCAAACTCAAGTTTTGTACCATGCTCAAATTGAAAATGGTTCAATCTTTGAGCTAATATACGACCTTTATATTTTCCTGTGGGATTACAAAACTCGAATCTATATGCGTCTGTGCTAAACTTCGATTTCGATTCAA
This sequence comes from Leptospira idonii, assembly GCF_004770995.1. Classification (GTDB taxonomy): domain Bacteria; phylum Spirochaetota; class Leptospiria; order Leptospirales; family Leptospiraceae; genus Leptospira_A; species Leptospira_A idonii. Next base: position 1,015 of record NZ_RQHW01000062.1, on the reverse strand, counting down.
CAACCAATTCTTCAGTCACTTGAAATACACTCTGAAGCCCTAGTCCAAAAGCCCCCGCAGGCCGTGCCCAGACAGGCATCTTATTTATAATGTCCATCTTTCTTTTATTTTTCGAGCTACCCAAAGTCTCTTTCATATAAGGAACGTCTTTTTCATCTATTCCGATCCCCCTATCAGTAATACTAATTCGCCATATTTCTTGGTTAACGCTCGATATATCACCTATCTTTTTAAAAACAACTTGAATCGTATATCTCTCCATACAATCCTGAATGTAATTAATCCAATCGGCTCTAAGGTCTTGCGAGTTATTTAAATTTGGACTAAGCCTACAGTATTGTTCAAAATCGAGCCACGCAGCAATTAAAGACGCATCAACAGAATTTTGTAATAGTTCTCGAATAAAGACTGCTTCGTCTTTATATATGTTCTCTCCAAAAAATAATTCCTGAGCTTGTTTAATATTTAAAGAAAAAGTTGTTGCCTTTGATTCAGTTACAGCTTCATAATTTTTAGCTTTAATATTACATTCACTAAAAGTTGGTAATGTCCCGGGAAAGCCTTCCGGCATTATCTGAGGCCATCGACCAGTTTGATCCTTAATCTCATCACTTAGCCAGCCAAGCCATCTTTGCAGTGCAGAGTATCCTTCCGCTGTATCACATTCAGCAGTAACTTGTATTGATCTAGGTCCGACAAAAAAATGCTTTATTGCTGCATGTTTCTCTATATGAGCCATTGTCTCACCAGGAACACTCCCAAAAGCAGAAAGCATCGTCGGGCAAAAACGATGATTATCCAAATCCAAAAGATCACCAAGCCTTAAAAGACAGGCAACGAAACGAGGGTGAGCATCCTCTGTCGAAAGCCCATTCTCTAATAAAGGCAATGACATTACAAAATCAAAGTCACGACCATGAGCTGCACAAATATCTGATAGAATACTAAATAAGCGCTCTGGGATTAACCCGTTTCGGGGGCTTTGTAATTGAATTGTTGCAATCGGATCTTGAAT
>NZ_RQHW01000057.1 GCF_004770995.1 Leptospira idonii | reverse complement strand
GAATCAAATTTCATTTCAAACTCAAGTTTTGTACCATGCTCAAATTGAAAATGGTTCAATCTTTGAGCTAATATACGTCCTTTATATTTTCCAGTGGGGCTACAAAACTCAAATCGATATGCATTCGTACTGAACCTAGATTTCGATTCAACAACCAGTTCTTCAGTAACCTGAAATACACTTTGAAGCCCTAACCCAAAAGCGCCAGCAGGCCTTGCCCAAACAGGCATCTTATTTATGATATCTACCTTTCTTTTGTTTTTCGAACTACCCAAAGTTTCTTTCATATAAGGAATGTCTCTTTCATCTATCCCGATTCCCCTATCAGTAATACTAATTCGCCATATTTCTTGATTAGAATTTGGAATCTGGTTTATCTTTACAAAATCAACTTGAATTGTGTATCTCTCCTTACAGCTATGAATGTAGCCAATCCAATCTCTTCTAAGATCATTCGGCTTATCTGAGTCTGGACTAAGCTTAAGATACTGCTCAAAATCAAGCCAAGCTGCAATTAAAGATGCATCAACAGAATTTTGTAGGAGTTCTCGAATAAATACACCTTGGTCTTTATAAATATTTTCTCCAAAAAATAATTCTTGAGCTTGCCTTACATTTAAGGAGAAAGTCGTTGCCTTTGATTCAGTCACTGCCTCATAATTTTTTGCCTTAACAATAGATTCATCAAAAGTTGGTAACGTTCCAGGAAAACCTTCAGGCATTATCTGTGGCCATTTGCCTGTTTGATCCTTAATTTCATCACGAAGCCAACCAAGCCATTTTTGTAGTGCGGAGTATCCTTCAACTGTTTCACATTCAGCAACAACTTGTATTGATCTTGGACCTACAAAAAAATGCTTTATTGCCGCATGCTTTTCTATATGAGCTATTGTTTCACCAGGGACACTTCCAAAAGCAGAAAGCATCGTTGGGCAAAAGCGATGATTGTCTAAATCCAAAAGATCACCAAGTCGTAAAAGGCAAGCAACAAAACGGGGGTGAGCATCTTCTGTAGAAAGCCCATTTTCTAATGAAGGCAATGACATTACAAAATTAAAGTCACGACCATGAGCTGCACAAATATCTGACAGAATACTAAATAAGCGCTCTGGGATTAACCCGTTTCGGGGGCTTTGTAATTGAATTGTTGCAATCGGATCTTGAAT
>NZ_RQHW01000046.1 GCF_004770995.1 Leptospira idonii | reverse complement strand
TGTACAAATATAGTATTCGCCAGTCACACTCTTCTAACTTTTATTAGGTTAAATGATTTCTTCCTGATCTAATTTTGATTCTCGGCACCCGTGAAAGAAAACTTGATAGGGAGTTCTTCCATTCATGTTTCTACCTTGATGGGTTCTTTCCGTGTTATAAAAATTCAGATAAACTTGTAAGTCTTTATCCATTTCCTGAACGGTTTCGTAAAAGTTAGTTCTACCAGCAACTCTGAAATGTTCGTCGAGTAAAGTTTTGTGAAGCCTTTCCACGTATCCGTTGCTTTGTGGTCTTCTGACTCTAGTAGTTCTATGCTCAATGTCTTCTAGCTGAAGGAAAAGTTCAAAAGGATGTTGATCTTCTCTTCCACAATACTCACGTCCATTGTCTGTTAGGATCGTTTTGATAGGGACATTGTGTTCTTCAAAGAAAGGTAAAACTTCATTATTTAAAGTCTGTACTGCTGTGATCGGCATCTTGGAAGTATGAAGAGTTCCCCAGGCATATCTGGAATGGCAATCGATTACGGTTTGTAGATAAACTCTTCCTATACCTTTCAAAGTTCCGACCATAAAAGTGTCCATAGCGACTAAATCTCCAGTAAAATCGGCCTGAATATGCCTATCTCTATACTCCGGATTAAATCGTTCCAAGAGTTTAACTTGGTTCTCGTTAAGTTCTATGGGAGTGTCTTTTAGATGTTGGTCTAACCTTAACAGCCTTTGGTGTTTTGTGAGAAGTTTGGCTCTACCCCAAACCCCTCTAACACCGCCAGAACTAACTCTATGACCTTTTAGATTGAGTTGCTGAGCCACTCGCACGGAACCATGAGTTGGGCTGGTTAAACTATATTCTAGTATGGCTTTTTCTAATTCTTCCGAGAGCCTGTTCGGGTGCGGGTTTGTTGCTCCAGAAATTCTGTCTACAAGTCCTTCCGCACCAAAGGTTTGATAGTTTCTTCGGATTTCGTAAAACTGTTGTCTGGAGTAACCCATAATCTTGCAGGCTTTACTTACATTGCTTAATTCATTTGCTAGTTCTAATAAATTTAGCTTTCTTCTCGCTGCTTTTGTACTTACGTTGGTATTGGTGGTGGTCATGCGTCTTCCCTCCTTGGAAGTGACTTTGTGGTTAAAATCATTTTCCCAATTAGAAGAGGTCTGACCACTGCTTCTTTACGAAACTGTCAGGTGAATACTATACTAGCACA
>NZ_RQHW01000050.1 GCF_004770995.1 Leptospira idonii | reverse complement strand
CGGACAGAAAAATCAAGCAATCCTTTGATCATATATCTTACGAAATTCCATAGGACTTGTAAAGTCCAAAGTAGAATGTAATCTTTTACGATTGTAAAAAATCTCGATATAATTGAATATCTTATGCTTCGCCTCTTCCAAGGTCTCGAATTTTTGCCATTTTATAAATTCATTCTTTAATGTTTTGAAAAATGATTCTACAACGGCATTGTCCCAACAATCCCCACTTCGACTCATGCTCTGCTTCATCTTAGCAAGATTTAATGCCATTCGAAATTCATTCGATGCATACTGACCTCCTCTATCAGAATGAAATATACAGTTTTCTTTGTGGATGTCTTTCTTTACGGCTTCTCTAAAACATTTCATTAAGCTGGACGTTTGTTGATGATCACTTAAATTCCAGCTCACAATTTCTCGATTGAATAGATCGATGATTACAACCAGGAAATAATGTTTTGATTTAATTGGAATATACGTGAAATCAGAGCAAAAAACTGTTCCTGGTTTTGGGACGGTAAAATTTCTTTTTAATCGATTCGGTGAGATTGCTAATTCATGAACAGAATTGGTTGTTGAAATATTAGATTTTCGCTTAGTTTTTGAGCGTATATTAGAGACTCTCATTAATTTTTCCACCAATCTTCTACTACAACGATAACCTTTCCTTTCTATTTCTTTGTGGATCCTGGGACTTCCATATATGGAATTTGAGTCATGGTGGATTTCTTTTATTAAGCTAACAAGGAGTTGGTTATATTTAGTTCTTGGGCTGGATTGACGTTTTTTCCAATCATAGAATCCACTCTTAGAGACTTCTAAGACTTGGCACAGCTTCACCACGGCAAAAATATGAGAGAACTTTTTTATGAACCCGTATCTTTCTATTTTTGTTGTGTGTCTCTTGTGAAAATGCCAATAGACTTTTTTAGAATTATGTTCTCTTCTTCTAATTCTTTTATACGGTCTTCTTTTGCCTTTAACAAAGAAGATAAATCCTCTTCCTTTAGGCTTACTTTTGCTTTTTTTGAATCTTTATCCATATAACTATTCACCCAACCACGCAATGTTGCATCCGGAATTCCTAGCTCTCTACCGGTTAGTTTCGCTCGTTTCCCATTCTCATAGTAACGACGCACCGCTTGCATTTTGAATTCCTCTGAATAATATTTGATTTTCTTCGACATTTTTGTCTCCTAAAAAGGAGCTTTTTAATGTCCGTTTTTTGGTAGGAACTCCA
>NZ_RQHW01000024.1 GCF_004770995.1 Leptospira idonii | reverse complement strand
TTTCGCATAACGAACTAGGCTTACCGAAGTCCCCTGACCCTGAGTCCCAAAGGGACGTTAGGGACTGGCACAGAGCTTGCGTTTGCAAGTGAGTGCCAGAAAGGGGATTTGTCGGAGACCAAGCAAGGGTGAGCGGAGCGAATCCCGCAGCGAAGCGGTAAGCCGTAGTTATGCGCAGCTCTCGTGTTGGTTTATCTCAATTCCTTTGCTTTGTAGATAAAGTCTTAGGGAAAAGGATTTATACTCGTTCTTTAATTCTGTTTGAAATATATCTAGCAAAATATAATAAAGGCGATTTTTGATGCAGTAAATGACTTTCTCTCTTTTTGTTTCAAGAATCTTTTCGTATTTATAAAAGTCATTAAATAATAAATCTATATATTCATTATAATTATGACCTAAAAATGAATAACTTCCCGTTCCTATTAAGATGAAAGAAATTATAATACTTGCTAATAAAATTTCACCAGCTGGACCAATAAAATAATTTTTGATATTTGAAAAATCAAATAGAATTTGCGGCAAGATATATAATCCAGAATGACCATGTTGTTTTAAGCTAGGATCAATTTGAGATATGCTGTTTAGCGTAATTGTATATATGATAAGGACGATGAACATAATAAATAAAAATGACAGTTTGCAAAATAATGGAAGAAAGTAGCGAAGCCATTTATGCGTAATGTCAAGATTATATGAAAGTTTAAATTGGTGGGTTGGATACTCCAGGTTAAATAATATCGCATTATCATTTAGTCTAAAAAATTCAAATATTATGAGATCTTCAAGAGATTTAAGATTATTATATAAATAGATTTGAATGACATTAAAAATTTTAGGATTTAATCGATCCCCCCACAGATCTATTTCTGTTTCGGTTGTAAGCTTTGATAAAACAGATCCGTATATACTAAAGTAAAAGAAAAGCGGATCTAGCGTGTAAAGTAATATTAACACCAGGGCGGTTGGTAAGAAAATAGATATTAGGATAATAATAAAGCTGTCATAGTAAAAAATTGTTATAATACTTGATGTTAGCGCTATTGTAATTAGAGAGAGTCCAAAATAAAGTGATTTCGAACACAATAGTTTTTCAATACCGAAAAAACCACTTTTCGAAAGTTGGTTAAAATCAATCATTTTGTAAAGAGCTAATTCTTGGATTCCTATTTTGATAAGAAATAGAATTAAAAATAAAAATGCGAGTATTGAGTAACTTATGTATTGAATGTTCATTTTAAAGAGTTGCGCATAACGAA
>NZ_RQHW01000017.1 GCF_004770995.1 Leptospira idonii | reverse complement strand
TTTTCTAGGTAATGTTCGCTATGCAGAAGGTTTGCAGAAATTGATTTTTGGAGCGAGGGGGGAAGGTGATAAGAGCTCTTCTACCGGCACTTATTTACAACTCCCCGCACGAACACGCCTAACCCGAAATTCGAGCTTCTCTCGAACTTCGGACCAAACATCCCATCCCGCCCCGTTGTAAATGCGTTCCGGCAAAACGCTCTTAAAATCATTCCAGAAGCAAATCACTACTATTCCATTTTATCAGCAAAGATTCTCACCACTCTCTTTGCAAAGAAATGCACTTGCAACAGCACTGATCTTCGTTTCCTTCATAGAAAGAATCGTCCAAGCATTGCCAAATGTAAGGAATGTGGTAATGAACTAAGTGTAACTGCAAAGACTCCCTTCGATAACTTCAAATTACCTCTAAGCTATTTTTCCTACATACTCCATGATATGATTTTGCAGTATCCGAAGGCTGTGACTTCGACTGAAATCAGCAGGAAACTAAATCTCTCATATAAATCTGCTTACTACCTGAAGCGAAGAATCCAAATCATTTTGTCTTTGTTGAATGATACTTTGAGAGATCAATTGTATAAGGAATTAGAAACCTTTGCCCAAGATCATCCAATTCATCTTCCTAAAGGTAATAATGATTTGAGACCGATTTTAAAGGGTGTTCCTGTAGCTGTTGCAGATAGTGTTGTGTTGTATTCTTCTTCCTTGAGAGCGAATAAGCATAGAAGTAGAAGATATAAAACAGGATCATCATCGATTTATCTTTCTAATAGTCTCGGTGGAGAGCAAAAGGGGATTCTTTGCCATACCGTTGGGATAAATCATGGAATGACCTTTTATAAATCGATTCCCTTAAATAATCAAAATTATTTGGGCAATGATCTAAATTCTAAAATACCAAAATCAATTCCTCTTTTTACAGACGAAGGTTATACATTTATTTGGGATCGTCCTAATCATAGAATGGTGAATCACTCGAAGAAGAGTAAAGACCCTCGTTATAATTTGTCTAGGGAAAGATGGATTACAAAACAAGGAGTGACTTCCAATGGTGCAGAGGCTCGCAATAACATATTAAAACAATCCTTCCGCTCCTATCACTATGTAAGTCCGAAGTGGTCACAGTTGTATTTGGATGAAATATCATTTCTAGGTAATGTTCGATATGCAGAACGCTTGCAGAAATTGATTTTTGGGGCGAGGGGAGTTGGTGATAAGAGCTTTGCGCAGATAAAATCAGGAATATTTGAGAATTTTGAATATAAAGCTTTAACCTTAGAGGAAAGAGAGGGAGAGAATCGAACTAGACTCATCAAT
>NZ_RQHW01000073.1 GCF_004770995.1 Leptospira idonii | reverse complement strand
AGAATACTAAATAAGCGCTCTGGGATTAACCCGTTTCGGGGGCTTTGTAATTGAATTGTTGCAATCGGATCTTGAATAATTTTTCGAGAATTCTCAGCATGGCTTCTTCGAAAATATTCACTAATAAAGATAGTGACTGCCTTACGCATCTCCAATGGCCATACTTCGGAGCTTAAAATAGGGCTATTAACTGGGTTTAAAATATATTGTGCGAAATTTTGAAATTCATTTCCATTATCATTGGCAATTGTAGAAATAAACTCCTGAAATTCTGCTTTTGGCCATTCTGTCTTTAGTGTTTCAAATGGAATCACCATACCAATATCGTGTAAGTAAGCAGCTTCCAATATTAGCCAAGTGTCGATCGCAGTTAGCTGATTTATTCTATCGATTCCTAAAAATCTTTCAATTTGTTGAAGAATCGTATTAGAATGACTATGATCATGTAAACTGAAATGTGGAAAATTTAGCGGAACAGACTTTAGTGCGTTCGAAATTAACCGCTTGTCCATTTCCCATTGTGCATTTAATACTTCAAGATCAGCATTGGCCGATACTTTTTGAATAAGGTGATTAGTTAGTAGTTGACTCATAAAAATCTCACTTCTTTAGCTAACGGAATAAATCCAAGAAAATAAATTTTGAAAGAAAGCAAGGTTATAAAATAAGGTTAACAATTTTTTTGAGTATCCCTTTTCTGAACATGCTTCATAATGAAACTATTCAAACCTTCCCCTCTCTCAATGCCAATAATTTCGACATTTTCGAACCCAGAATTATATAAACAGAATCATCTTAAAAATAAATCATTTCAAAATCTTCATCAATATTATATCGAATAACGCTTACGCCAGAAATTTATTTATGTATATTTTCATCATTGCATCTCACTTTTTAAAATTTAATCTATTAAATTATATTAAACTATCTATATCATGAGGCTCCAATTGAGCATTAAAAAGAATATCGATGGATTCATCAGAGTTGATTATTCTTAAATTAAGCTGAATATATTCCCATTCGAAGTTGGTGTTACCTAAGATCAGTCTTAACATTGCAAAGAAATCTTCAAAGCCATTATCATCTGATCTACGCCTTGATATATGAAATACATCTATTTCATTAGTATTATAATGGTAGGTTCCTCTAAAATGAGTGGCTCCAATACTACTTATTGCTTCTTTAAATTTCACCAAAAAAATTTCACCAGATTCCACAATCACCTCGCATAGCGAAAATTAAAACTTATATTGTCTTGATTGACATTAACTTTTCCACAGCATCACAAAGAAAAAAGGTTTCTCTATATCCTCAAGTTGTTCTGCAAAAACCCATGTTTGACAACCAATGTATCGAAAATCGTAAGCTATGCGAATCTCGTAGATATCAGCTCGGCTTGAATATGCTATTAATGAACTTGAAAATTGATTCAAAATTTTGTATTGTTTTAACAGATAATCTTATTTCTTTCTTATCTATCAAAAGAGATTCTATTGCTATATTAAATTTATTCTTTGTGTATTCGGTTTGTTTTCCATGTATCTCTTGAACTATTTTATTTCTCTCT
>NZ_RQHW01000077.1 GCF_004770995.1 Leptospira idonii | reverse complement strand
ATACTAGAGAAGAGAACGAGAAGCTAAAAGACAAATATAAATTAACAGATGAGGAGCTCGCTAATCTAGACCCAGCAGTACGTGAAGACATGTTGGATAAACTAGTGAATGCACCATCACTAACTGATATAGCACTAGGAGCCTTATCTACACTAGGCAGTGGATTTCTCGCAGGGTTAGCACTGTTTGGAATAGGAAGACGAGAAGAAGATAATCCGATCGCGAGTGTGAAGCCACAAACAACAGAAAGAATCGTAGATGATACACCGAATGAGATATCGGAAGTAATCCCTTATAGTCCAGAGGGAACGGAGATTCCAGCAGATAAGTATGTAACTGTTCTTGAGAAGACAGCGGACGGAGAGACGGTTGAAGTGAAGATCCGAGCGGATCGCTTGGAAGAATATATATCTGAAACAGGCCGTAGAGATGAAATTCGAACGAATTCCGCAAGGAGCTTGATTGGAGACGGTGACAACAGCATCTTAGATGGAGCGAGAATCCGAACGGAAGCAGATGGAACGGTAGTATATAAATTATCCTCAGGAATAGAGCTTACAGAAAGAGAAGTGATTGATGCTCAGTTTAGAGGACAGTTGAGTCCCGAGAAGCGAGCAGAATATGATCGCTTAACTCAGGAAATTAAAGATGCAGAACTTGCTGAGTCGATAGGTAAGACGAAAGGAGTCTTTGAACTTAAGAGTTGGGAAGAAGCTCAGAAGAAACTTGAAGAAGCAAAACTGGCATTACAGAGCTTTCTTAAGACGGCGGTGAAGACGTTAGGTTTTCCAATTGGAAATGCACCAGTCAAACCTTTAGATGCTCAAAATATTTCCAACCCGTCCGTTGATATTCAGCAAAGATTTATAGATGCAATAGAAAATCCGAATGTGAATGATTACAAAGCAGGCGGTAGCTTAAAGCTGGAGTTTCCAGAAGGAACGCCTCCAGAGAAGATTCGTGAAACATTGGAAAAAATAGGGAAACAGTTATTGAAGGATGCTTATTTTAATTATGATTCTTCAATCATATCACAAAAATTGTTAGAGACGTTTGCTAAGGAGAATGGACTCAATTTACCTACCTCAACACCAGAGCAAAAACAAATCTATAATAGTCTAAAGAATGAATTGGCTACTACAAAGGCGAATGCAGCGGCAGATTATACAACTGCCAAGATAGAGTATGTAAGAGAAAACTATGCTAGATTGACTACAGAAAAGTTGGTGGCAGAGTTTGGGGATCGAATTGATACGCAGAACAGTACGGAAAAAGTGACTGTCTTGAAGAATGGTGAAGGTGTGATCTTGAATCAAGTTTACTATGATTCACAGAGAGATAATACATTTGATAAATGGTATGTAGGAGATGATGGGAAACTATATAATCTTCGACCAGGTTCAGAGTGTGCTCCTACAACGAATGCGATGCTATCTCAATATATGGGAGCTGTCTCTCAGAATGGATTATATCAGCTTGTAGATGACCAGATTCGGCAAGCTGAGATTGATGGTTTGATTAAGAAGGGGACAGAGTTACAGATCAATGATAATCTAAAGCTCGTTTTAAATAAATATAGCCAAACAATGACTTTTTTGGAACCTGATAAAACTCCAATTCCAGGGTCTAATCCTGTTCAATTTAAACCCAATATTGAAGGTTGGAAGATTGAAAATATCAAAAAAGCATTAAATGAAGGTAAGCCTGTTGGAGTAAGTGGCGATTTCGATGTTGGAGGAGTTACCGCTCATAGACTGTACAAATATAGTATTCGCCAGTCACACTCTTCTAACTTTTATTAGGTTAAATGATTTCTTCCTGATCTAATTTTG
>NZ_RQHW01000002.1 GCF_004770995.1 Leptospira idonii | reverse complement strand
CACGCTCACGTGCCCGTCGGTAAAAACCAACTTACAATTATGTGCTAAGCCGTCAATTAAGTTTTATAAAAATTTTCGCTTTACAGGAAAAAGAAATTTTCGAATTATGTCACATTAATTAAATTAAAATATTATAATATGAGCTCTCGTTTTCCGCTTCACTTTCACAAAGTTTCATTTTTACCAATAAATATATGAATGAAATTCAATTCATAATCCGACTAACCAACTAACAAATCCCCCATCTTTCTCGCATTACAGCAAAGAAAACATGAGTCAATATTTTGCTTTTTGGTTCAAAATTATCTTGCTATTTCCCTTAAAATAGGGACAATTCCTAGGCAGGCGAAAACAAACCCTCTTCCGGGCTGTGATTTTGAAAACTCATCCTGAATAGATTTTAAATCGCGGGTTCTTTATATGAAAAAAATTTACTTCTTTTTTACCATTCTTCTATTGTTTCTCTCATCTTCGCTCCTGGCGGTGAATACTGTGATTTTGAAAAACGGAAGAAATCTCAAAGGTTTGGTAGTGAACCAAGATGACAAAGGACTCACACTCAAACTCTCCGACGGAACGACTCAAACGGTCCCAAAATCGCAAATATTGAAAGTCATCTATAAGGATCTAAACGAGCAAGAAGCCCAAAAGATCCGTTTGGCAGAAGAAAAAAAGCTCCAAGCTAAAGAAGAAGCAGAAAGAAAAAAATTAGAGAAAGAGCAAAAACTCGCAGAAGAAGCGGAGAAAAAACGCCAAGCAGAGGAAGCAAAGAAAGCGGAAGCCTTGGCCAAGGACAACGAATCCAAAAAAGCGAAGGAAGATGCGGTCAAAGCACAAGAAAGTGCGGATCAGGCCAAATCGGATGCAGAATGGCTGGTTTATAGGGAAAAAAATAAAGTGCCTTCCGAAGCAACAGTTGCCTGCGGGAGTCGTTTAGGGATGGTTTGGCGATCAGCACTGGTTCCAGGATGGGGACAATGGTGCGGAGGATACAAACTGTCCGCAGGAATCTTCGCAGGGATGTTTGTAGGAAGCATTTACTACTCCCAGAATGCGATGAAACACGACTCCATGCAGAAACAACAAACGTACGATGACCTCACTCTTTTGAACCAATACGGCGGACCTGTCACTAAGATCGGACCGGAGAACATTACTAATACGAATGATCTTGTAGGAGTTCTCGTCGAATATACTCTTGTGAATAACTTCATTTCGGAATCTAAAAAAACAGCTCAAACCGCCAATGCAAAATACCTGGGCAGTTTGGGAGGAATCGGTCTCATCTATATTGCCAATATTGTTCATGCCTATTGGATCGGAAGAGAAAGATATCCGGATCGTCCTACAGTCACTTTGAACGGCAAATCGATCCAAGAAGGATTCGATTGGGACACTCGAGTGGATCAGCCTTTCAGTTTATACGGGTATCAACCCAAACCTTCGTCCGTTTACGGAGAAGTGCGCTACTCTATCGTATTTTAAATTCAGGAGAACAAGATGAAAACAGTTCAACTCTATTCATTGTTTCTTATATTAAGTTTCGGTTTCGGCAGTTGCCGTATCTTTAAGGAATCCGATTTGGATCCAAACGGAGACTTCGGCAGTATGGCCGCTTTGTATAAACTCTTTCAACTTACGGAAACTCTAAATACTTCTTTCAATGCAAGTTTAAGAGTGAACTTTGCAAAGACGGACGGAAGCACATACGCAGGATACGTCATCAAATACGGATATGCTCCGGGGAGTACCCGTTCGGAGAGATCGGTTAGTGAACCTAAATTCGTTTTAGGAGAAGGAGAAAGACAGGCAAATATAGATGCGAGCGGAGATGCTTTCGTACTCGTACAAAGATTAGGGATCTTAACCATAAATATATACACCTCCAGCTCCTCGAATGAGCCAGTAGCCTCAGTTAGCTTTAGAGTTTATTCGACTCTTTCCACTTCCAATTTCACAATATACAGCCAAACAGGAGATATACGAGCAACCCTTCAGGATATTTCCGTTCTTACCGGCTTTTTATCACAAATACGCCAAGTCAATATTTTAGGAGTCGCCAACGGAAGGATATATGCAGCCTTGAATGTGTTCGAAACGAACGTTTCCGGTGTTTCCAATATCTATCTGGCATCTTCTGCGGACGGATTGACATTCGACCGAATCACTAAAATTACGGACCTTACCGACATCAACAGCAGTTCTTCCAATTCGGAATACTGGCAGCACATCTTATCCCGTCCCGGATTTGACGGTTCCAATATAGTGTTTTTCATTCGCAAAGAAATATATAACACTTCTTATGTTCTGACTTCCGTCGAAAATAAATACATTCAGTTCGAGAAAGATTCACAACCCTCTTCTCTAAACTCTCAGACCTTGCAGCTCTCCATGTCAAATAACAGAATTTTAACGACACCGAGCTTATATCCTTTGCTCTATTTTTCGAATCGTTGGGTGAGTTTCGAACAGAATGCGGGGGAAGGTTATACGACTACGCCGGTATTAAGAGATCTAGCTCTTTCCTCATCGGTCGATCTTTATGGAACGGTAGGTTGTGGAACTACGGGAAACGCATACTACACCTTCCAAGTAAACAGCTCCAATTACCTGAATTGTTCTTTGAACTCGATCGGAAGCGGCACAGGCACTTACCAAGTAGTGACATCGAACATTACGAGTTACTCGGACGGTTACAGTTTGTCCGGAAATTACACTCAGTCTAGAATTTATCCAGTGAACGGGAAATTGTTCAGTTTACAATACAACTATTCTGTACCTACGACGAAACTAGGTTACTTGGTTACAAATACGAGCGCCTATGGCACCGCTCCGATTTCCATCAACACCGCCATCAGTAATTTCAGCGTAACCTTCAGCAGTTCCGCTACGGGATCGGATACTTTGGATTCCGTACAAAGTTCTGACAACCGTCACTTCTTCATCATACAAAACAACGACAACGCCTCTCAGAAAATCATCTTCCGTTCTACGGACGACTCAGCTTCCGTAACTCAGATGCAAACTCTCACAAGTCCCTATCTAATGACTGGGGATTCTTTTATCTACCATGCAGTAGGAGGAAGTTTAGTTGCTATCGGATCGGATGTCGCAAGCCAAACCTATTTGATGTATCGATTGAATGACGGAGGAACTTGGGATGCTGCTAAATTTCTGAGATTTACGGTAAGTCGTTAAAAGAAATTTAGTGTTCCCTCTCTTCGGTGTTTTATACATCGAAGAGGGTTCAATAAAGTTTATTTCTTACTGAAATTCTTTCGGTGCGAATTCCTTTACGAAAGCATCTACTTTCTTCTCCACCTCCGCATAATTCGTATTAATAGATCTGGAATGAGGAGCCCCCCACTCTGTGATAAAAATCGATTTTCGATTTCCAGGAATGGCTTCAAATATCTCCACAGAATGTTCGTAAGGAGTGAGTTCGTCGGTTTTGGAATGGATAAGTAAAATCGGGAACTCTGCTTTGGCAGCGGAACGAACGGGAGCGGTTTCGCTCACATGAAATTTAGCTTTGATCTCTGCGATCTGAAATGCGATCGGAGAAACGATTAGAATGGGAAATCCGTACAATTCTACCGCTCTTTTTTCGATCACGGATCTCATATCTTTATACGAAGATTCCGCAATGACAAACGCCAATTCCTTTCTAACATCCGCTAGCTGAATGGAAGTGGCAGCTCCGTAAGATTCCCCCAAAACTCCGATCTGTTCCTCAGGAATGCCGCTGATCTCTGAAAAATAATCTACCGCTCTGTCCAAATCCGTTTTTTCATAATATCCGAAAGTGCCGTAGTCACCGTTGCTTTCCCCGTGATGTCTGGCATCGTATGCGAATAAACTGCAGCCTCTCTTCCAAAAAAGAGGAGCGTATTTCAAAATTCCCCATCTGGTCCCTGTATGCCCGTGGAGCAAAACCACTCCGCATTTTTTTCTTTTGGGATTTTTAAAAAACCAGCTTTGTAAGGAAATGGAGCCGTTTTGGAATCTAAGGTTTTCCGGTTCAGGAAGCCCTATCTCCTTCATGTTCTTAATTTTCGACCGAGCCTGATCTTCCGCAAAACTGCGGACCCGAAAGGAAACGATCTCCTTGGAAAAGTATTCCCCCGCATATAACAAAAGTAAAACGAATAGGATTAGAACGATTGCAAAAACCCGTTTTTTAGAAAGCATAGTCAAAAAAAGCGGACAAAACCCTCTCTTGGCAAGGCGAATTTTATTTCCTTGATTTGTTCGAATCCGAAAAAGATTTGATTCCCTCGTTTTCGAAGGAAAAATCTACCCAAAACACTATGAAACATCTACATCTGTACTTCCTTTTACTCTTTTCCGCCGTCTTCATCAGATGTTCTTCCATGGACGCCTCCGTACAATACCCAGACCAAACGAAAAGAGACTTAGGAATCGGGAAGGTAGCAGTCCTTCTTTTTGACATTGATGATGCGAAGTGGGGAGACGAATTTACGGATGCAGTAGCACTCTATATTTCCAAATACCTCCCCATGAAAGTCATCGAAAGAGACCAACTTTCCAAAGTTATAAACGAACAATCTTTTTCCAAAACAGGAATCATTGATACACAAACAGCTGTTCGTATTGGAAAGGTATTGGGAGTGGATGCACTCGTTTTCGGAAGAGGTTCCGCTCTTAGAAAATACGATCTTAAAGGAAATTTAATTCCGAACTTGGTAGATACAGTTTCCTTAAAAGTGGTTCATATTGAATCCGGCCATGTAATCATCAATGCCCGCAAAAAACCTGGAGCGGATTGGAACCCGTTGAATTTGGCAAAGTTCGCATTTTCCTTCGGATTTTTATGGAGCAGAGAAGACATTTTAATCGAATCCAGCCAATACGATTTTGTTGCGGAAAATTTGGTTCGTAAAATTTCAGGAGAGCTTAAATAACTCTCCTTTCTTCACCTAACAAAAAAATCAGTGTTCGTCCAAAGCAGTAAGCTCAAGATGATTGAGTCTTAATCTTTTCGACAGAGTAAAAGCCAAAGATTCGAAATATAAATTTCCGAATTCGGGAATGTCCTTCACATACTTATCGAATTTTTTCCTGGAAATTACATATAACAAACTTTCTTCGATCGCAACTGCATCCGCAGACCTAGGGTCCTGATCCAAAAATGCCATGTCTCCGAAAAAGTCCCCTTTTCCGAAACTTGCCAAATGATGAAATCTATTTCCTTCCAAAGGGAGATGGATGCGAATCGTTCCTTTTCTGATAAAGAACATCTCGTCGCTGATATCTCCTTTTTTGAATAAAAACTCTCCGGAAGAACATTTGATTTCACGAGCGTGTTTTTCAAACTTTCGAACCAATTTTTTAGGAAAGGGTTCGAAAAACTGAAACTGATTCAAATGTAGATAAGGAAGATTTTTGTTAGGATCCAAATCGGCTTCCTGCAGGATTTCCTCCTCCACGAATTCCAATGCTTCGTCCAAAGAATCGAATAATTCCAAATGGGAAGATGAATCACCTAACCCAAGTGAGCCAAGATAATTGCGAACATTATAACCCGTCGAAAAAGAGGTAGATACGGAAGATAAAATCAACCTGCCTTCATTAGATGCAAGTCGGGAATGAATTTGTTTCAGAAGATTGACCGCAGTAAAGTCGATCGTAACGACTCTTTTGAAATCCAAAATGATGTTTTTACTTTCTTTCAGAAACGGTTCCAGATGATTCAATAGCTGTTCGGTAGTTCCGAAAAAGAGCTGCCCTTGGAGCTCGAAAATCGAGTTTTGCCTTCCCTTTTTCTCCAGTTCGTCCAACTCGAAAGGAAGTCTTCTCTTTTTAGAAAACCTTCTGTCTCCGAAATAACTTCTTTTGATTACGGACGATCGAATTTGATCCCTTAAAAAAAGAAAAATTGCAAGTGCAATTCCCACACCTGCAGCAAACAACAAACTAGTGCTAATTGCCGCAATGACGACGCAAACGATCACGAAAAAATCGAATACTGTGGAACTGTTACGAAGAAGCCCTACACTTTTCCAATCCACCATTCGGAACCCAACAACGGACAAAACTCCTGCCAAGGTTGCTACAGGAATCCATTTCAGCAAAGGAGCAAAAAAGAAAACGATGATGAATGCGAACACTCCCACAAGGAAACCGGAAAGTTTCGTTTTGCCTCCCGAAGTGAGATTTACCATGGAAGGGCCTAAAGTTCCCGCACCTGCAATTCCTCCGAACAAAGAACTCATACCGTTTGCAATCCCCTGCCCCATCAGCTCTCTGTCGGAATCATGTCTTTCTTTCGAATAAAGATCGATCACCAAACATGTCTTTAATGTATCGATGGAAAGCAGAAATCCTAGAGTGAATGCGGGAATAACGATGGACTTGAGTTCAAAAAAACGAAGTTTCACCAGACCGAAAATATTTTCACCGAAACCTGTCAGAATGTTTTGGCCTTCCGGAACGACTGTCCCTACGATAAATGAATTATTCGCGGAAGACTGCAAACCGGGATAAAAAAGGCTCAGCCCCCAATAAGTTCCGATCCCGACAAGTAGAGATAGAACGGTGGCTGGAAATCTTTTGGAGATTCGTCCGAAAACGATCATAGCGACAATTGTCACCAAACCAATTATAGGTGACACAGGGTTCGTTTCCAAAGGATCCAGACTTCCCAAAAAAAGAACCTGAAAGGGAATTCCGAATAACAAAGGAAGTTGACTGATCACGATCAAAATACCCAAACCGCTCAAATATCCTGTCACTACGGGATAAGGAATGTATTTGATCAGTTTCCCTCCTCCCAAAAATCCCATAACAACTTGTATAAGTCCCGCGAATAGAACGGCAATCCCTACGAATACGGGAACCAAAGCAGGGTCGGAAGCACCGCTTCGCACTTGCTCCAATACGAAAACGGAAAGGACAGCAGCGGCAGGAGCACAAGGAGCGGAAACTAATTTCGCTGTTCCACCTAACAAGGGAGCGACAAGTCCGATGACGATCGTACCTACGATTCCGGAAAGTGCTCCCCTGCTGGCATAACCTTCACCCAATGGACCGTAAACGCTCAAACCGAAGGCGATTGCGGAAGGCAGCGCAACGAGTACGGCTGCACCGGAGCCCAAAAAGTCTCTTAAAAAGGGGGAAGCTTTCATTTTAAAAGGAAATTTCATTCGAATCGATTAGGAAAGACTTCTACCGTCCGTTTTATTTTTCAGCTTTCTATTGAGAACAAAAAACTTGACCAAACTCGCAAAAGAGATGATCTGATGGGTAAGGAGAAACGTATGAAAATTAATATAGGAATTCCGGAAGCAGAAAGAAACGCCATTTCAGAATCACTGAAAAAACTTTTGGGTGATACATACACTCTATACCAGAAAACCCACAGTTACCACTGGAATGTAACAGGACCGATGTTTCAAACCTTACATTTGTTATTTATGACACAATACACGGAACTTTGGAATGCAATCGATCCGATTGCGGAAAGAATTCGTTCTTTGGGATATTATGCTCCGATGGGTGGATGGGAATTTGCGAAATATTCTTCCATTCAAGAAGACAAAGAAGTTCCAAAGGCGACAGACATGATCAAACGTTTGGTGGAAGGGAACGAAGCAGTGATCCGCACGGCAAGAGGAGCATTCGAATCCGCAGAAAAAGGAAACGATCAAGCCACATTGGATCTATTGACTCAAAGACTGGACATTCACGAAAAAACAGCCTGGATGTTAAGATCCCTTTTGGAAGAATAAACTTCCTTTCCAAAACAAAGTCCCTGTCACTACAACGGGGACCCATTCTCCCTCTATTTCATTTCGCTTCCGTTTTATTGCAAAAAAATTCGATAACTTCATTTTTTCCATTAGAACAAGTCTAAAACGGAATTAACTTTAGGCTATTATTACATTAAAAATAAATAATATTTTAATCATTTTACTTGTGTTTTATGGAAACCAAGTTTCCTTATCACTCATGGAAGTAAAAATTAAAAAATATTTAAAACTCACAACTCTAGCGATTACGATATCCTGCATATTCGTATCTTCTTGTAAAGAAGACAAAAAAGACGATTCCGCTCTTTTACTCGGTCTTGCCTATCTTGCCAGCAATAATGCAGCCAACCAAACAGGGGACATCAATACTCCCGTCGGCCGTGCAGTAGCGACAGCTAGCATCGTATCTACCATTTCAGGAAGTGTAGCGACAAACAGCCAAAGCGGAAACTTCTCCTATAACCACAAACAGTTCGGAGAACAAAAGCTTATGGCTCTTGTACACGAAATCTATGAAAACGGAAAAGATCCAATCGTTGCGAAAGAAGCAGTTCGTAAATTTTTGAAAGAAACCCGTTTGGAAAACAAAAACGTAAGAGAATTAACCGGTTGGTCTTCCGGTACGGTAAATGGCAGCGGAGAAACCGTTTACACATACAACGGAACGGTAGACGGATATATTTTCAAAAAAACAACTCTAAACCTGCCAGTATCAGGAACGAACTGTCAGGTTGAAATGTACGGTGGTTATACAAGTTTATCGGGTCTGACAAAACAAGGAACTGCAGTGTTTTCAGACGGAGAATACAAATCCAAAAGCAGCGGAGGAACCAGCACATACACCAACAAGGCTGCCGTACAATTCAACGACTTCGGATCGGTATATACGGACAACTTCGGTTACTATAAATATTATAAAGAAAAAGGAAGAACTACTTCTTTAGATTGCGCTTCGATCCAACAAAGTTACCAGGAAATTCTCCCTTTCACGAAACTTGTGACAATCACGGGAAATATGTCCTTCGAAAATCAAAATATTTTGACTGGGACCGCTTCTTCTTTGATCTTCACTGTAACGTCTCAAGCCAACTCAAACGGTTTGGTGATCACACAAAACGGAACAACAACTCCTAGTTTGGTGATCGAAAACCTAAAGATGGTTGCAGCTTCCAATTTAAGAACTTCGGGAAGCAGTTATGCAGGAAATTTCAATATCACTATCTCCGGGAAAATCAACGGAGAAAATCTTACGGAATCGATCACTGTCGATTTCTAAGAATTCCTTTATCGCTCCTTTCTTGAGAAAGGGGCGATATTTAATTTTAAGTTTCGATCCTGCCGAAAAATCTTCAATTCCACATTCTTGTCCGAAGGCGATTGGCTCATTTGTTTATAAAGATCTTCTGCCGTCAGTATCGAATGGCCGTTCACTTCCAAAATCAAATCGTATCTTTTGACTCCCGCTGTTTCCGAAGAAGAACCGGACTCGACATAGCTTACTAAAACTCCCCTATTTTCACCTAATGAAAGTTTAGATACCAGATGAGCTGTCAAAACGGGAATCTCTACGATTCCCCTTTGAATTTCTTCTTTGGTTCTTCCTCCGACCGGAATCGATTTTGCAAATTCACGAATTACATGAGAGGGAATTGCAAATCCGATCCCGTCTCTTTTCGAACCGTCTCCGGAGATTTGGAACCTAGCCATTCCGAAAATATTCCCGTCTTCATCGAAGACTGGCGCTCCTGAGGAACCGGAAAGAACCATCCGATTCAATTGAATGAAAGAATGATTCGGTAAAAAAATATCCGCGCCTGTGCGAGAACGATTGGCGATCCAGCCGGAATCGAAAGACTCTTCCATTCCCATAGGAGTGGATATCATGTAATATACTGAGCCTGTTTCAGGAGAAACGGAATTTTCCAAGTTGAAGGCATTTTGACTTTCAGAAGCTTCCCATTGAACCAGCGCTAAATCATTTTGAACGTCTCGTTTGATTACTTTTGCGAAGAATTTTTGCCCGATCCCGCCCATACGAATGGTAAAAATTTTATCATCGGGAACTACATGGGAACAAGTAAGACCTAAACCTTGTCTGTCGAATACGAAACCGGATCCTGTCCATACCTTCGGTTCTTCCAAGGACCCGGAATCCAAAGATATAGAGAAACTTGCACCTACATAAGATCGAAATATCTCTTTAGAATTTTTTTCTTTTTGGCAGGATAAAAGCAAAACGATTCCCAGCAAAAGACTTGGAAGAATTTTCAAACTAACTCCTCTTTGATAAAATCTGTCAAAGTTTGTAAAAATTCGTTTGCGTGAGTGAAATGAATATAATGTCCACCGCCGGAAATAAAATGTTTCTTAGCTTTGGGAAACATACGGGATACCAAACCTTCATCTTGTTCGGTGAAATAAGGAGAATCTCCTCCGATAAGAAACAACCCTGGAGTTTCTGAGATTTGTTCCGTTCCGAACGCATCTTCAAACATCTTTCTGGATTTGGCAATGACTGGAAGATTCAACTTCCAATAATATCCGCCATCTTGCTTTCTTTCCAAACTCATCTGCAAAAACTGACGGATGAAAGTATCGGGAAGAAGTTTCGCCATCAAGGAATCGATTTCGTTTCTGGACTTAGCATGTTCGATGGGAATGCTCATTGAAGCGACTTCCTTATCGTAAATAAAAGGATAATGCCTTGGAGCCACATCCTGGATCAAAATCGCTCTTAAATTTCCGGGATGGTGCAAGTCATAATGCATAGTGACAAGCCCGCCCATAGAATGCCCCAAAACCACAGGGTTTACGATTTTATGATCGGCAATAAATTCTCCTAAATCGTCTGACATCAATTTAATGGAATGATCTTCCGAATGAGGAGAATCACCGTGATTTCTCAAATCCAACGAATATACATTTCCGAACTCGGAAAGAACTTTGGAAACGGTAACCCAGTTTTTCGAAGACCCGAACAGTCCATGCAGTATGATGAAATCGTGTTTTGCTGCTTCTGATTGTTTTTCGTAAAATTTATAAGCTAATTTCACGGGATAAGATCCTTATTTCAGGCATTCTTTCTGAAGAATTTGAACCAAGGGAAGAATTTCTTTCCGATAACGCAAGTTATACTCAACAACATAACGATTCATCCATTGAATCTCTGTCGCGATCGGAGCAGACACAGGCTGATAACACGCAATCGCATCCGGATCTTTTGTGATATCTTTCAGTTCTTTTACTACTTCCTTAAAATATACGGGAACGTAATTTCCGTTCGGGAAAAGATAAATGTATCTCATTTTGGATCTGCGAAGTTTATCCAGACGACAACCCAACTCTCCTTTGCAGTCTACATTAGGAAGCACTTCGGAGGCCAAATATCCCGCATAATCGGAATGTTTGGTTCTAGGATGATTTTCAATAAGTTTCCAAAAATAATTAGAATCCACATAATATTTATTAGATGAATAATCGAAAAGAAGTTTGGACTGATGTTTCTTCAGAAAGTCGAGAAGTTCGGGAGAATCATCCGGTTTGACGTTTTTTTCGTTCATCCAATCGACAGTTCTTTTGAGTGCAAAACCGGCTTTCGCACGAATCAATGTGAAATCGTCCCCGGTAAAATCACCTTCTTTTGTTAATGCAAAAAGCGCGTCCGTGATTTCCATTCTTTGTTTTAAATCGGTAGATGCTAGATGAAGCAATTTTTCCGATTCGAAAACGATACTGGAAAGATATTTGGTTTTAGGAACTCTAAGGACTGCACTCCTAAGAACATAACCGACCAGTTTATCTTCCGTTTTCAAAGGCACCCAATCAGAACTAGGCGGCTCCAAAGAAAGAGAATCGTAAACGACCATCTCTCCGAATTTTAAGATTTTCAAAGTTTCACTTTTTCTATCGGGGAAAAGATAAAGTTTCACTCCGAACCGATGGATCAAAAAGGAAGATTGTCTGTCTTGGGTAAAAGTTTCCTTCGGAGAAGGTTGTTTGATTTTGGCGCGAACGACAGGCTGTGCAAAGAGAGACTTCACACCAAACAACGAGAAAACGAGCAGACAAATTATATAAGTAAATCGTCTGCTCATCATCCGATTATTTATTTAGGTCTTTCACCATTTGATGGATGCGGGAAACACCTTTTTCAATGTCTTTTTCTCCCAATGCGTAGGACAATCGAAGAGCATTATCGTCCCCGAAAGCGATCCCAGGCACTGCGGCTACATTGTATTTATCCAAAAGAACGTCACAGAAAAGTTTAGAGAGAGACTTTTCCCCTTTTTCTTTCTGCAAAGATTTAAAGCCGTCTGTCGCATAAACACCTGTTAGATAAGGAAATGCGTAGAATGCTCCTTCTGGCAATCGACATTCGATCCCTGGAATTTCATTCAATAAGGATACGATGAGTTTTCTTCTTTTGTCGAAAGCTTTCAACATTTCCGCAACAGGAGTTTGATCTCCTGTCAAAGCCGCTTCCGCAGCCGCTTGAGAAATGGAAGAAGCGTTGGAAGTGGACTGACCTTGCATAGTATCCATGTTTTTTACGATCTCTGCATTGCCCGCCGCATAACCGATTCTCCATCCTGTCATGGAATATGCCTTGGAAACTCCGTTCACAACGAAGGTTTTTTCCTTCATCGCAGAAGAGATCATAGCAGGATTCACGAATTCCAAACCGTCATAGATGATTTTCTCATAGATGTCGTCGGAAAGAGTGATGATATCTTTCGGCTCCAACACTTTCACGAGCGCTTCTACATCGCTTCTTGTATAAGCTGCGCCGGTAGGATTGGAAGGAGAGTTAAAAATAAACACTTTCGTTTTAGGAGTGATCGCCTTTTCCAATTGAGCTGCGGAGATTTTGAATCCGCTGGAAATATCGGTAGAAACGATGACAGGAGTTCCTTCCGCCAAACGAACGATATCCGCATAACTTACCCAATAAGGGGCAGGAATGATGACTTCATCTCCAGGATTGAGAGTCGCCATAAAAAAATTATAGAGAACTTGTTTTCCCCCGGTACCTACGATGATTTGATTCTTTTCATAACTCAAACCGTTTTCGGTTTTAAATTTTTGAATGATCGCATCTTTCAAACTCACTGTTCCGCTAACAGGAGTATATTTCGTTTTCCCTTGGTCCATTGCCTTTTTGGCCGCTTCTTTGATGTGAGAAGGTGTGTCGAAATCCGGCTCGCCCGCTCCGAAACCGACAACATCCAAACCGCTCGCCTTCAACTGGTTAGCTTTTGCAGTGATTGCCAGTGTGGGAGATGGTTCTACTACATCTAAACGTCTTGCAATGAGTTTCATTTTTTCCTCTATTTATTATTTGCTAAGTGCTTCTTCCGGCACTGTTTCTTTGAATTGGTCGAGAGTATAAATTTCGTATTCGTACCCTTGTTCCGTTAAAAACAATTGTCTGTTCTGACCGAAACGTTCTTCATTCGTATCTCTGGAGATCAAAGAATAGAAGATCGCAGTGTTATCCCCGGACTTAGGTCTGAGAATTCGTCCCAATCTTTGCGCTTCTTCCTGTCTGGATCCGAACGTTCCCGACACCTGAATGGCAATGTTCGCATCCGGCAAGTCGATGGAGAAGTTCGCAACCTTAGAAACAACCAATTGTTTGATTTGTCCCGAACGGAAAGCCTGATACAACTCTTGTCTTTCCGGTAAAGGAGTTTTCCCGGTAATCAAAGGGATTTTGAAAGTTTGGGAAATCTCTTCCAATTGATTGATGTACTGACCGATCACAAGAATGTTATTGGTAGAATGTTTCTTTAGAATATAATCGATTGCTCTTAGTTTTTCGGGATTTTCAGAAGCGAGTCTGAATTTTTCGCGATCATCCGCAACGGAATAACGCATACGGAGATCATCTTCCATAGGAACTCTGATCTCGATACAATTCGCTTCCGCAATCCAGGATTTCGCTTCCAACTCTTTCCAAGGCACATCGTATTTTTTAGGTCCGATGAGAGAGAATACGTCTTCTTCCAATCCGTCCTCACGAACCAGAGTCGCAGTCAAACCTAACCTACGTTTTGCCTGCAATTCGGAAGTCATACGGAATACGGGAGCGGGCAATAAATGCACCTCATCGTAAACGATAAGACCCCAGTTGTTCGCACTGAAAATATGGAAGTGAGTGAAATCACCTCCCTTTTTCTTTCTATGAGTTAGAATATTATAAGTTGCGATTGTAATCGGTTTGATCTCTTTGAGTTCACCGGAGTATTCTCCGATGTCCGATTCAGGAATGTCCGTTTTGTCCAAAATTTCGTTTCTCCACTGACGGATAGAAAGAGTGTTCGTCACAAGGATTAGGGTTTCCGCTCCTACGATCTGCATCACTCCCATTCCCACGATGGTCTTACCGGCACCGCAAGGAAGAACCACAACACCGGAACCACCTTCATTGCGGCCACCCGCATGAAAGGCTTCGACGGAAGCTCTTTGGTAGTCTCTCATACCGAACTTGATTCCCCCGATGGTGATAGGTCTCAGGTTGAAAGGATATTTATTTCCTTCATCATAACCCGCAAGATCCTCCACAGGGAAACCGATCTTAATCAACGCTTGTTTGATGTGACCACGGTATTCTTTTTTGATTCTGATCTTATCGCCTTCCATACCGTCAACAAACGGTTGTACGGCTCTGTTGTTCGCAATCTCAGTGATAAAACCCATCTCGTTGGAAATGATGTAAAGTTCACCGGATTCTTCCTTAACGAGTTTTACCTTTCCGTATCTGGAAATTTGTTCTTTGATTTCATTGATAACGTTTTTAGGAACGGAGTATCTGGCAAAGGATACCAGACCTTCCACGATCTCTTCCGCAGTCATTTTGATGGAAGCAGCATTCCAAAGAGACAACGGAGATATGCGATATGTATGCATATATTCAGGACTTTTTTCAAGTTCTGCGAATTTAGAAATTAGGTCTCGACAAGCCTCAAATTCGGGGTTATCTACCTCGAGAAGCATCGTTTTGTCGCTCTGAACTGTGAGTGGTTTGGCCATATAAATCCCTCTCAATTTAACCAGGCTGAGAAGCGAAACCGCCCTGTCAACACATTAGATATGGTTAGATTTTCGGGCGGATATTCTGCATCACAACAGTGATTTGTTTCTGCTGAAAATCCAATGGCACCTAATGTCTGTTCTCCTGAGAAGTCAGGGAGGGATTATTTTGCTTGACAAAAGAAAAGGAAACCTTCTTACCGAAGGATTTTCAGGCTTTCACTTGATTAGACTGTTTGCTTTCGCTCAAAAAGCGATCAATTACAGTATAATCTACCGAAGATCCGTGCATATTCTCCGAAAAAAAACGGCGGAAAAAACGCGCTCCTTCGCAGCCGAAATACAATCCCAAAGCATGCCTCAATACATGATGGGGTTTCACTCCTTCGGAAGACATATTTCGGATATAATCCCGTAAATGCTCCAAAACTTCCGATCTCGAATAACCTGGATTAACTTCCTTGTAGTATAAAGAATCTACTTCCGAAAAAAGATAGGGATTTTCATAGGCAGCTCTTCCGATCATCACCCCATCCACGAAGGACAGATGTTCATCTATTTCGTGTAAGGTTTTAATGCCTCCGTTGATTTCCACAGGCAGATCGGGAAACTCCGATTTCAAACTGCGAACGTCTTCATAACGGAGAGGAGGAACGGTTCTGTTTTCTGCGGGAGAAAGCCCTTCCAATATGGCGATTCTGGCATGAACGATGACCCTGTCCACTCCTGCCTCCCGGATCGTTTTTACGAAATAAACCAAATCGTCTAAGGATTCTTTTCCATTTATGCCAATTCTATGTTTGACGGTAACGGGAAGTTTGACTTTGGATTTCATAGAGGAAACCATATCCGCCACCTTCTCAGGTTCTTTCATCAAACAGGCTCCGAAGGATCCGTTTTGAACCCGATCGGAAGGACAACCTGCATTCAGATTGATCTCCGAATAACCGTAGTCTTCTCCTATTTTGGCGCATTCCGCCAAATGGGAAGGATTATCTCCACCTAACTGAAGAGAAAGGGGAAATTCTTCCCGGGAAAAAGAAAGATATCTATGTCGGTTGCCTTTTAAGATGGCTCCCGTAGTGATCATCTCGGTGTACAACAAAACCCGTTTAGTGATGAGCCGCATAAAATAACGGTAGTGTCTGTCGGTCCAATCCATCATGGGAGCGACCGACAAACGGTAACTGGGGATTTGTTTCTCCACCTATTTTAGACTCTAAGCTTCTTGGGTTTGTTCTTCCCTGGAAGCAAGACTCAATACGGAAGCGATGTCCGTAGGGATTCCTCTTTGGATTTCTTCCGAAGCCAGAACCGCAAAATTACGAGGAGGCAGCTCTTTTGCCAAAAAGAAAGCGAAAGGCTGGCGCAGATAACGAGCGATTACGAAGATAAGGAACCTGTTTTCTTCCAATGCTTTTTGCAATTCGGAGTAAACGGATTCTAAAATTCGGATTCTGACCTCGTGAGGAAGGATGATGATTTTTCCTTCCACTTCATCCTGCATCAAACTTCGATTCAAACGATCTACGATTCTAGGATCGATTGTAACCACGTGAAGTTTCCCGTCGGAAGAAAGGAAATCGTTCACGATTTGACGAGAAATCGCCTGACGGACAGCTTCCGATAAAAAGAAAGGATCAAGCGACTTAGTGATGTTATTTGCAATCGCTTCCATGATTTTAGGAAGATTTTTGATGGAAAGCCCTTCCATAAGAAGGTTCTGCAGAGTCTGCTGAATGATCCCCAATCTGCCTTGTTTGTCGTAATCCAATTCTCCCACAAGGGTAGGATGGGTCTGTCTGAGGTGTTCCAGAAGCGCTTTCACTTCCTCTCTTCCCAGAAGCTGTGCCGCATAATTGGAAATCAATTCCTTTAAATGAGTGATGATGACAGTGGAAGGATCCACAACCGTATAACCTTTGTTTTCCACTTCCAGTCTGGTGGAAGGATCGATCCAAGTCGCCTTCATACCGAAGGCCGGTTCTACGAAACCTTCTCCCGTAATCGGCTCTAGGTCTCTTTGCATGCTGTTCATCGCCATCAATCTTTCCGCTTTGACAACGGATTGGCCGACTACCACTCCGTTGATGCGAATGGTATAATTGTCATGAGGGATTTCCAAATTGTCCACAATTCGAATGGCAGGAATCACCAAACCGAAGTCAGTTGCAAATTTCTTTCTGGTATTGGCGATTTGTTCCAGAAGATGCCCTCCGGAAGATGCATCCACCAAAGGAAGCAAATCTCTTCCTAGCTCCACCTGAATGGCTTCCACTGAAATTTCTTTGATATAATTTTCCGGTTTTCGTTCCTGGACTTTTTCCTGAGATACAGTTTCGATCTTTTTGATTTCTTCCTTGGCAACTTGTTCGATGGAATAACCCAAATAAGCAACCCCTCCGGCTAAAATCAAAAGTGAGAAAAAGGGAAGACCTGGGATCAAAGCGGCAAGACCCAAAGCACCTGCAACCACATACAATGTTTTTGCATTTCCGAAAAGTTGATCCTTGATTTCAAACGTAAGTTTTTTCTCGGAACTGGAACGGGTCACGATGATACCGGTTGCGGTTGTGGAAAGTAGGCCGGGGATTTGGGAAACAAGTCCGTCCCCGATAGTGAACTTTCCGTAGGTTTCGATTGCGGCAAGAAAAGATTCCCCGCGGATCGTGGAACCGATCAAAATTCCACCTAACAAATTAATTGCAGTAATAATCAATCCGGCCCTTACATCCCCTTGCACGAATTTGGAAGCTCCATCCATGGCCCCGTAAAAATCGACTTCTCTCTGCACTTTTTTTCTGCGTATCTTCGCTTCCGCTTCCGTAATGGCACCACTGTTGAGTTCCATATCGATGGACATTTGTTTTTGAGGCAATCCATCCAAAGTGAATCGGGCAGCAACTTCGGAGATCCTGGTCGCACCTTTGGTAATAACCAACACCTGAACAATGGTTAGGATGATGAAAATGATAAGACCGACCACATACTTTCCTAAACCGGACTCTCCACCCACTACGAAAGTTCCGAAGGCTTCGATCACACTGGAATTCATTGCAGGTCCTTTCGAAAGGATCTGTCTTGTTGTGGAAACGTTCAAAGCTAATCGAAATAAGGTGGTGATAAGCAACAAACTGGGAAAAATGGAAAACTCACTCGGCTCCGTTACGGAAAGTGCAGTAAGCAAAATCAAAAGTCCCAGACCGATACTGACTACGATGAGAACATCCAGCAACGCACCCGGCAAAGGAACGATCAACATTCCTAGAATTAGGATCGTACCGACTCCTAGAATCAGGTCGGATTGTTTCAATATATCTCTAATATTCATATATTCTTACTACGCCATCCCCACTTTTTTCCTAAACTTCTCAAGAGTTACCAAAATCGAAACGATCGCTTGGAAAAATTCGTTCGGTATTTCCTTTCCAACATCTACTTGTGCATACAATAATCTTGCTTGCTGAGGGCTTTCCACGATGGGCACATCGTTTTCTTTTGCTATGCGGCGAATCTCCAAAGCAAGGCGATTCTCTCCTTTCGCAACGACACGAGGTGCCTGATCCCTTCCGAATTCGTAAGCCAAAGCTACGGAATAATGAGTAGGATTCGTAATCACTACATCCGCTTTAGGAACTTCCTTTAACATATTGCCCTGCATCATATCCCGGGCAAGCTGCATACGTCTGTTCTTTAAGCTGGGATCTCCCGAATCGTCTTTCATTTCTCTCTTCGCCTCGGAAGGAGTCTGCTTCAAAGATTCTTCGAATTCGAACTTTTGAAAAAAGAAATCCGCAGCTGCGATCGCAAGCAAAAGGATTCCCACAGTCATCATAATCTTAAAACCGGAATAAGAGATCAAAGCGATGGATTCCATCACTCCCATATTTCCCGTCAAAAGAATCTTAAGAAAGTCTCCTGCAATGAGTATATAACTGACGACTCCGATCAAAATCACTTTGGCAAGAGACTTTAAAAGGTTAAACATTGTTTGTCGGTTAGGGAGGATTCGTTTGAAATTGGGAGTGATTCTGTCGAAACGAAACGATACAGCCCTAGGAGTGAACATAAACCCTACTTGCACCACGTTTCCTACGATGGCAAACACTACGGTAATGGCCAAAATAGGCCAGATCAGATTCAAAAAATCACGAGCTACAAGAGTCATCGTGGAACGAAATTCTTCCGTTCCGAAATGATCCACATGAACTCCCATCGCTATGTATTTTTTGATGAATACTGCGATGTTCTTCACAAACCTTTCCCCTAAAACGAAAAGAACTCCCGTTCCGCCGAGTAATACCAAAGTGGAAGCGACTTCTGCGGATTTAGGAACATTCCCTTTCTCCTTCTCTTCCCTTCTTCTTCTCTCGCTGGGAGGTTCTGTTCTACCTTCATCCTCCGCAGCAAAAAGCTGAAGCTCTATAAGATAATAAGGATTTTTGAATATTTCTTCGGATATCATGGGTTCGGCCACTCCCTGATAAAGAGATTCGCCTTATCCATGGAAATCTGAATTCCTTGCACCATTTGAGTGCTGATAAAAGTCAATGTAGCAATGAGCGTCAGAGTTCCGATAAATACTTTCAAAGGGAAAGACAAGGACATAACATTCATTTGTTGGGCGGCCTTTCCCATAAGTCCTTCCGCCAGACTGACTAAAAACAAAATTCCCATTACGGGAAGTGCGATTTTGAAGGAGACTACGAACATGGCTCCGATCGTATCTTCCAAAAGCTTCAAAAGTCCGGAGTTCACCTTTCCTGTGAAAGAAATAATACGGATCTTTTCAAAGGAGAATGCAATGGTTTCGATGAGAAAACGATGAGCACCTATCACTAAAAAGATGGCGGTGGCCATCAAACTTTTGATCGTTCCGATTGCAGGCAAAGAAGTTTGAGTGATCGGATCCAAAATCTCAGTATAACCGAAACCGATTTGGTTGTTAAAAAATTCGCCTGCCATTTGGAATGCGGCAAACACTACGGATACGATAAACCCGATTAAAACTCCTATCATCAATTCAGACAAAGTCAAAAGACCGAAGTTCACTATATGCCCGGGAACCGCAGGCATATAACGCGCAACAACCGGATATACGATGAGGGAAACCATAAATGCAAAGATCATCTTGATCGCAAAACTGATCGATTCGGACGAAAAAAAAGGAGCTACTATGAATAGACCGAATAACCGAGCTAGTACGAAAAGAAAGGCTTGGAAGTGATCGAGAAATGCTTCCATATCATATCTTTTCTATCATAAAGAATATTTCACGCGTATAATCGGTCATCACTCTCACCATCCATGCGGAAAAAAGAATGATGACTGCAAAAATAGAAACCAATTTAGGAACGAAAGCGATAGTAGGCTCTTGAATGGATGTGGTTGTTTGAATGATCCCCACGATGAGTCCCACAACGAGAGCCGTCAAAAGAATAGGACTTGAAATTTTCAAAGTCACTATGAACGCTTCTCGAATCAAATTGACTACGTCCAGTTCCGTCATTTGTAGCTCCTAACAAGCTCTAATACGAGAAGGTTCCATCCGTCAATCAATATGAAAAGAATCAATTTCAACGGAAGAGAAATCATTACGGGAGGAAGCATCATAAAACCCATCGCGAGTAGAGCGGAGGCAACGATCAAATCGATGACGATAAAAGGAATAAAAATATAAATTCCTATGATAAATGCCTTTTTGATTTCGGACAACATAAAGGCAGGAACCAGAACATAGGAA
The DNA here is from genome assembly GCF_004770995.1 of Leptospira idonii. Taxonomy (GTDB): domain Bacteria; phylum Spirochaetota; class Leptospiria; order Leptospirales; family Leptospiraceae; genus Leptospira_A; species Leptospira_A idonii. The sequence goes on along the minus strand of NZ_RQHW01000002.1, from coordinate 211,948 downwards.
GGAACATCTTCGAACGATTTTACATTCTGGACTTTCCCGATTCTGAGAAATAGGGCTACATCCTTCGTGCCGTCTTTCCCCAACTGGCGGATCATAAATTCCCTCAGATGTTTCATCGACCCCTCCATAAAAGCGGACTGATCGATTTTCCCGTTCAGATAAGGTTGCAAAGCCTGATCATTCACCTTACCGATCGTAGGTGCCATAATGAAAAAAGTAACGAACAGAGCAAGGCCCATCATTACTTGGTTGGGAGGAAGGTTCTGCAAAGACAAAGCTCTTCGGACGAAATCGAAAACGATTACGATTTTAGTGAAAGAAGTCACACTCATCACGATGGCAGGCGCCAAAGATAGAATCGTAACCAAAAACAAAATCATCAAAGAAAGACTGGTCTCTTTCGGTCCTTTCGCCTCATTTACGTTAAAGGAAAGATTCGGAATAGGAATTCTAGTTCCTCTTCCCGTATCCTGCGCACCCAAACCGTAACTCAATGCGGAAAAAATAAGAACAAAGAAAAACACTCCTAAAACGGGAACTAAAACCCTTTTGGACAAAAAAGGAAGAGAAGACAGATATTTTCTCACGACTGCCCTCCTTCCAACATCTCTCTATGTTTGCGAAGCCTCTCCAAATTTTCTTTGGCTCTTCTTTGGATTTCGGAAGAAGATTCCACATCTCCCGTTTCCATTAGATTTTTATTGATTCTGATCTTTTTGGACTGAGCCTTGTTTTGCAGATTTTCCAAGATCGTTTCCAAAAAGTTAGGAACGTAAGGATCCGCCTCGTCTCTCATTTTGGTGATTTGGGATTTTTCATCCTGTGCATTGATCTCGGTAATCAAAGAAACCGATCCGTCGGCCACACCTAATACAAGAATACGATTTCCCACTTCCACGATTTGAAGGGTTTGGCTGGGAGATAAAGAAAGGCTGGAAAGCACTTTCATAAATCCTTTCACAGGATATTTGGCGGCCTTAGTTGCCTGCATTTTGATTACTAAGTAATATCCGGCACCGACTAATATACCTAATACGAAAAGAATCTTGAGTAAAATCCAAGTAGCGGAAGGAGAATCGTCGTTTCCTTCCGTATACCTTTCCTGAATGGGATTGGATTCTTCCGTAGGAATGGAATCGGAACGAGTCTCTTGTTTTTCGGGAGCCGTCTCCGATTTGGTCTTAGGCTCGGACTCTCCCAATTCCTTTCTCAGAATTTGATCCAATTCTTTCCTGTCGCTTGCAGTTTGGGAAAAAACGGGAGAGGTAAAAAAAGAAAGCAAAACCAGAGTGTACATAAGTACCCCTAGTCTTCTTTTCGCTTTCTCTCTATGTAAGATCATTTCTCGCCTTTTAATCGATCCGTAGGGCTTACGATATCGGTGACACGCACACCGAAGTTCTCGTCGATGACCACAACCTCGCCTTTCGCGATCAGTTTGCCGTTGACAAGAAGATCCACAGGCTCACCCGCAAGTTTGTCCAACTCGATGATGGAACCTTCACCTAACCCTAATATATCTTTGATGTACATTTTGGTTCTACCGAGTTCCACGGTAAGAGCCATCTGTACATCCATCAGAAGATTTAAATTCGTTTGTCCGGGGCCTGCTCCTGCGTTGGCAAGAGAAGGGAAATTCACACCTTTGATCCCTACGGAACTTTGTGCGATTCCCATGCCCATTCCTCCGCCGGGTGCGGAGACATTCATCCCTCCGCCACCTTGCGGTTGTTTTTGGCCGCCGCCTTTTTGGATATCAAGGATGGCGTTCGCCATGGAAAGTGCGATCACATAATATACTTTAAATGAACCGACTCCGTCTATATTCAAACTGAGAGTGGTCTTTACCAGATGATTGTCGTCAGGAAGTTGTAAATCTCTGGCGGAATTGATGATAGCTATATCTGCGGGAGTTCCGGACATGGAACCACCTAACTTCATTCCTATCTGTGCGGTAACGGTTCCTATGATAGGAGAAAGAGAATCTTTTAATGTTTGTAATTGAGCGTTGTCCAATTGTCCGGGAGGAGCCATTCCTCCCATCATCACTCCTGCGATTTTGGCAGCATTTTCTTGCGCCATCACAAGACTGATTTTTCCCGCAAGAGTTCCGCTCAGATTGGAAAAAAGACAAACCGTTTTGGAACCGAATTCTTTTTGTACATCGTTCGCCAAACTGGACTCAGTGGCGGGGTTCATAAAACGAGTGTTCTTCGCTAAGATGGTTCCTAGGGTGTTGCCTGCAACTTGGAATGCGGAACCTATGACATCGGAAATGATGTCTCTGTCGATAGGAGAAAGGTTATCGGAATCTGAACTGGCAGCTCCGCTCAGAGAGGACAGATCGAAAGTATCGTCCGCACCCTGCAAAAGCGCATCTATTTCATCTTGCGAAAGCGAACCTTCACCCATACCCTATTTCTCCAGAAAAACTTAGGATAATGAGACATAATACGATTTTTTCTGTCACCTAGTTTTTTTCTAGTTTGACAAAAAGTAGACCTTTTTAGTCGAAAGCGGACTCTTTTCCTTCGGAATAAGCTCTTAAATTGTCATAAGAGTAAATGCCGGTGTTATGGTAATCGCTCCAGACGATAGAAATAGCATATCTTCCCACTTTTGTCCAGGAGATTAAGCGAATGGACTGAATATGGGAAGTGGCAGCTCCTACTTTTCCCCCATGCCCTCCTCTACAGGTGGCACAAGGGCATTTTTTGCGAAGGTCTAACAAAGAATATTGGGAACGATACCCGTCTTTCCAGACGATATCCAAGTTTTCGTCATCGAAATGGATCTCGGAAGGGAAAGTGGCTAGTTGAGAATTCGACACGGAACTTACACCTTTACCGGAAGTTTGGTGAGCTTTTTCTTGAATTTGCCCACAACCGTTCCGTATTGAATTTTTTCTCCCAGAACAATGCTTTCCGAAAGATCGATCGTATCGTTTTCGAACACCAAAATCACCGTGGAACCCATCTCGAAACGTCCCATCTCGGAACCTTTATCGATCATAATGGATACGTCTTTGTATTCATGTTGTTTGGAGAAACGAATCCAGTTGTTTGTGACGATTTTATTATCGTAGGTCACCCTAATCTTACCCACGTTAGACGCACCTACTTTGATCACCGCAATCTTACCGTATTCGGTTTGCAGGAATGTAATGAGCCTTTCGTTTTTAGGAAAAAGACCTCTGATGTTCAGAACGGCCAAGTCGTTCACTGGGAATAATTTTCCAGGTTCATAATAGTATCCTAAAATTTGGCCGGCGAAAGGAGAGTGGATTCTGTGGTAATCCTGAGGAGAAAGATAGAATGTGATGTATTTTCCGTTCGTAAAGGAAGGATAATATTTTTCAGAACCTAACAATTCTTTTACGGAATAATCGATCCCTTTCGCTTGGATGATCGTAGATTGATTGATATTTCCGAAACTGGTGATTTTGGAATCGGTAGGAGATACGACCGCATTTTCCGCAGAATCGATGATTCTCGCTTCGGCTCTCAGTGCTCTCGTAAAAAACTGATTGAGGGAAGCGTATTCCTTAATCTCCAACTCTGCCTCATCCAGATTGATTTTGTAAGCCTTCGCAAATGCCTTCAAAAGAGGGATCATCATAAAACGAGGGAGTTTCAAAGTGGAGAAGTATCCGAAGATTTTGGAAATTAAGTTTTTAGGAAGCAGAGTCAAAAACAAAAGATAAACGTCTTTCAGTATTTCGTATCTTGCGCCGGATTCGGAAATATATTTATTCAATTCCAGTTTTGCGGATTTACCCAAAAGAAGAAGCGCCACAAGAAGAGGAATCGAAGTGATGACGGCCATCGTATAACCTAGCTTCATCGCAATCACGAATATTCCCGCACCTTCTTTGAGGAAAAAATAAGCGGATGCTAAAATGATTCCTATGAACAGAATGCGGAAAAAATTCGAAAACTTTTCCCCGAAGATATAAAATGCATTTTGTTCTCCCGTGTAAAACCATCCTGCCAAACTGAGAATTCCGAAAGATAAAAAGGCACCGAACAATAGTAAGGAAGAAAAAGATTCTTTGTTCTGAAGGATCAATTCCGGAAATGCAATTACTGAATCGAAATTCACGGCACCGTAAGAATACAATACGAAACCGACCAAGGTCGCCATAATAAAACCTTCAAAGAAGGTAGCAAGCATACTCACTAACCCTTGTTTTGCGGCATAATCCGTTCTAACGACTCCAGCCACACCGGAAGATTTTCCCACTGCAGTTTCCGTAGAAAGAAAAAAGACTCCCAAAGAAACGGATACGGTTCTCAGAATTCCGAAAATCCCTCCTCCTTCCAGAGCCTTCAAGGTGAAAGCCTCCCTACAAACATCCGCCACGAAGGAAAAGAAAGATACCAATCCTTCCGAAAACAAACTGAAATAAGCGAAAAGGAAAAGAAGGATTCCCAAAGGAGCCAGAATGGAAGCAGTGCGCCCCACTCTTCGAATTCCTCCGATCACGATAAAAAGTAAAATTACGGAAAGGGAAATGGGACCCGCCATTCCACCGAAATTTAACGCTTCTTTGGTGATGTAGGTTAAACTCAGGAAAGGGAAGATTCCCCCGAAAATCAAAACAGTAAAAATACTTCCGAAAGAAAAGGCCACCGCCAACCATTTGGCACGAAGCGATTTTTCGATAAAATACATCGGTCCGGAAAGATAACGGCCGCTAGGCAATTGATTTCTGAATTTCACTGCCAAAGTGGAAGACACCAAACGAACCGGCATCACAAGCAAAGAAACCACCCAAATCCAGAAGATAACACCGATTCCACCGTAAGCCACCGCCAAACCGGTTCCGAAAACGGATCCGGTCAAAAGGGAGGAACCGATCCCCGCAAAAAAGGCCTGGGAGTGGACCAACTGCCCTTTGGAACTTTTGAAGTCCATATTCCCCGTCAAAATCTTCAGGGACAAAAACAAAAATCGGATCTGAGGGAACCCCAGTCGAAAGGTCAGGTACAATCCTACCAAGAGGATTAGGTAAAAATAGGGGCTGAGGATATCAGAACCCAAAAGAAGGGTGAATTTGGATTCGCTTTGAAAGAATGTTTCCATATAGGCTCTTCCTTACGAAATTGGATGAAATCGTTATGTCAAGATGTATTGGATTGTTTTGTACCGCTCTTTTGCTTTCGAGTCCGTTTCTAGGAATCTCCGCAGAAGGATGGTATTGGGAAGCGGGTCTTAGGACAGGGGTAGGACAGAGAGTTCCAGGAAGATTCGATTCCAATTTAAACAGTTTTTCCTCCAGTTTCAACCCCATCGTTTTTTCGGAAGTGAGGCAAACGGGAGGCAGGGAAACGGCAACTTACGAAGGTTTTGTGAGATTTATGATCAGCCCTCATTCGAAAGTGGGAATGGTTTTGGGCAGGCAAGATCTAGCGAAACTGAATTTGACAGAAGCCACAAGCGATCTCTACCAAACCAGGCTTACCTCGGAAATTTATTCTTATCATTTTTTAGGAACCTATCATTACGTCATCGATCTCTCCAGAAGATGGGAATGGGAGAACGGAGTGGGAATGGGATTCACTTCTGCCGATTGGGACATCAGCGGATGGAGCGTCGGAGGAGAACCGAATGTCAGTGTATTCCAACAAAAAGGAAAACTCAGAGGAAGCGGTCTGGCATTTCGCGCCGAAACGGCAATCAATCGCAGGTTAGGTGATAGCAACTTCCTTCAACTGGGAATCGCTTACCATCACATCGCCATCGCAAGATTCAACGGAAGTTATAACGGAGAAGAGTCCAGTTTTTACATCCGCCAAGACGGAAAGGTGGGAATCTTCGACGATACCAGAGTGATTGATGCCAATATCAGCACATCTCAGTACATGAGAAGACTGGATTTGAACTCAGGCTCTTGGTCTTTGTATTTTTCAGTGATCCACAGGTTTTTAGATTGACATCAAGTCTTCCCTAACCAAGATTCTGGAGAAGATTCCTATGAAATCCCCTAAAATCATCACCATCGGGATCAAAGAATTAGCTCACCAAAAAGTGATTCTTGCTGCATGGTACAATTTTTTAAAAGAAAGCTTTGATGCGAAAAAACTAACCGCCGAAGAATTCACTCAATACCTGCAAGCTCATGTTATGTACGACCTCGACAAAGATCAAATCGAGCTTATGCTTTCCGGCTCCGAACCTTTGTTAGAGGAATTCAAGAAATCTATTTTCGGATGAACCTTCAAATCTTCGGCACCAAGAAGTGTAAAGATTCCAAAAAAGCCCAACTCTACTTTCAAGAGAGAAGAATCCCCTTTCAATTCATCAACCTTCAAGAAAAGGAAATGAGCAAAGGGGAACTCAGATCCATCCTTGGTTCCGTCAAACTGGACGATCTGATCGATACGGAATCGAAAGTATATGAAGATAAAAATCTAAAGTATATGGTGTACGACAAAGAAGAGGCTTTGCTGACAAACCCTCTTCTCATCAAAACCCCCGTCGTAAGAGACGGGAAAAAAGCTACGATCGGTTATGTTCCTGAAATTTGGAAACAATGGATCGAAGATTCCAAAAAATAATTTTTTACTAATCTTTCTGTCTTTTTTGAAAATCTTTCACTACGTCCGGAATCATTCCTAAAGAAGTGTGAATGCGATGCATCTCCAAAGCCGGCCTTGCAGGAATTCCGAAATAAGCAGTTTTCTCTTTGGAATCTTCCGTAAGTCCGGAAAGCCCCATCAAGATAGAACCTTTTTTCATTGTTAGATGTTCTGCGACAGCGGATTGTCCCGCTAAAAAACATCCGTCTTCTATCGTTACGGAACCGGCAAGAACCGTTGCGCCCGCAATATACACATAATTTCCCACACGACAGTTATGACCGATATGAACATGGTCGTCGAATTTAGTATGATTTCCGATGGTAGTGGATTCCAAAGCGGCACGATCTACAGTGCAATGAGCTCCCATTTCCACTTCGTCTCCGATCACTACGTTCCCGATTTGAGGAACTTTGTATCTGACTCCCGAATGATCGTAAAAACCGAATCCGTCCGCACCGATCACGGTATTGGAATGGATGAGATTGTTTTTTCCCAGCTTACAGTTGTAATAGATGATCACTCCCGATTTAATGACGGTTCCTTCACCTAACTCTACATTCGGTTCCAAAACTACGTTCGGATAAATGACACAATTGTCTCCCACGATTACATTTTCCTGAATGACTGCAAAGTCCATAATGGTTACATTCTTACCGATTTTAGCGGAAGGATGTATGCTTGCTTTAGGGGAAACTTGTACCGTATAGGAAGGTTTCTTTTCAAACATAGAAATGATATGGATGAATTTCACTTTGGAATCGGATTCGGATACGATGATTGCGTTAGGAAAATTTTCAGCTAAGGATTCGATCGTGAGAGCGATTTGTACGTCTTTCGCTTTGGGATGTTTTGCCAGATATTTTTTGGAAGCAACGTAATAGATGGATTTTGCATCTACGAGAGAATGATGCTCCAAATCCTTGATTCCTGTGATTTCCAATTCGCCGTTTCCATGAACTTTTCCGCCTAGTTGCAGAGCCAAATCTTTAAGTTTCATTCGAACCACCTTTCACTTTCCATTCACTGAATTGTTTTCGAGACATATTTCAAACATATTTTTCGAAATAGGCATTGGTTGTCGCCAAAAGAATTCCGAAAATATAAATGTGGGTTCTTTACTTCTGAAAAAACTAACGATGCTTACCCTAACCCTAGGGCTAACTTACGGCGTTCATTATATCTTATCTAATGGAAATCTCTCCGCGCAAGCCGGTTATATCTACGACGAACCTTATAAAAAACTAAAAGTAGAGCAGGATTCGAACCGCCTGACTCTTTACTTTTCCAAAAACTCGTATCTCATCTCGCAACCGGATCAAATCCGACTGCAAAAGACCGCCGAATATTTGTTAAGAAACCCTGATTGGAACGTATTCATCCACGCCCATTCTTGGGACGGTGGGAATGCAACTCAAGAGATGCTTCTGAGTGAAAAAAGATCTCTGGAAATATTTCGTTTCTTCATCGTTCATAACGTAAAAGAAGATCAAATTCAAAGATTGTTTTACGGGAACTCCAAACCTTTACCGCAAGGTTTATCCGCTTCTGACGGATCCCTTCAAAGAAGGGCGGAAATTTTCCTGGAACCTAAATAACAAAATATATTAATTTTTCCAAATATAATAATCTTCAATTGTATCAATATCTCTCAATTTAGGAAGTTCTTTTACAGTTAATCGTTTTTCTATCGCAATCGACACAGTGGTTGCAAAAACACGATCTGTGCTCCACTCCACTCCTTCGAAAACTTCCCCGTGAAGTTTTCTCATTCCCAAGAGGTAATACCCTCCGTCCATAGCGGGACCAATCACAAGATCGGAATCGTTTTCCAGTAAATCGAAAGAAGTTTTCAGAATGGATTCATCCAGATAAGGACAATCCGTACCAATGATACAGACTTGGGAATGCAATGGCAGGATTTCCTCGAAAGCCGACTTCATCTTAAATCCCAAATCACCGTTCTTTTGAGATTTATAGACGTAACCTGAGGAAAAAAAATCGGATTGTTTAGGAATCTCACCTTCCCAAAATAAATATTTTTTCATCCAACTACCTTCTGTTACATCTTCCGTTATTTTTAAAAGTCTTTCATAAGCAAGTAAGGCTTCTGTTTCCCCTAAATCCTTCGCAAGTCTTGTTTTCACCTTTCCCAGTTCAGGTTTTTTGGCGAAGATAATTAAAGCTTTGTTTTCCATAAATGATCCATAAATAAACGATTGATTCCAAAAATAAAAAGATAAGTCCGAACGATTCGAATTTGACTCCGTAAAACAGATACGAAAGTCCGCAGAAAAACGAAAATGCACGAATCCAAGGAAGAGTATTCGTCCTCTCTAATGCAAGTGCGATGAGAGGCAAAGAATACCAAGGATGAATGACGGGAGAAAACAACAGCAGACACAAATACCCGAAAAAGAAAGAAGCGGAAAGATCAAGTTTGTATCTCGAAACCAAATAGAGATAAACGCATCCTCCCGTGATCAGAGAAATAGTACCGGAAAGATATTCCAATCGGTCGAATATTCTTAAAAAATAATAAATAGGAGATTCAAATAAAGAGTGAAATCGGAAGGAATGCAAAAAAAGACCGATCCCCTGAGAAGATTGAGCGCCGTATTCACCAAACACAGTAAAAGCGAGTACAACTAAAGAAAAAATCAAAAATACAAGGAGAGAGATGCGGTATTTTTTAGGAATGGAGAAAAAAATTCCGGGTAAAAGAAAGATCAAATTCATCTTAACCTGTAAAAGGAAAGGAAAAACAAAAGAGATCCCTGAAAATCTACGAAGACGATACAGCAAAATGCAGACTAACAGTAGCGTAACGATGATCGGTTCAGGATGTATTTGGGAAATTCCCTCCCAAATCACCAAAGGGTTTCCCCAATATACCCAGTAAGAAGAATGAGCCAGGGTCGGTTTGATTTTATACGTTAGGAATATATTGATTAACTCGAAAAGAAACAAACAACTCTGAAGGAAAAATGTCTGCCAAAAAAGGGAGGTGATTTCAAAAGCCCAAGGCAGAAAAAAAAGGGACTGCAACACACTAGGATAAACGGAATAATAATGAGGACTGTTCATACGGGAAAAAAGATAAACCATCTCTTCTGAAGGATTCCCATTCTGGGACAACCATTCTACCGGGTTCCAAAAGAAAGGGTTGTATCCTTCATACACCAAATAACCGTCCCACAAAAACCGATAGAAATCATCACTTAACTTCGGTTCGATCCCAATGAGAATCACTCGATAAAAAACGGCGAAAAGAATTAAGGTTTTTAAATTCAAACGATCCAAATAACGAAATGAAAGAAAAAAGATAAAATGAGCAGTGCATGTGAATCCCAGTAGATTCGGCCAATCCTCCCTATTGATGAATTGAGCTCCTAAAAATAAAATAACCGCATAGAGTATGAAGACAAAAATGTGCAAACGTAAACCTATTTAGGTTTAAAGAAAGTCAACTTGAAAAATGTGTAAAGGATTTTGATTCCTACTCGGACCGCCATTCTTAATGTGCCGGAGATTTTGGACACTCCTGATTTCCTCCTTCTGTATCCGACGGGGATTTCAACGACCTTCATATTCTCTTGAAGGGCACGGATATGCATTTCTATATTCCAACCCCAGGTGGGATCTTTCAGTTTCATCTTCAGTAAGGATTCATAACGAATCGCTCTCAGAGGTCCTAAATCGGAAAAATTTTTTCGATAGAATACAAGAATCAAAAAACAAGTCAGCCAATTGCCGAATCTTTGTAAAAAACCGAGAGAGTTTTCTTCAATCTCTCCGATGGTTCTGGAACCGATCACAAGATCCGCCTGAGTTCGGTTCAATGTTTCCACCAAAGAAAGAATGTCTTCCGGAAAATCGGAACCGTCTCCGTCGCAAACGACTACAGCTCCAGGAAGTTTTTGAAGAGATGCGATTTCTTTTAAGGCACGAAGGCAGGCATTTCCATAACCTAACTCTGTTTCATGAACCACATGAACTCCGTATGACTTTGCCACCTCGTTCGTTTTGTCCGTAGAATCATTGTCCGAAACATAGATTTGATCTTTCGAGACAACTCCTAAAGAAAGGATTCCCTCCAGAACGAAGCCGATAGAACCTTCTTCGTTTCTGGCAGGGATGATGATTGCAACTTCACTCCCCTCTACGTTTTTCATTGATTTCAAATAGATCCTTTAAGGAAGTATTTTTAACCTTTTTAGTATTCAAGTCGAATTCGGATTCAAGAACCAAAGAACTATGAGGGTAATGTTTTTTTAATTCCTTGATCTTAACTTGGTATTGTTCCGGTGCTCCGGTCGCATATTTTTCCACATAATCGGAGACAACGTTCTTCAACCTTATATGGTACACACGAAGGATTGCCGACTTAACCTTCCCTTCCGGGATTTCCTTTCTCCATTCCCGAATTTCTTTCGGCCTCAATCGATTGTCTGACGTCTTACGTGCTTTAGGTGACCATTCCCATTCCTGCCCGATTCGAATTTCATCTTTGGAAATTGCTTTGCGGGAATCATCCAACCAGATCAATTCCAATTTCAAATGTCTTTCTGGATCTCCTGAAGGAAGATAATGGCCTGCGTTTTGGTTTTTCACTTTGACTAGGATCGAATCGGAATCCTTTTTTTCCCAACTTTCCAATACGATTCCGGGAGAATAACCTCCGGGGATTTGATGCTGGTACAGTTCGAATTTTTTAGGGACTCCTCCTCCGATAAACGAATGTTTATGGGAATCTTTCTTGGATTTTCCCAATTCGGCAATCACGAAGGATCGTTTCACAGTAGGCAAATGACAACTCACACAATCCTTATCTGCAAAATGGGAAGCCGCTTCTTTCAATTCAGTGCCAGTTTGAAAAGAACACACCAAACTCGAGTTCAACTCATAAGTTTCATTATGACAATCATAACAACGATTTCGAAGAAGGGACGCATTGATTTTCACAGGATGCGGAGGGCTAGTATTTCCATTCGCCCCGATGACATAGGATTTGCCTTGTTCATCCACTCTGACATGGCAAGTGGCACAAGTAACAGCTTCTTCTTTCATTTTAGGATCGAATCCCGGATTGGGAACTTCTACCGGTTCTTCATATTTACCGTGATTCAGTGCGACTACGATCTTCTCTCTCTGATTTTGAACAGGGATATGACAATTTAAACAAATCCATTGAGGAGAAGACGGTTTACTTAACTCTGCTTGAAACTGAAGATCGGAAAGAGCGTGTGAGTGCGTAGAAGTTTTCCACTCTTGATAAATCTCCGCATGGCACTTCCCGCAATTTTCCGCACGAGGAGCACCTACTCCTTGTAAATCGGGAAGCTGTGTCACCGGCTTTGCCCAAATCCTTCCCGGAAAAACTTCTTCCACCGGAACAGGATTGGGGACAAACTTCCATACCAAAAATGATACGGATGCGATCAACAAAACCGCAGTGGAAATGATGGATAAGGTTTTTATATGTTTCAAGACTTTACTTCACCAAAGGATATTCTTTGGAATCCAAGGAAGACCATTCCCACATAGATCCTGAATAATTTTTCGCTTCAATTCCGTAAGAAATCAATACGGATGTTGTCCAAGCGGAACGAATTCCTCCTGTGCAATAAGATACTACGATTCCGTTTTTAGGAATGGATTCCTTAGTCAAAACGGAGAGTATCTCTTCTTTCGATTTCAAATATCCCTCTTGGTTTAAAAACGATTTAAAGTACAACCATTTAGCTCCCGGTATATGGCCGCCTCTGGATTCTCCATAAGGAGTTTCTCCCTTAAATTCTCTTTCCTCTCTTACATCCAAGACAAATATTTTTTTGTTAGGTGCATTTAAAGCGGATTTTAGTTGGGAGTGGTCGATATCCAATTCTTTCTTCTTTGCATTTTTATCTTGTTTAATTTCCAATCCTTTATTCGTTTCCGAATTTCCATTCCCTACTTGAGACAGATATCGAGTATATGCTTTCGCTCCACCGTCAATCCAGAAGGATTTTTTGATTCCTACAGTTCTTAAAGTCCAAACGATTCTACCCTCTTCTCCCCAACCGTTCAAAGGATCTCCGATGACGATCACAGTCGTATCGGATCCGATACCGACTTTACTCAGTTTACCTAAAATTTCTTGATCCGAAAGAAGTTTACCATTATTAGGTGAAGACTTAACGGAGAGTTCTTCCCAGGAAATTGTTTTCGTATCCGCCACTTTCGGTAAATATCGCAAAGAAAGATCTCTTGCATCCAAAAGGACGGCACCCTTCTGCTTCAGCAAATATGCTTGTTTTGGAGAAAGAACCCAAGACTCCTTCAGATCCCATTCCTTTGTAGCCGATTCAGAAAATGCTGCGATAGGAAGATGGGCGACAAACAATAGAAACAAACTGAAAACTTGTATCTGCTTTCCGAATCTGAAAAATGAAACTCTCATATAAATCTCCTTATGCCATCCCTTCCGAAAAGCACTCATTTATATAAATATGAGTCCAAAACGATGAAATTGCAGATTTTCGTCAATAAAATAAACTTTTTGTCTGCAAAATTGAATTTTTCTTGCCAATTGTCCCCTCCAACCAAGTCTGAGCAGATAGGAGCCAAATCATGAAATTAGGTTATTATCCGGATGTTGTGAATGAAAATGCCACGAGAATTGTCGCTTCCAGCGTTGTATTGTTAGGAGTTCTCGCCATTTTATTTCCAAACCCGATTGTTTTGGGAATTCTAGCGGTCAGCTTTGCATTGCGATTGAGTTACGGGCCCAAATTCGAACCGGTAGCGTTCATTACTTCAAGATGGCTAGTGCCTTTACTAAAAATTTCTTTTATCCCTACGGCAGGACCTCCCAAACGATTTGCACAAGTCATAGGGTTTTCGTTCGCCGTTGCCGCCTTTGCACTATTTCATTACGGGCAATGGGATGCTTACAAAGCAGTGTTAGGTGTGTTGGTGTTCTTCGCATCTCTTGAGTCTTTTTTAGGCTGGTGTGCAGGTTGTTTCGTATTCGGTTTGCTCATGAAAACAGGAATTATTCCTGCCGATGTTTGTGAAAAATGCAATAATCTGAATTTCAACAAACAACAGTGAAATGATTTTTTCTTCAGGAAAGAATTTAAGGCTGCTTCTTCCTTACCCTTTCCTGATCTTACTCTTCTCTTCTCTGCTTTTCTTTCAGATTTATTCCGTTCAATTAGGAATTTTCAGTTATGCGTTTGTCCTAATCTGCCTAGGTCTTTCTTTTTTTCTGTTCACAAAGCTGGAAAAAAGTTTTTTCGAAAATTATTTCCACGAGTTTTTGTTTTTCGGTATTTTACTCAGAGTGATGTTATCGGTTTCTCTCCCTATTTGGGAAGATGATTGGGCAAGATATCTTTGGGAAGGTGCTATGATCTCCCATGATTTTTCGCCTTATCAGCTAGCGCCTGATTTCTTTTTTTCCAATGATTCCTCCATCCTGAATTCGGAAAGAGCGAGCGAAATTTTATCTCGAGTCAATCATCCAGACTGGACTACAATTTATTTTCCTTGGATCGAACTGTATTTCAGCTGGATCCACAGTATTGCTCCGTTTTCATTGATCGAACTCAAGCTATCATATATAGTTTTTGATTTAGCGATTTTTTGGTTTATATTCAAACTTTCGAATGAGAAAGCGGCCGTTTTATATTTTTTATTTCCTATCCTTTTGAAAGAAATATATATCAACGCTCACTTCGAAGTGATTCCTTTGTTTTTCATCTCCGCCTCTTTCTGGCTGATGGAAAATAAGTTTCGTTATCTTTCCTGGTTTCTATTCGGATTATCCGTTCACTGCAAATTGTTTCTAATCATCTTTTTTCCTTATTTCGTTTTCAGGAAAAGAATATTTGAAAATAAATTGTTTCCAAATATTCTATACTATTTTTCTGCAAGTTTCCTCTTCGGAACAGGTTTGGCTTCAGGATTCTTTGCTTATAAATACATCGTAGGATTGGATGGCAGTGAAGACATTCGTAGTCTGCTTCTTTTCGCATCCAGTTTCGAATTCAATTCGATTCTGTTTTATATCTTGGGATCTTTTGTTGAAAAATCGATAATCAAGCTATTGTTTATCTTTTTGATGATTGGAATTAATTTATTTATTATCCTACAAAGAAATCGCTTCTTTAAGAACAGGAAGAGAAGCATGGCTACGATGAGTTTTCTTTTTTTCTGTTACTTAATCATCAACCCGATTGCCAATCCTTGGTATTTTTTATTCTTACTCCCCTTATATCTAATTTCTTTCTCCGACAATTCCCTCGGATGGGCAAACCTTTTCATTCCTCAACTTGCCTACTTTACTTACACAAATTTAGGAATTTTACCTTCTTCTAAAGAGGAATTTGGATTCTATAACCTTCCTGCCCTTGTCCTTTGGGCTGAAATTTTCTTGTTTTTTACCATTTTTATCTCATTTCCAAAGAATTACTCTATTTTACTTTACAAAATATCCAATATATCAAACTTTTGTAAAAACTAAGCGCTCGACCGCTAAAATAAAGAAGCTTTCCTATGAATGATACAATTGATGAAGTTACCCCTGGAAAACTTGAGCCAGAAGATGTTTTAACCAGCATTCTCGGCGTTACTATCAAAAAGAGGCGTTTGGAACTCGGTTACTCTATGGAAAAAGTTTCCCAAATATCAAGCGTTAGCAGGGGAATGCTCGGATTGATCGAGTCCGGGAAAACAACTCCTAGCATCGGTATCTTATGGAAACTATCAAAAGCACTACGAACACCGATTGCGGAAATGATCCCGGATTTATTTTTAAGAACACCTAAGGTGGTTAGAAAAGATGAAGGAAGAATTTTCAAGCTTCATAAAGGAAATTTAGAAGCCCGTTCGCTGCATAAAGACGACGCCGATAAACTCGAGTTATATGAAATTAAGGTTGCTTCTGGAAATTTCCCTCTTCCTGCTTGGTTCGAAAACCAATTTGAACAGAATATCATCATCCTAGAAGGACGTCTGGAAATTACTTTCCAAGATAAAACCTATTCTTTGGAGCAAGGGGACAGTGCAATTTTCTTAGCATCCGATCTTTTACAGCTGAAAAATCCTTCTAGTCAGGAAGTAAAGTTGATTTGGATCTGCCCTCATCATCAAGATCGTAAGTAGATTTTGGATTTTTGGGAGAAGAAAGAGGGTTTTGCGAGAATGGAGAGGAAGTGTGTTAGGTGGTGGGTAGGAACTCTCACAACCCCCACTCTCCTCAAAACCAACCCCCATCCGATCAACTTCCACTCCAGTAGCATTGCGAATAATTTGCATTTTGACATCCGTAAATAATCAGCAATTATACGAAATTCTTCTAAATCAGAATCGCTTACACGAATATTTCTTTTGATCTGTGCCTGTCCAGAAGCCTGATATTCTTTCTTTAAACGAGTGGAGGAAGTAGGCTGATAACTTAGAATCATCTCTCCAAACTCATCCAACAAACTTCTAAATAATTCCTTAAAACTACCTCCATTTTGTTCAACGAACTCATTCAGTTCATGAGACAATCGCTCTGAAATTAACATAGTTGAGACTGAAGTAGTGCTATTTTGGTAGGTAAGCGAATGTTTTTCAAAATGTTTGGTTTGTGTAATCTTTTTCATATCTAGGAGAAATAGGTTTTTATTTTGCAAAATTGTCCGTTTTTGTAGGAACTCCCACCCCCCTCCCTCCAATCCATTACCCATACCTCCAATTTTCTATCCCATATAATAAACAATTACTCTCATATAACAGATTAATTCTATCAAATACCCGTATTCATTCAATTTATGACTAAAATGATTCGAAAACCGGATGCAATCTGGCAATCGAAGACCAGGTAGGAAAAAAAGATGAAATACTTCAAATCGGTTTTAGCAATCGGACTCATCTCAACAACGCTGCTCACTGCATGCAAAAAGAAAGATGATGATAACCTTACAACACTGCTTTTAGCGGGAATTTTATTAAACACTGTCAAAGTTAGCACAGCTGCAGAGTTAACAACGGAATCAGCAGATAATTACGATGAAAATAATTATGGGCTAGTAACGTCCGTTAAACTTTCAAAATGGCTGGACAATTGGACTGCCAACAAGCCAAGCGATATTTCAGGGAACTTGGTAATCGTCCAATCATTCCCATCGGGCTCTTACACAAAACAATACATAATTCCAACAAATGGTGTAAAGGTGTATGACTGGACGAGTTCGGTATTCAATCAAAGTGATCGTTTCGCATACAGAGCCTCCAGAGACAACGGAATCATCACTGATCCGAACACACTACCTACAGGCGCAATCACAGATGAAATTCTACAAACATACGGAATTGATCCTACAAAAGATCTTATCGTATTCGCAGCGGGTTCTGATAGAGGAGCAGGAACTTTAGCAAGCCCTAAAGGAAGCGTATATCAAAACTTAGGCCGTGCGGTATACTGGTTAAGATACTGGGGAGTGGATAGAAAAAATGTAGCAGTATTAAACGGAGCAATAGATGCTAACGGAGATTTTGCGGCAAACTATATTTCCACAGATTCTGGAGTTTTATCAGCACCGACCAAAGGAACGTTCTCTGTAAAGGATGCTTATGGAAAACTCGACAATACAGTTTTAGTGCAGCCTCTTGAAAACGTAATCAATATTGCGAAAAACCCTACCTCTCACGGAATTTACGGAATTGGTAATGTATTTATAGCAGACGCAAGACACAATACTACCACAACAGACGCAGAATTTACAGGCGGCACGGTAGCACTCACTCTTGGACCCTCCGGTGCCGCTTTATTTGCAGGTCATATCAAAGGAGCAAAATTCACTCCTTGGCCGCAAGTCGTTGATCAAACAACAGGTAAATTCAAATCAAAAGCTGCTATCGCTGCACTTTGGTCGGATGTTAGTGGTTTCAATTCAATCAATCCGGCAGGAACAGGCTATACTTCGGGACAAACAATTCTTCAGTATTGCAGAACTAACGCACGTTCTATGGTAACAGGAATCAGCACTTTTTTAATCTTAGGCAAACCAACAGTATTCTATGAGAATTCTTTAATTGAATGGACTGCACTCTCCGCATACCATACAAATGCAGCTCTAAGAACACTGCCTTCCGGCCATAAATTTGCTACAGATACGGCAGAACTGACTGAAAGCGGAACCTCCACACCAGGACCTGTCTACAATGGCGCTGCGAGTACGGCTCAATATTCCGTATTCAACATCAACACAAACGCAACAACTACCCGCAAAAACATTGATGAGGACAAAGCCTACAAAGGCCAGTAACCTCACTCTCCATATAAAAAACTCCGTGAACCCTGCCCTTTGGATTGCTCTCCAAAGGGCCTTTTATTGGAAAAAATTCAATATATTAGATATATAGTTCTTGATAACGTACTTATTGTCTTAAATACTGGAAATATCTAAGGAAAATACAATATATGAAACAAATTGTCGCATTATTTCTACTAATTTATCTGAGCGGGTTCAGCTCCGTCTTTGCCTCAGGAGGCTTTGGTGGCGGTGGAGTCGGCCAAGTCCCCCAGGGGAAAGATCGGGAAAAATTCCATTTAGGAAAGTCCATATACAATCTAGAGATAGAACTTCCTCCGACAGACAAAACGAAAGTGGTCGCTCAGTCGGAACAATTGGATTACCTCCAAGGTTCTCTTCCCAACAGCGAAAAACAAAGAGTCAATCTTCCTGATCTTGCAGGCAAACTTACAAGCGAACAGTTGGAAGCACTCGAATATTTTGTCAGTATTCGATTCAACGTAAAGCTGAGAGCCAAATGAGTTCCTACACCATTTAACAAAAACACTTAAAGTCTTAAGCAAATGACATTCATGAAACAGATAAAATTAATATTATACATTGCGCTATTAACAATCAGTAGTGCAGTATCCGCACAACAAGCTTGGTCACCTTACGAAAGACAGCTATGGGTTAGACCTGTCTTTGTTCATTCGGAATACAACAGTGCCTATCTTGCAAACAATCACTCTTCCTACGACGATAATGTCAGAATCACAGCGGGAAGTTTAGTCCTTGAATACGGGATCACGGATCGGCTTACATTCGACCTAAGCTCCGGCTTTGGAAAGTTAGGTCGTCACAGAATTCTGGATAGATACTACGGATTGCAGCAAACACCAGAATCTCCGGACAAATACGGCGTCCTAGATACCAGAGTGGGACTTCGATACAAAATCATAGATGAGTTCGATTCCAAATATGCCTGGATGCCTACAATCTCGCTTAGAGCGGGAGGTATCAAAAAAGGAGATTATGATAGAAATCCTCAGTCATTGGGAGACGGCGCCAACGGAGGAGAAGTCAATCTTTATTTTGCAAAGGATTTCAACTTCTACGGATTAGGAACATTAGGTGAACTTTCCTACAGAAGAAGAGAAAAACCTGTTCCGGACGATATCCTCTATTACGGTGCATTCTATAAAAAAATATTCGAAGTCGTATTTCTAACGATAGGCGGAAGAGGACAAATCGGGCAAGGAGGATATGCCTTTGCAGATCCTAGACAAGAACCGCCGAACAATTATTTAAACCTCAAAACTGCGGATCTAATACCGGGAGTGAATTTATACGACTACTGGGTTGCCAATGAAAGACCGGCATGGGGAAGAAGGGAAAATTTTCATAACTTGGAAATAGGATTGGGTTTTACCGATAATTACGGGAATTTTTATAACTTATTTTATTCAGATACATATTCGGGATATAACACTGCAAAGTTGAAAACGGTAGGATTCGCAGTAAACCTTCCGTTCAATTTATAAAGGAGAAACCAAAATGAGAAAGATCACATACTTGACCTTGTTATTATCGATTGCGGCTTTGGGCACTTCTTCATGCAAAAAGACGAAAGAATACGATTTCATAATGGAAGCATTAAAATTCAAACTTCCTATTTTATTGAAAGTCAACACTGCAGAAGAACTCGCAAGCGAATCCGCAGACAATTATGCGGACAATCGTTATGGACTGATCACTGCAAGTACATTGGAAAGATGGGTTAATAACTGGGATACGGAAAAACCGGAAGGAATTTCCAGAAAACTAGTCATCCTACAAATTCAAACGGGAGGAACTGCTAGCGGTCGTTATGTTCCTCAAAACACTCAAAAAGGAGTTTATACCTTCCTTGTGACAGATGCGACTACATCGTTTGCGCAAACAAGAAACAACGGATTGATTGATACGGAAACGATGGTAGCCAAAGGAGCTTCTATCGATGCCCTACTCTATAAGTATGGAATCGATCTAAGCAAAGATTTGGTTGTTTTCGCTCAGGATTCTTATACAACGGGCGACTATTCCAATCTTTGGTTCACTTTAAGAGGCTGGTTCGCATTTCGTTATTGGGGAGCGGACAAAAAACATTTGGCAGTGTTAAACGGAGCGGTGAGCAACTTAGCCCTGCAAGGACAATTGTTCACAACTCTAAGGGGTAGTACAGAGTATCCGGAAGGAGGCTCTTCTCTTAGGAACTTATTCACAGACAATACAATCCTTCATGCCACGATCGGGGACGTGCTCCACATAGTACGTAATGGCAATACGGGTTTTACGGGAGTAACTCCGATTCCTGCAGGAGGAGTCTTTATTTTGGATGCGAGAAGAACGGATGAATACGGTGGAGTGCAAGACACAACTGCCGGAGCGTCAGGAAGATCCTGCACAACTACTCCTTGCGTTTCTCCGATTGAAGGAAACATAAAAGGCTCCGTGAACTTACCTTTTGCAAATCTATTGGATGCCGCTACAGGAAGTTTTTTAACCAAAGCGGAACTTGCCAATACTTTCAGCGGGATCGGCTATACGAAAGGTAAAACGGTAGTCACATATTGCAGAACTAACGTACGTTCTATGGTCACAGGATTTGCAGCCATCTCCATTTTAGGATATCCTACAAGATACTATGACGGCTCTTGGATCGAGTGGTCGGCATTCGCATCTTATAATGATTCAACGAACACAGGAAACTGGTCGAATTTGGCGGCATCCTCTCCTTGGAGAACGAACTCTTCGGCTGTCACGAACAACCTAACAGCAAATACGGACGCGAAAATTTCGAAGTTCAGTTTTACGATCACCCAACAATACTCTACATCCTCCAACCAAATCATCACAGAGGACAAAGCATATTTAATCTCTACCGGCGGCTCTTCTGCATCCGGAGGGGGAGGAAGTAGCAGCGGTTCCAGCGGCGGCGGTGGTGGCGGAGGAGGTGCCAATGCCTGCGGTGGTTAGTCGCAAGTTTTGAAATTTTGCATAAGTTTTACATAACTTGAAAATAATTTAAGAGAATGGGTGAGGGAAGGTTTGTGTCCTTCTCCCTTTCGATTCCATAAATAGAGCATGCGGATAACGCAAGGAATCGAATGATCTTAAATGAAAGATTAAGTTATCATATATATAGGAAAAAATTATGTTTAACAAATTCATCTTTTATGGTTTTTCTTTTTTATCTTTTCTTTTAGCTACACAATTAAGTGCGCAGCAAGCCTGGGCTCCTTATGAGAGGCAGCTTTGGGTCAGGCCTGTTTTTGTTCATTCTCGTTACGATAGTGCATACTTAGCGAATAATTTTGCCAAGTATGACGATGATGTAAGAATTAATGTAGCGAGTCTCTCATTGGAATACGGGATCACAGACCGTCTAACAGCAGATCTAACAGTTGGAAATGGACGATTGAGTAGACATAGACTCGTTGATAGATACTATGGACTCACTCAAATTCCCGAAACCAAAGATAAAAACGGAATTTTAGACAGCCGGATAGGCTTACGTTATAAAATTACTGATGAATTCGACTCCAAATATTCTTGGATGCCGACTCTATCTCTTCGTTTGGGAGGAATCAAAAAAGGCGACTATGACAGACATCCCCAAGCACTAGGAGACGGTGCCAATGGAGTGGAAGCGAACTTATATATCGCAAAAGACTTTAATTTTTGGGGGTTGGGAACCTTAGGGGAACTCAGTTATCGCAGAAGAGAACAACCTGTCCCGGACGACGTATTGTACTACGGAGCATTGTATAAAAGAATAGCAAGCTTCATAATCACTTTAGGAGGAAGAGGACAATTCGGTCAGGGTGGATACGATTTTGCAGACCCTAGACATAGACCACCTTACAATAATTATAATATAGTAGTTCCAGATCAATATCCGGGAGTCAATCTCTACGATATGTGGGTGCGGGACCAAAGACCTGCCTGGGGGAGAAAAGAAAATTTCCATAATGTGGAAGTAGGATTCGGCATTCCAGATAGTTACGGAAATTTTTACACGATCTTCTATTCTCAAACTTATTGGGGATATAACACTCCGAAACTACAGACGATCGGAATTGCGGCAAATCTGCCGTTCAATCTATAAAAGGAAACACGATATGAATCAATACATCCGTTCGATCTCAATCTTTTTAATTTTAAGCGCCGTCCTAACTCATTGCAAAAATCCAAAGGATTATAATTTTTTGCCTGCGCTTCTTAAACTCAAAGTGCCACCTGCGATCAAAGTGAACTCTGCTGAGGAATTGGCAAATGCATCCAGCGAGGATTATAACGAAAACAGGTTCGGTCTCATCACGGCAAGCACTCTGAACTATTGGCTCAGCAATTGGAATGTTCAAAAACCGGCAGGAATTACCGGCAAATTGATATTATTCCAAATCGATTCCAATTCGACTGCGAATCATCAATTCATCTATGTGAATCCTTACAGAGGGGTTTTCGGATATCTAATCGATAGTGGATACCTGAACGGAAGTTCTACGATCTTCGGACAAACCAGAACAAACGGACTGATTGAAAGTGAAATGATTGTGCCGGAAGGCAAAGTGATCGATAGTTTTTTATCTGCCTATAAAGTAGATCCCAAAAACGATTTGATCGTTCTGGTTCCGAATACTTCCACGGAAAAAGATCTGACCTATACCTTACGTGCCAATTATGCACTTCGTTATTGGGGAGTCTCCAATCGCAATATTGCGGTGCTCAATGGTTCCGCAAAACAAAATATAGACGAATCTCTTCTTCCTTCTCTCGCAGCGAAAAATACGGACTTAGGAACCGCAGAGATAACTTCTGTTTCCTCTTTGTTGACCGACAATACGATTTTACAAGCCACTTTAGGAGATGTAATACATATTATAAAAAACGGAAATACTAATTTTCAAAAAGTAACCCCTATTCCGGCACAGGGAGTCGTTTTTCTGGACAACCGAAGCAGTACGGAATTTACTCCTCCTAATCAAAACGGACAGACTGATGCCCCTTCCGGGAAAACTTGCTCCGCAGGTTCAGGATGTAAAACTCCGATCGACGGACATATTCGAAATGCAGCCAATATTCCTTGGAATCAATTGCTGGTGAACACGGGAGCCTCCAACTATCGCTTCAAAACGAAAGTGGAGTTGACTCAGTTATTTTCAGATGCGGGAATTTCCGGAAACAAACACGTCATCACTTACTCCAGAAATGCAACGAATGATATGATCGCTTTTTTCGTATCGAATGCGATACTAGGATATCCTACAAGAGTTTACAACGGCTCATGGTTGGAATGGAGTTCTTTGGCCTACGATGAAGCGAGAGTTTGGACCAATTTGAATTTCGGATCTCCTTGGAGGACGGACCAACTCACTGACAGTCTAACATTTACTTCGAATACGAACCTCATTCCCAGATATTCATTCACCACAACAAGTGCTTTTGCAGTATCTTCGAATCAAGCGATCGATAACGATAAAGATTATATCAGAGGCAACGCACCTACGCCTGTTTCCGGAGGGGCTTCCGGCGGTGGCGGAAATGCCTGCGGCGGCTAATCATAAATAAACGAAAAAGCTCGGATCGTATTGGATTCGAGCTTTATTTTTCAATTCAAACAGAAAAAAAACTTTATCCGTTTTTCCGGTCCGATTTATTCCTTACAAAATCACCTAACAATTGCATTAGTTGAACCAAAACAATAAGAAGAATGACCGTGATAAACATGATATCGTCTTCGTAACGATAATAACCGAAACGAATGGCTAAGTCTCCTATGCCACCTCCTCCCACGATCCCTGCCATTGCGGAATAGCTCAATAAACTAATCCCCGTTAATGTGATCCCGGAAATCATTCCTGGCATAGCTTCCGGGATCAAAACACATCTTACAATCAGCCATAAACTAGCTCCCGTAGATACGGAGGCTTCCAAAACTCCCTCCGGAATCTCTCGAAGAGAAGTCTCCACAAGTCTGGCTAAAAAAGGAATGGCGGCAACGGAAAGAGAAACGGACGCAGCTAAAGGACCGATCGTTGTTCCCGTAAGAAACATTGTGAAAGGAAGAAGTGAAACGAGTAAAATCACGAAAGGAATGGAGCGAATCAAGTTGGCTAAAGTGCCTAGAATCGCATACATCCAGCGATTTCGTATAAAAACTTTTTTATCGAATAAAAAGATGAGAAACCCGAGTGGAATCCCAAACAACAAAGCCATGGATAAAGAAATACCTAACATCAAAAATGTCTGACCGAAGGCAATATATAGTTCGGGGAATAGTTCCAATAAACGATCCGTCATTATTTGATTAGCTCCTCTATTTCGGCTCCTGCCTGGACAAATTGTTCGGAAAGCTTTTGGATCTCCGTTTCCGAGCCATTCACTTCGATATAAAAAACTCCGATGGGTTTTCCTGCTATATATTCGATGTTACTTGATAGTATGTTCGGATGCAAAACAGAGTTTTTGAATACGGTCGCCAAAACCGGATCGCTTGCGATTTTGCCCTTAAGTAATATTCTGAAAATTTCCCCCTTCGAAGAGGAAAGCAGAGAATCGGATAGTTTCGGAAAAAGGAAACTACCTATCATTTTTCGAGTGATCTCCGCTTTCGGTTCGGCAAACACATCGTATGTGGAACCGATTTCCGCCAATTTTCCCTTGTCCATCACAGCTACATAATCACAGATATCTCTCACCACTTCCATCTCATGAGTTACGATCATGATCGTAACATTCAATTCCGAATTGATTTTTTTCAAAAGAGAAAGAATCGAAGAAGTAGTTTCCGGATCCAATGCGGACGTAGGTTCATCGCATAAAAGTACGCTGGGATTATTGGCAAGGGCTCTTGCAATTCCGACTCTTTGTTTCTGTCCCCCGCTTAAAGTTTTAGGGAAAGAATTTATTTTTTCGGGAATTCCTACCAATTCGAGAAGTTCAGTCACTCTTTTTTGAATCTCGTTTTGTTTCCATCCTGCCGCTTTCAAAGGCAATGCGATGTTGTCAAAGACAGTCACATTGGAAACCAAATGAAATTGTTGGAAAACCATCCCGACGTTGGCACGATGTTCCCTCAAAGGCTTGGACTTCAGATGGTTGATCTCTTTTCCTCGGAACAATATGGATCCTTCGGAAGGTTGCTCCAATAGATTCACAAAACGAAGCAGAGTGCTTTTTCCTGCTCCCGTCTGACCGATCACTCCGAAAATCGTCTTACCCGGAACCGCAAAACTAACGTTATGAAGTGCAGAGAAGGATTTCCCTGATGAAAAATCCTTCGAAACGTTTTTAAACTCGATGATAGAAATGGAATTCAAGCGGAAGCCCTATTTTTCGAGCCAATCCGGCTTTTGAAATCCCTGAAAATCACGATTGATCGTTTCCGCAAACTCTTTAGAACGTACGGCTGCTTCGATATCCTTTGCAAATTCGGCGTCTTTATCTTCCTCTCTGACAACGATCACGTTTTTATGTTCTTCCGCAAGGGTTTCCAATTTAACCGCATCAGTAAGTTTTAATCCTGCAGAAAGCGCAAAATTTCCGTTAATTGCCGTAAAGTTCGTACTTTCCAAAGACCGAGGGAGTTGAGCCGCTTCCAAAGGAAGAAACTGAATGTTCTTTTTGTTTTCCACGATATCCTTCAAAGTGGTTTTCGTTGCATCCGCATTCGGATTGACTTTGATAAACCCGAGTTCTTGAAATAATTTGAGAGCTCTAATTTGATTCGTAGGATCATTCGGAAGCGCAATAGATGCGTTATTCGGCAAATCCTTCGGATCTTTCGTTTTGCCTCCGAAAACAGTCATAGGAGCCGTGGGAATATTGATCACAACGTTTAACTTCAATCCTTTATCTTTGGAAAACTTCACAAGATAAGGAACATGTTGAAAAAGATTCGCATCGATGTCTCGATTCGAAAGCGCAAGATTCGGCTGAATATAATCGCTGAAAGTAACGATCTCAACCGTATAACCCTTCTTAGATAAAGAAGGAAGAATCGCTTTTTGGATCATATCCCCGTATGGACCCGGACAAATTCCGATCTTTAAATTCTTTCGATCCCCAGGAAGAGGAGAGGTTTTTCCGCCGCAAAAGACGGAGGCCAAAGCGAAGAGAAGGAATAGAAGTGTGAGAGAAAAAATTCTGGATGGTTTCATCTGCGTATGTCCTTTTTCTATTGCAAGTCTAAAGAATATCGTTTTTTAGATAGCAGAAAAATATACAGTTTAAAAGATAAAGTATCTTATATCACGAATGCAGGTTCAGAAATTGAAAGCCCTCTTGGTCGGAATCCTCTTCTTTGTTTTGCAAGGATGCGAAGAGAATTCTTTTCTGAATTCCCATTGGAAGGAACCGATGGGAGAACAAGGCCCTCCTCCTAGTCATTTTTCCCAATTGGAAAAGAGTTTGGAGCCTCAATCCTGTGGTACCTGCCACAAACCCCAATTCGAAGCCTGGCAAAATAGCCTTCATTCCCAAACCATTTCTCCCGGAGTCTTATGGCAACTCCCCGGGCTGGGACACGAAGAATCCCAAAAATGTTTTCGATGCCACTCCCCTTTGGCAGAAACAAAACAATATCTTTCCATAGAGGAAGGATGGAAACACACATATCCAGAGGAATGGAATTCTTATCTGCCTCAAGGAAGTCATGGTCTCATCTGTGCCTCCTGCCACGTGAGAAACCAACAACGTTTCGGCCCCCCTTCTTTAAACGGTACAATCGGTACGGAAAAAAATTTACCGCATGGAGGATATACCACGGCACTAGAATTCGAATCCTCCTTATTTTGTAAGAACTGCCATGAAAGTTCCGAATCGGGTAAAAAGATAAACGGCAAAAGAATGATGGAAACCTATTCCGAATGGAAAGAATCCGATTTCGCAAAACAAGGAATCCAATGCCAGAACTGTCATATGCCGGATAGAAAACACGAATGGAAAGGGATTCATGATTTGGAAATGGTGAAACAAGGTTTGTCCTTTTCCTTTCAAGTTAAAGAAGAAGGAAACTACATATTGATACGAGGGTCATTCACCTCCGAAAAGATAGGTCACAAATTTCCTAGTTATGCGGTGCCTAAGGTTTATGTACGATTCGTTTTGGAAAACGGAAACCGAAAAGAAATGCTTCTTAGGGAAGAAGTCATCGGCAGATTCGTGGATATATTTTTAGAGAAAGAAATTTATGACAATAGGCTTTCTCCAGGAGAAACATTCTCGATGGAGGAAAGAATCGAGAAAAAAGATATCGATAAAGATGTTTGGGTTCGTATGGAAGTGGATGTGGATCCAGGAGAGATGTATGTCAGAATGTTTCGACACAACCTAGAGAACAGAACTTCTCTGAAATTATCGGAGAAGTCCATTCCCATTCTAAAACAGGCATTAGCCGAAAAAGAACGATCGTATTATCGTTTATTTACTTCGAAGCAGAGAGCGCCTGGTTCACTTCCTCGATGATATCATCGATATGTTCCAACCCTACTGAAATTCGGATCAAACCGGGAGAGATTCCCACGGCCAATCGTTCTTCTTCTTTCAGTTTGGAATGTGTGGTCGATGCGGGATGAGTCGCAGTCGTTCTGGAATCACCCAAGTTCGCAGTGAGTGAGAACCATTTCAAAGCGTCCAAAAATCTTCTTCCTCTTTCCAAACCGCCTTTGACAGAAAAAGTAACGACTCCGCCACCTAACTTCATTTGCTTTTTTGCCAAAGCCATTTGAGGATGCGACTTGAGGAAAGGGTATTTCACAAAGTCAACTTCCGAATGTGTTTCCAAAAATTCAGCCAGCTTCGTTGCGTTTTCGGAATGTTTTTCCATACGAATGGCCAATGTTTCCAAACTTTTGGAAATAATCCAAGAGTTCATAGGAGAAAGAGAAGGTCCTGTTGCGCGAGCGATGAATCGAATTTCTTTCATCAAATCTTTTCTGCCAAGCACGGCTCCTGCAATCACTCTTCCTTGTCCGTCCAAAAACTTAGTCCCTGAGTGAACCACTAAATCAGCGCCCCATTCCGCAGGTCTTTGGATGTAAGGAGTGCAAAAACAATTGTCAACGATCAGAATCAAATTTCTTTTTTTGCAGAATGCGGAAATCCATTCCAAATCGATGATATCCAATGCAGGATTAGAAGGAGTTTCTATAAACACGATTTTCGTGTTCGGCTTTACCCCCTCTTCCCATTCGTTGATTTTACCTACATCGGCATACGAATAATCGATGTTAAATCTAGGAAAAATTTGAGTTAAAACCTGATGTGTCGAGCCGAAAACGGAACGGGAAGCAAGAACGTGATCTCCTGATTTCAAAAGGGAAAACATGGAAATAAAAACGGCAGCCATACCGGAAGCAGTTGCAAGGCCGTCTTCCGTTTTTTCCAAACGGCAAAGTTTCTCGATTAACTCGTTGTTATTCGGATTGGAGAACCGTGTATAAATATTTCCTTGGATTTCATCTGCAAACAAAGCTCTCGCTTGTTCGGAATCATCGAAGATAAAGCTCGATGTTAAAAAAAGAGGGGTTGAGTGTTCCCTTTGGGAAGTTCTTTCGGTTTGGATGCGGACTGCATCGGATTCAAAATTTTCGAACATAGTTACTACAAAGCTGTAAAAACGACGAATGCGCTCACCTATTTTTTTAGAATACTTCTGTTATCCCATCGGATTTAGATCAATATAACAGATATTTTAGAAAAAAATGACTCGTTTTTCGAAAAGAGTCCCCATGATTCTGGTAAACAGAATGAACACAAATCCGCAAATCACAAGAGGCAACGGCAAAGATATCATCTTACAAGCGTTTCACTGGAATCTGGTAAAAACAAGAGGAACCGGTACGTTACATCAAAGTCCTAAATCCTGGTATCAAATCCTCCACGATAGGTCGGAAGAAATCGCAAAATCAGGATTTACGATCCTGTATCTGCCTCCTCCTTGGATTGACGATTCGGAATGGGAAGGAAACGGAAAACACGGAGGAGGAGAAGGTTATTTTTGGAGGGATTTCGATCTGAATTCCAGATACGGAACGAAAGAAGAGTTAACTTCCCTTATACGAAAACTCCACTCTTTAGGACTGAAGGCGATCGTCGATATCGTACTCAACCACAGAGATAGGTTCAGAATGAAAAACGATGTATGGACTTATCCGGGACCTGCTTGGAGAGTCAGCGGCTCCGATACGGGAGGAGCTTTTTTCGACGGAAGCTGCGATTTGAAATTAGACAGACCGGAAGTATATTCAAGATTCAAACAGGCATTAAACGAACTTACAAACGACTGCGGTGTAGACGGATGGCGCTGGGACTTTGTCTGGGGATACCATCCTAAGGATGTGATGAATCTGATCAAAGATACGACTGCGATCGAATATTTCTCCGTAGGAGAATATTGGCAAGCAGCCTCGATCAAGGACGATCCTATGTTTCAAAGGTACGGAAACAATGAAAGATCTCGTATTTTAGGTTGGGCGGAAGAGTCCGGCTGCGCCGTATTCGATATGATCTTGAAAAAGGAAATCAATTCGGCAAACAGCACAAATTTAAAGTACGGATTGAACTTAAGCCCGAATCGCAAAGAAAGAGAATTGGCTGTCACACTCGTTGACAATCATGATACGGGAGCATCTCCTTATTCTCCTTCCAACGGATGGGGACAAAAGGTTTGGGAATGCCCTTCTCATTTCAAGTCCAAAGCATATTGTTTCGTATTAACGACTCCAGGAACACCTTGTATCTACTGGCCGGATTACTTCGACTGGGGACTCACTGAAATCGAAGACTTGGCTCTCTTACGGAAGAAAGCAGGGATTACGGCAGGCTCGGAATGGGAGGATTTATCTTCAAACTACGGAGGTTTTGCGGGGATCGTTTCCAACGAACAAGGAAACCCTTCGCTTGCCGTGTCTATTGATTCCTCTTTCGAAGGCCCCGGAGCAGGATGGACAAAAGCTTTGGAGAAAAAAGGAGAATGGACTGTTTGGATTACAAATTCTTGAGTTCGACTGAGTTTATTTCCGGGAACCTGAAAGCGTTTATCTGGTGAGTTGAAAGGTAACTTCACCTTCTTTTCCGGGAATCCTTTGATAATCGGAAACAACCACATCCAAAAACTGCCCGGTAGTCAAATAACGATAGTTATCGGAATCTGCCAGTTTGCCTTTTAAATAATTTCCGGTCACCAGTTTGCCGTCGTTCTCTAAAATGGCTTCCTGAACCGTCCCCATCTGCGTTTTTGCATAGGTTTCATTCAAGCGGGAGCTAAGATCCATAAGATCGAGAACCCTTCTTTTCTTTTCGTCACCGGGGATGGGATCGCCTAACGTTTCCGCAAACGTTCCTTTTCTTACTGAATAAGGAAACGCATGGATCTTTGCGAATCCTAACTCGACTAACAAATCTTTGGATTCCTGGAATTCCTTTTCCGTTTCGTTCGGAAAACCTGTAATGACATCCGTTCCTAAAAAAAGACCAGGCAACATTTCATGAGCTTTTGCCACTCTCAAACGGAAAGAATCAGGATGATAGGTCCTTCTCATCGCCTTTAAAACTTCCCTGCTCCCGCTTTGCAGAGGGATATGGATGAATTTAGTGAATCTAGGATGAGTCATCAGATCCAAAAGACCAGGCCCCACATCCGGCGGTTCAATGGAAGAAATACGAAGCCTGGAATATTCCAAAATTTTAAGAATGTCTTCCAGAAGATTTAAAAAACCTTTTTCTCCGTTTTCAAGTCGATACCATCCCAAATTAACACCGGTTAATTGAATTTCCCCGATTCCATGATCTTGCAGAAAACGAACTTGGTCCAAAACATCGGAATAATTGCGGCTGACCCCCAATCCTCGTGCGGACGGAATTTTACAGTAGGAACATTTTCGATTGCATCCGTCTTGGATTTTTAAATAAGCACGAGTGTGCCCTTCAGGAAGAACATCGGAATAAGAAAATCGATCCAAAGTTCCCGTAGGCTCGGACGGTCTTCCTTCCCAATCTTCCAATATTTTATAAGGAAGAGAACTTTTTTCCGTATTCCCATAAACACCTGTTACACCAGGTATTGCTTGGATGATTTGTTTATCCGTCTCCGCATAACATCCGGTTACATAGACTTTAGCTCCCGGATTGGAGCGAATTGCATTGCGTATGATATTTCTGTTTTTTACATCCGCTTTGTTCGTAACAGTACAAGTGTTGACTACGATGTAATTGGCGGATTCGTTCGTATCTGCCAAAGAAAACCCTTTGTCTTTCAGAACGGAATAAAGACCGTCCGTCTCGAAAAAATTAAGACGGCAGCCCAAGGTATGGAACTTGATTTTCACGATGCGGGAACGATCGATTGGATCCTTTTGACGTTTTCCTTAATCGAAGTTTGGTCGGAATCCATGCTCTCCGCTCTTTGAATGCAGAGTTTGGCTTCTTCCAAATAACCGAGAGCATCCTTCTTTTTGCCCAATTTTTTATTTTGATGATAAAGAGCTTCTTGTACGAGAGCTAAATTGTTCCAGATGGATGCTGATTTTTCATTCAAGGAAGAAGCCCATCTAAGACTCATGTCCGCCTTTTCATAGTTCTTTAAGGAGT
This sequence comes from Leptospira idonii, assembly GCF_004770995.1. Classification (GTDB taxonomy): domain Bacteria; phylum Spirochaetota; class Leptospiria; order Leptospirales; family Leptospiraceae; genus Leptospira_A; species Leptospira_A idonii. The sequence goes on along the minus strand of NZ_RQHW01000002.1, from coordinate 180,465 downwards.
AGTAAATTTTGCCTTCTAACTCTAGAAAACGAACATCGTTGGGATTGTTTGCCTTCGCTTTTTCGATTTGAGAAAGAGCAACCTTGCCCGCTCCCTTATGAGAAAGAGCTAAAGAATAAAAATAACGGATTTCTGCGTTCGTAGGATACATTGGTACGAACTTTTCCGCAAGTTCGATCACTGCTTTCCATTTTTTGAAATGAGCGAGGATTCCCAAAGCGGAACTGGCAAGATTTTCATCTTCCGGTTTTCTTTTTCTGGCTTCCTGAATGGAAGAATATGCGTTTTCGAAGTCGTTCAGTTTATCGTAGTTATATGCCAATAGCGCATAACTTTCATAAGTTGCTTTACCTTCGGAGAGTAAGGATCTCAAAAGTTCGATAGACTTCGCATAATTTTTGAGTTTGTATTCTTCCACCGCCTGAAAGTAGGAGGAACCCACGACGGGTGTTTTGGATTCTTGGGAGAATACACTGCCGGTAACGAAATACAATACGGCTAAGAATAAATAATATTTCATATCAAGTCCGAAGGAACGCTAATGGAATTCAAATTGACCTGATCAATCCTGGAATGGTAGGGCTCAATGGGGTCTATGTATAGGAAAACGCTAGCCGCATGGGAAAGCAAGTAATGTTCGATATGCTCTTCGGTAATGATTTCCTGGTCTCCCGCATAAAGGGTGGGAATTTCCCCAGGGCTCAAATGCAGATGGAATTCCTGGCCAGGGAGGAAATCGGAAACATTCAAATAACCGGTTCCGAAATAGAGACCGGATTGGAAGTAGTATTTATAATGAACTTTGACTTCGGGAAGGACCAGATTGGGAAGGATGATTCCCATCTGGATTCTTTCTATGGTGCCGACGGTTCTGATCTTTCTCAACTGAAACCATACCTTTCGAATGAAAAAGTAGGAAAACAGGAAGACGAGAGGGATCAGAATCGCCATTTTACCCGAACCTAAAAAGGCTCTCTATACGAGAGCCAAATCGTCGTTCTTTTGTTCTTCCGAAGAAGAGGAATCATCGTTCGACTTTTTCGCAGGTTCTTTGTAGTCGGCCCAAGGACTTTCGCTGAAAGCCAGTTTGCTGTCTACGAAATCGACGTCGATCTTAGTAGGTTGATCATACACTCCCTTCAAAGATTGAAGTGCCATATAATCTTCCAATTCACGTTGGAACACTCTTCTGAGAGGTCTCGCTCCGTAGTTTTGGTCGTAACCGATCGTAGCAAAATGTTCTTTTGCAGATTGAGTCAGTTCCACCGTCACTTTTTTCTCAGTTAAACGTTTGTTAAAGTCTTTCAACATGATGTCTACGATTTGAACGATTTCTTCCTTTTTCAAAGGTGAGAAATAAACCACTTCGTCCACACGGTTGAGGAACTCAGGGTTGAAATGTTTTTTCAACTGCTCACGAGCCTGTTCCGCTTTATAGGTTTCTCTTTCTTCTTGGAAGTCTTCGAATCCCAATCGTCCGCCTTTGGAAATTTCTTTCGCAGCGATATTGGAAGTCATGATGATGATGGTATCTCTGAAGTTTACCTTTCTTCCTTTGGTATCCGTCAGATTTCCCTCTTCCATGATTTGAAGTAAGATGTTGAAAAGATCATGATGCGCCTTTTCGATCTCATCCAAAAGAACGATGCTGTAAGGTCTGCGTCTTACGAACTCGGTAAGTTGTCCTCCGTCATCGTATCCTACATATCCCGGAGGAGCTCCGATGAGTCTGGAAACCGCATGCGGTTCCATATATTCGGACATATCGATTCTAAGCATGGAATCTTCCGATCCGAACAATTGAACCGCCAAAGCTTTCGCAAGTTCCGTCTTACCGACACCTGTCGGTCCGAGAAAAATAAAGGAACCAGTAGGTCTCTTTTCACTCTTGAGTCCGGTTCTGGAACGTCTTACCGCACGAGCGATTTTTTCGACCGCATCCGCTTGGCCTACGATTCTATCTCGAATGTCTGTTTCCAGATTGAGAAGTTTCGCATTTTCTGTTTGTTCCATTTTTTTCAAAGGAATTCCAGTCCACAAGCTAACAACAGATAGAATGTCTTCTTCTTCGATGGAAACTGCGTAACCTTCCATTCTTTCTTGCCATTGTTTGGTTTTATCTTCCAAAGCCTGTTTTTTGCGGTTCACTTCGTCGCGAACTGCAGCTGCTTTTTCGTATTCTTGTCCTCGAACCAGATCTTCTTTTTTCAAAGAAAGAGTTTTGATTTCTTCTTCGATTTCTTTGATCTCGTTCGGTCTCTGGCAATTGGCAAGACGAGCTTTCGCTCCCGCCTCATCGATGATATCGATCGCTTTGTCCGGTAAAAAACGGTCGTTGATGTATCTATGAGATAACTTAACCGCTTGCTCCAAAGCTTTGCTCGAATAACGCACCTTATGGTGAGCTTCGTAGGCTTTTTTCAAACCGTCCAGAATGAGGATTGCATCGTCAACCGTAGGTTCTGCGACTTTTACCATCTGGAATCTTCTTTCCAAAGCGGAGTCTTTTTCGATGTACTTTCTGTATTCGTTGCTAGTAGTAGCACCGATACATTGCAGTTCTCCGCGCGCTAACGCAGGTTTCAAAATGTTCGCAGCATCCACCGCACCTTCCGCAGCTCCCGCACCGATCAGAGTATGTAACTCGTCGATAAAGATGATGATGTTTTGAGAAGAAACGATCTCTTTCATGATCTTTTTCAATCGCTCTTCGAACTCACCTCTGTATTTGGTTCCTGCAATCAGGCTAGCCAGATCAAGAGATAACACTCGTTTCTCGAAAAGAAGATCGGGGACTAATTTGTCCACGACCGCTTGTGCCAAACCTTCCACGATTGCGGTTTTACCCACACCCGATTCTCCCACTAACACAGGATTGTTTTTTGTTTTGCGGGAAAGAATTTGAATCACTCTTTCGATTTCTTTGGAGCGACCGATGACAGGATCCAATTTTTTCTCACGAGCCAATTGGGTTAGGTCACGAGCGAACTCATCCAAGATGGGAGTTTTACTCTTTTCTTGGCGAGGAGCTGTCTGCGCAGTTTGCTGCTGTGTTTGGCCGGCACCGGAACCGGTTCCTACTGCACTGGCAGGAGGAGCTCCCAAAAGTCTGAGAATTTCAGATTTAATTACATTGTAGTTTACGCTGAAGGAAGATAAAGATCCTCCTGCGATGTTGTTATTGTCTCGGAGAAGAGCCAATAGGATGTGTTCCGTGCCTACATAATTATGTTTTAATCGTTTTGCTTCCTCTTTGGAAACCTCGATCATTTTTTGATATTTATCCTGGCCTTGAGAAACATCCAGTAGTAATGCCCCAGAATTTTCTCTGGTACGCTTTTCCACTTCCTTTCTAAGTTCATTTAAATTGATGTTTAGATTCGTAAGAATCTTTATTGCAACCGAATCTTCTTCTCGCAATAGGCCGAGTAGTATGTGTTCGGGACCGATAAAATCAGATCCTAAGCGTTTAGCTTCGTCCTGCGCGATTTCGTTGATGACTCGTTTTGCTCTTTTTGTGAATTCCAACATGCCGCACCTTGCCTCTTATTACTTAGACGAACATCCTTGTTCCCATCTTGAACCGTACCGACTTAAGCTAGCCCCAGTAAACCAAGAATTTTGAAAAACCGTCGTTTTTGGATGGGATTTCCGTTTTTGCAGGAAATTTGTGTAGGAACTCCTACAGAAGAAAGACTCCCATCCCTTCTATCATCGGACAATACCGTAAATTCTACACCAAATCCCAGAAAAGGAGTCAGATAATCGGAAGCCAAGGAAAAATCACTGGGACTCAGTCTCGCTTGAACACTCAGGCGATCCCCTCTTCCGCAATTCGTCGGACAGGAATTGATGAATCCGATCCTAGGCGACCAAGCCCAAATTCCCTTTTCGAATAATATTTTTAAGAATTTCCCGTCTAAACCTTGTTTTTTTCCGTCGAATGTATCCTGCTTCCAAATCTTCTCATAACGAAGATGATCCTCTCCGTTGGAATAGAAGCGTTCCATTTGTTCGGAAGTCGTTTCGAGCCCTTTCGATTCGGAAAACTCTCCTTCCTGCAAAGCCAATCCTTTCTTTTCCAAAAAAGAAACAATAGAACCCTTCTCGGAAGAGTAATAAGGGAAAAAGCCTTCTCGCAAACATCTGGTTATACGGACTCGAAAGGAAATATTTTTCCAATCGAATTTGTGCTTAGGCTTCAGTGCTGTTTCTGATTCTCTCAGTTTAATGATTTGATCGGAAGAAATTCTTGAAAAAGAAGATTCGGGAAGAAACACAAAAATGCAGGAAGAACAACCGAATTTACCTGTCTTTCGAAAGGTAGATTCGGTGAGTCCGCATTTCAGACAATGTGAATTCAATTTAACCCGAGATAGGTGTTAATTTCCCGGAAAGAATTCTATTTCTTTTGTGAGCCATGGAAGCCAGTTCCATATCGTGAGTCACTAGGATGAGAGAAAATTGGAATTCTTTTTGAAGGTCTTTGATAAGATCCATCAAATGACGGGAGTTATCCCGATCCAAATTCCCAGTAGGTTCGTCCGCCAAAATCAATTGTTTTTTCCCAACAAGAGCGCGGGCGACTCCCACTCTGGCACTTTCCCCTCCGGAAAGTTGAGAAGGAAAACTTTCCGTTCGCTCTCCCAAACCAACTAGCTTTAACATCGCACTGGCTTCCTGTTTTGCCTGACCCATATTCATTTTGGAAATCAAAAGAGGCATCATCACGTTTTCCAAAGCTGTGAAATCGGGAAGAAGAAGATGCTGCTGAAAGATAAAGGAAATTTTTTCGGCCCGAAAATTTTCTCTTTGTTTTTCGGTAAGATAACGGAGAGAGACACCGCATACGTCCACCTCACCTCCGTCAAACGAATCCATCGCACCAAGAATATTCAAAAGAGTGGACTTACCTACTCCTGAGGAACCTTCTACGGAAACGATTTCTCCCGCCTTTACTTCGAAGTCCATTCCGGAAAGAATATGATACTTTTGATCCACCACTTGGTAGAATTTTTCAAGCCCTCGAACGGAAACAGTTACTGGATTTTCAGAATTAGTCATTGCGAATTGTATCCACAGGATTCAAATTTGCGGCCCAACGTGCAGGGAAATAACCTGCCAGACCGGAGAGAATGGTAGCCGCAGTAGTTACCATAAAGATAAAGGAAATGTCTATATCCACCGGAATATGATCGAAGTAATAGATGTCTTTAGGAACCAGCTCCACATCGCTCCAATCGTTCGGGTTCAGAAGATGGCCCACAGAATTGATGATTTCGGAAAGTCCGTTGATGATCACTTCCAGTTTGGTTGCCACAAAAATCCCCCACATACCGCCAACTAACGAAGACAATACCCCAACCACCATCGCATTCAATGTAAAGATGAGCAGAATGTCGTTCGAAGCAAGACCTAACGCCTTTAAGGTTCCGATGGATTTTCTTTTGGCACGAACCAACGAATGAACCGTAGCGACCATCCCTAAAGCTGCCAAAACGATAAAAAGAAAAACGATGATGGAGATGATCGTTTTTTCCAAACGAAGAGCCGCCAAAAAGTTTTCTTGTTCTTCCGCAATCGTTCGAACCGACCAAGAAGAACTGCTCTGCAAAGAAGGATTCCAATCGTCCTCGTTCAAACGAGACAAGATCTTATTTTTAGTGAGCTTCAAATCGTCCAAGGAACGCACTTTGATTCCTATCTGATTGACGGCACCCTTCATTTTGAAAAAATCCTGAGCCATAGGAAGGGATAAAAAAACGAATTTAGAATCGTAATTATAATAACCTGTTTTAAAAAGTCCTGTTAGGCGAAAGGTCTGCACATTCACCTGCACACCTCTTTCCACAGTGAATCTTCCCCCGGGGACCGCCATGGTGATTTCTCTTCCCAACCCGTAACCGTAAATGGCCGCCATTTCTTTTCCAACAACGACCAACTTCTTCGTATTGATGTTTTGGATTTCATCTCTTTGGTATTGCAGAATGCGGGGAAAGTTAGGAAGGCCGTTCTGCAATAATTTTTCAACCGAATCGATCGGAACCGCACGGATCATAATCGGGTTGAAGTTGTTATTACTTTGAATGAGGCCGTGACTCGTGATGTTTCCCTCGATGGATACGAGAGAATCTTTCAAATTGGGGTCGGTCTGCAAATGAGTGATCAATTTTTCATAATCGTAAATGGCACCGGACCCGTAGGAATTCTCGATTGTGATATGCGGGCCGCCTTGCCAAAGGGACTCTTTCACCTGCTTTTGAAATCCGTTGAAAATGGAAAGAACCACTACAAGCAAAGAAACTCCACTTGCCATGACGATGAAGGACAAACGGGATTTAATGGACAAAAAACCCAAAACCCGTGACCCGCGAATATAGCGGGTGGTAATTAATGTAACGATTCCCATGTAAACCTAATCTTTTTGACAGCTTTCTTCCTAAGATGGAAACTGTCAAAAAAGAACCTTATGTCTGACACACCAAATTATTATTCCCTTAAGGTGATTTTAAGAGACGAGGCCAATATGGTTTACACCATGATTGCCGTCGTTTTGGATCCTGTGGAAATCGAAGCCATCAAATTCGAAGGTGTGTCCAGCGGAAGTCCTCTCGTTTTACTCCCCATCAAATCCACTTTTCAGGACTTTTATAACAGAACCCAAAGGGTGATTTATAAAGGGGATCAGCTCAAAAACATCACAAAATCACTTCATGAAATATTAAAGTCCTCGTTTCAGTCGGAGAGTTTTTTGGAAGAGCTCTTGCACTACATCGATCACAACTTAGTCGACAGACTGCAGTTCATATTCGGTCAAATTCACAATCGAACGGCAGGGAATTCCAATCCTAAAATCGAAATTCATTATGAACTGATAGAAAAAAGAGATCTGGAAAAAACGACGATCGACGAAGAAGAACTGGCGAAAAAAGAAGCAGTACCGGTGATCGTGCCTGCGACTTCAGGGTTTCAAATTCCTCCCGATAAACAATTGATCCAGTTCCGATTTCAGCTATCACCCGTTAACGGGACTCCTCTTGTCGATTTAAAACCGGGAGACAACGTTTATGTAAGACTTCTTCCGGGAGATCCCATCACAAATGCAATCATAGAAAGTATGGAACTTAAGGATGATGCAGGAACGATCAAACAAATTCCTGCAAAAATCGTAAACATCTCGAATACGAAAAATGTTTCGGAAGTAGTCATCAAAATCAACGAACAAATCTACGGGAAAATCGTAGAAGAAGAGAACTCGGTCAAAATCAAAACTTTTGATCAGGCTGCAGGTTCCGCTCCTACTCTGACTTCTGCAGCCTCCATTACGACAGCTTCCAAAGCTCATGCAGCAGCGCAAAGAGAAGCGGAAGAAAGTTATCACCTAATGCCGTTTATCATCATATTAACACTCATTGCATTGGGAATGCTTGCAATGTTTTTCTTTCTCTAAATCAAATGAAAAAACTAATCAAACAAATCACTCTATTTGCACCTTTTTTTCTTCTCGTTCTGGCACTTCACTCCATTCTAATCGATTTCGAAGTCATTTTCCCCGATCCGATTTCCATTACGGAAATTTCCGAGGAAAAAACCCAACAGACGGTCACGCCTAAAATCGAGTTCAGAAAAGGGATCTGGTCGAGAATCGATTATCTTTCTTATCTTTTATCCGAACTAGGGAAAGAAGATTTGCCCGTCGACTCTACTCCTGAAGAAACGATGGATGCCATTAAACGCATCTTAATCGGTCAAAGGATTCTTCTTGCAGTCATTCTTTTTTATATGGTGCTTTGTTTTTCCGTATTCGTTTCCAGAATGTATAAGGCTTGGTTTTATCCTCATCTAAGTTACATTCTGTATCCGATCAGTATCTTCTGGCTGATGACTAAAATTTTCCTTCATATCAGCCTCATCGTTCAAGGCCACTATCTCAGTATTCTTGGACTTCTGTTTTTTGTGGCTTCGTATGTTGCATGTATCCTGGCGCTGCATTCTTTAGGCAAAGATGCTTCGGAAACAAAAACCTTCGAAACACTTCGTTACTCTTCCAACTTGGAAGAAGAAGGAAGGGCTCCTCAATCGCAAGGAAACGGTTCTGTATTCAGTTTTATCCTGCATTTTATAGTGATTATCTTCGTAGGGCTTCTCATCGGAAACCTGGTTTACATCCCTCTTTTCCTGCTTCAAAAACACTATGTAACCGAATTCAGTATTTTTATTCTTTCGCTCGTTCTTCTGCTTTCCGGTTTTTATATTTATAACTATGGTAAGGTGGGAGGCGAAAAAACTCTTTCCGGTTTCCAGAATATTCTAGTGAGCGCATCTTACCTGCAATTCCGTTTCCTTAGAAACGGTTTCATAGGACTCTTCGCCACTCTCTTGATTGTTTTGTTTATCGTGGTTCTTTTCGTTCTTCTGATCTTCAATATCGATTTGATTCAATCGAATATGGGATTGTTCGGGAAAGGAACAGAGTTTTAAATATCTTCGGTTTTTTCTTTTTTATTATCTCTCATTCAAGGAAATGAGATAAGTCAGTCGTATGAGAAAGGGCTTAACTGCAAATCGCAGAGAGCCCTTTTTTAGTTTCGCACCATACGGTTCCATTCGGATAGTAAGTGACTCTATATTCGAATTCTCCTAAGTCGGAATACTTCTCATAAGCTTCCTTTCTTCCGTCAGGATAATAATAAAACCACTCCCCCGCTTTTTTGTCGTTCGCGTAACTTCCCTTAGATTCGATTTTAGTATCCGGATAGTATTTCAACCAATCTCCTGTTCTGTTTCCACCGTCATAAAACCCTTTTTCACTGATGCGTCCGTTTTTAAAATAACGGTAATAGGGACCGTTTTCATTCCCCCATTCCAAAGTAGCCATCCAGAATGATTTTTTACGGACTCCGGGAGTGAAGTTCATTTCATAATAGGCCTTTCCATCGGAAAAATTCCATTTCCAAACTCCGGATCTTTCCAAGTTTTGATAATTACCGGAAGCGATGACAACCCCGGTAACATAATCAAATCTTTGGGAAAGCCCGTTGGATATACCGAATTCGTTTACTTCCGTCTCCACAACCAAAGTTCCGTTTTGAAACCAGCTTCTATCTTTTCCTTCCTGCACCAACTGATACAGGTTAGTTTTTCGATTGTATTTCGCTTCTTCCGGAACATTGTTCGGGCGATCTCCCTTACCTTGGCAGGGAGAAAATAAAATGGCAACCCCGAATACGAGCAGAAGCTGCTGAAAATAAACGAGTAGGGAATTAGCCCTTAAAGTGTGTAATAATTTGGATATTTGATTCATCTTTAAACTTTGTTAGTATTTCTTTCGAGATTAAAATTCTATTGATGCGTTTCGATCGGATCGGAGTCAAATACCTAAGAGATAATTGAACAAACCCTTCCGGTTCCAAAGAAGTATATACGATAGGAGTCGTTTTCCCCAGTCTCACAAGATAATTTTTAGACAACTCTCTGATTTTTTGATCCACAAGTTCGGGAGCCAAAACCAATTCTTCCTGCAGAATTTGAGTGCAGATTTTTTCAGCTTTTTCCCAATCGGATGCGAGTGTGAGCCCTACTTTGAATTCGTCCCAAACGAAATCCATCGCATCGGATACGATAAAGAATCGATACAACACTATATTATAATTTGGGAAATGGATGAGCCTGTTGGTGGACTGCTCCGCTCTAAGATCGGAGGAAATTTCAAGCAGAGTGAATTTAAGAAAACCGATATTCACCACATCTCCTTTGATATGGTCGATTTCGATTCGATCCCCTACCTTAAACCCGTTGCCTCCCATAATCATGAACCATCCGACCATATTCAGCCAAACTTCCTTAAGAGAGATGACGATACCGGCAGCCGCCAAACCGAGAACAGTCGGTAAAAGCGCCAGACTGGAAAAGAAAATAGGAAGATAAATGATCGTAAATAGAATGAGAAACCCCATTCTTAAAACTTTTCTTCGATTGTATTCGTGACCCGGATCTTGTGCAGGACGGATTCTCTCCAAAAAAAAAATGGCGAGCTTATATGCCAGAACGGCGAACGCAACCATGTAAAAGAACAGAATGAACGTCTCCGCAGCTCCCCGATTCGAATTTTTAAGTATATGAAGCGGATTGAGCTCTAAATAAAAATCCCTTAAAAGATTACCCAAGCTCTTCCCATCCTTTTTGAAATTTTAAAACTTCCAAGATCAAATCTCTTTCGACAGGAACGCCGAACTTAGGTTTTCCGAAATCTTCCAAAAGGACGAAGTTCAGGGTTTTTCCTTCCTTCTTTTTATCGTGTTCCATGTGCGTTAGAACATCGGCAGGTTTTTCCTTGAGACGAACGGGAAGGGAAAGGGATTTCATGATTTGAACCGCTTTGGAAAGATTCGAATCGGAAAAACCCAAAATCTTTCGAGACAATAAAAGAGCGGTGATCAAACCGATGGATACAGCTTCTCCGTGAGAGTACTTTTTGTATTGAGTCAAAGATTCTATTGCGTGGCCTGTTGTGTGGCCCAAGTTCAGGATGGCACGAAGCCCTCCTTCTTTTTCATCCTGCCCTACCACATTCGATTTGATTCGTACGGATTCGTCGATGCAGTATCTTAACACTTCGGAACCTGCGGAAAAGTCGGAGCGTTTGACATGAGTCAGTCGATTTAAGAATTCTCCTCCGTCCAAAAACGCATGTTTTACGATCTCCGCCAGACCACAGCTCCATTCTTTTTCCGGTAACGTAGAAAGAGTGAACATTGGAGCGAAAACGAATTCGGGCTGATGAAAAGCGCCGATCATATTTTTGCCCAGATCTAAATTGACTGCTACCTTTCCTCCTACCGAAGAATCGACACAAGCCAATAGAGTGGTAGGAACCTGAACAAAACGAATTCCTCTTTGGTAAGATGCGGCCACGAAACCGGCGAAGTCTCCGATGACTCCTCCTCCGAAAGCCACGATAACAGCTTTACGATCCGCATCCGATTTCACCATCTCATGAAATACTTTTTTCAATCGATCGATGTGTTTGTTTTTTTCTCCGGGTTTGGCGTAGATGATCGTATAAGGTACGGATAAAGACTGGATTTCTTGGATCAGGTATTTTTCATAAATGCCTGCGATTTCTCTGTTCGTGATGATAAAAAACCGGGAAACTTTTTTCAGACTCTCCAGTTTTTCACGAAGCCCGGAAAGATCTTCATGAAGTTCGATCGGATATCGAAACCCGGATCCTTCCACTTCTCTTTTTTGCAGCATCATGATTCAATTACCCATTTACTGGGGATATAAGTCGAGAGAGTTCTCTTCTTTTTTTTGAAGTATTCTTTGATATCGGGCCGCAAGTCCAATTTTTGAATCTCCGATTCAGTGAAATAACCGAATCCGGAAATCGCTTTTTCTTTCGGATCGATCGTAGGAACTTGATCCTTTACTTTTACAGAAAATACTAACTGGATCAAATGTCTTTTTTTCTGAGGGTCGATGGATTCGTTCAAAAGAAGAAATGAGGAAGATACCACATCGAAATTCAATTCTTCTTTCAATTCTCTTTTTAAGGCTTCCTCTGCGGATTCTCCGAATTCGATTCCTCCTCCCGGAAGAAGCCAATAACCGTGCCCTTTTTTGTGCTGTTGGATCAGTAAAATTTTGCCTTTATTGTTTTGAATGAGTGCTGCGACTCTGACCCTGAGTCCTTGTTTTTTAAAGATAAAATCGATCATAATAGTCCTAGTTTGAGCAAAGCAAGTTTTGCTGCCAATTGTTCCGCAGTCCTTTTATTTTTGCCTTCTCCTTTGGTTTTAAACTTATCGCCATAGGCGACTGAAATCAAAAACGATTTTTGATGATCGGGGCCTTCTTCACCTAATACTTCATATACGGGAATGGTTTTCCATTTTTTCTGGCAGTATTCCTGAAGAATGGTTTTATAATCCTTGGTTTCTTCAACATCTTCCAATAACTGATCCATTCTTTTGAAATTGGTCTTTAGAAAACGTCTGCATTCTTCCAATCCTTGGTCTAGAAACAATGCTCCTAAAAACGCTTCGAAACAATCCGCCTGAAGATTGTGATTCGATTCCCCTTTTTCTTTCTCCCCTTTTCCCAAAAGCAGATATCGATTGAATTCGTATTTTCTGGCAATGGCTGCAATGGCGGGAGTAGATACGATTTTACTTTTTAATTTGGCAAGTTTTCCTTCTTTTCCGGAAGGAAGAGATAAATATAAATATTCCGCAGCAAGGATTCCCAATACGGAATCTCCTAAAAACTCCAATCTTTCGTTGTCGATTTGAGATTTAGCATCCAGTTCGTTGGCAAAAGACCGATGAACAAATGCTTGGTGGAGAAGACGCAGATCTTTGAATTTAGTTTTTGTATTGGATTGGATTTGTTTGAGTTCCTCAAGCCTGCCAGAGGTTTGCCAGGAAATTGGATCTGATGAGGAGGGTTTGGGTCGCAAAGGAAAAAATATCCGGGTTCTCCCGAGAGAGAACCCGGTTTTGATGTATATTAGCCTACTTTTTATCTTTGTTGCTGAGTTCGTCGATGTATTTAGTTACATCCCCAACAGTTTGAATTTTTTCTGCCAATTCGTCAGAGATTTCGACTCCGAACTCTTCTTCAAGAGCCATAACTAGCTCAACTGTATCAAGAGAGTCAGCACCGAGGTCATCAATGAAGTGTGCCTTTTCATGAACTTCTGAGATATCAACACCTAGTTGTTCTACGATGATTGACTTAATTTTATCGAGATCTGCCATATTATCCTCCAGGCCACTGCTAAAACAGTGGGGCAAAATTGTTAAATCGTTTTCCGATGGGCGTAAAGAAACGCCTAGCGTTTTTTAAAAATGAAATTGTCGAGATTTTTGGCAAGCCTAAATAGATTATTTTCTATTTGAAACCTTTGCCTCAATTTCGCCATCACATAATTTCCATTAGATGCATTCGAAATACAGCAACTGTGGAGTTAGAAACCGGGAGTGTGCTCCCTTTCTTGAACCAATCTAAGGTATTGTTCAATATTTTAAGCAAAACCTAGAATCGCTTGTCCGTATTAGTGGATTTTTTGTTCAATATAGTGAATATAATATTGATATATCTCCCCCTTCCTCAAGTTTTTTAAAAAAACGTGAGGATAAAAACCAGAAGGAGTTACGATCATGAAAAAAATACCGATCTTACTTTTCATCATAGCATTTTTCGCTGTAGGAAATTGCAAAAAGGAGAAAGACGACAATACGCCTCTTCTTGCGGCTCTTCTTTTTCTAGCCAACCAAATCAAAGTCAACACTGTCTCTGAACTAGTAAACGAGTCCAATGACGATTATGCAAAAAACGATTGGGGACTCATTGAATCTTCCAAATTGGAATCTTGGGTCAGCAACTGGCCTGCGAATAAACCTTCCCATATCTCTGGAAAATTGATCATCCTGCAAACGGATGCTGCCAACCGTTATGATTCAGGTGCCAAAAACGCATACGTCAAAGCAAATGAAGCGAACGGAGTGTATGTATATCTTTTGGATGATTACCAAACAGGAGGTACCACAAACTTCCGATTTAACCAAACGAGAGACACCGGTCTTGTGAAAAATTCAGTACGTTACCAAGCCAACGGTGCGTATGTGGACGAATGGTTGAAAGCATTTGGAATCAATCTAAATACGGATTTGGTAGTGTTTGCGGTAGGTACCACAACCACCCTAATCAACGGAAGTTCCACAGGCGGTTCCGTGGGAGATTATGATACCGCAGGAAACAAAGCAACCTATGCAGGCGGAGTACAAGATATCGCAAGAGGGATTTACTGGCTCAGATACTGGGGTGCGGACATCAAACATTTGGCTTTGGTCAACGGAAACCTTTATAAAAACTTCAGCGGAAGTTTGACCGTAAACTCTCGATCCACAATCCCGAACAACAACGGAGGATTCTCCGTAAAACATCTACGAGTGGATAATACTGCGCTTACCTTGGGATTAGAAAATGTGATCGAGATTGCTAAATCAAATTCAAGTGCCAATGTGATCGGACTCACATCCAAACAATTGATTGTGGATGCAAGACCTACTGCACAATTCAATAGAACTGCGACAGGTTCCTGGGGTGCAGCGGGAGAATACATCACCACTGCTTACGGTTCTTCCGGAGCTCCTTCCAACGATGCGACTGGACAGGCAAAAAAATATGTGCTTTTCGAAGGAAATATCAAAGGTGCCGTTACTTTCCCTTGGGCAAACCTTCTAGGTTCCTCCGCAAACGGATTTAAGTTTCTTTCCAAAGGAGAAATCAAAACACTTTTTGCGAATGCAGGTTATACGGCAGGTACCACAATCGTCTCCCAATGCCGCACGAATTTCGAAGCGCAAGTGAACGGATTCGCATCCTTGAATATATTAGGATATCCTACTGCCTTCTACGACGGCTCCTTAGTAGAATGGACTTCTTTATCCGCAGGTCACCCTGTATCGGCATTGAACAAAATTGCTGCTGACTCTCCGTTCCGTACGGACACGACTGCAGTTTCCGTATTCTCTTATAACACGGACAATTCCAGAATCCAAGCGGCAGAGATCGATACGACTGCCACAACGACCAGAAAGTTCATCGAAGAAGATAAAGCTTATAAACAATAAGTAATAAAACTTAGATCTGTTTGATCTGTTTGATCTTTAGATAATAAAAAAGCCCTCGGAAAACGAGGGCTTTTTTATTTGAGAAGGGGTTGGAAGGATTAATGTCCCCCACCAGGAAGGAAACCACCACCGTTGATATCAAGAACATGTCCTGTGATAAAAGAAGAAGCATCGGAAGCAAGGAATGCGATTCCGTTTGCGATGTCTTCAGGAAGACCGGCTCTTTTCAATGGAATTGCAGAGATCATACCCGCTTTGATGTTCTCAGGGATTGCATCTGTCATTTCAGTTGCGATGAAACCTGGAGCGATCGCATTGCAACGAACTTTTCTAGCAGCCATCTCCAAAGCGACCGCCTTAGTGAAACCGATCACACCCGCTTTAGAAGCGGAATAGTTTGTTTGACCGATATTACCGTTTTCTCCGGAAATAGACGAAAGGTTGATGATGGATCCACCGTTTTCTTGTTTCATCATCACTTTGATCGCTGCTTGTGTGCAAAGATAAGTTCCAGTTAGGTTCACGGCAATCACCGCATCCCACTGCTCTTTTTTCATTCTCATTAGAAGAGTATCACGAGTGATACCGGCATTGTTCACCAAAATGTCTACGGAACCGAATTCTTTATGAGCTGTAGCGATTAGGTTTTGTGCATCTTCTTCTACGGAAACGTTTCCGATCACTGCGATCGCTTTGTATCCTTTCGCCTTCAACTCTTCCGCCGTAGCTTGCGTTGTTTCTGGATTCATGTCAGCAACTACTATATTCGCACCCAAAGAGGCAAGTTTGAAGCAAGTTCCCTTACCAATTCCTCTCGCTCCACCCGTTACAATTGCCGTTTTTCCGGTTAAATTAATCATCTCTTTCTCCTAACTAATGATTTATACGCTTATGCAAAATAAAATAAATCCGATATCTATCAAACCACATCGCCCATCACTGAGCGAAACTCTAAAATTCTTGCCGCAATACGTTCGTTTACTCTTTGTTTTGCGCACTCAGAAATGACTCTGACGGCATTTTTTACTGCAAGAGCGTTGGAAGATCCGTGGCCGATCATACAAATCCCTTCCACACCCAAAAGAAGTGCTCCGCCGTATTCGGCATAATCCAATCTTTTTTTCACAGCATTGAAAGTGGACTTCAAAAGCAAAGCCCCTGTCTGAGCCAAACTGGACTGGCGGATTGAATTTTTCAAAACATTGAAAATGGACTTTGCTAGTCCCTCCGTTGCCTTAAGGACGATGTTTCCCGTATAACCATCACAGACGACTACATCCACATCTCTTCCGCTTCCGTAAAGATCGCGGCCTTCCACATTTCCGATAAAATTAAAGGGGATTTTTTTGAGTATTTCGAATGCTTTGACGGTAACGGAATTTCCTTTTTTATCTTCTTCTCCGTTGGAGAGAATCCCAACTTTAGGATTTTGAATTCCGAAAACTTCTCTGGAATAAATTTCTCCCATCACTGCGAACTGTGCCAAGTATTCCGGCTTGCAGTCCACATTAGCACCTGCATCCAAAAGCAAAACGGGAGGTCCCTCTTCTCTGGGGATGGGAGCGGCAATAGGGGGCCGCAAAACACCAGGAAGGCGACCCATATGAAGAAGAGCTGCGGCCATCGTAGCACCTGTGTTACCCGGTGAGAATACGCCGATGCATTCTTTTTCTGCAACCAATCTCACCGCTTTTACTACCGAGGAATCTTCCATAGCACGGACTGCTATGGAGGGGGAATCATTCATTCCTATGATTTCGGAAGAATGTACGACTCTGATCTTTTCAGTATCATAGTCGAATTTTAAAAGAAGGTCTAATAACTCTTGTTCGTCGCCTACCAAAGAAACAGATAGGCCAAGCTCCCGGACGGCAAGGACGGCGCCCTCAACGATACACTCCGGGCCGTAATCTCCGCTCATCGCGTCTACGGCGACCCACATAATTGTTAGTTTTCTTCAGCAGTCTTTTTTACTTTCTGTGCAACTACGAGTGCGCCTTTGTAGAAACCGCAATAAGGGCACACACGGTGGGAAAGAATATAAGAACCACAGTTGGAACAAGGGTTCAAGTTAGGTTTACCAATGGCATGATGCGCCCTTTTGGTTCTAACTTTTGATTTCGATTTGCGTCTCTTTGGGACTGCCATGGCTATCCTCTATGGAAAAATTACTAAGTTTTTACTATGGTTTGGGGAAGCTGTCGAAAAACAATCTATTTAATTTTCTAGGCTCTCAATTAAAGATCGCAGTTCATTTTGTTTGGCATAAAATGCGGATCGATTGCAGACAAGTCTCGCAGTGCTGTGCAGGATGGACTCGATTTCCTTCAGACCGTTTGCCTTCAATGTTCCTCCCGTAGAAACTAGATCCACGATGCAGTCGGAAAGCCCTACGATAGGTGCCAATTCGATGGAACCATAGAGTTTGATCACCTCACAGGAAATTCCTTTTGAGAAAAAATACTCTTTTGTGAGTTCGGGGTATTTTGTGGCAACTCTTACCTTAGATCTTTTGGCAAATAGGTCGAAATCGGGGAAACTAGCAAGAGAAAGACGGCATTCTCCTATCTTTAAGTCTACAGGAGAGATTAAATCGTATTTTCCTTCTTTAATTATGTCCCATCCTACAATTCCTGCATCGGCGGAACATTCTTCCACATAAGTGCATACGTCTTGGGAGCGAACAAACAAAAGTCGAAGTCTTTTGTCAGAGGAAACAAAGGTGAGCTCTTTGGAGTCGGAAGGAGGAAGGGATGACAACCATCCCTTGTCTTTTAAGATCTGGGCGCTTTCCTCCGCAAGCCTTCCCTTTGGAAGAGCGAGGGTCAGCATATTTACGATTTCCCGATTTTCAGAAGTAGATAGCTGGAAAGAAGTTTCACTTCATCCAATGAATCCGCACCGGTAGCAGTTGTGTTTTCCAATTTCAAAACTTTCTCCAAAGAAAGTTTAGCCCCTGCCTTATCTCCCGTTTGGAATTGAAGTCTTCCCGTTTGATAGAAGGCCCAAGCTTTGAAATTAGAAAGTTCTGCGCTTTTTTCGATGATGGTAGAAGCTACTTTATAATTTTCTAATGCTTTTGCAGAATCGGATTGTTGGTCTCTGTAATTGCCGGCGATGTAGAAGTAATATGCTTTAACTTCAGCAGGAGAATCGATTTTGATTCCCGCTTTTTCCAAAAACTCGGCAGCTTTTCCGAAATCGCCTTTTTCTGCATACAAACGAGAAAGATCTTTCCAAACACGAAGTTCCATATTGCCGGAACTTTGTTCTTTCAGAAAAGATTCCAAACCTTTGATTTGGTCGTCTACGCTTGCATTTGATTTTCTGGCTTTTACTTGAAGTTCTTCAAGAAGAACCGTTTCCTTTTGGAATCTGTGGTCTGCGTATTCGAAGTATCCGATCACAGAAGCTAACAAAACCACTGTGACACAAATACCAATGAAAACGTTTTTACGATTTCGTCCCAAAAAACGGGAAAACTTTAAGAAGTAAAGCTCCGATTTGGAGCCTTCGAAGTCCGCAAATTCATCTACCTGAATTCGCGTTTCTTCTTTCTTCTTATCGATGAGGTTCTTTTTTACAAACTTATCCATAAGGATTAACGGTTGTTATTCAAGTTCATGAAAGATCCGATAGACTCACGAGAAGGAGTGTTATCTTCTTTCATATATTTCGCCATCTCTTCTCTTTCCACAGCCTTATCGAAGTCTTTGATAGAGAGAGAGATTTTTTTGTTATTTGGCTCGATTTTCACTACAACTGTGCGAACTTGTTCGCCCACTTTGTAAAGATCTTCCAACTTGATATTTCTACCGTCAGGAATTTCGGAGATATGAACTAGACCTTCGAAACCAGGTTCTACTTCTACGAACACACCGAAACTTACGATGGATTTCACTCTTCCTTCTACAAGAGTACCCGGCGGATATTTTTTGCGAAGAGCTTCGTAAGGATGTTCGCTGAGTTGTTTCAAACCGCAGCTGATTCTTTGTGCATCCAAGTTTACATCTAGGATTTTGTATTGGATGGAAGAACCTTTTTTCAAAAGAGAAAGAGGGTTCTTTTCTTTTTCATCCCATGTAATGTCGGATATGTGAATGAGACCTTCGATTCCGTTCTCAACTTCTACGAAAGCACCGTATTTAGTGATTCCAGTGACTTTTCCTTCCAATACGTTTCCTGCACGGACGTTAGAAGAAAGAGCTTCCCAAGGGTTAGGAAGTAATTGTTTGAGACCGAGGGAAAGACGGCGTGCTTCAAAGTCGATGTCCAAAATTTCGGAATCTACTTCTTGGCCTTTTTTCAATACATCTTTCGGATGAGGCGGTTTTTTCGCCCAAGAAAGTTCAGTGGTATGGATGAGACCTTCAAGACCTTCTTTGAGTTCTACGAAAGCACCGAAGTTCGTCATGGAAGTAACGATTCCACGCACCACCATACCTTTTTCCAATTCTTTCTTAGCCCAGATCCAAGGATCTTCATACAACTGTTTGATGCCCAAAGAGAGTTTGTTGTTCTCTTTGTCTACTTCCAGAACGATCACATCCACATCGGCACCGATTTGGAAGTATTGTTTGAAAGGAGCGAATTTTTTATAAGAAATATCGTTTTGACGTAAAAGTCCCACTACTTCGTGAACGGACAAGAAAACTCCAAAGTTGGCAATCTTAACGACTTTACCTTGAACTTTATCCCCTACTTTTACTTTTCCAAGAAGCTCTTCCCATTTTTCGCCGTTGATTTCATCGAGAAGAGTTTTACGAGATACAACACCCGTTTTGGTTTTTTCATTGAGTTCGATGATTTTAACTTGGAACTCTTTTCCGCCTTCCGTCGCTTCTTTGAAACGAACTCCTACATGAGATGCAGGAAGGAAAAGTTGAATGCCTTCGCTTTCTACCAGATAACCTTTGTTCTTAACTTCGCTTACGATTTTTCCGGAAAGAGGATAACCGTTTACGCTTGCATCTTTGATGGTTTCCCAACCGACTCTTTGATCCGCTTCCTTTTTCGAGAGTACACAATATCCGTCGACGCGCTTCTTAACAATGGCACTGACACGTTCCCCTCTTTTCGGGGTTTCAGAAAAATCTTCACGCGGAACGCGCGCTTCTAGTTTTTCACCGATGTCTAGGAAAACTGTGTCTCCGATTACGTCTACGACGGTGCCTTCAATGAGCAGTCCTTTCCCTGCTGAATTTTCTTGTTCTTGCGCTTGCGACTGTGATTCCCACTTTTCTAGGAGTTCTCCGAAGGAAGTGGTCTCGTTTTTGGGGGAGGAAGATGGGTTGGTTGAATTCAATGGTTACCGGGATACAAAACTTAGATTTGTCCAGGCGGCGAAAGCTTGGACAGGATAGTATTTAGGACAGTTTCCGTGTCAAGGGTGCTCGTGTCAATACGGATTGCGTCAGAAGCCTGTTTGAGGGGGGCGACGGTTCTGGTTTCGTCCGAAAGATCCCTGGATTCGATTTCTTCCTTTAAATGCCCGAAATCGGTTTTGATTCCCTTGGATTCCAATTCCTTAAACCTTCTTTGGGCGCGAACATCAGAGGAAGCTGTGAGGAAAAATTTGAATTTGGACTTAGGGAAGACTTCCGTCCCGATGTCCCTTCCGTCCATGACCAATTTATGAGTTTTGGCAAAATCTCTGATCTTGGAATTTACGAATTCGCGGAACGCTCTCTGAGGAGCGATGTGTCGGATGAGCCTTGTGATTTCGGGAGTACGGATTTCTTCAGAAATGTCTCTCTCTCCTAAAAAGATTCGATTTTCTCCCTGAGAAGAAAGTTCGCAGCGCAAAGGAACGGAAGATAAAGAAAATCCGAACTCTTGTTTTTCTTTCTCTAAAAGACAGGCATCCGCCAACTTCTCCGCAAAAAAAGGAAATTGTTCCTGAGTTCCTTCTTTGGATTGGAACGTTTCCCAAAGTGCCAAAGTGAGTCCTCTATAGAAAGCTCCCGAATCCAAGTATAGATATCCGATTTTATTTGCGATGAGCCGGGCGATGGTGCTTTTGCCGGAACCGGCAGGGCCGTCGATTGCGATTACATGATCGATCATACTGTTTCGTTCCCTTAAAACTGTTTTAAAATTTCGAAAAATCCAGGGAAGGAAGTATCTACCCAACTGGTTTCATCCAATTGAAGATCAATCCCGGTTAACTTAGAAAGAATCGCAAAACTCATTGCGATTCTATGATCCATATAAGTTTCGATTTTGGCGGATCGGATGGAAGATACTTCCGAAAATTCGTATCCGTCCTCGTATTCCGTTACTTCAACACCTAATCTCTGCAAATTGGTGACCATGGAAACGATTCTGTCGGATTCTTTCGCCCGAAGTTCTTTTGCATTTCGAATGGAAAACCCTCCTTCGGAAAAAAGACCTGCAATGGCAAGGATAGGAATTTCATCTATGATGGAAGGGATCAAATGAGCTTCGATTTCCGTTCGTTTCAATCGGGAAGGATAAACAACTAGATCACCGATGTCTTCTCCGCATTCCTGTCTGGGATCTGCGATTTCGATCTTTCCTCCCATGTTTCTCAGAACGGTAAGGATTCCTATGCGGGAAGGGTTGAGTCCCACATTACGTATGATAGTTGGTTCTCCCTTCCCGCATAAACCGAATACTATATAAAAAGAAGCACTGGAGATATCTCCAGGGATAACGAACTTTCCTCCTTCGAACTTATAAGGAGGTTTGAGGCGGAAACGAAGAGGAGTGATTTGCTCTATGTTTCCTCCCAAAAATCGAATCATGTTTTCCGTATGATCTCTGGAGAGTTCGTCTTCTTCATAATCGATTGCGATTTCGGAAGAAAGTGCGGCTAGAACTAAAGCGCTTTTGATTTGGGCCGAAGCGATGGGACTTTTGAATTGGTAATCTTGCAGTTGTTTGCCTTTGATGGCAAGAGGGGCTTTTCCGTCTCCGGAAACGGATTTGATGTCTGCTCCCATTGCTCGCAAAGGATCTATGATTCTTGCCATAGGTCTTTTTTGAAGAGAGGCGTCCCCGGTGAGGACGGCCTCGATCTGAGGGAGTCCGCAAATAAGTCCCGCTGATAAGCGAATTCCAGTACCGGCATTTCCAAAATCCAATTCCGAACCGGGGGAATGTAGATTTTTCTTTCCAGGGCTTTGGACGGAATAACTTCCCTTTCCCTGGGGCGTAAATTCCACCCCCATTTTTGCAAAACAATGCATTGTATTTAAAGGATCTTCTCCTTCCAAAAAGCCGTGGATTTCGGATTTTCCTTCGGCCAAGGAACTAAAAAGAACGGACCTGTGAGAAATGGACTTATCTCCGGGTATGGAAATTTTTTTCGATTGGGAAATGGAAATTTGGGAAGATAACATTCTATATTTTTCTAAAAAGTATTTTGCAATTTGGAGAAAGAATCCTAGGTTTTGTAGGAACGATACGTTCTTATCAAAAGCTAAACATGCCCCTAGATACCAGTAAAAATAATCAAAAGATCCCAGTCAATCCAGGTGAAGTCCTCTTTGTCGCAGGAAAACCTTCTTTGTCCTTAAATATCCTTCACGAAGGTTCGGTTCGCATAGAAACGACTTTGGGGGAAACGAGCCTGGCTCTCTATACTTTGGAAGGAACCAATCTCACTCCCGGTATCTTTGCTTTGTTAGAAGGAACTCCTTATCCTTATACGATTCGGGCAAAAACTTCCTGTGTAATTTCTACCTATGTGATGAATTCTGCGAATGCGAAGAAAACTCTCACACAAAAAGTTTCCGTAGGGGTTATGAGCGTTCGCACGATGCTGAAAGAGATCGGAGAACTTTACAAAAGGATCCTGTCCATCAAAGGATTAAACTCCAAGATCCAACAGGTATCCGACAATTTGGGAGCGATCTATTATATTTTGAATCCTTCTATTTTTTCTGATGTGCAGCCTGGGGGGATCATTACAAGAGACGATACAATCATTGACCCTGTTATGCGCCAAATCAGAAACAATTTGGCGGGGTTTCACGAACATGGGGGGATCTTACCGGAGCAGCCCAGCATTTCTTTTTTAGAAGAAGATCACGGAGAGTTTTTCGATAAAGATTACGAAGAGACAGTGGAATGGAATGATTCTTCTTTTCATTTCATCCGTAAAATTTTAGCGGTGAACCCCAAAATCTCCCAAGCTCTCTTTGAGGCGGATCCTAGTTTGCTGCAGAGCGCGGCAGAAAGTTACGTAACCACCTATCGAGAATTATTCGATACACTCAACAAAGAAGCATCCGATCTTACAGACATTCTGAACTCAGCATTCCAGGGAGATCAATCTTTAATCGAGAAGTTCAATCTAACTCTGGATTTATTCTCTACAGGTTATTCCACCATACCTTCTACCGTATTACTTCCAATATGTGAATGGATCCAAAAGAAAAGTCTCGGAATACTCGAGGAGTATAAACAAATCTTCGGTTCCGAATACGGAGGGATCGGATCCTGTTTGGATAAGCTGGAGCAGAAACTCAAAGAACTTACCGGCAAATATTCTCACGAATTGAACGCAAAAAAAGAAAGCGATGCTGTCATTGCCGCTGGAGGAGACAATATCCGTGCGGGGATCGATATAGGAAGTTTGAAAACGGAACTGTTGAATTCTGCGAGCCAAATCTTAAACTATTCCCAGGCCGATCCGGAAGCAGTGAAAGAATTTTCCACTCTGATGGTGAAACTAAAAACCTTCAAAAATCCTCTGGATCCGGAACCGGACAACCGCAAGATTCGTAGAACCATATCCAAAACATATTGGGAGGTTTATAAAAAATCTTTCCAAAAATGGATGAAAGACGGGAAGAAGGGTCCCAAAGCCGTCGAACTTATGTTACGCTACGGATATTTCGACGAAACATTATTAGACGACGGACATATAGTTGAACTTTTCAGCCGACTCGAATCCGGCAGATACAACGGTTCTGTTCCTGTTCATTTCGGCACAGATTGGCTGGAGAAAATCTACGGAAGAGAAATTCCTACTTCTGTGGACGAACTAGGCCAAACCTTTTTCGAAAAACTCAAGCTGGAACTGAAAGATTCCGGAATCAAATCGGACAAAGACATCCCCCCTGATCATGATACGGGAGAAGCAAGATTAGGTTATGAAATCAATGCGATGTACGAACCGAATGTACGTTTGACTTCGGGAAGCATTGCCAGCCACTTTCCTATCTTAACAAGATATCACATCACTCTTCCTTTAGAGAAATGTTTTGTCACAAGAGAGAATGTAGAGAAAGCGATCCAAGATATCTTAAACGTGGATTACACAGCATTCAATCGAGAAATCTTATATAGAAATGAAAGCATTGGAATCAAAAACGAATTCGTCCAAAGAAGCGTGATTCCTGATTTCATTTTGGTTCCGTCGATCGGTCCTAAGCTCATGATGTGGCAGGATCTTTCCGTTTTCCGAGGCTCCGGTTCGAAAGAATCCAAAGGAAGAATCACGATCCCTCATTTCGTAACAGGGGATCTGAAAACCTTTTTATTGGATGCAGTCGCAGCATTCCGATGGGAGTTATGTAAAAATATTTTAGGGCCAGACTGGAACAACGTAGGGATTCCTTCAATCACGGCAGATTACACGGATTATGTGCAATTCTACAAGAAGAGTAAAGATCTGTCTCCCGAATTGAAAGAAAAAATCACATCCGATTTCAAAAGATTCCGAACCGATCGAGATAAATTCGCCTACGATTACGGCTTATGGATCAAATATGAAGCGGAAGGGGTCCAAAGGGTAAACCGTGTAGTACGTTCTACTTTCTATCGGCATATTCCTTTTCATAAGAATATTAGAGAAAAAGTTTCGGCTCAACCTGCGTTCTCGGAACTTCATAACCGCTTTAAGAACGTTCGAAATCGACAACACAAAGAGTTGGAAAATCGCTATAGAAAATATATGGATGCCAGCGGGAATTTACCGAAAGAACTCGCTGAAAATTTACTATTTTACGAGGTTTAAGGGTACAAAGGAGCTTTCTTTCTATCTCTAACTGAGATGGAAGAAAGCAACTACCGAACAACTAATCCACAGAATTTCCCTTTATTTAAATCTAGTTATCCTTATTTCTCCTTAGAATCCTCGGAAGTAAATTCTCATTATTTTCAACCAAACGGAGAGACTGTGACCTCTTTCCTTATTCCTGCCAAGATCTTCCGATACATTCGTTCCTCTATGCAAGGCGCTTTTAGTGCGAGAATTCGCAATCTTTTGGAAGAATCAGCTCATCTAATTTATTACGGATTGATCTCTCGAAACAGAAAAAGAATCACTCGATCTTACCAAGTAGTTGGTCAAGAGCTTCAAAAGATTAGCTGCAGAGTGACAGATAAAAATCTAGCGGAAATGGATATTGCCGCCAATGCATTAGGTATATCAAGAAGTAAGTTATTGGTTTTAATGCTGGAATGGGAGGAGTTGGGTTGGCTTGAATTAGTGCGTGGATTGGGGCTTGTAAGAGGTACTACATATTTTCGCAGACTCGAATCACGCCAAACTTTCAACCGCACCAATCACACTCTAGAGATCGAAATCACTCAATACCGCGATTCCTAAACTTCTTCAACGAAATATGGTCGAGTATATTCTCGAACAATCTCCACTACGAACCGACCCCACGATTTAGGATCTTCCTGAGAAATGTTTACTTGTTTGATTTTAGGAAAGTAGGCACTTGGTTTAAAGACAGAATGTGTCAGCTCCAGAGCACGCAAATAATTATCTAATCTTTTAACCTTAACAAAGTTAATGATTTCGTTCTGGATTTTTTCTTTAGGCAGATAACCGACTATGATCATACGGGGAAACAAGTTCTTCTTAAGCAGACCGATAAAGTCTTCGAAGCTGTCAACTCGGTCGATAAAACCTTCGTATGCCCCTCCTCCGAGGTTCATGATCTGTGTCACAATGTCCATGGAAAAAGAGACACCTTCCATAGTAGACATGTCAGAAATGATCACCAAACCCTCATCAGGCTGGAAGACCTTAAACATATCTCCACCCTTAAAATGTCTTCGCAACAATTTGGCTGCGGAAACATCTATCTCTTGGGCTTTTTGTAGCAATAACTTACCGGAACCATCCGTAACCGGATCTCTTGTAATGAGGTATCGCTTTTTTACCGCATTCTGGTTCATCACCCGAAATGCTTTCACTTTGTCCTCAATCTCGTCCAAAGTTGCGAATCCGATTTTTAAGACGTTCTCTCTTTTTCTTTTTCCTAAATCTGTTTCTTCCATGAAAGAAGGATGCCTATATCTCTGTCTTTGTTCATCCTATTGCATTTAAGCCAATGTATAGCATATTTTTGTCTAAGGAATAAGAATGAATCTTAAATTTTTGAAATTTGCCGTCTTTCTCGCTTTCATTAGCTGTTCAACGATCGAATTTATACCCGAGCCAGAATACACAGCGTACAGAGCAGGTTATAGAAAGGCCAATTGGGAGGAAATCGAGATCCTTAGGGAACGCCCCCGAAAGCCCTTTCAAATTATGGGAGAAATCGTAATTCGGAACCAATCCGAGGCACCTTGGGAAGAGTTGGAGATTTCCCTGAAGAAAGAGATGTGGGAGAAAAAGATGGATGGAGTCTGGATGATCCAAAAAAAACAACAATCCGTGGATGCCCTTTCCTTCGAAACCATGGACAACCGTGGCCATACAACCCACTCCTACAAACACCAATCCAATCTGCCTGTTTGGACAGGCTATGCTTTTCGCTACAAATGAGGCGCACGATACACTATGGATTCACAAACTCAATCTTCCCCACGTAAATTTGACTCTGAAATCCGAATCGACCAGAAAGATCGCTGGATCTTCCGAGGAAATGAAATCACTCAACAAGAGATACTGAAATACTTCCGCCAAAATCTGCATCAAAACGATGCAGGAGTTTATATTGAAAATGCATTCGGACTGCTGAGAGAAAACGGATATCTCGAAATCACAGGCTTTCCTTGCCATGTCCTGCAAGTAAAACAAGAAAACGGAGAACTTCAATTCCTCACGGATGATGAAAAACTCCATGATCTATCCAATTTTGAAATCTATCATACGTTAGATGATAGTTTGATAGGGATTTCATCCTTCCAAGATAAAATTAAGTATCGCTTTACTTGGACAGCAGCATCGGATCTCTCGGAATTTCTGGAAGAGGAAGGAGATGTATCTTATTTGAAAATAGGAGATTTGAGGATGGAAATCCCTTTATATGAAGGAGAGATTGGAATCCCTCTCCCTCAAAATTACGGCTGAGAATTAATTCGAATTTGCGGAATGATTGGGATCGGTTTTTAACTCTTCCCACATCTTGCTTGCTTCCGGAAAATCCTTTTTGATTTCCATTGCTTTATGAAGATATTGTAAAGATCTTTCCGGGCGATTCCAAAGTTTGTACAATGTAGCCAAATTAAAAAAGGAAATATGAGGAGCGTCATTTACAGTACAACGTACTGATTTCTTAAGCCAGTACACAGCTTCCTTATCCTTTCCCATACGGAGAAGCAAAACTCCGATTTCATTGCATGGATTTCCATACTCATGATTCAAAGTCACTGCTTTATAATAAGAAGTTAAAGCATCTTCCCATTTTCCTTGGGAATTCTGAATCAATCCTAGGTAAAAATATCCTTCTTCATTTTCCTCTCTTTCCAAAAGGGAACGAGTATGGTATTCGGCGCGATCCATATCGCCCGTTCGGAAAAAGTCTTTTGCTAAATCAAGTTGGTTGGAGAAAGAATTAGAAGACAAAGATATCCTCGTTGTTTTTCTTTCATTTTCGGAAGGGGTGAAAATCTCCTTGAAAACTAATTTTACAGAATACGAAGAATTTCTTCCACAATTCCTTCCGAGTTCAATCTATAATGGGATAGAACTTGGGATCTCTCTCCATGATGAATCGGCTCCGCAGGAAGGGCGAAAGTTTTTAGGAATTTGGAAAGGTATTTAGGATGAATTTCATTCAAGAGATATCCGGATGCACCCGAATGGACGTAACTCTCATCTAAAATGGCAAATCGGCCTACATCACCTAATAATCGCTCAATGGTAGTTTTATCGAATGGGCGAAGCCAGAATAGATCGATTAATCCTACTTTTTTTCCTTTCGCTTCTAAATCCTTCTGAACTTGTTTGGCGATAGGAAGCATAGATCCTACGGAAATCAGAAGGAGATCGTTCCCCTCTGCCAAAACTCTCGCCTTCCCTTTTTCGATCACATTAGGATTCTCGAATTTTAATTCTCTCAAATCTCCGTTGTCTTTAGGAAAACGAATGGAAATAGGAGCATCCGTATAAGTAGCCATAAAATGAAGGCAATCGATGATGTCTTGTGCAGAACTAGGAACGATGATATCCATATTCGGCAGTCCTGCCAGATACCCTAGATCGGAAAGACCTTGGTGAGTTTCTCCATCCGCTCCAACAATCCCTGCTCGATCGATGACAAAACGTACGGGAAGATTCATCAAAGAAACATCTTCCACAAGCTGATCCATTCCTCGAGTTAAGAATGTGGAATAAATACACATATAAGGAATCACTCCTGCACTGGTCATAGCGCCTGCGAAAGCGACTGAGTGTTGTTCTGCGATTCCTACGTCGAAAGTATGATTCGGATATTTTTCCTGATAATCTCTAAGTCCGCTTCCTTCGATCATCGCCGGAGTGATGACCGCAGTATTCGGATATTTATCCGTGAGATCGGAAAGCGTTTTGCCTACTATCTTAGAAAGACTGATTTTATTCGAATCGGCAGAGGCCATCTTTCCGTCTTCTTTATTGAAAGGTGTCACACCGTGATATTTGATTGGGTCTGCCTCTGCCGGCTTATAACCTTTCCCTTTCTGAGTCAAAACATGAAGCAAAACAGGTCCGTCGATCTTCACAAGATTTTGCAGCATCTGCACCAATCTTCCTACATCGTGCCCGTCGATCGGGCCGTAATATGTAAACCCCAGGTCTTCGAATAATCCTCCCGGAGTCATCATAAAATGTTTCATGGAAGATTCCATATTATGCGCTATACTTTCCAAAGCGGGACCGACGAGAGGAAGCCACTTCAGAAAACGATAAAATACCATTTTCCATTTATTATAAATCTGAGAAGAGATGATATTATTCAGATAGTTGGATATGGATCCTACGTTTTTGGAAATCGACATATAATTGTCGTTGAGGATGACCAGCATATTCGGCTTCACATGACCGCCGTGGTTCATCGCTTCCAAAGCCATCCCTGTAGCGATGGAGGCATCCCCGATTACGGAAACGACTTTGTAGTCTTTTCCTACCAAATCTCTCGCACAAGCTTCACCTAATGCTTGAGAGATGGAAGTTCCCGCATGACCCGTATTATATAAATCGTATTTGGATTCTTCTCTTTTTGGAAAACCGGAAAGCCCCCCCCATTTGCGAACCGTAGAGAGTTGGCCTTTTCTGCCTGTAAGAATTTTGTGAGGATAAGTTTGATGCCCGACATCCCAAATCAATCGATCAACGGGAGTATTGAACACATAATGAAGTGCCACAGTCAGCTCCACAACCCCCAGGTTGCTTGCAAAATGGCCGCCGATTCCGGCAAGCGTGTCGATGATAAATTCCCTCAGGTCTTTGCAGACCAGAGGGAGCTCTGTTTCTTTAAGTTTTCTTAAATCTTCCGGGTATTGGATTTGATCGAGATACGGGTATAAAGACATTCTTTTTTCATGAGGCTGCCCCTTGCAAAGGTCGCTTCATTTTTTCCATATCTTCTGGGTTTAGGATTCCAAGCAATTCGTAAATCCGAACAGGCTGTGTTTTTCCTTTTACCCGCACCAAATCCAGCTCTCTGGCCACTACCCTATCCTTTACTTTTTCATAGGTGTACTCGGAAATGATGATATTGGTTTCGTACATCTTATTCGAGCCTTCCAAACGAGAACCAAGGTTGATCGTGTCTCCCATACAGGTATATTCCATCCTGTGAGAAGACCCCATATTTCCCACAACCGCAGGACCGGAATTGAGACCGATTCCTATATCGATAACCGGAACGTTCCTTTCTTCCCATTTTTTCTGTAAGGTCTTTAAATGATCCAATTGGGCGAGCGCCGCAACACAAGCGTAATACGCATGATCTTCCAAGGGAACAGGTGCTCCCCAGAATGCCATAATCGCATCCCCCATATATTTATCGATAGTGCCCTTATATTGGATGATGATGTCCGTCATTGCGGAAAGATATTCGTTGAGAAGTTTTACTAAATCTTCCGGACCGAGAGCTTCCGAAATGGTGGTAAACCCTCTTACGTCCGAGAAGAAAATAGTGATTTCTCTTTTAGATCCACCTAAAGCCAAGTTGTCAGGATGTTTTAAGAGCTCATCCACAACGTCTTTGGATACGAATTTAGAGAATGTTTGGCGGATGTATTTTACGTTCTCCTCTTCCGTCAAAATTCTAAAACCGATGATCGCAATGAAGACTACGATCTGTTCGATCGTTACGGAAGGAAGCACCGTAATGAGATTGAATTTCTCAAAGATATAAAGTGCAACCACACCATAGACAATCAACTGAGTGAGCATAATCACGAAACCCCAATGTGTTTTTACACGAGGTTGTAAAAAACCGATCATCAAACCAAGACCAAGATAGATGATAAAAATCGCCCAGTTCGGAAGCGAAGACATAAAATCCTGATTCAGAATGGTATTGATCGCATGTGCGTGGTGTTCGATTCCCGACATATCGCCAAACGGAGAAAGGTGGGAGTCTTTGGAAGCCCCTCTTCCCGTTGCATAATACATCGCTACAAGAAAAATCTTATTATCGATTTGATTGGCTTCCAAAAGTTCGGGGTTCCAATCGTTTGTGACTTCGAAAATTTCGTTTTGTTTGAATGAATATCGGCCACCCACGAAATTAATTTCCATCTGGCCGTCATAATCGATGGGAATGATAACTTCTCTTTTCTCATTCGGAGCTGCCATCACATCTCTTTCTTCGAATTTACGCGCCTTCACATTGAATTCACGTAAAATCTTTTTAGGAATGTTGCTGAGCTTCACATACTTGCCCATATTCACTTCTACATCTTTCTGTACATCGATTCCGTAGTATTGACATACGATGAGTAAGTCGATCGAAGGGAAGTATTCTGTTTCTCTGCTTTTGCCAGAGTTCAGAACCTTCACAACCAAAGGCATTTTTCGGTTTAAACCTGATTCGTCTTTTTTTACGTTCGCAAAACCCAAACCGGAAGATAGTTCTCCGATTTGTTCGATAGGAGGCTGAGGAAAATTCACCCAAGCAACGCCCAAGTCTCCTTCATCGATTACGTTTTTGAGTTGGAATCGACGCAAAACATCGATTCGTTTGTCAAGGTTCAAAACGGCAGCTTTAGACTCCGCACTGGTTTCCATAGGGTAGTCAAAGAGAACATTCCTGTTTTTCTTTAGAGCTTCCACCATCTCTTCCGTTTGTCCGGGCTTATAATCCACGAGAAAAATATCGAACATCAGTATGTTGTTCGTTGAGCTGAATGTTTCTATGATATTTGCATAATATTTCCAAGGAAGAGGCCAAGTTCCTTGCAGTCTTTCCAATGACTCGGTGGTGATCCCGATGATATTGATGTCTTTTCTTGCTTTTGCGGGAGGCTGGAATTGGATGTATTCGATTCTTCCTGATTCCCCTTCCTGTTCCGATTTGGTGTTGGATCCTCTTAAGAATTGAAAACGAGTAGATATGGAATCCTCTTCTAAATCTTTCAAAGGTTGGAAAGTATTTACCATTCCGTACATAAAAACGGCAATTACATACGCAAGCCAAAGAGCACCTGTTTTCTGTTTATCGGAGGCGATTTTTTCGATCGTTTTATAAACGAAAAACGAACTTGCCAGAAGAATCGCAAGTCCCACAACCAACGATAGGTATTCATATTCCCAGCCAGTGAGAATAACAGATGTTAGAATTCCTATCGAGCCGATTGTGGCTAAAGAAAGAATAAGATAATCTAAGATCGAAAGAGATTTAGATTCTTTGTTGGACATAGAGCCTCGTTTCCTAAAAGGGGAATTTCCTAGCCATTCTTTGAAAAAAAATGAGGAGACTCAAATGTTTTTGGAATCTTTCGGAAAAAAACTTCCATTTTCCGAAAGAACAGAGGATTCGAGATCTTTCCACTGCATCCTGCAATTTGCTTTCACACCGCTCCAAGGAGGGATTACTCCAAGTGCAGCCAACGCAATCAACACCAATATCATAAAACTGTTTTCTTCACTTAGCTTTCATTATGCAGAAAGAGAGAATTGTTTGAAATGCCCTCAAACAAGAAAAAGCGACTAAAAAGTAATTTGCCGTCTGTAGGAGCGATTTTACCCCAAAATGCGCATTGACAGAATATGTCTCTTTCACTTTCCTGAAATTAATTCCGGGAGGAATGGGGTGCAACTCCTCAACTGACGGCGCAACCGTATTTTCCACATCGAATTCGATGAGGAATGAGTCGGATCTTCCCGCAAATGAATCGCCCGTACTACGATCATTTGTACCGAAATTTTTTTCAGGGCCCCGGACTTTTGCTACCGGGATCGCCATGTTCATCCATCCGTGATCATCCTGTCCCGAGTTTATTAGGAGTATTATCTTGGGAAATCATAGTCATCATCCGAATCTTTCCCGCCAAGATACACCTAATTCTAATTTGGTGAAACACGAAGAAAAGTTCTGCCCTAAATGCAAAAACCTTTTCGAATGTAAAGTGGGTTCGATCGCAATCTGTCAATGCTCCAAAGTCGCCCTTTCCGAAGAGGAAAGAAATTATCTGAGCATTCAATACGACGACTGCCTCTGTTACCAATGCATGTCATTACTGACAGAAGAATACAAAACACTTCAATTATATAAATCGCTTACATGGAGTTTTTAAATGGATTTTAAAACAGAAGTATTATTACGAGAAAACAAGGATCGTTTTGTCATACTGCCCATCCAATACCCGAAAATTTGGGAGATGTATAAAAAACAAAAAGCCTGCTTTTGGACTGCGGAAGAAATCGATCTCAGTGCGGATCTGGAGGATTGGAAGAATCTAAACGAGAACGAAAGATTTTTTCTAAGCAATATTCTTGCATTTTTCGCCGCAAGCGACGGGATCGTGAACGAAAACCTAGCAGTGAATTTCATGAGAGAAGTCCAACTTCCTGAAGTTAGGTGCTTTTACGGGTTCCAAATCATGATGGAGAACATCCACTCGGAAACGTATTCTCTTCTCATCGATACCTATATACAAGATACGAAAGAAAAAACCCGTCTTTTCGGAGCATTAGAGAATGTTCCCGCTGTAAAAAAGAAGGCAGAATGGGCTTTGCGTTGGATTGAAAACGGAAATTTTGCAGAAAGACTTTTGGCATTCGCGGCAGTGGAAGGGATTTTTTTCAGCGGAAGTTTTTGTGCCATCTTTTGGATGAAAAAAAGAGGGCTTCTACCGGGGCTCACTTTCTCAAATGAACTGATCAGCAGAGACGAAGGATTACATTGCGAATTTGCCTGCCTTCTCTTTCGAATGCTCCAGAACAAACCTACGCAGGAAAAAATTTATGAAATATTCACTGACGCAGTAGCGATAGAAAAAGAATTCATCACAGAATCTTTGTCAGTTGATTTGATCGGAATGAATGCTAAGTTAATGAGCCAATATATAGAATTCGTTGCGGACCGATGGCTTTTAGAACTAGGATTGGAAAAACTTTATTATACTGCCAATCCTTTCGATTTTATGGAAATGATCTCACTCGAAGGAAAAACGAATTTCTTTGAAAAACGTGTGGGAGATTACCAAAAGGCAGGAGTGCTCGCTCAAAAAGAATCCATGGCATTTTCGTTAGATGAAGATTTTTAGAACAAGAGGATAGATCAATTATGTTTGTAGTGAAAAGAAACGGAAAAAAAGAATCTGTAAAATTCGATAAAGTCACGGCGCGTATAGAAAAACTATCCTACGGACTCAGTAGATATGTAAGCCCGATTGATGTCGCAAAAAAAGTCATAGAAGGGATCTATGACGGGGTCACTACCACGGAATTAGACAATCTGGCTGCGGAGATTTCCGCTTCGCTTACCACCAAACACCCTGACTACGCACTCCTCGCTAGCAGAATCGCAGTCAGCAATCTTCATAAAAACACTCTTAAGTCTTTTTCGGAAACGATGCGGTTGTTGTACGAATATAAGGATCCGAAAACGGGAAAAAATCTGCCTCTCATTGCCGAAGACGTTTGGAAAATCATAGAAGAAAATGCGGAATTATTGGACAGCACCATCATCTACGACAGAGATTTCGGATTCGATTATTTCGGATTCAAAACGTTGGAAAAATCTTATTTACTCCGTGTCGACGGGGAAATCGCAGAAAGACCTCAGCAGATGTATATGAGGGTTTCCGTCGGGATTCACAAAAACAATCTAAGCGAAGCAATCAAAACATACAACCTAATGAGCGAAAGATGGTTTACTCACGCAACCCCAACTCTATTCAATGCGGGAACTCCTAAACCTCAGATGAGCAGTTGTTTTCTTTTGACGATGAAAGAAGACAGCATCGACGGAATTTACGATACGTTGAAACAAACAGCAAAGATTTCCCAAAGTGCAGGAGGGATAGGACTTGCGATTCATAATATAAGAGCGACAGGCTCCTATATCGGAGGAACCAACGGAACCAGTAACGGAATCATTCCCATGTTACGAGTGTTCAATGATACTGCCCGCTACGTGGATCAAGGAGGAGGAAAAAGAAAAGGAGCTTTTGCCGTATATTTAGAACCTTGGCATGCGGATATTTTCCCTTTCCTGGAATTAAAAAAGAATCATGGAAAGGAAGAGATGAGAGCTAGGGATTTATTTTATGCCCTATGGATCTCCGATTTATTTATGAAGAGGGTCGAAAACGGAGAGGATTGGAGTTTGTTCTGTCCCAACGAAGCTCCCGGTCTCAGTGAAACTTTCGGGAAAGAATTCGAAGCACTCTATGAAAGATACGAAAAAGAAGGAAGAGCCAGAAAAACGGTTAAAGCGCAAGACCTTTGGTTTGCCATCATCGAATCCCAAATAGAAACGGGAACACCGTACCTTTTGTACAAAGATGCCGCTAACTCGAAAAGCAATCAGCAAAATCTAGGAACGATCAAAAGCAGTAATTTATGTACGGAAATCATGGAATATACAAGTCAGGAAGAGGTTGCCGTCTGCAATCTTGCTTCTATCGCCTTACCGAAATTCATCATTGATGGACGTTTCGATTTCGAGAAGTTATACGAAATCACATACCAAGTCACAAAAAACCTAAATAGAATCATCGATGAAAACTATTATCCGATAGAGGAGGCAAAAACATCCAATCTAAGGCACAGACCGGTAGGTTTGGGAGTCCAGGGATTGGCGGATGTTTTTATTTTGCTTAGAACCGCTTACGAAAGCGATTACGCGAAAGAACTCAATCGTGATATTTTCGAAACGATTTATTTCGCTTCCATGACAGCAAGTAAGGATTTAGCGAAAGAACAGGGTTCTTATTCAAGTTTCCCAGGTTCTCCGTTATCTCAAGGTAAGTTTCAATTCGACTTATGGAATGTGAAACCAAGCCAACGCTGGGATTGGGAAAGCCTTCGCAAAGAAGTTATGGAATTCGGTGCCAGAAACTCCTTGTTAGTCGCTCCGATGCCGACTGCATCCACTTCACAGATTTTGGGAAACAACGAATGTTTCGAACCATACACTTCCAATATCTATACCAGACGGGTTTTGAGCGGAGAATTCATCATTGTCAACAAACATCTATTAAAAGATTTAGCAGACTTGGGGCTTTGGTCCAATGATATGAAAAATCAAATCGTAGGTGCAAACGGGTCGATACAAAACATCGATTCCATCCCTAAGGATATAAAAGAACTCTATAAAACCGTTTGGGAAATGAAACAAAGATCTCTGATCGATATGGCAAGAGACAGAGGAGCATTCATCTGCCAATCACAGTCTTTAAACCTGTTCGTAGAAAGCCCTACTCCTGCAAAACTGACTTCCATGCATTTTTATGCCTGGAAACAAGGACTCAAAACAGGAATGTATTATCTAAGGACAAAGGCGGCGGCACAAGCGGTTCAGTTTACTGTGGAAAAAAAGTTTACACAAGAAATACAGAATTCGGCAAAACAAGAAAAAATCGTGAAGGAAGATCCTGCAAAATTCGAAGATATCAATCCTGAATTCATAGGTGCAGTTTGCACGATGGAAGAGGGATGTATCAGCTGCGGCAGTTAAGCGGTTTTATGGAGAACTTTTTCCAATATTATCTTTAAATTCTGAAAGAATTGAATTCTCTCAAAGAGAGGATTCAACCACCCGCAGGTGATACAGTAGTTACTGGAAAAAGGAGGTCCATGATGCAAGGAATGGATCTTAGAAGAAAGAACCGATCCTACATTTTGAATGAATTGTACCGTTTTGTTCGGATTCGTTTCGTGTGCCCATTTATGAAACTGATTCGTCAGAACCACAAAGAAACAAAATAGAAAGAAGGACTGCGGAAATTTCAAAAATTCCGTGAAATCGAACCATTGCCTATCTAATAGGATAGTTCGATTTCATTGCAAGAAATTTACTAGCTGAAACTTCCTCGTATCGATTTAGAATATTCCCTCAAAACATCCGCACATTTGGACACGTTTTCTCCATTCTCTTCGATGATCCTTTGGATCGCCGAACCGATGATGATTCCGTCCGCATAATGTGCGATCTGGGATGCTTGTTCCGGAGTAGAAATTCCAAAGCCCGCACAGATAGGTAGCTCCAAATTTTTCTTCAAAAATTTAATTCTATCTTCCAGATCGATGGAAAATTCTCGCCTTTCTCCCGTTACACCAAAAGAAGTCACATAATAGATAAAACCGGAAGAGGTTTTTTTCATGGACTGAATTCTTTTCTTAGGTGTAGCAGGTGTTACAAGATGGATCAAATCCATATCTCTCTTTCTCAATTCTGAAAATAATATTTTACTTTCCTCAGTATCGAAAGGAAGATCGGGAATCACCAAACCTTCGATCCCGGAAACTTTCGCCTTATCGAGAAAATTCGGAATCCCACAATGATAGATAGGATTAAAATAAGTGAGATACACCAAAGGTTTTTCAGGACGGTGATCATGAATGGCTTTGGTTGTCGCAAAAATCTGATCGAAACTGAATGAATTTTTGAGAGATCGTGCAACCGCTCTTTGGATGACCGGACCATCAGCGACAGGATCGGAAAAAGGAATTCCCAATTCCAATATATCCGCCCCACTTTCCAATATCGCTTTTCCGTATTCGACGGATGCCTTATAATCGGGATCTCCTAGAGTGAAAAAAGGAACGAAAACGGACTGAACCGTTTTTTTCTCGAAGTAATCCTTAATTTTACTCATGTTTCCCTTCTCCCAACAAACGTAAAACTTCCGTTACATCTTTATCGCCTCGACCGGAAAGACAAATGATTAGATCTTTCTTCTTGCCTAAGTCCATTGCCACATCCCTCGCAACGTGAAACGCATGCGCAGTTTCCAATGCAGGGATAATTCCTTCGATTCGGCTGACTTCGATGAAACTACTTAATGCTTGTTCATCGGTTACCATTCGATATTCAACTCTTCCCGTTTTCGACAAATGAGCATGTTCCGGGCCGACGCCAGGATAATCCAAGCCTGCGGATACGGAATGTGCGGGTACAATTTGTCCGTATTCGTCTTGAATGATCAATGTTTTTGTTCCGTGAAGGAATCCGGTTTTACCGTAAGTCAATGTTGCAGAATGTTCGCCTGGTTTAGGACCGAGTCCCCCTGCTTCCGCTCCGTAGATCTTTACGGATTTATCTTTCAAAAAACCTGCAAACATTCCGATCGAATTGGAACCTCCTCCTACACAAGCGACTATGGCGGCAGGTAAAGTTTTTCTTTCCTTTTTGAATTGTTTACGAGCTTCGATTCCGATTACGGACTGCAAGTCTCTTACGATCGTCGGAAAAGGATGCGGACCGATCGCAGAACCTACGATATAATGAGTCGTAGAAACATTCAATGCCCAATCCCTCATCGCTTCACTCGTTGCTTCTTTAAGTGTAGCCTCGCCAGAGGTAACAGGGAGGATTTTAGCACCTAACAGTTCGATTTTTTTTGCGTTAAGATTTTGTCTTTTTACGTCTACAGCGCCCATATAAACGACTGTTTCCATTCCGAACATGGCGCCGACTGTGGCGGTTGCCAGGCCGTGCTGTCCCGCTCCCGTTTCGGCAATGATTCTTTTTTTACCCATATAACGGGCGATTAATGCTTGGCCTATGGCGTTGTTGATTTTATGAGCGCCACTATGATTCAGATCTTCTCTTTTGAGCCAGATTCTAGCTCCGCCCCAATGCTTTGTTAGGCGCTCTGCAAAAGAAAGCGGGCTTGGCCTGCCCACGTAATTTTTCAGATAATAAGCAAGTTCCTTTTGAAACTTTTTGTCTTTGCTTAATTTTTTGTAAGTAGCTTCGAGTTCTTCGAGAGCTTCCGTCAGAATTTCGGGGGAGTAACGCCCGCCGAATTCACCAAAATAACCAACTTGATCGAATCCCATAATCTCCAGATTTACAAAACAGGATTTTAGGGAAACTGCTTCTCGGGTGCGGGGAGAATCTTTCGATCCCCGCCCTGAATTGGGTGGGGCTGACCGCCCGCCACCCAATAAGGCCTCTTTACCGGATTTCTTTCCGAAAAGCGAGCCGATCTCTTAAATTCGGATTTTTTATTAAAAAGTTTTCACCTTTTTACCCGATTTCTTTCGTTCTGTCATCCAACTCTTTTCGCAAAGACCGAAGAAGAGAATTGATTTCCTCGATCAGGGTCTTCGGATCGGAACCTGAAATCGTTTTTTCTTCCATTGTCTTTCTGTTGAGGATTGTGATTTCATTTTTTTCCAAGAACCCTTTGCCCAAGGTCAATCTCACAGGGAAACCGATGAGTTCAGAATCTTTGAATTTGAATCCCGGCCCAAGATCTCTATCGTCCCAAAGAACGTCGATTCCTGCCTGCTTCAATGAGGAATATACTTCTCCTACCCGTGCGATATCTTCCTGAGTTTTTGCGATACTCACCAAACAGACTTCAAACGGAGCTATGGAAACAGGCCAGAAAATTCCTTTATCGTCATTACATTGTTCGATAACAGTCGCCATACAACGATTCACACCGATCCCATAACAACCCATAGTTGTCAGAGTGGCTTTTCCTTTATCGTTCAAAACGCTGATTTCGAAAGCCTTGGAATATTTTTGACCCAGTTTGAAAATATGCCCTACTTCAATTCCTTTTTCGGCCTTTAAAGCATGCCCGCAATTCGGACAAGGATCTCCTTCCTTACTTTGGGAAAGATCCAAAGTTTGGATTTTGGAGAAATCGTAGTATTTCGATAATTGAACGCCTTTTTTATGTTTATCGATTTCGTTTGCACCTGCCACATAAGGGAAATTCGGTTCCAAAATCGAATCGACTAATATCAATAAATCGGAAGATTCAGCAAAACCAGGACCGATAAAACCTGCGATCAAACCGAAACGAGTCAGTTCGGATTGCCCCATAGGCCGAAGCTCATTCGCACCTAAAAAGTTTTTCAGCTTATTTTCATTCAGTTCTCGGTCTCCTTGCAGAAACACTAGAACGTATTTTCCGTCATAAGAAAGAGCGACCGCTTTCAAAGTCTCTTCTTCTTTCACTGATAAAAATTGGGCTACATCTGAGATAGATTTTTGACCGGGAGTCTCCACGATCGACTCTTCTTCCTGCTTGGAAGCAAGGCTTGTTTTTTTAACGACAGGAGTCTTTTCAATATTACCTGAAAAACCGCAAGAATCACAAAGAGTCAAAGTCTCTTCTCCGATAGGAGAAACCACCATAAACTCTTCCGAGGCAGACCCTCCCATATTTCCGGAATCAGCTTGCACCGGTATGGTGGCAAGACCCAATCTTGCGAAGATACGACGATAGGTTTGTCTCATCTTTTGATACGTTTCGTCAAGAGAAGCATCGTCCAAATGAAAGGAATATGCATCTTTCATAGTGAATTCTCTGGATCGGATCACTCCGAATCTAGGACGAATCTCGTCCCTGAATTTCGTATGAATTTGATATACATTTATAGGAAGATCTTTATAAGAACGAACCATCGGCTTTACTAAAACACAAAACGATTCCTCATGAGTCGGCCCAAGGCAATTTTCGTTATCATGTCTATCCTTGATACGGAACATCTCTTTGCCCATTTTGTCCCATCTTCCGGACTCTTTCCAAATCTCGCTGGGAGTCAGAATAGGAAGTTGAAATTCCAAAGCACCGGAAGCATCCATTTCTTCTCTCACGATATTTTCGATTTTCTTTAGGATGCGAAGACCTAACGGCAGATAACTGTATAAGCCTGCGGCTGACTTACGAACAAGTCCCGCTCTCATCATCAGTTTGTGCGAGGCGACGACAGCATCCTGCGGATCGTCTTTTGTTGTAGGAATCAAATAGGAACTAGCTTTCATGAATCAAATTACCTGAAAATTAAATTAAAAAATACGCATTACATCGTTGAAAGAAACATAAAGACCGAGACCGACCAAAAAGAAAAACCCCAGACGGAAAATCGCATCGATCGCCTTACGAGGCAAAGGTCTTCCCGTAATGGCTTCATAAGCGAAGAGTACGATATGTCCTCCGTCCGCCATCGGAATCGGAAGAAGGTTCATAATCATCAAAGCCAAAGAAATTTTAGCGACAAAATCAAGATAAGCGGACCAGCCGTATTCCAAACTGAGCCCAGCATGTTGGACGATACCGATCGGACCGGCCAAATTGTCTTTAGGAGAAAGAAGACCGAAGAACAACAGTTTGATTCCCGTCAAAGATTTGGAAACGTTATCATAAACCTTAGCGGAAGCGGAAACAAGCGCTTCTCCTACTCCCATCTTTTTTTCCATATTCTCAGGATCGAATTTTACGGAGGCTCGGAACCCAAGAAGGCCGATCGGCTTTAACTTAAGTTCTGCGGTATATTTCATATTCCCGATCAGGATCGTCTTACGAGCGGAATCCGCTTTTTTCAAATAATCAGCGAATTGATTTGCTGTTTCGAAACTCAAGGAATCGACTTTCAAGTTGGAAAGGCGGTTTTGGATCTCGGGATCATAACTGTCTAAACGCCAATAAGGAAGATTCAACTCGGGGAAAGAAGGATGTCTGATATCGATCAGCTCGAAAACGTTCGCACCCAAAACAGGAATTTGCACAGTCACCGGCTCAGTCGCCCAAGGAGAAAGCAAAGGGTATTTTTTTCTTTCCACTAGAATGGGAATGGTTTCGTTCTGATGTTTTCCCAATTCTTCCTGCAGTTCAGGAACGGTATATACGTCTACTCCTGCAACTTTTAAGATCACATCCCCATCGTTTAAATAAGAAAGAGCCCTTCTGCGAAGAGCCTTATCTCTCTCTTCTTTTTGGATTCTTTTGACATGTTCTTCGGGGATTTCTTCCTTTCTTTCTTCTAGTCTGCTTTGGAAAAATTCGGCGGATTTATCCTCCTTATCCAGAAAACTTCCTACCGCATAACCCAACTGCTCCGAATAAGTGAAAGTTGCCTCCACTCTTCTGTCTCCGAAAGCGGAAACTCCGATGGAAGGATGCCCTCCCGCAGAATAAAGATTGGGAACAATTTGGATCGTGTTCTTTTTCCCGTCTCTTTCATACTCCACGTTGATCGGATCTCCCGTCGTAAAACTTACGTTTGTAAAGATATCCTCGAAGTTCTCCACTTTACTTCCGTTAATGGAAGTGATTCGGTCACCCGTACGAAGTCCGGCAAGATAAGCAGGAGAACTGGATTGAATCGAATCCTCTATAAAGATTCGATTGGAAGTGAAACTCTCTCCGCTTAAATCCAAAATGAATAATAACACAAAACCCAATACTAAGTTGGCAAAAGGTCCTCCCAATACGGGAATCATTCTTTTTAAGGGAGGAGTGGAAAACAATTCTCCCGGTTTGCCTTTGAGTCTTTCTCCGTAATCGCCGCCTCGAAAGAGAACATAACCCCCGATAGGAATGGCAGTGACTTGATAGATGGTTTTACCGATTCTTTTTTTCCAGATCCCTTTTCCGTAACCTATGGAAAAAATTCTAGCCTCGACCCCTACAAGTTTTCCGCAAAGAAGATGACCTAACTCATGAATGAAAATGGAAACGGCGAACATCAAAATAGCGCCTAATATCAATAAGATCATACAACCACACCTTTGGAATATTTTTTATTTACCGAGAGCCTTGTCTCGTTGTCTTTTTCTAAGAAACCTTGCCAATCCTGCGGGAAAGTATTCGGGATTTCATTTAACGCATCTTCGATGATTCTGGGAATTTGGATGAATGGAATTTTTTCCTCCAAAAACAATTGAACTGCGACTTCGTTTGCGGCGTTGAATACCGCAGGTGCGGATCCGCCTGTCCTTCCCGCTTGAAAGGCCAAAGCTAATGCGGGATATCTGGCAGGATCAGGATCTCTGAAAGTAAGTTCCTTCCAAGAGAAAGGTTTTTTCTCCGCCAAAAGTTTAGGAGTTTTATTCGGATAAAACAAAGCGTGAGCGACAGGAAAAATCATATCGGGAGCGCTCGTATATTGCAGACAGGCTCCGTCCAAGGTTTCTATGATTCCGTGAGTCAAAGATTGCGGATGGATGACCACTTCGATCTCGTCGTAAGAGAATCCGAATAAAAAATGAGCCTCTATCACTTCCAAACCTTTGTTCACAAGGCCTGCTGAATCCACAGTGATCTTAGGACCCATCGACCAAGTAGGATGGTTTAATGCCTGTTTTATGGACACATTCGGAAGATCTTCGATGGGAAGGTCTCTAAAACTTCCTCCGGAAGCGGTCAAAGTGATGGCTTTGATATTGGAACGGTCTTCCTTCTCCAAAAGTTGAAAGAGTGCATTGTGTTCCGAATCTACAGGAACCATGGAAACTCCGCATTCCTTCACCAAACGGTTGATATAAGGCCCGAAAGTGACCAAAGTTTCCTTATTTGCTATCGCGATTTTCTTTTTTGCCTTGATGGCAGTGATGGTAGGAATAGCTCCCGCAGCTCCCACAATGGCAGTCACTACAGTGTCGACAGAAGAAAGGGAAACAATCTCATTTAACCCTTGTTCTCCGTAAACGATTCTTGTTCCGCCTTTTTTATCGCCCCAAACACCCAGATGGGATTCGGAAGTGAGACAAACGACTTCAGGCCGAAACTCTTCGATCAGAGTCTCGGCGATTTTTAAGTTGGAATGAACACTAAATGCGGTTAAACGGAAAGATTCCGGGAAAGACCTGAGAACCTTGAGGCTTGACTGTCCTACCGAACCTGAAATTCCAAGAACACAAACCCCTATCATCAGTAATTAGACGGTTCTTAAACTGGGAAACCCAGAATTCCCTTGAATTGAAAGTAATAATACACGGCAGGAACCGTAAAAAGAAGAGCGTCTGCAAGATCCAAAAGCCCTCCATGACCGGGGATGAGTGCGGAAGAATCTTTGATTTTCGCATCTCTCTTCATCGCAGACTCCGCCAAGTCTCCCATTACGGAAAGAATAGAGATAAAGAACGCCAAAAGAACGGATTCCAAAACGGATATAGGAAGTTTGATTCCTGAAAAAGTTTCCCAAAGATAATTCAAAAGAAGAGTACTGAGAACGGCGGATATATTTCCT
Source organism: Leptospira idonii (assembly GCF_004770995.1). Lineage (GTDB taxonomy): Bacteria > Spirochaetota > Leptospiria > Leptospirales > Leptospiraceae > Leptospira_A > Leptospira_A idonii. The sequence continues at coordinate 137,022 of NZ_RQHW01000002.1, read as the reverse complement.
ACGATATAACCTTCCCAGGTTTTTTTAGGAGAAATTTTAAGCCCTGCGGAGTGTTTACCGAACCATCTTCCTCCGAAATAAGCACCTGCATCACTCATGAAAGTGATCGTTGAAACTAAGAAGATATAATAAGCTCCGAAAGGAAAAGCAAGAAGTAGCAAAAAATGACCGATAGGGATCGCCAAATACACAGGACCTAAAACGGTCGCACTCGCGGAAAAAAGCGCTCCATCTAACGGGCGTTTAAAGATTTGCAGAATCCAAACAGTGATGGAAAGAGCCAAAATCAAAAAAGGAACCGGATGGAAACTTTCTCTCAAATGTTTGGAAATTTCCTGCACCCAAAGAGGAGGAGTTACATTGTATTGAAGACCTAAAAATTGAAGGTAATAAACTGCAAAAATCACGATGGAAAAGAAAAGTCCCGTTCCGAAAAAAGGTTTGGAGTCTTCTCTGGTGCAAAATGCATATAACTCACGTAAGCCGAAAAAAATCACTGCGGATCCGAATAGAAAAAATTCCACATAATACCAGGAAGAGTGGAAGATCATAAAAACATAAGCAACTACGAGTGCCGCCGCCGATAAGATTCTTAATGCTGTTTCGCTCATGCTAAACCACCAAATTTACGTTTTCTAGATTCAAAAAAGACAAGAGCCTCTTCCAACGATTCCCTGCCGAAATCGGGCCATAAAGTATTCGTAAAGAAGAACTCCGCATAGGCGATCTGCCAAAGTAGAAAATTGGAAACCCTTTGTTCCCCTGCGGTTCTGATCAATAAGTCTACCGGGGGAAGAGGGTGTGTATACAAATATTTTTCGAATTCCTTGGGAGAGATCGGTTTGTCCAAAGGGACACGACTTTCTTTTCGTGCGGCTTGGATGCGATGAAAGCCGCTTAATATTTCTTCTTGTCCGCCGTAATTCAAACAGAAGTTGGCTACGATCTTTTTGTTCTTTTGAGTTGCCTTTGCCGCTCCGTCGATCTTTTCCAAAACCTTCTTGGAAAGTTTGGATCTGTTTCCCGAGTGTTGGATACGAATTCCTTTTTTCTGGATATCGTCCAATCGTGTATCGATGAATTCGATCAATAGATTGAAAATGGCATTCACTTCCGTGATGGGGCGTTTCCAATTTTCAGTGGAGAATGCGTAGAGGGAAATAGCGGGGATTTTATATTCGAGAGCGACGTCTAACAAACGATCAATGGCAGTAGCCCCTGCTCTATGACCTTCCGTTCTTTTTTTGCCTTGTTTTTCCGCCCAACGTCCATTGCCGTCCATAATGACAGCAATGTGTGATGGGATCACTTTAAATTTCATTTTGATAACTTACAAAACTTCTATCTTTCTCTTAAGATGATTTTAAAGTGTAGTGATTTCTTTTTCTTTCTCTTTTTCCAAATCGCCGATTTTAGCGATATAAGAGTCGGTGATTTTTTGGATTTTATCCTGGTGACCTTTCATCTCATCTTGGGACACTTCCGTCTGATGTTTTTTCAATTCATCGTTTGCGTCTCTTCTGATGTTACGAATTGCGACTTTTTTCTCTTCGGATTTTTGTTTAACGACTTTCGCAAGTTCCTTACGTCTTTCCCCTGTTAACTCAGGGATATTGATCCTAATACTAGAACCGTCGTTATTCGGAGTGAGCCCTAATCCTGCTGCAAAAATCGCCTTTTCAATGTCTTTCAACATGCTCTTTTCGAAAGGAGTGATCAAAATCATTCTTGGTTCCGGAACTGCGATTTTACCCATCTGATTGAGAGGAGTCAAAGTTCCGTAATAGTCGACTCTTACATCTTCGACCATCATAGGATTCGCTTTCCCGGTGCGGATTACTGCGAAATCTTTTTTCAAGGCATCTACGGTTTTATCCATTTTTGCCTGCATTGATTTTATAATTTCATCTACCATCTTCAATCACTTCCTCTGAATTGGAAATCAATGTTCCTATCGGATCTCCATCGATAAGTTTTTTCAGGTTTCCCGATTTGAATATATCGAATACGATGATCGGCATATTATTGTCCATACATAGACTCAGTGCCGTGGAATCCATAACCTTTAATCGTTGTCTGATGGACTCCATAAACGATACCTGAAGGTATCTTCTTGCATTAGGGTCTTTTTTAGGATCTGCAGTGTACACTCCGTCCACTTTTGTCGCCTTTAAGATGACTTCACATCCTACTTCGACTGCTCGTAAAGAAGCGGTAGTGTCCGTAGTAAAATAAGGATTTCCTGTTCCGCCTGCAAAAATGATCACTCGATTTTTCTCCAAGTGTCTTACTGCTCTTCTGCGGATATAAGGTTCTGCAACCGACTTCATTTCAATTGCGGAAAGAACTCTAGTGAACATGCCCTGCTTCTCGCATGCATCTTGTAAGGCGAGAGCGTTCATGATGGTTCCCAGCATACCCATATAGTCTGCTGTTGCCCTTTCCATACCGGATTTAGCTAAAGTTTCCCCGCGAATCATATTGCCGCCGCCTACTACGACGGCAACCTCAAGACCCATATCATGGACTTCCTTGATTTGCCCCGCTAGGGAAAAAGTTTTATTTGTATCAATACCTAGTTCGCCCTCTCCGGCAAGTGCTTCCCCGGAGAGTTTGATCAGAATCCGTTTGTATTTCGGATTACTGCCCACCTACTTGGAACCTCGCAAATCTGCGGATGGTGATGTTCTCACCGAACTTCGCAATCGCTTCTTGAAGAAGGTCGTGGATGGTTTTTGTGTTGTCACGAATGGATTTTTGGTGAACCAAACAAATCTCTTCGTAGTATTTTTTCATTTTGCCGGGAAGGATCTTTTCGATTTGATCCGCCTTTTTGCCTTCTTTCTCAAGAAGAGCTTTTTGGATGCTCATTTCATTGTCGATTTCCGCTTTAGGAATGGAATCTTCATTCACATAAAGAGGGTTCATCGCAGTGATTTGAAGAGCGATTTCTTTTCCAAGGGCTTCGAAATCCGCATTGTTCGCAACAAAGTCAGTTTCGCAGTTCAATTCTAAGATAACACCTGTTTTACCAGTTCCGTGGATGTAAGAAATTACTTTTCCTTCACCTGTTTCGCGGCCTGCTCTCTTTGCCGCTTTCGCCAAACCTTTTTCACGTAGATAAGTGACGGCTTTTTCGATATCGCCGCCGTTTTCTTCCAATGCTTTTTTGCAATCCATCATCCCCGCACCGGTTCTTTCGCGGAGATCTTTGATTTGTTCTGAACTAACAGCCATTATTATTCTTTCCCTTCTACTTTTACTTCGGTAACTTTAGCCGCTGCATCCGCATCGACAGGAATGTCTTTCGCAGTAGGAGGAAGCTCATCGTCCATGATGAATTTTCCGGATTCGTCATATTCACCTTGGTATTCAAGAGCAAGTTGATCCGCATCCATATCTTCTGTAAAATTAGTTTGGATCACTTCTCCACCTGTTCCTTCGAGCACTGCGTTTGCCATAGTGTCTAGGAAAAGAGAGATCGCGCGGATCGCATCGTCGTTACCTGGAATTGGGTAATCGATAGGCTCCGGATCACAGTTTGTATCGATCACAGCGAAAACTTTAAGGCCTAGTTTCTTTGCTTCTTTTACTGCGATCTCTTCTTTTTTAGGATCGATCACGAAAAGAATCTCAGGAATGACAGCCATATCTTTGATTCCACCGAGTGTTTGGCGGAGTTTTTCCAATTCGCGTTTAAGGGATAATGCTTCTTTTTTAGTACGAGCTTCTTGTTCGAAAGAGTTGTTCTCTTCCATTTGCTCTAGTTTTTTCAAACGAGCGATAGACTTCTTTACTGTATTCCAGTTAGTAAGAAGACCACCTAACCAACGGTTAGATACATAGTACATGCTGCAAGCAAGAGCTGCTCTTTCGATCGCACCGCGAGCTTGTTTTTTAGTTCCTACGAAAAGAACCTTTTTGCCTTGGCCGGTAAGTTTCTTCAAAGCATCATAAGCTTCTTTTGTCTTTTGAACTGTCTTTTGAAGATCGATGATGTGGATTCCGTTACGAGCCGTATAAACATAAGGACTCATTTTTGGATTCCAACGACGTGTTTGGTGACCGAAGTGTACGCCTGCCTCTAGCAAGCTCTTCATGGAAATTACGGACATATATTACCCCTTTTTTAGTGCGAGATAACCAGATGCTACAAGGCCGACTAGACTTGCAGGGGTTAGCTGGATCTCGACTTTAACTATATAAAGCTCGAAACTAACAGGACTTTCGAATAAGAACTTGGAGAGAAACGCTGTTCCGAGCAGTTTATCGATGACTACACCGGCTACAGCTCCCGCCATTAGTCCCAAGAACAGGACCAGAATGAGGTTTCCCGCTTGCGTTTTATTCATGGGAGGCCTTTCGTTCGAGCTTCCCAGTCAGAATTTTGCACAGATGCCATTTGTCAAGGGAAATGAGTTGGATGGTTTCAGCGGCTTAGGATGAGGAAAAAATGTCCCATTTTCGGCGAAAAATCCTTTCTCCCTTCTCATCCTGCTTGCTCCAAATGTGCCGAAATGAAAGAGATCGGCACATCTTAGAGAGGAAATCTTAGATTCCCAAGTCTTCGTAGGACAGAGAGAACAGCCCTCGGGAGGATTTATCGAAAGAAGGGAAATAGGCTCTTCTTTCAAAAGGAACGGCCACCGAGATATCTCTGACTTTGGAACCGTCATGCATAGAATAGTATAACGCTCGTTTGCCATCTTTGTCCAGAACCAAAATTCCCGTTTTCTTGGAAACAGGAAGAATGCTCTGAGGAATGCTCAAAAGGAAAGGTTTCAACCAAGGATTTCGATGGACGAAATTGATGAGTCCCGATCTCTTTTTGATGATTCCTGTCCAAATTCTACCTTGTTCGTCTCTCTCCAATCCATCCGCCAAACCGGGAAGGTTCTCGAATAGAACTTCGAATTTTCCTTGGTTCTTGCCGGATAAATAGGCACGTAAAATTCTAAACTTAGTAGTCTCCGTAATGACGACAGATTCCTCGGACCTGTTTTCTTCCAAAAGGATTCCATCAACGAAAGTGAATCCGCTGAGCGCTAAAGATATCGTTCCTTTTTTTCTATCGTAAAACCAAAGTTTACCGTGAGGGTACAAACCGATCGCTTCCGGCACGGCACCGCTTCCCATAGCAGCATCTTTTCTTTCGAACGGTTCGCTGATATAGATGCGGTTTCCATCTTCGGATACCGCCAAATCATTGCATAACGAGAATGGTCTGGAGTTGGAAGAATTCAACTGGCTGAGTGAGAATGTTTTTCTTTCCGAAACGGAATATATTTTTTCGAAATCTTCCTGTTCCGTTTTAGGAAGATCCAATAACAAAGGACGAATCGTTTTCGTCGCAATCTCCACTTCATACAAACCGACTCTTTGCGTTTCTTCATAAGAATCACCGCCTAATCTAGAGGCACAGAAAACGATTTTGTCTTTGTTTCGATTCGAATAACTCATCCCCGCAGGATTCATAGGTGGTTGGATCCACTGAGATGCCTTCCCCGTTTTTAAATCCAATTTCCAAATCCATCCGTCCATGCCGGAGGCGAAACCGACTCCTTTGCCTGCATCGAAAATCAAATCGTCGTGACCGGGAAGATCCGCCATCTCTACTTTGAGATTGGAAAAAGGGTCGTCTTTTCTTTCTATTTCCGTGATGGGAACGGGAACATCTCCGAATTCGTAAGCTTTTCCGATTTTGATGCCTTGAGAATTGCAACCGATCCCGCAAACAACAATCGTCAATAAAATTAGTTTATTAGAATATATTTTCATTTTGTTTCTTGTAATTTCCTTTTTCTTTGTACATGAGGAACTTCCTCATCCAGCCAATAGGCTTTGTCTTTTTCGACCACAAGGATCTCTTCGAACTTAAAACCGACTTTCCCTCTTCCCAAATGAGGTTCGACTGCCCACAAACCCACCTTGTCTCCCTCATGATCCGGAGTCAAAAGTTCAGGAAGCACTTTGTGGGTCAAAAACTCATACGAGCCTTGCAGACTGAACCAACTTGCAAAACTAACAGGAAGCAACGGAAATGAAATCTTAGGGAGATGCACCTTATAGATGCGATGACCCAACACGGCAAAAGGATACAAAGAATGAACATTATCGAAACCGTTTTCTTTTGCTTCTTTATCTATCTTCCACCAAATCTCCGAAGCACTCATAGAAGAAGAAAAGTATTCAGGGATTTTTTTACGAAGCTGAAGAAGATATTCCATTCCTTGGTCCAGCTCCTCACTAGGAGTCAAACAGGAAGAATATCCTATATCACCGATGTATCCCTCCACGACGGGAGAAACATCCAGTATAAAGGGTTCGTTCGCGACTAAAGTTCTTTTACCGGGATGAAATTGAGTGAATCGTTTATAACCGTCGAAACGTGCATGATCGCCAAACCAAGCAAAGGGGCGATGCAGAAATACTTTTACTCCGTGATCTCTCAAGAAAGTATCCATATATTTGGCGGTCTGAAGTTCGGTCCATCCTTCCTTCATTTCCTTTTCCGTTTCCGTAACACATTGATACGCCAGCCTTTGCGCTTTTAAAAAACCGGCCTTTTCATCCTCTGAAGGCATCCGAATCGATTCGGAACGATACCTGGACATTTTGGAAAAAAGTTTGGATAGTAGTCCTTTTTCTCTGGGTAATGGCATAATCTATTCTTCTTTGTTTTTAATAAAAACAAGACTAACAGACTTGAATATGTTTCGCTTGAATGAATCCGGTATTTATAAAAAATTTCAGAAGACCCGATCATCTGATTCACAAAATCTTACTTCCGCAGATTTGAGATGACCGAAGAATAGAGAAGGCACAAAACCGAAATTCTCCTTAAAGGTTCTGGTGAAATGAGCGGAATCGGAAAATCCTGCCAGATGAGCCACTTCCGTCAAATTTTTACCTTCCTTTAAAACTTTAACTGCCGTTAAAAGACGAACCCATAGAAGATATCTTCTCAAAGGAATGCCTAAATTTTCCTTAAAGAGACGGATCAGTCTGTCTTCCGAAATGGAAAACCCTTGCCCGATTTCCTTCATACGAATACTGTCAGGAAGTTCGGTTCTGATTTTATGAGCGATTTTTTTGATTCTTTCGTCTACGTTCTTTTCCAATTTACGGAAAGGATATACGCAGCGAAGAAGATCCAGATGAAGATCCCAAGCTTCCTGATCGCTTACATTTCCCGAATACAAATTCCATAATCTTTCAACTAACGGTTCAAAAGCGGTGAAGTCTAATTTTTTCACTTCTTCCGCTCCTACGACTCCCGCAATGGAGCCATATTCGTAAGTTTCCGGATCGATGAGAAGAGCGATCATTTCCACTCCGGGAGAAACCGTTCTATGAAAGGTATTCGGCCCTACAAGTGCGGCTCGGTATTCCTCTTTTCCTTTCTCCGTTTCAATGCAGATCTTTTTATCCAATGATACCGCTAAAGTAGCCGCATAATGCGCATGGAAATCGGTTTGCATGGCGTTCGTCGTGAACATCACCCGGCTGTTCCATAAGTAGAGAATGCTTTTGTTTTCGGAATCCATCTACAAGTTCAGATGTTCCTCCTACATTCATTCCATTCAACCAGTTTATTCGTAAAAATTAAACTCCGTAAGAAGGTTTACGGAGTCATTTTATTTTCTCATTGAGTCGCAGAAGATGGTAGCGGATAAGGAATGACGTTCAGCCCTTTATAGTCCTTTTCGTAGACTGCGAAATAAACCCTTTCCTTACCTGGAATCACCACGATGAGTGTAGAGAACAAGGAGCCGTCGTGCATTCCATAATATAACGGTTGTTTACCATCTTTGGAAAGGACAAGTAGTCCCGTTTTGCGGGATACAGGCTGCCATTTTTGAGGAATGTACAATGCCAATCCTTTCCAGAAAGGATGATTATGAAGCCATGTCACAAGTTTGGATCTTTCGAAAACCAAAGCGACCCATACCCTTCCTTCCGCATCCCTGTCCATACCGTCAGGAAAACCGGGAAGACCTTCGATCACCACTTCATCCTCTCCCGCTTTCTCTCCGGATAAATGCATTCGGATCAGTCGAAATTGCGACACTTCGTTCAGTAAAATAGAAGTCTCTATCGTTTGCTTAGAAGAATATTCCAACAGGATTCCGTCCACATAAGAATAATTATGCGCAACAAGGCTTGCCGATTTCTTTTTCAGATCGAGTTTCCAAACATTGCCGTTTTTCCCCAAACTCAAAGCTTCGTTGCGGGATTGATCACTCACTCCCAAAATAGCACCTTTATGATCGTAAGGTTCCGTGAAATAAATTCTTTCCCCGTCGCTGCTGATCGCCAAATCATCCGCCTTCTCCACCATTCTGCTGTTGGAATCATTCATCTCAGCGAAAGCAAGCGTGGGTTGTTTGTTGGAAGGATACAAACTGCCCAATCGACTTTTTGAGTTTTGTATTTTATCCTTGGGACCCAGGGGAACTCTATCCGCAATCTTTCGGATCGATTTGGTGGAAATTTTAAGTTCGTAAATTCCCGGTCCGTTCGGTTCGACCGAATCTTCCTTACTTCCCCTGGAAGCACAGAAGTAGATCAAATCGGAATTTTTAGGATGAAGCACCATTCCTCCCGGCATCAAAGGAGTTTTAACAAAAACTTCCGCCTGATTTTTTTTCAGATCCAAGATCCAAATATTTCCGTCCATCGATGCGGTGAAGGCACGGCCTAGATCTTCCTGTAAAAGAATTTCATCTTGTGCAGGCACATTCGGAATTAAATTCAGAAGCCCTTTTTTACTAAGATCTTGAGAGTCTTTGATCCGAAGAATTCTTTCATTATAAGGGAAGTTCACAGGTTCCTGAATTTGTTTTTTAAAATGATCTTCAGGGAAAGAAAGGCAATTCCATAATGCGAGAAAAGCGATAAAGAAAGTCGAAAACGTTTTTGCATGCTTCATACTTTCATTCTAAAACAAGGAAGAATATGCCGCTTGAACGATTCCGGTATGTGAAGAAATTAGAATGTATTTTTTAATTTCACCAAAAAGGGAAAATCACTTTGAATAGATCCGCTTCCCTTTCGCCGTTTTTTTGAGAGTCAGTTTCTCTTTCTACGGCAGCAGCATCTTCACCTAATCTTTGCTCAATTCTTTGAACGAAGTGAATTCTATTTCCGCCCGGATCCACAAGTTCGAACCCTTGTCCTCCCCAAGGAGATTTTTGCAAGGATGTCATTTTGGGAATTCCGAACTGAGGCATTTCGTTTCCGTTTCTTTTTAAAAATTTAAGAAAACTTTCGTACAAACCTTCCACGTTTGTGGATGAAATATGGCAGGCGCCGTAGGAAGTGCGAGGATCCATTTCCCTCATCTCGAAAAAATGAATTTCAATTCCCTTCCATGCAACGGATGCATAGGGAGAGTCTCCCTCTCTTTGGTATAAAATCTCAAATCCCAAGTTCATATAAAAGCTTAGATTTGTTTTCAAAGAAAAACACGGTAGAACAGGAATTAACGTTTCAGCCTTCATAAAAACCGCCTTTTAATTTATATATGGAATTCATGTTCTACCAAACTGGTTTGGAGAGCACGTAACTCATTCAATACAATCTGCAATGTTTTCGAATTATGTTTGTTTCCGATCTTATCTGCCCATTTAGCATGATGTTTATGGATATAATCCAGCGCAATTTTTCCCTTAGGTGTGATCTCCATCAGTTTGGAACGTAAATGATTCGGATTATCTACAAATTGAATCATTCCTTCTTTCACAAGCATGTTCGCAGTCTGACGAACTCCTTGGCGAGTAAGACCCATTATACGAGCTACATCTGTCATGGAGCAAGCGCCGTGCTCCACAACTCCCAAAACCTGCCACTTGGCACTGCTCAAACCGACCGGCTTTGTAATTTCATCCCCCGCATCCAAAAGAAGACGATTCAGACGGAAGATCTCTATCACGATTTCCGAAAACGAACTGCCTTGAGGACTGAGTCGACTCATATTGACAACATATTGTCAATATGACAGTTACTTGTCAAACAAAAAGCACCAAACAAAACATAGAGATTTGTCCGAAAAATACTGGTAATTCAGGGAGAATACCACATCTTCGACAAGAGATCATTTTATGATTTCATTAATTAAAAAGTTTGAATCTTCCTACGAAAATCCAAAAGGAACTTACTTATGAAAAAAACCTCTCTATTGTTAGTTTCCCTATTCGCTCTTCTAATGGCGAATTGTGCGGAAACGAAATACAGACTGCTTCGTAATGTCGATAAACCCATTCGACTCTCTACATTTAAAAACGATCCTGCTTATACTCTTGTGAGAAATTTTGAAGTCAGTCACATGAGACAGTTTTTATTTTACGGAACCGTTCCTGTTCACTCCAAATCCCTGGAAGAAATTCTAAACCAAGAGATCTATGACAATTACGATGCGATCGGAGACATAGAGATCACTGAAAGATATACGGCACTTGATGGTTTGTTAGATGCTATTTTATTCGGACTTTACAGACCTTATACGGTAATCATCACAGGAAGCATTTACAAAAGGAAGGTGCAATAATGAAATTCACGGTAAAAATAGCGTCCCTATCCCTTCTTGTTTCCCAGCTTTTTATTTCCTGTGCGGAATACTCCATCAAATACAAACCGGATGCGAAGATCGTATCTTTTTCCAATGAAAAAACGGAAGGAGAAATTTCCAAAAGTTTTGTGATCGAGAGAAAAATGACGTTCGTAGCATTCGACTTAGTCAACACTCAAGAATTCAATTTGGAGGAAGCTCTCAATGAGGAATTTCCAAATGCGAAAAAATTCATAAACTTACGAATCAAAAGCGAAGAGGCCACAACAGATTCAGTCATTCGATTTTTGGGGACTTTAATGCAATATATGTTTGTGACAAACAGAGCCATCGTTTCCAGAAGAACCGTGACCATTTCGGGAGAAGTGATCGAATAAAATCAATTCAATGACATTCGAGAAAGAGAAATTAGTTTTTGAAAAGGAAGGTTATTTTCTTTTCAAAAACTTTTTCTCCGAATCGGAAATTTCCTCTCTCGAAAATGCAATTCGAAAGCCCCATTCGGAATGGCTGAAACTGCATTCTCACAAAGATACGGTCAACTCCAACTATCTTACCTCCTCGAGTCTAGCTTCGGATCGAAATGACCGCCTAACTTTGTTTCATTTTATCTCTCAAAATAAAATCTTCCATATTTTAAAGTCTCTGTTTCCTGAAGAAAAAATCTTTTTTCTAAATACTCAAGTTTTCTTCACACCCGAAAATCAGAACAGGCTTCCCTATTGGCATAGAGATGTGCAATATCTGGGAGTTGATGAAGAAGAACAAATTCGAATCCTTCAAAAAGATATTGTGCTCCACTTCCGAATTCCACTCATTTCAGATCCTGGAATCGAACTTATCCCGGGCTCTCATTCGAGATGGGATACTGAGGAAGAAAAAAATGTAAGATTAGAATTAAAAGATGCCAAGAATTCAAACTCTCTTCCTAATTCCGTTCTCATTCCCCACGAAAGAAAAGATCTATTGGTTTTTTCAGCCCATCTGATTCATAGAGGAAACTATTCGCAGAAGAGAATGTCTTTGGACATCCTTTATACGAATTTTCCGGAAAAGGAAAACACGATCAAAACATTTTCACATTTTCCGAACGAAGAAGAATTGAAACAACTAAACCATGGAGAAATCTATCATTATGCTCAAAACGAATCGTGATTGAAAGAAATTTCGAAACTAAATGAATGTAGGTATTATATGATTTCCAAAGAATACTGCACGGAAATGTCCCGTTACAATGAATGGCAAAATAAAAACCTAATTGAAGTTATAAAAGGGATCTCTGACGAAAATTGGTCGCAAGACTTAGATGCTTTTTTTCATTCCTTAAAAGGAACCCTCAACCATATTCTCTATGCGGATCGAGCCTGGATGGATCGATTCAAAGGCAAAGAGGTTTTGGTGAAAGACCCGAAATCCATTTTAGCGGAATCGAAAGACGACTGGATTCGAATGAGAAAACAAACGGACGAGGAAATTTCATTCTGGTTTCAAAATGTTCAGGAAGATTGGCTGAAGAACGATTTTAAGTTTTATAGTTATATTCTGAAAACGGAAATTTCAAAACCGACTTGGCTTCTAGTCTCCCATTTATTCAACCATCAAACCCATCATAGAAGCCAAGCCACTTCCATTTTACATCGATTAGGGATAAATTACGGTGTGACCGATTTGGCTTGGATCCCTCCTAAAGATTCGAAATGACTTTTATTTGTCGTTTAATTTAAGTTTACCGATTCGATCCGAATACAAACTTCCCAAATACAAATATCCGTCTTTTTCGATGGCGCTTGTAATTTCCTTCAAAACCTCTCCTCCCGGATCCTGGAGAGTGGAAATTACGTTTCCGTTTTCATCCAACTTCAAAACAAAACCGTAAGGTTCCGCTTTAGGCCATAAAAACTTAGGAAGGTTCGAGGTGAGTTTTTTGAGAAAAGCGGAAGGGTGCATTTTGTCCATACGATCGTTTCTTACGGTAAACAGAGCCACCCAAAACTCCCCTTTATGATTTCTGGTGATGTTGTCCGGAAAACCGGGAAGGTTTACGATAAAGTCTTCCTTGGTTCCCGCCTTCTTGCCTTTGAGCCAATAACGGGAAATTTTATATCGGTAGGTTTCATTGATCAGTATAAAATCTTCGTTTTTGGACAAAGCGACTCCGTTTGCGAAATACAACCCATCTAACAAAAGTTTTGTTTCTTTCGTTTTAGGATCGAAAACAAAAAGTCTGCCGTAAGGTCTCGATTCCAAAAGATCGAGAAGATATTCCTTTTGTTCGTAGATACTCGCATCGGTGAAATAAATTTTTCCGTCTTTAGCGATATCCATATCGTCGGTAAATTTAAATTTCTCTCCCTGATAGGATGTAGTCAAATCGGAGAGTGTGCCTTCTTTGGATAAACTCAAAAGACCTTTGTAGGCATCAGCGACGATAAGATTGCCCTTGGAATCGAATTGAACTCCTAATGCGCGCCCTCCCGTATTTCCTAAAATGGAAATTTCTCCCGAAGAAGTCACTTTAAGAACGTTTCCTTCCTTGTCTCCTCCGTATATGTTCCCCGCATTGTCCACATCCAAGGATTCCAGTCCACTTAACTTTCCTTTAGCGATTACTTCGGAAACCCTTAAAGATTCATTGACTGCATAAATACCGGTTCTTTCCGGCTTCAAAGGAGGTTCATAAGATACAGGATCGAAAGAACGACAGGAAATAAAAAAGATAATACACAACCACAGATAAGTCTTCATGATTTTGAACCTCCCATTCCGATTCCTAAAATAGTTACATCGTCCATCATTTCACGTTTGCCTTTGAACTCTTGAAACGCTTCCAAAAGACCTCCCACCGTTTTCTCCAAAGATATATCTTTGGAATCCAATAGATAACGATGCAGTCTTTTTTCTCCGAAAAATTCCCCGTTCGCATTTTCCTGTTCAATGATACCGTCGGAGATCATAAACAAACGATCTCCTTCCGAAAAAGGAAGTGTCTGAGTAAAAACATGAGCATCATTTTCCAGTCCCAACATAATCCCGGATTCTTCCAAAGGAATGATATTCCCTTGGGAAAGTATATAAGGTTCATTGTGTCCGGCGCAAGAATAGTAAAGTTGTGAATTTTCCAAATCAATGTCGGCAATCACGGCAGTGAATTGAGTCGCCCTTTTGCCGTATCTCTCCAAAAAAACCCGGTTCAAGTGGAGCAAAACCTCGGAAGGTGTTTCCAATTCTTTTTTCACATGATCAAACTCCGCTTTGATGGCCATCGTGATCAGAGCGGCCTGTACTCCGTGGCCGATCGCATCCGCTAAAAAGAGCCTCACTTTATGAGTTCCCAACCGGAATACGTCGAAAACGTCTCCTCCCACTTCGCTCATAGGCTCGAAACGGGAACTGAATTGAAGATTTGCCACCTTTTTAGTGTTTAATGGTAGAATGCTTCTCTGGATCGTCTTAGCGGTCTCTAAATCTTCTCTAATGATTTCCAAAGATTGCTGCAGTTTTGCAGTTCTCTCTTTCACCATCTCTTCCAGAGTCTCGTTCTGTTTGCGAAGTTCTTCCATCAGGGCGGCACGAACGGCTTCGTTCATTCTCAATTCGTCCAAAGCGATTTCCAATTCCCTGTTCGTTTGGATTAAATTTTTGTTTTTAGTGCTTAATACCTGATTTTCTCTTTGTTCCGAATTTCGAATTCTGGCAGTCAGAATGCGGAGTAGAAAAACAGTCATAGCAGGATTAGAATATAATAATTCCTGAAAACTTGCTCTTGTCATTTGAAGAAGAGAGCAGTTTTCCTTTGCGGTGATGTTCACCGTTCTGGGTGCGGAGTCGATCAAGGCAATTTCTCCGAAATATTCCCCAGGGCCGAACTCGCCTAACTCGAGTATATCTTCTTTAGTGTCGTCAAGATACTTCCAAACTTGCACCAGCCCTTTTTCGATGAGATAAAAAGAATCTCCGTTGGAGTTCTGTTCAATGATCAAATCGCCGGACAGAAAGTCCACTTTGGTCATTTTTTCGTGTAAAAAGTTTAAGTCTTCGGAGTTCATGCAAGGGAGAAACCGGATAAACGGTTCCACCCAAAATTTAAGGAAACGGTTTTGAGAGTAAACTCTCTTTTCTAATTCTCAGGCTCTCTATTCACCGAATCGATGGAAAAGGCAGGAAGACAAACGGACCAGTATTCTGCATCCTCGGAAAAAGGATTCGAATACCTCACCCGAGTGCCTTTTTGGATGAGAATCGATTCTCCCGCACGAAGCACGATCACTTGTCCGTCCGCTTCGATCTGTTTTTCCCCTCGGACCATCAAAGTCCATTCATCGAAAGAAGGAACCTGGAACGGTTCGGACCATCCGGAAGGGGCAACCATATACGCAATGGAAACCGCATTATGCCCGGTAGACGGGATTCCGAAATGTTCTTCGATGGTTTTTCCTCCCGGAACGGGAATCGAGATAGGTTTTTTCTGATGAAAGAAAGGCATAAACGTCTACCCTTAGCCCGCCAATTTGTTATAGATCTCTTCGGAAACTTTCCACAACTCTTCTCTTGCGGAAAAATCGTAGGAAGGTTTGGAGCTTGTTTTGGTCTTACATTTTTCGAAATACTTTCCTGAAACGGACTTCACTTCGTCGGAAGTGGAAAGATAGACCGAAGTCTCCGCACCTTTGTCTTCGTTAATAGCGAATAAATTTTGAGCGAACTGTAAAAGACCTTTCGCCAAACCTGCATTATTATGTCCGAATTTCGTTTTCACAAACCCGGGGTGCAGGCAATTTACAGTAATGGAATCGGATTTTAATCTTTCACTCAATTCGTAAGTGAACAGAATGTTCATCAATTTGGATTTTTGGTATTGTTTCCAACCGGAATATTTGACTTCCCCTTGCAGATTCGCAAAATCCAAAGAAACTCCGAAGTGCGCTCCCGAAGCGACATTGACGATTCTACCGGCACCTGACGAACGTAAGGAAGGAGTTAATTTTTTGGCCAGAACAAAATAGTTCATGTGGTTGAGTGCGAAAGTGGCTTCCAATCCTTCTCGAGTCAAAGTTCTCTCCGAGAAAAAAGCTCCCGCATTATTCAATAGAACATCGATTTTAGGATAGTTTTTAGAAAGTTTATCACCTAATAAAGATGTTTCTTTTAAAGAGGATAAATCCGCCTGATAGGTTGCGATCGAATTTCCTTGCGAGAAAGGATAAAGTTCTTTGGTGACTTGAGCGAGTTTCTCTTGATTTCTTCCCACTAAAACAACTGCATTGCCTAGTTTCAAAATTTCTCTGGCGGCCACTTTGCCGATTCCTTCCGTGGCACCTGTAATGATAACGGTCTTCTGGGACATAGATTCTCCTATCCGTGTTTGCAAACTTAGACTGGTTGACTGGGGATCGTAAAAGAAAATGTAGAACCGGAAACGCCGTCGCTTTGCACTTCTATCTCGCCCGCATTCATCAGGATAAATTCTTGACAAAGTAAAAGTCCCACTCCGTTCCCGCTTTCTCCCTGCGTTCCCAAAGACTTAATCACTTCTCCCACGTGAAACAACTTCGCTCGGATATCGGGAGCGATTCCCATTCCGAAATCGATCACATTGACTCTCCAGAATTTGGATTCGGCCCGTGCGGTGATCTTAACTTTGCTGTTTTTGTGACTGAACTTGATTGCATTGGAAATCAAATTCCTAAGGATCGTGAAAATCATCCGGTCGTCACAATATACCATTGCATGAGAAGGAACATCGATTTCAAATTCGATGGATTTGTTTTTGGCGTTTAACTCGAATAATTCGACAGACTCGGAAACGATGGAGTCCAGTTTATAATAATGAGGATGGAACTCTTCCTGCCCTCTCTGCAATTTGGACCACTCCAAAAGATTTTCCAAAAGAGAAAACACGGACTCCGAAGCATCCACCAAAGACTGAGTCATTTCCGCGATTTTGGCGTCTTTCTCCTTCATGTCTTCGTTCAAAATCTTAAGCAACATTTTGATTCCTGCAAGAGGTCCCCTTAAATCGTGGGAAATGATGGATAAAAACCTGTCCTTGGTTCCGTTCGCAAACAATAGGTTGCGGTTGGCATCTGCCATCTGCACTTCCAGTTTTTTCTGCTCGCTGATGTCCCGAAACACAATCACCAAACCTATGTTTACTCTTTGTTTGTCTCTGATTCTTTTGGCGCGAACTTCCCATTCCTGAGTAGGATTTTTAGACTGCCAATTCCAATGAGTATGGGTTCTTTTCTCTGGCAAAGTTTCAATCCTATGACTGAGATCCGAATACGTATGGAAAAAATTTTGAGCCGATGTAAAAGCCAGTTGCCTTCTTCCTTCAACAAATAACTGTTCTGCGGCAATATTCCAGTCCACAACTCGATTGTTCGCATCCAAAATCACCACTGGTTCTTCCAATTCGTCCACGACTTCTCCTCGGACCAAAGGGATCAAATCGAACATTCTGTAATAGGCGATGGCAAAAAAGATAACGATGACCTGAAAAGAAAGAGCAACCGAAGTTAAATTCAAACCAGCAATCGGTTTGAACCCCATATAATTGGTGATCCCTGCAATCCAAACGATAGAGCAAGTGAAAAGAAGAAGATAGTATCTGTATCTGGCAGGAGGTTTTGTCTCTAAAATGCTTTTGATGACGAAAAAAAAGACATATACGGTCCAAATTCCAGTGATCCCGAACTCAAGAAATAAAGTGAAATAGGAAAGCTCCTGCTTCCACTGAATTCGATCGTTGACGGTGATGATATAGGAATCGGAGATCAAAGTATGGAATATGGGATCAAGAATGACTGCAATGAACATCAAAATGGGCTGCACGGAAAGAAACACCCACAAAGTTCTTGTAATGCGATGACCGTTCTGGGTAAATTCCAAACTGGCAAGAATGGCTCCTAAACCGGAGAGAGCGACCCCTATATGAACGATGGAAACGAATACCTTATGCCAGGTTTGATGGATGAGTATGAAATCCATACCATAGGCGCCGACCCAAAGCATAGCGCCTAAAACCATTACCAATAGATATTTTACTAATCGGAGCTGGAAGGAACGGAGAAGGAAAAGCCCCAATATCAGATTGAGGCAGAAGGAAAAAACTAAAAGTAAACTATTTGGATGGAACTGCCACAAAGTTACGATTCTTCGCTGCTGAGCATTTCACAATTGCCGTCGAATACAACTCCGTCGGCGATTTGTAGTTTGGCAGTTCGAATATTTCCCTGCACCGTTCCGGAAGCAAGCATCTCCAATCTTTGTGTCGCAGTCACATTGCCCACGATGGTTCCGCCGACTACAACTGTTCCCGCTTTGATATTTGCTTTCACACGAGCCCCTTCGCTCACTACAAGATACCCGTCGGAAATGATTTCTCCGGTAAAGTCTCCTGAAATTTGAAGAGGTTTTTTGAACGCCAAAGTTCCGTTAAATGCAGTTTCTTTTCCGAGAATGGTAGCAATCACTCCATGTTCGGTAACAATCGGTTGTGTATTTTTTTTAGTCATAAATCTCTATTTTGTCTTCATATTATAAACCCCGTCCCAATCTTCAGGAGGAGGTTCGGAAATATAATCATCGCATCTTTCAATGTAAAGTTTGGAAGGACCGTCACTCGGATCCAAAGAAACCGCTTTTTGAAAACATTCCTTCGCTTCCGTGAATTTTCTATCCTTATAAAGAGCAAGACCTTGGTTGTACAAAGCTAACACTTGCAATTTATTTTCGCTGACGATCATACTTTCTCCTTGTACAAAACTACAACAGCAGTGGAATAATGGTCTGCATGGCTAATGGAGACGGAACTGGCTGTAAATCCTTTTGATTGGAAAAATTTCTCAGTTTTCCCGTGGATGACCAGCGTTTTTTTCCCGAAATCGGTGCCCGCAAGTTCGATCTCTCTCATATCCAGAACTTCTCCCGGACCCAAGGACATCGCCTTAATCACAGCTTCCTTACATGCGAATCTACCCGCCAAATAAGGAACCGGGTCCTTATGTTTGTGGCAGTATCGAATTTCTTCCTCGGTAAAAATCCTTTTTAAAAACCGGTCTCCGTGTTTGGCCAAAAGAGCCCGGATACGATCATTTTCAACGATATCATTGCCGATGGAAATCATTCCTGTCACGAGTTTCCGATTCGGGGGGATTTGGTCGAGCGGGATTTAGAAAAGAGAATGCCGGATAAAACTTTCTCTCCCGGAAATTTACGGGGAATTTTCAGAGAAAGCTTCAAGTGATTTCCTTAAGAATTTTGTCCGCAATTTCGGGATTTCCATTTAACCTATATAAGGAGGCGAGCTGCATTAGGTTTTTTTTATGTTTGGGAGTTCTTAGTCTCAATCTTTCTCCGTAGTCGATCGCTTGTTCGATGTCTCCTATTTTTTTGAAACAACGGGAGATGATAAACAAACAATCTACATCGGAAGGATAAGAATCGCTGTAACGTATGGTATGATGCAAAGCTTGAGCATAATCGCGAAGATGAAGATAGGTATTGATATGCAATTTTACTATGCTCGCATGATTGCCGCAGTTCGGCTCGGAAGCGATCAGACCTTCCAGAATTTCCAAAGTTTTGTGGTATTCCTTGTTTTTGAATCTGGTCAAAGCATCGTGAAAAGTCACCATCGCCATTTTGGAGATTTGATTGTGTTTTACTCCTTCCAATGCTTTAAATTCCACACGCACCAAAGAAAGATCGTCTATCAGTTGTCCGTTGGTCTTAATCGAATCCAGAATGGGAGCGATTTCCCCTTTTCCTTTTTCCACGCTCTTTAAAAACAATTCATCATCTTCGTTGATCCGGTCTTCTCCGTCAAAAGTTCCTAAGAACAAATCGTCTCTTCCGTCGGAACCGATGATCAAAATATCGTCTTTTTCCAATTGGAATGTATTGATTTGAAGATTTTTTCTTTTGGTCATCAGAAGACCCAGCTTCGCATAAAAATAAGTATGAGGAAGAAAACTGGATTTTCCGTCCCGATACAAAACGGGAAGAGGATGTTCCGCATTGATGAAATAAATGAAACCAGTTTCTTCGTCGATCAAACACAGAAACACCGAGATCAACATAGAGCCGTCAAACGTAGTAAAGGTGTTATGCAGTTCCGTAAAAGCGTTTTTCAACCATCTCTCAGGGAATGAACTTTTGGTTTCGGATGTATCCTTCCCTCTTTGCAGGATTGCTTCGAATACGGAACCCAAAACCAAAGCGCCTCCGGCTCCTTGGATGGACTTCCCCATCGCATCTCCGTTTAACACTACAGTGTATCTTCTGTCTCTCAATTCCAAATTGGCGGCAACGCAAAGATCCCCTCCGATCTCAGCCTTCCACTGTTTGAACTGGAATTTTTTCTTTTGTTCCACCAAAAAGTCGACGGAAACGTTTTTTGAAGAGGAATGGTTCTGTCCCAACGGTTCGATGAGAAGAGATGTGAGAAAATAATCACCGTCCTGTTGTTCCTTCAACCCACTTACTTCCGTTAAAGCTTGATTCAAATCCTTGGTTCTTTCGTTTACCTTCTCTTCCAGGTTCGCATAAAGAATGGAATTTTCCACAGAAACAGCGATCTGAGAAGATAAAATCTTCAAAACTTCGATACGATCCGGAGTGAACGCATCCGTAGTAAGATTGTTTTCCAAATAAACTGCTCCGACCAAATTCCCTTGGTTGAGGATCGGATAACATAAAATCGATTTAGGACGTTTGTTTTTGATGTAAAAATCGTTCACAAACATTCCTTCGTTCACAGCATCATTCAAGATAATGATGCTTTTCGTGCGAATCACATAATTTACTATATGCGGAGAAAGAAGATCCCCCAAAAAATCGAGAGGTTTTTTCTGCAAAACTTCCAAATGTTGTGAATTGGAATCGCCTTCTGCCTGAACGAAAAGTTCGTCCCCTTCCTTTAAAATGAAAAATCCTCTTTCTGCTCCTGCGTTCTCGAATAAAATTTTCAGCATCTTCTCTAAAAGTTTTCCCAATTGGATTTCTCCGGAAATGGTTTGAGATGCCTTGATCACGGTATTCAAATCCAAAAAATTTCCGGAAGAACCGGAAGAGAGTTTGGTAGTATTCGAAGAATGAGATAGATCCGATTCGGAAAAAATCCCTCTTCTTCCGTATTTCTTCAAATGAGGATGGAGTTTTTCCAATTGTTTTGCCTTAGGCTCCGCTCCCCATTTGATAAAAAGATAATGGGATTCCACCAAATGAAAGTTAGCATAACTTTCATCGCCCAAAGCGAACCATACGGAAGCACAAAGTTCGTTCGCAATCGCTTCCTCTAAAATATATTCTTGTTCTTTTGCGATTTGAATCGCCTTTTTGAATTCGGAAACCGCCTGGGTATAATTTCCCCTGATCTGGAACAACAAACCTTCCACAATATGATACTTGTGGCCGTAATTGGCGGGAGAACTTTCCGCCCATTTATGAAAACGTTTTTGGTTTTTGCGAAGGCGCTTCAGATATTCTTTTTTTTTGGAAGAATCGTTTGTGTCGGCATACAAAGAAGCAGAGATCAAAGAATTGAAAAATACATGTTCCGGAATGTACATCATCCCGAACATAGCGGCTTCGAAAGGTTCCCCTAAAAGGGAATATTCGTAGGCTTTTTCTTTGGTTCCGAAAAAATACTCCAGCCTGGACTTACTCAAATAATAATCGTACAAAGCGTTCGCATTTTTGGATTCGATCCATTCCGGCAAAACCTTCGATTCGAAGAAATAAGGTTCTTCCAATAAAAGAAGGTTTTCCACCTCTCCTTTGAAATTCAAAGCGATCTGTCTGTTCAATTGAAACAGTTGATAGGCATTGTATTGTTTCAGGGATACGAAAGAAGTTTCGTACTTTTCGTAACTGTCCAAAAGTTCGGTAAGATTCTGTCTTCTGAGAAGCCCTTGAAAATGGATGTTATTCAAAGAATAAGAAGCGTATTGCAAATCCCCCGTTTCCATCCCGCTTTGGAAGGATTCATAAAAAGAAGAAACCCCTTCTCTTGCGTGAAACTTCCAATGATTGATCATACAACTGAACAAAAAGAGGGTTCTGCATTTGAACGCTTTCGCATCCAAGGGACCTATAAGAGAAGTTCCCAGTTTTCCGAACTGGTAACCTGCGTCGAAATCACCTAACGCAAAACCTTGGATCATACCGAAGGCTGTGAACGCGAATGTACTGATGGGAGAAAGGCCGTTTTTCAAGGTCAAATTCACCATCTTCAAAACGATGACAGGAAAAAGAGGAGGTTGTGCCAAAAAGGAAGGGGCGATACATGCGTTTAACAGACGCATAATGGCAAAATACTTTTGATCGGTCGAAACGGGAAGTTCCGCCAGTTTTTCTATCTTTCTATTGCCCAGTTTGATTTTGAATTTGATGATTTCAGGAAGAGGAGAAAGTTCGCCCGGATTTTTAGGAAGGTTCACTCCTAATAACTTCAACGCGGTTTTCAGCATTCCCAATGCTTCCAACATTTTGTTCTGGCTGACATACATGGACGATTTTAATTCGTACATCTGGATTTGATCCAACGTGTCTTTTGCCTTCGAAAAAATAAGATCGAAACTTTTTTCAGCTGCTTCGTATTGTTTGGAAAGATATTCCGAACGAGCCTTGTTCGTATAAAGTTTTAGAGTATTTTCGTAATCATTGTCCCAAGGATTTGTTCCCAAAAACTGAATCGCTATTTCGAAAAAACCGAGCGCCGCTTCATAAGCGGTAGAAGCCATCGACTTATTTCCCGCAAGAATGTTCAGCTCTTTCAATCGATTCTTCTCTTCCTCAGTACGGATGTTTGCGATCCCTTGGTTCCATTGGTTGACGATCGTAAACACATGGTCTTCCAGCTTATAACGATCCAACATGGAAAGATAAGCCTTACCGATATGATAATGATTTTTGCTTCTTTCTTCTTCCGAAATCAAAGTGTATGTGGCTTCTTGGATTTTATCGTGAACGAAATTGACTTCCGTCTCACTCAAAAGGAAAAATTCCTCATTGGCTAAATCGATTAGATCTTGTTTTACTTCGGAGAGAGGTTTGCCGGCGATAGATGCGTATACTTCCTGTTTGAACCAGCTTCCGATACAGGCTGCTAATTTTAGAATCTCTATCTTTTCGGAAGGGAGTTCCTTGATCTTTTCCACGATCAAATCGATCACGTTCCCGGAAATATTCACTTCCTTGATTTGCGTTAGTTTGAGATTCCACCTGTTATCTTCATAATAAATCAGTTCTTTTTCATGAAGGCTTTTGAAGACTTCGTTTACATAAAAAGGATTTCCCTTGGTTTTAAAGTGAAGGATTTCCGCAAGTTCTTTCGCCTCGGACTCTTTGCAGTACAAACTGTCCGTAACCAGTTGAGTGATGTCCTCGACAGAGATAGGTTCCAAATTGATTTTTTTGTAGGAATGGCCTGCCTCTTCCAAATCGGAGAGCAAAACGGAAAAAGGATCCGTAGGATACACTTCGTTGTCCCGAAAGGAGAGCATTAGGAAAAGATACTTCATCTCCGAATCGGAAAGAATTCTGCGGATGAGATGAATGCTGGAAGGATCTGCCCATTGTAAATCATCCAAAAAAATGGCGACAGGATGTTCTTCCGTGCAACAAGCTTTTATAAAATTCTGAAATACTAAATTAAATCGGTTTTGAGATTCCGAGACATCCAGAACGGCCACATCCGGCTGAGCTCCCATCAAAGTTTCCAATTCGGGAATGACATCGATTATGATTTTCGCATTGGGGCCGAGCGCCTTTACGAAACTTTCCTTCCAAGTATGAATGGAATCTTGGCTTTCCGCAAGTATCTGCTGGATCAGCTTCTGGAAGGCTTGGGTGATCCCTCTGTATGGAATGGATCTTTTGAAAAGATCATATTTACCGGACGAAAAATAACCTTTGTATTCGGTGATGGGTTTGTTGACTTCATTGATGAGAACCGATTTTCCGATCCCGGATCTTCCCGAAATCAACATCAGTTCCGTTTTTCCTTCCGCAACCTTTCGGAAGGTGTGAACGATTTGTTTCACCTCTTCCGATCTTCCGTAAAGTTTTTTGGGAAGCTGGAACTTAGTGGAACGATCCGTTTCTCCGGGAACGAATTTCAAACCATCAAGAGCCTCTTCTCCCCCGGAAGAGAGAGTTTGACTGCATCTTTCCAAATCGGAAACAAGACCTGCAACGGTTTGGTATCTATCTTCCGGATTTTTTTCCAAAAGTTTCATGATAATATTAGAAATGATCTTAGGAACTTTTTTCTTCTCGTAAGGAGAAACGGGGATTTTGGCGATATGAGCGTGCACCATTTCCATAGGATCCGTATAGGTGAACGGAAGTTCGCCGGTGATCAATTGATAGAAAGTGACCCCCAAGGAATAAAAATCGGTTCTGTAGTCTACTGTCCGATTCATCCTGCCTGTTTGTTCGGGAGAGATATGAGCCAAAGTTCCGTAAAGAGATTCGTTCAAAGGCATAAACGAATTTCTTTGCGTAAGTAAAGTAGCACTTCCGAAATCTATGATTCGAAGTTCTCCTGTTTGGCGGTTCATGATGATGTTCCAAGCTTTGATGTCGTTATGAACGATATTGGCTTTGTGAATTTCTCCCAGCGCCTTACTTGCCTTTAACGAAAAATCCAAAAACTCAGGCAAACCGTATCCGTTTTTTTCCCGAAAGATCTCGGATACAGGTTCTCCTCCCATATCTTCGAAGATGATTGCCATGGAGTTGTTGTATTTTTCCAGAGCGATCGTTCGAATGATCCCCGGTTGATTCAAACTTTGCAGAATTTCGAATTCGTGTTTGAAACGATTGATCTCGGAAATATCAGGATATTCCCTGTTGAGGATTTTGATGATGACGGGGGTACCGGATTGATTCGCCCTATAAACTAAACTTTTTTTCCCCGAATGAATTTCTTCAACGGAAGAAAACCCCGCCATTTTCAGCATCCAAACACTCCGATACGAGAGGAAATCATGACAAGATTTTTCTAAAAATCAACCTAGAAAGAAATTTATTTAGCCGTTTTTCCGCCATCGACGGGAATCGAGGCGCCGGTGATGAAAGAAGAATCTTCACTGCAAAGCCAAACAGCCACTCTTGCCACTTCTTTGGGCTGCGCCATTCTACCCAAAGCATAGGATTTCATTCTTTCTTTGCGCAGTGCTTCAGGATCGGGAGCATTTTGATAGAACAAATCGTCCATCTCCGTCTGAATCCCTCCGGGGCACAGTGCATTGATTCTGATTCCGGAACCTCCGTATTCGAATGCAGCACTTTTAGTGAGTCCGATAATTCCATGTTTGGTTGCCGAATAAGGAGCGATTTTTTCCTTTCCTCTCAGACCGATGGCAGAGGATACATTCACGATCACTCCGCCGTTTCCCTGCTTCAACATTTCCTGAATTTCGAATTTCATGGAAAGGAAAGTTCCTTTTAAATTTATGTTTATGATATCGTCCCACACATCAATCGGATACTCAGCAACAGGCTTCATCACTCCTGCGATTCCTGCATTATTGACTGCGAAGTCCAAACGACCAAAACGTTCGATCGAAGTGCGCACCAAAGTTTCCACTTGTTCCGGTTTGCTGATGTCACAAGAAACAAAAGCTGCTTCTCCTCCTTGCGAACGAATCAAGGAGACCACCTCTTCTCCTTCTTTTTCCCTTCTTCCTGAAACGATTACCTTCGCTTTTTCTTTCGCAAAATAGACAGCAATTTCTTTCCCCAATCCGGAAGTGGACCCTGTAACAAGCGCTACTTTACCTTCGATCCCGTTCATATTTTCCCTGCCTTTTCTTTTTTCATCTCTAAACATTCAGAATCGATTTTTTCCAACAAATTCAAATCCACTTCTTCCAATGATTTCACTTTATGCTTAATTCCTATTTTTTCCATTTCTTCAGGTTGAAAACTATATGAAAAATTAGTAACAAAACCTATGAAAGGAACATGATTTTCTTTAGCCACTTGACCTACGTAAGCTTCTTCATCCATAAACAGACATTTATGATGTTCCAAACCGTATTTTCGAATGATCTCCAATACCCCCGGTCTCATTTCATTCGTACGGATATAACGAACGTCGTGGAAATATTCGGAATAACTTCCCATATTCGTTTCGAAATAGGTTTCGGGAGCACCGCCATAAGCCATGATTTTAAGTCCGGAATCTTTCAACAAACGAAGAAAAGGAAGGATGCCTGGATGTGCGGAAATCACATTTCCTTTTTCGAATAAGGACCTTTCTTTTTGATAGAGTTCGAACAATTCCTCGTTCGTCAGATTTAATCTTAATTTTTCCCTTAGATATTCCAATGCGGACTCTTTGGGTTTTGCCAAAATATGATTTTCTATTTCGGAAGTATATTCTCCCTGCAAACGGTTGACAATTACGGAATGAAGTATGGGACCAAGAATATTCTCTAACAAAACACCGTCTAGGTGAAGGAAGATATATTCAAGATTTTGAAACGACTTCATCCCTTAGAAAATTTCTCTTTCTTCAATCAAACGCCCGTAACGATCTATGCTTTCTTTCAAGTTTTCCGAATCGATAGGAGAAAGTTCCTCTATCTTAAATCCTGCATAATATGTGTCTTCATTGTGATCGTCCTGTTTCACCCATAACAAACTGCATTTTCCGTGAACGAATCCTGCAATGTCGAAATGCATAAAAAATTCAAGACTGTCTTTACCTCCCAGATCCGCAGGAGAATTCCCAGCCGCTTTCACCATAAATCCGTTCTGCGACATGTTTTCGATGCTACAAACGAATTTGTTGCCTTGGTCCCGAATCGAAATATTGTTTTTGAATTTATCCAAAAGTCGGAACCTAGGATCGATCTCGTAAACTTCCGCTTGGCCGGATTTTAATCTTTTATAAACCTTCAACGGCAGGATCGTCGCCGCCATACTTACCTTACTGATCTCTACGTTCTCTTGGTACACAGTGATTTCAAGATTAGAATAATTCCAAGATCCGTCTTTTGCATATTTGACATCTTTCAGGATCGCTCTCATCTTAATAGGCATAGTCAATTTTGCATACTGAAAGAACTCCGCATTCAGATATTGCAAAAGAAAGGTGACTCCTTCGAAAGGAACTCCTCCGTAGATATGGTGGCAAGCGATTCCGAACTGTCTTGCAGATTCCGTGATCTGCATTCCCGAAATATGTTTCAGATTGGGAGGAGAAAAAAATTTATGAGTGGGAGGAGTGTATAGATTCGCAAAGAAAACATCTTTCTTTGCGATACCTTGTGCTTTCTCCAAAATCTCCGAGATGAGAGCCTTCTCCACGTTCCTGATATGAAACGACTTTTGTTTGAACATCTGTAAAATTCGAATTTCATCCGACTCGGTGACTGAATTTTTTAGGACATATTTCCCCTCCGTTTCATTGAAGAGGTAAAGATTGAATAGGAATCGTTTTTGATCCTCGTCTATATTGCCTTCACCTAAGAATGTTTTTGCAGCTTCCGCACTTACCTTCAAGGGAATGCTTTTTAAGCTGTAAACCAGTCCGTTCGAACCTTCCCTTTTTACGTAATAATTAGAAAGAAAGGCTCTTTCTTCTTCCGTAATGACAGGAATCACTTGAGATTCGAACAAATCGGCAGGAATCTCTCTTTGAAGAGCCCTTCTGATGTTCGAAACCAAAGAATCTTCCTGAAAGAAGGTTCTTGTGTACTTTTTATGGAGCGGAATCACGCTCGGAATTTCGATTTTACCTGAGATAGTCATTGTTTCCATTGAAGTTAGAAAGAGAGAATAAAATGTTTATACATTGAAGTATGTTTTAAATTTAATATATTTGCAATAAATTTCCAAATTCGTAACAGAACTTTCATATAGATTTCAAAATAAACATTTCCTCATGAGCATTTTCCTATACTCTTGTATTCATGACGGAAAATTTTTCTTATTTCTTAGAGTTGGAATCATCTTTCGGAGCTCCGAACTACAATCCGCTCGACGTAGTTTTGGAAAAAGGGGAAGGAGTGTGGGTTTGGGACATCTCCGGCAAAAAGTATTTGGACTGTCTTGCTTCCTATTCCGCCCTAAATCAGGGTCATTGTCATCCATCCCTCCAAGAAACGGTGCAAAACCAGGCGAAAATCCTTACACTTACCTCCCGAGCCTTCCGAAACACCAAATTACCAGAGTTATACGAAACATTACATCGATTCAGTGGGAAAAATATGTTCCTTCTCATGAATTCGGGAGCGGAAGCGGTGGAAACGGCGATCAAAGTCGCCAGAAGATGGGGATACCGCCGCAAAAAAATCCCGGAGAACAAGGCGGAGATCATCGTCTGCAGAAATAATTTTCACGGAAGAACCACCACAGTCATTTCCTTCTCCTCGGAAGAAAGTTATCGGGCGGATTTCGGGCCGTTCACTCCCGGATTTAAGATCATTCCTTTCGGCGATGCAAATGCCCTGAGAGAATCTATCACAAATGAGACAGCGGCATTTTTGGTGGAACCCATACAGGCAGAGGCAGGAGTTTATCTGCCTCCTCCATCTTACTTGCATGAGGTGGAAAAAATATGCAGGGAAAAACAGGTTTTATTCATTGCAGACGAAATCCAAACGGGACTAGGAAGAACGGGAGAAAAATTCTGTTTCGAAAGATACGGAGTGAAACCCGATCTCATCACAGTAGGAAAAGCGCTCAGCGGAGGATATTATCCCATTTCCGCCGTTTTAGGCGACAGAGAAACTTTGGGACTGATGGAACCAGGCAGTCACGGCAGCACCTTCGGTGGAAATCCTTTCGGATGTGCGATCGCCAAGCAAGCGTTAGATATAATTTTAAAGGAGGATCTGATTCGAAAATCGAAAGAATTGGGAGAATATGCAATGTCCCTGTTCAGAGAAATCCCTTCGAAACACATCAAGGAAGTCAGAGGAATGGGTTTGCTGATAGGAATCGAACTGGATATTCCCGCCCGAGAGGTCTGCTTGAAACTGATGGAAGAAGGGCTTCTTTGCAAAGACACTCATGAAAACGTGATTCGATTCACTCCTCCTTTGGTCATTACGAAAGAGGAGATTGATTTTGCAGTAGGAGTGTTTCGAAAAGTTTTAGGATAAAAGGTTAAATCAAATTCATTTTGCGAAGAAGTTTTGCAGGATCTTCGTCTACGATGAGTTTGTCTCTTTGTTCCGATCTTAAAAATTCTTTGGAAACCATTTCGTCCATAAAACGAACCAAGGTATCGTAATAACCGCTCGTATTCAATAATGCGGTCGGTTTATCATGGTATTCCAATTGATTCCAGGTAAAAACTTCGGTTAACTCTTCTAAGGTGCCGATTCCTCCCGCCATAGCGATGAAACCGTCGGAAAGCTCGGACATCTTCGCCTTTCTTTCGTGCATGGTTTCCACAACCAAAAGTTCGGTCAGATGATAATGTGCGATTTCCCTTTTCACCAATTTTTCAGGAATGACCCCGATGGCTTCCCCGCCTAGTTCCATCACTTTATCGGCGATTTTCCCCATAAGTCCGGAATTTCCTCCTCCGTAAACGAGTCCGAAACCGTTCTCGACCATAACGTTTGCTAATTGATCGGAAGCTTTGATGAATTCGGGGTCGGTTCCCATACTTGCCCCGCAAAAAACAGCGATTCTTTTCATATCATTACTCTATTTTAAAGCCGGAAATCATCGATTTCAGTTCGTTCGCCTTTTGAAAAATAGTTTCGGAAACGACCGCCAATTCGGAAGAATTGGAAGCGATGGATTGTGATTCCGAAGTGATCAATTGGATGCTTTTCGCAATTTGATCCGCAGATAACTTTTGTTCATTGGCAGCATTTTCGATCTGAAGAGATTCATCCGCAACCAACTGAATATTATGGGAAATCAAGTTGATTTCGTCCACCTGTTTTTGGATCAACTGCACCACATCTCCCAACTCCACTTCGATATTGCCGATATTATCTATGATTTCCAAAAGAACATTGACGGCAGTGTTCACATTGTCCGAACCCTTTGTCACGGCGGCATTCGTAGAAGAAACGAGTTTCCCTATATCGTTTACGCTGGTCACGGACCTATTCGCTAATTTTGCGATTTCTTCCGCAACGACTGCAAAGCCTCTTCCTGAATCCCCTGCCCTTGCCGCTTCAATGGCCGCATTTAAGGAAAGTAAGTTGGTTTGGTCGGAAATCTCTTTGATTAAATTCGTGATCGAATTGATTTGGGAGGCGGTATCTCTGATCTCTTCGATGGACTCTGTAGCCAAATTGATTTTTTCTTTCCCCGCCATGGCTCGATTGGCGCTTTCTTTCGCGCTTTCACCTAATCGGGAAAGACGACCACTTGCCGCCTTGATATTGGTCTGCAAACGGATGGAACTTTTATTGGTTTCGTGAGAGTTTTTTGTTTCTTCACTCACCAAAGAAGATACATGCTGCAAACTCGCCGCAATCTCTTCGATGGCGGCACTTGACTCTTCCGTGCTGGCAGCTTGCGACTGCGAAGCTTCGGAAAGATAGTGAACCGAACCTTCCAGTTCTTTTGCGATTTGATTCAAAGAATCGGACATGGAGCCCATCTTCTTAAAGACATCCGCCATATAACTTACAAAACTATCTATATTTTTGGCAAGGCTTCCTATTTCGTTTTCGGAATGTACATCCACGGAAAGTGTGAGATCCCTATCGTTTACAATACGGCTCAAACCGTTCTCTATGGAATGAATGGGTTTGATGATGGATAAAATCAGAAAATAAGAAAACAAAGAACCGAATAGAATGATCATCGTGATCGAAATCAAATACATGAACTTACGTTGTTCCAATTCATCCAGTCTTTCCTGAATCTTGATTTTAGAAACGGCATGAAGAGAATCGAAAATGATTCCCGCTTTCTCCATCGCAAAAGAAGACGATGCGAAAAAATCACCTAAGATTAAATTTGTCTTTTTTCCGGTGATCATCTCTCTGTTCACCATCTTTAGATACTCTTCTATCGAATCGAAGTCCTTATAAATGGCAGTGATGGTTTCTGCGAGTTTAGGATCCGTCGTTTCTATTTTCCTTAAAAGAGATCTACTTTCGTAAATGCCGGATCGGATGAGTGCGGATTGTTCGGCAAAAAAGATACGGTCTTCTTCGGAGAGTTTTGCTGCAAAGAGAGTGTTCACTCCTCTGGCACGTATTTTGCTGATCGTATATATGAGGTTAGGAAGATAACGGATGGAAACATTGTTTATGGAATTGGTAGCCAATTCGTAGTCCAAAGTGAGATTTGCCTTGTCACCAACTAACTCTAAAAAACGAGAACTGTCGTCGAAAACCTTTTGAGATAAATCGAAATTCAATTGAATCGACGTCAATACATCCGTTCCCTTGAGTTTCGACCAGTCGGACTCCAGATCCGCATACACCTTTTCTTCCCGAAAGCCGGACTTGTTTCGATCGTCCAATACTTTCATCTCCTGCAAAACCGCATCGATGGAAGCTGTAGTTGCGTCAAAATGTTCTTTTTTGGTTCGATCTCCCAATATGATCAGATGGCCGGTTCCTCTCCTTTCAATGACCAAAGTTAATAATTTTCTGATAGGAATTTGAAATTCCAATCCTTTCACTTCTGCCTGACTTAAATCGATAAAGGAGTTCATTTCCCGAACGAGAAGAAAAAGCATCACAACTAGGGAAACAGCGAGAGGGAGAAAAAGTGCGAGTAATTTTTGCCAAATTTTAAGATCGTCCAGAAAACGTTTCATGAGGAACCCTTTGGTCATTAGACGAGAAAGACGATTCCAATCCAATATTTTCTGGAAAGAAGCGAGCGGCTCGTTAAATATTTATTTCTTTTCCGAACCCGATTCTTGCGTCAAATAATAAGCGGCTAATATGGGTAATGTGGTCACCAAAATCACGAAAACTGCGACAACATTCGTCACAGGTCTCTGTCTGGGACGGATGAATTCCGTCAACATCCACACTGGCACAGTGGATTGTTGCCCCGCAGTGAAAGTAGTTACGATGACTTCGTCGAAAGAAAGTGCAAAAGACAACATTCCTCCCGCTAAAAGTGCCGTGGCAATATTAGGAAGAACCACATAGCGGAAGGTCTCCCATTGGTTGGCTCCCAAATCCATAGAAGCTTCCACAAGAGAATAGGAATTTCTTCTCAAACGAGCCAACACATTATTATAAACGGTCACGATACAGAAAGTCGCATGTGCGATGACGATCGTCCATGTGCTGAAAGGAATTCCAAAGAGACTCATTGCGGAACGTAAAGAAATTCCTGTGACGATTCCAGGCAATGCGATCGGCAGGATCACCAAAAAAGAAATCACTTCTTTGCCGAAAAAACTACTTCTGTAGATGGCCAAACTCGCCAAAGTTCCCAAAACGATTGCTGCCGCAGTGGAGATAGAGGCCACCTGCACGGAAAGAAAAATAGCATCCCAAATATCGGGTCTATCCCAAGCAACACCAAACCACCTTAAGGTGAAACCGGGGAGAGGAAATTGAAACGTTTTTTCATCCGTGGAAAAAGCGTACAGAATGATCAGAAAGATGGGAATGTGTATGAACAAAAACCCGAGGATCGTGGCGACAAGAAGGCTCAATTTGCTGAAATTCATTTTAGAGAGCATCGAAAGCTCCTAATCGTTTTGCGATTGTGAGATAAATCATCATAATTACGATCGGCACTACGGAAAAAGCTGCCGCCAAAGGAATGTTACCTGCCGTTCCTTGATGAGTATAAACTGCCATACCGATGAAATAACTGGAATTTCCGATGATGGTAGGAATGATATAATCTCCCAAGGTAAGGGAAAAAGTGAATATAGACCCGGCGACTACACCGGGAAACGCCAAAGGAAGGATCACCTTACGGAACGTTGAGAAAGGACTAGCTCCCAAATCGGAAGAAGCCTCTAACAATGATTTGGGAATTCTTTCCAAAGAAGCCTGCACAGGAAGGATCATATAAGGAAGCCAGATATATACGAATACCAAAAACATCCCTAAATAAGAGAAGGACAAAGATGAGCCACCGATCACAGGAAGACTCAACGCATAATCCAAAACGGACATGAGATGCAAACGCTCTAAAAACCAAGTGATGATTCCTTCCTTAGCCATCAAAAGTTTCCAGGCATATACCTTTACAAGATAACTAGACCAGAGAGGAAGCATCACTCCCAGATACAAAACCGGTTTCAACTTTGGCCCTGCATACATCGCCATATAATAGGCGATAGGGAATGCAATGATTCCGCTCATCAAAGTCACAGAGAAAGCCATTCCCGCAGTGCGGAAGATGATGTCCCAGTTTGTGGAAAGACGGAACAGATCGTAATAAGACTCTAAAGTGAATTCCTTTTTGATCACTCCCGAAAAAGAATCTACGGAAAAAAAACTTTGTATCAGAAGGGTAAACAAAGAACCCAAATATACGATCCCCAGCCAAAGAAGCAAAGGAGACAAAAGCAAAAACAATGCGAGTGTTTTGCGGTAAAACAAAAACACAAAAAATCGGTTCAAGAGAGCAGTCATATCGCAAACCTTTAAAACAAATGCATATCGGATTCTTTCCAGGCGAGAAGAACCTCTCTGCCCAAAGAAAGTTTCTCTTCGTTTGTTTTTTGATTTTGATGGAATACCACCAAACTTTGCCCTGATTTGGTTTCGAAGAGAAGTCTGGAAGTAGCTCCGGAATAGATATGATTTTTGAAAAAAGCGTTCAATGTCACCAAACCATCTTTAGATGAGTCGGAATCCAATACATGGATTTTCTCAGGGCGAATCATCGCATTCTCTGACTTGCCCAAAATGGATCTGTGTTCCTCTCCTTTCAAAATATTGGAGATCCCCACAAAATTGGCAACGAACTCTGTGGAAGGCCTTTCGTAAACTTCGGAAGGAGTTCCTATTTGCTCCACCTTACCTTTATTAAAGATGGCGATTCGATCGGACATAGACAATGCTTCTTCCTGGTCGTGGGTTACAAATACGAAAGTGATCCCTACTTTTTTCTGAATGGATTTGAGTTCGATCTGCATCTCTTCTCTCAATTTGAGATCCAGCGCTCCTAGAGGTTCATCCAAAAGAAGAACTCCCGGACGATTGATGAGTGCTCTTGCCAATGCGATTCTTTGTCTTTGTCCACCGGAAAGTTCGGAAGGTTTTCTTTTCCCCGCATCTGGAAGGCGCACCATCTCCAACATTTCCCTCACTCTTGTTTGAATTTCTGAAGTAGGTAGTTTTTTGATCTTTAAGCCGTATCCTACATTTTCTTCCACATTCAAATGAGGAAAAAGAGCGTAGTCTTGAAATACCGTATTTACGTTTCTAAGGTAGGGAGGAACGCCTGTTACATCTTTGTTTTCCAGAAACACACTGCCTTCACTGGGGTCCTGAAACCCTGCGATCATTCTGAGACAGGTGGTTTTTCCCGATCCGGAAGGACCTAACATGGAAAAAAACTCGCCTTTCCGAATCCCGAAAGACAGCTGATCCACTGCAAAAAATTGATCGAACTTTTTAGTTACATTTTGGAATTCCACATCGTAACTCATGTATACTCACTTTCCTCCGCACTCATCCACCGATTTCGGTGATGGTTCGATCCGGCAAAATGCCGAACCGAACTTTATTTTTAAGGTTTAAAAAGGATCGGGATTATCTGCTTCCGATGATGGAAATATAATCTTCCGCCCATTTTTTATAAGGGATACATTTTCTTCCTCCGGAACAATTTTCCACAGGGGTTCTCCAAAAGGAGATTTTTTCGAAATTATTGAATCCGTTGATGGAACAACCGCTGTCACCTAACAATGCATTTCCTTTGCAGGCGCTAGGGACGGAAGGAACCGACCCGAACCAAGAAGCCAAGTCTCCCTGCACTTTCGGTTGGATGGAGTGTTCAAGCCATTTGTATGCACAGTTCGGATGTTTGGAATCTCTATGAAGCATTGTGGTATCTGCCCATCCTGTCGCCCCTTCCTTAGGAACTACGGAACCTACCGGCTGTTTTTCTCCGATCAACATATTGACTTGGAAAGGCCAAGTGGAGGAAGCAACTAACCCTTCTTTTTTGAAGTCGTCCACTTGCACCATCGCATCGTGCCAGTATTTAGGTACGAGCTGTCTTTGTTTTTTCAAAAGATCAATGACTGCGGAATATTGTTTTTCATCCAATTCGTAAGGATCTTGAATTCCTAATTCCGGTTTGGCGGATTTAAGATACAAAGCCGCATCCGCGATGTAGATCGGCCCGTCAAAAGCTTGCACTCTATCTTTATTCGATTTTCCATCCGGCAATTTTTGTTCTTCAAAAACTACGTTCCAACTTGTAGGAGCGACTTTAAACACTTTCGTATTGTACATTAAAACGTTAGGACCCCATTGATAAGGAACTCCGTAATGTTTTCCGTCGACAGTATGCCAAGCGGCATTTTGCAGACGAGAGTCTATATTTTTCCAGCTGGGGATAAGATCGATATTGATCTCTTGCACTTTGTTTCCGGCTATCAAACGTAAGGAG
Source organism: Leptospira idonii (assembly GCF_004770995.1). Lineage (GTDB taxonomy): Bacteria > Spirochaetota > Leptospiria > Leptospirales > Leptospiraceae > Leptospira_A > Leptospira_A idonii. Next base: position 101,909 of record NZ_RQHW01000002.1, on the reverse strand, counting down.
GCATCCCCGGAAGCAGTCACTAAATCGAAACCGCCTTCGTTCATCAAAGCAACCATTTCATCGGAAGTTGCCGCCGTTTTTATACTCACTTTACAACCGGTGCTTTTTTCAAACTCGGTGACCCAGTCGTATGCTTTATCGGTTTCACCCTTTTCGATATAACCCGGCCAGGCGACTATGGATACTTCGCCTTCCGACTGTCCTATTTCGGATAACTTGGAGTCTTTTTTTCCGCAAGCGATTGTTAGACTGAGTGACAGTATAATCGCAGCAGAAAGGATTCTACGGAATGATTCTGGTTTCATGATTCAATTAGCTCCTCTGGTTGTTTCAAGTTTTTCAGGGAAAAGTTTTCCTATTTTTTAAAATAGATCAACAACTAACTTCGTTTTTAAAAAAAAGGTATGAATTTTTTTCATACCGGCTTACTTATGAATTGGCAATCCTATGAAATCCATCAAAGACAGTTCCTTGTTTCGAGAAACAAATTACATCCACGGAGAGTGGGTGGATTCCGAAGACAATCGTAAGCTCAATGTGGTGAATCCGGCGACAAACGAAGTCCTAGGTTCCGTTCCCAACTCAGGAGCGAAGGAAACGAAGTCTGCCATTCGTTCAGCGGTGTCCTCATTTACGGATTGGAAAAAACGTACCGCAAAGGAAAGAGCCAACATCCTGCATAAATGGTTTCAACTCATTTTAGAATATAAAGAAGAGTTGGCTCATATCATGACTTTGGAACAAGGCAAACCTCTTGCCGAATCCAGAGGAGAAATTCAATATGCCGCCTCTTACATCGAATGGTTTGCGGAAGAAGCCAAACGAATGTATGGTGATATCGTCCCTTCCCACAGAAGGGACACTCGCATTTTGGTTTTAAAAGAACCTATAGGAGTGGTCGCCACCATCACTCCTTGGAATTTTCCTGCCGCCATGCTGACTAGAAAAGTCGCTCCCGCACTCGCAGCAGGATGCACAGTGGTCTCCAAACCCTCAGAATTCACTCCATACTCCGCTTTCGCTTTAGCTGTATTAGGTGAAAAAGCGGGGATACCGAAAGGAGTTTGGAATTTGGTGACAGGGGATCCTGTTTCTATAGGCAAAACCATTTTAGAAAGTGCAGACGTCCGTAAACTCAGCTTCACTGGTTCCACAAAAACGGGAATGTATCTTATGGAAAAATCGGCACAAACTTTGAAAAAGCTCTCCTTAGAGTTAGGTGGAAATGCTCCTTTCCTCGTTTTCGAAGACGCCGATTTAAACGAAGCAGTGAAGGGAGCCATGTTATCCAAATACAGAAATACGGGACAAACATGTGTTTGTGTAAATCGATTCTTGGTTCATAAAAATATCGCAGACGATTTCGCAGCAAAATTGACGGAAGCTTCCTCCCGATTGAAAGTAGGAAACGGCCTACTCTCCGAATCGGAACAAGGCCCTCTGATCAATGAGGCGGCCAAACAAAAAGTAGAGACTCACATTCAGGACGCAGTTTCAAAAGGTGCTAAAATACTTACAGGAGGTAGACCGCATCCTTTGGGAGGAAATTTTTTCGAACCTACTGTTTTGTATCCGGTCACCAAAGAAATGTTAGCTAGCAGAGAGGAAACCTTCGGGCCTGTTGCCTCGATTATGACATTCGAAACGGAAGAAGAAGCCGTTCGACTTGCCAACGATACCGAGTTCGGTCTAGCATCTTATCTCTACACCAAAGACATAGCCAGACTCTTCCGAGTAGCGGAACAATTGGAATACGGAATGGTAGGCATCAACGAAGGAATCATATCTTCCGAACAGGTTCCTTTCGGAGGGGTCAAATTCTCCGGAATGGGAAGAGAAGGCTCCAAATACGGATTAGACGATTATACTGTAACCAAATATCTCTGCCTAGGAGGCATTACATGACAAACCAAACCTCATCGACAAACCAAGCCCTCTGGGCAAAACGTTTGAAAAATGTCCCCAGAGGAGTCACAACCGCCTATCATGTATTTGCTGATAGGGCAAAAAACGCAGAGATCTGGGATGTGGAAGGCAAACGTTATATAGATTTCGGAGGTGGAATCGGTGTGATGAATACGGGACACTGTCATCCCAAAGTATTGGATGCGATTCACAAACAAGTCGATTTATTCCTCCATACTGCATTCCAAATCATGCCTTACGAGCCTTATGTGACTCTTGCGGAGAAATTGAATCAAAAGGCTCCCATTGAAGGAGCTTCAAAAACCATTTTGTTTTCTTCCGGTGCGGAAGCATTGGAGAACGCTGTCAAAATCGCAAGGACTGCCACAGGGAGAACAGGAGTGATCTCCTTCTTAGGAGGGTTCCACGGAAGAACGATGATGACTCTTGCTTTGACGGGAAAAATCATTCCTTATAAAAAAGGATTCGGTCCTTTTCCCTCCGACGTTTACCACGCTCCCTTCCCTATGGAATACCATGGAGTGACGGAAGAAGATTCCCTAAAAGCACTTTCCAATATTTTCAAGTCGGATATAGATCCTTACAGAGTCGCAGCCATCGTCATTGAACCTGTACAAGGTGAGGGAGGGTTCTACATCGCTTCTCCTTCCTTCTTGAAAAAATTAAGATCTATCTGTAATGAATATGGCATTCTACTTGTTGCGGACGAAGTACAGTCCGGATTCGCCAGAACAGGAAAACTTTTCGCCATCGAACACAGCGGAATCAAACCGGATCTCATCACCACTGCCAAATCTCTTGCGGCGGGAATGCCTCTTTCGGCTGTCATCGGTAAGGCGGAAATTATGGACTCCGCGGAACCGGGAGGACTAGGAGGCACCTATGCGGGAAACCCTGTGGCTTGTGCCGCTGCCATCGCAGTGATGGATCTCATCGAAGAAGAGGACATTTTGGCAAGATCCGCACAGATGGGTGAGAACATCCAAAAAAAACTGAAAGATATGAGAAATTCTTCCCCCTATATCGGCGAAATACGAGGATTAGGCGGTATGGTGGCATTCGAATTGATCGAAAACGGGGATCCGAACCAGCCTTCAGCGGATCTTGCCAAAAAATTGACTACGAAAGCTCTCGAAAACGGCCTGATCCTTCTTTCCTGCGGTGTGTATGGAAATGTGATTCGAATCCTGGTGCCTCTCACTGCGGAGGATTCCATCGTAGAAGAAGGTCTTTCCATCATTCAAAAATCTTTAGAGGAAATAGGGTAATCGGATGAAACAGTTTAAATTGTGGATCAACGGAAAATGGGAAGATACGTTAGGCGGGAAGAAAATGCAGATCGAAAATCCCGCCACGGGAGATCTGATTGCGGAAGTGATCGATTCTTCTCCTGAAGACGTAAACAAAGCGGTTCAAGCGGCACATAACGCTTTTTATGACGGCCGTTGGTCCCGGCTGACTCCTGGAGAAAAAGCGAACTGCATTTGGAAATTAGCGGAACTACTCTCCGAAAGAACGGAGGAATTTGCGAAAGCGGAATCGGAAAATACGGGCAAACCTTATAAAAACCTAAGTTTGGTGGGAGACATTCCTTTTGCGGTAGACAATCTCAAATTTTTCGCAGGGGCCGCCAGAGAAACCCAAGGAAGCAGATCGGGAGAATTTTTTCCAGGATACACTTCCCTTTTCAGAAGAGAACCTGTAGGAGTCGTCGGCCAAATCACTCCTTGGAATTATCCGATCCTAATGGCTGTATGGAAGTTGGGGCCTGCTTTAGCTGCAGGATGTACCGTAGTTCTCAAACCGGCTCCAGGAACTCCGATCACCACTTTAATGTTAGCTGAATTATCCGGTCAAGCAGGATTTCCGGAAGGAGTGATCAATATAGTTACGGGAGGAAACGAAACCGGTCAAACGATCGTAGACCATCCTTCCGTCAGAATGGTTTCACTCACAGGTTCCACGGAAACAGGAAAAAAAATAATGAGAAGCGCTGCGAATACCCTGAAAAGAGTACATTTAGAGTTAGGTGGCAAAGCCCCTTTACTCGTATTCGAAGAGGCAGACTTAGAATTGTTAGCTGCCAAGGCGACATTAGGCGCCACATGCAATACGGGGCAAGACTGCACTGCAGCGACAAGAGTGTATGTCCAGAAATCCCAGTTGAAACGGGCGACGGAAGCTCTTGTAGAATCGATGCGTTCCGTAAAGATAGGTCTTCCTTTCGACGATGCTTCCGAAATGGGTCCTTTGATTTCCAAAATCCAGAGAGAAAGAGTTTCCGGTTTTGTAGAAAGAGCGAAACAATCCGGTGCGAAGATTCTTACAGGAGGAGGAATTCCTAAATCTTTCGATCGAGGTTATTTTTTCGAACCTACCGTCATCGCAGAAACCTCTCAAAATGCAGAGATCGTACAGAACGAAGTGTTCGGTCCCGTCCTCACAATCCTCCCTTTTGAAAAAGAGGAAAATGCGATTGCTTTTGCAAATGATGTCAACTACGGATTGGCTTCCTCAATTTGGACAAACGATCTATCTCGTGCTATGCGGGTATCCCAAAGACTGGAATTCGGGACGGTTTGGATCAACGACCATCTGCCTTTGGCTTCGGAAGCTCCTCACGGAGGATTCAAACAATCTGGATTCGGAAAAGATCTTTCCGCAGAATCGATGGGAGACTATCTCATCACCAAACACATTATGATCGGAGGAGTCTGAAAGAAACTCTTAAGGAAAGCAAGTATAGACAATTCGTTGTTCTATATTTGCTTTGCCATCTCCTCAAGCGCTGAAGAGAAATCACCTAATATAAGTTTACCTTGGGACTGAAGGATGGAAAATTCAAGCATCAAATTGATCGAATTCCCGAAATCTTCGTTCAATAGATATCCTTCTTGGTCCATCCGAAAACCGGAATCATGAAAGGATGTAGGAACAACTTCCGCCGTCTTAAGATGCAAAGCGGTCAGATCACTCCGATACCCCCAAATCTCTTTTCCTAAAGAAAAACCGTAACCGATTTCGAAGGAAGTACCGTCATCCACACAGGCGCCTCTGAAGAAATTACAATTCGCTAAAATTCTGTCCGATTTTCGAATCAATTCACAGTTCGATTCGAAAATTCGTTTCGCCATAGATAAATCTCTTGGCAAATGCGGAGGAAGTTCTCCATCAAACGGAGTGTAAGCGATAAAACCTTTTGCTTCACATTTTTCCCGATGCCTTTTTAATATCTCGAATCCGTTCGGAAAAAATACTTCCGGCCCTGCTAAATAAATGGAAATAGGCATTTATATCTTAAACTTCTCTGCAATGCTTCTTAAAAGTTCAGCAGTATTAGAAAGACTTTTAGAGGATGCGGACATTTGTTCGGCGCCTGAAGCAGTACTGATCGTATGTTCGTTGATTTGACCGATCACTTGATTGATTTCTATGACCGCCTTCTTTTGTTCGTCGGTTGCAAACTTGACAGACTCGGCTTCCATTCCCACTTTATGGGCATTTTCCAAAACGATTCCGTTGATTTCTTTCTGTGATCCAGTGATAGAATACAATTTGTCCATAGCTGCGGATACGGAATCCACATTTTTGATGATAGAATGAATGATATCCGTAGAGGATTTAATCCCTTGTGCCCCGCTATCCAATTCACCTTTATTTTTCGAAATCATACTTGAGATAGATTTAATAGCGGATGCCGTTTTTTCGGAAAGTTTAGAAATTTCTTCCGCAACGACGGCAAATCCCTTACCTGCATCGCCTGCTCTTGCGGCTTCGATGGAAGCGTTTAGGGAAAGTAATCTGGTTTGATCGGCGATATCGTTGATGATCCCCACAATCGCAGTCATTTCACCGGAAGACTTGAGGATATTGGAAATCATCTCATTCATTCCGATCAAGGATTCTTCTCCCTTTCTCGCTTGAGCGGTAATCATCTTGGCTTGGTTGAGAGTGTTTTGGATCTCTTCTCCTACCTGATTTACGCTGGATGAAAGCTCCCTGATCCTTTGTTGAAATTCAGAAATGTTTTTGTACTGATTGTCCGTAGAGCCGGAAATATTTTCCATACCCGCTGACATTTCTTCCACAGTCGCAGACATCTCTTCTACGGAAGCCGCAGTGGACTGTGCCGTAGTAGAGAAGTTATCCGAACTAGAGGAAAGTTCTTCTGCCGAAGAAGCAAGTTCATAAGAAATTTTCTGTATCTCTTCGATCGAAGTTTTCAAACTTTCCAGAAAAAAATTAGTATCCTGACTCAAATCACCGATTTCATCCTGATGATAAATTTTAAGTTCGGAGGTGAGATCTCCGGAAGCCATGGATCTAAAAAGTTCTCTTGCTTCTTGGAGCGGATGAAGTCGTCTGTTCAGAAGATAATATATCACAAGGACAGATAACAACAAGAAGACGAAAGCGAAAGCTGCGATCTTATACAACATCTTATGAACGACTTCGGATATATCGTCCTTGGAGATCACTGCGAATGCGGACAATCTGTATTCTTCCAAACGATAAGATGTGGCTATTTTTTCTTTTTTGAAGAAATATTCGGTATATTCTCCCGACTTCAATTCCATCAATTTTTTGCCCCAGTCCATATCGTTCATTCGGAGTTTTAAAATTAATTTTTTATCGGGATGACCCACGACGACTCCGTCGAAATCGGTGATTGCCACAAATCCGTCCGTCCCGATTTTGATTCCTGACACCAGTTTTTCGGTCACGGAATTGAGGGATAAGGAAAACGCCAATATCGCAATGACTTTGTTCTTATCGATGACAGGCACCGTCAACAAGGCAACAGGATCGTGAGTGATAGGGGATTCTCCCACCTTACTTAGATGCTTTTTACCAGCTAATGCCTGCTTGATGTTCTCATCAAACCCTTGCCCTCCCCATTGAAAACCGATCGCTTTTCCGTTCGCATCGGAGAAAATTTTAGGATTAGTTTCGGGAGTTGAGATGAAAATATTCTCATAGAAACCCATTTTATGATAGAGATCCGCCAGGGATACATTCAGAACTTTGAAGTTTTTATCTCGGATGGCTTCCGTAAAGAGAGGATTTGAGGAAAGATATTCAGCCAGTTTGTTTTGGTTCTCAAAGAATTGGGCGATTTGATCTCCCGATAATTTGGAGACTTTACGAATCTCGTCTACGTAAGCTTCTTCTACATATTGTTTCGCAGTCACGTAGGCGAAGGTAGAAATAAATGCCGTCAACAAAACGGCAGTGGCAGTGATCGTGGCAAGCAGCACGATTTTCAAACTGGATCGAATCATTTAACATCACCGTAAAAAAATTTATCGAGAAATTGTTTTCAATTGATTCGAAACTGTTTTCTTACAGGGAAAATGGTTTCGATTTAGAATTTTCGAAAATAAGAAGCCAAAAAAGTAAGCAGTATCTTAGGAATTTTTTTAAACTCGTCAAGATATTTCTTACGATTTCACAAGAGAGGAAATTCGTATCCGATCGCCGATCGGGCACTTTGTCCGCTCTGATATGACCAGATTTTTAAGGGCCTGTAGAAACACAACGAACATTGAACGTATAAGCCTGTTTATTCGTATTGTTTTGTTTGAGAAGATTTTCGGTAGATTGATACATATTCATCACCCAAGCATCCGAAGAAGAACCGTTTGCAAAGCTGGAAGGAAAAGAGGAAGAATGTTTGTGCAAGCAATGCCAAAAGAAACGACCATCCGGCGCCACCTTACCATGTCTTTGGGAAAAGCAAAGTCAATAAATTTTACTCATCTTTTTCCACTTGATATGAAAGATTACTTTTACCAAGATCGCCTCTATGTCGAATCTATCAGAGCAAAACGTAACCTATGCTAAAATTATAAAATTCATGGAGTTATTCCATCTTCATGAAGATACGGATCAAGAAGGAACCATTGAATCGGTAAGAAAAGGCATCGAATTCAAAGGAACCAATTTGTGGACTTTGATTTTTGCTATTTTTATCGCCTCCATCGGACTCAATGTGAACTCTACCGCTGTGATCATCGGCGCCATGTTGATCTCTCCTTTGATGGGACCCATAGTAGGTGCAGGATTTGCCGCAGGCACGAACGACTTCGATCTTCTCAAAAGATGTTTTCGTAATCTGGGAATCGCCACTTTGGTCAGTATTGCGACCTCCACTTTATATTTTTCGGTTACTCCCATTAACGAAGCGCAGTCGGAACTCTTAGCAAGAACCACTCCTACCATCTTTGATGTGCTCATTGCACTCTTCGGAGGAGCGACAGGAATCATTGCGAACACAAGAAAAGAAAAAGGAACTGCTATCGCAGGAGTCGCAATCGCAACTGCACTGATGCCCCCTTTATGTACGGCAGGTTTCGGTTTAGCCCAAGGAGAATGGAATTTCTTTTTAGGTGCCTTTTATCTTTACTTCATCAATTCCGTTTTCATAGCGATCGCAACTTTCGTTTTTGTACGATATCTAAAGTTTAGAAAAGTAGATTGGGGACTTTATAAAGAAAAAGAAGCAAAAGTAAGGATGTATCTTGCTGTATTCGCTTTGATCACAATCCTCCCTTCCATTTATACCGCCTGGCAAATTGCAAACTCATCTCTTTTCAAAGCGAGAGCGAACCTTTTCATCACTCAAAATTTCGATTTCCCAAAAACGAAGATCATAGAAACAAATATAAAATACGGAAGCCCCTCCCGAATCGAACTCAGCATCATCGGTGCGAAGATTCCTGAAGAAACGATCACCTCCATCCAAAACAAACTCGCCAATTATCAATTAGGTGATACGGAACTCTCCGTCATCCAGGATTTTTCCGCCCCGAATACGGAATCTCTAAAATTCGAAATCCTATCTGAGATCTACAAAAATACGAATGCGACACAAGAAAAGAATCTGGACCAATTAGGAAAAGAACTTCAAATTCTTTTTCCCGACTTGGAAACCTTCTCTCTCACTGAAACGAAAGAATACAATCCCTCGAAAGACGAATACGACAATTACCATTTGTTTGCCGGAAGATGGAAAAAGAAACCCGCACAAAAAGAGACGGAAAAACTTTCCTCCTTTCTGGAGGTTCGGATGAATTTGACAAAAGTGAAATTAATGACGGAGTGAAATCAGGCAGAGGCGGCTTGTGTCAGAAATTCCTTAAACTGATCCATTTCTTTCGTGAAATAGACCGGTTTGGGAGCTTTGCTGTCTTTGAGTAAAAAAACGATTCCTTGGTCGTAGAAGACGACTTGTTCCAAATCGTCCGAACCATACGTATAACTCACATTACCCGAATAGAAAACGAATTTCCCGTCCTCTTCCTTTAAGAGTGCGGGACCGACCCTTTTGAAATTACGAAGGTCTTCTTCGTTGGATTCGGAATCTCCTAGGTCTTTGGTGCCAAAAGGGATTTTTCCGGAATGATCCAAATAAAGGATTCCGTCCATCTGGAAGTGGCTGGGTGTAGGAGGTACCACATCCGGCACTTCAGAAAGACCTTCTTTGGTTTCCTGAAGAATGCTCGCTTTCTCCACAACGGAAGGTTTTTCCACAACAGGAGCAGATTTCGTATAATGCAGATTTGGTTCTTCCCAAACAGGTCTGCGGTCTGCGATTTCCCGTTCCCTACGGATTCGTTCATCTAACTGAGGAGAAACTGAAAGATTGGGATTATGACGATAAGAAGCACTGTATCCTGCCCCTTGTGCTGGCTGCCTTTCTCCGAATCTTTTGAAAGGTTGGTCGTTTTTCTGAGATTTGGGGCTTAAAGAAACATAAAGGAAACACAAAACCCCGACCAAAATCATTGCGAAAGCAGCATACAACATACCATTTTTATTATCTGCCCATCCTTTAAATCCCTTAATTACATTTTTTCTTTACAAGTCTGAGACCGGGGAAACCATTTCCCTATGTTCGAAGAAGAACCAAGTAATTGGAAAGACATTCTCACCCGCTCCGTAGTGGGCTTTTTTTTAACCATTCTTGTAGGAATGCTCATTGTTACTTTTCTCCCAGGGGATGCGGAACAAAGCTTTATGGGAGCTTTGACAGGCCAATCTTCCACAAAAGCCGGTAAAATCGGTGGTACCTCCGTCGCCATCGACTATTTCAACGCCGCTCGAAGAGACTGCTATTATCGATACCAACAATATTCCAGAGAGATGGCCGCCAACGAAGAGGCGATCAATTCCTGCGCTTTTTCTACCATCCGTGAGTTATTCATTGCCAATGACATTGCCAAAGCGGTAGGTTACAGAGTTTCCGAAATCAGCATTCGCAGAGAAATCTCCAACCAAGCCCGCCAACTTCATAAAGAAGCCTCTTCTCAAGCGGGTTACGCAGAAGAAGATTCCCGTACCGTTGAACAAATCTACCAACAGATTCTTACTTCGGCTCCCATGACATATCGAATCGATTCTGCAACTGGATTCAGCCTATTTCCTAACTTTTTGGATCAAAAATGGACAGCTTCCCCTTCGGAAGCAGCTCTAGAAACAGAAGCTAAAACAGCAAAAATCTCTTTCCGTGTGGTAGCTTTTACAGAAGTGAATCTACTCAACCAATTGGAGTCCAAAATCCAAATCCCGGATGCGGACCTACAAGCTGAGTATGAGAAAGAGAAAAAAGAAGGGAATGTTCCTAAGGATGCTTCCGGCAATCCTTTGAGCTTCGAAGCAAGAAAAGCAGTGCTTATTTCCAAACTCAAATTCGACAGAAAAAGAAAAGAATTAGAAATCTGGAAAAAAAGAATCCAAACCCTTACCGGAGCGGAAAACGCATTGGAAGCAATTTCCAAAGAAACGGCTCAAGCGATCGAAACCATCGCACCTACTTCTTTGGCCAATTTGAAACTCATCCAATCCCCCAAGGGAAGCTATCGTTTGGCTTCCGATCCTAAATTTTGGGAAGAACTCTCCGCCAATCCTTTTGGAAAAAAGAAAGTCGCAGGGCCGTTTACGGACAACGACAAACAAATTTACGTGGAATTCGGAGAACTCAGCTTCGCAAAAGCTCCGGAAACGGCTTCTGCACCCGCAGATCCGATGGCAGATTTTATGAAACAAAAACCGCTCCTCAGCTTTTTTGTTGAAATAAACCAGTCCCTTTCGGGAGAATACAACATCGAGAAGCAAAAGTCTCTCTCTACCTTAGAATAATGCAAATAAAAGCCGACTTCATCAATCCCTTCCTGGAAGCTGCCACCATCGTTTTTAGAGATGTTTTGCAGCAAGACCTGATCCGAGGGAAAATAGGCATCAAGGACTCCCCTGCACCCTCACACGAATTAGCGATTGTGATCGGAGTGGTAGGGTCTTTCAGCGGTGAAGTCGTCTACAGCATGAATTACGATGCTGCCTATAAAATTTCCCGCAGACTTGTTCCCGGTCTTTCCGACGAAGATGTAAAAAACGAATACAAAGATATATTAGGTGAAATTGCCAACATGACTACAGGTAATGCCATGAATATATTCACATCTTCCGGTCAATCCGTGGAAATCACTACTCCGAACATTCAAGAATCCAAAACAACTTCTGTTAAGTTCAACAAAAAGCCTACTCTTTCGATCAATCTTTACTCCAAATTCGGAAGGATCGAAGTGAACGTAGCGATCGCTTAAGTAGACGCAGAGATTCGATTCAACCATTCTCGCAAAAGATTTTTTTCGTTTGCGGACAAAACTTGCAAAGATTTTAAATTCGCACCTAATGTTGCAACTGCACCGGATGCGAATGCAATGAAAGTCGCCTGCTCTTGGCTCAACTTCAAACATCCGGCAGCTGCCACTCGACTCATCAGCGGAACTTATTTTTTCCTAGCAAGCTTGCTCACTAGCATTGTTCTATTTCTTATGAAGTGATAGGAATAAAAAATTTCGTTTTAATAAGAAAGAAGAACTAAATCGCATCAAGGAAACGATTCTATCAAGTTTCTTCTTTCTCTTACTTCTTTTCTAAAATCATAGCCGGGACTGATCACTTTTCCTTCCGTTGCGGCAAGATACAAATCATAATATTTTTTTGCCTTTTCCAAATCTCTTTCCGGCCAAGCGGATTCATAAATCCGTCCCGCATAATAATAAGCAGAGGATCTTTCTTTGGACTCCTTAAAGTCTTTGATGAGTTTCACCAAATGATGCAAAGAAGGACGATATTCCTTTTTACGAAACAAAAGAACCGCAATCGCATAATGAGCTCTAGGTGTAATTTCCGAATGAACAGGAAACTGAGTGACTAATTTTAGATATTCTTTATATGCTTTTTCTTCGGATTCCGGATTTCCTACTCGATCCAAGGAACGAGCCAGTTCGAATTGGGTTTTGATTTTTAGATCCGGATCTTCCTGTTTATCGACAAGTGAGGAACCTTCCTTATCTTTGGAATCTAATCCGAATAAGTTGGTGTTTTCCACACGAGAAGGACTAGATTTCTCTCCTTCTTTGGAATAGGAATCCGAGAATTCAGTCTCAGCATTTTTCTTCTGATTTCTGGTTAAAAAAGCCTTTCCTCTTTGGTAAGGTGGCTCCGTAGGATCAACACCTTCCCCCTTCCCCTTCTTTTTGTTTTTACCGTTTTTTTGTTTTTGGGTAGAGGCAACGGCAGATTCCTTCACGGAACCGGAGTTTGAGGATAAATCCGACGAAGGAGCGGCAGAAGTTGTATCTTGGGATTCTTTTCCCAGAGTCGATGTGGTGGAAGGCTGAGAAGAAACGGTCTGTGTAGGCTGTTCCAAACCGGAATCTTCCGTTTTCTGAGATTCCGGAAAAGGTAGAAATATCTCTTGAGAGGGGACAGATCCTTGAGAAAACAAAGAATTCCCTACAAAAGGGAGAAGAAAAGAGATTAGGAGCAGGTTTTTCGTAGGAGGTACCACAAATCTTTTCACAGAAACGCCCGGATCATCTAGGAACTCGATCCAATTCTCTCAACTTACGCTTCGGCTCAGTGACAGATTCCGCAGGAGCGGAAGAGGCGGCTTCCTTTTTCCTTTTCTCAGCCACTCTTTTTTCCAATTGATCCACCCGATCCAACATCTTCTTAAATCGAATGTCCTCTTCCGTTTCCGAATTTTCAAGTGGTGCATTACGAAGATTCGTTTTCGCAGGTTTGGCGGAAAGATCCACATTGGATCTTTCCAATTCTTTCCCGGAAGCAGGAGCATCCGCATTCAAAAGACCACTGTCTTTATTTTCCCAATTTCCCATCTTTTCCACGTCGATCGGAGAAGAAATCAAACCGTCTCCGGAAGGAGTGGCCATAGGAGGAGTTTCCGTATCCATACTTCTTCTGTTACGAAAATCATATTCTTTGCCTAAAAAATCGGATTCTTCGGGAAGAGTATTTTGATTGGGATTGGTTTTTTCCCTTTCACTGATAAAATCGAACTGCATTCTGCGATTGTTTTCATAAGTCAGATTTTCAGGATCCGTCATCTGAACATCTTTTCTTTTACGGTTGTATTCTCTTTCGATTTCGGTCAAAAAAAGAGACCGTGTATCTTGTGCTAGTTGGAGACCTTGAGGTGTCGCATTATCCCATCCCTTGGACCAACCGGTATAAATCCCCATCACTAAAAAGAAAATCAAGAGCCCGAAAGCGATTTTGCGAAGTAGGCTTTGCACTTGCGGAGGGATTTTATCCACAAGACCGTCGACGGCCCCCATCACCTTTTTGGTATCTACATTGACTTTAGGAATATTGATCTTTTTTAGATCGACCATATCGTTTAATCTTCCAGAATTTTAAAGACGACCCGCCTGTTCTGTGCGCGTCCATCCTCTGTTTTGTTGTCTGCCACGGGCACTCCTTGCCCTAGCCCCTTGGTGGTGATTCTTGTTTCTTCCAGCTGATGTTTAGACTTCAGATAGTTTGCCACCGACACAGCCCTTTCTATAGAAAGTTTTTTATTGGCTTGGTCTCCGCCCACGTTATCCGTATGGCCTTCGATCACAACCTTCAACCTAGGATTCTTTTTCAGAAGTCCCGCTAAACGATCCAACTCCGGTTCTGATTCTTTCGTGATATCCACGGAACGGAAAGCAAAAAACAAATTATTGAGAACGATTTCGTTTCCTTTCTTGAGTTTAGGAAGCACAAGTAAAACGGTCTTTTCAAGACCTTCCTTTTCCTTACCCACCAAATTCAAGTTTCGTGAAACAGGAAGATATCCTTCTTTTTCTCCGTAAAATCCGTAGTTCTCATCGAACGGAAGGATGATGGAAAATTCTCCAGTCAAAGGATCGGAAACAGTAGAACCCAATCCTTTCTTTTTAATCAAAGATTCGTAAGTAACGGATGCTTGAAGAGGTTTTCCTTCCTCATCCACTACTTTTCCTTTGATGACAACTACAGGCTCCGGCTGGAAAGATGGAGGGATGGCAGCCATGTACAATTCCCCGTCTCTGGAAACATAAGCCCAGTTCCCTACTGCAGGAATGGAGAAAAAGTTCACACCTCTTAGGTTAGGTGAAAGCTCTTGAGGTTCCGACCATTGGTTCCAATTTTCGTTTAACCTTCTTGAGACGAAAATAGAAATTCCTTCCTTTCTTCCGGAAGAGGAAAAATATAAAGTTTTATCGTCGGGAGCAAGAAAAGGAGCCATCTCCTCTTCTCCCGTATTTAATGTCGATCCAAGATTGATTCCTTCTTCGAAGGTACCGGTATCGGATAAAAAAGTAACATATAAGTCCAGTTTGCCGTAATTTCTTTTTTGTTGTGCGGAATAAACTATGGTTCTTCCCGTAGAAGACAAAGCAGAACCGCCGAACACTTGTTGATTGGGATTCTCCGGTTTTCTATACCAATTATAAAAAGAAGGGAAATGAATCGGATTCGGATTCGACCATCCTGTTTCCGTTTTGTAGGATTTGTAAAGAGGAGCCCTGTTCTGGATTTTCTCGGTTCTTTCTCTGTATTCCGTTTCCAATCTTCCCAAACGAAAATGAAAATCTTTCGGATTTTGCGCTTCTCTGGAGGCTTCTTGGGATTTGAACTGCATCTCTTTTTTCAAAAGATCCAACATTTCTTCTTCTCCGAAATTACCGAAAACGAAAAGTTCGTTACCGCCTGGCAAGGCGGAAATCACTGCGGAAGGTAAACGATTGTTCAATGGAGTTGCAAGTTGTTCTCCCTGCATCCAAAAACCGTATTGATCTCGTTTGGCGGCCCATATCTTCTGAGTGGATCTACCGCCTTCCCGAATAAGAGCCGTCCAAAACAACATCTTTCCATCAGGAGTACACTGAGGGTTAAAAGAAAAATGCCCTCCGGTTACATATCTCGGGATTTTTTTCAAAGTCCAATCGGCGACCTTAGCGGTTTCGAAAGGATCCAGCTCATAACGAATCGGTGTGCAGGAATCACCGCTCACATCGCATAACATTCTTACTTTTTTTCCGGTGATATAAGCCAATTCTTCCTGTAGAGGAGAGGGAGAAAGCCGCAAGATCTGCTTCTCCATCTTCAACATATGCCCAGTATTAATGAGTTCCCCCGCAAGGACCTGGATCCCATTTTGAGTGTTTTGAGAGCTGATGAGCCCTCCCCCAAGAAGAAAGATTAGAATGATGAGAATCCGTGCCATACCATACGAAATGTCGGTTGAAACCACAGTTTCCCTTAGAAAATTGACTGTATATGATCTCAGCAACTGGCATTACCGTCTCCTTCGGGAAAAAACCCCTCTTTGAAAACGTTTCTATCAAATTCAAGCCAGGGTGCCGGTATGGCCTCATCGGAGCCAACGGGTCGGGAAAATCGACTTTTATGAAGGTTTTAGCGGGAATTTTACAGCCTACTGCGGGTGTTGTAGCCATCGACAAAGACATGAAGGTAGGATACCTCAAGCAGGATCACTACGAATACGAGAATGAAACCGTTTTAGGAACCGTACTAAGAGGAAATCCCGAACTTTGGGATTTGATGCAGGAAAGAGACGCCATTTACGCAAAAGAAGAAATGACAGATGAAGAAGGAATCCGCATTTCCGAAATCGAAGAACGATTCGCAGACTTAGGCGGATACGAAGCGGAGTCCATCGCAGGGGAACTACTAGAAGGACTTGCGATTCCCACGAATACACATAACAAACCTTTGAACTATCTGACAGGCGGATTCAAACTGAGAGTGTTGCTGGCTCAAGTTCTTTATCTCAAGCCCGACGTACTTTTATTAGATGAGCCAACCAACCACTTGGATATCAAAACCATTCACTGGCTGGAAGAACTTTTGACATCTTACGACGGTGTTGTCATCGTGATTTCCCACGACCGTCACTTTATCAACTCAGTCTCAACACATATCGCAGACTTAGACTACAATACGATTCGAATCTTCACAGGGAACTACGACGACTTCATGATTGCAGCAGAGCAATCGAGAGAACAGTTGGTAAGCGACAGCAAAAGAGCTAAGGAAAAAATTTCCGATTTACAAGAGTTTGTTTCCAGATTCTCGGCAAATGCGAGTAAATCCAAACAAGCTACCTCTCGCCAAAAGATGATCGAAAAAATCAAAGCGGAGATGGTAGAAGTAAAACCTTCTTCCAGAGTCGCTCCTTACATTCGTTTCAAGGCCAAAAGAGTTCTAGGGAAAGATGTATTCGATGCAGATAACATCTCTAAATCTTACGAGACTCTTTCTGTCATCAAAGACTTTACGGTTTCCATCTCCAAAGGGGAAAAAGTGGGAATCGTAGGTACGAACGGTGTGGGAAAAACGACTCTTCTCAAGATGCTTATGAAAAAACTGGATCCGGACAAAGGAACGGTAAAATGGGGAGATTCCGTAGAAGCTTCCTTTTTTCCACAAGACCATCGTGAGGCGATGGAACCGGATGCAGACACTCTCATCGAGTGGCTTCTTCGCAATGCTCCTCAAGGAACGGAAGTGCAAGAGATCAGAGCCATTTTAGGAAGAATGTTATTCTCCGGAGATATGGCGAACAAATCCACAACGGTACTTTCGGGAGGCGAAAAATCCAGAATGATCATCGGTAAGATGATTCTAGCAGGAGACAACGTAATCGCATTGGATGAACCTACCAACCACTTGGACCTGGAAACCATCGAAGCACTGAACTATGCTCTTTCGTTATTCGAAGGAACGGTTCTGTTAGTATCCCACGACCGCGAATTTATCAGCTCCCTTTGCACAAGAATCATAGAAGTGACTCCGGAAGGAATCAACGACTTCAAAGGAACTTATGAGGAATTTTTGGAAAGAGAAGGAGCCGATTTCTACAAACGTTTGTCAGGTGGAACTGTCGCAACAGGATAATTCCAATCAACATTAATAATCAGCTTTCATTTCTACTGAAACTCCGTTGCATGGCTCTGTTTCTATCAGAGCCAAAGCTCCTGTAGATGCATTGATGGAATATACGGAAATTGAATTGCTGGAAGAAGTTCCTACGTAAAGATATTTTCCATCCAAATCAATCGCTGTATTAGTAGGTGCTCCTGACACTCCCAAACTCGCAACGGAAGTTAAAGCTCCGTTTGAAGCAATGGAATAACCAACAATGGAATTTCCGGACTGACAAGGAACATAGATAAATTTGGAACTCGGATCAATGCTTCCCAAGTAATAGTAATAAGTGGAGCAAGATACATTATAATTTCCGATCGAGGAAAGATTCCCATCTGAATTGATCGAATAGGCGGCTAACCTGCTGTCTTCAGACGAATATAAATATTTACCATCCGGTGTAATAGACAAGGAAGTACTGAGATTATTGATAGAATTTCCAACGCCAACAGCAGCACCTAACATTCCATCTTGTTTAGAAAATGAAAATCTTTTAATAAGCCCGCTGCTTGCCTCCGTTAGAAAATAATATTTTCCATCTGGAGTAAACTTTCCCCCTCTTGCGGCGGTGGAAGAACCAGCTGTAGAATGAATCAATTCCGTCTTTTCTGATTCTGCGTCAAAGGAAAAGGAAGAAAGCGTAGTACTGCCAGCCAGAAAGTATTTCCCGGAAGGATGAAAAGCAGCATTTAAATTGTTTGCTCCTACTACATTAAAATTCGATCTCCAAACGGGAGTTCCAGAAAAGTCGGCCCGGATAACGCTCCCTTTTTGATCCGCATTATTTGCTGTTACAATATGGGAATGGGCAATGTTAAAATCAAAACCGAATGCACTTGAAACGGAAGGAAGAGAAAAAGGACTTCCTGAAACGGAACTGATTTTTCCATCAGAAGCTATTTCATACACGAAAATATGCGGCGAAGTAGCCTTGAGCACATACAAGTACTGAGGTTCTCTTTTGATTTGAAAGTGATAATCTCCAATTCCATCGGCAAAAATACGAATCTGGTTCAAACCGACTGTCAGAGGAAGTTCAATCTCAGAACTACCTGCTGATGCATCCAGCATAACCTGACGATTTAGTTCGATGATCAAATGTTTGATTCTATTCCCGTAAACCTTTAGCCGAAAGGAAGTCGTTCGGTATTTTACAGACCCATTGTATTGAAAAACATTTTCAGAAAAAGAAGGAGAAAGTATTAAATTACCCGCAGGATAATTGAGTGAATCTCCATCAGGTACCACAGATCTTTGGTAAGAGGAAAATGGGTTCCATTCGATCCCGAAACTGGGAGCTACAGAAACGCATCCTTTTATTTCCGAAGGGAAAAGAAGATTGAGGGTTTTCGCAAAACGATAGGATTTAGAACTCGCATCACAAGCATTATTTAAATCAACATTCTTGCAAAAAAAAGAGGACCAAATTAGAACAAAGAAGACACATCCTCTTTTCAGACTCATCATTATTACAGGAATGTTAAGCGAAAAGATTCAAAACTGACAAGGCTTTTTCTTGTCAAAAAATATCAAAATAGATATTGTACTCCCAAATTCAAAGATTCCGAATTTCGATTTTTCAAATATTCAGCAAGAAGATTCACGTTTCTCCATCGAAACTCCATTCCTAAAATTCCATACCAATCTCTGCTCGTCAAAAAATAGTTTCTATGAATGTCCAAATGCAAAAGAGAAGGATAAGTGCTGAAATCTTCCTTATTCAAAACCGTAGAAATCGATGCATTTCGCACCACTTGGATCGTAATGTTTCCTTGATGAAACATACCTCCTAATCCTCCGTATATGGAAAAATCCCCGAAAGCGTAGGAATATCTTACATCCAAAGTGGAAGATAAAATGCGGGAATGATAATTCAGATCGTTGACTCCGATCCACTTTCTGGCATCCCCGTCGATGCGGATGTTCGTAGGCCTTCTATCATAGGAATTCAGAAGAATTTGTTGATTGGTTTGAAAAATACCGAACCCGAAAGATAACCCGTTTTTATAAGAAGTATCTTTCCCTTCTTCAGAGCCTTCATACAAGGGAAAGTATCTCAGATTCAAACCTAGATTCGTGACCCTTCCCCCGATGTCCGTATTTTTGATTCTCAAAAAAGGAAGGTTCCCTTCAGAAAGATAATAATGAAATATATGAAAATTCACATTCCATTTCATTAATTCTGAATTAGGCGATCCGATCAAAGTCCCCAAATTTGCACCGTAGGAAACCGCAGGAGAAGCCGCCGCACCTTGAGAGGGAAGTTCCCTCAGTTCCGAATTCTCCAGAAACAAATTCCTTGGGTTGAGATTGGTTCTGGCCAATGAATATCCCAAACCTGCCCTTTGCCCGGAAAGATGCCTTGCGCCTATCATGGAAGAATTGACGTTCTGCATCACTGCACTGCTGCCCATTGCGTTCAAAAAATCTTTCGTATATACTGCATCCAATGCGGGATCAATCAGATTCGCACCCAACAAAAATTCGTTCGGAATTCTAGAACATTCTTCTCCCAAACACACTGCTGTGGCGGATATGGAACTGCTAAACGAAAGCAAAATGAAAGTAAATGCAGAAAGAGAAAACCTCATCTTCTCAAAGAAATATAATTTCGAATGAAATCAATCTATAACTTGTAAAATACGGTAATAACTCTTGGCGAAAATTCCCTTGTTTTCATAACAACCGCTCGAGGCTCCGGAGAAGGTCACAATCCATCCGCCTGCTTCCAAACGAGAAACGGGCATTCCTACGATATGATTTTGTAAAGACTGAGGTCTTGCCGACACGGCGGCTCGATTGCCTTCATATTCCGGATTTTGGTTCCAAATTTCCTTAACTGCAGACTTTGAGATAGGATCGTAAGAATAAATTTTCTGAGCATAATGGCTGGATCTGGCTCCCAAAGGCGAACTTGCATCCTTATTTAAACACAAACTCCCGATGGTTTGCTGGCTGGATCTGGAAATGGAAGGATCTATAATTGCGGAATACTGGATCGAGCTGGGGGATTCCTGAATGCTATGAAGCAGGTTTTGGCTGTCTAAAAAACAATTTCCTTCCAAATCGCGAATAGCATTCGGATCGGCACATTTGATTCCTACGGCGATGATGTATTCTGCAAGAAGGGAATCTGTTTTGTTTTTTTGTTTGTTGCAGCTTTTGTCATGAATGATTCTTCCTCCTACATCGCAGTAATCAGGAGAATTTCCCGAATAACAAAAGATCAATGAAAGTATGGAAATATATAATATTCCGTTGCATAGATTGGATTTGATCGGAAAAAACAAACCGGCAGCCCTCAACTTGGAATCGGAAACGAAATAAATTTTAGAATCATTAAAACCGAAATCAAAAATTCATAAAGAGGTTCCATAAGTTTCCAACCATCGAACGAACTGATCCACTGCAACCGCCCTATGAGAGACTTTGTTTTTTCTTTCTTCCTCTACTTCTGAGAACCTTTTCCCGAAAGGAGGATAAAAAAAGACAGGATCATAACCGAAACCGTATTTCCCCACTTCGTCGTAATCTGCGGAGATTTCCCCGAACACTTGCCCTTCGAAAGAAGTTTCTGTTTTGCCGTCGCAAAAACTGATGACGCAAGTATAGTTCGCTTTTCGATTCGGATTATTGCCAAGCTCGGATAACAAAAGCAAGGCACGATCCTTATCGCTCAAACCTTCTCCTCCGTATCTTGCGGAATAAACTCCCGGTCGTCCTTCCAAAGCATCCACACAAATTCCCGAGTCGTCCGCAAACGAAGGTAATCCTGTGAGTCTATGGAGTTCTCTCGATTTGATCAAAGAGTTACCAAGAAAGGTGGATTCTGTTTCTTCGGGAGAAAAGGAAATAGAAAGATCTTTCGGAGAGAGTAATTGAAAACCAAGCGGTTCGAGGATGAGGCGCATTTCTTTGAGTTTATGCGCACTCCCCGAAGCAAAGGCAATTTGTTTTGCCGACATAAAAAACTAAATCAATCTTCTGCGTCTAACTGAAAACCTTCGATCGCGGAGGAAAGATCTGGAAAGATTTCAAACACTTTGTCTAACATTGTGATTTCGAAAAGTTGAATGAGATCTTCATCCACTACGATCACCTTGATATCTCCGTTCATCGGCTTCAACTTTCTCTTGGTAGCTACAAAGATTCCAAGAGCAGTGGAACAGATATGATGAACTTTTGTTAGGTCAAGAATGATCTTTTTGACGGAAGATTGAGTGAGTTTGGAAAGTTCTTTCTCAATCTCGTCGGAATCCACTTTTAAAATGGCGCCCGCAAATTTAATGATCCTTATGTCTTCCTTGACTTGAACATCCATTATATTCAATCACCCTCGTTTATTAATAATACCATACACGAAACTCTACTTGCACCGTTTTCCAGATACAAACGAGCCACCTCATTCAAACTTGCACCAGTAGTGAATATATCATCTATGATCAAGATATGAATTCCATTACACATTCTATCATTTTTTCGAAAAAGAAATGCCTTTTTTGCATGAAAAAATCTCTCCCTATACATTTTTCCGGATTGTTTCTCGTGCGATGCCTTTCTCACCCCCGGTAGAATCGGAATCTTCCACTTTAGAGCTAACCTTTTCCCTAAAATTTCAGCAGGATGATACCCTCTTCCCGATTTCAAATCACCGGAAGGCAGAAAGACAATCGCATCCGGCCTTTCTATCTGACGCTTAGAAATCTTTTTTCTGCGGAAGTCTAACGCAAAATAAAAAGAAAGCAATCTTTCTTTTTGGAATTTGCACATCTGAAAGGTTTCTTTTTCCCAGGGAAACCGATAGTGCAGAAACTCTAATCGGGAGAAAAAAACGAATCGGGAAGAACAAAAGGCACAGTCTTTTCCTTCCTCTCTTTTATGAGAACAAACGGAACAGACAGAAGGATCAAAATGATCTCTTTGAAATTTTCTTCGTTTGCGTATGCAATGAATGCAGACTCCAAACCGATTGGATAGAAAATCCAAATGACCGCAATGAGAACAAGGATGGGAATAAAAGAAGGAAAGGATTCGAGAAAACATTTTGCCTCCTCGAATCTGGGTTCAGGGCCGAAAGATTTGGCCCCGAACGAAGTATCTAGTTTTTATTTTGCAGGAGTTTCTTCTGCAGGTGTTGTTGTTGTAGGAGTAGTAGATTCTACTTTAGCTTCTTCTTTTCCTGATTTTTGGATCACGGAAGAAGGAGGAGTTAAGTCTACGGAGAATTTCAATTCCACTACTGCGGATTGATTTCCTACGTTATCGATGGCGATCGCACTGAGAACATGGTCTCCTTGTGTTTCTACGGAAATCGCTTCTGTGTAAGGGCGGTATTCTGTTTCTGCGTCCAGTTTCACTAGAATCTTTTTCACACCGGATTCTTTATCCGTTGCGTTTACATAGAATACGTTTCCTCTTTTTGCAAAAGGTTTTCCGTTGATGTCAACAAGCGGTAAAGAAGGAACGATTTCAACAGTAGGTTTTACATCGTCCACAGTAATGATAAGAGAAGATTCAGGAGAAGAATTTCCGGATTTATCAGTAGCGGAATATTTAATTACGTTTGCTCCACCGTTTTCCAATTTGATCGGCTCGGAGTAAGCTTTAGCAGCTTCTGCGTTTACGCTGTATTGAACTGCACTGACACCGGTTTGTTTGTCTTCAGCGATAATCGAGTAACTGTTGTTCTTAGAAGAGTAAGGAACACCGTCTAACACGAAAAATTGTTCTGCAGGTTGAAGAGAAACTCTAGGAGCAGTGTTGTCTACGTTCACTACCAAAACTTTAGGAATTTCATAATTGCCCGCTTTGTCTACGGAACGGTATTGAATTTCAGTCACACCTTCTTCCGCAATGCGGATAGGAGTAGTGAAACGTCTGTAGTCTCCGTTTTTAGGTTTCCACTCGATGTAATCCACAGAAGAGGAATCATCTTTTGCTTCCAATGTGAAGGAAGTTTTGCTATTGATAAAAAGTGCCTCTTTTCCAGAAGCCACGACGCCTTGCCCGTCCTTGTCTCCGCCGAGTGCATCCTTCACTGCCTTTTCTACTTCATCGACAGTTTGTTTCACTGTTCCTGAAGTCTCTTCTGTTTTTTGAATTGCTTCTTCTTTGGATGTGGAAGTATTTGCTTTTGGGTCAGCGACCTGTGCTGAGAGTTGGCCTGCGAAAAAAATTGCTAAAATGGCCAATAGGTACTTGTGCGCCTGCATTTGTGAGATTCTCCTTTTTACCGATAAAACATATATATCCCCTTCGTTAGGAATTATTGTCAACATGATTGCATTAAGAAACATAACTTTCCTGAGCATTTTTCTGTGCATTGCGCACGTTAGAGAAGCGGACGTTACGATCTGGAAAGAGATCCTTTTGGAGAATTTCGAAACCCAAGATTACTCCCAGGCCAACCTTAGGACCAGGCTCGAAAAAGACACAATTCTACCCGATCTGTCCCTTTCCGGAAATTTTACCGCACCCATCCCAGGATCCAGGCAAGCATTGGTGCTCAGGGTTCCGAAAGCCGCCAATTTTCCTTTCTCCGTTTATTTTCCCCAACCGATTTTGATCAAAGATTATGTAAAAGAGATCCATATTCCTGTTTATTCCTCCCAATCCATCGGAAACCTAACATTGATCATAGAAAATCAGGATTTCGAGATCCGCCAAATCGCAATTACCTCGCTCAATTACAAAGGTTGGAAGAATTGTGTGGTACCTCTTACACATTCCGTAGACCAGAATGACAGGGTTTTTCTCCAAGGCTCCTCTCTCAAGCTCTTGGGATTCTTTTATCTTCCCAACGAAAACAATTCCAACACCCAGGAAGTGCTTTTGGCCATTGACGATATAACTGCCATTGTGCGAGATAAATACAGACCTCTCCGCAACAAAGAACTGCTTTTGGAAGATTAAAATTTGGGACGTTTTCCAGAAAGATCCGCCTAAAAAACTCTTTTCATTCCAACCAAGCCCCCGATCTTGATCTTTAGATGAATCTTGAACTGTCCCTTGAGCAATACGAAACCCTTCTCAAATTAGTCTATATGGGAGATTGGGTTATCTCTACGTTGCAGGCAAAGGAAAGAGTCGAGGAAGATTCCGACAACGACTCCCGATTTGCGGAAGTGGTTCGTCATGTTTTCAATCATGCGGAAGGCGCAGGGCTAGGCAATATAGTTCAAATCGATCAAAATAACGGAGAACCGTATCTTACTCGTGAATTCGAAGAAGAAAGCGGCCTTGTGGATATTTTGGAAGATTATGAAGACGAAGTTTTCTGGCAAGCTCTCATCGAAAGATTAGCACATCGTGATTTTCTCAGACATTACGGAGAGTCTGCAATTTCAGGAATGGCCATAGAAGAAAGGATCGAAAAAGAAACTCCTTTCCACGACAAATGGGCTACTGAATTTCATGAAAGCGGAATCGAAAACTTAAAAACTTAAAATCAATTAGGCTTAGATTTTACTTTCGGCCAAAGCAGTTTTTCTTCCCTTTGACGTTTCAAATTGATTTCCTCTTCCAGATGATGGGTCATTACGTAATTGATTCTATCCTTTGCGGCAGGAGAAAACTTCCCATACATATCTTTCACATCTTCCTGCTGCAGGATGATCCCTAGAGAATCGTAGGATTTTGCCGCCAAAAAATCCCCTTCTTTGCTCTTAGGATTTATTTTTTTCCATTCTTCGATGGCGGCAAATAGAAGACGGTCTTCTCCTCGGAACATTCCGGAGTCCCAAAGAATTTTACCTTTTTCGAAATGAGCGTCGTTTAACCGATATCCTGCGGGAGAATTTTTAATAAGAGTGTCCATGATCTCCAATCTTTTTTTGGAATATGCATTTTCCACATCCGCATAAGAACGAATATTTTTCTCTTTCAGAAGAGGTCTGTATTTTTCGGACACCCTTTTTATGATTTCCATGCGAAGTTTGTTTTTTTGTTCATCGGAAGCAGATGCATACAAAGCTTCCCCTTCCATCAGAACCTTCAAAGCTCTTGCCTGAATGAAATAAATATTATCCAAAGTGAATAGAACTTCCGTACCGACTTTGGTGCCTAAGTTCTCTGAAAGAAGAGCCATCATCTGCCTGAGGAAATCTTCCTTATTCAAGTTCTCTTGAAAATAATCTACTGTGAAGTAACTGGGATCCCCGCTGAAAACATATGCCAATCTTTGCAGGTTTTCATAATATAAATCCCGAACGAATTTCGCTAAATCCCCTTTGTCAGGATCATAACCCATAAAGCGGGAAATAAATTGATCCAACTGTTTTTCTTTGGATTGTTTTAAAGTTTGATCCAAGTAGTCGGATCTTTCTTCTTTCGGCATGGAAAGAGGAGACTTGGGAGGATTTTCTCCTTCGGAAGCAACCGTAATCGTAACGATCGATTGTTCTTCTCCCTTTCGAAATTCTTCTATGATGCGGTTTCGTTCTTTATGAACTGCTAAATTATCATCAGCCTCTTCTATATCGACTGTGAAAGGATCTCTAATTGTTTTTAGAGTAGGAAAAACTTCCTTAACTACGATATCTTCGTAGTCTCTTTCTCTTCGAATGTAAGAATCGGAAACATCGGAGAAAGAATAAACATTATCATAATCGTTCTTAAAACCGTCTCTCAAGCGGGAAGCGGATTCCAAATCTTTAACCAGATTCTCCCACTGCCCTCCTTCGTATTTTCCTTTGGCAAAAGACTCTGACTTACCTTTCTCACCAGGCTCTCCGTCCGTTGTTTCTTGCCCTTCTTCTTGGATGAGACCTTCTTTGTTGAGGCGATTTTCTTCCCAGGCCCTTTTTGCGAATTCTAAGTCCAATTCGAGAGGGCGGTCCGCAACTTCTCCGTTGGCATAAATCCAGTAAGGACCGCAATAGATAGGTTGATAAATTGTTTCCGATTGGTTGTATGCGAATATAAAAATCACTATATGAAAAGCGATCGAAGCATATACCGCATAAAAAAGGCGGGTTTCATATATGAAATTAACGACGTTTCGCAACATAATAACCGAAATAGATCCCAGATAGGATGAGGAACGACCAAGGAAGAAGATTTCCGAACCTTCTGTAAAAGGTCTCGTAACCGGGCATCACATCCACTGTTCCTCTTAGAGTAGCACTTGCTTCTACGGCTGTGAATTCATTTTTTACGTTCCTTCCCAGATGATCCACAAAAACGGAAGTGCCGGAATTCGTGGAACGAACCATCCATTTGCGGAATTCGATGGATCTCATCCTGCCCAAAGTATGATGTTCGTAGGTTTCTACTGTATTCCCATACCATTTATCGTTTGTTACATTGACGAAAAAATCGGGATCTCCCTGGAACCTTCTCACAAATTCAGGAATGATCACTTCATAACAAATCAAAGGAAGAAAACTTCCTACCTTCTCTTCCGGTACGGTGTGAGTTTTATAATAGTCCCTTACCATAGAAGGAGAAAACTGAAGGGAGTCTGGCCAGCGAAGAGGAGTTAAATTCGTAGATACGGAATCCGCAGTTTTATAATAAGGAATGAGGGAAAGGGATTTTCCCGCCTCAAACCTTCCCGTTTGTTCGGAAAGTTCGTACATCCATTCGAAAGGCATGTATTCTCCGAAAATAAGAAGATATACTTTTTGATAACTCTCTCTTCTTTCTCCGTTCGGATTCATAAGTGCGGAAGAATTATAACTTCTTAAATTTCTTCTGGATTTGATCCCGTTCAAAAAGTCCACATCGATCTCATTGAAAAAAACATTCGCCTTATGTCTGAGAGCCAAAATCGCCATTTGAGATTCGAACCAAGGCTGATAGACACCTGTGATCTTTGTGGCTTCCGTTTCATGTGTGGAATAAAAAGGAACTCCCGATTCCGGAAATACGATGAGATCGATTTTATCTCCCTTAGCACCTTCTTCCGTAAGGCGGTCAATTCTTTGCATCAGAAGATTCATCTCTTCTGCCACACTTCTTCCGTCCCTGAACTCCAAAGGAGCATTGGGCTGGACGATCAATACTTCCCGTTTGGCGACAGGAAGGACATTCTCCCATTTCCAAAACAAATAAGCGCCATTGACCCAAAACGAAAGAAACAAAAGCCATACGGAACCGATCCCTAAAACGATCTTTCTTTTACGAAGAAGATTTTTCCCTTCGGTTCGCAAATAACGGAAAATAAAAAGCCATCTTTTAGGGCGAAGGGATTGAAATAGAAAATAAGAGAAAACGAATAATAAAACAGTGAGGCCATACGCACTCGCATACTCTGCGTTTTGCGATAGAATGTGATTTTCTGCGACTATGTTTCCGAAATACCAGGGAAACACTTGGGGGGTCAAAAACTCCGCAGCCAACATGGAGAATCCTGCCAACCAGGGAAAATACTTCCCTACCTTCTTTGCCAAAAAAGAAAATAAAAGCAGAAAGAAAGGAAACTTGATGTTCAGAAAGATCCCGGATAGAACGAAGATCGGTCCCGCCAAAAACCAAGGAAAACCTCCGAACACAGTGACCATATAGTAGATCCAATAAAAGGAAAAACTATAAAACACGATCGCAAAGGCGAATCCGTGCCAGATAAGCTTTTTCCATTCTCCCCTATATTTCTTTTCTATATAAAAAAGACCGAGAGGAGAGAGCCATACCAGATAAGATTGGGAATAGGGAGCGAAGGCAAGTGTGGCGAACGCTGCGGTCGCCACATAACAGAGTACTGCGATTAGCCCCTCACGAGAGGTAAAAAAACGAAATAGAGCTTTCATCAGCTAGCACTCTGTCAAACAATCGTTACGATTTGTTATAGTTATTGTTACCGTTTTGTACTTTTGTAAAAATCATCTTTCCGGCAGCGGTTTGAATGATGGAAGTCACAACGACTCTCACTTCTTTTCCGACCAAATGTCCGCCGTTTTCGATCACGACCATAGTACCGTCTTCCAAATAACCGATTCCTTGGTTTTCATCCTTTCCTTCTTTGATGACGGAAATAGGGAATTCTTCTCCAGGAAGCACAACCGGTTTCAATGCATTTGCCAGATTGTTCAGGTTTAGAACCTTCACACCTTGGAGTTCTGCCACCTTATTGAGGTTAAAGTCATTGGTAACAACGGCACCGCCTGTATCACGGGCAAGTTTCACCAACTTCGCATCCACTTCTCTTGTGTCGGAATAGTCAGTGTATGTGATTTTAACTTCGATAGATCCTTTTCTTTGCAATTTATTGAGCATCTCCAAACCTCTACGGCCGCGAGCTCTTTTGATCGGATCGGAAGAATCGGAAATCAATTGGATTTCACGAAGCACGAAGTTAGGAAGGATGAGAGGACCATCTAAGAAGTGTGTGTCGGCGATATCCAAAATACGACCGTCGATCACAACGGAAGTATCTAGAATTTTTTCTCTTACATTGCTGGATGCAGTTTCCAATCCTGGGATAGAAAAACTGGTTCCTGCCGGACCGGCTCCTCCTCCGAAAATGGAAAGACCGGGTCTTTTAGAGAAAGCAATTCCCCCTTTCACTCCTGTAAGGAAAAAAAGAAATACCGCTAAGATTCCCACGGACTTGAATCCGTATTCGGAAAGTAAGGATGCAGGATACGCAGAGATTGCGATTCCCAAAAGAGCTCCCACGCTAGCACAAAGCAAAACATCTGCTTTGAGTTCAGGGTATAGTTTTTTCTCTCCATAGCTGAGAAAGAGAGAATAGAGAAGGACCAATCCCGACAAGGAACCCGCAAGAACCGGATTCTGTGATTCCGAGTAGAGAAAGAAAAATGAAGCCAAACCGACTGCAACCGAGCCGATAGCTGAAAGGAGGTGTTTCATGACTCAAACCTTTTTAGCCAAAAATTTGAGCAGATACGGAAGTTTATTCTAGATCAAGATCATCTTCTTCTTTCGGGGGAGGTGGAGGTGCCATGCCTTGGACCGAAGCCGCCAGTACATCAGAAACAATATTTCCTGCTTCTTCCTGGGGAACTCCTTTGCTCAACGCAATTTCCATCTTTACTAAATTATAAGCGCTCTCATAGAGCTTTCTCTCCATGATGGAGAGTTCTTTTCCATAGGCACGTTTGTAAAGATTGCGGCAAACATCTGCTACCTCAAATATGGAACCGGACTTGATCTTGTTCATATTATTTTGATAACGGACCTTCCAGTCTTCTTCCGTGTCGATCTCATCCTTCTTGAGGAGAGTGAGAACTTTTTTGATCTCTTTTTTATCAATGATCGACCGGATGCCAACATCGATCGCACGTTCAACCGGGATCGAGACTTTCATCTTGGAACCTTGAATTTCCATGATATAACAGTCTTTCTTCTTTCCCAGAATCACTTTTTTTGCGACTTCTGTGACTTCGCCTACCCCGTGGATGGGATAAACTACATAGTCTCCCACCTTGAATTTAGGCTCTTTTACTTTTTCAGTTAATTTTTTTGTAGCCAAGTAAGTATAATAACTTCCGTAAATACTCTTACCTTTAGTATAACCCGAAAAACGGGCTCTGTCAAGGGAAGTGCTAAAAATAGTTCAGAATCGAATTGTTTTTACAGTCGCTTCGCTGGAAACACCAGGAACAGAAGAAGTAATTTTGTCCAAAGCTTCTTTTGCGTCTTCCATTCTGTAGAAATAACCCGCATAGAGCTTTCCTGTAGAAGTGCGGAAAATGCGTCCCTGCAAGCTGGGTTCTTTGGTCATCAGTTGTTTTCCGATTTGAACCGCTTCCTCCGGGGAAAAGTCGCCTACTTGGACCATATAGTTGATTTGGTCATTTTTAGGAGGGAATTTAAGAGAGGATGGGAAGGGGGAATCGTAGGAGGTACCACGTTCTTCCTCCTTCTCTACCGCATCCTTAGAGGATAAACCCTCATTTTTAGAAAGCTGCGTTGTAGATTTCCCCACATTGGAAAAACTTTTTTCTCCATTGGATTGGAATCCTTTCTCCTTTTGGTTGAGTTGGATTCCTACTACCATTCCGGAAGTAAAAAGTAAAATAGCACCGATCAATAGTACAAAAGCAGATTTGGATTTGGAAGATTCCCCTCCACCCAAAGAAGGGTTCGCATAGGAAGTGTAAGTATGTGGTTCCTGCATCCCGGAAGTAAGGCCGGTGGATCCGCGGAGTCTACGTGAGTAATCTATATTTTGCATGACTTTCCGAATCTCTTTTCTTTTAGAATCGGCTGATCCACCTGAAAAAAAGAATGGTTTTTTAGATTTACTCAATTTTCCAAAAGAATCTCTTTTCTTTCTGCCAATCATCCGACAAGCAGTCTCTATGTTTTCAAAGCATTTTGAAGCAGATTTAATGACAAAACAAAATCATAGATGCAAAGAAATGACACACTAAGGAAGACTCATCAAAGTGGAAATGTCGCTCGCATTCAGTTGGCGTCCTATGAAAAACCAGATATCATCCATCCTTCCCGTAAAGAACCCACCTGGGTAAGCATAACCGATATTTAGCGGTGTGCCTGTCCACCATTGATTCGGCGAAGTGCCTGTGGTACATCCGGCATACGAGCCAAAGTTTGAGGTAGTACCTTCATTCACTCCATTGACCCAAATATTTCCCTGCCGAGTGGTTCCATTGTGAACATAAACTATATGAGTCCACACGTTTGCAGGTACCACAGTTGAGGAATTCCCTGCCAGACCATCCACATTGCCCCAACCGGCAACCCAAAAGGCATTGAATTCCGCACGCCCTGCTCCATTCACTGCAAGTGTGATCCCTGGATTATAATTCGTAGCACCTTGATACCCCATAATTTTGTTATTTGAGACAACGCTCGGATAAATCCATAAGGCAATGGCAAAGTCCTCGTGACAAAGAGGAGCAAAGTCGCTGCCGAAAAATTGATTTGTCCCGTTGAAGGAAGCAGTACCGTTCGGCAGATTGAAACGACTGAGAGTGTAAGAAGGACCTGAAGTTGTAGGCCAAATTCCACCAGGGAAATATCCATGACGAGAGTTTCCGCTCATATCATTCATATTCCCGTCGAGAGGATACCACGCATAGAGACCGGAAACAAGTGTGGCGGGGATGGAGAAACTATTTACAGAAATTTCAATCTTTCCCTGTATCGAACCAGAATCGGAACTACTTGCGATAATGGTATATGATGTCATCGACTGTAAGGCAAGTGGCGTACCGCTAATTTTACATTGATTATCAATGGAAAGTCCGCTAGGCAAGGCAGGATGGGAAACGCAGGATACAACTTCCATCGTCAAAGAGGGAATCAAAGGAGCGATAGAAACTTTTTGAACGAAAGAATACGGGCCGCCCGCATAACTTATGTTTTTAATAAAATCGCCGCAGCGTCTTTCCAAAAAACATTGTAAAATTTGAGTTTGATAGAATGACTTGCTTCCCCGATCTCCCGTATTATTAAAATGGACCGGCTGGCAGTCAAAGGACAAAAATAAAGCGGATGTAAAAAATATAAAATGGATATGTCTAAACAAATCGAAACATCGGACCTGCCAGAATATTCGAATATAACTCTCCATAAAGGCATAGCATATCCGAAAAAAAGAACCGGTCGTCCGAAACTATATTTCAGGACTGTTTTTTAGAATTAAACTTGTAACTTGTCAAAA
The DNA here is from genome assembly GCF_004770995.1 of Leptospira idonii. GTDB lineage: Bacteria > Spirochaetota > Leptospiria > Leptospirales > Leptospiraceae > Leptospira_A > Leptospira_A idonii. The sequence continues at coordinate 70,099 of NZ_RQHW01000002.1, read as the reverse complement.
AAAATAGAATCTGTTTCAAAATGAAATCGATTCGATTTTTGTTCCTTGCATGGATCCTATCTGCGGGCGTTGCCTGTTCCGATCAGGATAAAAACAGAACCAACATTACGAATCGATTCGAATCCTTCCGTGATCCTGCAGGAAACATGACTTTGGAGGAAATAGAGAAACAAACATCTTGGCAAACCATCCGAGAAGATTCTCTCTCTTTCCATTTTACAAAAGACATCATTTGGTTGCGTGCCCCGGTAAAAGATCCTGCTTTTTTGCCCGAGAAAATTCTCTCTTTAGAATGGAAGGCATTGGATAGTGCGACTTTATATTTACCGGACGGAACTTCCTACATGTCTTTGCGAACAGGGGATTCTTTTCCGAAATCCACCTGGGCAGTTCCGGAAGCATTGGATCCTAGTTTTCAAATCCCAAAGCTCAAACAAACAAAGAAAAACCATATTTATCTGCGTCTTCAATCCGTTTCACTCATTTCTTTTCCTATCTTCTCTATGGATGAGGATGCATTTCACAACAAAATCGTTCTAGAGACCGCAGTGATATGCCTAATCCTAGGATTTTGTGCAGTAATGTTTGTGATCAGCCTGTTTTATTTGATCGCATTTCGACTCTATGAATTTTTCTATTATGCCATCTATATCCTAACAACAACTTTGTGGTACAACACACAATTCGGGAACTCATTTCATACTCTTTGGCCTAATTCAATCTGGTGGCAAAGCAGATCGAATTTATTCTTTTTGGCATTGGGGATCGCAACATCCTTTCAGTTTGTAAGAATGTTCTTAAACACAAAACAAAGAACTCCTTGGATCGATCGATTGTTGTTCCTGCTGGGAATCATTGGACTCATATCTTCTCTCTGCATTCCTTTCACAGAAACGAATATGTTCTTTTCTAGGCTCATCAATCTCATCTATTTAATATCCGTTCCGATCATCCTCATCACAGGAATTAGAATCTATCGGATGGGAGAAAAAAGAATCCAATTCTTTCTACTCTGCTGGGGAACTTATCTTTGTTCCGGATACGTTTCTATTTTTTATTACTTAGGAATCCTTCCTTATTCTCTGCCGGTTCTATACGGATCCATATTCATATTTCCCATCGATTTGTTTTTTTTATTGTTCAATCTTCTTCAAAAATATAAGGATTTGACCGGAGAAAGAAATGAAATTCTGCAAAGACTTCTCTCCATACACAATTCAAAAGACACACGTTATACGAAATCCAAACTAGATTCGGTGAATACGAACGAATTTTTAGTTCGGCTGGAAAAATGGATGTCGGAAACAAAACCGTATTTAGATGAAACTTTGGATTTGGAAAAAACATCTTTGGCAATAGGGCTCAATCTACAGCAGACATCGGAGCTCATCAATTCGCAGATGGGAATGAGTTTTCGAGCCTACTTGAATTCCTATAGAATTAAAGAAGCGGAAGAACTTCTCAAAAACAAACCGGATCTATCGGTGATTGCCGTCGCATTTACTACAGGTTTCGGATCAAAATCGGTGTTCAACTCCGAGTTTAAAAAAGCAACAGGGCTAACACCAGGAGAATACAAAAAGAAAAACGATCGAGGGAAGGTATAAAAAATAGACTCCCTACAAAACCGATCAGGTCTTATCGCAGTTAAACCAATTTTTTAGCCAAAGCTTCCGCCATTAAATCGTTAGGTGAAATTCGATTCACTTTTGCGATCAAATAGGACGCCCTTTCCTTATTGCCTTGCAGTCGATAAATATCCGCCAAATGGATTAAATTCTTAATATTCTGAGGATTACGAAGACGGACCCTTTCACTGAGTTCCTGAGATTCAGAAAGGTAAGCGGCGGATTTTTGAAGAGAATACATTCTTTTGAAAAGCAAAGAAGTATGAAATAACCAATCCGTATCGGAAGGATCCGCCTCCAAAGCCATCCCCGCATAATCTATGGCGGAGAACAAATCGTCCCTTTTCTCATGAATGCGGGAAAACAATTTATATTCGTTTGAGGAAGCAGCGAGAGGAGTTTGGTATTCCGTAAGAAGTCGCAAAGCGTCGTCATATTGTTTGGCGATAAGTGCTTCTCTTGCGGCAGAAAAGTTTTTGTTTGGTCTGGGGGAATTTTCTCCCACAAACTCCAAAGAAATCAAACTGAAGTCGTCCGAAAAAAGTCCGAAAGATCTCAGCTCCGATTCCACTTTCAAAGTATCTCCTTCCGCCATCTCCAAACGATGAAGAAACTCCGTTTCATCCTCATTGATCACTCTTTTTCCGTTCGCCAATTCTTCTATGATGATGTCGTCCTTACCGTCGGAACCGCAGAAGATTTTATCTCCCTGTTTCATCCTAAAAGTGCTGATGGAAAGTTCGGATTGAATTCCGGAAACACCTAACTTATAAAAATGACTTTCCGATTTGATGAAACTCGCTTTGCCATCCCGATACAAAACCATCCAAGGATGTTCCAGATTGATATAATAAAGAGTTCCGGAGGTTTCATCCAAAAGACCTAGAACCGCAGAAACAAGCATTCCTCCGTCGAAAGTTTCGAAAACCTTCTGAAGATCCATGAAACAATCCTTTAACCATCGTTCGGGGGAACGATTCGAAGAATTAGGATCCATTTTGGAACGGATGATGATGGAATTGTAAACGGCACCTAGAACGATGGCACCCCCCGCTCCTTGGATGGATTTCCCCATCGCATCTCCGTTGATGAATGCTTTGTATTTTTTCCCTTGCAGGATCAGATTATAAACGCTGAGATAATCGCCACCTAACGAATACTCTTTTTCCCTGAAAAAGAATTTTTTATGTTGGTTCAGCACATATTCGATACGAACCATACTGCTTTCCGTTTCTTTCGCAATCAGTGGATTGAAAAGAAGTGTCGTTAAAAAATAATCCCCATCCTGCTTGTTTTTCAAAGCCCTGATCTCATCCATACTTTCAGAAACTTCTTTGTTCTTTAGAAGAATCTTCTGATGACTGAGAAAGGAATTGAATCGAAATCTCTCGATGATGTAACCGCTAAAAAGACCTAACACATAACTCAAAACAAGGTTCTGCATGGAATATGCGGCACTTACCGTAGAGAGGTTCGGGCGATAGATCAGAACGGAGACAAAAAAGATGAAAATGGAAATGGGATAATAAATAAAGACCGCCCTCCTAGGAAAAGGCATAAACGGTAAAATCATGATCACCATTTGGAATCCGGATACGTAGGCAGGATCATCCGCAATCCTTCCCGTAAAAAAGGCAGTGGCGTTCAAAAGATACGCAATGTACGCATAAGACCATCCTAGCCCTTTTCCTCTCAAATTAAGTCGAAAGAGATGACTGATATAAATGATGAGTAAAAACGAGGCTGAAAAAAGAGAGAGCCCCATTCTGAAATAGAAGAGTTCCGGGAATTCAGGATGAAGTTTCGGATCCGTATCGAACGCAAAACCCAACCAACAAAAAATCCCCAGTATGCTACCGGGGATATGCAAAATGCGAGATTGGCGATTTAGTTCTTCATAATATGCTTCCGCATATTCCTGCCTTTCATGTGTCAGGTCTAAGATCTTTTTGAGAAAGTTGGTAAAAGGCGAAAACTTAGACATAGAAGGCCATCTTCAAATACCACTCATTTTATGAACCTGGTTCAATTTAGAAATAGTTCTAAAACTATTACAAATTGGATATAAAAAAACCCGCCGGAGCGGGTTTCCATAAACAAGAAAGAAAGAAATTTCTTTCTTAGTAGTATTTAGTAGCTGGGAAATCGATGTTCGGCAGAACTCGGCTTGCAATATCTCCAAAAGAGAACGCAAACAAAAGTGCCAAAAATGCGAATGAGGCAAGAAAGATCACTCGGTTCAACATATTGTCATACTTCAAGTGCATGAAGTAGGCAAGAACGAAGAATGCCTTTCCTGTCGCTACAGCCATAGCAACGATCATGTTCCATCTTCCTAGGTCGTATTGAGCCACCCAAACAGTGACAAACGTTCCGAAGAAGAGAGCCAAAAGAACATAAACATAAGTTTTGATGGAGATGATGTGGTGTTCGTGATGCTCTTCCACTTCTCCGTCTCCGTCTTCCACCCACATGGATGCGGAAGCGTGATCTTCTTGGTGCCCTTCATCTCCTAAAACGAATTTTAAGAGTTTGCTGTCCTTGTTTTGTTCTGTGAACTGCTTCGCTCTGTCTGTTTGCAAGAATTGAGAGAACCAGTTGATGATAAATCCCACGATAGTCGTCTTTGCGATGACCGGTGCGAAAATTCCAAAACCTAAAACAGGAGTCGCTACTGCTACCAGAGCGATGAAATAAAGTCCATAATTAATTACGTATTCCATTTTTTAGCTCCTGTTATCCGACCAAATAAAGCAATGGGAAGAGGTAAATCCAAACCAAATCCACAACGTGCCAGAAAAGACCCACACCTTCTACAGGAGTGTAGTATTCCGGACCTACTTTTCTTCTCATGGTTTTGATGAGAATCCAGAAGATCAAAATCGCACCTGCGACCACGTGCACCCCGTGAAGACCTGTCATTACGAAGTAAAAGCCGTAGAACATTTCCCATTTAGGTTGAGAAATCACTTCTTTTAGTTTTTCAGCTTCTTCTTCGTGAACATGATTGGCAGCTAACGCTTGCGGGTTTTTGAGAAGGGCTGCGATTTTAGATTCGCATTCCGCTCTTTTTCCGCCTGCCGCACAAGTAGGATCCACAAGTGAGAACTTACCAGGAACTGTTCCTACATGAAACTTGTGAGTGTATTCAAAGTATTTAATTACCATGAACGCACCCGCACAAGCGATCGTAAGAGCAAGCATGATGGAGGCAATCTTATGAAGACCTCTCTGCACATAATTGATGGCAGCAGCCATAGTGAAAGAGCTGATCAAAAGAACGACGGTGTTGACCGCGCCCATCTTCCAGTTCAATGTTTCCGAACCGTTTTTAAAAACGGTAGGATATAAAGAATGATAGATCAGGTAACCTACGAATAGGCCCCCGAACATAAGAATCTCTGTGCAAAGAAACAACCAAATCCCTTGCTTCGCAGAAGCATATTGGTGTTCTGCACTCTTAAAATGGTGCTGGTGGTGAAATTCACTTGAAGAACTAACGGAAGTCATATGGCCCTGCAGTTACGGTTGGTGTTTCTGTAAAATTTTCGTGCGGTGGAGGAGAAGAAGTTTGCCACTCGAGAGTTTTTGCTCCCCAAGGATTGGCAGGTGCTTTTTGTCCTGCAACGAGTCCATGGATCACAGTGATGAGTCCCACAAGGAACCCTAAGCCGATGAGCCAAGAACCGACAGTAGAAATTTGGTTTAGGTTCGTGTATTCAGGAAGATAGTCGAAGTATCTTCTAGGCATACCCATAGCACCCAAAATGAATTGAGGAAAGAAAGTTACGTTGAATCCGGTGAAGATCAGAACCCAGGAAACTCGTCCACCGAAGTCGGAAGTCATTTTTCCGAACATCTTAGGGAACCAGTAGAAGATTCCTCCCATAAGCGCCATCAAAGTTCCCCCTACCATTACGTAATGGAAGTGAGCTACAACGAAGTAAGTATCGTGGAAGTGAACGTCCATACCGGTAGCTGCCAACATAACTCCAGTCAATCCACCGATGGTGAATAGGAACATAAAGCCGATCGCATACAGCATAGGAGCTTCGAAGGTAACCGTTCCCCGATACATTGTGGAGATCCAGTTGAAGAGTTTGATCGCTGTAGGAACTCCTACAAACATTGTGATGAGTGAGAACAAAACTCCCGCCAGAGTGGACTGACCGGAAACGAACATATGGTGTCCCCAAACAAGGAAGGATACCGCTGCAATCGCTACGGAAGAATAAGCAATCGCTCTGTAACCGAAGATTGTTTTTTTGGAGAACGCAGTGATGAGTTCGGAGATCACTCCCATCGCAGGAAGGATCATGATGTAAACCGCAGGGTGAGAATAGAACCAGAAGAAGTGCTGGAATAGAACTGGATCCCCGCCTAAGTCCGGATCAAAGATCCCTACTCCCAAAACTTTCTCAGTTCCGATCAAAAGAAGAGTGATCGCTAAGATAGGAGTCGCAAGGATTTGGATGATGGAAGTGGAATAAAGAGCCCACACCATAAGTGGGATTCGATCCATCGTCATACCAGGCGCTCTCAGTTTGTGAGTGGTAACGATGAAGTTTAGTCCTGTTAAGATGGAAGAAAATCCCATCGTAAAGGCACCCATCACCAGAAGAATCACTCCACCGGAAGTTTTAGACGTTGAGTAAGGAGTATAGAAAGTCCATCCCGTATCTACTTGGTTGAAGATCATAGAGGAAGCAGCAAGAGCCGCACCCGCGATAAACACATAGTAGGATGCAAGGTTCAATCTAGGGAAAGCAACGTCTTTCGCTCCCAATTGAATGGGAAGAACGAAGTTTCCTAAGAAGGCAGGAATTCCTGGAATGATCACCATAAATACCATAATGGCACCATGGAAGGTCATAAATTTATTATAAGTATCTGGTTCGAGAAGAGGAGTTGCCCCGAATTTAGCTAGGTGCAAACGAATTCCCAAAGCGAAAAAACCACCAATCAGAAACAGAGTCATTACTGTACCGAAGTACATAAGGCCGATGCGTTTGTGATCGAGTGTAGTGAGCCAAGACCAGATTCCTGATCCATGGTTCAGATAATGATGGTCGGTGTCGTGACCATGTGCGGTGTTTGTGTGCGCTGAACTCATCCCTGTCTCCTTTATTTAATAGTTTTGATGTATTCGATTAGATTGTTCACTTCTTCGTCGGAAAGCTGACCTTGGAACACAGGCATAGCAGGAGGATACCCTTCTACGATTTTAGCACTGGAAACAAGAATCGATTCGCGAAGATAGTTTTCATCCGCATTTGCAGAAGAACCGTCCGCAAATTTACGAGAATTTCCGAAAAGTCCCTTCATAGAAGGACCAACGATACGAGAACCGTCTAAAGAGTGGCAGCTGGCACAAGCTTTTTGAGCAAAAAGAGTTTTTCCTTTATCAGCAGGAGTTTCAGCTCCTTTTTTCTCAGCATGGAACCATGCAGCATAGTCATCAGCAGGAATCGCTTTGATTTTGATCATCATCCCGGAGTGTTTCGTTCCACAGTATTCTGTACAGAACACAATGAACTCACCAGGCTCTTTCGGTTCGAACCAAAGTTGAGTGAATTTACCAGGAACCGCATCTTGTTTCGCACGGAAAGCGGGAACGAAAAAACTATGAATTACATCTTTGGATGTAAGAATCAGTTTTGTGGGTTTTCCTGCAGGAACGATCAAAGGATCTTCGCCTGCGCTATAGAATTCTTTCCCATTTGCATAGGTATAAGTCCAAGCCCATTGTTCTGCTGTTACATGGATCTCTGCGGCAACTTCTTCCGGAGGAACACGAAGTTTTTCGAAGATGACCATACCCCAATAAAAAATCCCCAAGAGGATTAAAAGTGGAATGAAGGACCAAAGAAATTCGGCAAAGTTATTGTGGGTAATGTACGCAGATTTTTGATCAACGGAAGTACGTTTATATTTTACGAGGAACCAAGTCATTCCCCCAATTAAAATTACAAACGAGACTAAACTCGAAACGATCAGAAAAGCGTAGAGAAGATCCACTTCTTTCGCGATTTCGGTGGCCTGAATCGGCATGAACGAGGTCGCTGGGAATGTAATCCAAGACATCTACATGACTCCTTGACGGTGATTTTTTGTTGTTTTTCGCCAGTGTATAAATAAAAACGAGCCCAAGATAAGGAGTGTAACACCCCCGCCCATTTGCATCATCCTGTAAGCGTATATCGTATATTTATTTTTTCGTGGGTCAAATTGAAAGCAAAATAAAGCAAACTTCTCTACAAAACTGCCAATCTTGCCATCAGCAGCCTCGAGAAAGGCTAATTTTAAATCTCTACCTTCCCATTGAATTCCCTGAAGGATACGAGAGACAGTTCCTTCCGGTGTCATCACATACACTCCACTTGCGTGGATGAACTGTTTCGATTCTTCATCCCAACGATAACGAAAATCAAGCTGCTGCAAGAGCGCATCGATTGATTCTTGTTTGCCGGTGAGCAAGTGAAAGCCGGACTCAGCACCAAGGCGCCCATAATCTTTGATATAGGCTGCTTTTTTAGGAGTGGAGACCTCTTCATTTTCTCTAGGGTCGATGGAAACAGCGATGTATTGAAATTCTTTTCCGGCGGTCCAATCCATTTGTTTCAAAGCCTTAGTCACTCCGTTCATGTGATAATTACAAAGAGTGGGACATTTGAAATATACGGGAGAAAGAAGAACCGGTTTGCCTTTGGCAAAATAATCGGAAAGGAGTACATCTTGTCCGTCCGAGTTGCGAAAAGAAATGTTTAGATTGATTTTTTTTCCGGTAACATCGGAGATGCGGACATTATTCAGTTCTTTGGGAAGAGTGTTTTCCTTTGTCAAATTGGAATGGGGATCATAGGCCCAAACAAAAGAAGGAGCCGATCCCAATAGGATGAGAGCAAAGGAAAAACGGAGAAAAGACACGAGAGATTAGATTCTTATCCCTTATTTGGACTCAACGAGTCCGCTTCCACTTCCCGGGTTGGCAGGAGTGCCAGGATGGATGAAAGAGATGTAAGCAAAGAATAAAACGTTCAGAGCGAGAGTCACTAGGAAAGTCCAGTAGCCACTTTTGTTATATAAGTCTTCTTGGTTCATGTTTTTTTGTTCCTATCTGAGTCTATATTAAAATAGGAAGAAAAACTCCAACAATTTTTAGGTTTCTTTCGATTAAATTTATTTTCCTGCACGTCCCCTCTCGGATTCTGGAGGAAACAGACTTGAAGATGAAAATATATAGATACTACACCATCCTTTCCGTCCTCATTCTCTTCAATATGATCTACGGACCTCTAGTGAGAGCCACAGATTCAGGACTTGCCTGTCCCGATTGGCCTTTGTGTCATGGGAAATTCGTTCCAGAATGGACTTTTCACGTATTTATGGAAGTGAGCCACAGATATTATTCCGGATTTCTAGGAATCTTGGTTCTCATCGGCCTTATAATGATTCTAAGAAACAAAAAGGAAAAGGCGAATTTGGTTCTGCCTGCTTCTCTTTCCTTCTTCTTTCTGATCACTCAAGTGATTTTGGGAGGACTTACTGTCACGAAGCTTCTCCACCCAACAACGGTTAACCTTCACTTGATCAACGCGATTTTGCTTCTCACATTCTGCCTTAGCATTGCTCTTATGGAAAAGGAAAGAAATTTATCTGAGTTCCATTCTCGGCCAAACGCTCGTTATCTTTTTATACTAATGCTTTTTTCCGTTCTCTTTCAATTGTTCTTGGGAGGGAAAGTCAGTTCCCATTACGCAGGTCTTGCTTGCCCCGATTTCCCCGCTTGTTTCGGAAGTATGCTTCCGGAAATGACAGGTCCGGTTCGATTGCAGATGGAACATCGTTTTTTCGGATACATCACCGCTCTCATCATCTTGGGAACGACCGTCTATTCGATCTTCCAGTTGGAAAACAAAAGAGTTAAGTTTTTTCTGAAACTCGCCTCCTACTTAATCATTTTACAAATATTAGTCGGTGCGATGAACGTTTTGTACCAACTTCCCAAACTTCTCACAGGGTTTCATACTTTAAACGGAGTCTTCGTATTTCTTTCCTGTTTCGCTGCGAGTTTTTACCACTTCCGAAAAAACTCCTCAGCAGAGAGTGCCTGAAATGCTGAAGACCTGGAATCAACTTACAAAACCGAGAGTCACCATTCTCGTTTTAGCTACCGTATTTCCCGGATTGTATCTGGGAATGGAAGGAACCCCTTCCCTATCTCTGGTATGTTTTACTCTTCTGGGAACTTATCTGATGAGTTCCTCCTCCTTTATCTTCAATCAATACATTGAAAGGGAAAAGGATGCAGTGATGTACAGAACCAAACAAAGACCGATCCCTTCGGGAGTTCTTTCTCCTCACGGAGCATTGTACATTGGTTTGGCGACTATGGTTTTGGCATTCGGAATTCTGTTTTATTTCGTAAACTTGCTCACAGCACTGGCTGCTTGGTCCGCACTGCTTTTGTATGTATTTCTTTATACGATCTGGCTGAAACCAAGAACGGAACAAAACGTTGTGATCGGAGGAATCTCAGGATGCATCGGACCTGTCATCGGTTATGCGGCAGCCTCGAACGCACTCCCTCTTCCCGCATGGATTTTGTTTCTTGTGATTTTTCTATGGACTCCCGCTCATTTCTGGGCTCTTGCCATTTTCCTCAAAGAAGACTATGAATTTGCGGGAATTCCCATGATGCCTGTGGTCTCAGGCGTGGATAAAACCGTGAAACAAATTTTCCTTTATTCCATTGCCTATTCAGCAGCAGTTCTTGGGTTCTATTTTGCGGATGCGAGGATGGGAGAAATTTACCTTATCACAGCGATCCTTCTTACGATCCTCTTTTTAGGTTTCGCCTACCGACTGATGTTATCTCAAGAAAGATTGTTCGCGAAAAAGTTCTTCTTTTTCAGTATATTTCATTTATTTTTAATCAGCCTCGCCATCGTTATAGATTCCAGAGTTTAGTTTTTTTGATTGCCTCAGAATCGAAAAACTCCCATGCTTTGCGGCATGGGTATTTTATCTCGTTATTTCTCGGATCCGGATCTTTCCGAAATCAAACTCGCTGTTAAAGAAGCGGAACAAAAGACTTCCGGAGAAATCGTTCCCTATTTTGCGGAAAGTTCCCACCATTACAACGAATGGAACTGGTTTTTCGCCTTTATCGGGGGAGGATTCGGAGGGGTTTCTCTCCTTGCTTGCGATTATTTTCATCTGACCGGATGGGATTTCGGTTCTTTGGACGCTGTGGTATTCATTTGGATCGGCGCCATCGTAGGCTTTATCCTTTCTTATTTTTTCGCTTCCTTACGCCTATTCATTGTTCCTCCCGCATTCAAACGATTGTTTGTGAATCTAAAAGCAAAAGAAGCGTTTATCGAAGAGGAAGTGTTCCGTACGAAAAACAGAACCGGCATCCTGCTTTATATCTCTTTTAGAGAAAGAGTCGTAAGAGTGCTTCCTGATTCAGGGATCGCAAAAGTCGTTCCCAGGTCCGAATGGGAAGAGGCTGTGCGACTGATTGTCCAAGGAATGAAAACCCACAAAAGAAAAGAAGGGATTGTATCCTCCATTCTGTTTTGCGGGAACCTACTCGTGAAATACGGCCTCTCCATCGAAAAAGACGATAAAAATGAAATCTCCGATGAAATCAGAGACGGCGGAACCCAGCTTTAATCCTTAGGTCAAGGCAACCTAACAAATTTATTATGATCAATCGTTCTTTTTTTTACCATTCTCTTTCTTTTTTCCTTTGTTTCGTTTTTTTAAACATCCCTTCTAACGACCTAAAGGCGATAGATGTTCCTAAATTAACGAGACAAGTGACAGATAATGCGGGCGTTCTCAGTGCGGAAACGGTCGCAAAACTGGAAATCAAATTAAAATCGTTCGAAGAAACCACTTCCAATCAAATCGCAGTCCTTACCATTCCCAGCCTAGAAGGAGACACCATTGAAGGGGCCGCCATTCAAGTGTTCGATGCCTGGAAACTGGGACAAAAAGACAAAGACAATGGAGTCCTCCTTATCATCTCGATTCAAGACAGAAAGATGAGAATCGAAGTGGGTCGAGGACTCGAAGGTGCACTTACGGATGTTCTTTCCGATCACATCCTTCGAAACGAAATTCGACCTAAATTCAAAGCGAACGATATGAACGGAGGAGTCGAAGCGGGAGTGGATGCGATCATCAAAACGATCGCAGGGGAATACACTCCCAGCGAGTCGGATGTAAAAACAACAACGACTTCTTCCGGTGAAGAAGGGACACCTCCTATCGTCCTGATAGGAATCGGAATCCTACTACTGGCATTCGGACTTTATTCCTCCATCTTCAATTCACTTCTTCTTTTGATCTTCGGTATCCCCGTTATGTTCAGCGGGCTCACAGGTTTTTTAGAAGACGGAGTCGCTACTTTGATCAGTATAGGAATCATCATCCTATATATCATCCTGCGCATCGTTATGGGAATCTTCGGCCTTGTAGGAAAATCAAGCCGAGGCGGAGGAAGCTGGTATGGAGGAGGAGGTTCCGATTCTTTTTGGTCTTCTTCCGGTTCGGACGACTCCAGTTGGTTTGGAGGAGGAGGAGATTCTGCCGGAGGGGGAAGTTCCGGAGATTGGTGATTGATCGGAGGAACTTACTCTTTAATCGAAAGATTCTTATTTAAGCCAGGAACGATTTTTAACGGATCACTTCGATCGCAAACAAACATACATCGTCTTTCCATTTGTTCTTTTTCATCTTTTCGAACAAATGGGAAGTAAGAGAAGGAATCACTTCTTCCAACGGAAGATCCGCAGTTTTACGAATTCCTTCGAATAACTCGGCCAAAGCGGCATTTCCATCCGTTTCATTCAGCTCTTCGAACAGACCGTCCGTATAAATGAAAAGACGGTCTCCTTTTTCCACATCCACTTCTTTGAGTCCGAATCGATATTGAGTTAGAATTCCTACGATGGGGCCGGTGTTTTCCAAATACACCAACTCTCCGTTTTTTTTCATAAGAACATGATTTTGCATTCCTGCACAGGAGAATCGAAGAAGTTTTTGTTCGAAGTCGAAATCCACTACGATGGAAGGGAAATAAATCTGTAGTTCCGCATTTTTATCATAAAAATGTTCGTTGAGATAGTATAACAAATCGTTAGGTTTAGTGGCGACATCGTTCAGTCTTTCGAACTCGGACTGAATCATCATAGTGTACAATGCCGCTTGCAGTCCGTGCCCTGTAGCATCCGCAAGAAAGAATCTAAAATAACTGCTTTGGATTTTTTTGACGGAATAAATATCCCCGCCTACTTCGGACAGAGGTTGGTACAAATAGTCCACTTTCAAAAAAGGAGATAAGTCAGGAACTTTGATCAAGTTCGTTACGATGCTTTTTGCTAACTTTAAGTCTTTGCCGATCTGCTCCAGTCTGTTCTGAAGTTCTACCGTTTTTGCATCCACCTTACCTTCCAGTTTTTCATTCAGATTCGTAAGTGCGGATCTGGCACTTTCCAAATCCTTGTTTTTGTTGGAAAGTTCCAAGGCAAGATTCTCCGCCTCCACAAAACCCTTGGAAAAACCTCTCGCAATGAAAATCGACTGGAACAAAAACATCATAAAGATCCCGTAATGTGCCATCAGAGGATTGATTATGATGAGATTATTCACGAGAAAATCATTCATGAACGTAAGAATGAATACGATAAAACTGAATAAAAATAAAGCGGAGCTGGTTTCCTTTTTCGCTACTACCTTAAAAATAACAAAAAGTCCGTACAATGCGCACGATAACGTAAAAATTTGATAAGGAACCATCAAATAGGTGTAAAACGAAGATCTGGTAAGAAGAATCAATGCTGAGAACGCAAGTCCTATATGGAACATCCATTCATACGTTTGGCTGGAAAAATGAGAACGAAAGAGAAGAAACATGTACCTTATGAATACGGGAGGAATCAGAAAAAATGATAAATAACTGAGTTTAAGATGTAGCTCCCAAGGAAGATCCGGGAAAAACAAAGTGATGTATTTGTTTCCAGTAATAAACACTCGAAGACAAATTAAAAGACAGGCCAGAGCAAACCAATATGTATAAGGATCTTTTTTACGATTGAGATAAAGAAAAAGATGATAAATCCCCATAAAAAAAATGCTGCCTACAAGGAGCATATCCTTCAGAACTTCTTTCTCCTGTTGTGCATGAACGACGGAAGTTCTGCCTACGGAAATGATCTGAGCAGGACCGCCTTTTCTATGATGGTAGTTTGAAATTTGGAGAACGATTTCGCTTTCGTCCGAAGAAGGAACGAAATCAACGATCTTAGGTCTGTATTCCGGAAGAGAACCGGTTTCCGTAGTAGAAACGATCCCGTTACTGGAAAGTTTTTTCCCATCCACAAACATAATGTATGCGGTTTCCATTTCCGGAACCTTGAAAGAAAGGGATTCTCCTTTCAAATGGTGAGCAACAATCAATCGATAGGTGGCAAATCCGTCCCCTGCCAAAAAACCACGATCCAAAAACGATTCGGACCAAATTCCAGGCACAGTAAAAAAGCGATTTTCCAGAGAAGAAGAGATAAGAGGAACATCCGTCGGAGCGACAATGACTTTGGGATAATAAAACCATTCTCCTTTCAAAGAGAGAATATTGGTTTCTTTTAGGAAAAAATCCCGTGCATCGATTTTCCCTTGAACAGCCTTAGGAGGAGATTGGATCTGGCCGCAAGATAAAAACAGACCTAAACTTAGGCTGACCACAGAGGTCAACCTAGCAAAAAACAGACGTTTGGCTGTCATTATCTTACGGATAAATACTAAAGTCTGCTCTGAAGAGGAACATACTTACGTTGGTTTTCTCCCACGTAAATTTGTTTCGGTCTAAATTTACTGAAGTCGCCTTTTTTCCTTTGTTCTCTCCAGTGTGACAGCCAACCGGGAAGTCTGCCGATCACCTGCATCACAGAAAACATCTCTTTAGGAATTCCCAGAGTGTGGAACACTACCCCGGAATAATATTCCAAATTAGGATACAGTAAATTTTCCACAAAATAAGGATCGTTCCAAACCAATTCATCGATCTTGAGTGCAGTTTCTTCCACCGCATCCAATTTACGATTGCGATAGAACTCTTGTACGATTCCTCTCACCACTTTCGCTCTAGGACTTACCACATCGTAAGCTTTTTGTCCGAAACCGTTGGAATGAAGAGTCGCTTCTCCCGTTTTAAATCGTTCGAAATAATGTTTCACATCGGTTCTGGATTTAATGATGTCTTCGATGAGTGCAATAGCAGCGGTAGGTCTTCCCCCTTCTCTCGCCCCCCACTGCGCCATAATTCCCGCAGAGATGGAAGCGAACAAATTCGCCTGAGTCGAACCCACTACCTGCACAGCAGTGTTGGATACGTTTTGTTCGTGATCCGCATGTAAGATCCAAAGTTGATTGAGGATGCGATCGAATTCTTCCGGCACTACATAATTTCTAGCAGGAACGGAATGCATCATATAAAGAAAGTTAGTACAATAAGGATTTTTATCCATCGGATAAACGAAAGGATGTCCTACCGCATGTTTGTATGTGAATGCTGCGATGGTGCGGATCTTCGCCAAAAGACGAGCGATTAGATCCACTCCCATATCCAACTTTTCTTCGTATTCTTCCAGATAGTAGCTGGAAAGAGAAGTCACCATTACGGATAAAACGGCAAGAGGATTCGCAACTCCAGGGAACCCGTCGAAGAGATTCAACATATCTTCATGAATCATGGAGTGTTTAGAGAGTCGTTTCGAAAAATCGTTTAACTCTTGCTTGTTGGGAAGATCGCCGTAGATCAAAAGATAAGAAGTTTCCACGAATGTGGATTGGTGTGCCAGTTCGGCCAGGTCATATCCCCTGTAAGTCAGTTCGCCTTTTTCCGGGTCTCTTCTGGAAACCTTTGAAAGACCTAACGCGGTGTTAAACAAACCCGGATCCACGGTCACAAGTCCCGTCTTTCTATAAAAATCAGTTAGGTCAATGCCCTCTTTTCCATCGGTTCCTACGATGGTTGGAAATGTATATGTTTTGCCCTTGATGTGGATTTCCACTTGGTTCATTCAGAAAGCCTCTCTAGCTTCCTATACTGTAGAAGGGAAGTTAGGAATCTATAAGAATTTAAGATTGGGAGAGAGCCGTTTGCAAAGAGTCGTGGATCAGAACGAAATCTGTGAGACCTACTATGTCCATGACCTTGCGAAAATGAGAATTGAGTCCGGCGAACTCGATTTTCCCCTGATTTTCAGAGGATTTTGTGATCAAACTGATGAGTGTGGCGATCCCGGCGGAATTGATATAAGAAGTTTCGGTGAAGTTTAAAATGACCCTGGATCTTTTTTCAGAAGGGATCGATTCGTAAGATTGAACGATTTCTTCTTCTGCTTCGGAAGTAATTTCCCCGGCAATGTGGATGACAGGAAGAATTCCTTCATTTTCAAAGCCTAAACGGATTTTAAATTCCTCTATCATTTGCTTCCAGGGAAATCCTCTAGGAGGAAGGGTCAATCAAAATTAAACGGATTCCTTTCTTTCCTCTTTGGAGAGTCGACCGAAGGGTTGTTTGCAAAGTTTGCACACATAGTACACATCTTTGGGTGTGGCGGAAATCCCCACGAGGCCCATGGCGATCATTCCCCAGGTGGAATACCGAACTACTTTTCGGGCATTTGCAGACTCTCTGGTAGTTCCGCAGTCGCAAACAGGTCTGTCATATTTGGAAATGGTGGAGGATGTCATAATCACCACGATCCGACCCTACCCGAAAAAAACGAGTAAGATCGGTACTGTGAATCGGATTAATTTTTAGAAAGATGTTCTACGTATTTTGCAAGAATAGCGATGTTTTCATCACCCAAGTGAGTGTAGGCAACCATCGGAGTGTTCTTAATTCCTTCTTTCAAAGTCTTTGTGATTCCCGCAAGAGTGTTACCGTTCTTCCACTCGTTAGCTGGTGACTTGTAATTTCTAGGAAGCGGTTTTAGAAACTTTCCAGCTTCTCCGTCTCCCAGCCCTTTTTCACCATGACAAGAAGCACAAGCATTTTGCAAATAGAGTTCTTCTCCTCTTGCGATTTCAGGATCCACTGCAGGTGCAGCAACTTCAGTAGTAGTAGTTTCCGTAGGTTTGTCTCCGCCGCATGCAATCATTGCAAACGAGAAAACAAGAACGGATAAGGAAACGATTAATTTTTGAAAATTCATTTCTGACTCCCAGATAAGGTTGGTTCCAGTATCTTTCTCTCAGAAAGATTTGAAAAGAAGAATTCAGGAACGAAGCAGAAGATTTCGAAGTGCCTCTTCTAGATTTTGAAACTGAAACTCATAACCTTCCTCTAACAACCTTTTGGGAACCACATATTGACCTTGAGTGATCACCAAAGCGCCGTCACCATATAACACATGTATAGCGAATTCGGGAACCTTCATTAAATTGGGTCGAAACAATGTTTTTGCCAAAGAAGAAGAGAATTCCGCATTGCTGCAAGGGGCAGGAGAGACTATATTATATGCACCTTCCGACGATCCTTTGTTTAACAAAAACAAGACGGCAGAAACATAATCCGCAATATGTATCCAACTCATTCCCTGTCTGCCGGATGCGATCGAACCGCCTACTCCCATCTTAAAAGGAGGAATCATTTTTTCCAAAGCCCCTCCTTTAGGAGATAGAACGATTCCAGATCGCAAAATCAAAGTTCGAATGCCTTTTTCGTTTAAACTTTCCGTTTCCTTCTCCCAATCCACACAGACCGTGGCTAAAAAGTCTTCTCCGTGAGGAGAACTTTCATCGAAGGAAGTATGTTCCGATTCGCTCATTCCGTAGTAACCTACTGCGGAAGCTTGGATAAAAACGGAAGGAGGTTGTTTGCAATCTTTCAGACGGACGACTAACCCTTTTGTGAATTCCACTCGGGAAGTTCGGATGAGTATCTTTCTTTCATCTGTCCAACGAACACCTGCTATAGGTTCACCGACCAAATTGATGACTGCATCCAAACCTTCCAGTTGAGCGGAAGTGGGAAGAGTTGTTTGTATAAACTCCAGATTCCCCAGTTGTCTCAGTTCCTTGGGAAGTTCCGCTTTCCTAGAGAAGATGCGGAACGAGTGTCCTCTCTTCATCGCATAAGGAATGAGTTCCTTTCCTATAAGGCCGGTTCCGCCTAAGATACCGATTTTCATGATTACCTAAACTGACTCTGTCGGGAAAAAAGAAGTAGAACTTTTTTTAGGGAAGTAAATATTTTCAGAATTCATGCGCATATCCACCTTTGTTCCTGTTTTTGTCTGGATTCTTCTGATCTTATTTGGCAATTATTTTTTGATTTCGAGCACTTTTAAGAATATGGATGTTTATCATAAAATCCCTCCCTTTCGTACGGAAGATGCTACCCGATCCGGCAACCTTTCTTATTTATTAGACCAAGATACGAATACGGTTTGGCAGAAGAAAAACAACAGCCCTTTGGATTGGGACTTTTTCGTAGAAATGAAACTGACACATGTTTGGAACGGTAATGTTTTCTCTCCTAGAAACTTCCGTTCTTTGGATTGGAAGGCCTGCCCGGGACAAAACCTTCCCTCTTTCGAAGCGAAACTTCTTTTCAGAGAAAGCATCAATATCGACAAAGACCTTCGCCTTCCTGACGACAAACTAATCTCTGTATTTCGGTTCAACGGTGAAAACAAAAAACAAACTTCTTTTTCCCTGGATGGGTTTTTTCCTTTGAAAGAAGAATCAAAATACCCTCTGGGGATTTCCATCATCACCGTGGAAGTGAAAACAAATACGCCTAATGCCTGTTTTTCTGAAATATCCCTGCTAGAAGACTAGGAAAATGTATGGATCGAAACATCACCTCGAAGAAGGTCTCTCAATCACCCACCATTCCCCAAAAGAAAGAATCCAGAAAAAAGTTTGATATCGCCCAACTTGTGGAGGAAGGACCGTTTTCCGTTTCTTCTTCCGAATCCTTGGAAACAGGATTGGATGAAAAACTCAGAAAGGCATATTATTGGATCACGAATTATGCGATCATCACTCCTTTCTACGACATAGAATACAACGAAAAACCTCCTACCCGTTTTACGATCGGAGACTTAAAAACGGAAATCGTTCTTCCTTCCGGACAAAGTTATTCCAGTTTTGTTTTACTTCCCCTTCTCACCTTGGTGGTGAGAGGCAAATGTTTGTTAGTAGGAGGTCCGGGAAGAGGAAAAACCGCATCCGCCATACTGATGGGAGTGATCGCAGGTTATAGTCTGAAAGAAATCAAACGAGCCATCCAACACGGGCAACCTCAAATGACCATTACGGATCTCATCGGGAACCCTCTTCCTTCCGATTTGATGAACGCTAAATCTACGGACGAAATCAAAATCTCCTGGAGGAAATGGCTGGGAATGAGAGTGAAAGTGATCGATGAATACAATCGAATTCCTACACGAACTCAATCCGCCCTTTTAACTATATTAGGCGATAATTATGCGGAGATCTTCGATCAAATTTACGAATGCCCCGATGCTGCTTGGTATTTAACGGCAAACGACGATGCGGGAGGAGGAACCTACCAAGTCATCGAAGCTTTACGGGACAGAATAGACATCGTAGTCAAAGCACTCCACTTCAACACTCGTTTCATCAAAGATCTTTTGCAGAGAGTGGAGGAAAATTTCAAACCGGAGTCAATGGTTCCTCCCGAAATCATTTTCTCCGAAAAAGAGATAGAATCCATATCCGAAGAAATCAGAAATATTGAGTTTCCTTCGAACCTACGCAGAAGAATGGAATTTTTCGCATCTCAATTCGAATTTTTCGAATCGGGAGGAGAACAAATAGAATATAAAACGAAAGATACCGTCAAACTATCCGCAGTCGATTTTGCTTATTTCAATTCGGGAGACCAAGGAAAAGATAGAAAAAAAGATTTAGGTTCCCAAACCAAAAACGGACTTTCTGTCAGAGCCATCTTCACCTGCATCAATTATGCGAAAGCTCTCGCTTACTTCCGAGGGGAATCTTCCGTGAGCCTGGATGATCTTTCCCACATACTTCCTTTCGTCCTCCACGATAAACTGGTGCAAAACCCCGATTCTCCTTTTTTCGAAGAACCAGGGTACAATGTGTACAAAAGCGATCGAATCAGTTGGATCCGAAAACTATTCCAACTTTCCTGTTCTGAATACGACCGATTGAATTTGGACAAAGCGGATAACGTCGCCAAATTGAGTGAACTCTTCGAACAAGGGCTGGAAGGTTTGACATTAAGCCAAACCAAGGAAAGAATCGTCGCCATCGAAAAGGAAGTGGAAGCGATCAGCAAACAAAGAAAAATCTACGGACATGTCTATGACGATCTATTGAAGCTGAAGTACCTGCACCAAAGATATACGAATTATGGTATGTGGGTTGAGAAGAACGGATGATTCCGGAAGGATGGAAAACTTCTCTTTTGAAAGAAAGAGACAATTGCAACCAGATGGTTCAGTTGGCAAAACAAAGTAGCGTTAACTTCAAAGAAGATTTAGTTTCCTCGTTTTTACTCGATTATATTTCCTCTCTTGCCCGTTCTTTAGGAGAGAATCCGAAAGAAGATACGGTTCTTTCCTGCTTTCGAATTCTATTGCAGCTCATCACAAAGGGAATTCTAAAAGATCCTAAAGGAGAAAGAGAAAAACAAATTTTATCTCTTTTTTCCTCTCTCAAGTTCCCTCTCCAAGAAGATTTTGTTTCCTCAGTCTCTTTCACTGTCAATGCGATGACGAAACTTTCTCCTTCGCAAGAAATAGCCTTCTTAAAGCGCCTAACTTTGATGAGTTCAGATATTCGTTCTTTGGAAGATCTGAAAAAGCTCATCGGCTTTTTTATTTGGGTAGGAGGGAAACCGGAATACAAAACGGTAGGATTAGATTCCGCTCTACACCTGGGAGAGGAACTGAAACAAAAACTAGGTTCCGATTTGGGGAAAAGTTTTGCAGACTTCCATTCCGGCTTTTCCCATTCTCCCTTCGGAGTTTTGAACCCTCAGAACACAAGCCCTATCAAATACAAACTCATTTCCGGCTATCCTTTGCTTGGCGGCCACTTTCACTCTCCTCCTTTGATTGAAAAAGAGGAAGAAGGCTTTTTGATCCATTCGGGAGACGATTGTTTTCAGTTTTTTTTCGATCTATTCGGAGAGAGTTTGTATCCTACAGAAAGGAAAAGAGCTCCCTTAATTTCGAAAACCGTTCCTCCTTTCTGGAAAATCATTTTAGAAAAAAATTTCAAGGAGAACGAAATCACATCCGTTGCCGCAGAAGACGGATTTGCAATTGTTACCGTAAATTTTTCGTATCAGATTTTTCTTTTCTATAAAACGGAACCACAATGAACCTCCTGGAAGATTGGGAAAACAAATGGGAAGAGGCTCTGAAACTTTGGAGCGACTATGTAAAACTTTCCTCTCCTCATTTTTTATTCAGCGAAAAAGAAGAAACGCAAGAAGGATTAACGGCTTCCTTCGCAGCAATCCGGCTAACAGATCATAAAGTATTATTGTCTGTTCAAAAAATAAAAAAATATCATTTGGAAAATTACCCTCTCGAAATCATGGGCCACGAAATCGGCCACCATGTGTATTGCCCGGGAGACATCAGCGATCAGGGAAAACTCATCTACTTGGTTCAAACTGCCATGCCTAGATTCGAACATGTCGCTCCTATGATCGTAAACGTTTATACGGATCTATTCATCAATGATCGTTTGAAGCGGCACAATGGTCTGCGTATGGAAGAAGTGTATCAAAAGCTGGGGAAACAGAAAGGAAGGTTCTGGAATTTTTATATGAGAACCTATGAAATCCTCTGGGCTCTTCCCAAAGAAACCTTAACGAATGAAATCGTAGAAGATGATATGGAAAGCGATGCCATGCTAGTGAACAGAATCGTTCGCAATTTCCCGAACGATTGGCTGAGAGGTGCATTCGATTTCGGTAATATTTGTTATCCTTATTTCATAGGAGGAGACCCTGCTTCTTCCTTGGAAAAAATAAGCATTTTACATGATACGGCTCAAATCGGAAAAGGAGGGAACGTTCCCTCTGGAATCACGGAGGTGGAAATCGAATCCATCTTCGACGAAGGGAAAGATCCTTCCTTAAGTGGAGGCAAAACGAAAGAAATCTCCTCCGAAAAAAAGAACACACCTTCCCTCAGTCCTGCACAGTATTCTGCCATTTGCGAAGCGTTAGGCGTAAAAATCAGCGAATCGGAGAAAGCTTATAAATATTACAAAGAAAAGGCGCTCCCTCATTTGATTTCTTTTCCGGAACAGGTGACCCCGGGAGCTCCGGAGCTGATTCTGGAAGGAAATGAATCTTGGGACCTAGGGTCTCCTTTGGAAAACATCAATTGGGTGGATTCAGTCATAAAAAGTCCTATCGTAATTCCAGGTTATACGACCGTGGAAAATAATTATGGAGAAACTCCTTCTTACGAAAAGAATAAGAACCCGATCGATTTGGATCTTTTCGTTGATTGTTCCGGTTCTATGCCCAATCCTCTAACGGAAATATCTTATTTAACTTTAGCCGGAACGATTCTCGCTCTTTCTGCACTCAGAACGGGAGCCAAAGTAAGAGCCACTCTTTGGTCGGGTGAAAAAGAATACGAAACCACAAAAACATTTATCAGAGATGAAAATTCCATTTTGAAAATATTGACCGGTTATATAGGATGGGGCACTTGTTTCCCTTTGGATCTTTTGGAAGAAGAATATTCTCATAGATCGCCTCAAGATAGAAAAACCCATATTCTTGTGATCTCCGATGAAGGGATCGATACTATGTTCACTCAAGAATATCATACCGAGCCGAGACCTCTCGTAAAATCGATGTTACAGAATGCTGGAGGAGGAGGCTCCTTGGTATTGAATCTATACAACCCTCAGCTCACGGGAGAGATTCAACAGATGAAAGAAGACGGATGGGACATCTATCCCATTACCGGCTGGGAACAGTTAGTGGCATTTAGCAGGAATTTTGTGAGAAAAAATTATGAAAGAAATCAGATACTACATAAAACGAATCACTGAATTTCCTGAGTCCGAGGCCGATCTCAATCATTTGCAAGTGAGCCTTCTTTGGAACGATGTTTTGTATCCTTTCACAAAAGAATTGGGAAGAAAGAAGGAACTTGCAGGATTAGATGAGAAGGAAATCTCCGAACATAAAAACCTTCTCGGATTGCATGCAGTCATCGCCTATCTTCTCTCGGACAAAGAAGGCGAATTCTCCTCCTTCTCCGCAGACGCGTTGATTTCATTTTTAAAAAACAAACTAGTCAATTATTCTGTTTTAGTCACTCCTTATACGGAATGGACAAGAGACGGAGAAAGAGCGGAAGAACTGGTTCGTGCTTTGTTTTCGGAACTTTTTCTTCTCCCTAAAGGAGAAGAAGAAAAATATTTCCAAGATAGATTTCGATCCATCGACACTATGGAAAGAATCCGTATTTTGGAAGAATCTAAAAAAGCACAGGAAAGAGCCAAAGAGATTCTAAGAAAAATAAAAGAAGCGGAAGAACAAGAAGCCGCATCCAAATACAATCGAGAGTAAAAGAGTTTTCATTGGAGAAGGCGAAAATATTCCAACTCACTCCTCTTATGCGAGAAGAGTGGTTTTTATCTCTTGAGAAAATGATCGATTCCGATTTCGCTCCCAATTGGAATGCGTGGATCGGAGACAGAATTACCCAAGAAGACTACCGATTCGTAAAAGAATTCGAATCGTCCGTTTATTCTAAAAAAGAAGTTCCCTCCTCCGTTCCACCTCCTTGGCTGATCCTTAAAATACAAAAACTCAAGTTCACATCTTCTTATTTTTACGAACGATTGAACGGAATCTCCCTTCCCGAAGAATTCCATAAGATCCCTCTTATGACAAGAGAAGATCTGCAGAATAAAATCACGGAGATTCTTCCCACGGATGTCGATTTTTCTCGTTTGGTGGTAAATCCGACGTCAGGCACTACAGGAAAACCCATCCTTGCTCCCAATCATCCTAAAGCGATCGGATGTTACGTGCCTCTCATAGAATACTCACTTTCCAGGCACGGTGTAGAATTAAAAAAGGGACACGATCATACTGCTGCGATTCAACTCTGTCATCAAAACCAAACAATTGTTTATGCGACAAGCCATAGTTTGGCGGAAGGATCTTTGTTTGCAAAAATAAATCTTAAAGAAAAAGAATGGAAAGAAAAAGACCATCTGCAGAAATTCATTTCCCATTTCCAGCCGCAATTTCTTTCAGGAGACCCTTACGCCTTCGAAACTGCTATGAAGATGAATTTGAAATATTCCCCTAGTGCATTGCATTCGACTGCCTTGGAGCTGGAAGATAACTTAAGAATCGCTCTTTCCGATTTTTTCAAATGCCCTGTGGTCAATTTTTATTCATTGAATGAAACCGGTCCCATTGCTTATTCTTGTCCTGTTCATCCGGATTGGATGCATATCATTTCGGAAGACCTATTCATTGAAGTGTTAGACAAGGAAGGTTTTCCCGCAAAAGAAGGGGAAATTCTGATCTCAGGAGGAAGAAATCCATACCTACCTTTACTTCGTTATGCGACAGGAGATTGGGGCGAAATTCAATACGGCAGTTGCCGCTGCGGAGATTCTTTTCCTAAATTGAAATTATTGAAAGGAAGAAAACCTGTTTATTTCGAAGATACGAAAGGGGAAAGGATCAACCCTATCGACGTTTCCAGAATCTTAAGAAAAGAACCGAACATCCTCAGACATCAATTCATTCAAAAAAAGGACGGAAGTTACGAATTAAATCTTTCCGTTTATGTACCGGCTCAGACGGAATTCATCCAAAAATTGGAATCCGAATTCAAATCACTTTTAGGATCGGATGCAGATATTCGAATCAAAACGGATCTTCCTTCCGATTCAGGGAAAATTCCTGTTTTCCTGAATGAAACAAAGGAGGAAAAAAATTGATAGAAAACCACGGATTGATTCTAGGAAAATTTTATCCTCCTCATCTAGGCCACCTTCATCTGATTAGAGAAGCGAAAAAACATTGCAACCACCTAACCGTGCTTGTAGCAACTTTAAAAAGAGAACTCATCCCGGGATCTCTTCGGTTCCAATGGATGAAAGAACTAACCGAAGATCTGCCCGCTCATGTGGTATGGGTGCAAGATGAAAACCCTCAATACCCTGAAGAAGATCCGATCCAGTTTTGGGAAATTTGGAAAAAAACAATTCTTTCCCACAGCCCTGCCCCTATAGACGTTCTATTCACTTCGGAAAGTTACGGAGATCCGTTAGCGAAGGTTCTTGGCACCAAACACCAAATCATCGATTTGGAAAGAAAAGCGGTTCCCATCTCTGCCTCCAAAATCAGAAACAATCCTGCCGATTATTGGGAGTTCATTCCCGAAATAGAAAGGCCTTTTTTTCTCAAAAGAGTCGTTCTTACGGGAAGCGAATCCGTCGGCAAAACCGTGTTAAGTGAAAAACTGGCAAATCATTTCAAAACGGAATGGGCTCCAGAATTTGCAAGAGAATATCTGGATGCAAAAGGAAGATTCGTAGAGAGAGACGATATTTTCGAAATTGCAGAAGGGCATTTGCTATCCGAAATGAAAAAAGCGGAAACGGCAAATCGAATTTTATTTTTGGATACGGACCTTCTCACTACTAAAATATATGCGGAACATTATTTCGATTTGAAATACGACTGGCTGCAAGAGAGAGCCTATCAACTGCAATACGATTCTTCTTTGTTTTTGGACATCGATATCCCCTGGGTGGAAGATCCATTGCGGGACTTAGGTGACATCAGAAAAGAGATGAAGCAGAAATTTATCAGCGAGATGAATCTGGCAAAAAGAGATTTTACTTTGATTTCGGGAGGGTTTCCGGAAAGGGAAAAACAAGCGGTTGAGATCGTGGAAGCGATCCTCAAGGAACCGATGAATCCCTCTTACTTCACTTCGAAACAAATCTCTCTTCGTAATGTTTGATCAGAACATCCGAAACAGGTTTTTTACCGTTCAGTTTGTACATGTGACGAAGGGTATTTCCTTTGGAAAAATTATCCAATTTGTCCGGTCCTAAACGTTCTTCCAGATGCGATTCCAATACGAAACGAACTTCCAAACTGAATCTGGCTAGTCCGGAATGATTGGGGGAAGTTCCGTGTAAATGATGGGATGCGAAACAAAATAATTCCCCTGAATTTCCATACACATCGTACGGTTGCATTTCCTCGGGAATGGATTCGGAAGAAGGGAAAATCTTTTTGCCTTCTTCCTGATTTCGCAAAGATTGAAATCCTCCTTGCTTTATCCAATTTTCGTAATCGAAAAGGTTGGAATCATTCGCAATCGCCTGATCGAAATAAGTCGGATAAATCCGAAATCCGGAACCAAACATTACATCATAGACAGGTATCCAAAAATTCAACTGACATTGAGGATTCGCATACCAAGGATCCCTATGTATGAATGCGGAAGGTTTTGCCGCCTCTATTTCCTGAAATCCGTTTTGGACACAACGGATGCGGATGGCATCCAAGTAAATTTCTTCCGGATCGAATCCGACTTCTCTCCAAACGGGAAAAAAAGCTTCCGCTACATCTTCTCCTTCCTTGATTCGATTTCGAAGAGAGAACATTCTCAAGCTCAGATCTTCGTATAACAATTGATTGGAAATGATACGGGGATCTCCCTCAGGAAAGGAAGACTGCACCAAACTTTGAATTAAGGATAAAAAGGAGGATAAAGCAGTGATGTTTTTATGAAGAATAAGTTTGCCTAAGAGAAGATTTTCAGCTTCTTTTCTTAAGTCCAAAGCGGTTACTTCTCTTCTTTAGAGATCGCTTCCTTTAACTCGCTTGCGCTTGCATACAGATTGGCAAACGTATTCAGTTGGTTGAGAGCATCTTGCAGGCCTGCTTTGAACAACAGCCCGTTTTCCATATGCTCTCTAAATACAGTGAGAGGGTTTTCACTTTCCATTTCGGACAGTGTTTTTTGGAAAGAGGCAAACATTTCTTTTTTCTCATCCAGACTTTGAGGGATTTTCCAACCGTTGGACAATCGACTGCTCATATTTGCCTCCTACCTTTACTTAACTTCTCAGTTCACCTAAGAAGGGTTTATCGTCCTTCCACGTCCAGAAATTTCGTCGTTTTTACAACCAAACGGGTCAATACGTAAAAAGCGACTCCGAAACCGAAGAAAATCGTATGAAATAAATTCCAAATTCCGAACTTATTTCCTATGCTGAGATAAGGAAGTTGGAAATATACTTGGATCAAATCGAAAATCGTAAAAACTACGATGATCCCGAAAAGACTAGGATATTCACGTTTTAAAATATTCTTAAAAGAAAAAGGAAGTTCCGGTTTTACATATCCGCCGAGTCGAGGGATAAACGCGGGCGTTTTGTCCGCCCAAGCCAGATAATCTTTATCGAACTTTCCTCGAAGAAAATACTCCTCAGCAAAGATGATTCTTTCATAATATAAGTAGAAAAACATAATATAAACCAGGGCGAAAGGAAGGTCTCTTAAAATGAGAACCGGCCCCAAATACATAAGAAAGTTCCCTACATAAAGAGGGTGGCGCACCAAGGAATAAATTCCGGTCTGGTTCACCAAATCGGCTACTTGTTGTTTGGTGTTTCTGCCGGAAGTTCTGGCAGGAGTATATCCGATCGTAAAACATCTTACACCCAGTCCCAAAAGACTGATGAAAAAACAAAAACCAAGCCAGTACAGGTTGTGTTTGTAATTGCCGTTGAAAAGCGGAACGAAAGGCAGATATGCGAGCGAAAACGCTAAAACAAGCCCCGGAATATAGGAGCGCCATCGGAATAGGAAATTGCCTTGTTGGTTGAGTTCTTCTATGAATGCCATGTGAAATCGTACTTGATTCCTTTCAAGAAGCCGGTAGCTTTCGTTCTATGTCAATCAAATCCTTTATTCCCGCAAAATTCAATTTGCCAGCACTTTGGTTCACGGATCTCTCCCTGCCCCTAATCCTAAAGATTGTGCATAATTTGGAGGGAATCGAGGTTTCTGAAGAAGACAAAAAAATTCTAAAAAGTTACCAAAACGAAAGGATTATCTATATATCGAACCATCCCACAACGAAAGAACCTCCCGTTGCCTATCATGTAGCCAACTTGATGTCCGCACGATTTCACTATATGGCGGCAAGAGAAGTGTTCGAGTGGGGAGCGGGTTTCGTGGGGGACTTCATCCAATCCTTAGGCGCCTTTTCCGTATTAGCTGGTGCGCCAGACAGGGAATCGCTCAAAGCTTCCAGGGACATTCTGGCTTCCCAGGGAGGCAAACTGGTGTTATTTCCGGAAGGAGAACCCACCAGCGGAATGAACGATACACTTCTTCCGTTTCAATCGGGAGTTTCCCAACTGGGCTTTTGGGGGTTGGAAGATGCACTCAAACAAGATCCTTCCGCAAAAATCACAGTCCTTCTTTCTTATGTGAAATATAGAATGACCTCTTCTTTGGATTGGATGAGAAAAGACATAGATAACACTCTCACACGTATGGAAGATAAATTAGGAATCTCCAAAACTGGAAAAGATATCGTCCATAGAATTTTGTCCGTCGGCAGAAGAATGATCGAAAGAGAAGAAAGAGAATACGGAGTTCAAGTGGAGCCGGATAAAATCGAAGACTTCGATTACAGAATCGGTCGCATGAGACATGTTATGTTAGATAATATCGCCTCCAAAATCAGAATCCCGAAATGGGAAACAGATGCGAACGCAATAGAAAAACTTAGAAAAATTCTCACTACACTGGAATTGGTTTCCATAGGAGCCCCCGATCCGAACGGAGAACTCCCCAGCCCGGATATGGCCACCTGGGCCAGAAAAGCGGCTGCAAAGGCTTACGATTTCATTACATTTCAAACAGGTTACATCAAGGAACTGGCTTCCGCAGAACGCTTGTATGAATTTTTATACAGATACGAAACAGAACTTTTCGGAGAATCAAGAAGCAGACCTCACAAAGCAGTTGTTACCTATGCAAGACCGATCTCCATCGGAGAATTTTACGAAGACTATAAAAAAGACAAAAGAAAAGCGGTCGACGATCTGACGGAAAGGTTTAGAATGGAGATGAATCGATTGTTGGAAGATGAAAAAAGCAAATCTTTGCCGCTCTTCCCTTCCAATTACATTTTTTAAATGAAACCGGATCCGACTGCCTCCATTCAGGAAAAAATCAAAAACGGAGAACCGATTCTTCTCATAGAATACGGTCCCTCCAAGGAATTTGACGAGGAACTCGTGCAGATTCTGGATATGCTGACCTCTCATTATAAAATCAGCGACTTTTCTTCGATCCTGTTCACGATCATCAAGGATCTCATCCTCAACGGATTCAAAGCCAATTTCAAAAGGCTATTCTTTCAAGAGAATCGATTGGACATTCGTTCGAGCGCCGACTATGAATTAGGTGTTCGGATGTATAAAAGTTTTATCCTTTCAGGCAAAAGTCATATTTACGAACGTTTGGCGAGAGACCAAAATCTGTTCGTAAAGACGAAAATCAGCCACAACCAGGACGAGATCCTAGTAACAATAGTTAATAATTCAAAACTGGTGAAAGGAGAAATGCAGAAAATCAAGAACTCACTCCTTTATGCGCAAAACTACAATGATATTATGGAATACTATATCGAAAGAGGAGACAATTCCGAAGGAGAGGGAATAGGAATCGCGCTTTGTGTGATCCTTCTGAAAGGAGAATCTCTTCCCATCGAAAACTTCAAAATCTTCAGCTCGGAATCGGAAACCATTGCGGAGGTCAAAATACCTTTGAAGAAAAACTAGAAATCTGAAACCGGTTTTAGAACCTGGAAACAAATGGTCTCCGTAGCTCAACTTCCTTCCGAAAAATTAGAATCGTTCTTTTCCACAATCATATCGAATCCCGTTAGACATTCTCTTTGGCTGAATACTCTCTCCCTATTGGAACATATCGGTTCCAGAAAAATATTACTGACCCAATCGAGCGAAGAAACTTCGGAAATGATCCTTCGCCATGCTACGGAAGAAGCAAGACACGCTTTGTTTTTCAAAAAGGCGGCGAAATCTCTAAGGCCAGAGTTCAAACCGGGTTACCATACCAACGAACTTTTGCAAGGTGGATCGGCAAAAATTTATTTCGCAAAACTGGATGCGGTGGTTCGCAGGGAATTGAAAAAAGCGGGGTTTTCGGGCCACACATTCACTTACCTCGCCTATTTATATACGACTACTGTGATCGAAGAAAGAGCTATGATCGTTTACACGATCTATAACTCCGTATTGGAATCCGCAGAACACAGCATCAACTTGAGAAATTTAATTTTAGAGGAAGAAGGCCATTTGAACGAAATGTCCTCCGAACTGGAAAAACTAGACCCTTCTTATAAGTCCCGCTTGAAAGATCTAATCGACAAAGAAGAAGTTCTGTTTCAGAAATTTTTCACCCGGCTTAATTTTGTAGCTGCTTAGTGTCGAAAAAACGAAAGTATTCCCAAGAATAAGAAGGCATGATGATGTACTGAATGCGGGGTTCCACTCGCAGCAGTTTATAATTGCCTTTGAAGATTCCCATATCGACTGCCTCGATATACTCCTGCTGATTTTCCTCATCCAAATAGCCGACTTTCAATTTTTGAATTTCTTTCCCCGATAAAAATTCCGGTGAGAGATGTTTTTTGAGAAAACCGCTTTCTCCTCCCCAAGACACGATTCTCAAAAGGAAGCTGTCTACGGACGAATTGTTCAGTTTGTTTTTTTCCTCTGACTCCAAAACCCAAGTCTCTTTTTCTTTTCGAATTCCGAACCGAATCTGACCACCTAAACTATATTCTACGAAGTTGATGGATTTGGGAGAGATATGAAAGAAAGGACGGTCCGAAAGAAAAAAATCATCCGTAGAAAATCCCAAATGATTGGGAAGAAAAGCAGGAATTTGAAAACTAAGAGAAGCACCTTTCGCTCTAACTAAGCAATCAGTTTGATTTCTATAACATTTTCCCCACTCCCAATCCAAAATGATTTTGCCTTCACCTAGAAGACTGAGCCTTCCCGGAGATCCCTCTTTAAGAAATTCTTCATCCTTTAGGATTTTACTGTCTCTCTCGAATCTTTTCCATCCGGAAAGAGCCGTTAAAAAAAGAATCACTTTATCTTGGTCACAAAACAATGGTTCTGAATTTTCCTTTTCGGAATACGTCCAGAAAGATTTTTCCTTTTTGAGTATAAAAGAATATTCGTCGGTTTCATCTTCCCATTTAACTTTAATTTGATCAATGGAATCGATTTGACTTTGAGTTAGCCAGGCCGGCGCTTTGGAATATTCTTTAGGATACGCATTGAAAGGATCGTATAAAACGACAAGACAGAGAGAAAAAAATAAATTCAGTATGAAGATTCTTTTGTTTTGTTCTTTCATATCTTTTATCTGCCCGAGTTCCTTCTTTTGATTCTTCGAACCGCAAAGATAACGATGATTCCTGGAATAAAGGCAAGATTAAAGAAAGTATAAAGATTTCTTTCCTTCTGAGAAAACGCCCTCAGAGGTAAAACGGCAGGACTTTGTTTTCGAGTGATTAAATATTGATTTTCATCTAACAAATAGTCTATGGAATTCAAAAGAAAAGGAACGTTCGCCTCTCTCAAATAGGTTCTGAATTCGGGAAGTGCCAGAATATCGGAAACAAAATAAGGACTCGCAAAGAAAATCATTTTCGTAGGAAGAGCAGACTTGATTCTCGAATCCAAAGGGTTCAATTTACCTTCCAATAAAACTCCCATAGGAACCCTGCTTGCTTCCAAGGATCGATCCAAAAAGTTTTGGTTTTGAGATACGGAAAATAAATTCTCTTTTCGAATCGCTTCCAAATCGGATTTGATCAAAACCTCATATTTGATGTTAGGTTGTTTCGTAGGATCGATACGGATTCCGGAAGACCAAGGAAGAATCAAAAACTCGGTTTTGTCCGTCAAAAAATTGGATTCGTGCAAATTGCCTGAGTTTTTATACAAAAATTGCCAAAGAGGATAATATTGAGTTTTACTCGACCAACCGGAATGATCCGCTCCGTTGGCAACAGGTACAGGATGTTCGAAATCGAATATCAAATCGGTTCCTACAGTAATCCCATAGTGGATGAGAAGATCGTTCCAAAACCCGAGCCCCGCATTGGGAGTTGCTTGTGATCCTTTTTCAAAACTGAGTCCGTTTTTATTTCGGACAGGTTCTATTTTAAACTGCATGCTGGATGCGAGGAAAATCATTCTTCCCCCTCGCGCCAAAAACTCTTCCAAATGAAGTTTGCCTTTCCCTGTCCACTCTGGAGATCCGATCACAAACAACAGGCGAATCGAATCGGGGATTTTTGCATCGTTCAAACGTACTAGTGCAGGATTTCCATACTCTTTAACAAGAGCTTGGTGATAAAAAACGCCCCAAGTATCTTTTCCGGAACCGTCTCCTGGCTCCGGAAAAGAAAACACTCCCGGATCTATCGAAATCGCCAGACTAGGTTCTTTGTTTTTCTGACTTAATTTACGAAGAGCTCTTACGAACTGGGACTCCGCTTCTTCCACAAAAAAATAATCGGAGAGAATTTCCGTTTCCGAATCGTAATGAACTGCGATCCCCATATATACTTCTTGGAAGGATTGGCTTGTTTCCGAAGACTTACGAATTTCATTCGGACTCAATCCCATATCGTTCGCCTTTTTTCTTATCTCTGCGGAGGCATCTGGATCATGAAAGACGATTTTGATATATTCCGGATTTCTTCCTGCGATCTCATTCAGATATTCCCGAATCAAATCCCGTCTAACATTGTATTCAGGAGGAAGATCTGAAGAATAAAAAGCATCAACCGACAGAGGACGACGAATCGATGTTAGAAGAGAATTCGTCTGCTCTGATATCGTAAGCCTGTTGGAGGAAGAAATATCTTTTCTTAAAATCAAATGACTAATCAAAAGATTGGATAGAAAAAAGGCCAATACCAATTGAAATACAAATAAACCTGGTCGATTCCAATTCATCTTTTGTACCGAAGCCGGATCACGGATAAGTATAAAAATAGAAAATCAAGACTAATGAAAAAGTAAAAATCTCTCGGGTCCAATATTCCCAGACGAAACGGTTCATAATGGGAGGGAATGGAAAATATCTTGATAAAACCGGAACTAAAAAAATCGATCAGCCTTTGGGAACCTAAAAGATAAAAACTGATGAGAGTGAGAAACCCCACTAAAAAAGAAATGACCTGGCTTCTTAAAAAAAGTGTGAAGTAAAGCACCAAAGACACAAAAGAAGAACTCAACAGAAAAAGACCCAAATAACCGGAGAATACCAACCCCCAGTCCGGGTCACCAAGCACAGATAATGTGAGGGGTATAAACACGGTGCAGCATAATGTGACGATTACATAGAAAAAAGTAGAGAAAAATTTCCCTAAGACGATTTGCCATTCGGTTAAAGGAAGAGTGAATAAAATCTCCCAGGTTCCGGATTCTTTTTCTTCCGTCCAAATTCTCATTCCGATCGCAGGAACGAATAATAATAGAAGATAGGGAACGCTTTGAAAGAAAACTCCCATATCGGAACTTTTACGATCCCAAAACGAATTGGATCCGAATCCGTAAAAGAAAATATAATTTTCGATCAATAGAAAGAGAACGATAAAAGTATAACCGACGGGAGTGTTGAAACTTTGTAGCCATTCTCTTCGAAAGAGTGCTTGGATTTTTTTCATACAATCAATTCCCGGCGATCGAATTGAAAATCGCTTTCAATGATTCTTCCGATTTTCTCATCTCTCTGACAACGATCCCACCGGAAGAAAGAATGGCAAAAACTTCTTCAGATTTTCTTTCTCCTAACTCCAATTCGTATTCGAAGAAATCATCCTGCAAAGTTTGGCTTAATTTTAAATTCGACAAACCGGACGACTCCAGTATCTTTTTAAATTCAGGAAATGCAATTCTTGCTTCTATAAATAGTTTGTCCTTTTTGCGCAGACTTTGTACCGGACTGTCCGCAACGATCTGTCCTTGAGAAAGTATAATTACATGTTCGCAAATTTCTTCCACCTCATCCAAACTATGCGTAGAGATCAGAACTGTTTTCGATTTGCCAAGTTCTTTGATCAAACTTCGGATCTGAGTCATCTGAATAGGATCCAATCCGTAACTCGGCTCATCTAACACCAAGTAATCGGGATCTCCTAATAGTACTCCCGCAAGTGCGACCCTTTGTTTGAAACCTTTGGAAAGATTTCCGATTACAGTATTTCTCACTTCCCCCAAATCAAGCTCACCTAACAAACGATGAATGGATTTTGTGGATATGGATTCATCCAATCCCCTGCTTCTTCCGAAAAAAAATAGACTTTCCTCTACTGTTAAATCTCTGTAAGCTGGCCCATTTTCAGGCAGATAACCAATTTTCTGCTGCAACTTCTGTCGATTCTCACTTAAAATCAGCCCCTCTACTTCCACTCTGCCGGAGCTTGGATCCAAAAAACCGGCTAAAAGACGCATGGTGGTCGTCTTCCCTGCCCCATTCGGACCGAGCAAAGCAGTGAGCCTTCCTGGTTTGAGTTTGAAATTTAAGTCAGAAACTGCCAATTTTCCTGGAAATTCTTTAGATAATTGGATAGCTTGCATGGATTTAGATGATAAAAACCGAGAAAGAAGTCCAACTATAAAAAATGGCTTGCGGAAATTATCCCAGAGGCGATTTTTCTCACCATACTTGATGAGACATAATTCCACTATTGGAACATTTCCCCGATGGGCCTAGAGATCATATTACTTCCCTTTATTGCGAGCGTCGCAGTCACGATCGGCCTACGTCGTTTAGACAAATCCAATGCAAAACTTTCGCAACTGAAACGTTATGCATCCAAACTTACGGATGAAATTCATAATTCTGCGCTTCAAAAAATCCAATCCGTAAAAGATGCGGGGATCGATCTGGACATTCTAGTGAAGCAATCCAGAAAAGTCGCAGAAGAGATCCAATCCCTTAGTGTTGAGTCGAGAGATCTGTTTGAAAAAATCAGATCGAGCAAAGAATACCTTTCTTCCCTTTCCGGGGAACTTCAACAAATCAACCAACTGAGTGCAGAAGTTAGACGGGAAACTTCCATGATGGAATCCGGACTGACGCAAATCCAATCCCATAAAAGAGAACTGCAAAATGTTGCGGAAGATATGGACAGATTGCACGATGAAAGTGTTTCTCTCTTAGATGCTTTTCAATCCAAACTCAATCAAAGATCGGACGAAATTTTACAATCGGTTGCCCAAAAGATGGTGGAACTGGAAGGTCTTCTTGAGTCGAAATCCGATTCTCTAGACGAATCGATGACTCATATTGCGGATTCCGCCAGAGAAAAATTATTATCTCATGCGGACGTGATGGTTCAGGAAACCGCAGGAAGATTGGATCATGCTAGAAAGGAAATGGATTCTCTTTTGGACTCCATGAAACTGGCGCAAGGTGAAATTGACATCAAACTGACTAAGTTCGAGGACACCTCCTCTTTACTTTCCGATAAAGTGGATAAATTCGACGATAAAATCGAAGACAAGTATTCCCGCATTTCACAAAAGTTAGATGAAAAAGTTTCTTTATTAGAAAAGAAGATCCAAGAAAGATTCGATTCCATCTTCGAACAAGTGAGTCATACCAAGGATTCCTTTATGAAAGGATTATCCCTGGAGACAGAGTCCATCAAAAGAGAAATCGAAGGTCTTTCTTTGGAGACTCTTTCCAAACGGGATGAGATCATCAACGAAACCAGACGCCAAGCGGACGGAATCAATCAGACAATCATTCAATTCCAAGAGAAATATCTGGAAGCGGAAAACAAACTTCTGCGCCAAGCGGATACCCGCAAACAAGAGTTAATTAGAGAAATAGAAGCATTCAGTGAAGAGTTCCACAGAATCTCGGAAGATTTGAAGGAAGAAGCAGGGTCTCTCAAAAAAAGCGCCTTACAAGAATTAAAAGATTTCGACAGGGAACTGGAAACCGTAAGAGAAAACCAAGAAAGTTTAATCAAAACTTCCCTTCTCAACGTAAAGGCTGAATTGGAAGATAAAATGCATTTCGATTTCAAAGGGAAAGAAAGTTCCATTCAAAACGAAATCCAATCTCTTGAATTACAAATTCAAAATCTCAATGAAACGATCTCCAATCATACTAAGGATGTCGATGAGTATGTGGATGAATTAAAATCCGCATTGAGAGAAACCGCTTCAGAAATTTTCGAAACAGCAGAAGAAAAAGCAAGATCTTCGGAAGAAATCGTTTCGGAAAAGATCCGCATCGCCAATGCGAATTTGGAACAATTTGTTTCCAAATGGGAAGATGAACTCGCTAAATTAAGAGAAGATCAGTCCGACTCGATGGACATTCTACAAGATCGATTGAAAGAAATTCATATTGAAGGAGGAGATTTACTCTCCAAATTCCAAACAGAATTTTTATCCGCAAAATCGAAGCTAGATGATACTGCAGAAAAAAAATCGCAAGAGATCGTTTCCAAGATAGAGTCGGAATCAAAATATGCTAGAGACGAAGTAGAAAGAATTCTAAAACATCTGGAAGAATCTGGAGAATCCTTCTTCAATCTTCAAGAAGAGAAAATGGATCGTTTGAACGAGACCATCGATGCGAAGATTTCTCATCAATTGGCTAAACTTTTGGACAAAGGGAACGTTCAGCTCGGTCAATTAGAGGAGAAAATCACATCTCACTTAAATTCCGTCAGACGCAATTTGGAAGAAAGCATCAAAAGATCTAAAGAAGATTCCAAAAAACAAATAGAAACTTATCAAAGAGACTATGAGAAGTCGTTTAAGGAAATCGCAAAAGAAAGCCAAGATTTCCTAAGAGATACTCGTGATCAGTTCCAAGATTTAAAATCTGATATTGATTCCTCTTTATCCGACATCAGAGAAATCAAAGCTGAGACTATGGAAGAGTTCCAATCCGAGCTTACCGATCTAAAACAAGCGATAGGTGGCTTGACAGAAGATTTGGAAACTGTAAAAGAACATACCGATCTATTCGCGAATGCGAAACAAATCGCGGAACAATCAGAGAAAGCTGTAGAAGAAATCGTGAATGCCCTCGATGAATTGGAAAAACAAAAGCCGGATCTGGCGATTTATCAAACTTCCATTGAAACTTTCTCTTCACTCCAATCTGAAATTGCAAACGAGTTGGAAAGATTGAGCGATGCACAGTCTCAAACAAGCGATATCGACAAACAAGTTCAAATACTGGCATCTAACTTATCTTATGTGTCAGAACGAATGTCTTTTTTCCAAGAAACGCTTCCTGAAATTCAGGGAATGGAGAAAAAAATCGAACTGATCACAGAAGAACAGATCAAGATCGAATCCTTCCTGCATTCCCTTTCGGAATCTCAAGACTCAGTCTATTCCTTGGCCCAAGGCCTAGAGAACCAAAAACAAAACTCCAGAGAGTTGCAAGCCAGACTAGATGTTTTGGATCGAGAGATCGATGTGGTAGAAGCCAGAGAGAAGGAACTTTCCGAGACCATTCGTTTGGCAGAAAACAGAACTTCCTTTTTGGCGGAACGTGAAAACCAGATCGATTCGGTGGAACGTAAGTTCGATAAAATTGAAGAATTGATGGGAGATCTTTCCGAGCGCCATAGACAGATTCTCACTTTACAAAAGCGTTTGGAAGAATTGAGAGAAACTTCAGGCGAAACGAAAGAGGATTTAGAGTCCCTTTTGGGCGAGGCGGACGAGACTTTTGAGAAATTGTCTCAATTTTTAGACATTGTGCAGGGGGCGATGGTGGTACCTCCGCCACAGGGGGGGAAAAGTGGTGGTACCTCCGCCAAATCCTCCCAAAATCAGCTCATCGAACGTAAAAAAGCCACAATTTTGAGCCTCCATGACAACTACCAATGGACTCCCGAGGCAATTAGTGAAAAATTAAATATTGAAAAATCCCTAGTGGATACGATCCTCGGAGCTAGAAAGAAATAAAACATCCGTCGAGGAAACCATGTCAGAAGAACAAAACGAATCCACATCGAAAGAAACACTTATTGTCGCATCTAAGGTAAAAGCTTATATCAAATCAAAAGGATTTATGACTTCCGGCGATGCTATCGAAGGCCTAAATGAAGAAGTTTACCGTTTGATCGACAAAGCGCTAGAAAGAACTTCTGCTAACAAAAGAACTACCGCCAGATCCACTGACTTCTAGTCCTCGTGATCTTCATTAAAAACAAATCCGAAATCGAAAAGATGAGAAAGGCAGGCAATTTTGCCGCCAAGCTCCTCAACTACTTGGGCCCCTTTGTAAAATCAGGGGTCAATACTCTCGAATTGAACGATCTTGCCGAAGCGTTTACTAAAA
Organism: Leptospira idonii; assembly: GCF_004770995.1. Lineage (GTDB taxonomy): Bacteria > Spirochaetota > Leptospiria > Leptospirales > Leptospiraceae > Leptospira_A > Leptospira_A idonii. Next base: position 31,975 of record NZ_RQHW01000002.1, on the reverse strand, counting down.
AACATGGGCATAGATCGGCTCCTTTAGGATACCGAGGGTTTCCTAAATCTATCTGCACTTCCATTAACAACGTAGTCTGCCACGGAATCCCTAAAAAGGAAGATGTGCTCAAAGATGGAGATATCATCAATTTAGATGTATCGCCTATTGTAGATGGGTATATTGGGGATACTTCTAGGACGTTTATAGTAGGTACCACAACCAAAGAAATCGAAAAGCTTGTAAGCGACACAGAGAAAGCAATGTGGGTCGGAATCGAGCAAGTAAAACCAGGAAAACGAGTCGATGACATCGGGAATGCCATAGATGATTTTCTTACTCCTCTAGGCTACGGAATCGTCAGAGACTTAATGGGTCATGGAGTTGGTAGAAATTTCCATGAAGAGCCGCAGGTACCACACTTCCGCTCTCCCAAAAAACTCGCAAAGATTGAATCAGGGATGATCTTTACGGTAGAGCCAATGGTCAATCTAGGCACTTGGGAAGTCAATTTTGATAGGCAAGATAAATGGACAGTAAGAACCAAAGATGGAAAGTGGTCTGCCCAATTTGAACATACTGTGCTCGTTACAGACCAAGGATATGAGATTCTGACACAAGAGTCTTAAATCCGATCAAAAAACTGCTCGCAAAAACAAAAGTCCGCCTGTCTAATTAAGAAAGAGGGTATTATGAAAAATCTATTTCTCACATTTATTCTATTAGGATTCAGTTTCACTTCTATCTTTTCTGCAATTTGTCCTGGAAAAGAAAAAAGATCTGAGTATTGCCCAGGGAAAGATAAATTAGTAGAATGCCCTAATGATGGCAAATAGCTAATGGCGGGTTGAGCTCGCCAATTCTATTTTTTTCACCCCTCTCGCATTTTCTCCAATGTTTCTTTAATTTTTTCTTGATTCATTCCTTAATTACGATTCTATATTTGGGGATTCTAAGTCATGTCAAAAGCTATTTTATTTGTGGATGATGAGCAAATCATCCTAATGAGTTTAAAATCTCAGTTAAAAAAACACTTTGGAAACGAATACAGATACGAGACCGCACAAAATACGGAAGAAGCTTGGTCCATTATAGAAGAGTTAGTTGATGAAGGTATCTATATTTTAATCATCATCTCCGATTGGCTGATGCCAAATCAAAGAGGCGACGAATTTCTCAGAGATGTGCACAAACGATATCCAAATATCAAAAAAATCATCATCTCCGGTCATATTGACGAGAATTCCTTAAATAAATTAAAAGGTGAAGTCAATCTGCACAGTTTTTTAAACAAACCCTGGTCAGAATCCGACTTAATCAAAAAAGTAGAAGACGCTATAGCAAAAATTGCCTAAGTTTCCTACCGGAAGCTTAGAATATGCAAAATCATCTTTTATCTATTATCGAAGATCTTTCCCTTGTAAGAAAGAATAGCCCTCTCGTACACAATATCACAAACTATGTAGTGATGAATAATACCGCTAATGCTTTATTAGCGGTTGGAGCTTCTCCGATCATGGCTCATGCAATCGAAGAAGTGGAAGAAATGATTACGATTTCCGGTGCTTTGGTCATCAATATAGGAACCCTTTCTGAACCCTGGATCCTTGCTATGGAGAAAGCAGTTGCCAAAGCGGTAAAATTGTCCAAACCGATCGTTTTAGATCCTGTCGGCGCCGGTGCAAGCCAACTTAGAAACAGCACGATTCGTAGAATCCTAGATGCAGGATCGCCCTCTATCATTCGAGGCAATGCATCTGAAATCCTATCCACCTTATCTTCCTCCGGAAAAACCAAAGGAGTAGATGCAACTGATTCTTCCGAATCCGCAATCGAAACCGCTCAAACACTCAGCCGGGTTACGAAAGGAGTCGTAGTTGTTTCCGGTGCAACGGATTACATCATTCAAAACGAAGCCATTCATAAAACTTCTAATGGTGACCCGATGATGACGAAAGTCACTGGCCTCGGCTGCACGGCTTCCGCTCTCTGCGGGGCTTTTGCCGCTGTACAAAATGATCATTTACGTGCTGCGACTTCCGCTATGGCGGTTATGGGAATCGCAGGAGAGATGGCAAAAACCAAATCAACAGGACCAGGAAGTTTTCAGGTTCATTTTTTAGATGCATTGTATGAGATGAAAGAGGATGACATTCGAAAGTTTTACAAAGAAACGTGAGGTGATTTGTGGTACCTACCTAGTTACAGATCGTTCTTATTGCATACACCACCCTTTGGAAGAAGTGATCGCTCAATCCATCAAAGGTGGCGTAAAAATGGTTCAACTCCGCGAAAAAGATATTTCCACGCGCGACTTTCTTGATTTAGCGATTCGGCTGAAAAATCTTTTAGTAAAAACAAATGTCCCTTTGATCATCAATGATCGATTGGACATTGCACTCGCCGCTGGAGCAGAAGGACTTCATTTAGGACAGACGGATCTGCCCGCAACGTACGCCCGTAAAATCTTAGGCGAAGAGGCGATTATCGGCCTTTCTATCGAATCTATGGATGATTTTTACCAACTCCCAGCTCAGGCTAACCTTGATTATCTTGGAATATCTCCCATCTTCTCTACTCAAACAAAATTAGATACAAAGGAACCCTGGGGATTAGACGGATTAAAAAGAATTCGTTCCATGACTCAACTCCCTTTGGTGGCAATTGGAGGAATTAATGAGAAAAATGCAAAATCCGTTATAGAAGCAGGAGCTGATAGCTTAGCAGTAGTTAGTTATCTTTGCTCAGCAGAATCTCCATTTGATCGAGCAAAATATCTTACAAATTTATATTCCAAGCTGTAAAATTTTAATCTCCAAGGAACCAATATCCTTCAGAGCAACCCACACATAATAGTCATTTCAAAGAGGTATTATGTTGGGAACAAACCGATTGATTTCTAATACAAAAACCAGAATAAAAATAAATTTACCTTCTTCTTATCATGCAAATACATCTTTCTTAATACCAAAACATATCCTGAGTAAGCTAAGTTCCCTCAAAAAGGAACGATTTTCTTTAAGAAAGAAAATTAAATATCTACTGAATCATTCCATATTTTCTCTCTATGGCAACGTCATTGGAAAAAGCAGGACTAAACTAACTAAATCCTATCAAGATAGAGGAGAAAACTTAAAGAAAGTTAGCTGCCGTATCAATAATGAAGATTTAATTGAACTTGATACAATTGCTTATGCTGTCGGGGTCTCGAGAAGTAAGCTGTTAGTATTTATGCTGGAATGGGAAGCCTTAGGTTGGCTAAAAGCGATGAGGAAGTTAGGGTTTGTCAGAGATACTACACTACGCATTAAGCTTGAATCTAGCTATAATTTAGCTCCTAGCGTCGGGTTTAATACACCTTATCATATTGACATTCTTCACTGTTTAGATTCATAAAAGACAAGCTTATTCTTCCTGGATTAAATGATTTAAAACTGAACTCAGATTTCTGTTCCAAGACTTGGACCCAATACGCTTAACAGCAGAATTTCTAAAGATAGAAGCAAAGTCTTCCATAGAGAGCGGACTTTCCATTAAATTTTTATTTTCGGTCCAATATTTGTAGGGAATAAATTCCTTAACCGTGGTTTGGATGCGATTTCTTTTCGCCTTATTTTTGTTCCATGGACATACTTCCTGACAAATATCGCACCCGTAGAGCCAATTAGCAGTAAATTCTGTAGGACTAAAATCATCTTCCCTATTCTCAATTGTATGATGTGAGATACATTTACTTGCATCAATCTTATATGGCTCGAATAGAGCCCCTGTTGGGCAGGCATCTAGACAGGCGTTGCATGTACCACAATGATCAACTTTTGCTACTTCAGGAATTTCCCATTTATAATCAGTCAAGATCATTGAAAGAAAAAAGTAAGATCCGAATGCCTCATTAATGATGTTCGTATTCTTACCCATCCAGCCAATACCAGCTAAACGAGCGAAAACCTTCTCTGGAATTGGTAAACTATCAATCGATTGGCGAAAAGAAGCCTGAGGATATAGCTGTTTAAGCTTCTTTAGAATGTTCTTGCCTTTATTTCTTAAAACCTGATGATAATCATCGCCTAAAGCATACCTAGAAACCTTCACAGCAGACTGCTCTAATATCTCTTCAGCTTCTTCAGAACGATAAACCATGCCTAATGCGATGACTGACTGTGGTACAAACCCCAAATGCCTCATTTCCAGACGAATTTCTTGGCTGATTTGCTTCGTAAACCAATCCATTTTGCCAAAAAACTGCTGGTCTACCCATGATTGAATGTTATCTATATCCTGCTTAGGAATGACTGCCGGAGTAAAACCCACTAAATCAAATCCTTCTGACAAGCAAATATCCTTAATACGGCTCAATTCAACAGACAACAGAGACATTACCTACTACTATGAACGAAAACTCTTTACCTTGGGATTTCAATGAGAAATTTCCGGAACTGGTAGGTACCACATCCGAACCAAAACTCAAACTATCCTACCAAACCATTACAGACCAACTTCAAGAAATCAACCAATTCCCTACTTTACTCAAACATGGAGTGCAAGCGGCCTTAATACAAGCTATCCTCACCCTAATGGAAAGAGGAATCAACCCGATCGAAACGGAAATTTTACCGGAATACAAAGAGCTCCTTAAAGAGATTGAATCAGCATATCACAAACTCAATCCAACAAAAGAGTCGAATTGGATTGAAGAGTGTATGTCATTCGGAGATAAAAACGCTTATCATTGGGAATGGAAGCATTACGGCTCGAAAGATCTCTTTTGATACAAACATTATCGCAAAAATAAGACATAAAAATTAGGATCAGGGCAAAAAGGTGAAAACATATTACATTTTTTTCTAATATTATTTTAATATACTTTTCAAATTTGGTACAAAGATAAATATCGCAGAACATGAATAAGGACAAATATAACATGAGTTACAACGCAGATATTAGTTTTATCCTATTTCAGGACCAAAAAGACGAAAAACAAACAACATTTACCATCTCAAAATGGAGAACCATCGTTCTTCACGCAAAAATCACACGTCATGGCAGTTTTGCGAACTACTTTGACTACCTAATAGAAAGATATTCTCATAGAATTTATCAAATACCTTCAGCAAACCAAGATCCATCGACGTTAAATCGAGAAAAAACTTCAGAATTAGTTAGATTTCAATGTAAAGTTTGTAATTCTTCGCTTATGGAATTGGGAGATTTAGCCGACTATTGCAATGTTACACGGACAAAAATGTTTCGTATTCTTTTCGAAATAGATCTTGGAGGAGACTCTTGGCCTATGCAGGTCAAATTAGCCGCCTAGCCCATTTCTTTTTCTAATATGGCACGAAATGATTCAGGAATCATTACTTTTATCTTTTTATGATAATCAAAATATACTTGCACAGTCTTAGCCTTGACATGAATCATTTCGTTGCCCATATTCACAATTTCATAATCGAAATCCCAAGAAGTAGTTCCAATTCTTGAAACGATCGTTTTTACAGAAATTTTATCCACAGGATAAACGGAATGCAACAAATCCATTTCAACTCGAGCAAGAACAAACGGAATGTCTTCTAATGTATTAATGTTCAGATAACGGTTGCAAAAATCCAACCTAGCCAACTCAAGGTATGCCGAATAACTGGCATTGTTTACTCGCCGCATTGGATCCATATCATTGAAACGAACTTGAATGGGTGTAATGATCACAAAATATTCCGCCTTTTCCTCCAAGTTCTTCTGCTTAGAATTGCTCGCAAGTAGGACTATAAGACTTGATCCCAATTAGATCAGGATTACTGAGTGATTTACAGGGTAGGTACCACAAAAATATTACCTTCCCTCCTTCAACCGAACAACGGGTGTAATCTCCTTCTTGGAACCCAAACTTGGATGCTTCCGTGGCCTACACTTGCCATTTTCAAGGGAAAACTCTATGTTGGCGGCTTATTCGCAGCGTAAATGGCGTAGGTACCACAAAACTGGACAAAACAACCCGCCTTCCCAAATAACAACGATTTTATTTTTTCTTGGAAGAAACCGCTTTTTTGCTCGTTTTTTTAGGAGCTGGAGAAAGTTTACTTTTCACATAACTCTTGTTTGGTGAAGGATGTTTTCCTTTCCCTGCACGAGTGGAATCTTTTTTTCTGGAAGAACGTTTTCCTTTTTCGGATTTACCTTTGGGAAAAAACATCTCGAATAAAAATCGAGCGGCATCTTCTCCTTTTTGAACCCCAAGATCCACAGTCTCCTTTAACTTTTGACCGATCGTAGTCACAAGTCCGACAGGAAGCGAATCATCAGGAGCGATCGTATGAATCTTCACCCCCGCAGGAGGTTCCTTAGCGATCCTTCTGGCATCATTAAAATGATGATGATGAAACTCTCTCATCAGTTTACTCAACTTCCAATTCCTAGGAAAAGCCAAAAGCCCAGTAAGAAAACCAAGAGGCTCGGAAACTCTTTCCATAGGAGAATTCATAACAACAGTTATATCCTTATAACCCGCTTCGATCAAATCCTGCAAAGGAAGAGGATTCAAAATGGCGGCATCGGAATAAGTCACACCTTCCAATTTATGTTTTCCTCTCGTAGCGATAGGAAGAGAGGTGGCGGCTTTCAAAAGATCGAATACGTTCGAAGTGGTCGCTTTCACATATTCAATGCTATGTGATTGAAGATTACTCACAGCGATCCTGAATTCAGGAAGTCCGTTGGTTTCGAAATTCTCCGATTCCAATCTCACTTTTTCTCTGAAGATAAAATCGATCAGATACTCCTGATCCAAAAATGTTTTCCCCCGCAAAGGGTGAAACAGGGAAATCAACTGTCTTCCCGACAGTTCTTTGTACCAAACGGAAAGAGCGTTTTTACTTTTCTCCGGTTCCGGTTTATCCATAGTCACATAATACGCCGCAGAACAAGCGCCTGACGAAACCCCGACCACCAAATCAAAGTTCTTCGCCGTTAAAACGCTGTTTAAGCCATGCAGGACACCGCCCGCAAAAGCACCTTTCATGCCGCCGCCTTCTACCAGAAGCGCTCTTTTATTACCCTTAGCAATTGGAAGTTTCAAATGAGAATACCTATACTACACAGTATGACTCAAAACATCCCGACCGGTTGCAAAAGAAATACCGAAAATCAAACCCTGCCGAGGAAAAACAATCTGCCGTCCCTCCTCTATAACGAACAAGGGGCGTTCCCCATCCATTCGATGATCCAAAAAGAAACCCGGCCGGGGCCGGGCTGCTTCGGGGTCCGCTTACGCTCCCGTCTCCCTTCGGGAGACCAAGCCCTCCCCATCCCTAACGCAAGAGAGAAAAGACGGCGAGGAAGAAACGAAAAATACAAAAAGAATCTAAAACAATTCTTTCAATAGCGCCTGAATTTTGGCTTGGATCGGATCATAATCCTCTATCTTGGATTTTCCATCGGAAGGAACGGAAATCAAAAGGTTTGCAGGATCAATCAAAACGACAACATCACCTAACAAAATACCATACTTAGGTGCAATCATTACTTTTTTGGCAGTAGGAAAAACATAAGACTTAGGGTCTAACAAAAGTTTTTTGAAAAGCTGCACCTGATCTTTGGAAAGAGTTCTTCCTTTAGCAAGAATCGGATATCCTGCAAGAAGGGAACCCGACTGACTTTTGCGGGAAGCAACCGTCATACTTTCTCCGGATTCCGCCTTTTGAATGGCCGCAATCGTAGCGGAACCGAGATACTCTTCTACCGTTTTAGGAAACACCATAGCATCTTCTCCTTGAGAATTCTCCTTATCGGGAGATATCGGCGGCTTATTCGGTTTAGCCGACTGGCAATGAAACAACAACGTCAATAAACAACTAATAATAAATACATTCTTCATTTTGAACTCCTACTTCAAATCGTCCGCAATCGTATCCCAGTCTTCCCGGTCCCAATCATATTGAAAGAAAACTTTAGCAGGAAGATCCAAAGCGTACGTGGTCTCATTTTCTTCGTCCGTAAAGTAAATATAGGTTTTGTCTCTTTCGTATTCCTTCAGATTATAAACGGTACCGTCCAAGGTCAAATTCCATTTTTTAGAGTTTTGTTCTTCCAACTTACCAGAGCTAAATGTAAACTTCATTTTCTTAGAAACAGGAGTGTTCGTTGTTACAACGGAATTATTCGTTTTTCCGCCTTCCGTAAAGGAAAAAAGTTCATATTGAGGATCTTGTCTGGAAGAACCGGAACCGATCGGCTTACCGGAAGTTTTCATAATGTCAGCCCAACGAGGAGGACTTGAAGACTTAACCGCATTTTTAAGAGCATTCAAAACAGCTAAAGTATAGGAACCTCCCTTCGATTCCGCAATGGAGGCTTGTCCCGGTTTGGAAGAAGAGGCAACGATTGCACCTTTACTGTTCACAAAGAGAGTGGTATAATTTTCTGCTTCCTTGTCGTTGAGGCTACGAGGGATCACATTCGGAACGGAACCGTCGTCATCAGTATATGAATTACACACATCCGCAAGTACGATCAGAAGGCGTGGTTTTTTCTTTGCCAGCCTCTTATAAATATCGTTCTCCTCAAGGTATTCTCCTTCAGGGAAATAAATATTTGGCCACTTCGTAGCAGAATCTCTCTCTCTAAAACCATGGGCGGATATATAAACTATAACGGCATCATTCTGATCAGGAGAGATCGAATTGATGGCACGATTTGCATTTTTTAAGCTAAAATCATTTCCTTCGTAAGCGGTTAAATTCAAAGTCATGCCGGTATTGGAGGCAATTTTTTGAGCCAAATCTTTCAGATTCTTAAAATCCTTTTTCACACTCTTCCCGATCGTTTCATCGTGAGTATCCGCCATCACCAAAAAATGAAGCGTTTGGGAAAAAACAGGAACGTTCAGAAACAAAACAAGAATCCAAACGAAAACCAAGCGGTAAGACATAAACTACCTCCTAAAAATTCAAAGAATCAGATCCAGCATCACCGACTTTCGGTTCAACGCAAAACGATTCGAAGAGAACAGATTGGATTGATTAAAAAAGGAAAAGTCAAAATAAAGTAAAGCAACTTTCTTAAGAAATTTTTTGCCCAACGGACGGCACTTACGATAAAACAATTATATTACGGAAAGGTGATCGGCTGTTTTCTGAAATCTTGGGGAGAAACTCCCAGAGTATTTTTAAAGATACGATTGAATGCGGTTTTGGAACCGAATCCACTGGCAAAAGCGATTTCCAAAATATTCTCATCCGAAGTCTCTCGTATCAAACGACATGCTTCCTTAACTCTATACTCATTCACTAAAGTCCGAAAATTAGTATTCAATTCATTATTGATGATCGCTGAAACCTGATCGATCCTCAATCCGCAAAAACGAGCTAAATCCGCCAAATCGAAATCTTCCATAAGGTAGGGCTTTTTTTCCTCGAAGATCCCGATGATGTATTTCGCAATTTCGTGCCTATCGATCCCACTCGTTCTTTTATCATATTGAGTCGAGTCAGCAAAATCGTTCTCAACAACAATCCTATCCAAGGAAACACTTGTTAGAGACTGTAAACTTTGATTTTCCAAAATCAAAGCCCTAAGTCTTTCCTGAAACAGGAGTTTGTCTTTCTCTAACTGTCGATACCGATATAAAGTCGAAACAAGAACGAGAACAAATTCCAAAATAAAAGAAAGATAAAGCCCGTGTTCTAAGATGATTCCGTATTCTATAAAATGCATAAGCATCAAAGTATTCGCCATGGAAAAAAGAAAAATAACCATCCATGCGAAAATAGAAAAGAACACCCAATATCTTCTTTGTAATAAATTCACGATTCCACCGTAGATCATAAACGAATACATAATCATCACATTGAGAGAACGAATGGAAGATTGTATCGAATTGGGAACGGAACTAAACAACAAAGGAATCAAAAGGAAAAAAGAAAATGCCAAAATGTTTGCAAACCAATTATAATAGCTGCCCATCTCATAAAAACGTAAATAATCTTTGATAAATAAAGTAAAACAAAACCCGAAGAAAAACAAAGAAAGAAAAGGAACATATTCCCGGAACAAAATATGATCCGACAAAAACACTCTGTTCCCGTCTCCATAAAGAAAATAGAAATATCCGTAAGCAAAGAAAACGGAAGCGGCAAGAAGCATTTTCAGCTTCAAATTGAGATAACGATTAAACGCCAAATGAAGTATAATATAGAGCACTACTATGGATAAGGAACCCCATTGGTATATTTGATACACATATACAAAAGAGCCGAAATCCTCGGAAGAAATGAGATGAATCGGAAAGCCTATATGAGAATCGGTTTCGATCCGAATATAAATAACAGCCGTTTCATTGTAATCTAAAACAAAATCTGCATAAGGAAAGGAAGCCTTCGCTTTTGAAGAAATAAGACGATGGTCTCCCGTATGTAGTTCGCTGTTTCCCGATTCCTTTGTTACGTAGAAATCTACAAAATTCATTCGGTTATTCTGCAGAGCCAGATACCAATGAGTTGCTTCCGATCCGTTTCGTATTCGAAAACGAATCCAATGAATGCGATCGCTAAAGCCCTGATCGAAAACACTGGAAGTATTTTTGGACCAACCTAAATCTTTCTCCGTAACCGAGGAAAGATCGGAAGGTTTCTCTTCTGACAAAAACTCTACTCTTTTGGAAATGTTGAATAATCCTTCCGACTCCAAACGAATCTCGGATTCTTCCGAAAAAGGGAATGTTCTTTCCGATTGGCAAGCGATCAGAAGAGAGGAAAAAAGAAGCAAAGAGACAGTTAGGACAGCCTTTCTTTGTACCAATTGTACGGCATTGCGGAAGGATAAGGAAGACAAAACAAACAACGGCTGCACTCTCACACTTGACTCTTTAAAATATCACTCCCGATAACAGTGCAATCATAATTGAAAAAAGTTTACCAAATGCAAAGGAGGTGGGTCGTCCCAGTTCATGAACTGGGAATAATTTCGTATTGTTTTTTCGAAAAGCAATTGCTGCTCATAAAAAATCTTACGGAGATATACTCATCTAAAGAGTGAAAAAACAGTCTAAGGATTCCTAGGAGACAAAACCCAAATGAATGTAAGAGATAATGAAATCAAAGACCTACTCACTCGTTATCAGAAAATCTCCGTTTACGGACTCAGTTCGGATGCACAAAAACCAAGTCATTATGTACCAGCTTATATCCGCTCACAAGGTTGGGACATCCAAGGCACCTATCCTAAAGTTCATAACGAAAACGGATTCAAAATTTATAAAACTCTTGCAGAGGTTCCTGCAGAATACAGAAAATTCGTAGATGTATTCCGAAGCTCCGACAAAATACCGGAACTAGTCGATGAGATTTTAGATTTAGGGGGAACGGAAGTTTTATGGCTGCAATTGGGAATCTCTCATCCGGAAGCGGAAGCACGAGCCGAACAAGCAGGACTGAAAGTAGTCTCCAACCGATGTTTAATCATCGAACATAAAAGACATTTTACATAACTGAGGGTTTTATAAGATCGTTTCGTGACAAACGAACGAAACCCAAAACTACTATTTGGGTTTCTCAGCTTGGCCGGATTTATCTTTTACAGGTATTCCTGTTGCTACGATACAAAATGCACTCACCTTAAATGTAACATCACGTAATGCAGTTGCTCCTGGAACCTTTGCGATTGCGCTTTGCACCGCTTTTGCTAAAGACGCTTCATACCAAAAAAGCGCACAATTGTAACCAGAGACAGGTTCATCTAAATCTTCTGTATTTGGAACAGCTTCTAAGGAAATTCTTTCGAAATTCCCCCAATAAGGACTAGATTTACATCCAAATGATAGAGAAATTAAGGAAATCAAAAACATTAGCTTCCAGTTCATTTTTGCTCTCCTAATTTAGTATATTTGTAAAAATAAACGCAATTAAGCTGATCAATTACGGGTATAAACGTTATATTAATATTTTCCCAATTCATTGATTTTGTTTCGGCAGATAACGCAGCGAAAGATTCGTCCAAAACTGAAGTCAAAATTATAAAACCGCACTTTCTCATAACTTCTCCCCGAATTTGGGCAATCTCCGGACCCGGTTTTACATACTTTACATGTCCAACAGTGAAGCAGCCGGAAAAAGAAAAGCAGAATATTACAATTAATAAATTAATAAATTTCAGGTTTTTCATTTAATAATGAACTCCGTTAACTGAGAAATAAAATTCCGCAACAAAACAAATTACATCTTCCGTTGCAGATGTTTGATGTCTACAAATAATATTTCAAAAGCCCCAAAAATGCAACATAAAGATAAAACCAGTAATTATCGCAAAACAATGACTATTCCTATTTTCTCATTGACCATGGCCGCAAACATTTCGAAATGTCTTCGATAAGGATAAGTTTATGAATAAAAAATCAATGCTCGGATTGCTGCTTGCAATCGTTAGTTTAATCTCTTTAAATTGTGCAACAATTTTCAAAGGTTCCGACCAGCTAGTTTCCATCAACTCCAATGTTAGTGGAGCTACCGTGGAATTAGACGGTCTTCAAATCGGCCAAACTCCATATGTTGGTAATATCAAGAAAAATGGTAAATTGTTGGTATTGAAAAAAGAAGGTTACGAAACAAAAACCATCGCTCTTTCCAATGGAATCGATCCTATGTTCTGGGTGAATATTATTTTCCCAGGAATTTGGGGATCCTCTACAGACTATTCAACTGGCGCAATGTATTCTTACGCACCTTCTACTTTCCAAGTAGATTTGGAACAATCTAAGGGAAAGAAATAAGATCTTTTTGTAAGCCATATATAAATTCTTTTTTCATTTTCAATTATTCTGCCATTATAGACGAAATTTACGGAAATGAAAAAAGAACTTTATCTTATGTTTATAAAAGATTTTGTCTTGAATGCAAAAAAGAATTCAATCAATGGATCATTGATTTGAATTCAATTCTAAATCAAACAGGAAGCATTGAGGCATTCGCTTGCGAAGCTAGTTTCTCTCTCGACAATTGACTCAATTTTTCATAGCCATTCTTTTTTTTGGCACGGTTTTCTCCTCCGTATTGAATGCAGAGGATTGGCTGGGCGACGTAGATGAAGAAGAACTTAAAACTAAGAAGAAATTAGCGATTGTTATGGCAGGAGAAAATTTAGATTCACCTGCCTCAATGTTCGGTCACACTTTTTTAGTAGCCTACAACGGGGATTTACCCGAGCCAGATGATATTGTTGTCGAATATCTGGCAGACACAAGCTCAAATGAATATAATCCAGTCAGTGCGTTGATCCTCAAAGTTCCCGGCCGTTTCACCTTTTCTCGATACTTCTATAAATACAAACAAAACGATCTAGAGAATAGGGATCTCGTCTTTTATGAAGTGGATATGAAAAAAGTAGATATGGAGAAAATTATACAAAAAATTAAAGAAAGTAAAACGAAATCAGACTCATATAATTTCATTACACGTAACTGCTCTTATTATGTTTTTCGTTTGTTGATCAATGATGACAGCAACCCTCTGATTACGATTCCGATCAGATCCATCGATCAGCTAAAGCAAAAATCGATCATTAAATATACTCGTTATATTGTTTCAACTCAGAAATTACTGGAATACTCTTTCAAAAATCTTTCCGAAACAGAAAAAGATACCATAGATAATGTATTGAATGGACACTCATGTGGAGAAAGTTGTAATACAAATGCCAATTTGAAAAATATACTAGGCCTAGCCTTAAATTATCAAATTCCGAGAGAATATTCTCTTGAGATCAGAAAACATCTGAATCAAGAAAAGAAAAAATATCCCTATTCCGAAAAAGAACTAAAGACAAATATTCCTGAAAACCAAACCGACCCAAGCGCTAATCTAAAAATAAGTTCCCTTCAATTATTATATAATAATAACAATTCACTCTTATTCACTTTTACACCGGCTTACAAAAGTATCTTTTTCGTCAACAATCAACCCATAGGAACATCGCAGGTAGAAAGCCTAAGAACCCAAATGGCAATCTTCAAAGACAAAGTCAAAATTACAGAATTCAATCTTTTCAGAATGGAAGCAATGATCGCAGGCGGCCATTTCAGTAAAGGCATTGTAAGATATGTGGATTTCAGCTATTACGATTGGTCAGTGTTCCATAAAGGCAAAAATGAAGCAGTAGCCAGAGTTGGATTCGGGTATACAAAAAAAATATTTGAAAGCCTGCAAATTACCGCAATGCCTTATCTAGGAGGAAGAGTGTATGATATGCCGAAGGAGCGAGTCGCTGCTTTTGATTCGGGAATGCGCTTTTATCTACACCAAAGTATATATGATCTCTTTCATATCAAAATCATATACAATTATGATTTTTCTAATGTATTAGGTTTTAATCAAAGACTCAGCCTCGAATCCATGATTATGAACGATAGCCCATTAAATTTGGTATGTAATATGACGATTGTAAATGATAAGGAAAAGTCTAAATCCATTAATTTAGGGCTTTCCTTTTTCTTTTAGTGCTTCGATCTTATATTAATTTCCAAACCGAAAATGAAATAAATTCCCAAGAATCCTTCCTCATTTTTTAGTTTCCACGAGCAGGGGCATCCTTTACAATTGCCGCTCAGAAGAAATTTGCCTGGGAAACTCAAACAACCGAGGGAACGAATGAAACTTAAATCACTTTTTATATTTTTGCTTTTATCTATGTGTGGAGGAAAAACAGAGCCCTTGAACATCGAAGCATTGGAAAAAAATTTCACCCCTTTTTTGGGAAAAAGAGACGGATACATCGCTCAAGGAAGTTATCTGGCTCAACCTGTAGCTCCGGCCGAAAAACAAAAACATTCTGATTTTATGGAGCTCACAATCCACTTGAAAGATCCTGTATTGGAACTTGCTCCCGGTGACGACGGTCTCCCCGATGAAGAAAGAAGAAAACACGCACATGCCTGCAAAGAACGAGTTCTGGCGGCCATGGAAAAGCAAGGTTCTGTTCTTTACGTAGGTCACTACTTTTGGCATCACCAATTCCTAATATATACATATCTACAAGAACACCAGATCACTGCAATCGCGGTGGAACTGAGCAAAATCATGGAAGAGGTTCCTGTTCGCTGTCATTTGTCTACTGCGCTTCGTGAAGATGCGAACTGGGAAGCGATGAATTTCTTTACTGAGAAATAAATTACTTCCTGAGGGATCCGACCATTCATCTTCAATGGAAATACGATATGTTTCGCATATTCAGACCCATTACCTACCTATCGCTTCTTTTTTGTTTGCTTCCTCTAGAGGCACAGACTGCGAACAAATCCCTTTCTTGCGATTCCAAATGGAAATCAAGCGGGGGAGGAAGCGCTATCGTAGCTTCCTTCTCCAACCTAACAAGAGAAAATCTAAAACTCTATTGGATTGATACGCAAGGAAAGTCCGTTTTTTACAGCGAGTTGGTTCCGAATCAAACGCTAGAGATGAACACTTATGCGAAACATATATGGAAACTGGACAATCAAAACGGAAAATGTATCGGAGTATACCAACTAACAAAAAGTGACGAAATGATCACAATTCAAGGGAATGCAAAAGTTCCCGCAAAAACGAATCGGGTAAGCGCAGTCTCACCCGAATTGGCGGATTACTACAACCTAAGTCCCTTCTATAAAAAATACATCAATGAAACAGGTATACCGATCTTAGCCTCTGAGAAAGTATCCGATAAAGCTTTGATCAGAGCCAATGAGATCCTGAAATTTATGTTGAAACAACTCCCGCAGGTTCCCGGCAGACTGCAAATGTATCGAATCCGCCTGGCGATCATCGGAGCCAAAGAACAAACATTAGACATTCCCGAACATTCCGACATGCAAACCGCATTCCCGGAAGAAAACTGGAACGAAAGAGCGAGAGGTTTTGGAGCAACGATCTCCAGACCTGCGACCAGCTTCGGAGAAGAAAATCTACTTTGCTTTCCAAATGACCGCTATAGGGGAGAGAATATTATGGTGCATGAATTTGCCCATACCATAATGTTCAGTTTGTCCTATACGAATCCTCCTCTTTATAAGGAAATCCTCGCCGCTTATAAAGCCGCGAAAAAGAAAGGTTTGTGGAAGAACACTTACGCAGAATCCAACGAAGACGAATATTGGGCGGAAGGAGTTCAATCCTGGTTCGATACGAATTTAGAAAGCATTCCGACTAACGGCATTCATGGTGAAATCGATACCCGCAAAGAATTGGAAACTTACGATCCCCAACTTTACCAAGTCATTCGAAAGGTGTTCGGAGACGACACATTCGACTTCAAATGCAATTACTAGCCCCTAACTCGGTCCAGATCCATCCTCTCAGACGGGAGAAAAACCAAATTCGAACAAAAGAAATTTTTTATTGATTTTCATAAACAGATAATTATCATATCGAAAATTCAATTTTTAAGGATGATTCAATGGATAACGAACTATTAATGAATTTCAGTATTGCTGCTATGGGTGTGGACGGAGATATCACTGAGGACGAAATTAACAAACTTGTTTCTGTTTTGGCAAAATTCGACATCAGCGAGGATGAAATTTCCGATGCGATCGACAATATCGATGATTTCGATGTAGATGAAGGACTCAACGATTTCGCTGAATTAGATGAGGACGACCAAGACCAAATCATCAGCACTTTGAAGAAAATTCTCTCAGCTGACGGATTGAGCCAAAAAGAAGCAAAACTTCTTAGCGACTTACAAAAAATCGCTGACGATAGCAACAGCTAATCTTCATCCGAAATTCACAAAACAGAGTAAATGTTTTGCCCTCCAAAAAGCATTTACTCTGTTTTTTAAGCAGATCCACCCTCAATCACATCTTCTATTCCGTTTTTACCTTTAAATTTCGAAACAAAAATAGAAAACCATAGTCCAATTCTAAAATGTCTAAAACAATCGCCAGTTATGAAGTAATGTTTGTCTCGGGACATATCCTCCTTGAAATACCGCGACAGAAGGAAAAGGTTTGTTATGCGCTCATCGATACAGGGTCCTCAAAAACCTTGTCTTCTAAGAAGATACTTCATTTATGCGGACACGAGTTCGAAACGAATCCTAGCGAATTATTTGAAAATAGTTCTCACAACTTAGAAACATTGATCGGAAAAAAAATCGATTATCTCATAGGAAACGACATATTATCCCGTTTTCATTTTGAAATCAGAAAAGATAAAATGTCATTCTATGATGTTCATGTAACTAGACCCCAAATAGATCCTTCCGACAAACTAATAAAATGCGAATCCATCAGTTATCCTTTGGAGCGATTGCACACTCTGCCGATCATGGAAGTGAAAACTCCTTTCAAAACGACAAAGATGTTTTTTGATACCGGAGCACAGCTTTCCTACGGTTCCAAAAACTGGTTCTCTCCCTTGCCGAAAGACGGAAGTACATCCAACGGAATCCGATTTTTAGGAGAAATGAACGACTTCCACCCTTCTATAGGAGAATTCAAAACGGATTTTTATTCCATGCCTGTTGTAATTACAGGAGATTCTATAGCAGGGGAACAAGAGTTTCAAGGAAACGCTCAATTGAATATGAAATTCGGAGTTTTGCCAAATTCATTGGAATACATGATCACATCCTTCAAAGGAGTCGAAGGAATTTTCGGATCGGAAGTATTGGAATATTGCAATGCAGTCTTCTTAACAAACGAGAGAATGTATATATACTAACCGTTTTCTATCCGAAAGTCTAAGTAAGTTCCAAAAGTTTCTTAGCTACTTGCTCGTATTCTTGAGAAATTTTCGAATGCGGCTTCCTAACTGTCAAAGGAGAAGGTCCTGCTTCATTGATATATAAAAACAATTGAGTGGAAATTTCATGATAATGTTTGATTTCCACATTGGATTCAAACAGATCCGAATACCATTTACCCTTTGTCAGTTTCCTGATTTCGTCTTTTCTGACTTCTTCAAAATGTTTTTCACTCGTCTTATCCGTATACGCATTGTTAAATAAAATAGAGAGAATCTCCGGGCCGTTCCCCGATCTTTCCTTCCAAACTTCGGGAATAAACTTATCCAAAACTTGAACCGCATTATGAATCGCTTGCGCCGCCTGATAATTCACAGGAATCAAAACCGCATCCGCAACGGAAACACCGGATTTACTAAAAAAACTCCAGTTAGTGGGACAATCGATCAGAATGTAATCGAACAAACCTTTTTTACCGAATCCTTCCAAAACCTTTCTGAACTTTTTTACGATAGAAGCGGTCACTTTTTTGGCGGAATGATTGGGATCGTCAAAACGTTCGTCTCCCGGAATGATATAAAGATTCGAATTGATTTTTTTAGCGGAAATCGCTTTCTCTATCTTCGCATCGAACAGAACATCGAAGATACTTGTGTGAGAAGCGATGTTGCCCAACTTAAACGAATCGGATAAGTCCCTTTGCTGCGGATCCAAATCCACCAACAAAACTCTTTTCCCCATATTCGCCAGCACACCGCCAAGATTTCCCACGGTCACAGTTTTACCAACTCCTCCTTTATTATTATAAACGGTTATAATCGCAGTCTTATGTTCCGGAATATTAGATTGAGGTTTCTTTAGAATCTTTTTCAAATCATTGAACACTTTGTCCGCTTGTTTACCAAAACTAAGAATCGGTGTTAAAGGAAAAATCAGATTGTCTTTTCTTTGGAATACTTGGATATTTTTTCCGTTCAACAAAACACCGAATTTCGCCGCATTGAATTTATCCGATTTCAAATATCCGTACAGTTGGAACTTGGCTTTTTTATAGGAATCCAAACTGAAATCGGACAAGTTTATAGAATTGGATTTGGACTCTACGACAATGTAAGGCGCCCCGTCTAAATAGGCCACAAAATCGGCTTCCTTTCTTGTGTCTCCGGAAGGATGACTTTTAAACTCTTCTTTGGGAAACCCTAAAAAGTTCAGAAACGGTTCTACCAGCCTAGAATCGATTTCGGATTCTTTCCCGTTGGTCTGTAAATATTCTATGATACTCTGAAATTTTTGATTTTTGCCGGCTGCCATGATTCAATCCAACTACTATCAAAAGTTTGGTGGAGATTGTAAACAGGGAAAAAGGATAGAAAGGTGTAATTAAATGTTTTTTACACAGCCGCAAGCTTAGTTGCTTAGGGCGTTCCCAATCCAATCGATAATATAAAGTTAGTTGACCAACATACATTCCAATAACGACCGCGCTATCCGCTGCAATCGCTGGTGCCCAAACCGAATTCTTAAAATACCGAATGAGTCCGATTTAAGGTAAAATTTTGTATTGACATGCAGGCAAATACCTGCATATTGCTTTTAACATGTCGAAAGAAATGGAAGGGGCTGACAAGGTATTCAAGGCGCTAGCGGATCCGAATCGAAGGAAAGTGCTGGATCTTCTTTATACCAACAACGGCCAACCTCTTTCCTCTCTTTGTGAAGAGCTCGATATGCAAAGGCAATCAGCAACACAGCACATAGACATCTTAATCAAAGCCAATCTGGTGAGTGTAGTTTGGAAGGGGCGAGAGAAACTTCACTATATCAATCCAGTGCCGATTTACGAAGTTTATGAACGTTGGGTTAGAAAATTTGAACAAAATCGCTTAGGGTTTTTACACGATCTGAAAGCGCAACTGGAAGGAGAGAATCATGGAAAAACATAACTTCGTTTATGTAACATATATAGTTACCACACCGGAAAAGGTATGGAACGCAATCATCAATCCCGAAATCGCACGCCAATACTGGCTCGATCCGATGGCAAAAAACCCCGCTCATGTAAATGTTTCCGATTGGAAACCTGGTTCGGAATGGAAACACGAACGTTTGGATGAAGCAAAAACAATCGACATCATGGGCAAAGTAGTGGAAAGTAATCCACCTCATCGCCTAGTTCTATCATGGTCTCGCCCGAAAGAAATGGAAGATGCCTCAAAACATTCCCGTGTAACATTCGATATAGAGCCTTATGCGGACGGATTGGTACGTTTGGTAGTTACCCACGAAGACCTAGATCCGCAAATGTTTGCAGGCATATCTACAGGCTGGCCTGGAGTTCTTTCGAATCTCAAAACCTTCCTGGAATCGGGTCGACCACTTGCGGAACTGATTTCAACTAACTAATTTTATCCGAGTATTGGAATAATAAATTTCAAAGAATTTTCCCAGGAGAACAAATATGAACCAACCCTATTCCGGAGGATGCGCTTGCGGATCCATTCGTTACGAGATTTCCGACAAACCTATGTTCATGAATGACTGTCAATGCCAAGACTGCCAAAAAATGAGCGGCACAGGACACGGATCCTATTTAACGTTTCCTTCTCGCAAAACGGTAAACCTGAAAGGGGAAACAGGAAAGTTTGATAGGATAGGCGACAGCGGAAATACCAAAACCAGTCATTTTTGTCCCAAATGCGGATCGCCTGTTTACATGACCTTTTCCGCCATGCCAGATCTTTTTACCATCCATGCGACCAGCTTAGATGATCCGAGCCGCTACAAACCTCAAGTTGTAACATACACTTCACGAGGTTATGTTTGGGATCATCTGGATCCCTCTTTGCCGAAGTTCGACAAGATGCCTCCAGGATAATAAATTTACAAATAACTTTCGCTATTCGCATCACGATACAACAAAGGAATTTGGCTACTACGGTGATTAGTTTACATTCATCTGGCGTTCCCGATCCAATCTACATTCGAATGAATTCGATAGAATGGGTCGGGCTACTTCGGGGTTCGCTTCGCTCCCATTCACCTAACGGTGAATCAAGCCCTGCGTATCCCTAACGCAAGGAACTTACTATTTTCATTTTTCCATTTACAAAAAACATTTGTTAATTGAAATTTTATGAATTTTCCTTGCGGAAGAAATGCATGTCATTAATAATGGCAATAGATTCAAAACATTATCGTTTATTTAACCACTAGAGTATTCCCCGCTTTTTTGCATTCTGATCTCTTTTCAAAGTTTTCCCCTGCATTTTCGTTGTGTTTTTACCCGATCTCCCCAATGGGTTAGTTGTATTTAAATTTTTAATCTTAAAGAATCAAAAATAAATTTCCCAAGGACATCACATGTCAGTAAACATATACGTCGGTAACCTTTCTTACGAAATGACGGAAAACAAGTTAAACGAACTTTTTTCCGCTCACGGAGCAGTTACATCTGCAAAAATCATTATGGATCAGTATTCCGGTAACTCTAAAGGTTTCGGTTTTATCGAAATGAAAGAACGTAAGGATGCAGACAATGCAATTAACGATTTGAATGGAAAAAACATTCTCAATCGCGAAATGAAAGTAAACATCGCTAAACCGAAAACAAACAACTGGAACTAATTTCCAACTGAATTTTGATTTCAGTCTTAAGATAAAACATTTTAAGGCTGAAATCAATTTTGAGACAAATTGTGGGAGCGAGTGCACCATATTTTGCAAGAAAATGCTAGATTTCAATAATTCAATTGACTTCCCCCAATAATAATTCTACTTTTTCTGACGACTGTCTATCGAGAATATGGTCATTAGGCGCACCAAATGAGCACGCAGAAAAAGTCGGAAATTTCTTGGGCATCAAAAAAGCATAAAAAAGTAACAGAAGAATTTATAGCAAAAATTAACTCTCGGCAATTTACAAAAAGAACTTTGCCAAATGCTTCGATCAACTACCCGACAAATGAAGCAGTTCAATCTTTTAAAGAAGACGTCCATAGCAAAGAATTCAAAGAAATGGTAAAATCCGCATACCAAACTAAGTGAATTCGAGAGACAAGAATTACAATTATATCATAGAGCGATTCACGGAACAAAAGGTCTCTGAACGCATGCTTCATGTCTTAACCACAGCGGAAGATTTCCTAAAAGCATTCAAACTTCAAAAACATTGCAATGTTTGTATCCCGTTAGTTGAAGAATTAATATTAGACTACTTTGCAGATATTGCACGGTTAAAGGATTTTCACGATATTGAAAATGTTAATTCTTTAAAAGTCGCCGCTTACCTAACTCATTGGACTTTGAAACGAAGACCGATTCAAATTCTGAAATACCCCAAAAAACATGAATACCTAGAGATGATCAAAGAAGTAAATGAATGGTTTGCTGTGGCTCTTCTAACAAATTCATACTTCAATCGGAAAATTCTTTGGACGCAACGGAGTTGAGAAATTACATCAATTTTCGCACACAACTACAATACAACTTTTGTTATAGGCAGATAAATCCTCAGTCCATTGAGCTCACCCTGCAAGCACTGATCACTTCTCCTAAATATGATGTTTTAATTGGGGTAGAAGAATAAAAAATCATCATTTGAGATTGTATAGTATGCTCGTCGGTTTATAAAATGACCATGACGAACGCATCACTGAATCAAATACTGGATTCCGCATGTAGATCCATCCAAGATCAAATTGGATCTGGAAAAGTTGCCGATTATATCCCCGCTTTGGCACGAGTGGATATAAAAAAATTCGGAGCATCTATTCTCACGTTAGACGGAGAATCCGCATCCTTCGGTGATGCAAAAGAACCATTCTCCATCCAAAGTATCTCCAAAGTTTTTTCTCTCACTTTAGTTTTAAATCAAATCGGAGACAAACTCTGGGAGCGAGTGCACCACGAACCGTCGGGAAATGCATTCAATTCGATCGTTCAATTGGAAATGGAACGAGGAATCCCACGAAATCCGTTTATCAATGCAGGTGCTCTTGTTCTAAGTGATATCCTATTAAAGGACAGAACACCTGACACCAGCATCCAAACTATTTTGAATTTCCTGAATGAGATCATTGGAGAGAAACGAATCGGTATCGATCATGAAGTTGCTTTATCCGAATTAGAGACTGCGCATAGAAATTCCAGTTTGGTTCATTTTATGAAAAGCTGCAATAATATAGAGAATACTGTGTCCGATGTTCTCAATGTTTACTGTAACCATTGTTCTATTGCAATGAGTTGTGAAGATTTAAGTAGATCCATGTTATTTCTTGCCAAAGAAGGATTCGATCCGATCTCTAATCAAAGAATTATATCTCCAGAACTAGCCAGACGCATCAATTCCATCATGATGTTATGCGGACATTATGATGCCTCCGGAGATTTCGCCTATAGAGTCGGACTGCCGGGCAAAAGCGGAGTGGGAGGAGGAATCGTCGCCATCGTTCCGGAGGTAGGAGTAATCACCGTTTGGTCGCCCGGATTAAATAAAAATGGCAACTCCCTCGTCGGCACATCGGCTCTTGAGGCAATTGCCAAAATATCGAATTGGAATATACTATAGTAGCATAGTTATTCTTTTAGAATTTTTTTGAGTATATCCCTGCTTCCTAAAATCTTCAGAGTCGTCGCAAGTCCGCCCATCATGGCACCTGCAATCCCAGGCGAACCTCCTGCGTCCACTCCTGTTAGAAACAAACCTTCGATTGGAGTTGTCACATCGAACCAAGGAGATTTGGTTTTGTCATAACGTTCGGGAACACAAGCAAGTCCATAGATGGCACCATGCGGATGAGAAGTAAAATGTTCATTTGTAAGCGGGGTTGATACTTCAATGTATTCAACGATATTTTTGAACCCAGGAAATCTCATCTCTATCGTATCCACAACCGATTCCGCAATTTTCTTTTTAAATGTTTCATACTCTTCCCCTCTTTTTTTCCAAGGAAGATCTTTCCATTTTTCAAATAGAGAGTAATCGGTAAATGCGATCATATCCGCGGTATGATTTTTTGCATCAGGATCTTTTAAACTGGGAAAAGACATATATAGATTTTTGACTTCCCCAAAGTTCTCCAACCATTCGTTTCTTCTTTTGAAATTTTCTTCGTGATCATTGGAAGCAAAGATCCAGTAATTTTCTCCCTTAAACCCAAGTTTGGCGGGACTATCGGAAAGGCCCATATACACACAAACACTTGTCGCCATCTTCTCTTTATTATAAAACTCACTTAATGATTTTCTAAACGGAATCGGCACAGATTCAGGAATCAATTTCATATAAGTAGGATAAGCACCGGCGCAAGATACGATGACAGGAGCAAAATAATCCCGCTCCTGTTTTTCCCCTCGAAGAAATTTGGTTTTCACACCTATTGCTTTGCCGTTCTCTATAATGACACTAAGCACCTCGGTTGTATCAAGGACTGCCCCGCCATTCTCTAAAATGATAGGTTCCACACTTTCAAATATTTTTCCACCGCCGCCGACAGGATAAAATCCTCCGTTAAAATAATGAACAACAAGTGCGGCATGTGTTGCAAACAAACACTTGGAAGGTGGAAGACCGTAATCACCCCACTGAGACGCAAGGATCGCCTTGATGTCTTCATTCTTAAAATGATGATCCAGATAGTCTTTTAGAGTCACAATCTCGGAACTTTCCATCTGTGCGGTGAACGCACTCAGTTCAGGAGTAGTTGACTTCATCATCATCGACTTACCGAACAATGCGGACGCTTTATGTAAGTCCTTGAAATATTGATGAATCGATTCTTCTTCAGAGGGAAACTGGGAGATCAAATCGGATTTGAATTTCTCTTCACTGCCGAAAAGTTCAAAAGTTCGATTCGGATAAACGAACTTTTCAAAAGGTTCCGGCATCTTGTTCCATACAACCTTCTTATCCGTAATTTTATCCATAAGCAAACGGCTGAAACCGCCGGAATGCATATCGCCCACATAGTGGATGCCAACATCCCAATGAAATTTATTTTGTTTTCTGGCAAATGCGTGAGTGTAACCGCCCACTTGAAAATGTTTTTCGATCACTAATATTTTTTTTCCTGCATACCTGGAAAGTAAACTTGCAACAGTAAGGCTACCCATTCCGGAACCTATACAGATTATATCAAAATGATCGTTTATAATTTCATTTTTCATTGACCTCAATCTCCCGCTACAGAATGTTTACACAGAACACATTCAATGCAACCTACTCTCGATTAAATGTAATATATGTCAACATGAAAAAAAACACGGAAAAAACGACATACCACCACGGCGATTTAAAAAAAGCACTGATGGAAGCCTCCTTAAAACTTCTAAAGGAAGAAGGATACCAGGCATTGTCCTTGAGGAAAGTCGCCAAATTAGCAGGGGTTTCCCAATCGGCTCCGTACAGGCATTACCCCGATCTTGAATCTCTTCTGGCAGAGATCGCAACGGAAGGATTCAAATTATTGGCGGAACAGTTAAAAAAATTACGTACCCAATTCGCAAACCGTTCCTTGCTGCAATTCAGAGAATCAGGCATTCGGTATGTTGAGTTCGCTCTTAAAAATCCGGATCTTTTTAAAATCATGTATGGCAATCAAATCCAGGATCACTCAAAATACGATACTCTGATCGCCGCCGAAGAAGAGACATTTGATGTACTTGTGAATATCATTTCAGACTGCAAAAGAGACGGACAACTTGTAACAAACGATGTAAAAAAAACATCCATCGCCTCTTGGACGATGGTTCATGGAATTGCCGTTCTGCTCTCAGGCAAACAGATGATGTTTCGCAAAATCGATTTTAAAAATGCGAAAACAATCACGAAAGAAATGATCGAACATCTTTATCTGGGAATGAAACCATAGAGAGATAAACAATATTCCGATTTCAAGAATTGTCAAAACGAATTTGGAATTGAGTCATTCCCTAACTTACGAAACAAATCTTTGCAAGGAAAAGATATAATATCCAACAAATTTATTGAAATAAATTCTTGACTCATTCAAAAACAAGATTATGGTTTCCTTCAATTTTACGCAAGGAATTCAGCAGATGAAATATTTTCTTTCCCTTTTATCTTTTGTTATACTCTTTTCATTCATACAAACCCAACTCATGGGGCAGAACAAAAAAAATGAAAAAGAATTTTTAGAAAAAGCCGTATTGGCCTTTTTAGACTTAGAAAACTTTGATTTCAAATCACTTTCATCCGAAGAAATCAAAGAGGGAGAAAAAACTCCCAAGTTTCAGGAAAAATTAAATGCAGCACAGAAATCCGTAGATGAGCTCAATTCGATTCGAGAATCTTTAAAATCGCCAATGAAACAAAAATTCGGACCACGATTCTATAACGTGCCCGACTTATACTGGGAATTGAAAGATGTAATGGAAAAACAATCCTACCATATAACTCTTATTAAAGAGTCAAACGGAGAAGGAAGTGAAAAAGAGTCTTCTGCAGAAGTATTGCGACTTTATCAATTCCCGGCAGTCGGTTTTGCACCTCCTGGAGCCTTTGTCGATGTATATGTCGATAACGAATGGAAGGCGGGAACCGTAAAAGAAAGGGATACGATCGGCAAAGCGAACGTTTTTTTAAACGGATATGGCTACCAAACAACAGTTCCAGACACTTCCATTGCAAAGTATAAGTATTATACCGAGAATCAAACGATCAAAAAAATGACTTTTAAATATGATAATGCCAAAGAGCAAACCCAAAAGAAATGTCATACTTTCACAAAGCAATTAGATTGTATGAGCCAATCTCCATGGTGCCTTTGGACATCAAACCAGCTCTGTAAAGCAAACACTAACTAACAAGTTTTTTACTCGAAAACTCAGTCTAACTTTTTATCTTTTATTCCCTTCCATAATTTCTACCCAAACCGTAGGAATTTGGAAAGCGGGAAGTCAAATATCCTGATTTGTAGTGACTGACGTTCCCTTAGAAAGAGATAGAATCCTCTCTTTTCTTTTTTAAAATCCCTTATAAGTATTATTATGGGGTAGCGTCAGATAAAACAAAAAAACAAACACTATAAAGGCGGTCTTACCCGAAACTCAAAACAAGCAAAAAAAAGATTGACCATTTTCATTATATAACCCACTAGTTATATAAGCTCTAGTTTATGCAAACTCTCGATTCTACATTCGCCGCACTGGCAGACTCAACCAGAAGAGCGATCCTGATGCAACTCGCAGAAGGAGATGCGACGGTTATGGAGCTGGCAAAACCGTTCCAAATGAGCCAGCCCGCCATTTCCAGACACTTAAAGGTTTTGGAAAAAGCAGGCCTCATTTCTACCGCAATTCGCGCCCAAGAAAGGCCACGCCGACTCGAAACAGCACCTCTCAAAACCGCGATCGATTGGATTGAGAAATACCGCCAAATTTGGGAAAAGCGTTACAAGAAACTCGACGGACTACTGGAAGAATTACAAACAATGCAAACCAAAGGAGATAGGAAAAGATGAACTCAAACCAAAATGAAGTGAAGATGGAACGTCGAGGAGAAACCGAAGTCGTGTTTACACGCTACTTCGCTGCACCAAGGGAATTGGTGTTTGACTGCCACACCAAACCTGAGTTAATGCGACAATGGCTGATCGGTCCGGAAGGTATGGTTCTTGATACCTGTGAACAAGATCTGAAAGTAGGTGGAAAATATTTGTATCTCTATGCGGACCAAGCGGGAAACAAATCCGGCGTTTATGGAACATTTCGGGAAGTGATTGCACCTGAAAAATTGGCCAATACCGAGAACTACATCATGGACATGTCTACCTTCGATCCGAATGCTCCCGAAGATCCGAACGCTACATTTGAATCGCGCACCTTCACAAGCGAAGGCAATCGAACTCTGATGACCCATTTATGCAGATATGCTTCCGCCGAAGTTTGCAAGATGATGGTGGAAAGCGGCGCGGCCGATGGCATGGCCGAATGTTACAAAGAACTCGATAAACTTTTGTTAGAGGTGAAGAGATAGGTTTTTAAATGCGGGATTCGCCTGGGCGGGTGCGTTCCGCACTTAGTTCTAGTTTCGTAAATCCCTTCTATGCTTTCCCTTTTTTGTAAAGGGTTTGTGATTTGTAGAAGTGAACTAGGACTCACATGCAAATAAATAAATTAATGTATTTTTGAGATCGATATGACCAATAATTTTTGTATGTATATCTCTACAGGTTGTAAATTAAAAGGAAACTTTTGAAAGTTTCCTACCAAAATGGACAAACAAACCGTATAACTTAGAATCCTTTTTTTTGAATATCCTGAGCAACATCCAATCCTCGACCAAAGAAGAGTTCAAGACTATCTGCGGAAAATATAAAAACGATATGGATTACATAGCAGCGCATTTTTTAGTTTCTCGTAAGGCCGCCGATTCCACTGGGATCAAGTCATCCAAACGAATGACTGGCAAAGTTCCAAAATTCGTAGCTACTGGGACGATTTTGCAGTTACTAACTTCGGTCAGGACAATATTCAAGCTTGCTCTTTGCCTTGTCGAAAGTTCCGCAAGCAAGCCCATGAATCGCAACAGGATAATCGTAATTTGATTTACAATACGGAGGGGACTAAATTTTGAAGAGGTTTACACAATTTTTTAACTATAGTTCCCTTTTTTTGTATTGGAATCGATTGTATTTAGCCGTTTTGGTCGTTCTGATCTTTATCAACTGCCAACCTTCACAATCGAATAATGTCTGCGATCCAAACTCAGATGCATTCAAAGAAAGCCAATTCACCAAGTTTATTTTAAATGATACATCTCCCCTATGTGGGAAAGATTTTATTTCCAACATTATCGCCTATTCCGTATCTGGCACTATTTCAGGGCTTGTGAATTCCGGGCTAAAACTCACTCTAAATGAAGTTTTCTTTTTAGATATTGATCAAAATAGTTCCAATTTCTCATTTAAAAATCTATTAACAACAGGAACAAATTATTCAGTAAAAATTTCAAGTCAACCTTCTGGACTTTTTTGCACTGTAACGAATGGAACCGGAGTCATTCAAAACGCAAATATAAATTCGGTATCTATCACTTGTGTAATCTCTTGTAACCCTTGCAAGGTCTTCCTCACTTTATCTGGTTATCCTCCCAATCCTGGTAGCGCCGTTAATTTTGATCCATCTTGTTCCACAGATGGAAATTATCCAGGCTCAGGAACTTACAAAGCGATGGTGGTTGATGGAGTCACCAGAAGAGCATCTGTTACTGCAAATATTGGTGATGGTCAAATCAATTGGGTTTTTGCACCTAATAAAACGTATTACCAAGATGAAGGAACTATTGGAACAACAAGTTCCAATGGGCTATTTTTATCTAGTTTGACTACAAGATTTTCTGCTAATTCAAAATACTGGACTGGACTGAATACAAATTGGACAACGAATCTTACCAATACTTGCAACGGTTGGACAAGTAATTCAGGAAGTTTTAATGCAGTTATGGGACAAGGAAACTCTCTTTCAATAGCCGACATTACAGCTGGCTGGACGCCAGATCCTTGTAATCTGAGCAACCAACAACTAATTTGTGTACAGCAGTAAGTAAAAATCTCCTGCAAATTGATAATTTGATTGGAAAAATACCAGCGAATAGAAGATCCGTATGCATATTGATAGTTCAGAATGGAGTAACAAAAAATATCCTGACATGACTAAATAAATTAAATTTTGAAAGCCAATAACTATTCGTCTGCGAGAATCTAATTCTAGTTCTGCGAAAAATTCTGCACACTATTTTTGTTTGAACTTCTCTAACGCCCTCACAACTTCCAAACTCAGAACTCTTCCTGTCAGAGAATTCCATCAACGGGTTCAGTAAAAATAAATAGAGTCCTTCTTAATCTGAAACAGGTTTTTTGGGTAAAACTCTTTTCTGTTTTTGTGTTTCAGTAGATTCAAATTGTTTGAATTCATTTTTAGATTTTCTGTTTTGGAAAGACTGTGATTTAGAGAAGTCAATTGATTTTTCTGCAAAATCCAAAAACTCCTTTTCCTTAATTGAAGTTCGAAGTTTAAAAACTGCTGCATTCGGATCTTTATCGTAATATTTCTGAATATAGGACTGAATCACCGATTGCCGCACCAATCTATGTTGATTTGGATCGGACAAATGGGTTTCCAGATAGGACTTTGATTCAGTTAACTCAAATTTGGCGAGAGCATTAACTGCATTCACCTTTACGTATACTCTAACAGGGCGATTCTCAATAATTTCCTTCAGGTATGGAACCGGCTGAGGATCAATCGAAGTGACAAGCACTTTGAGGTCTATATCTCCAGGATGTCGACTAAGAGATAAACTCGTAATCATTCTATCGAGTGTCTCTTGATTCAAAGGTTCTGCAAACAATGGTAAAACGAAACCAAAAGTCGCAAGAAAAAAAGTAATCATTCTTTGTTTCATCATATTAATACGCAAGAGGATTTCTTCGAATCACCCAGCCCTGTTCTCCTGTAATTTGGTTTTGATTGGTGACCCCATCACTTGCCCAAAACATCATATTATAACCGCTCGCATTGGTAATCCCTGTCCCCAAACATTCTTGAGGCGCAATGTAACCGTCATTTACAAGAAAACTTGCTCGGGAAGTACTACAGTAAGGCGTTTCAATCAAAGGATCGCGTGTATAATTTAGGCCGGAATTGGAGCTCGATCCAGCGCTCTCGGATGTATGAAAAAGTCCTAAAAAATGACCTGCTTCATGCGCCATAGTATTCCCAAGAATCACTAGATCCGCAGAGGAAAGCGAACTTCCCGCTGCACCTGTCGAACGATGCGGTTCAACGAATACGATCATCGCAGAGGCTCTTGTTCCGGTAAAGCCAGGAAGGCCTGGAATACCGCCTGCCATTCCCAAAAGACTACCTTCACCAGTCGCCTCACTCGCAATATAGATATTCAAAGCCTTAGGATCTTGTAAGGAAGCCGTGGATGTGTACAACCGAAGTAAACCACCCGAAAGAGAAGTATCCTCTGAAGATATATCCGAGATCGCATTGAATTCCGTATCTGATGAAGTTTTAAGAGAGAATACAAGTTCTACATTTACCGTATTTTGCAAGTATAGAGTTTTAAAGCGATCTAATGCCGTTTGAATTGCTTCCAAACTTTTGGTAGCATAGGAATTATTCAAAAAAATGATATTTACATTCATCTTTTTTCTTCGAGGCCAAGAATGAGAAAGCCCGTTCGTTGAGTTAGAATTGTTACTCGTATTAAACCATCGTTCATCTTCCGTCATCGCCTTACAACCAACAGTTTGTTTGATTCGAAAACTTGAATTCACAGGGCCGTTTAAATCGAGATACCAAGTATTTGCTAAACCAAAACTAACATAAGGAGAGGACGAGCCAAGATAATAAGAAGAATTGGAACCATAACCGAGCATAGATGTTCCAAATTGTCCCCCTAAAGTTACTTCTCGATTTATGAAACTGGAACCCGAGCTATTATAAAAATAATAATGAACTGGTCGAAAGTCACCTGAAGTCGTATAACTGTGTGTTTGTTCTACATAAAATATTGCATTCGGCTTAGTTGGACCTACCGAAAAAGATTGAGGATTCGAATAATAGACTGATTTTCCAGCTCCATAGTAGTTTAAAATCGGACCATTATTTGCTGCGACTGTTCTTTCTGTCGTCTCCATACATGGTTCGCTTGCGGAAGAAGAGTCATTGCTCGCTGCCCCCGACCCGGCAGCAAGAAGCAAAAGCAAGGTAGCGGAAGAGTCTCCACCTCCTTTGCCACCACAAGAAATAAAAAAGAGAAAAACCGAAAACAAACTAAAAATAAATTTTTTCATTGTATTGTATTACCATCAAAAATAAACATTTTGCCTTGTATGATGGCCCATTGCAGAAGGGATCATCGTATCATCTATCACCAAAAGTAGTAAATCACATTATTTTTTTATACTAATTTACTCTTCCTCTTTATTTTTCTAAAAGATTCGCTATACATTCATTAATGTAAAACAAAGAGTCATTTATTGCAGACACATGCATTTTTTGCTATAGCCGATCAAAACAACGAGCAGCAGCTAGAAAATCTAGCCAAGCACTGCAACCATTCCAATTGAGAGAACAAAATTCGTGAAGGGTTGCTTGTAGTGGTTGTATATCGGACTTGCGGGCTAATCTTGTGTCCCCCTCTCCGGGCACAAAAAAGCCTCTGATCTTTTTGGGATCAAAGGCTTGTATTGTTGTTTTGAGTAACAACTTGTATACGACGTAGTTGTAAAGAAAGAACATCGAGAGACGAACTCTG
>NZ_RQHW01000061.1 GCF_004770995.1 Leptospira idonii | reverse complement strand
GAACTAGGCTTACCGACGTTGGCTAGACTGGCATGACGCTTGCTTTTGCAAGAGGAGTGACAGTAGCCAATGTGGTGAAACCCGAGCAAGGGCGAGCTGTGCGAGTCCCGCAGCGATGCGGTAAGCCGTAGTTATGCGTAGTGCTTTTATTTAAGCTGTGATTCATTGGTTGAAAATATAAATTCTTCAGATTCTGAGACTAATTTATTGTTATAATAAGAGATTAATTCGGAAGAAGCATCAAAGTGAGGAATTTTCTTGCTAGAAATTAATAATCCTAGAGAAGGAGTAATTGGATAGAAAAGTTCCATCTGCTCCGGGGATCCCCAGCTTTCGAAATTAAATGCATGGTTATAGATAGGCTGGTCTGAAGTTAAAAAATCGATATCAGTATTGTTCCTTATTAATGTAAAGTTTCCATCACTTGAAATCCAGTTACCTAGAAAATCAGCACTTAAAAATGCTAGAGCATGAGAGATCGTTTCAATATTTATGGTTTTATGTTCAGGCTTTTGGAATAAAGGCTCAAAATCCTTCATTAGTGAATGTCTTATTTTTTTTGTCCTAGTATATTGTAATCCCAGAAAATAGGAAAAGTTATCTCTGTTTCTTTGGATATTCAGCATTTCAAGGTCACCCTTGTATAGCGATTCCAACAAAGGCTTTCCAATGTTTTCAATGAAAGTGTGATAATTTTCTAAATATTCCTTTTTTTCATCTCCTTTTGAGTTTGAAGCTTTTACAAGGATGTCGATATTCGATTCCATTACTGGAATTGCTGTTTCGTCTATTTTATCAAGAATATTTCGAATGATAGCTAATTCATCTGATGAAAGAGTTTCTAAGACATAAAAATAATTTTCTTGAGCGACATTATTTAATGATGTATTGAAAATTTTCTCATCTCTTTTGCACCAGATTTTATCATTTTTTGTCCATGGTTTTAGATAATGTCTCCAAACATAATGTTGATTTTTTTTCATTTTAATTTTAAAGCATTACGCATAACGAACTAGGCTTGCCGACGTTGGCTAGACTGGCACGACACTTGCCTTTTGCAAGGGGAGTGACAGTAGCCAATGTGGTGAAACCCAAGCAAGGGTGAGCTTTGCGAATCCCGCAGCGAAGCGGTAAGCCGTAGTTATGCGAAGTAGAGGTAGTTAACCGACTTTCTTAAATTCTTCGTTCACTTTCTCTGAAAGTAAAATCTTGATGAGTGATTGATATGGTACATCATTTTTATTTGCTAAAGTTTTAAGTCTTTCTAGAAGAGCTTCTGGCAATCTCAGAGATATCATTTTGGTAGAAGGTTTAAGATTCGGGAATGAAATTTTCTCTAAATTTTGAAAATTGAAAAAATCAGTAGCATCATTTTTATCCCAGAATTCAATTTCCTCATCCGTAGATTTGAATTTAGGAATTTTCTTTTTGATAGTTTTCATAAATCTTTCTTTCCTTTTTACTCATATCTCTAACAGAAATAATTCTAATTTTATTATTACGAATTGTGAATACTGCGAATAGCCTTCTTGAATCATTTGAAATACCTAAGGCAGCAAATCTCATTTCATTTTCTGAATGATTTTCATCGTGAGAGATAAGTAAAGGCTCATTAAAGAATATTTCTTCAATTTCTCCAGCTTTTACATGATGCTTAAGCCAATTCTTGCTAATATTTCCCTTATCCCAGTCGAAACCTTCAATTAAGGTGAAATCAGGCAATTTCATGTATATGTCTAGGATATACAGAATTTAAGTATTTACAACTATTTTTTTTGACACTCTTTTCCTATTTTGCTTATTTAATCTAAACTGTTACCCATGTCCTGAGGCAAACATTACCTCTATTTCGCATAACGAACTAGGCTTACCGAAGTCCCCTGACCCTGAGTCCCAAAGGGACGTTAGGGACTGGCACAGAGCT
>NZ_RQHW01000060.1 GCF_004770995.1 Leptospira idonii | reverse complement strand
TGTTTGCAAAAGCAAAAAGCGCGCCGACGGTAACGCCTCTTCGAGGCTCACCTACGACCAACGTCGATAAGCCTTGGATCGTTAGTCGACATGCCAAAAAAATATTTCTAAATAAAAGGATCAATGATCTATTTATTCATGCAAATAGTCACGACCTAAGCAATGTGCTATTCATCTCTATGTTTTCTACTCAAATCGAAAGAAGCCTATGGTAACCTAACGGTATAGTTAGGAAAATAGATAAAAATGTATAAATATTCCATGAAAATAAAAACAATACATTCTTTATTATTGATTATCAAACTAAGGATGGAAAATTAACATTCAAAATATTATATGAAGAAAACTAACGTAAATTGCAAAATAATATCTACCCTAATACTATTAACGATCTGTTCTTTAACACCTATATTTTCGGCAGAATTGACTGTATTTGAATTACAGGATATTATTCACGAAAATATTCTCGCCTATAAAGATACTTATGACAATAAGAAAATTAGACTTACCGGATTCGTTTATAGTGTCGATGAACATGGCGACAATTACGCTATCAATTTTGAAACCAAAGATTTATTCAATATTTCTATATATTGCCTATTGAATGAAAAATCTCTTTCCAAAGCATCAAAGCTAAAAAAAGGAACGAAAGTCTCTGTTGAAGGAATAGCAATTTATTCCAACGGCATGCCGTTCCGTGATGTAACTTTGCAAGATTGCACACTACTTAGTGCAAATAAAAAAGATTAACTCGATAAACTTTGACACGCCGACTAACTAAAGCTTACCGCTTCGCTTCGGGATTTGCACAGCAAACCCTTGCTCGGTCTACGACACATTGGCTTTCTGTAACTCGCTTGCAAACGCAAGCTCTGCGCCAGTCCCTAACGTCCCTTCGGGACTCAGGGTCAGCCAACGTCGGCAAGCCTAGTTCGTTATGCGCCATTCTAAAAAATACTTAAGTATGGAACGAATTATTTATACTAAAACTAATGGAGCTACTTAATGCCTGAAAAGAAATTTCTAGAAGAATATCCACTTTATAAAAAATACGCAATCTCTAGTATAGCAGCAACTCTTGATTTATTACCAAAACCCGCTATTTTAATGTACTGCGAAATTTGCAAAGAAAATCACACTTTTAATATGACTAATCATTACTGGGATGGGTTTCACTACACTAATGTTTCATGCAATGGCCTTGTAGTAAAATTAGAATATTTATGTATGCATTGTCAAAAAGAGGACCGGCTTTTTTTTATAAAAATTGCAAATGATAAAAAATGGCTCATGAAGATTGGACAGTATCCGGCTTGGGAAATTAGAGGAGATCGAAATATAGAAAAAATGCTTCATGATTTTAAAGATTACTTCAAAAAAGGATTAGTTTGCGAGTCACAAGGATATGGGATCGGAGCATTTGGGTATTATCGCAGAATTGTTGAGGAAATACTAGATCAACTTCTTGATGAAATATCTTTATTGTTGTCAGGAGAAGATTTAAATCAATATAATGTTGCCCTACAGAAAACAAAACAAACTATCGTAGCTCAAGAAAAGATAGAATTGGTCAAAGAGTTGCTTCCTCCAATTCTAAGACCAAATAATATGAATCCATTGCAAATTCTGCATTCTGCCCTCAGCGAAGGCTTGCATGCTCGTTCGGATGAAGAATGTCTTGAATACTCTGATCAATGTAGATCAATTATTATTTTTCTTGTGAATCAAATACAAATTAGTAAAAATTCAGCTAAAGATTTCTCTGAGAGTATGAAGAAGGTATTAGACAAAAAGAAAGGGTAGCTTTTACAAACATGCATTAGAACGGCGCATAACTACGGCTGACCCGCTACGCTTCGGGACTCGCACCCTCGCTCGGCCTAAAGGCACATTGGCTACTGTCACTCCTCTTGCATACGCAAGCCTCGTGCCAGCTTAGCCAACGTCGGGTAGCCTAGTTCGTTATGCGCAACTCTTTAAAATGAACATTCAATACATAAGTTACTCAATACTCGCATTTTTATTTTTAATTCTA
>NZ_RQHW01000006.1 GCF_004770995.1 Leptospira idonii | reverse complement strand
GTAGATTGAATCCAGAGGGTAGGGCAGAATACGACCGATTGACTGAGGAGCTCAAAGCTGCCGAACTTGCTGAGTCGGTAGGTAAGACGAAAGGAATCTTTGAACTTAAGAGCTGGGAAGAAGCTCAGAAGAAACTCGAAGAAGTAAAACTGGCATTAAAAGACTTTGTAATATCCAAAGCGAAGGCTTTCGGAATTTCTGTTGGGAAAGAACCAGTTAAACCTTTGAATGC
This sequence comes from Leptospira idonii, assembly GCF_004770995.1. GTDB lineage: Bacteria > Spirochaetota > Leptospiria > Leptospirales > Leptospiraceae > Leptospira_A > Leptospira_A idonii. Next base: position 1,893 of record NZ_RQHW01000006.1, on the reverse strand, counting down.
TCAAAGTATTTCCAACTCTTCAGTGGATATACAACAAAGATTTATTGATGCGGTTGAAAATCCGAATGTGAATAGTTATAAAACAGGCGGAAACTTAAAATTAGAATTTCCAGAGGGGACTCCACCGGAAAAAATTAAAGAAACCTTGGAAAAAGTAGGGAAGCAGATGGTGAAAGATGCGTTTTTTGACTATGATTCCTCTGCACATGCTTCAGAAGCATTAGAGAAATTTGCTGCAGCAAATGGATTGAACTCACCTAATGCCACTCCAGAACAAAAACAAATTTATGCAGCTATTAAGAGCGACTTAAATGCGGCTGTGGTGTATGCGAAAGCAGATTTCAACACAGCAAGGATTGAGTATGTAAGGGAGAATTACGCAAGGTTGACAACAGAGAAGTTGGTTGCAGAGTTTGGAGATCGAATCGATACACAGAGAAGTACAGATCAGGTAACCGTATTGAAGAATGGAGAAGGGGTTATCTTAAATCAAGTTTACTATGATTCGCAGAATGATAATAAAACAAATATCCAATTTAAAGATTATAATCTAAGACCAGGAAATGAATGTTCACCTACATCGACGTCTATTGTGTCGGAATATATGGGGGCTAAGCCACAAAATGGACAAAACCAACAAGTAGATGATTTTATTAAACAAGCGCAGAAAGATGGTATTCTTGTTAAAGGTGACGAGCTGAAGAAAAACATCTATCTAGAGAAAGTTCTTTCTCAGTATGAGCAGAAGTTAGTTGATTTGGAGCCAGATTTGATTCCAAGGCCAGGAACGAACCCTGTGAAATATGAAACAAGTGCGTGGAAAACTGAGTCTATCAAAGCAGCTTTGAATGAAGGAAAACCTGTTGTTGTGGGTGGAAAATTTGACGTTGCTCCGGTGACCGAGGGTCATCGACTTGTGATTGTTGGTTATGATTCTACTGGTTGGATTGTTCATGATCCTTTTGGAAATGCAAATGTTACCGGCTATAAAGGTTCTGGAATGTATGCTCATTATGACTACGGTAAATGGGGTATAGGTAGCAAGGACGGCACGGCATTTGTTATTGAAAATTTACCAAAAAAAGAGGAGTGATTTGAAAATGAGATATGTTTTGTTTACACTTAGCTTAAGTATAGTTCCTTTGTGCGCAAGGGACTTTGCGTTTGAAAAACTATACGGAACAGTAAATCATTGTTATAAGAAAGAGTGCCGTAAAGCTATTGCTAGCTCCTTTTTGATAGAGAAGGGCAAACCAAAAGGTGAATATTCACCAGATAAAATTCAGGACTTTCGCAATGAAAACTGGAGGGATACTGCTTGGTGTGTATCTAAAAACCAAGGAATAGGAGAATATATTTATGTTTCTTATTCTAACAACCCAAGACTAAATAAATATAAAGATATATGGAAAAGAGAGGGATACTCTTTTTCGTTCACAATAATTAATGGTTTTGTGAAAAATAAAGATTTATTTTTGGCAAATAATCGAGTTAAGAAAATCGCTATCGAAGTACAAGAAATTGCTTATACAATGTCTGTACAAGGCCCAGATACAATTACCGGAACCGACATTGAGATATTTGATGGACCAATCTTAAATGGTGTTCATGAAATTGAATTAGTAGATAAAATGGATGAGCAGGAATTTAAGATTAATGTTGTTCCTGTATCTAAAAGAGATGGGTATTTGCAAATGGATTTGTTACTCAAAATGACTATCAAAGAAATCTATCCTGGAAATAAATATAAAGACACATGCATTTCTGATGCTAGATTTGAAATGGTAGTTCCAGAGGATAAGAAAAAATAATTCCCTGAGCCTCGCAAAAACTAAGTAATTGAACATTTTGTTCATTAAGTTGGATGAATTTGAAACGGGTGTTAGTTTTTTT
>NZ_RQHW01000063.1 GCF_004770995.1 Leptospira idonii | reverse complement strand
TTCCGTCTTTCTACCGAGCATGCGTTCCAGACTTTTGATTCTTTGTTCGAGTTTTTTAACTTCAGATTGAGGAACTAGTTCTTCTTCGTTGAACCGATGTGATTACATGGATCGGTTCACTACTACTAGTAGTATTCATAGTTTTACTCCTATTATTTAGGAGCTAGCTGACTGTGTGGTTTGCAAGGGGGTAAGTCCACAAGGATCATTACAGATTAATTAATTTTAATAACATAAGCTTAATCATAGAGACTCCACCTAGATAAAACATTAAGAATAAGTTCATCAAACAAGTAAAGATACTATATTTATATAATTGCTTGTGATAAAAAACAATCTGTAAAAATGATATAAAGGATAGGACTAAAGTTATTGCTCCGAAAAGCTTACTCCTTTCAATCCCATCCCCGATTAGGTCTAAGTAAAAAGAGTAGTAGAGAGAACTAATCGACATAGAGATAAAAATTAAAATTGAATATATAAAGTAGAATGTTTTACAATATTTCAATATTTTTTCTTTTAGTTTTAATAAATTAACCTTAATTAAGATATTGCTCATAAAATTTCCCTTAGTGGCCTTGAATCAAGTCTATTTTACTACAAGACATAACTAAACCACATGGGTTATTGTTTTCTTGATTCAAGCAAGACATATTTAATCCACATTGCTTATTAGTAATATTTAATGGGATTACTGGTTTTGGTTGCGGAGTAGTTACTATGGGTTCTTTCCAATAGGTATTAAATTCATATTTAGTTTGCCTCTCTGCTAAATTTCTCGAAGCTGCATGGCCAGGCCTACCAGGCCTATCTTTATGCATCTGACTATGCGAGTTAGGATCGTCATTTAAGTCACCAATATCTGTCTGTCCCCATCCAACTACTCTAAAATATCCTGTACGAAGATCTGTTTGGAGTAAATTTCTAAATTGAGTATGTTTGCCTGATGTATCTCTCATAACCTCACTAAAAAGAGGAATATTTGATCCGTCTATTGAATCTAAATCTGCAATGTTATTTTCTTGTGCCCATAATTCTAAATAATTTGAATGTGAGTAGAAATCTTGAACTCCATGAGAAATCCTTCCAAGTGCCGCAAGCCGATCCGCTCTTGAGCCAGTTTGCATTGCGTTTCTTTGAGGATCTATGTAATTTTGGAAATTAGCAATGACTGCATCAAAATTAGCTAATGCATCAAAGTGATATTCAGGATGTAGCATGTGATTTTGAGCCGCATCTTGTCCATGATTTGCTGCAATTATAGCATCTATATCTTCTTCACTGAGGCCTGTTCCTTGAAGCGCAGCTCTTGTTATTTCTGTATGAATTGGAATTTCATAGTTATGCACTAGAACCCCATCTTCGCCGACAAGATAACTATGATTATCCCTGACTTCGAAGTTATAGACTTTAGTAGGCTGAATGTTGTAGAAGCGAATTGCTGTGATAGGAACCTCTTTGCCTTCCTTAAGTAGAACGATGTCTCCTACTTGAAGGTCTTTCACCTCTACCCAAGCATTCTTACCTACTACCCAGAAAGGGTGATTCCACGTTGTCTGAAGTATTTCATTGTCATTTATCTCTACATCAAACAATAACTCTACTTCATGAACAAATAATTCATAAACTTCTTTATACTCAAATTTTCGAGTCTCTTCGTTCCATGAGAGCACGATATCGCCGACTTGAATGTCTTCAATGTTCTTAAGTCCGTCTTTGGTATGGACTTTAGTCCCAGCAACAAAACAAGTTTTAGCAACGAAGACAGGTTTACCATCTTTATCATACTCAATAACACCAGAATGATCCCCATACTTCCCATCTAGTTGATCTGCAAAATCGGAGATAGATCCACCAATTCTCTCAAAGATGTCATCTCTAGATAAGTGCTGAGTTCGTTCTGCCATACCGTTCTTTTTCGCAGATGCCTTCTGAATGACAGCTTCTTTCTCGTCATCAGTTAAGTCATCCCAGCTCTTGCCTTCAGGAAGGACTCCACCATTAGCTTCCGCCCACTTTCGTTTAGCGGTATCTAGTTCTTTGGCTTTAAGATGAACGCTCTCAGAGATTTTTTGCATCGCTTCTCTGCTGGAAGCTTGAGAAGTAGCAATACCAGCCTTCCAATCC
>NZ_RQHW01000005.1 GCF_004770995.1 Leptospira idonii | reverse complement strand
AAAAAAACTAACACCCGCTTCAAATCCATCCAACTTAACGAACAAAATGTTCAATTACTTAGTTTTTGCGAGGCTCAATATGTATATTCTTGTCTCAGTAGGCTTTCGCAAGAGGCAGGGTTCGCATAACAAGTCGAGATTCGCTTCCAGCTCTCGTTTGCATGACTTCCTGTCATGACAAACGAACTTCGGCCATCCTTGGCCTTCGTCACCGCTAGAAGCTTTCTCTCCCGATTAAGATTCATTATATGAACATTTTATACTTTAGTATGGGCGCCTCGCAATTGTTTTTATAATAAACAATTTATTTAAACAACCGACCCGGCTCTTCGCTCCAATCTTTCCTTTCAGGAAAGGATTTACGCTTCGATCCGATGGCGCGGGAAGGAAAAGGTTATTTTTTCTTATCCGCTGGAACGATCATTTCAATCATAGCAGCAGACATACATGTATCTTTGTATTTTGTGCCAGGGTAAATCTCTTTGAGTGTAATTTTAAAGAGTAACCCCATCTCAAGATATTCGCTTTTTCTAGACTTCGGGGCAATTTTTAACTTAAACTCTTGCTGTTCCATTGTATCTGCAAATTCAATCTCATGAATGCTATTTAAAAGAGGTCCGTCCTTTATTTTTACATCAGTCCCAGGAATCGTCTCTGAACCAGCAACAGACATTGTATAAGCTACTTCTTGAACTTCTATGGAAACTTTCTTTATTCTATTATTTGCAATAAACAAATCACTATTTTTGGCAAACCCATTAATTATTGTTAAAGAAACATAGTAATCTTTTCTTTTTAGAATATCTGCATAACCACTTTTACTTTCATCATTCCAATAAGGAATATAAACATATTCCCCTATTCCCTGATTTTTAGATACGCACCAGGCTGTCTCTTTCCAATTTTTATTTTTAAAATCTTGTAACTTATCAGGGGAATACTCGTCTTTAGGTTTACCTTTCTCAACTAAAAACGAGCTTCCAATGACCTTACGACAGTCATTATTATAACAATGATTAACAGACCCATATAGCTTTTCAAAAGCAGAATCTCTCGCAAATAACGAAGATTTGCATAAAATCAAAAAAAGTAATAAATATTTCATCCTAAACCTTTCCTTATTCTTTTGGCAAATTTTCAATCACAAATGCCACTCCCTTACCAATATTCCATTTACCATAATCATAATGAGCATACATTCCCGATCCCTTATAACCTGTGACATTTGCATTCCCAAAAGGATCATGAACAATCCAGCCTGTAGAATCATAACCAACGATTACTAATCTATGCCCTTCTGTCACTGGATAAACATCAAACTTTCCGCCCACAACAACAGGTTTCCCTTCATTCAATGCATCTTTGATTGAATTTGTTTTCCAATCACTATTCTCATATTTAACAGGATTTGTACCTGGAATTGGATTTTTATCTGTGCTAAGATTTACTAGCTGCTGCCCATATTGAGGAAGAACTAACTTTAGATATTCATTATCTTTCAGTTCAGTTCCTTTAACAAGAATACCATCTTTCTGCGCTTGCTTAATAAAATCATCTACAAACTGGTACTCACCATTTTGTGGTTTAGCTCCCATATATTCTGCAACGATAGATGTTGATGTAGGTGAACATTCATTTCCAGGATACATGGTATAATCAGAAAATTTAATGTTCGTTTTATTATCATTCTGCGAATCATAGTAAACTTGATTCAAGATCACACCTTCACCATTCTTCAAGACGGTCACTTTTTCCGTACTGTTCTGCGTATCAATTCGATCTCCAAACTCGGCTACAAGTTTCTCTGTTGTCAACCTTGCATAATTCTCCCTTACATATTCAATTCTAGCTGCAGTAACATCTGCTTTCGCATTTGCAATCGTAGTATCTAGTTCAGCTTTAATACTGTTATAGATCTGTTTTTGTTCAGGTGTCGATGTTGGCAAATTCAACCCATTTTCCTTTGCAAATTTCTCAAGTAACTCTTTAGACTTCACAGAAGCATCATAGTCGAAATACGCATCGTTCACCATCTGCTTTCCTATTTTTTCCAAGGTTTCTTTAATTTTTTCAGGAGAAGTCCCCTCTGGAAATTCGATCTTTAAGCTATCGCCTGTTTTAAAATTATTTACATTCGGATTTTCCACCGCATCTATAAATCTTTGCTGTAGATCCACTGATGAGTTAGCTATATTTTTAGTATCCAAAGGTTTAACTGGTGCATTCCCAATCTGGAATCCTAATGCTCTCGCTGTATTTTTTATAAAGTCTTGAAGTTCTTTTCTTGCTTCTTCAAGTTTCTTCTGAGCTTCTTCCCAGCTCTTAAGTTCAAAGATTCCTTTCGTCTTACCTATCGACTCAGCAAGTTCGGCAGCTTTGAGCTCCTCAGTCAATCGGTCGTATTCTGCCCTACCCTCTGGATTCAATCTAC
>NZ_RQHW01000069.1 GCF_004770995.1 Leptospira idonii | reverse complement strand
GGTTTGTGACTTTGAGTTATTGTGCTACTGTATTTTTTGTGAAGAGATATGAAAGGTTGTTGGTCATTAAAGGTAATATGCTTGTAAGAGCCGAAACTTAAACGACTGATCTTTGTGCTTAGGCTATCGAAACAGGAAGTATTGTCAGAGTCGTATTCTTTTCTCAGGGAATAGCTCAAAAAATCATAGGAATCACCATTATAAATTTGGAAATGAAAATTTGGCTTAATAGCGTATTTATGTTTGCAGAAATTTGTGATTTCTTTTTCGTAAAGTTCTTTAAGTTGTGGAATATCTTCCCTTGGCATTAGGGCTAAGACATGAATGTGATTTTCTTTATCAAATATATCAGAGCTGTGAGTAATCGCTAATCTAGGAAAATAAATAATGGCTTTATTGCTTAGATCGAAATTAATTTTCCATTTTCTTAAAATAGGTCTGATGGTATCTGCTTCTAGCTTTACAAAAGAGTTATAGACTAAATATTCCAAGTCAGTTTGAGATATGTAAGAATTATTCAAAGTTCTGGTTCCGAATGTGATCAATAATTTTTCGTAATTACTTTCTTTTAAGGGAAGAATTAGGTCGTTGAAGTTGGAAGCGAGTATACGGAGTGAATTTTCTTTTGAGCTTAGTGATTTTAAATTATTTTGCATTCATTTTCCTTTTTGGGTATAGTTCGCCCGTTTCACATATTTCGCATATTTTTCTCTCATCATCATCTGCAAAAGCATTCCAGAGCAGTTTAGAAAAAAGATATTCTTATACCCTTATTATATCCAGAAAATCGCAATTGTTCTCAAAAAAATATTACCGTAGTGAAAAAAAATTAAATTTTATAATTAAATATTTTCTAAAATGCGAATTAAGGTAGTTTTAACGTTTTTTTTGATGAGGTAAGGTTATAAAATTCACTTTATTAAATTAAGATGAGTTGCTTTTGAGATTTCTTTGTTTGGGTCCAATGCATTTGCTTATTGATGTATAAAAAATAAGCATTTGAAATGCGCTGACCACTTTGAGAAAATCTTTTTGATATAAGTTTTGATTGGATTTCTGTTTTTCTTAAGATGAATTCGCCTCTTGTCTGAAAATTAATTATTTTCTAATTCGGAAATCTATAATATCCTATCTTATTTTGCTTCAGAATCGATTTCTAGGGACTTCTGGGTGATGAGGAAGGGTTAGATTAGGGAAAAGTATTTTGAGCTTCTTATTCTTCGAATTGATTTCCTTTTTTATGTTCTATTATGAGAAATTAAGTCTATAGTTAACTTATTTCCATAAAGAATGACTTATTTCTTCAAATATTTTCTACATACTGTAAGCAATGAAGATAATGATTACATATATTGCTACATGTAATGATCAATGATGACTGCAACAGTAACAACTGCAATGCACGAAACGCTACGCCAGCCCATATTTTATCTTTCTCCTACTTTTTTCAGAAAATATCCATAATTCACTTATTTTATTGAGTTTTTTCTATTTTTTTGTATTCAAAAACGACACTTTTTTGTCTATAACAAACAGGGCTTTCTTAGAGAATTGCCATTGAAGCGAAGGGAAAGTTATGAGTGATAAAGATAAAATTCGGGTTAAAGTTTATTATGATATCCGAGAGTTAGTGAGAAAATTACATATCGATCGTAAAAGAAAGGAAATATATACTTTGTTTCTTTCTCAGGCTCATTCTTACCTAAAGAAAGAAGGTAAAATATTTCTTCATTCTAGCTTTATAAAATTTCGACTCGGTAAGAATTATTTAGAGGATTTGAGTTATCTGACGAAAATGGTAATTATTTCTAGGGGAGAACTTTATACTCCAGGTCTTGAATCAAAAAGTTTTACAATAAAAGGTAAAATATCTGAGAAGAAAGTTGATATGCGGATTGATAGAGATGCTAGAGCGCATTTTAAAAAGAAATTTATACTTAGCGATTTTCCAGAACTGGAATTAAATAAAGCAAATCTTGGGCGAATTGCATTGAAGAATGACAATGAGTCACTCGCAAAAATTAATTCTATTTTGCAAAATAAAGAAAGCAATGTTGCGAAAAAGTTTATTATCTTACAAAAAGCGATCAATGCGAAAAAAAAGAGAATAACAAAAAAACATGAAAGTTCTCGGATGTTTCACTTTGTTTCTAATACTATGAAAGGACTAAGATATTTACTTACTGTTGATGGTGAGGAACTAGAGGAAATGGACATGTCAAGTGCGCATTACTTTTTTTTAGGACAAATCTTATCTATTGATTCAAAGTTTAAAGCAAAGGAGGAATTATCGAAATTTAAGCAAATGGTGTCAAATGGAGAATTTTATTCCTTTATCCAAAAGAAGTTAGAATTAAGTAACTCTAAATATTCGGAATTGAAGACTGTTAAAAGTCGGTTACTAATTTATCTTTATACACATAAGAATAAATATTTCGTGAAAAGAGCAAATGGATCAAAAATGATTGGTCCGGCATTTAG
>NZ_RQHW01000054.1 GCF_004770995.1 Leptospira idonii | reverse complement strand
AAGATTCTCAAAGAGAAAGCTAACTTAACAGCAGAACAAATAAAGGATTTATCTCCAGATAAGAGAGCTGAGTTACTGAACGAACACATGCCTGCGAGTGTAACATTGGAAGGAATCGCCTTAGGAGCACTGGGAGCATTGACTGCATTTGGAATGGGAATGTTTGGCTTGATTCAAACAGGAATCCATGGAGTAAAGGGTCTAATAAGAAAATTCGATACGATAGAAGATATAAAAGCCTTGAGACAGGATGCAGAAAGAATGAATTTACTGTTATCAGATCCAGAGATGGTATCGCTTGCTAAAGAGAAGTATGGTGAATTAGAGTTTTCGAAGAAGATAGAAGCATATAAACAGAACTTAATGTCCGAAGCTACGTATTTAGACTTTGAATCCAATGATCCCGAGATGGTAGCGATGGTGAAGGAGATGACAGCAGCATTAGCAATATTAGGTGTAGAGAGGGTAACTAGAGAACAGCTAATTGAACGAGGAGCAGACCCAGCTAAATTTGAGAATAAAGATTCGGGTTTGCATTCAGATTTATTCTTCGATAAGAACACAGAGAAGTATGTGTTAGCATTTAGAGGAACGGATAGCTTTCTAGATGCTTGGATTGATATCAAAAATATTGTTGGTGTAGTTACAGATCAGCATCAACAAGCTATGGATCTTGCTCAGTCATTGGATAGATTACCAGAGTTTAAAAACAAACTTACTTTTACCGGACACTCTTTGGGAGGAGGCCTGGCTTCAGCCGCAGCAGGAATCACTGGCTCGACCGCGTTTACCTTTAACTCAGCGAACTTGAACGATGCGACAAGAACAGCAATGGGAGATAATGCGAATGGATTAGAGAATCGTGTGAATTACTATTATTTACCTGGAGAGCTTGCATCCTTGGGTCAGGATTCATTTAATTTATCGGCAGAAGGGAATCGAACAGCACTAGATGGTCAGTTGGGTAGACCATGGTTAGTCCAGAGGGGATTCATAAATCTCCATAGTAACCAATTGATGACGAACGTGTTGTATAATGATATATTGAACGGACGACCTAGGGCAGTCGTAATAACGAATCCCGAATATGATAAGCCATCAGAATCAAATAGAGAAGAGTAAATAGAAATGAAAAGAAGACTAGGAGTAATAGCTTTAGTAATGTTGTCAATTTTAACGAAGATGTCTTGTTCGGTATTTGAGCTTCGCTGTGGGAATTGCAGATTGGGGGATGCATACCAAGATGATATTGCGTTAGCCTTATTAAAGGCAGCAGTAGATGGCGATGCAGCAAAGGTAAAGAAGTTAGTATCCGAAGGAGCGAATCCCAACTATTTAGAACCTGGAAAAATTCCGATGTTGATTTGGACAATCTGTGCAGACAGCTTTGAAGGATACAAAGCGTTACTAGAATCAGGAGCAGATCCGAATCTAGGAGGAACAGGAGATGGACTGAGTGAGATAAAGGGTTATGGAGAGCCAATCACCCTTTATAGATATAAGTGGCATGGAAAGACCCCACTAATATCACTTCGTAAGGGAATGTCTGCAATGGTGTTGTCATCAGCCTTATCCAATCCAGAATATTTGAGATTAGCGATCAAGTATGGTGGAGATTTGAATGCGAAGAAAGGTGAAAGAGGGTATGATAGACCTCTATTATTAGCCGCAAGTTCTGTGCAGTTTGATAATATAAAAATATTGATAGAGGCAGGCGCTGACATTAATATTCACGATGAGAAATTTCTTGGGAATACTGCTCCTGAGCTTGTTATTCGATCATATGCTCGTTATGATATAGCGATATGGCTATTAGAGAAAGGATATAGCTATGATTTATATAATGTAGGTGTTACTGCAGAAATAAGAAAAATAAATCCGTCAGAACAACAAAAGAACAAAGAGAAATTAATCGATATGTTAATTGCCAAAGGAATTAAATTTCCAGACCCAGATGGACGTATTGCAAAGGGACTAAAAACTCGCCAGATTCCCGAATCGGATGTGATGGATATAGTGTATGGAAGGAAATCGATTTACCAGTATCCCAAACGTCCTGGAATGGAACTGGTAGATCCGTAACTAAAATAAAAGTCCTTGCGCACCGGATCGAGGGAGCGTTGTCGTCGACTGAGAGCCGGGAGAGGCGCCCAACGAACTAAGATAAGATGTATGTTTTATGCTCATAAACGGGAGAGAGAGTTTCTAGCGGTGGCGAAGGCCAAGGAAGGCCGAAGCTCGTTCGTCATGACAGGAAGTCATGCGAACGAGAGCTAGGAACGAATCTCGACTTACGGATTATAAGGGAAAGGAAGAAGCAAAAAAAACACGAGCAGCGATAAACGAAAATCCGATCACAAGCATAATGAATCAGATATCCGGACTAGGAAGTGGAATAATCAAGAGTGCGTTGATCGCAGCAGGCGTACCAGAATCGGAAATGAACGCAAGAATAAAGGACGCCACCGAACTTCGTTTTGCTGGAAATATGGAACTAACGTATGCAGAAAGAAGGTATTTAGCGAATGCACAACAGTATGC
>NZ_RQHW01000013.1 GCF_004770995.1 Leptospira idonii | reverse complement strand
CGAAATATACTTCACGCTCTCGGTCGCGAAACTTCCTGTTTCGACTCCCGAACTCCGGCATCCCTGCCTTCGTCAGGGACGGGAGGAAAATACCAGGGCGGCCTTCACTTTATCGATATTGTGAAACCTTGCATCTTGGAAATGGTAGGCACCTCCTCCCATATAACTGAAGTCAGGATTAAGAACATTTCTTCTTTGAGGAGGAGAGTTCATCCATGATTCCACAAGGGATTCCGCCAAACTAACGTAAGTATGATTCGGGATCGGTGTTCCGTTTTTTTGGTAGCTGAAAAAACTTCCGTTATTTTGTTCCGGTGTGTAAACAGGAGTGCCCGGTTTGTAATCGATCCCGAAAGACACGATGATGTTTTCTCCTGCGATGGAGTTTAGAATTCCCACAAGTTCCAATCGATCTTTTAAGGCTTCTTTTCCTGTCACTTTACTCGTATGAGAGTAAAAATTATAGGTTACCATGTCTTGCGCATGACCGAAAGCCGCCTGTTCACATAACGGAGAATAACGAAAAGGACGAAGCCCCAACTTTCTTCTTTCTTTGGAAGCTTCGAAGAAAATTGCGGCATTGAGTAACGGATAATCTATGTTAGAAAAATCGATGACTTCCTTTGCAGGAGCATAACTGAAAAAAGTTTGATCGTTGAACTCTTCGTATTGGGAAGGTTTCCAATTTCCCGAACTGGGAAGTTTTCTTCCGTCTTCAATGGACTCTAAAAAAGCCAGTTCTGGATTTTTGGCATCGACGGTTTTAGCGACTGTCGTAGTTGTTGTTTCTTTTTTGACTTCTTTGACGGCTTCTTTTTTCGGCTGAAACATCGCACAGGAAGCGAAAAAACCGAGCGCGATGACGAATGTGTTGAGTGAGGTGGATCTCATACATACTCCTTAAAGATAACGATTATAATCTTGAATCATATTATGAATCATGTTTCTTTCTTTATTGTATTCTATTGTTTTTGCTTCTTTAATTCCCGATTCCCAAATAAAGAAAAACGGAACCCCGAACAAGGTGGAATGTTTTTGACGATATCGTTCTCTTCCTACTAAACGATCTTCCACGTAAAAATCAGCATGTAACACTCGTTCCTGACTGTATATGGAAGGGAGCAAACCTACCGTTCCGATCATAAAGAGAGTCGATAAAGAAGAAATCCAAAAATGTTCGTATTCATTCACTTCGGAAGTATAAATATCGATGTGATGAGGGCTTCGAATTCCTTCGCTGATCACTCTTCCGAAATAACCCGTATCGTTGATGTACTTCGTATAAAGAGCGGTGATCTCCTTTTTAGAACGTTCCGATTCTGGAGAGCTGACCTTGATGGTAAGAAGAGAAATTCTTTGTTTCAGCTCGGGTCGAACGATGATAGGAACATCTTCGCTTAGATAATTATAACAATGAGAAAAGGAAGAAAAAATAAGTAAGAAAATAACAAAACGAAAGTAAGTCATGACCCGCCTTGAATGTTACAGATCAACATTCATAAGAAAAGTCTTTTTTCCCTTTCTATTTCGAAAAATCCACCCATCCCATTCCATGCAAGATACTTCCTCCCAGCACGATGAAAACGATTACGGATACGATGGATACCAGTCCTCCGATTCTCGCCATCTCCCAACTTCGGATTCCTCCGTAACTGAAGGCCAATGCATTGGGAGGAGTAGAGATAGGAAACGGCATCGCTAAAGATGCTCCGATCGTGGCGCCCAATGCTGCAGGAAGAATCACTTCCGCAGGCAGACCCATCGTGATGGGAAGGATCAAATTGGCGACGGATGTATTGCTGAGAAAACAAGACAACCCAAGCGACATAAGGGAGAAGATGACGAAAAGAGATAAGGAGGATTTGCCACTTAATGAGAGTAAGCTGATAAAATATTTTGCCAAACCGGTTTCTTCCATCGCCTTACCTAAAGCAATCCCTCCTCCCATCAGAATCAGAACATCCCAAGAGAGGGATCGAAAGTCTTCCAAAGAAAGCAGTTTGAGTCCGAAAAATAAAATCACAGGAAACAAGGCAACGGTTCCGTTCGATATCTTATGCAGATCGGATGTCATCCAGCCTAAGATAGTCAATGCGATGATGAATAAGCTGACCTTAGTTTGGATTTGTACGTCTTGGTTCTTTTTTTCCGACGGAGCGGAAAGCCGGTCACTTTGTTCGGGATTCTTTCGAAGATAGAACCAATATAGGATGAGACAGAGTGCGAATACTGAAATCAGAAATACGGGCATCCCGAAACCCATCCAAGGCAGAAAACCGACCTCGAAACCTTTTTCTTTCATGTAACCGATTCCTATCACATTGGGCAGAGTTCCCACAGGAGTTCCGATCCCTCCCAAATTGGCGGAAAAAGGAACCACAAACAAAACCGCCTTTCTCAAGTGGGATTCGGTTTCCAAATTCTTCATCATGGGAGCCACCAAACCTAACATCATCGCTGTGGTGGCTGTATTGTTCATCCAACAGGAAAGGAAACCGGTAGCAAAACCGAGTCCCAAAAGAAGCAGAAAGGAAGAACCTTTCGTTTCCCGAATCACGAACCGAGCCATACTTTCGTCCAATCGGTAATTTGCGATCCCTTGAGAAATCACAAAACCGCCTAAGAAGAGTAAAATGGTCTCGGAAAAATAGCAGGATAAAAATACGTTCGGTTTCGGGGCACCGTCTCCCCAAACGGGAATGAGCCAGAACAATTCCAGAAACAAAATGAGAAAACCGGTTACATACAGGGGGATGACTTCCGTAAGCCAGAGATAAGCGGATACCAGTGCGATGACCAAATTGATTTCCTGAGGAGGGGTGAGACCCAACCAAGATTGGTAAAAACCGAAATAGGACGGCAGTATAATAATTGTACAAATAAGAATCGAAATGATAACCATTGTCGCTTGACGATTTCCTTCGGTATGGTAGTTTTCCATCCAAGAGAGAGAGTTTCAACAAGAAGATATAAAAAAGGAGAATTTTGAAGATGATCAAAAAAATATTATTTCATCTCATCGGTTTAGGTTTGATTTTAGGCGGCTGGTGTCTTTGCGTCATCAATGTAGGTTTGGACAGAGGCGCTACCCCTTTCCGTTTTTTTTCCATTCCGAACATCATCGGTTTATCCATGATCATCATCGGAGCCTATTTTCCTGAGATTGCCACTCGGCTTTTCGGCAAAAAAGAAACATAATTTCTTTTACTTCCGATTATGTCCATTACCTATAACGACTTAAAACAAGCCGTATTAGGAAGCGGGCCTATGGGGATTATCATATCCACACTGGTAGCGCAAAAATACGACGAAGTAATTCTTTGGATCCCCGATAAGGAAGTTGTAGAAACTCTAAACAGACGTCGCCAAGCGGAGATTTTAGGAATCACCGTTGATATTCCGGATCATGTAGAGATTGTTTCCAGCTTGGATCGATTCGGGAGAGACGATTGGGCTTTTCATATTGCAGTTCCCTCTCGCTTTTTTTTAGACAGCTTACATTCGTTACTTGATACGATATCGCCGAATAACGAATATGTTTTTTCCTTTTTTACCAAAGGAATCTTAGACAGCAAATACAGAAAGAAACATGGATTTGTCACATACAGCCAATATCTGGATTACCTTCTGAAAGAAAGAAATTTCAGATCTTCTTCCATTGCTGTGGTGAACGGTCCTTCTATGTTAGTCGAACTTCTTGAAGAAAAATACACTTTCTTCAATATAGGTTCTTTGGATAAGGCAACTTCCGACTACATCGCCGAAATTTTTCTGTCTCACTATATCCATACTTCGACTACGGATGACATCCACGGAATGGAAATCATCGGTGTCGCCAAAAATCCTATGGCGATTGCGGCAGGGATCGTTTCCCTTATGCCCAGATACGGATCGAATTTATTAGGTGAAGTTTTATCGGTAGGGTTTCAGGAAGTCAGAGACCTTGCCATGAAATACGGAGCCAGACCGGACACCGTTATGGGGAGATCGGGACTTGCCGATTTTATCGCTACTGCCACCTGCAGCAGAAGCCGCAACCGAAGTTTCGGTCAGAAGATCGTAGGAGAACTGTTAAGCGGGCAAGAAAAACTGAGCGTGATGGATCGGATCGAAATTTTCTTTTCTCCGAAACAATTCATAGAAAGAGAATCGAACAAGTGGCACGATAATGTGGAAGGGACTTACGCCCTCAGCATCCTTATCGAACTTGCCAACGAAATCCGCCTTCCTTTCACTTTGCACAGAACTCTTTTCGACGTTCTCACTCGAAAACAACCTCCGAATGCGTTATTGGATCTCATCCGAGGAACGAAATCGAATGTGGCATCTGCGCCTCTGGTAGTTCAGAAAAAAGTAGGATTGAATCTAACCTCAGGGATTGATTTTCAGAATTTACTTGTGGACCGAATCCTCAAACAAATCAACAGCGTCGCAGGTACCACAAGCAGAGTTAAAAAACAATCCTCCGCGATCGCAGAAAACACACAAAAGAGATTGGCCAAAGCCAAAAGGAAACGCCAAAAACTGGATGAAGAAAAGTTCACTCAGGAATTGGAAATTTGGCAGAGGTTCAATGCTTGCAATAAGGATGAAGAACCGACTCACATCAAAGAATTGGTTCGTTTTTATGTAAGAGAGATTGCCGATAACTACAGCCCTACCGTCAGAGAGTCGATCCTTCGTTTTGTGGCTCCCATCAGACTACTGTCAGGTGGTTTCATGAGAGGGTCGATGATTCCTCACATCGGCGGAAAAACGGAAGTAGTCAAAGCTCTTTCTTCCAAATACAATCTTTTGTACGCTCCTACTCACAGATCCCATTTGGACTCGGTGGAAGTCGCCTACTCGTTATTTCACTTAGGTCTGCCTGTTCCTCGTTATGCGGCGGGAATCAATTTGATGTCCAATCCTTTCTGGGAGTGGATGTTGAAATCGCTCGGTGCGTATGCTGTGGATCGAGAAAGAACCAGAAACAGTTTGTATCTAGAATGTTTGACGCTGTATTCCCAAGTGATGTTGGAACAAGGAATTCCTTCCCTAGTTTATCCGGAAGGAACCAGATCCAGAACAGGGGGAATCGTTCCCGTAAAAACGGGACTTCTTTCCACTGCAGTGAATGCCTTCAGAAGTTCCGGAACGGAAATCGTCATCGTTCCGATGGCTGTATCTTATGAGACGGTTCCTGAAGACAATCAATTCTGCGATATTCATGAAGAGTTGAGTATGGGAGGCTTTTTGGCCAAACGATCCAACGTATATGTGGAGTTTTGCGATCCTATCCCTATCTCGGAATATGCACATACGGAAGATCCCACTTTGGAACTTTCCTATAGAATCACGAAAGGATGGAAACAATACCACAAACTTCTTCCGAATCAAATCGTTGCGAAAATTCTTTCCGAAAACGAACATTCTGTCGAGTTGAGTCAATCCACTATGCTTGTTGAGGATTTCATCACAAGGCATAATGGAAATTATCTGACAAAAGACCCGGAAGAAATTTGGGAAAAGGGAAGAAAGATTCTCGAAAAACGTAAGTTAATTGAAGTTGCGAACAGAATCGTTAGATCGAAACAGGAAGCCCTGATCAATTATTACGGAACTATGATTCCGGAAGACGAGGATCAAAAGTATTAAGATTTAGTTTTGAACGGGGAGTTTTCCCCGTTTCCGAACATATACGATCTTTTCCACTCTTGCAATCACTTCCCCTCCTTCGCCGACCACGTCGGCATGGAAGGTGAAGTCTCCTTTTTTTTTCTTTTCGATCTCTTCTTTGATTCTATCAATTTCTGCGTCAGTAATATGAAACTCTGCGGAAACTTTTCCTGTTCCCGGTTTGACGAATTCCATGTTTCCTGCTTTGTCCCAAACGATATAATCTTTTCCCAGACGTTCCAAAAGGATAAGCATAAAAAAAGGATCGCACATTGCGTACAATGATCCTCCGAAATGAACTCCCACATAATTTCGATTATAGAAAGTTAGTTTCATTTCGGTTCGAAATCTGGAAAAATCGGGCGCTATATGTGTAATCCTTATCCCCGCACCCAAATACGGGAGATAAAAATTAAAAAGCCAGACTCTAAGTCTAGTTTTCCACGAGACTTTCGACTGGTACATTTTTCCTGCCCGAATTGATCAAATAAACAGCAAGGATCGCCAAAGCTCCACCCGCTAACACTGAAATTTGAATCGGTTCATTCACAATCAATACGCTGCTGAGATAAGCGGACAAAGGAACGATAAAGATAAAGGAGCTTGCGATTTCCGAACCTAATCTTGTTGCCGCATAGAAATAAACTGTGGTCCCGAATGTGGTGGATATTGCTGTTAAATAAAACATACTAAGCCAGAAATGAACTCCGAAATCCCAAACCGCAAAAAATTGAGGATCCCTAAAAGAGAATAAAAACTCGATCACGGAACCTACCGCATAAACGTACAAGCTGTACACAATCGGAGACATGGATTGACCGGTTCTTTGACTGTTCAACGAGAGAGTCGCCCAAGTAAACGCACAGAAAAGGAAAAATAAATTTCCTGTTAAAAGAAGGCCCTGAAAACTAATCTCCCAAACCTTTAGAATGACAAGCCCTCCGATCAACCCGAAGAAAAGTCCGATCGCCTGTCTTTTGTTAATTCTCTTCTTTTGAACCAATGCAACTATGAAAAAAGTTACGATAGGATTCAAGGTGGTGACCAAAACCCCTCCTGCGCCGGGGAGTCCGTTGGAAAGACCTAAAAAGAAAAATTGATTGTATAGAGTATAGATGACTCCTCCCAGAATCACACTGAGATAGTCTTTGCCGGAATGAAGCAAAAACGGAATCTTTAAAAAAATCATGATGGGGATTACGGATAAAAAAGTGGCTAAAAATCTCCAAAATACGAGCACATGGATAGGAACCACTCCTGCTATTAATTTGGCGATCGGCCAAGAAATTCCCCAAGAGATCATGGCGAATATCAATAGAATCAAAAATTTTAAATTCACAGAAAGCCTCCTCGCATAACGGTGAGAAAAAGATAAGTAGTGCCGAAAGAAATAGGGATTCCTAGTCCCAACATGAGACCCGCTAGATGAGGAATCAAATTTCTTTCGATTGCGATGATGGCGGAAGTCACCATCGGAGCCATAGCCGCTTCCAAAACGATGGCTTCGAACATTAATGGATCCGAAGTAAATGGACGAAAAATATAATAGATTAGAAGGGGAAGGATCACCAATTTCATACCCAAACCTAGAAGCAAGGTGTTTTTGTGACCCTTCAAAGTTCTGAGATTCAAAAGATAACCCACGGAGACCAAAGCCAATGGAGTTAATGTATCACCTAATCTCAATAAAACCGTTTTTGTCCATTCCGGGTATTCGAAAGGTCGAAGTAAAAAGGCGAGTAGAAGTGCCTGCACAGGAACAAAACCGATTACTCTCTTCAACAGAGGTTTGAATTGCCAAGAACCGTGTTCCGCAACGGAAGCGAGCATGATTCCAGGGAAACTCAATGTCAAAAAAGTTCCTAACTGATCCGCAACGATTCCGTATCCTAAGGATGATTTTCCCAAATAGGCATCTAACAAGGGAATACCGACAAAGGATGTATTACCTAATCCTGCAGTCAGAGTCAAACAAACAGCCGTTTTAAATTCTATTTTTTTGAATTTATAAAGAAGGTAAAAAAAGGAGAAGGCTAAAAAAAACAAAACCCACGGCATAAGCGCAGGCAGCAGAATTTCTTCGGTGATTTTAACTTCATGAATATGATACAGCACCAAGGCCGGCAAAGATACATGAAGTATAAATGCATTCAAAACCTGAGTGGTGTTCTCAGGGAACCTTCCCGATCTTCGGAAAAGCATCCCCGATAAAAAACAAACTCCCAGTAAAATGAGATTCGACATTAATACTGAATGATTGCCTCGAGCGATTCGGGATTCAAAAACACTCCGTCTTTTTTTCTAGGAGCATCCGCTCCCAGTTGAAACAGTTCCGCATAACCGTTTGCAAAATCGGAATATATCGATTCTTTTTTGGTTTTAAGATCGAAACTTGCCTGTTCCAAATACTCCGCCAAAGCGACCACTCCATAAGTGAGATCCGCAATGTAAACACGATTGATCTCTCTCCATTCTTTAGATTCATTTTCCAGGATGTTTTTCAATTCGGAAAACTTGGATTCGAATACCGAGTTCGCATAATTCAATGCAGGATAAGATTTTGCATCCTTACTCAATGTTTCCACAAGTTCACAATAGGCAGAAAACACTTTGTTCTTTTGTAACGCATGAAGGCAATGGTCCGTTACGATCAAATGTGTTCCTTCCCAAGTTTCGTTGATGATAGAATCGTTATGCAATCTTGGCAGAGGAGAGAAGTCTCCGATGATTCCGTTTCCTCCCAAACAAAGGATCGCTTTCTGTGTGATCCAGCTTGCTTGGGAAGAGGATTTATATTTCAAAAGAGGAATGAGAACTTCCGCAGCCAAATGTTCTTTCTCTACTAAATCCACAGAACGAAAGTTAACGAATGTCATTGCTGTCTGAAAAATTTGCATCTCTGCTAGAGATCTTGCATAAGAAGAAAACTGATTCACTTTTTTTCCGTAGGCGGTTCTCCATTTCGCATACTCAATGGCTTCCATCACTCCCCTTCTCGCATTGCCACAAGCACCTAAACCGACGTGGATTCTGGAAATTTTAATGATGTATTTGATGAGATTGACTATTCCGTGTGAGGGTCTTCCGAATTCTTCCGCTTCCACGTTATCATAAATAATTTCCACGGTCAGTTTTCCTCTGGAACCGATGATGTCCTTTTTGCGAAGGATGTGATGGCCGTTGAGTTCTCCGTCTTCTTTGATTCTAGGAACCAAGAACATTCCGATCGTATTTGTTCCTTCTATCTTGGCTGTAGTCACCCAAAGATCCCCCGGATTAGAGCAGAACCATTTTTCACCGACTAATATCCATTTGCCGTTTTCCGCTTTTTTGGCAACGGTTCTGTTCGCAAGAACATTGCTCCCTCCGACTCTCTCAGTAACATATTGACCCGCCATAAAATGAGAGGCGCTGCCTTCTCCTGCAACGAGAGGGAGATATTTTTCTTTTTGTCTGTCCGTTCCGATTTGTTTCAAAGCATAGATGATTCCGTCGGTCATTGCCAAAGGACATGCAACTCCTCCTTCTCCGTTCAAATTCATCAGATATGTAAGCGCATAACGATGAATATTCGGGAATGGATGTTTCCAAGAGGAATGAAAGTCTAAATTCACTACACCGTAATCGTATGAGATCTTTCTGGATTGAGTTTGTTCCGTAGAGTAAACGATTTGATCGATTCTTTTTCCGGTTCGATCGAACTTTACCACCTCGCCATATTTCCCTTCCTTATGGGATTTTTCCGTGAGTTCATCCAAAACTCCTCCGACCAGTTCGCCGTATCCTTTGATATGAGCTTCCATCGCAGCCTTATGATCCGGTGCGAAATTTTCGGAATATCTGGCCACTGCCCTTTGCAAAGCTCGGTCGATTTCGTAAAAATTTTTACCTCGGAGTCCTGAATAATTTGATATATCGTATGGTTTTAAGGAGGGGTGGTCGGATATATGGTGATTCATAGTTCCAGTACACAAAAAGGAACAGGTTTCACTAGCAAAAAAGAAACTCCTTGCCAAATTGGTTATAGGCAAGATTTCAGAACTATGGTCGTAAAGGCGGAAATTTCAAAATCCAAACAAATCCTGGGGGATGTTATCTTCGAACTGCAGAACCATAGCGAATCCCTCCATTGGTTTTTATCCTACGACCGGCTTTCCGAACTTATGGAAATGCGAAAGGAGGATTGCCTCAGACGAATTTACCAATTCCGATCTACCAAGCCGCAAATGTCCCTTTCGGGAGGATTCAATGAAATCGACGGAGAATACCTAATCGATTTTTTGGCGGCCGAATTGGAATTGGAGGATGTCTCCTCCGCATTTCTGAAAGGTGGAATTTTCTTCGGTGAACGGCCGCTTTACGAACTTAGAGAATCTTACAAAAGCCTAATCCAAAAAACGGTAGAGAACCACAGACTGGATAAGGAACTGCTTCTGCTTTTGGCGACCGCAACTGTGGATTATGATGACGCAGTCGATTCCTATCTGATGGATAAATTCGAAATCGATTTTTTCGTTCAAAGGACGATCAATATATTTCTGGATACTAGAAAGATCCGTCCTGAATTCGGAGCGGAAGAGTTTTTAAAAGAATATCTGAACGCACTCATTCCTACCAAAATACTAAACTTCAGAGACATCACAAAAGAATTTAGGGATCGCACCTATTACGAGTTATTTGGAAGAATCAGAAAAGAAAAACCGAAAAAGCGTAAAATCAAAGTTAAACTCAATGTAGAAATCGAAGAACTGCTCGCCTTTTTCGATTTGGAAGCGGATGCGAAAGTTCCTGACGTGAAAAAAAAATTTAAGGAATTACTGAAGAAGTATCACCCTGACATCAATAAAAAAGGGGAAGAGATGACCAAAAAGATCATCTTAAAATACAACCGCCTCATTCTGCTCATGGGAGAAGCGGGTTAACCATACGTTCAAACTGTCCTAACTAAACCCACGAACAAATCACAATCTAAAATTTTACCGACTATGAATGTAAGAACATAGGCAAAAAGGTGAAAAGATTTTTAAAAAAATTTCCAAAAAGCGAAAAGGAATATCTAAAACAGCCGCTCTGTGATAGAAGGAAGCCATTGGGCGGCGGGTCTAGTTCCCCACCCTCAAATCGGGCGGGGATATAATACCCACATCCGATCCATTTCGAACAGCCCTTTGTTAACAAATGGCATAGATTCATCGTAAATTAGGATTCTAAAATGAAAGAAAGACTGCATTCCCTCTGTGAAAAATTTGGAAAATATTTCCTTAAAACCGCTCCCCTCAGTATCATCTTACTTTCATTCGTTTGTCAATATTCCATAGTGACAGAAGTTTATGTTTCCGAAATATTCGAAATCGCAAACGGAATAGAAACCAAACAGGCATACTCCAATGCGGAACTGAGATTTTCGGTTCCATCCGAAGCAAAATGTCTGGAAGACAAGGAATATCTTATATCCACTTTGAGCGATTATTTCGGAGAGATTAAAAATGCTAAATGTGCCACTTCCAATTTAGAAGGATACTTTCAAGGTTCCGTTAAAATTCCGATCATATTGGCGAAGGGTAACCAAATCACACCTGTAGAAGGTTTATTTAATGTAACAATTGCTAAAGGCGATTTGATTCGAGTCGGTTTGTTTTTAAACACGGAACTTTTCGATCACTTACAAGAAACGATCCAAGCTAAGTATTTTAATACTCTCAAAATCGAGGAATTTTCTCTGGGAATTTCAGTCATCAATGACACTAAAAATAAAATCAATGCGGAAGTTTTAAGTGTTTATATAGAGCAGGAACCTGTTCCAGGAATTAAAAAATTTGAAATGGCTCCTAGATCCAAAACAAATATTGTTTTATCAAATGTATTAAGAGATTCCTTTTATGTGAATGGTGCCTCCGATTTTCTTTATCTGGAAAGCAAACAAAAGGTGAAATAGTCTATTGCATAGATCAGCGCAAAGGAAACACGGCTCTCTAAAGAACTTCCTCACCCCAAGCGATGACGGAAACTCCCGGAGAATAATGAACCAGATCTATGGGGCAGTCGACTAGATCTTGGTTTCCCAGCCGATACCGAAACGAACAAAACTCCAAAGAGATTTCGTACAAAGGCCAAGCAGGATGTTGGACTTCCAGACGGATCCTTTTGTTACGAAGATCATGATACAAACAATACCGTTCCGTGAGCCAAATGTCGAGAGGGGTTTTGGTTTTCTTAGGATCACCCGGCTTATATCGAATCTGCAATTCGTTTCTGGGGTTTTTAACAATATATTGATCGTTAGGTGCTTCTATACGAAAGATGTCTGATTTTTCATAAGGAAGACCTGATAAATATCGTGCACATAATGTAGGAATGATCTTTTCCGCTTCGATGCTCAGAAAATAAACTCCCGGTTTTCCGTCTTGGATCACATACGTCCTAACATTGACTTCATGAAAATCGGAAACGAAAGAAAAAGGCCGAATGCCTCTAGGATGCACATTTTCCATTGTGAAAGCAACGATGGAAATCCATGCCTGGCCTTGGAATAAATCGATGGAAAAATCCTTAGGAACAAGAGTTCTTAAGAATTCCAAATCGGCTTTCAGATGCAAAAAGACGGCTCTGTTCCATTCCTGATACCAACGCCAAGGTTGTTTAGGAAATTCCCATCCTCGGTGAGGAGACATTTCCATAACTTTCTTTTCGTTCACAAACTGATTCATCTTATAAAATTCAAATGTGCTGCTATCGACCTTTCCGAAGGACGGACGAAATTAGCGGCATTGAATATCTTACGATAAATGAAAAGACCCAAATTCTATTTCGCTCGGATCAAAAATAAAAACCTAACTTCAATTTGGTCTTTTGCCTTCCAGAATAAGAGGGAAGGATTTTCCAAAGAATAATCGGAAAATAAAACGGTTGTTTTGCCCTGAACTTGAATCACGTCTTTATCCTGAGGAGTGACACTGAGAGCTGCCTGAAATTCTTTGACGACTCCTTTGATTTTCAACTTTCCTTGTGCAGAATAACCTGTGCCGGAGAGAGTTACAGAGTCAATCGTTGCTTCCACAGAAGAAATTTCGGGAGCGCCTAAAATTTGACGGATATGATCGTCTCTTCCGTTGTCTCCGGATTTGATTTGAGAGAGAGGAACTTCGACGGAAAAAGGTTTGGTAAGAACATATCCTTTTAAAGTCGATTTAATTTGGATGGGAGAGTGAGTGATGTCACCGCAAATCCCTACTACATCCGTTGCAGGATGATCTACAAAGAAACTGATCTCTTTCTGTAAAACTTCGGAAGCGGACAGTGAAAAAACGAAACTCATGGAAAAAAACGAAAGACTGATGAAGCGGATCCAATGTATCATTCTGCTTCTCCTTTTACTCATTGAAATTTTATAACAGACTTGTTTCCAAGTCAAGGTAAAGCGCTAGGGATGCGGAGGGCGCCGCAGGCGGCCAAACTCTGTTTGGCGGAAGCGAAGCGCACCCCGAAGCAGCCCGACCTCTCCTTTAGGAGAGGGAGCGCCCATCTCTTCTTAGACGATAAAAACGAATGTGCCGGCGAAGGGTTTGAATTTCAAATCAGAGGATAGAACCTTTCCAAGTTTTCACTCCGCTTCCTTCGATGGGGAAAGGGTCTCCCAAATATTTAGGAGGTGTGTCCCAAAGTATATCCCACCAGGCAAGCTGACGTGCAAACAATTCACGCCATGTATAATAAGATTCTTTTTTATAGGTTCTGAGATTGCACTCGAACGCATGTAAGGTGATCTCAAGATGGTTGCCCAGATAAATGGCGCGTGCTAGGAAAAAAGTTTGGCTGACGAAGATCGCTTCCTTTACCTGAAAGACTTCTTTGGCCCGGATCAATGTATCCAAAGTGCGGAAGCCTGCATGATCGACGAATATGTCTTCCGGACGAACTCCATTTTTAAGCATGTAGTCCAACATAGGTTTGAGTTCGTTGTAATCCGCCTTTCCGTTGTCTCCGGAAAGAAGTAGTTTTTTCACCTTACCGGCTTTATATAAATTCAATCCGCATTCTAGCCTGTCCGAAAGCACAGGGGAAGGGGTTTTCCCGTAAACGGCGGCTCCGGGTATGATCGCAACCTGAGAAGAAGGCACATCTTCCACAAAGGAAGTGTGTTTGCTGAGAGAATAACTTCTGGTGAATCTCCAATTGATGAATAAAATGATTAAGAGACAGAATAAGACGATCGCTCCAAAAATGGAGAAGAGGGATTTCCACTTGACCAAAGAAAGGAAATGCAGTGTCTT
Organism: Leptospira idonii; assembly: GCF_004770995.1. Classification (GTDB taxonomy): domain Bacteria; phylum Spirochaetota; class Leptospiria; order Leptospirales; family Leptospiraceae; genus Leptospira_A; species Leptospira_A idonii. The sequence goes on along the minus strand of NZ_RQHW01000013.1, from coordinate 237,936 downwards.
ATTTATGTAGGGCTTACGTTCGCTCATGAAGAAGAAAATTAAAGAGATTAAATCTGTTTTCTCACAGGACAATCCTAAAATCAAGAAACAGATTGATCGGGTGAAAGAAAAAGGACACCAAAGGATGACGATTTTAGTCATTCCCCACGGTTATGACAGTTCTTTCCATTTCCAAATCTCCGTTTTTACCATCCTTTTCTTTATGGGCCTTACCTTAGGGCTTTTAACCCTTGCCATTTTCGGGATCGTTCGTTCCAGCAACACCCGCTCCGAAATCAACCAACTCTCTGAAGTGTACGGTCATTATTTCGACAGTTATATTTCCAATGCCAACCAACTGGAAGAGATGAAGGAAGAATATTCCCACTTCCACGAAAACATGTTGGAACTGTTTTCTCTCATCGACGGACAGGATGAAGAACTTCTAAAAATCCCTGCGGAAGATTCTTTGAAATCGGCTGCCTTCGATATTTTGCAAAAAGAGGAAAAAGAAGACAAACAACTGGACATCGGAAGAAAGTATCTGAACGAAATTTATGATCTTCGTTTTTTGAAGCAAAGAATGGAAGCTAACAAAACTCTAACGGAAGCTAACTACGATTTTTTGTTCAACAGGGCTTCTATTCTTTCCTCGCTTCCTTTGGTGAATCCTGTCAATTCTTACAACCTCACTTCTCCTTTCGGGATGAGAAAGTCACCTACTTCCGGTTTTTGGGAATACCATGACGGTTTGGATATGGCAAATGCCACAGGAACTCCTATCTATGCGGCGGCTCCAGGAAGAGTGATTAAAGTCGCCTACTCTAACGTAGGTTATGGACATCATATCATCATACAACACGAATACGGCTACAACACTTTGTACGGTCACTGCTCCCGCCTTCTTGTTCGACAAGGACAGGAAGTGAAACAAGGGGAAATGATCGCAGAAGTGGGAGCCACAGGAAACGTTACAGGTCCTCACCTTCACTATGAAATCATCATCAATGAAGTGGGAAAAACGGATCCGGAAGAATATCTACAATCGGGAATCTATTGATTGGCAGCGAACGACTCAGCTAAAAAAAGAATCAAAGCTCTTACGAAAGAAATCAAAGAGCATAACGACCGTTATTACAAAAAAAACCAACCTACCATTTCCGATAAGGAATACGACCTTCTGTTTAAGGAATTGGCTCAGCTGGAGGAGGAGTATCCTGAATTTGCCTCTCCCAACTCTCCTACCAAAGCGGTTGGTTCCGATCTTTCCAATCAGTTCACCAAATTCAAACACCAAGTTCCTGTTCTTTCTTTGGAAAATACTTACAACACGGAAGAACTTTGGGACTGGGTCGTCAAAACGGGCGAAGACGAATTGTATTCTTTGGAATGGAAAATCGACGGCGCCTCCATCCTTCTTTATTATGTGGACGGAGTTTTGGAAAATTGTGTGACTAGAGGCACGGGAGGAATCGGTGATGTCGTGACGGAAAACGTCAAAACGATCAAAGACCTTCCTCATTCTTTGAAATCCAAAAGAACCGTCACCGTCCGAGGAGAGATTTTTATGAATTTCTCCGACTTTGATGAGTTCAACGAAGAATACGGGGGAAAATTCGCAAACCCTCGCAATCTTTCCGCAGGATCCATCAAACACAAAGATCCCGCCGAAGCCGCCAAACGACCATTACGTATTTTTGTTTACGATGCTATCTTGGGAAAAGGAAGAAAGGGAATCAAAGAACATAAGGAAATTTTAGCTCTTTTGAAAGAAGATAAACTTCCTTTGGCTCCCGATACGGAAATCGTTTCCGCAAAACAACTGCTAAAATCGATAGAATCTTTCCGCAAAAAAAAAGACTCCATGCCGTTCCCTGTGGACGGGCTGGTGATCAAACTCAACTCCTTGGAAAAAAGAGAAACCTTGGGAGAAACGAGTCATTCTCCTCGTTGGGCACGCGCATTTAAGTTCGATGCGGTTTTAAAAGAAACCATCATAGAAGACATCAGTTTTGCCATCGGCAGAACCGGAAAAGTGACTCCTAGAGCGCAAGTCACCCCTACTTCTTTGGCAGGTACCACAGTTACCTACGCCACTTTGCACAATCAAGATTACATCGACCAATTGGGAGCGGGGATCGGTGCCAAAGTTCTGATCTCGAAAAGAGGAGAGATCATCCCTGCCGTAGAGAAAGTGGTTTCTCCTCCGAAACAGGTTTTCCAAATTCCTAAACAATGCCCCTCCTGCAAAACCAAACTGGAAAAAGTGGACGATTCTGTGGATCTATTCTGCACCAACCGCCATTGCCCGGAGCGGGAAAAAAATTCACTCATCTTCTACTGCGAAAAAAAGCAGATGAACATAGAAGGTTTGGGAGAAAAGCAGATCGAAACCTTCTATCAGTTAGGCTGGGTGAAAGATCTAGTCCAGCTGTACAAACTGCATACGAAAAAGAAAGAACTGATCGAGTTGGAAGGTTTCGGAGAAAAAAAGGTGGAGATCATCCTTTCCGGAATCGAAAAATCCAAAGAAAAAGATTTTCGTTGGACCCTTCCTTCCATCGGTTTGAACGAAGTGGGCCACAAAGTAACGGAAGTCCTCATTGAACATGGATTAGATTCTTGGGCTAAACTTTTGGAACTTTCCAAAAAGAAAGACGCCGCAGAGGAACTTTCTTCCATCCATGGAATCGGACCTAGAACCGTGGATGCGCTTTTAAAACATCTGAAAGATAAAGAAACCTTAGCCCTTGTCAAAAATCTCATCTCCTTGGGAGTGAACTTCACCGCAAAAGAAACCGAGAAAAGCGATTTACAACCGTTCATCGGTCAATCTTGGTGTGTTACCGGAAGTTTCGAGAATTTCCAACCGAGAGAAAAAGCATTGGAAATCATCACAAGGCATGGAGGAAGAAAGGTTTCTTCCGTTTCTTCGAAAACCAGTCATTTGTTATATGGCCCAGGTGCGGGTTCTAAATTGGAAAAAGCGGAAGAATTGGGAGTGACTTTGGTCAATGAAGAGGAATTCCTCCTTCTGTTGAAAAAAGAGGGAATTCCTTTTTAAAACTGAACTAGATTAAGAACAAGTTTTGGTCAATGTGGATGTGATTTTGATATCGACCGTTGGCCAAAGTTTGCTTGTACCATCGGCTCCTTTATGCAGATCCCTGCACTCTTCGTTCAATCGGGAAATTCCTTCTTTCAAACCTAGTTCCAAAACATCCAAGGTTCCGGTCACTTCGATGGAATCTCCTGTGATTTTAAATTGAACAGGCACCGATTTTTTGATTTTATTGAATTCCAAATTCAATGTCGCTGAACCTTCGTTTGTTCCTTTAATTTGAGAAAAATTTCCTTTGAATTCTTTTCCGTTTTTTACGGAACCGAAAAAGAATTTTTTGATTTTTTCATCTCGATCGGGAACGGAAGAATTTAAGGAACTTGTCTGCACTGTAAAACGAAGATCTTTCAAAGAGTCGAGAATAGTCTTCGCCTTTTTCGTGTGAGTTGCCTTGAAAGATTCCATCTTTCCCTTAACGCCTGTTTTTTCAGTGAACTTAAAGGCAGTCCATTCGATCGCAGTTTGTTTCGAATCGTATTCGTATGTGCATTTTTCTTCCGCAAACAAGGGAGAAAAAGAAACGGTAAGGATGAAAAAAAGAAAGAATGAAATATGTTTCATAACGATTTCCTCGGTATCTTCATTAAAACAATCCTACCGACTTTGTCAAGACGGGAGTGATTCGAAAACAGGACAATCTTTAGTCTTCTTTTTTATTCTGTAAGGCCAGGATGCCGCACGAAAGCGAAAGAAAAAAGTGACAGAAGCGAAAAGCAGAATCAGTATGTAGGAGGTAATTTGTTTCCGGTCGAGGTGAGTCAGATTCATTCGGATATTCTACTCGCCGATCGAAAGGAATATACATAAATAGTTTCATTTTCAGGAAAATTGCCTTAAATTTCTGCAGTTGTCCGGAAAGAAATTAGGAGGGATGCAGGATCCCTTCGGATCGTAAATTCGGATATACCCTAGTACTGTTTCGATTCGTACTCCTAAATAAAAAAACGACTTTTACTGGCGGTACCCGTGCGGAAAATCTCCTCAGAGAGAACAATACAATGCACGGCGAACATTCATTACTCACGGACATAGGTTTAAGCATAATATTTGCGACCGTCCTCAGTCATATAGCAAGAGTTTTAAAACAACCACTTATCCTCGGTTATATTATCGGAGGAGCGTTGCTCGGAAACCAAATGGGATTTTCCCTCGTTACGGACGAAGCGTCCATTGAACTTATTTCCGAAATCGGTCTGATTTTGCTTCTGTTCATCATCGGTTTGGAAATCAATCTAACCGAACTTGCAAAAATGGGAAAAACGATGTTCCTTTTGGGAACTCTTCAGTTCACTCTGTCCGTCGCTTTCGTTTACGGCGTATTTCCTTTGTTGAATCTTCCCATCGGAACGGAAAAATTCGACCTTCTTTATATCGCTGTGGCACTATCCCTCAGTTCAACTTTAATCGTTGTTAAACTGTTACAAGATAAAGTAGAGATCAATACCATTTCCGGGAAACTAACCGTAGGGGTTCTGGTCTTCCAAGATATTTGGGCCATCCTGTTTATGGGAGTTCAACCGAACCTCAACAATCCGGAAATTCTAAAAATCCTTACCTCGGTAGGGATCATCGTTCTTCTTATCGTATTCAGCTTCACAGTAAGTAGATATGTTCTGGCAAGTTTGTACAAAGCCTGTGCCAGTAGCCCAGAACTAATTCTTTTAACATCAATTATGTGGTGCTTTGTTGTCTGCGGTGTCGCAGGAGAAGTAGGTCTTTCCAAAGAAATGGGTGCCTTGGTTGCCGGGATGAGTATCGCCGCCTTTCCTTACGGAGCGGACGTTATTTCCAAACTCATAGGGATCAGAGACTTTTTCGTAACTCTATTCTTTGTGGCATTGGGTTTGAAAGTTCCTATGCCCAGCCTGCAAGTCGTCGCCATCTCTTTTGCAATCATCGCATTGATGTTGTTCGTAAGAATCCTTACAGTGGCTCCGATCATCATCTCCTTAAAAAAAGGGGTTAGAAACGGTTTTTTAACAGGGCTCAACCTTGCTCAAATTTCCGAATTCTCTTTGGTGATTTTAGCGTTAGGTGCAGGTTTCGCCCATGTCACCGAACAACTGCAAGCTGTGATTCTCACTTCTACCATCATCGCATCGATTTTATCTACCTATATCATTCTTTTCAATCATCAGATTGCAGCATTCCTTGCGAGATTGGTCGCAAAATTCGGAATCCATGATGAAAACAAAGAAGAATCCGCACAAGGCGGCGGTCATGGGCATGAAGGAGACGGACAAGTTCGAGACATCATCATACTGGGATATTTCAGAATCGCGCGCGCCTTCGTAAGTTATCTGGAAGATCTATCTCCTTCCCTTATCAAAAGGATCATCATCGCAGATTATAATCCTGCCTTTAAGGACGAACTTACGAACAAAGGATTTAAGTGGACTTACGCCGACTTAGCACACCCGGAGTCCCTCTCTCACATTGGCCTTCACGACGCTTCGATGGTGGTCTGCACCATTTCCGATTCTTTCCTAAAAGGAACAAATAACACTCGTTTGCTTTCCACTCTCAGCAAACTCGCTCCGAATGCGAAAATCATTCTTACTTCGGACGAACCTGGAGATGCGAAAAAACTGGTAACGGACGGGGCACAGAAAGTAATCGTTCCGGGTGTAATCACCGGAGAATTCCTATACGATTATATTGCCAGCGGTATGAGAAAGGAAAGAATCGACGCTTAAGGTCGAGGTCTTTTCGCAAGAGGTAACGAAACATACTTCTCACGGTGACGGAGGTAAGGATGCCGGAGTTCGGGAGTCGGAACACGAAGTTCTGCGACCGAGAGTCTGAAGTATGTTTCGTTTGGCGCCTCGCAATTTATCGTTAACGATCATTGAATCTAATAATCGACCCGGCTCTCCCTCGACGGGGACGCTCGGTCGATCCGTGGCGCAAAATCGAGTTCGTTCCCAACTCAATTTCTCCAGTTTGAAGAGAATTATATAAAATGAGAAAGAAAGACTAAATGATCAATCCTCTCTTTTTAAATTCTTGAGTTACTAATTCTAAATCGCCGGGGGAATCCACTCCCAAGTTTGCCTTGTTTGCGAGAAACACTCCGATCGTATTTCCATTCTGCAAAGCTCTCAATTGTTCCAAAGATTCGACTGTTTCCCAATCGGATTTAGGCAAAGAGTTATAATTCAGTAAAAAACTTCTTTCGTAACAATAGATTCCCAAATGACGGAAGTATTCCGCATCTTTTTTGAAGGAAGCAGGAATAGGGCTTCTGGAAAAATAGGCGGCTCTGGACAAACGATCGAACACCACCTTCACTCGGTTAGGGTCTTTCGGATCTTCCGTATCTGAAAATCGAACTGCTGCGGTAGTCATTTCCCAATCGGGATGTTTTAGTTTTAAATCCGCAACTCCTTCGATGAGTTCCGATTCTATCCCCGGTTCATCCCCTTGAATGTTTACGATGACATCGTATTCGGGAAACAAGGAAGCTACTTCTATGATACGGTCGGTTCCCGTTTCATGATCTTCTCTTGTCATCACGACTTCTCCCCCGAAAGACAAAACCGCTTCCTTGATACGAGAGTCGTCCGTGGCAACCACCAAACGATCCAAAGACTTAGCTTGTTTGGAATGAGAATAGGTCCACTCGATCATAGGTTTGGAACCTATGAGAGCGAGCGGTTTTCCTGGAAAGCGGGTACTTGCAAAACGGGCGGGAATTACACCTAAGATTTTTTTGGGCATAGGCATTAATTCACAAGGAATTCGGTAAAATAAACCTCTTTGATTTTTCCGTTCGTCAAAATATGATTCAAGTGAGCTTTGATTTCCTCTCTTAAATCCAACTGATTCGTAATCGATTTCAAATCGTCCTTCGTTTTACGAGCAATCACCAGGTTGATGATGTTCTGCATCTGCGCCACACGCATCGCCAATTCCTGAGAAAGTGCAGGTTGTCCGGATTCAAACCCCAAAGACATCTTCAATTTAACGAAGTGAGACTCTCCTACATCGGAGGTATTCACACGAAACTCATCCTGAAAGCTGTAAATCTCCAAAGGAGGAGGAGCTTTCACAAGAGAGATGTTCTTTTGCTGTTTGAAAACGCTCGTAGCGGTTTTCTGAGCAACAAACATTGATATTACGGTTACGATAATAATACCGAAAATCGCCGCAGCAATATATAACAACCATTTAACGATCGGGGACATCCCCGCAGCGGCAGGACTACCTTCGGCCAGGCCACCTTCTTCTTCATCTACTTCACGATCACCCATGTTATTCCCCTCCTTCTACATTGGTTTCTGTATTCGGCAAACGAGACTCAGGCAAACCGTATTTACTTTCCCCTGGAGCTCGTTTTGTCGACTTTTCAGTTAATATGATGATATCTACTCTTCTATTGAACGCCTTTGCCTCTGGAGTCCCTTCGTTTTCCAAAACCATAGGGCGATACGATCCGAAACTTACCGCCTGAAACCAACTCGGATCGATTTCTTCCGCATTGATCATAAACACAGTAGTGTTTACGGATCTGGCTGCCGCCAAATCCCAGTTATTGATATATTCTCTTTCTTCTCGTCCGGGACGATTCACAGGATTGACCGCATCGTCATCACTATGACCTTCCACTCTTACGAATCTTTCCAAACCTTTGATGAGCCCTGCCGCTTTGCGAAGAGTTTCCCGAATGGAAGGAGTGAGAATAGCGGAACCTGGATAAAAATAATCGGCACCTACGAGAGAGATGACAAGACCTCTTTCGTTTTCGGAGATCCTTACTTTTCCCGCCTCCACTTCCGGTTTGAATACTTCTTGCGCATCCTTTTTGGATTTGGATAAGTTTCTTCCCACAGTTTGAGAAGGAAGAGATTCAATATTCATCCCCATCTCTTCCAAAGATCCTTTGGAAAGAGTTTGTCCCCCCGTAAAAAATCCAGTAGTGGATTTGAATGCGGACAAAATGATCTGCATTTCCCTGGCATCCGTTTTACCGGTTGTATACAGAAGGATAAAGAAACACAATAACAAAGTCACCATATCCCCGTAAGTCGCCATGAACTCGGGTACTTTTTGAATGCATTCAGGGCATTTTTCTTTAGCCATGGTTAACGATTAATCCCCGTCGTCTTTCAATGCGGCTCTTTCGTTAGGTGTTAGGAAACTCGCCAATTTTTCCTTAACGATACGAGGGTTGTCCCCCGATTGGATGGAAAGAGTTCCTTCCACCATAACCTGTTTAATCACTAGTTCGTCTTCCGAACGTCTGGTCAATTTACGAACGAGAGGTGCGGCAAATAAGTTCTGAGCCAAAGATCCGTACAATGTAGTAATCAAGGCGGTCGCCATACCCTGTCCGATCGCACTTGCGTCCCCACCACCTAAGTTCTTTAACATCCCCACAAGACCCACAAGGGTCCCAAGCATCCCGAAACCGGGCGCAAAACCCGCATAAGCATCCCACCAAGCTCTACCATAAGCATGGCGTTGGGAAGTGTTTCCGATTTCGGTTTCCATGATATTTCTTACAAGTTCAGGATCCGTTCCGTCCACAACCAATTGAATTCCTTTTTTGAGGAACTCTTCGGGAAGTTCGTTGATATCGTCTTCCAATGCAAGAAGACCTTCCCTTCTGGCTTTCTCGGAGAAACTAACAAGCGTAGTAATTAAATTCGGAAGATCAAATGTAGGATTCTGAAAACCCTTTTTTGTTACGGCTCCGATTCCCATAGTAGAAGTCCAAGGGAAGGAGATGATCGTCGCTGCGGCGGCACCACCGAACGTAATCAAGACGGAAGGAATGTCGATCAAGTCCATGATACTAAGACCACCGGAGATGGTTCCTAGTACCATCAGAGCGGAACCAAGCGCTAGACCAATGATTGTTGCTATATCCATAATTACTTACTTTCCTTCTTCAGTTTGAGAATTGGTCTTCGGCAAAGAGTGAATTCTGGCTTTATATACAAAAACCTTATCCACCACTTCAGTGACGGATTCTTGAACGATATATTTCTTATCGTTGATGAGAGTGATTACTGTATCGGGATTCGCTTCAACCGACTCGATATGGTCCGCATTGAGAACGAATTCCGCCCCTTTCAGCCGATGTAGGATGACCAATGGATCCCCCTATAGATTTCTACTTATGTCTATCGACTGCCTTTCGAATTTCGCTTACGAATTTTTCTTCCGTAAAGCGATCGATTGATTTTTGGAAATCCCTGCGTTTGTAGGAGATGGATTCCGATTCTTTTATGGCTGAATTGAGAGATTCCACGGTTTGTTCCGGGAAAAATACCCCTGTTTTACCGGAAACTACGCTTTCCAAAGCCCCTCCCCTTCCATAAGCAATGACAGGAGTGGCATAGGCTTGGGACTCTACGGGGGTGATTCCGAAATCTTCCAATCCCGGGAAGATAAACCCTCTGGCTTTTTTGTAATAATCCAAAACTTCCTGACGAGGGATTCCCTTCTTCCAGATGATATTGGAAGGGAGATTTTTGACTAGTTTGGCCTCGTCCTGCCCTCCTCCGATGAGGATGAGTTTTTTCTTGTTTTTGGTGAAAGCTTCGATGGCTAGATCGATTTTTTTATAAGGAGCGAATGCGGAAACCATCAAGTAATAGTCTTCTTTCGAATAGTCCTGAACTCGGAACTCTTCCGACAAACAAGGAGGATAAACGATTTGATAGTCTCTTCTGTAATATTTTTGAATTCTTTTTCCCACAAAATGAGAGTTACACGTAAAATGGTCGACTCTATGTGAAGAAGCAACGTCCCAAGTTCTTAAATAATTGGAGATCATTTGAAACAGGAAAAACTTCAATCCGCTTTTATTGGGGAAATAATCGTAATACATATCCCAGACATAACGCATTGGGGAATGGATATAACTCATGTGAAACGTATTCGGATGAGGAATCACTCCTTTGGCCACACAATGAGAAGAACTGATGACGATATCGTATCCTCTCAAATCCAAAGATTCGATCGCAGTAGGAAACAAAGGAAGATAATGCCTGTAATATTTTTCTTTAAAAGGAAGATTGTTCGTGAAGGCGGTAAAGATCTTTCTATCTTCAATACGAGCATTTAACTTTCCTTTGGTGTAAAACAAAGTAAAAAGATCTGCATCCGGGTAAGCCTTGAGAAGTGCATCCAATACGACTTCTCCTCCTCTCATCCCCGTCAACCAGTCGTGTATGATGGCAACTTTCATTAGTTTTGCGGTCCTATCCTTCGTCCGAGCAGTGTGGTTCTTCCGTAAAAGGAAGCGGTGATGACGAAGGGAATGGGCAATGTGTTTTCTAAGTTTCTGGAAGATTCCATATACCTTCTTGCCTCGACACCGATCGTTTCCGCATCCGTCACAGTCGTATAAAGTTCGTCGTACATTTCCGTCGTGCCAATGAATTTAGGAATGGTTCCTTGATTGGAATTCAATTTATCGGAAATGGATCGGAGATTGAGAGTGATGTCTCGAATGTCTCCTTTGTTTTCTTCCATAGTTTGGGAAGCTGCCTTGAAAAAATCGTCGAAGTAACGGGCGGACGGCAGATAGTCGGGAGTTTTTTCCCCTGCCTGAAACGTAGGTCGGAAATAAGGAGTTTTACCGTCAGAACTTCCCGGATTGATGTTGATGACCCTATTGGAAAAAACGGTGATCGTTTGAAAATCGACGGAATAATTATCCCAAAGAGTGAGAGGTTCTTCCAATGCGATATGAAGCTCAATCGCATGATCCATGTTAGTATCTAAAAAGCGGCGGTCAGGAATGTCCAACATAGGTCTGGAATCGATATGGGCGACGTAACCCTTAGGAATACCTAAGATGCGGACTTCGGTTCCTTCTTTGATTCCGTCGATTCGGGAGTAAAACAAAGAAAGTCGATAGGGATAATTTTTGGACGGTTTTTCGGGCTGGATGACGGTAGCAAAAAAGGCGAATCCCAAAAATGCGAAAAAGCAGATTCCTACAAACAATTCGGGTGAATTCCTTTTCCAGCGCACTTTTAAAACCAACCTCTAGGTTCGAAGGCAAAGAAAGGCTTGGCAAGCAGTTTTTCAATAGAGTTAATGGAAGTCATGAAAGCAGTCACTCTTCTTAAATACGATGAGAATCAACCCGCCTTGGAATTGAGAGAAAAGGAAATTCCGGAACCGAAAGACAACGAAGTTTTAATCCGGATACACGCTGCTCCGATCAATCCTTCTGACCTAATGTTCATTAGAGGGTTGTACGGAATCAAAAAGAAAGCACCTGTCTCCGCAGGATTCGAAGCCAGTGGAACCGTAGTCTCCGTGGGCAAAGACATCAAAACTCTCAAACCGGATATGAGAGTATCTTGCGTTGCCGGACATAATGACGGTTCTTGGGCCGAATATATGCTCACTACGGAAGAGAACTGTCTTCCTCTTTTGGATGAGATCACTCTTGATGAAGGAAGCAGTTTTTTCGTAAACCCGATGACTGCTTGGGCTATGGTCACAAAATGCCAAACGGAAAAACATGAAGCTATGATCCAAACCGCTTCCGCCAGCGCTTTGGGAAAGATGGTGGTTCGCCTTTGCCAAGAAAAGAAAATTCCCCTAATCAATGTTGTACGAAAGAAAGAGCAGGAAGATGCTCTCAAAGAAATCGGAGCCGAATACGTTTTGAACTCGGAAACTCCGGGTTTCGAAAAAGAACTTTTTAAAATCTCGAAAAAATTAAATGCAACCTATGCCATCGATGCGGTAGCGGGAGATACTGCGAAAAAGGTTCTGGAATGTATGCCTTACGGAGGAAAACTGGTATGTTACGGAGCTCTTTCCGAACAGCCTTTTTCCGTGAACGCAGGTATGATCCTTTTCCAAAACAAAAAAGTGGAAGGGTATTGGTTATCTTCCTGGATTTATTCCATAGGTTTGGAAGAGTTTCAAAAACAGGCGAAAGAAGCTCAGAAACATTTGAAGACCATATTCCAAACGAAAATCAATAAGAAGTTTTCTTTCTCTCAATTCGAAGAAGGTTTGGAATTTTACAAAAAACATATGACCGAAGGAAAAGTAGTTTTCACTCCATGATCCGTTTTTTCAAATCCGACATTTCCCGATTTTCCATCGGGATCTATTTTCTAATGACCGCCTTTACTCTTTCTTGCGTATCCGATGCCAAAAAAAATCTGGATCGTCTGAAGAAGTGTAAGGTGGAACTAGTCAACGTGGAAATAACTCTTCTTCCTAGCAAAGGTTTGGCTTTTATTCCTAATCTTTCCATCTCTCCCATTGTGGAAGTCACCAATCCGAATGAGGAAGATGTGGAAGTTTACGAATTCGATCTCGACCTAACACTAGTAAATGCTTCCGGAAAGGAAAAGGTGGGAAAGGTGAAAAATCTCTCTCCTCAAAAGGTGAGTGCGAAATCCTCCCTGATCATTCCTCTTCAATTGGATTTGGAAGATGAAAAAGGCGGCCCTTCTCGCATCATTCAAATAGGAATGAAGTTATTGTCCGCCGCTTCTCGAGGAGAAGACGCCGAATTTGAAATCGAAGGAAACATAAGTTTCGATACAGGACTCGGAAAAATCCCTCTTCCCGTTTCCGAAAAACAAACGATCCGACTGAAAAAATAGAATGAAACTTTTTTTTCCGTTGTTTCTTTGTTTCTCCTTACTTTTGTTTTCCTGCATCGATTCCAAAGACGAAATCTATTACGATGGAGCGGAAGCGAATTCTAAAATCTTTTCCGCCTACGCTCTGAAAGACGCTTCTTGCGGATCCAACCATCGCATTACAACCATTCTATTCGGAAGAGTGAAAGTGACCGATGTGAATCGCTGCATCAGTGCCGTGAATTTAATGGACTGTGTGGCTTGGAATGTGGAAGACCCTTCCCCTCTAAGCTGCAAATCCATCAATTATATATTCAAATAGTTATGCTGCGGTATCTTTTCAATTTTTCCCAAACCGAGTATGTACTTCTTTTACTGCTGATTTTAGCGGGGGGGTTTTTACTTCTGTTCGGACTTTTGAAAAGAAAACACAATCCTATTGCTTCGAAAACATCCGGCTCCAAAAACGATCCTTCTTCCAAAGAAGGGAAAGGAAAATCGAAAGACCCTGCCTTACAGGTGATGGAAATTTTCGATTATAACGGAACTAAGATACTCCACCAAGACGGAGCTTATACCGTGAACGACAAAGGGGTCGTTACCAACTATTCCAATTGGAATTTACTTCCCAGAAACTATCAGGCAATGGTTAAGGAACTCGATAAACGTTCTTTAGGCGAAAAAGGGCAGGATTACTTTTTGGAAATGATCAACGGTTTTTATTACGTCTCCCAACCGGGAGGAAAGAAAAAAAGATACGATTCGATCAGTGACATACCCCCGGACATTCGAAAAAAACTGGGGGTATGAAAATCAACTTTAGTGGCTGGTAACTACGGTTCTGCGAGCTGGAATTTTTTCTTTCACGGTTTTGTTTGCCGCTTTCGCTTTTTTCTCCAAATCTCTTCTTCTGCCTTCTTCCAAAACTTTCACAGGAGGCTTTTTCAAATCCCAGACGATTCCCACAAAACTCAAGGCTTTCAAAATGTAGTAGGATAGATCCACTTCGTACCAGTAGAATCCTTGGTTTACGGAAGAACAATAGTAATGATGGTTGTTGTGCCATCCTTCTCCCATAGTCAACAAAGCTAGAAAGAAATTGTTTTTACTCGTATCTCTGGATTCGAAACGAGCGGATCCGTAAACATGGGAAAGGGAATTGATGGTCCAAGTCGCATGACCTAACAAAAATGTGGCGACTGCGTACCCGTAAACCAAATAACCCCATCCTCCTACAAGATACAATCCGACCGCAAAACTCAAAGGAGCGATCCAATGATTTCGATCCAGCCATCTGAGTTCCGGATATTTGTAAAAATCGGGAATGAGTTTCGCTTCGTAATCGTTGTATTCGTTTCTTAAAAACCAGAACATGTGAGAATACCAAAACCCTTTTCGAGAAGGGGAATGGATGTCTTTCTCAGTATCCGAATATTTATGGTGGTTTCTATGATGGGCCGCCCACCAAAGAACTCCTTTTTGCATGGCCATTGAGCCGATCCAAGCCAGAATGAACTGGAACACTCGGGAAGTTTTGAAGGAAGCATGGGAAAAATAACGATGATATGCGGCAGTAATCCCGAACATTCTCAAAAAATAAGAACCTACTGCGACCCAAAACAACTCCCAACTGAAAGGAACCGTAAAAACGGTGAATACGGTTGCCTGGATGAGAAAGAAAAGAATCAAAAACAATAGGGGGGCTTGGTTTTTAATGACCGGTTCGATTTTCTGATGAGAAGTTTCCATAGTGAATCCTATGTAAGATAGGAGCCGTTTTCCGCAGATCGGTTGCAAAAAAATTCATTCTACTTGATTCCCGCACCCACCGCACCACCCTGTCCATAGAAACCATGTCCTCAAGAGTTGTTGTTCAAAAGTATGGTGGTACCTCCGTCGGCGACACCACAAAGATTAAGAACGTTGCAAAACGAATCAAACGTTATCATGACGAAGGAAACAAGGTGGCAGTCGTTGTCTCTGCAATGGGACATACTACGGATGAGCTGGTAGACCTTGCCGATCAAATTTCCCAAAATCCTCCCAAACGCGAAATGGATATGCTCCTTTCTACGGGAGAACAAGTTTCCATCGCACTTCTTGCGATCGCCTTAAATGAAATCGGCGTTCCCGCTCAATCCTTCACGGGTTCTCAAGTAAAGATACTCACTGACGGTAACTTTTCCAATGCGAAGATCGAAATGATCGACCGCACACGAATCGATGAAGCATTTAGCAAAGGAAAGGTGGTCATCGTTGCCGGCTTTCAAGGAATCGATAAGGACGAAAACATAGTCACCCTGGGAAGAGGGGGAAGCGACACTTCCGCAGTGGCCCTTGCTGCAGCGTTAGGCGCAGATGAATGTGAAATTTATACCGATGTGGACGGAGTGTACACTGCCGATCCGCGCAAAATTCCTACAGCGAAGATGCACAAACAAGTCACATACGAAGAGATGTTGGAACTGGCAAGTCTCGGAGCGGGAGTTCTTCATTCCCGAAGTGTTGAATTAGGAATGAACTATAACGTAGTGATTCATGTCCGATCCAGTTTTCACGATAAACCGGGAACTCTCGTTATGAGTGAGGAAAAAATTATGGAAAAAATGAAAGTAAGCGGAGTTACCGCAAAAGGCGATCAAGCTCGCGTAACCATCGCAGACGTAAAAGACAAACCTGGAATTGCTGCGGATCTATTCACTCAACTGGCAAACAAGGACGTAATCGTAGATGTGATCGTTCAATCCTCTCCGAGAGACGGAATCAATACGATCTCTTTCACTATCGCTAAAAAAGATATCTCTGCCGCAAAACCGATCATAGATACTTATGCGAAAGATCATGGAAACGGTAAGGCGGAAATCGACGAAAACATTGCGATCGTATCCGCAGTGGGTGTGGGAATGAAATCTCACGTAGGTGTGGCCGCAAAAATGTTCCAAGCATTGGCGGATAAAAGCATCAACATTGAAATGATCTCCACTTCAGAAATTAAAATTTCTTGTGTGATCAAACAGAATCAATCGGAAGAAGCGGTGAAAGCGCTTCATACTACCTTCATCGGTTGATTTTTTCCTGATTCGGGTGAAACAAGTTCCCTAAAAAGAGCCTTTTGCCCGAAAATCGAAAAATCTTCACCCTGCCGTCTTCATTTTACAATTGCTAAAATGAAGTAAAAATAGAAAACATAGGATATTAGGATTGTTCCCTTGAAAACGACCGTACGCATCCTTTCTGTTTTTTTACTTCTATTATCTTTTTCCGTTTATCCTTACGAATCCATCAATCAAGTCATTGCTATCGTGGGTACACGCTCCATTTCCCAAATCGAATATGAAGACGGAGTGGAACGATACAAATCCCTTTCTCGATTCGTTCCCGCTTATAGAAAAAAAGGTTCTTTGCATTCTCAGGTTTTGGATTTTCTCATCGATCGTGCCATCGTAGACATCGCTGCCGATGAAGAATCGATTCAAGTGAATGAAAAAAGAATCGAGGCTGAAATTCAAAAGAGAATGGAAGCACAGGGAATCACCGATATCGAACAATTCAAAAGAACCGTGCAGCAGCAATTCGGTCTTCCTTATAATCTTTGGCTGGAAGATCTCCCTTATCAGATTAAAAAAGGGCAGCTTCTTCAGGTAAAAGTGTCCCCTCCTCTTCCTTCCGAACAAGAAGTGGTGAGTTGGTATAACAAGAACAAGTCGAAGGTGGGATTCGAATTCAAGTTCAGAGAACTCATCATCTCTCCCGCAAACTCTTCCATCGATGAAGAGACAAGAGTTTTCCAGGAATTGAACGACATCAGGACCAAATCCATCAAAGATCCTTCTTTTTTCAAACTGGTTGCTTCCGGGCCAAGAAACGAATCCAGAAACAAAGCAAGCGGCGGTTTGGTGAACTGGATTCCCAGTTTCGAACTTTTTAAATCCCAACCTACTACCGCTTCCGTACTCAGCCAGGTACAACAAGGTAAAGTTTCGGAAGTATTCCGTGACGATCGAAAAAGATACTGTCTTGTTTTTGTGGAAGGGATTCGTCCGACTCCTCTGGATGCGGTAAGAAAAGGAATTCAAGGCCTTTTGTTTAGAGATAAGGAACAATCATCCTTCGAAGATTGGGTTGCAGTTACTAGAAAAAACACTCCTATCATCATATTCGATCCGATCTATATGAAAGAGTACAACATCTCTAATCCGGAAGAAAAATACAACGCAGACTAAAATGACGAAAAAGGACTACTTACCTTCTCTTGCTGCCGTTTTTTTGGATGAGGAATCGTTACGATTCTTAAAAAAAAATCCCAGTCCCGATTTATGGATACGATTCAAAAATCAAATCCATTCCGTATTTCCTAATTTAACAATACATATACGAACGAACGAGGATCTTACGGATTGGATCCGAAATGAAAAAGAGTTATCCGATCTTGTTTCTTATGACAATACGAGCAGCGAACTCGAATTTTTAAACCGCATCGGAGAAAAACTTCCTCCCTCTAAATACCAAGATCCGGATTGGGATGAAGTTTGTTTTTTATACTTCAAAGGCATTTCACCTTTGTTAGATGTCAATCTGATGAAAAGATCCTGGCAGAGACATACCGATTTTTTCAGTCAATATTCCTACAGCGAAAACCTTCCCGAAGGATTGATTCCCACAGTGATTTCCAGAGAGTTTTTAGCGACTCTACCGGACGGATTAGGAACGGAAGTTCATTCTTTTTTTCTGAAAAATATCAATCATTATGATGTGGATATATTTTTCGTTCCCCCGGACCTCAGACAATATAGGTTCGACCTTAGAGTCAGAGACTATCGTAGCTTGAATTTGATTCGATCCGTTTTAAATCAAACCAAAGAACCTGTTTACGAATCGATCCTTCCCGTTCTGAAAGAACAACCATCTATTTTTCGTTATGCGCCTTCCTATATAGAATGGGAAATATTCAGAGGAAACGAAACCCTCCCTATCTTCAGTCCGAAACAATTTCTTTCCAAGGACAAAGAAGGAAGTTTCATTTCCCATAAGGACGCAAAAACGATCCTTCAAAAACTCGATTCCGCATTTCCCAGTGAAATGACGTTTTGTTTGGGCGGTAGCGGAGAACCTCTTCTGCATCCTGAGTGGAAAGAAATCGTAAGTTCCATACTGGAATATTCGAATCTGAAAGAACTCATCATCGAAACCGGCCTGTACGGAAACAGAAATGACCTGATCGATTTCATCAACATCCTGCCGGAAGAAACCAAAAAGAAACTTTGTCTGATCGTAGATGTAACTACTCTCAAAGAAAACAGATATGAACAGATCTATGGAAAAAACTTTCTCTCTTCCGTGTTGGAAAATATAGAAAGCCTAAAACAAATTCTGCCTTCTACTTCTCTTTACGTTCAAATGATCAAAATGAAAGAAGTGGAAGATGAAATCGACGCCTACTTCACTTTCTTCGAGAAAAAGAACATCAATGTCATCCTGCAAAAATACAATTCTTATGCGGGCAAACTTCCCGAAAGAAGAGTAAGTGACCTAACACCGATTCATCGGGAATTCTGCTGGCATTTGGCGAGAGACCTGTACGTGAACGTGGACGGTGAAGTTTCCATCTGCAAACAGCACCAAACATACGGTCTAGGAAATATCCTCAAAGAAGATCTTTCCTCCATTTGGGAAAAAGGCCATCCTCACTTCCGCCAATCCTTTTTAGGAAATCATTCCGAAATACCGGCCCCTTGCGTGAACTGCGATGAATGGTACACCTTCAACGCCTAAACCGTTTGCGTTCATCCAGGCAAGATTCGGCTCCACTAGACTTCCTGGAAAAATATTAGATACGATTCCGAAAGAGAGTGAAACAACTCTTCTCGATCATATCCATAAACGCATATCCTGCGTCCTTCCTTCCGAACAAATCGTATTTTTAATACCGGAAAAAGACGAAGTTTTAATCTCCTTTTTAGAAAAAAGAAAGTATATATATTTTACAGGATCGGAAGACGACGTAAGAGAAAGATACAGACTGGCTGCTGAAAAATTCGGAGCAAAAGATATAATTCGCCTAACTGGAGATAATCCTTTTATAGATATCGTTTCGATCGAACTTTTATGGGAAGCGATGTTCTATTTAAAGAACAGAATGTACTGTTTATCGATCTCGGGTCTGCCTTTGGGAATGGGAGTGGAATGTTTTTCCTACGAAGCTTTGGTTTCGAAATGGGATGAAAAAACCGAAACTAAATATAAGGAACATGTAAGTCTTCACATCAAGGAAGATTTGAATCGATACTCTGTGTTTCGATTGTCCGCCCCTCATCTTACGGAAGAAGAACGAGGCCTTTCCACTCAGATCCGAATGACAATGGATGAAACTTTGGATCGGGAATTACTTCTGAAAGTTTGGAATCTTCTGGGAAAACAAAATCCTTTTTTCGGTGCCAAAGAAGTGATTCGACTCTATGAAGAAAATCAAGATTTGTTTTCTCTCAACCAACCGGTCAAACAAGTTACATTCTCTCTTCCTAAAAAAGAATTTTCAGGAAAAGAAATAGGTGTGTTGTACGGAGAACCGAAACGTTTGGGATCGGGTCATTTCGAAAGATGTAAATCCCTTTCCATCGAGCTGCAAATGAACGGATTTAACGTCTCTTTGGCGCCTCATTTAGAGAACGAAACTTTCGAATCCAAAGATGCTTATATCATCGATGCGAGAGAGGCAAGAACTCCTAAAGACAAACCTTTTTTCACGATCGATCATCTGGATTTTTCCCCTCATCAGCAAAACTCTTGTTTGTTTCTGATGCATCCTAGATGGCCGGAGACGATTCTTCCTTTTTATTCTTCTCCATTACTCTCCTCCTTTCGAAATCGAAACAGCAAACAAGGGCAATGGATGATTTATGCAGGTTCTCTATCTAAGGAAGAATCTTTTTCTTTGGACGAATATGTGACGAATGTTTTGGCTCCTCATTGGAAGATTGATTCCATCTTGAGGATCGGAGGTGCGAAACCGGAAAAACAAAACATCCGCTTCCACGAAAGACTCACCAAATGGGAATATTATTCCGCTCTTTCCGAATCGGAAGGTTTTATCTCTTATTTCGGGCAAAGTATGATGGAAGCATTGTATTTGGAAAAAAAACTTGCTATCTTTGGAATGACTGAAATTCACAAAGAGTTAGGAGAATTTTTCGAGAGACAAACGAAAGTTCCCTATCTGGGAGAACCCGAAAACTGGATACAAACTCAGAAAGAACCTTCTTCTGAAAAACACAACCTGATCAGAAATGCTCAAAATAAAATATTACAATGGTTACACTCGATTTGAAACAACTCTCTCTTAAACTACTGCCAATCACTCTCTTCTTATTCGTATTGCATTCCGAAACTTTTTCCCTTTTGGGGCAAGGTACCCCGAACGAATCGGATGTTTTCAAATATAAAATCGAATTGGAAAAAACGGGAAGAACCATCATCAATGCGCTTCGTTACGGAAAGTTCGGAGTGGCTGATTTCGAATGGAAAAAACTCCAAGCAGAACCTTACAAGTCTGAGGCGGAATATTATTATCTAGCCGGATCCATTCACTACTCCCGATTGGAATGGCCGGAAGCAAAAGAGAATCTTACCAAAGCTCTTGCAAAAGAACCGAATCATGAAGCGGCAAGTTACCTTCTGGGAATGATTTATGCTCAGGAAGACAATTGGATGGAAGCGAAAGATACTTGGTTGGAAACGAATCAAATTTCTCCTTATAATCCTTTTTATCATTACAATTTGGGAGTCGCATACTATATATTAGGTGAATATTCAAAAGCGATCGACTCCCTTTCCAAATCTTTGGAATACAAACCCAATTATTTGGAAGCGAAAACGATCCTCGCCAAAACCTATGCGGACACAGGACATTATGAAGAAGCGAAAAAGGAAATCGCTTCCATCTTGGAGGCGGATCCTAAAAATAATTTCGCATCCAATCTTATGGGAAGGATCGTTTACGTTACGGAAAAAGATCCTAAAAAAGCGTTAGCGAATCTAAAAGACGAACGAATCTTAGGTTGGAGAGAGAAAAAAGTTTACGCACGCTGTTATTATGAGGTGAGAAAATGGAGAAATGCGGAAGCTCTTTTCAGAACAATCGCCTTTTCTCCATTTGCCGATGACTACGATCAAAGTTTTTATTTGAATTTACTTTTGAATTTAGGTTTGGAAGAAAAGGCGAACGAGTTCTTTCACTTCAGCCAGAAGAAAAACAAAAACGATTCTACGATTGCGGAAGCTTACAGGATGCTCCTCTCCAGCAGAGAGGGCAAAACCTTACTGTATCACTACTTCAAAGTCAGATACTGACTAGGAAACGACTACTTCCGTTTTGGTCTGAGTGTATTTCCACTCTACGGCCACACGGATGAGTTTTTCATTTTCGTGAATGCTTAACTTTGTTTTGATTCTGGAACGAAGAGTTTCGATGGTAGATGCGGCAAGACCCATACTTGCTGCGATTTCCTTCACAGGCATTCCTTCTCCGATCATCAAAAACACTTCCAGCTCTCTGTTGGAAAGTCTGTCGATAGGATCTTTCTCTTCTTTTTGCGAACTGCGGTACAAATGACCTAAAAGCCTTGTGGCTTGGGAAGAACTTACGAAATAATCTCCACGCAGAACGGTATGAATCGCTTCCACGATTTGAGTAGTAGTATCTTCCTTAAATACGTAACCCATCGCACCCAATTTGAAAGCACGATCCACAAAAGTGTCATCTGTAAGCATACTGATGATCACAACTGCAATATTAGGGAAAGCGGTGCGAAGTTTTTTAAGAAGCTGAAGACCGTTTTGGTTTTGTCTCAATTGAATATCGATCAAAACCAAACTAGGTTGCAGGTTTTCTATCTCGGCAAACGCCTTCTCTATGTTATCCGAGCTTCCGATGCACTCCAAATCTTCCGATTTGGAAATTAAATTCTGAAGGGCGTCGACAACCAAAGGATGGTCATCGACGATATAAACCTGCTTTTTCATGTTTCACCAACTACGATTCTTTAAGCGCGTTGATCATCTCTTGAGTAGCTTTCTTCCCATCTCCAAATAACATTAAACAGTTGTCTGCAATGAACAATGGATTCGGAACTCCCGCAAAACCCGGACTGAGTGATCTTTTTATCACAATTACTGTTTTCGCTTTATCGACATCCAAGATCGGCATTCCCGCAATAGGAGATGTCGGATCCGTTTTGGCCAATGGATTTGTTACATCATTTGCACCGTTGACAATTACAACATCAACATTTTCGAAAGTACTGTTAATCTCGTCCATTTCTTTCAGTCTATCGTACGGAATATCCGCTTCCGCAAGAAGAACGTTCATATGTCCCGGCATACGCCCTGCCACAGGGTGAATCGCAAAAGTAACATCGATTCCCTTATTTGTAAGCAATTGGTAAAGATCTCGAACAGTATGCTGTGCTTGCGCAACCGCCATACCGTAACCTGGAACGATCACTACGCTGCGGGCAATATCAAGTAGCATGGCAACTTCTTCAGAGCTTGTGGATTTCACTTTGCCATGATAAAAATTACCGTCATCTTTCACTTCTCCGCTAGCAGCAGCACCGAAACCGCCAAAAAGAACATTCGTCAAACTTCGATTCATCGCTTTACACATGATCTGAGTCAGAATGATCCCCGAAGCTCCTACAAGAGAACCGGAGATGATAAGAACGTTGTTATTCAAAACGAAACCGGTTGCGGAAGCTGCGATACCAGAATAGGAGTTCAAAAGGGAAATGACCACAGGCATATCCGCTCCTCCGATAGGTACCACAAGCAGGATTCCTAACAACAAACTCACTCCGCTCAAAATCCAGTAAATGGATTCATCGGTAGGAGCCAGAACGTTATAAACCCCTAGTCCGATACAAACGAGTCCGATAACTACCTTAACAATTTGGTCACCGGAATATCTCACAGCTTTTTCAGTGATAAACCCTTGTAGTTTACCGAATGCGACAAAACTTCCGCTGAAAGTCACCCCGCCTACAACGGCAGAGAATACGATGGAAATGATTTCTTGATAATTGACTATATAGGTATATCTGGGAATGGAAATTTGAAGAGCAGAACCTGCCACAAGAACCGAAGCAATACCACCTAAACCGTTCAAAACTGCAACCAATTGAGGCATAGCAGTCATTTGGATTTTGTAAGCAAGTACCACACCAATCAAGGAACCGACTACGATCCCGGCAAGAATCAATGTGTAATCTACAATTTGATGGTCAAACAGAGTTACCACAACGGCAATGAACATACCTACCGCACCCAGCATGTTTCCCCTAGTAGCGGTTTTAGGGTGAGCCAACTGCTTTAAACCTACAATGAATAGGACAGAAGCTATTAGATAAGAGATATTGAGTATATGAGCTAAAGTCATTGAATTTCCGATTAGTCCTTCTTTTTAAACATGGCGAGCATACGATGTGTCACAAGAAATCCACCAACTACGTTGACGGTGGCAAAAATGACAGATAAAAGACCTAAGATCTTAGTGATGTTGGTGTAGTCGCCCGGAAGTCCGGCCGAAAACAAGGCTCCGATCAAAGTGATTCCAGAAATCGCATTGGAACCCGACATAAGTGGGGTGTGAAGGATGGGTGGGATTTTTGTGATGATTTCAAATCCAACGAAAATCGCCAAAACGAAGATCGTGACTGCTGTTACAAATATTTCCATAGGTTTAGAAGTAGTTATGTAGAATTTGGGGTTTTTGGAAAACCAAATTTTATGGAGAATTCACTTGTATTTGATGAGAAAGGAATCTTCAGTACCGGATTTGCTCTGCCCATCCAAATTGCCATCCGTATCACCAGTGAGAGAAAGACCCCCGTAAATATCGGAAGACATGCCTTTGGAGGAGGTATTGGATCCGGAAGTTCCGAAAACACGAGTCCAGATTTGATTTCCATCCAAATCGTATTTGGTAAGATATCCATCCTTCAAACCTATCTTGGTATTTCCTTCCAAATTGCCGTTCGTATTTCCTGTGGTGTAGATATGGCCTGCATTGTCCGCATAAATATCCGCTGAATTCGTCGTGGAAGAACTCCCTCCTCCCAAAAGACGAGTCTAAAGTTTAACTCCTGCTAAGTTATATTTGGATAGCATTTGTACTTCAGTGCCGGATTTGATTTGGCCGTCCAAATTACCGGTTGTGTATCCGGCTGTATAAACATTTCCCATCCCGTCCCAAGAAACTGCCATAGCTTCCGTGCTGGCTGAGGCAACTCCAGAAAGGCGAATCCATTGTCTCGTTCCATCGGAAGTGATTCCAGCCCCGAGAGTTTCGGATAATGTAGGATAAATGCGAGTCCAAAGAAGATTCCCTTCGCTATCGAACTTAGAAATGAAAAAATTCTCATAAGAACCGATCTTAGGTATTCCCGACAAAGATCCATTTGTCGTTCCCGTAATATAAATATTACCATTAAGATCAGTGGCGGAAGACTTTGCAGTAGTGATCGCACCGGATGCGCCTAGAAGGCGGATCCACACTTTGATTCCTTGGTTGTCTTGATAGATGATTTTATCGGAACAAACTCCTTGTTTCAAAGCGCAACGAACTAACTCCGTTTGCCAAAAGGAAAGAGTTCCATGTTCTGAAGGATTATTAAAATCGATTTTTTGGCAGTTCGAGAGGAAAAAACAAATCAGAAAAAAAAAGTAAAAGCGTAAAAGCATAGAAGATCTAGTTCAAAAACTTTGTGAAAGGATAAAATTTGAAGATCTTCCGCTCTCAAAGCCTTTTCTTTCTTAGTATTCAGGAAACCCATTTTTGGCAATGGTTTTGCCAAAATAGGATTTCCTTTGCTCGTTTCAAAGAATGATAAGTATAAACAATTGTATTTTAAGTACAAATGGAAGTATTGTGGGGAATTTGTGAATATATCTCCCCGCCCTGATCGATGGGTGGGGAACTAGACCCGCCACCCAATGCCTTCCATCTATCAAAATTTTTCAATTTACGCAAAGGTTATTCGGAATTTCAAAAATTTTTTGAAATTCTTTTCACCTTTTTGCCTATTCGTTGAACATATATTAAACTATTTTCTTTCCAACTGAGATACGTCTCTCACAGCTCCCGTATGTGCGGAAGTTGTCATGGCGGCATACGCTTTCAATGCAGCGGATACGTATCGATCTCTTTGTTTCGGTTTCCAAGCAAGAGCCCCTTTCGCTTCCATAGCGGCTCTTCTCTTTTCCAATTCGGAATCGGAGATTTTTAATTCTATTTTACGGTTAGGGATATCGATCTCGATCGTATCTCCTTCTTCCACAAGCCCGATGATTCCTTTTTCCGCCGCTTCCGGAGAAACATGACCGATGGATAAACCGGAAGTTCCTCCTGAAAAACGACCATCCGTCAAAAGAGCACAAGCTTTCCCTAATCCTTTGGATTTGAGATACGAAGTAGGATACAACATTTCTTGCATCCCTGGCCCGCCTTTAGGACCTTCATAACGAATCACTACTACATCACCCGCTACGATTTGGTTTCCTAAAATCTTTTCCGTAGCTTCATCCTGGCTTTCCATTACACGAGCCTTTCCGGTGAACTTCCAAATAGACTCGTCCACTCCTGCGGTCTTCACAATACAACCATAAGGTGCCAAATTTCCAAACAGAACCGCCAAACCACCGTCTTGTGAATAGGCATGTTCTTTGTTTCTAATACATCCGTTTTCTCTGTCCAAATCAAGTTCGGGCCATCTCATGGATTGGGAAAAAGGTTCAACAGTGCGGATTCCTCCGGGGGCGGCCAAAAATAATTCTTTAGATTTCGCCCCTTCCTTCGCTTTAACAATATCCCATTCGTCGATCGCTTTACCGATGGTTTCCGTGTGAACGGTAGGAACTTCTCTGTTGATGAGACCTGCACGATCCAACTCAGCTAAAATTCCCATAATCCCGCCCGCACGATGGACGTCTTCAATGTGGTATTTTTGAGTGGCGGGAGCCACCTTACAAAGGCAAGGTGTCTTTCGAGAGATTTTGTCGATATCTTTCACTGTAAAATCGACACCCGCTTCTCTTGCGGCAGCTAATATATGTAATACCGTGTTTGTGGAACCGCCCATCGCAACATCAAGGCTCATCGCATTTTGAAATGCGCCGAATGTGGCGATGTTTCTAGGAAGAACGGATTGATCTTCTTTTTCATAATATCTTTTCGCCATGTCGACAATTTGTCTGCCGGCATTTAAAAACAGTTCCTTTCGATCGGAATGTGTGGCGAGGATCGTTCCGTTGCCTGGAAGTGAAAGCCCCAAAGCTTCCGTCAAACAGTTCATTGAATTTGCAGTAAACATCCCGGAACAAGAACCGCAGGTAGGACAAGCAGACCGTTCGATAGAAGCGATTTCTTCATCGGAAACATTAGGATTGGCAGCATCTACCATCGCATCCACAAGGTCTAACTTTCGAGTTTCCCCTTTCCAAATGACTTTCCCTGCTTCCATCGGCCCGCCGGAAACGAAAATCGTAGGAATGTTTAACCGCATAGCAGCCATTAACATACCTGGAGTGATTTTATCACAATTCGAAATACAAAGAAGAGCGTCCGCAGTATGTGCGTTCACCATATACTCTACAGAGTCTGCGATCAAATCCCTGCTGGGAAGAGAATACAACATCCCTCCGTGGCCCATTGCAATTCCGTCGTCGACTGCAATCGTATTGAACTCTTTGGCCACTCCGCCCGCTTTTTCGATTTCTCTGGCAACCATCTGGCCGAGATCTTTCAAGTGCACATGACCTGGAACGAATTGAGTGAACGAATTCGCAATGGCAATGATCGGCTTACCGAAATCATTGTCTTTCATTCCAGTCGCTCTCCAAAGAGCTCTGGCTCCGGCCATATTTCGACCATGAGTGGATGTGCGGGATCTATACTGAGGCATAATACCAATATCCTATTTATTTTTAGACTTACAATGATTATTAGTTAGAGAAAGGAATTCGAAAAAGATCCTCTCGAATTTTCGGAAATTATTTGTATTTGATAAGAAATGCGTCTTGGATTCCCGATCTCACCTGGCCGTCAAAATTTCCGTTGGTGATACCGGTGACATAAAGAGTTCCGTAAATATCGGAAGACAACCCTCTTCCTTCCACATCCACCAGACTTGCACCGGAAAGACGAACCCAAATCAAATTCCCTTCCGAGTCGTATTTCGTAAGAACCGCATCCTTAGTTCCATTGATAGCGACTCCATTCAAACTACCGGAAGTGTATCCTGCAGTGTAGATATGTCCTGAATTGTCCGCATAAACTCCTGTCGCAGCAGTATTCGTTGTTCCTCCCGCACCCAAAAGACGGGTCCACAACCTAACACCTGCTGAATTATATTTGGAAAGTACTTGGACATTATTTCCCGAGACAGTCTGACCGTCCAATGGATTGAGCGTGTTTCCTGCGATGTAAATCGATCCTTTGCGATCCGCAGAAATCCCTCTCATCTGAGTCGTACCCCCCGACACGCCTAGAACACTTGCCCATATCAGAGCACCGTTGTCCGGACGAAAAGACATCACTATGGAATCACTTAGTCCGCCGGGCAAACTCACTCCCGCTAAAGTCCCACTGCCGCCAGTTTCACCTAACACAAGAATGGTTCCGGAAACCGGTTCGAAACTGATTCCGTATCCGTAAGCACCTACTGCCGCATTTCCGATCAATCGAGACCAAAGTTTGTTTCCATTCCGATCGTATTTCACAAAAAATAGATTTCTTCCCCCTAAAGCGGATTCTCCATCTAATAGCTGTTCTTCTGTATTTCCTGTGATGTAAACATTTCCTTGTGGATCGGATGCGGTAGATAAACCTAAAGTTTCCGAAGGTGTTCTGTAAATCCTAGTCCATAAAACGGAACCTGCCGAATTCATTTTGATCAAAACATATCCGTCGCCCGATCCGGATTCCCCGTTTAAATCCCCGCCTCCCGAACCTGCGACCAGAATGTCACCGAAGGCATCCACATGAATGGAGTCGCAGTAAAGAGAACTGACGACAGTACTTCCCATCAAACGAATCCAAACGCGGTTTCCTCCGCTGTCATATTTGGCGACGTAGTAATTATAATTCGAACCGATCATCGGTTCTCCCCCTAAGGAGCCGCTTGTGGTACCTGCAAAATACGTATTTCCGAAACGATCCGTAGCGGAAGCTTTCGTGTCCGTATTGACGGAACTCGCTCCTAAAAAGCGGGTCCATTCCTTGATTCCTTCGTTGTTTTGCGGGATCTCAGTTTCTTTAGGAACGCATATCCCCTGACCCAAAGCACATCGAAGCATTTCCGTTTCCCAAAATGATTTTGTGCCCGGTTCTGCAGGATGATTTAGATTTAAATTTCGACATTGCATCGAAATCAAAACTAAAAATAGAAATAAATAATTTCTAAGAGCCATGTCAACGAAGCGATCCTTTTCGTTTAGACTAAAGAAGTGTCTATAACTCCTGCTTCTGCAAAACCTTTCGCGCGAAGAATACAAGAATCACATTTGCCGCACGCCTTGCCTCGAACCGGATCATAACAAGAATGGGTCAAATGAAAAGGAACTCCCACTTCCAATCCGGCAAGCACGATCTCTTTTTTATTCAGATGAAGGAGAGGAGTTTTGATTCGGATGGAATCTCCCTGTCCGGTGACTCCTTTTTTAGTCCCTAGATTCGCCATCTTTTGAAAAGATTCTATGAATTCGGGACGGCAGTCGGGATAACCGGAATAATCCAAAGCGTTGACTCCGATATAAATGGAATCGTAACCGTGTCCTTCGGCCAAAGACAAAGCAAAAGATAAGAATAGGATATTTCTGCCGGGAACATAAGTATTCGGAATTTCCTTATCTTCTCCGCTAAACAAAGATTTGGCGTTTTTTCTGACTTTTATCTTTTTTTCAGTAAGGGAACTTC
This sequence comes from Leptospira idonii, assembly GCF_004770995.1. GTDB lineage: Bacteria > Spirochaetota > Leptospiria > Leptospirales > Leptospiraceae > Leptospira_A > Leptospira_A idonii. Next base: position 209,300 of record NZ_RQHW01000013.1, on the reverse strand, counting down.
CCAGAAAAAACTGAGGATCTAATTTTTGTACGAGATGTTTGATCCCGAGTAATTTAGCGATCTTTTTGCTTTTTTGAATCTCTATCTTATGTTTTTGGGAATAATCGAAAGATAGAGCAAGTAAAGGTAATTTTTTATTTTTCGGGTAACCGTAATCGCGGGCAGCAAGATAAAGACAAGTGGTAGAATCCAAACCGCCTGACAGAAGTACAACGGCTCCTTTTGCTTCGGGAAGATTTTCTTTTTTCGGATTCGGTTGGGAACCCATGAAACTACCTCTTAGGGCCTCTGTAAACGCAAGAGCTTGTGCAGGTTTCGTAAACTGTGATTTGATCCAAAAGAGGAAGCTGAGGTTTGATTTTGTTCCAAATCCAAACGGCAACATTTTCGCTCGTTGGATTTTCCAAACCTTTCACATCGTTTAAAATGTAATGATCCAAATGTTCGTCGATGATCGGTTTTACTATGCTTTTGAGTTCGCCAAAGTCCATCACCCAGCCAGTATGAGGATCGATCTCGCCTTTGAGAGTGACTGAAAATCGAAAGCTGTGGCCGTGCATTCTTTTGCACTTATGACCTTCCGGAACATTCGGTAAAAAATGAGCGGCTTCGAAACCGAACGTTTTGGAGAGTTCAATTTCCTCCATAAAACTACTCTTCTACCGCATACTCTGTGAACAAAGACTTTTGGTTTCCTATATGTTCTTGGAACTCTACCGGGTAATTGGAAGTAAAACATGCATCGCAGAAACCTCCCCCCTTATGACCTTCCACAGCACCGTGCATACCATCTAATGTAAGATAGGCGATTGAATCGACTCGGAGATATTTTTTGATCTCGTCGATGCTGTGCGTGGCTGCGATCAATTCATTATGGGTAGGAATATCGATTCCATAATAACAAGGAGAAATGGTAGGAGGAGCGGAAACTCTGAAATGGATTTCTTTGGCTCCCGCATTGCGGATCATTTTAATGATCTTTCTGCTTGTGGTTCCCCGCATAACAGAATCGTCTATGACCACGACTCGTTTGCCGTCAACCACTTCCTTCACTACGTTGTATTTGATTTTAGCACCGAAATCCCTGATCTTTTGATCGGGCTCGATGAAAGTTCTTCCCACATAATGAGAACGGATGAGCCCGCTTTGGTAAGGAATTCCTGATTCTTCACTGTAACCCAATGCTGCGATCGTAGCAGAATCGGGAACAGGGATGACAACATCGGCCTCCACTGGCATCACTCTTGCCAATTGACGACCCAATGACTTTCTTACTTTGTAAACGGAATCCCCGAAGATATAGGAATCGGGCCGTGCAAAATAGATGTATTCGAAAATGCAAAGACTCGGTTTTGCTTTGGCAAAAGGATATAGGGAACGCATTCCCGTATGATCGATGACGATCATTTCTCCCGGCTCAACATCTCTTACATATTCCGTTTCCGTGATATCGAAAGCACAAGTTTCGGAAGCGAAAACGATGGAACCGTCGGAACGTTTTCCCATCACCAAAGGACGGAAACCGTTCGGATCTCTCACTGCCACCAAATAACGAGGAGTGAGAACCAGAAGAGAGTAAGCTCCTCTGATTTGGTTCAAGGATTCGCAAAGAGCCTGAAGTAAGTCATTCGCATGACTTTTTGCCATCAAATGGACAATCACTTCGGAATCGATCGTAGTTTGGAAGATGGAACCGTCTCTTTCCAATTTATTACGAATGTCCCAGGAATTAACTAAATTTCCGTTATGCGCTAGAGCGATGGGACCCAGATGGGATTCGACCCGAATCGGCTGGGCATTCCTCAAAAAACTAGCGCCTGTTGTAGAATAGCGGTTATGACCGATGGCTGAGTCACCGATGAGTTCTTTGATTTTCGTTTGGGTGAAAATATTGGCGACTAAGCCCATATTTGCATAACGATAAAGGTGAGAACCGTCGGTGGAAACAATCCCGCTGGACTCTTGTCCTCGGTGCTGCATGGAGTAAAGACCCAGGTAAGTAAAATTAGCCGCTTCTTTACTGTTGTAGATGCCAAAAATGGCACACTCTTCTTTTGGTTTGTCAGATTGAAGAATCATTGGTAGAATGACAATTGCAGTATTTCTAAAATCGCAATTAGATGCAAATCAATTCCAACTATATTCTCGTCGACTCTCCAAAAGCGCTCGATCTTGCACTGATCAACCTCAGACAGTCGAAAATCCTATCGATTGACACAGAATCCTCGGGTTATTACACGTATTACCCACGAGTTTGCCTCATTCAGATCAATTCCAACGGTAAAAATTACATCATCGACCCCTTAAAAATTCCGGATTTGAAGGGTTTGAGTCCCCTTTTTGCGGATCCGAACATCTTAAAAATTTTTCATTCTGCGCAAGATGACATCAAAGCGCTGAAAAGAGATTTCGGTTTTCAATTCAAAAATGTCGCAGATACGATGATCAGTTCTCGGCTGCTTTCTTTGGAACAAAGCTCTTTATCCTTCGTTGTCGAGTTCTATCACCAGGTCACTCTCTCTAAAGTGGAACAAAAATCGAATTGGGAAATTCGTCCTCTTCAAAAACAACAACTACGTTATGCGGCGCTAGACACTGCTTATCTTGAATCCATCTGGCTCAAGATGGAAGAGGAATTGAAACGACGCAATCTTTACGAAGAAGCAAAATCCGATTTCGAATTCACTGCAGCAGAAGAGTATGTAGCCAAAGAAGGAGAAGGTTTTTCTTTGGCGAAGTTCCCCGATATAGTCAATTTCACTCCTCTTGAAAGAAGAAAAATTTTAGAACTTCTTCGCTACAGAGATGAGAAAGCGAAAAAGATCAACAAAGCAAGTTTCAGAGTCTTCAATAACGATAAACTTTCTCAAGCAGTGAAAGAGCAACCTAACGAAGGTAAATGTATCGAGTGGTTTGGAAAAAAAGACGGAAGTGAAATTTACAAACTGCTCGTCAGTGAATACAACGATCCGATAGAAGCATCTGAACTTTCCAAACGTCACGGGGAAGATCTCAACGAAGAAGAGGACAAAAAATTCGAATCCGCTAAAAAGTGGAGACTTCGCGTAATGAGAATTAGGCGAATGGAACATTCCCTTCTTCCTTCCAACAAACAATTGATCATTATTTTAAAATCGAATCCGAGCAATCTGGAAGAACTGAGAGCTTTGAAAGTTTTTTCCGATTGGAAAGTAGATAATTACGGTCCTTCTCTTCTGGCAGCTCTTTCCGGACTGCACTACGACTCCATGCTGAATCGTTTGGTGGCGATCCGATCCAAAGAAGCCTTCGTAGCCAAAAGGAGAAAAAAACAGAACTTCTCTCAAAAGGAAGGCTGATGTTAGACCTCACTTCTCTTTCCGAAAAACTTTCGCAAGATTGGAAAGAGAAGCCCGATACGAACGAAACCGTTTCCAGCGTCATCATTCCTATTTTCCACGATCCCCATCTGGGCCAAGGACTCATCCTGCAACAAAGGTCCGTACATCTCAAATCTCATCCCGGCCAAATCGCATTTCCGGGAGGGGTAATGGAAGAAGGAGACGCAGATCTATTGGACTGTGCTCTTAGGGAATGGGAAGAAGAGATGGGAGTCCCTCGCAGCCGTTTGCAGATTTTAGGAAGGTATGCAGGATTAAAAACCAGAACCGGTTACCACATCACTCCTTTTGTGGGGCTCTATGAAGGAGAACTCAAGTTTTCATGTAACATCGAAGAGGTGGAAAGAACAATCACTCTTCCTCTGCAATCCCTGTTCACACTCCCCTTTTATGCATTAAAAATTCCGAACCGAAAACCGGAAGAATATGTCTATTATTTCGATCTGGAAGACGGGCTATTATGGGGTGCTACTTGCGAAATCATCCTCCGCTTTTTGAAGGAATTCGCTCATTTCGATCGAAAACCGAAATTAGTGGCTCCCAATCTCTCCCAACCTCCTTTTTTAGACCCGAAACGACTCTAAGGTAAATTCGAAGAAACACCGAAGTACATTCTGTGGTTTCGGTTCGCAGGCGATTTTTTATCTTTTCGGTAGGGATTTTTCTTTTATCCTCCTTCCATTCCGTATCGCCAGACATCTCCATTTCCATCCCATCTAACAAAAGATATGTTTTTATACTGGATGCCAGCGGTTCCATGACGGAAAAGCTGAACGGAAGAACCAGAATGGAAATCGCAAAAGAACAAATGACTCAGGTTTTATCAGGGCTGCCGAAAGACAGCGAAGTAGGATTCGTCGCCTATGGAAACAGAATCGCAGGATGCAACTCGGCAAGGTTATATCATCCCATACAAAGAGGAGGTGCTTCCGCAGTCATAGGAAAATTGTACGGTGTGGTTCCGGCGGGATCTACTCCCATTGCAAATACCTTGGAAATCGTGGGAGAATACATCCTTTCCGAAAATAAAGAAACCGATATCATTTTCATTTCGGACGGAGTGGAAAGTTGTGAGGGAGATCCTCTCGCCGTATTACATGCATTAAAAACTAGAGGCAAAAAATTCAATCTTCAGATTATGGGAATCGCCATCGATTCCAAAGGAGAAGAGGATTTTGCCAAATTAGCAGCCATAGGAAACGGAAAGTATTATCCAGTAAAAGATAAAGAAGATATGGAACTTGCTTTCCAATCCATATTCTCAGGAAATCCTCCCGTTTATCTTCCTCCCACGAAAAAGGAAGATCCTAAAAAAGAGACGGATGTACCGGCTAACATCCGCATCGTAAGCATCCTGCCTTATACTTCCCTGGAAGGATCGGAAACTTATATTCTTCATTTTGAATACGATGGAATTCCGAATATTCAGGATTATATGATCCAAATGAACGTATTTTCCAAAGAGGAAAAAAACAATTCCTTCCCGATCCCTCCCCTCAGAGAAAGAAGAATGGGGGATTTGATGTTCCATGACGTTCAATTCCGGGAAGGAAGAAACGGGAAAGGGAAAATGATCATTCCCAAAAAATCCTTAAAGGAAATCCAAACCTCTTTGGAGTTATGGAGTCTGGACGACATTCCCAAGATTATTGCCAAATCGGAAACAAAACAACTTCAGGACTTTTCCAAAACCACCCGACAATCTAAGTAATGAGACAAAATCTTCTTTTTTCCGCCCTGATTTTCGGAAGCCTAATTTGTAGTTTGTCAATTTCTGCGCAATCTTCGAAAAAAATTTCCGAAGTGTACGAAACGGAAAATAAAAAACAAGGCGAACTGCTTTTTCGAAAAGCGCAGGAATTTTTTGAAGATCGTAACTACACAAAATCCATCGAAGAATTAAAGTTATTTTTAGTCCTCTATCCCCGTCATTCCCGTGAATGGGAGGCTAGGAAATTACTTTCTTCCTCATTCCGCAAAACCGGAGATACCTTGGCTCTTGCCCAAAACGAGTTACGTATGTACAAAGATTATCCCAATACGGAAGACGGATTGGATGCATATCTGGAATCCGCACGGGCTTTCCTTCGGCTGGGAAAAGAAGAAAAAGCCATTTCTATCTTAAAAGATATCACTACAAATACCTTCTCTTCCAAGATCGCTCAGGAAGCCGAATTGGAATTGTCGCAGATGGAAATTTTAGGTGAGATTAAAAATAACTAATTTTCGGGAAAATATTGCCTCCCTGCTTTCCGATAATAAAGTAGGCAAGTCCCCCAAGTAAAGGCTCAGAGTAATTTAAAGATGTCATTTTTTCAAATGGTTACCTTCCCTGCGAATTCCTACATTATTGTAGAGGGAAAGAAAGATGCGAATAACTTCTATATCATTAGAGAAGGGAAAGTCCGCGTCACCAGAGAGACTGCCGTTGTAGGGGAAGATCCGAACCAAGTCCTCGGGCCGGGAGACTTTTTCGGTGTCGTTGCTGCGATGAGCCAACACGCTCAAATCGAATCCGCTACATCCCTAACAAACGTTTCACTCATCTCCGTCAGTTACGATCAATTCGGAACTCTGATCCAAAAATCGACAGCTGTTGCGATGAACATCATTCGATTCTTTTCGATGAAGTTGCGTCAGTTCGATACTACCATCACTCGTTTGTCTTTTCGAAATGCGGTGGAAGAAGATCCGAACGAACTTTTCAAAATCGGGGAATATTATTTCCAACAGCAAAACAACCAACACGCTACTTTTGCTTATCAAAGTTATTTGAAACATTTGCCGAACGGTCAGTTCGTACCTCAGGCAAAACTCAGACTTCAGACGATGAATCAGGCATTCCAAGGCCCTGCCATCGACTATACAAAGTTCAACCGTAATTATAAAGACAGTGAAATGATCTTTTGTGAACACGAGCCGGGTAAGGAACTTTTTATCCTGCAGCAAGGTAAGGTAAAAATCTCCAAAATCGTGAATCAAAACGAAGTGATGTTAGCCGTTCTTCAAGCGGGCGATATCTTCGGTGAAATGGCGATCTTGGACAATAAACCCAGATCCGCTTCCGCAATCGCTTCCGGAGACGTGGAACTTCTTGCCATCAACAAAGCCAACTTCGAAGGGATGGTAAAGGCGCAGCCTCAATTGGCAACGAGACTCATCACTCTTTTATCAGAAAGAATTTGGACCGCTTATAAACAACTTGCCAACTTACTTTTAAAAGACTCTCAAGCGCGTATCGTAGATACATTAATGACCTTAGCTGAAAAAAATAGAGTCAAAATTGCGCCAAAACAGACTTATAATTTTGAGATAGGTACTAAAGACCTATTAAAAATGGTGGGACTTACTGATCCCAAAGATGAACTCATCATTGCAGAGTTAATGAAGCAAAATAAGTTTATTCGTTTAGATTTGGGAAAAATCGTCTGCTCCGACATGGCTGAATTGGAAAAACTCGTCCAATTTTATCATAAGAAGGCGTCGATGGAGAATAAGCTCAAGAAGCTGAAATAAATTTCTTGCAAGCAAACTTCCTCTATCGATCCTTTAGAGGCCAGTTAAAAACATGAACGAAAAAATACTAATTGAAGAAAAAGGAAATACGATCCGAGTTCGCTTTATGGATCAAATCTTGGATGGGAATTCATCCGAGTTAAGAGAAACCCTCGGAAGTATCTTGGAAAAGAACGTTTCCGAAGTGTATCTAGATTTAGAAAAAGTTGTTATCGTAAGTTCGCTTGGAATTTCACGTTTGCTTTCTTTTAAGAACAAAGCGGATGAAAAGAAAATCGCGGTTAAGATCGTAAATATCCAAGATAAACTGAAAGAGACCTTAAAGAAGCTGATGCTGGATCAATTCTTCGGACTTTAATTCCTGGAATTGCCCAGCTTTTACAATATTATGAAATGGTTATGCTTCCGGCTTTAGGCCGTGTGTAGCCAAATCAGCCTCAGTCATAATTCTAACCAATTCCTTAAACTTAATCTTAGGACTCCAACCTAACTGGCGTTTTGCTTTCGCAGGATCCCCGATCAAAAGCTCTACTTCCGTAGGACGATAGTATTTAGGATCGATTTTTACCAAAACCTTTCCCGTTTTTTTGTCCTTACCGATTTCGTGATCCGCTTTTCCTTCCCAGACCACTTCGAAACCGGCGATTTTATAAGATTCTTCAATGAATTCGCGAACCGTATGAGTTTCATTGGTAGCTACCACATAATCATCCGGTTTCTCTTGTTGGAGCATCATCCACATCATTTCCACATAGTCGGGAGCGTATCCCCAATCTCTTTTGGAATCGATATTTCCCATTGTGATGTGAGGAAGTTTTCCCGCCTTTACTGCGGATACTCCCAAAGTCACTTTTCGTGTAACAAATGTTTCACCGCGTCTAGGGGATTCGTGGTTGAATAAAATTCCGTTGGATGCATGAAGATCGTACGCTTCTCTGTAATTCACAACCGCCCAATAAGCGTATAACTTCGCAACGGCGTAAGGAGAACGAGGATAAAAAGGAGTTTTTTCCGTTTGAGGAACTTCCTGCACCAAACCGTACAATTCGGATGTGGAAGCTTGGTAGAATCTGGATTTAATCCCTGTTTGTTTGATGGCATCTAAAATCCGCAAAGTTCCCACAGCATCCACTTCTGCAGTGTATTCCGGCACTTCAAAAGAAACCTGAACGTGGGACTGTGCCGCTAGATTGTAAATCTCTTCGGGCTGAATTTTTTCCAAGATTCGATTGAGGTTGGAAGAATCGGTAAGATCTCCATAGTGCAAAGTAAGATTAGGATTTCCGTGAAGGTGTTCGATTCGATTTCGATTGAATAAACTGGTTCTACGAACGATTCCGTGAACTTGATACCCTTTTTCCAAAAGGAGTTCCGCTAAATAAGAACCGTCTTGTCCGGTGATTCCCGTGATGAGTGCTTTTTTCATATAGAATGAGAACAGTTTTGCTCCCTAAGGTTTTTGGAAAAGGAAAAAGATGGGGAACTTACATCGATTTTTACAAAATCAAAGCCTGAAATCCGTTGGTCTTTGTCCCTTCTTTCCATTTACTGGCCATTATTACGTTTATGTTTCGTTTTGATGTCAGGTCGTTTTATCTATTTTTCGGTTTTTTCTCTCTCTTTGCCCTTCCTTTAGGAGCGGAAGGAGAAAAAGAAACGAAGGAGGTACCACAATCCACTCCTCCTAAATTCGAAACAGGCTTAGGGAAAGGAATCCGACTTTCCAGCGAAAACAATGTACACAACATCCAAGTTCGATTTCGAGCGGCTCCCCGAGTAGAACAAAGCATGAACCTGGATCAATCCAACGATACTACCAACTTTTTAGTGCGCAGAACGAGGCTCGCCGTCAAAGGGGGACTCTTCAATGAAGAGTGGGTTTTCAACCTCCAATTAGGTTTTGCGGACAGGGACGTGGAAGCGGATCGCAGAAACAATCTCAGAGATGCGAATATTATATATAATAAATATAGGGATGTTAAGTTCTCTTTCGGGCAGATGAAAATCCCTTTCAGCAGGCAAAGATGGAATTCCTCTTCCGCCATGCAGATGGTGGATAGATCTTCCGTTACAGCCGAATTCAATTTGGACAGGGACGTAGGAGCCATGCTTTATTCCGAGGACTTATTCGGAGCCAAAAGAAAATTCGCCTACTACTTAGGTGTTTTCGGAGGAAACGGAAGAAACAGAGTCGATACGAAAATGCCTGGAGTGCTTACAGTAGGACGAATCATTTATTCTCCATTAGGTGGCATGTCAAAAACAGGATCCGACAACGATTGGCTGTCCGAATCCGATCTCAATAGATACCAAGATCCTAAAATCTCTTTCGGACTTTCCGGCGCTTATAATAAAAACTCGAACCGTTCTCTCAGTACCCACGGAACTCAGTACGATTTCGCTCGATTCGATTACAGTCATGCAACTGCTGATATTTATTTCAAATGGATGGGATTTTCCTTCCAGACGGAAGGTATTTGGAGAAGAGCAAATGCAGGTTATGTGGAAAAAGAAGTCTCCAATGTTTTGAAAAGGGAATATTCCAGAAGCGGTCAGGGTTATTTCGTGCAACTTGGATATTTATTTCCAAGCAATTATGAAGTGAGTTTCAGATTCGGAGAATTCAAACCTCTGGGAGAGACCGATCCTTCTCTCAAATATTCGAGAGAAGTAGGAACAGCGATTTCTTATTATTTTGCCGAACACAATTTGAAATTGCAAACGGATGTATTTCGTTATACGGGAGTCCCTCAAGCTGCGGAGGGGGACTACCAAATCAGATCCCAATTACAGGTATTTTATTGAAATGAAATATTTTATATTCATACTATCCTTCTCTTTTCTTCTTACGAACTGCAGTGCGGAAAGAAAAAAAAGCATCAATGATAAAAAAGAAACCTGCACCAATCAAGCTGCAACTGCCTATGTTGCGAGCTCCAATGCAGCCATCACAGGGTCTTACAGCTTTCAATATTCCTGCTCTGCGACTTCGGGATATTCCCCTTCCTGCTACGAATATTTTTCTTCGACAAAAAAAGACGATCTCTGCCCAATTGGATATTCTAAAGCAAAGGTAAAATGTTCCGTTCAAAACTTAATCGGTGTTTGTCGCTATAAACCGGCGGACACTACGAACCAGGTAGTGACAGTAGTGTTCACGAAACCGGGCGACAGTTCGGAACAGGCGACCAGTTTTTGTGCTTCCGGGGATATCAATGGAATTTTCACGCAAAACTATTCGGATCCTACCGCTTCTTCCGTTGATTTCGGTCAAACGATACTCAGTTATCTTCTTTGCATCGAAAAAGCTGAAAAAAATTGACCTTTTCTTTTTGTTTCGGTCGATTTCACCTCGAAAGGTTTTCATTTCGTTACTTTGCAAAACTCCAAGACATTTTTTTTCCTTTCTAGTATTTGTTTTTTTAATCTTAAATCTCCCTTCTCACTCCCAACCCGCAAAACAACTTCGATCCTCACTTCTTTTGGAAGATGGATTGGACGATTTCACATTATGGGAAAACAAAAACGGAGTTCCTGTGATCGCAGGAGTACAGTATCAATCCGGCAAACTGCTTTTTCTGAGTCTCACTGAACAAGGGTTTATTGGAAAAATCGAAGGACGTTATTTTTCAGAACCGGAATTAAAAACTGAAATTTTAAAAAGAAAAGAAAACTCCATCTTCTTCCCCTATGGGGGTGATTCCTTTTCGGAAGATTACAAAGGAGACAGTTTCGGAGCTAGATGGACGGGAACCATTAAGCCTGAATATTCTGAAAAATACAAGTTCACCACAAAAACCGACGACGGAGTGAGGCTTTGGGTCGACGGTAAACAAATCATCAACCAATGGAAAGATATGGGAGCGACCGATTTTTCCGCCGAACTGGAATTAAGTTCAGGTAAAGAATATTCATTCAAAATGGAATATTATGACAAAGGTGGAGATGCTTATGCGGAACTTTCTTGGGAAAGTTTATCCACTCCGAAATCAGTGATCAGAGAAGTAGGATCTTACGATGTCGGTTATCATTTCCAAAACCCATTCGGTCTGGAGACAGAATGGGAAAGTAATTATTTCCAAGGAAAGGAATTTCAGAACAAAATCGGAAACAAAAAGGAAACCTTCTTAAATTTTACATCGAACACAGAACCGTTTGCAAAAGGAATTCCTTTGGAAAATTTCTGCGCTCGATTCTCTTCCTCCATAAAGATTCCTGTAACCGGTGAATATCGTTTTACTGTTACAAGTGATGATGGGGTGAGACTCAAATTGAAAGGCCAAAACAAAATCGATCAGTGGATCGGAATGGCCCCCACAGAATTTTCAGAATCCCTTTCTTTTATAGAAGGAGAGAACGTCCCTATTGAAGTGGAATACTTTCAAGGAGGAGGAGGAAAATATCTGCGATTGGAATGGGAAGGACCCGGTTTTTCAAAAACTCTTCTCGGACCGAAAGGCAAAAAGTTTAGAAACAAAGAAACTCCTTCTTTAGGATTATATCCCGGGAAAATTTTTTCCAAAGACTTAAATGAGGACGGCAAAAACGATTTAGTAGTGTTACATACAGCTTACAACGGTAAGATGTCGATTCTACTTCAAAATCAATTCAACTCCCTAAACCCTCCTATAGAAGTCAGGTTGGGAAAAGACCCGGAAGATATTCTCGATTCCGATCTGGATTTTGATTTGGATCGAGACATATTGGTTAAATCGAAATCGGAGCCTTTGTTTTATAGTGTTTGGAATCAGGGAAATGTATGGATTGCAGAACCAAGTCCGAAATGGATCGAACCGATTCAATCCATTTCTATTCTGCCTTCCTATGGAAAAGAAAACCCGAACGAATCCCCTTACATAGGAATCGCAGGGAAAAATGGGAGTTATGCGAAAATACGAAAATCCAAAAACAAAGGTTGGGGAAATTTCGAATCTCTTTCCGCACAAGAAATAAAAGATTGGAAACAAAAACAAAACGATTCTACCGAAGGAAAAAAATGCATTCCTCTCGGTAAAAAAGATCTATGTTACGACAAACGAACGAAAGAATTTCAAGAATTCACAGAATAATATTATAAACTGATAATGTCTTCTATCGGCTTTGCGGTTTTGGGGGACAAAGGAAAAGGTCTTCCGAAGCTGTTGGTAAGGCTCGCATCCGGATCCACTCCGGAAGCATAATGAATGCTTGCGATCAAATCCCTGAGATGATATGCCTTTGCCGTTTTGGATGGTCTTTCTCCTTTTTCATCGGACTCTCCTAGAACAAAACCTTTTTGAAACGGACCACCGCCTAATAAACTTGTCCAAACGCGAGGATGATGGTCTCTTCCGTCCCTGCTCCCCACATCCGGAGTTCTTCCGAATTCCGAACTCAGGAAAAATACTGTTTGAGATAGAAGCCCCGAACCCGCCAAATCTTCAAGCAGAGCGGCAATTCCTTGATCGGTTTCCGACATGATTTTGGAAATTTGCGCTTTATTATTGTTATGTGTATCCCATCCTCCGATCGTAATTTGAACGAAAGGAACTTCTTTTTCCGCCAAACGTTTGGCCATTAAGAGAGATTTACCCTGCCAAGTAGTTCCGTATCTTTGCCTGGTCGCTTCCGATTCTTTCGTTAGATCGAAACTTTCCAGTCGGGAAGAATTTCTAAATTCTTCGGCCGCCTGCACCATCTGATTCCAAAGTTTCAACTGAGGAGAATGATTTCTGTTTCCGAACTCATCGTTCATCATATTCAAAATATCTTTTCTTCGAACCAATCTCTCATCCTTGTACTTACCGTAAGATGGAACCAAGTGATTCACAGGATTGTCCAAATTTCCGATATGAAATCCGGAATAAGGAACTCCTAAAAAACCGGAATTCCCTATCCGCCCGCTTCTTCCTCCCATAGTGATATAAGAAGGAAAATATGTTTTAGATTGATTTTGCTTTTTAGAATATGCGAATACTGATCCGAAATGCGGTATGTCTGGGAATCCCATCCCTTCCGGCATTCGATACCCGGTGTTGAGAAGGTATTGTCCGAAACCGTGATCACCGTCTTCACTCCAAGTGCTTCTTACGATTCCCACATGTTTCAATTGTTTGGCGGTTTTGGAAAAAGGTTCCAAAAGACTAATCCCTCCGATAGAGGAAGATACTTTGGAAAAAGAACTATTCCCTTTCGGATCCAAAGTATCTACATGGCTCATTCCTCCTTCCATATTGATGAAGATGATCGTTTTTACGGGAGATTTATGAGTGAATTCATTCTCTTCGTCTTCGGAATGTAAAGAAGCCAAAGGCAAGGAAGTCAAAAAAGTTCCTGCAAGAATTCCGTAAGCTCTTTTTAAGAACAAACCTCGGTTCATCGATGAATCGTTAGTTGACATGCAAAAACTCCTGACTGTTCAATATCGCCCAACATAGATCCTGCAAAATTTCACGATCATATACATTGTCGGGTTTGATGAGCTGCTTCGACAAAAATGTCAGCTCAGAAGGATGAGCGTGTCTTCCCAATAAAGTGAAGTAAACCGAATCGAAGGTTTTCGACATCGATTTGGTTTCATCGAACTTCTTTTTGGGAAAAGATTGATTTCCCCCGAAGTCCCAGGTTAATTTGCCGGTCACTCTTCCGTTCATCAAGGTTAATACTTGTTCAATGGTAACTTCGGAAAAATCGTCGTCTATGTCGGTTCTTGACCCGGAACCGAAAACGGACAAAAAGGTATGATACGGTGCAGGCCTTTCCACTTGTACCGAATTCGTGATGTCTTTGGCCTGTTCCTTAGGAGTTTTAATCGTTCCCATTCCCGTGAGATCAATCTCTTCCAAATTTCCTCCGTCATCCAAAGGAATCATTTTTCTTTCTCCGATCCATCCGAGAGAAAGGGTATCGGAAGCTTTCGTCAAAGAATTCAAAAGCTGATCGGGACTCAATCGCTGAGATGTGAAATAACGGATAGGATCTGCCGGATTCGGATCTTTATTATCCGCATAAGATCTTGCATAAGCATCGGAAGAAACGATATACAATATCAAATCTTTGATTTTATAATTTTGTTTCATAAATACTCGATCCAAATGGTTTAGAATCTCTTCTCCTTGAAGAACCGTCTCCTCATTCCAATCATCTAACGGAGTAAAGAAACTCCATCCCATCAAGTGAGTCCAAATTCGGTTGATTAGTACTTTTCTAAAACGATCGTTTTTACGATCCGTCAGCCAATCGGAAAAAATTTTTCTTCTATCCTCTCCCGGTTTGATCCTAGGTTCGGTTCCATCCAAAAATTTAGGACGAACCAAATCCCCACCGGGAGAATCATCCGTATGAGGGAAACGAAGACCTAACTTAGGTTCAATGTAAACCGTGGCATAAGTCAAATCGTTCTTTACCTGGTACGCTTTTCTTTGTTCTTCCGTCCATTTATTCCAGTTTTCCCTATACCATTCGTTGTTTTTATCCTGGAGGAGTTTCAAATCTGCGTTAGGGAGATGTTCTTCCAATTCTCTGGGAACATAACTCACTTCCTGGCCTTCGAAACGATTCGGATCCCAGTTCCAATCCTTCACAAACTGTTGGCTGAAAAATGCAGCCAGACCGTAGTAATCTCTTCTCGTATAACCGGAAATAAACGGATGGTCGTGACATCTGGCGCATCCCACTCTTTGTGCGTAAAATAATCTTCCTACGTATTCCGCAACTTGAAGAGGATCGCCTCCGTCTCTGATGTAAAAAGCAGCGGCAGGATTCTTCGCCACCGTTCCATGAGAATTGATCATCTCTTTAACCAAAGTATCGTAAGGTTTATTGGAATGTAAAGATTCCGCCAAATATTGGTAAAATGCTCCCGCAGGCATCTTTCTGCCTTTTGTTTTGTCTCGAAAAGCGGACCCGAACCTCAATCCCCAATATTCCGCAAAACCGGGATCTCTTAGATAATTGACCGAATAACCGGCAACTCTTGATTCCGGATCCGATTTTTCAAAATCGACAAGTTCTGCGGGAGAAGGGATCGTTCCCTTCAGATGTAAAGCTAATCTTCGTAAGACGACAGAATCTTCGGCGGTTTTAAATTTTGGGGATAATTTTCGATACAGAACATCGAGCGGATGAACGGCACCCGCAGCATGGAAGTTCGATTCCAAAAGAATGTATGTTACGGATGAAATCAGTAAAAATATTGTAAACAGAGGAAATAGGAAATTTTTTGACTTTTGCTTCCGAAACGACATGTATAGAATCTATATACTCCCTTTTGGAAATAAAATATTTTTCTTGCAAAACGTGTTTTTTATTGGATAACGCTTCCCGATGGCAGGGGAAAAAATCTATGAGATGCTTTGGGACTGCGAATTCTGCAGTTCAAAAAAACTTTTAGGCAAAACTCATAGGCATTGCCCGAACTGCGGAGCCGCACAAGACCCTGCCAGAAGATATTTCCCTTCCGATTTCGAAAAAGTGGCAGTGGAAGATCATCAATATTTCGGAGTAGATAAGACCTGCCCTTTTTGCCAAACTCCCAACGGAGCCAAAGCGACATTTTGTGGTAACTGCGGCGGCTCTTTAGACGGAGCAAAAGACGTACTACTTCGTTCCGATCAAGTGGTAGGTACCACAACCGATAACATCCAATCCGCAAAACTGGATTTCCAAAAACAAAAATCGGAGCAAGGTCCTCTCAAATCCTCTTCCCCAAAGGAAGAATTAGCATTCGCAAATTCCAAATACATCAAAGCGCACCCCAAAACCCCGAAATGGGTACTTTGGATGTTGGGAAGCATCGGGATCGGTACAATCGCCTTCGTTTGTTTGGGGGTCTTTTGGACGGAAAAAACAAACCTCAAAGTCACAAGCCAGGAATGGAGCAGAACCATTCAAATCAATCAATTCAAACCGGTTTCAGAATCGAGCTGGTGCGATAGTATGCCTTCCTCAGGTTATGATGTCAGCCGAACATCCGAAATACGAAGCTACAATAAAGTGGCCGACGGAGAAACCTGTTACACTGTAAGATCGGACAGAGGAGACGGAACTTACTCCGAAAAAGAAAGCTGTTCGACAAACTACAGACAAGAGCCTGTATACGATAGCAAGTGTTATTATAAGATAGATAAATGGGCGCCGGATCGATCCGTGAATGCGAAAGGGACCGCATCCGACAAAGAACCTTACTGGCCTACTCCCACTTATAAATCATGTTCCGGATATCAACCTTCAATCGGATGTGAAGAGTTAGGTGCAAGGTCGGAAACCTATGTGATTCATTTCGAGGAAAACGAAGGGAAAACAAAAGGGGAAAAACACGATTGTGACTTCGATCAAAAGAGATGGGAAAGTTTCGATCGAAAGACGATCTATCAAACGGAAAAAAGCGTTATTTTCAACTACATTACTTGTGATTCCGTCAAAGCTGTAAACGGAAGAGAAAATTAAGGAGAACGAATATGGATCAAAATTGGTTACAATCCACTTTGGACCGGTTCCGATCGGAAGAAGGACCTGTCAGAAAATTCTTAAAAGAAACATCTCTTTTTGCGGAAGCGTTCGCAAACCAAGAATTTGACAAAACCGATCAATTGGTAAGAAAAGAAATTACCGATCGACTCTCTTCCTTTAAGGAAGCACTTCATAAATTGGAAGAAGGTTTTGTCGCAAAAGCACAAATCCAAAACATAGGTAAGTCTACACCTGCAGTAAATTCATTGGATAAAATACTTATGAAAATATCCTCGGCAGGTTACGGACTTTCCGGTTTGGGAACAGGTTTCAAAGCTAGCGCAGAAGAGTTGGAGTCCTTATTAAAACACGACTTTGGAATATTAGAAAAGTTAGGGCAATTGGAATTGGACGTAACTCAAAAACTTTCCACCTGGTTTGCTGAAAATCCGGAAGCGGCTATTCAAAACGTAATCGCCTCCTTGGAAACGATCGAAAAAGAGTTCGATTCCAGAAACAATATATTTCTTAAAAAATAATCGCATTATCGGAGTTAAACATGGCATTAATAGACAGAATCAAATTCGAAGGCAATCCGAATGAAATTGTATGGAAGTATCCTTCCGATGAAATCAGCACAGCAGGCCAATTAGTAGTCAGCGAAAACCAAGAAGCGATTTTCTTCAAAGAAGGAAGAGCTTTGGATAGTTTCGGTCCTGGAACCCATACTTTAAAAACAGGAAACATTCCTTTATTGGAAGCTCTAGTAAATCTTCCCTTCGGAGGAAAAACACCTTTCACTGCGGAAATCTATTACGTAAACAAAGCGATTTTTTCCATGAAATGGGGAACAAACACTCCTATCCCATTGGAAGATCCAAAATATAAAATCGTTCTAAACATACGAGCATTTGGTGATTATAAATTCAGAATTAAAGACGCAAGATCTTTTCTTATAAATGTCGTTCAAGGAGGAAATAGAACGACGAATGAAGCCATAGACGAATTTTTAAAACCGAACATAGTGCGAGGAATCGGGGATTTTATATCAGAAGTAATTCTTAACAACAACACTTCCGTTGTAGAAATCAACAAATACAGAGACGAAAGTTCGACTGCGGGGAAAGTGAAATTATCTCCCGAGTTTGCAAAATACGGAATCGAACTTACGGAATTCAACGTTGCATCGGTTAACTTCGATCAAACGGATGAGAATTATCAGAGAATCCAAAAAATCATCACTGACAAATTCGAAATTGATACGTTAGGTGATAAGTATCAACAGAAAAAAATGTTCGATATCGGACAAGCATCTGCGGAAAACCAAGGGCAGGGCGGTGCAGGAATGGGTGCCGGTTTAGGTATGGGAATGGGAATGAATATGGCACAAATGATGGGGAATATGATGAATCCCAATCAAAGCCAAGGAGGACAGCCCGCTGCGAATGATCCTGCTGCAAGAATCGCCAAACTAAAAGGATTGTTAGATCAAGGTTTAATCACTGCGGAAGAGTTTGAAACAAAACGAAAGGAAATTTTATCTTCTATATGATGACTTTCGGACTTTTAGCCGTTGCAATACTTCCCGGATTCGTAATCGTTCAAAGATATTATTCGAAAGATAATCTTCAGAAAGAACCGATCGGTATCGTTCTTAAATCTTTCTTTTGGGGAGCCGCACTTGTTCTTCCCGCAGGTCTTTTGGAAACAATGTTTCCTGATCCGGAAGAATCCAATGTGATCGAATCTGCAATTCACTATTTTCTAGTGGTAGGTCTTATAGAAGAACTTTGTAAATATATTGCTATCCGCCTCTATTCCGCAAAAAATTCCGCTTTCAACGAACACTTCGACGGAATCGTTTACGGTGCCTGTGTAGGAGGAGGATTCGCTACGTTTGAAAACATATTCTACGTAATGGATCACGGATTTGTAATCGGTATCCTGCGTGCATTTCTTTCCGTACCGGGCCATATACTCTGGGGTGCAATCATAGGACATTGGATTGCAAAAGAAAAAATGGAAGGAACTAATCCGATCGTAGCTTTACTTGCAGGAGTCGGAATATCCACTTTTCTGCATGGAGGATTCGATTTCATTCTGGATGTTCACGAATACTCCGTTTTCATCGCTCCTATCTTCGTGCTTGCACCTTTATTCATAGTTCGGTGGTATACTACATCTGCTTTGAAAAAAGACAAAATCCTGCTACAAGAAAGCGGTTTCCCTACTCTCATTACGGAAAAAAATATTCAGCGGACAGAAAGTTCTCCCCTTTTCATTTCATTGCTCCGAAGCGTACTTTATGTATTCTCTACGCTTTTTTTTCTGTTCTCCCTGTTTCTATTTCCCTTCTGTATTTATGATTATTTCTACGGGGAAGATCAAAATTTCGAAACATGGATGTTTGCCATTCCTAGCCTTTCCACTTTCATTGCTGTCGGTCTTCTTTTTTGGGGGAAAAATATCAAAAAACAAAGCTCATAAAGCGTATTTCATTGTTTCGAATGAAACAATGACCAAACAAACGTTTACTATTCGAGAGCGACCGGACAAGTCTCGTCTAACAATGGAGTGTTTTTCGCTTTCGAACGCTTCTTATGCCGATTTGGGATAATATACTTTTAGCAGTAATATAAAATCGCTCTGGAAAAAACGATTTTTACAAAAGAATACAAGCTCCTAATCTCGCTTTTAAAACAAGCAAGAAAGGATGCCAAGCTTACCCAAACCGATGTGGCAAAAGCGATTGGCGAACCTCAATCTTTTGTCTCCAAAGTGGAGTCGGGAGAGAGGAAGATTGACGTGTTGGAACTATGGCGCCTAAGCCTTCTGTACAAAAAGCCTATCCAACACTTCTTTCCATTCACAAAAAAAGAATTTTCTCAGAAAGAAAAAACCGTATTGAAAGCGGCTACGTTGGATAAAAACTCCAAATAGTTCCTAATTCTTGCTATATGATCATGGAATTCATTTCCAGTACCTCGTCTACTTTCTGCATCCAATCATCGCTTTCTTTCAGACAAACGATCAAATTCTGATAGTGAAATAATTCTTCCGAATTCAATGTTTCTCCCTTCCTATCTTTCAGCCATTTTTGAGCCGGTTGATATCCTCCTATAAAAAAATTCCAGGCAGATTCAGGGACATGATCGAAGTATTGGAATTCATTGATCCATACCTTCCCGTCTTTAAATTCTATCAGATCCACCGAATTGTCTCCTGAAACGGAAAAAGTGGTAATCAAAGGATTCGAATTTTCGAATAAATGAATTTTTCTCAGTTGAGAACCGATAGATACCAGCTCCCAAAAAGATTTCGTATCTTTAGGGAGTGGAATTCTAGGGAAATCAATTTTTAATAAATCTATATATTTTTTTCTATAAGAAGGTGAATGAAGGATCGAATAAATATAATCCAAGAGATCCAAAGCACTGAAAAAAGATTTATCGTTTCTTTCCGTGTCTCGAAAAGGAATTTTAATTTCCGATTCCACATCTCGAATGAATTCGGAAGAAAGATTATGAGTTCTACGACTTTGCTTAGAATCCAAAAGAGAAACTTCTCCCTTTTCCCTAATGTAAAGTGGAGCGAAGGATGCCATACCTTTGTTGCTTACGAACACTCTGGACTCGATCATATTCTTCGAAAGAAGGGTATAACAATAATCACATCCGTACGAATATTGCCTCATCAAACAAAGACCGAAATTATCTCCCTCAAGCATATTCTCCATAATATCGGATCTATGTCTGTCGATCAGTTTCGTGGAATAATAAATATATCTGTCATCAAACGGTCTATAAGTGATTTTTTTGATCAAAGAAGAATCAAAAGAATCTTCTTTGAACTTAGAGTGATTGAAATAAACATTTTCTACCAATTTAAAATCTTCCAATACTTCGGAAGGATATTTGCTATGCTCCATCTTTTCAAAGAACGAACGAATCCTTGTTTCTAAGTTCTTTTTACTTTTATCTATAATAAAATGATCCCTATGCGTTTTGATTCCGCTGTTGATGGTAAGAAAAATTCGGTTGAGCGGGAAATATCCTTTATAGTCGGTTAGATGAGAAGTTTCGTTGGGAACGAAGAAAAAATAAGGGGCCTTCGCATTGATATTCTTCCAACCGATCGATTTTAAACCGTTCTTTCTTAAAAAATCGTATTTATCTTTTCTTTTGCCGAAACAGTCATAATGATAAATTTTTGTGCGTTCCGATCTTTTCTTTTTGATGAAGATATTGATGGAGACACCTTGTTTGATATCGAAAACGTTTTCGTCTTTGTCCCCTTTTAAAGTTTTTTCCTGACGGTTGGAATTCCCATGTAAATCCAAAATATATATTTTATTAAATGATTCCAATATGTTCTTTCTGGCTTGTCTGTGAATTAACCCGTCGATAAAACTATTGTTGGATATATAAGCCAAAATCCCTTCCCCGTTTTTATCTATAAAATGCTGACCGAAGCGAATGAATTTGAGATAATCGTCGGAAAGAGGATTGATATTTTTTTCATTCAGATCTTTTTTATAATCCGTCAGTAAACCTTCGATCCATTTGGATTTATTGGCACTGCTTACGGAATAAGGAGGATTTCCGATCACAACCATAACTGGAGTATCTCTTTTCAGATAATTCGCCTCGGTAGATTCTCTAGACAACCAACTTGCGAACAAAGTGCCCGTATCCGGATGAGCTTCTTCCAAAGTATTCGTTAGATACACTTTCAAACGGTTTTGGCTTTTTTCATCTTTAGGACGATATCCTGTTTCCTTTAGAAGTCTTTCCACTTTCAGATGACACATAGTGTATGATGCCATCAAAATTTCAAAACCGTTGATTCGAGGAATTAGATCCTCTTCCACATAACTGGACCAAGCTCCTTCTTGACCTTGGAACCGTTTGTGGATCAGCTTAATGGTCTCTGATAAAAAAGTTCCAGTGCCTGTTGCAGGATCCAAAATTTGCAACTGATGAACTTCTTTATCTATTTGTTTGTATCCGGTTTTGGATCTTTTGTCCGGCTCATCGGAGTTATATTTGATCGTGATCTTTCTATTTTCCGCAAGACCCTTCTCCAATGAAAATTCGTCTTTCAAAACTTCATCCACCGCTCTTACGATAAAATTAACGACCGGTTCGGGAGTGTAATACACTCCTCTGGATCTTCTGAGTTTAGGATCATAGGCTGATAAAAATGTTTCGTAAAAATGCAGAAAGGGATCGTTTTGAGCGGTTGCTTTTCCGAAATCCGATAATATGGAATGTAAGTTAGTTGCTCTGAATATATCGGCAAGATCGTCCACGATCCAAGAAACTCTTTCATCCAGTTGCACTCCCGATATATAATCGAAAAGATTTCTTAAAAAGGGATTGGATTTGGAAATCAATTCTCTGGCTTCCAGACGACTGAAATCGTTTCCGTTTCCATCGTTCAACCTGGCAGCAAACAAACCATAAGCGATTGTTTGCGCATAAATATCGGAGAATGTTTTCTCATCCAAATCATGAATCAAAATTTTACGAAATGCATAAAATTGGTCTCTCAAACTGTTGTTCGGATCTTCTTCCTTCAATGCGTTGTACAAAACTTCTTCCATCATTTTCGCTTTTTGTGCCATCATCTTGGCTAATTTTTCCGCAGAATCGATGGTTTGGCCTTGGAAGTTGCAAAAACTTTGTATATGCGTTTCAAAGTTCTTAAAATTTTCGGAATGAACTTTTAAATTTCCTCTTTCAAGAGAGGCAAGTTTGATTCGTTTTACTTTTTGTCCGGATCGATAGAATCGAAATTCCAAATAGTCGGAAAGGATCAGATTGTCTAAACTTCTTAAATATCTTTTGAGTTGTTCCGATTTTTCAGCTTTATCCAAGTCGATTCCTATGTTTTTCGCTTCGATATAGCCTAACGGAACTTCTTTGCGATGTATGATATAATCCGGCGCACCGCATTTCTGCCTTTTGGGCTCGTTGGTAATCACGATTCCTTCCACCAATTGACTGAGAAGCGACTGCAGATCTCCTCGATAACTGTGCTCTGTCGCTACCCCAAAGGTCAATCTGTGCTGAATTTGTTTTACATATTCTTGAATAGGCATGTAAATTTTTTCGTGAAACAACCTAATGGCCATCACACTATCCTATAATAGAATATATCAAGTAAACAACATTTTTATTCCAAATCGGGATATATTTTTGAAAATTAAGCGAAAAAAGAAGTTACATACGAAATGAAATTTAAAATTGAGGAGGATTTATAAGAATTGAGTGAAACGGTGAGATAAAAATCCCACCTAACGACTTGCCATTTCTTCGGGCCATTTGTCTCTGATTTCCAATACTGCTGGTAAAACACCGATAAACTGTTCCACCAATTTCGCATCGAAGTGAATTCCCGACTGATCTTTTAAAAATTGAACCGCATCGGATACTTCCCAGGCTTTTTTGTAAGGTCTAATTGTTGTTAGTGCATCAAACACGTCTGCGATCGCAACAATCCTTCCTTCCAAAGGAATTTCTTCCGCTTTCAATCCTTTCGGATATCCGGAACCGTCCCATTTTTCGTGGTGTGTGAGTGCGATCACCCTTGCCAATTGTAAGATCGTAGAGCTGTGTTCCCCTATGATTTCTGCACCGATCTCCGGATGTTTTTTCATCACATTCCATTCTTCTTCGGTGAGTTTTCCAGGTTTTTGAAGAATGCTGTCAGGAATTCCGATTTTTCCCACATCATGCATAGGAGCTGCGTTCAAAATGTCCTCCGCATCTTCCGAAGAAAAACCCGCCGCTAATGCCAATACACGAGAATAATGGCTCATTCGAATCACATGCATTCCCGTTTCATTGTCTTTGTATTCGGAAGCCATTCCCAATCTTTGAACGATTTGCAGCCTAGTTTCTTTCACTTCCGTGATGCTGACTAAGGAAAGATGAGTTCGAACTCTTGCTTTTACGATAGGCGGACTGACCGGCTTGGAGATATAATCAACGGCACCTAACTCAAAACCTATGAGCTCGTCATCTACTTCCGACATGGCGGTAACGAAAATAACCGGCGTCGATTTGGTGTTTTGGTCCACTTTCAATCGTTTGCAGACTTCGTGTCCGGTCATTCCTGGCATCATCACATCCAAAAGAATTAAATCGGGCTTTTCGCTTAATGCAAGTTCAATTGCTTTTTGACCGTCTTTTGCGAATAGTAGATCGTATTCATCCTGCAAAACATGTTTAAGAACTTGTAAGTTGGCGGGTTCATCATCAACGATTAATATTTTCGGAGTTTTTTGTTTTGGCATCAATCTTTAACCTTAATTTATGACTTTTTTCTGGATCGTTTTCAATTCTGCGACCGCAAGATCGAATTCAAATTGAACGATAGATTCTTCTATCCTGGAAACGGAAGATTGAAAATCGGATCTTTTTAAGGAATCCGAAATAATCTTCCAACTTCTTTCATTCAAAGAACCTCTCGATAAATCGGAGATAAATGTTTCCAGAAGAGAACCTAGATCTTTTTTCTCTTCCAAAGATAGGACGGATGAATTTACAGCTTCTTCCGAAGAAATGGAGCCGTTTTTCTGAACTTTCCATTTTTTAAACTCGTTTAAGTTTTGAAAAAAGGTTGTTTCCAGATCTGAAATTTCGCCTCTAGAGAATTCATTTTTATGCAATCGTTCTTCCCAATTTTTGGTCAATGATGCCAATTCAATTACACCCAAATTTGCAGCAACTCCTTTGAGTCTGTGAACGAAGGTAATCAACTCATCATTGTTAAAGGAAGTAATTTTTTCAGCATCGATCAATGTTTCGTATTCGGCAAAAAAGCCGTCTAATGTTTGTACGTATTTTTTAAGATCGCCGAAAAGACGAACTCCTCTCTTCACATCGAATTGTTCATGTGTTTCGAATACTTCCGTTTCTTTCGGTTGTGATGATATAAAATCTTTCCCCATTCCTATCGCTTTTGCGATTTCCTGAAATAGAACTTCCGTCTCCACAGGTTTTGCGATGAACCCGTTCATTCCTGCCGCTTTGGCCGAAACTTTATCTTCTTCGAATACGCTGGCGGAGAGTGCCAAGATCGGGATTTCATTTTTACCTTTATCTTTTTCCAACTGACGGATGATTCTGGTAGCTTCCAATCCGTCCATTTCCGGCATTTGAATGTCCATCAGAATCAAATCGAAATTTTGACTTTCCCATTTTAAAATAGCTTCCTTGCCGTTTCTCGCTACATCTATCTTGTGTCCTCCGGCGGTGAGTACCAAAGAAATCAAATCCACGTTTTGATAGACATCATCCACAACCAACACATTGAGTTTAGGTAGATTATAATTTTCTAATGATTCTTTTTCGGAGATTCTTTTTCCGGGACGCAGAGGAAGAATTACATGAAAGATACTCCCGACACCCAGTTCACTTTCCACCCAAATCTTACCCTTCATGAGTTCGGTCAATTGTTTGGAGATAGTCGTGCCTAAACCGGTGCCTCCGTACTTTCTACTCATCGAAACATCCGCCTGCGTGAAAGGATCGAATATCTTTTCCAATCGATCTTTAGAAATCCCTATTCCTGAATCTCTGATTAGAAAATGAAGTTTGTCTCCGTTTCTTAAAATGCTAAGTTTAACAAAACCCTTTTCAGTAAACTTAATCGCATTTCCCAAAAGATTGGTAAGGATTTGGCGAACGCGAAGAGAATCCCCTTTATAGAATTCCTCTACGTTCGGATCCAAATTTACGATGAACTCCAATCCTTTGTTTTTTGCTTCGATGCTCATCGAAGCCTTGATTTGATCGATTAGATTTTTGAAGGAAAAATCCAGTTCTTCCAATTCAAGAGCACCTTTCTCTAATTTGGCGGAATTAAGAATGTCATTTAACAATCGCAAAAGCGACTTGGCGGAATTACGAACCGTCTCCAAATGTTTTCGTTGGGTATCTTGTAGGCTCGTCGTCAAAAGAACTTCCGTAAACCCTATGATCGCATTCATCGGTGTTCGAATCTCATGACTCATATTGGTTAAAAAAGTAGTTTTGGTCAAAGCGGCCATCTCCGCTTTTTCTTTCGATTCGATCAAAGCTTCTTGAATCGTATGCCTGTCAGTGTTGTCTAAAATCACTCCATCCAAACATTTGATGGTTCCGTTGGGATGAAGCACCACTCCTCCGTATTCCAAAACCCAACGAATGTCTCCGTTTTTATGAAGGATTCTATAGTTTAGGACGAATGTATCTTTCGTATAAATCGCATTTTGAACGATATTTGCGATATGAATTTTATCATCAGGATGAGTGATATCATCGTAGGTTCGAATGCGGTTCGGATGCATGAAATCGGAGGCGGGGTAACCGGATAAAGTTTCGATAGCATCGCTCATGTACAATGTAGTCCAATCTTCATCCACCAAACAACGATATGCAACACCGGGAATGTTTTCGATAAGAGATCTAAGTTGTTCCTCATTCTGTTTGAGAGCCAGCTCTATCTGTTTTCTTTCCGTAATATCGTTGATAAAACCGACAAACAAATCTTCGTTGGGAAGTTTTGCATGACCGATAGCAAGCCGGATCGGAAACAAAAAACCTCCCTTTTTCATTCCTTGAGTTTCTCTGCCGGAACCGATGATCTTTGCTTCTCCCGTAGTAAGATAATGGTGAAGATAATTGTCATGATCGGAGTGATGAGGATCTGGCATCAGAAGATTGATTTTTTGTCCTATGACTTCGGAAGCTCTCCATCCGAACATCTTTTCCGCAGATTGATTGAATTCCTGGATATAACCTTTGCTGTCGATGATGATCACTCCGTCGACTGCCGTCTCTATGATCGCGCGCAATCTAGATTCACTCGCAACCAGGTTCCTTAATATATCTTTATAGCGGAGAAATAAATTCGTGATCAGTATGAAAATCAAAAAGCAGATGATCGTAAAAGAGACACTATGTGCCAAAAACGATTGGTCCACATCTTGATCGATCAGAATCACATCCGGCTGAGTGACAAAATTCGCTCCTGCCATTCCGGTGTAATGCATTCCTGAAATCGCAAGACCCATCACCAAACCGCTGATCATCGTAATTAAAAAAGGATGCAGTTTGAATTCGGATTTTCTCAATCCGTTTCTGATGTACAAGGCAAGTATCGCAAATAGAACAGCAACTATGATGGACAATGCGAACAGATAAGGATCGTAAAGAAGATCGGGTTGCATCTCCATCGCACTCATCCCCACATAATGCATGGCCCCGATCCCCGCTCCCACGATGGTTCCGGCTAATATGAGTTCTCTGATACGAGGATTTTCCTTCGTTAAAAAGGAAAGAGTCATCGTTGAAGCAATGAGTGCAGGGAAAAAAGAAATAAAAGTAAGAAGTTCGTTGTATGTAACTCGAGTGCAAAGTTCGAACGAAAGCATTCCCAAAAAATGCATAGACCATACGGCACTTCCTTGTGCCAAAGAACTGGTGAGTAAAATGAGGATTCTGGAATTTTTACTATGAACGTTGGGGAACTGACTTAGAAAATGAAGAGAGATGCAGGATGCGAAAATGGCAATGCCTATGGAAAGCAAAACCAACCAAGGATTGTAAGTTCCATCAAGGAGAACTACGTTCGTAGAATCGAAAAGAAAAAATTGATTTAAATTGCCCATCCGAATCCCTGAAAGGATTTCAGAGGGCAGTATCTTAGGCGAATAGTCGCTTAATTTCTACTAAATTATCCTCTGCTTCCTTTTCGCCTTTATCAATTATTTCTTGGTATCTCACAAAATCAAACAATTGAAACTCTTCTAAATGAAAATGTACAAACAAATCCATCCTAGGACGTTTTAAGCGAGTGATCTCTCTACCTTCCAAAGTAATGGTTCTTGTCATGATTTGTAGAATCGGTGGATACTTTAAGGTGTCCCAAATGTAGCGAAAAAAACCTTTTTCAGTACTATTCCTATCTTCGAATAGTTTTACGGGAACCATCTCCTGAAGAGGGGAAACATTCACTCCTAAAACTACATCCGCACCTTTGGAACGAATCAAACTTTCAGGAACATTGTTTATCATTCCGCCATCCACCAAAACTTTTTCTCCCAAACGATACGGAGGAAATGCTCCCGGCAAACTCATAGCACTTGTTAAAGCTTCCGTAATGGGACCTTGGTCGAAGATATGTTCTTGTCCTGTCAATAAATCAACCGCAGAAGTTGCGAAAGGAAGAGGAAGTTCCTCGATTCTTTGATCACGAAATGCTTCCTTCAGCATTTTTTTCATTCTTTTCCCTTTGAAAAAAGCAACGATAGGAAGAGTAGGATCGAAAGCACTTTCCAATCCCCCGAAGAATAGTTTGATCATTTCTTCTATTTTTTCGGGAGGTTCTTTGCGGGCATACAATGCGGCAATCACCGCACCCATGGAAGCTCCTGAGATAAAATCGAAGTGAATTCCTTCCCGATGCAGAACTTTGAGAAGACCCACATGGGCTAGAGCTCTCGCTCCTCCTCCGCCTAACGCTAGTCCTCTGGTTTTGGATACCACATAACGGGCTAAAGTATCTTTTTGATAGAAAGTTCTTAGATCACTGTCAGGAGGAAGATAACTTTTTACCACGCCGTCTTCCAAAAGACGAATGGCTCTTCCTTGGAAATTGCGGATCCTTCCTTTCCAAAAATTAACGATCTCTTCTTTTTCCTTATAAAACTTTTCCGGTTCCTGCTCCCAAAATACGATGAAGTCTGCCTGCACCACCAGATAAGGAAGTTCCTGTCTGGAAACTCCTTCATCGAAATAGATATGAACCAAAGGAGTTTTCTTTCTAACATCAGTTAGATATTCTGATATTTTGGTAGGATCCATTCCTATAAATTTGGAGATAGGAATGTTCGTACTGATCGCCTTAGTAGCGTCTCCGTAATTTTCCAAAAACGCATCTATTTTAGTGCCGAAATGATATTCAGGTTCCAGAGGGATATGAATGCATAATCTTCGTAATCCGGAGAAAGAACCACGGTTTGGTGATCTTTCCAAATGTTCTCTCATACGAGAACCCATCATATGAATGATATTTTGAGAAAGAACCTTCTCCTGAGCGGCCAATTGCAGAAACAACTTTCCATTCAAAACATAAACAAGAGTGTCTATCACCGCAATCGCGGAAGTGGAATGGTTGGAACTTGAGATAAGAGAGTTTTCGGCCAAAACCTGACCGGAACCGATATAAACGTTTCCATGATTGGAAACGTTTTCTAAAAGAATTTCGCCGTAACGAATGATGTAAATATTTTCAGAGCTCTCTCCTTTATAGTAGAGAGCTTCATGACTGCGGATGAGTTTTTCTTGAATATTATTGGCGATACGAGTCAGAACGGCAGGGGATAATTTTTTGAATAAATCAACCGACTTTAAAAAACCTTGTATCGCAAGTCGTTCCTGTTCCTTTCTTTTCATATTACCCTCTTCCTATTAAAGTCGTATGTTCACCCACTCCTTCTTGCGAAATTTTCTGACAAACATGACTGCAAGGATCAAAATCCAAATAAAAAATGCAGTCCAAATTCCGTTTGAGCCCAATTTGAGTACTATCCCGAAGAGATAGGCCAGAGGGAGCATGATTAAGAATGAGACGAATAAATATACAAACATTACCCAATACATCATTCCCGCACTTCTCAAAGCGGAACTCACAACCATATGATAAGCATCTCCTACTTGGATTAAAGCCACGATACATAAAGCAGGATAAGCTTCCGAGACCACCAGAGGTTCGTCCGTAAAGAAACTAAGCAAAAAATTTCCAAAAACGATGAATACCAAACCCATCGTGCCCATCATGATCGCAGAAAAAGTGGCGGATCTCATCGTTCCTTGATAAGCAAGCCGGATCTTTCCCGCACCCATCGCCTGTCCCAAAATGGTAGTGGCGGAAATCCCGAACGCAAAACCGGGCATAAAGGAAAGACTGAGACAAGCGATCACTACGTTTGCAGCGGCAAGAGAAATGGTGCTGATCATCCCTGCGATTTTCATAAATCCCACAAAGGAAAGATTGGTGAGAGTTCCCTCGACTGCAGGAGCGAATCCTACAACACATAACTCCCGTATGATTTCTTTATGAGGTGTCCAAACCTGTGCATCGAAGAAACGTTTTATTTCTTTTTTCATAAAAAAGAAAAGCACAACCAAAAGAGAAGGAAGACCTGCCAAAGCGGAAGCGATCGCAGCACCTTTCACACCTAACTCAGGAAAACCCCAGTTTCCGTAAATGAAGAGCCAATTGAAAAAGATATTCGAAACAGCGGCTACTATGGAAGACAACATACCCGCTTCCATGATTCCGATTCCATCGAAAAACCCTCGTAAGGCGAATCCTACAAAGAAAAGAAAAGTACCTAAGAAACGATAGGCGAGATAATCACCGGAAAGACGGATCACTTCCGGATCGTCTCCTAAAATTCCCATAATGGAATGTCCGTACTCGTATCCCAGCCAAGACAAAATGATTCCGATTCCAAGGGCCAGATAAAGTGCGTTGATGAGAGTCGTTCCTACTCCCAAATCATCCTTCTCTCCGTATCTTCTTGCGATGATGATCTGCACCGCCATGGAACCGCCCATCAAAAAGGAAAAAATAGAGAAGTAAACAATCCCGCCGAAACCGGCTGCCGCTTGAGGAACGGCACCTAGTTTCCCTACCATTGCCGTATCTGCGATCATAATGGCAGTATAACTGATCATCCCGAAAAAAACAGGGATTGCCATAGAAAGAATTTTCTGATTCAATCGAGTCAGCTTCAAGACTCGTCTAATTTTATGAAGCATGGTTTGGTCATTTTTTTATGTATTGTGATCTACACAACCACCTTTATGGATGTTTACCTGCTGAAACACTCTATCGCATCGGAAAGGAAAATCCTGCTCCCAGATGGGCGCTTTATTTGGATTCTTATGAAAAAGCATACGGAGTTCGCATCAAACCTCACTCCTTCTTTCAGGAATATGCGGATATAAAGAAGTTTCAATCCCTCTATCATTTCAGAGAAAAGGCTCCCTTTCTTCATTTTCAGGCAAAATTCAATTTGATCATCGCCTTAGTACAGTTTCATGACAAAGAGATTACAGAAGTCACGAAGGATGTGGTAGAAGCTCATTCATTACAAGACGTAAGTTATGCGGAATACAGACTTATGTTCGGTAAAGAAGAATCAAAAGAAGTCTTTTATAAAAAATTGATGGCTTGTTGTGAAGGTTTGGCACTCGGAGAAGAAAAAGCAAAATCTTTCGGGAAGTCCATCCAAGGCAGGCTTGCCATGTCTCTTCATAGGGATCTAAACTTCGAACAGCATTACGACTGGATGAAAAACTGGATGGAGAAAGAATCTCTGATCAAAAAATATCTGGTCGCCATTGATTTTTGCCATATAGAGGAAGGTTTCCCTCCTAAAGACAAAAGAAATTTCTTTCAAAATGTGATTTCGGACAACAAAGCGGAATCTTCGACTGCACTTGCCATTCTTTATCATGTAGGAGAAAGTTTCAGAGACAAAACTCCTTTCTCCGCTGCCAGATGGGTTTTGGAATCTTCCTTATGGGGAGCACATCGTTTGGGTCATGCGCTTGCATTGGGAGTTTCTCCCGATTATTTTTCCAGTGAAGAAAGAACGGAACTCGTTTCGGAAAGGCTTGATCAACTTCAATTCGAACTGGAAAATTATGAATCCATTCTCGATTACGGATCTTATTTTTCTAAAGAAGAATTGGATGCGGAAAGGAAAGAAATTTCATCCAAACCGAACACGGACACCATATCCATGTTAATGGATCATAATAAAATGAACTACCTTCGTACGTTTCAAAATTATTGTATGGCGCAAGTTGCAAAAACAAATACAGTCATCGAATCTTGCCCCAGTTCGAATCTTTATATAGGAATGCTCGAATCTTTAGTCGATCATCCGATCGCTCGCTTTTATGAAAATAAAATCAAACTTACGATCGGTTCCGATGATCCAGGTCTATTTGATACTCATCTGCCCAACGAATACGAATTAGCATTGGAATCGGGAATCTCTGAAGAAGCATTGAAAGAAATTCAAAGACGGTCTTTCGATTACAAATCCGCCATTCTGAGCGGGCGCGAAATCGATTGACCTGAATCCAGTATGTTTAAACTGGAAAAGTCCGCATGAAACGTGTGTCTTTTCTATGTTTGGTTTGTATGATCTGGTCGATCCTGTCTCCAGGTCTTCTTATGTCCCAAACGAAAGAAGGTTTTTACGACACGAACAATTACGATCTTCGTAAGCTTCCTGGAAGTGACCCGGAAGCCAACATTATGCCTGACGTTTCTCAACCTCCTACGTTTCAAAAACCTGTTTTATCCACTCCTAAAGATGCACGCACTCAATACGATCCGATTGCATCGATTCCCGGAGCAGGTGCGATGAACCCTTCTCAAATGAACACGGGGAACATCCAAACAAATGCGAGCCAAAATCCTTTATCCAAATCCGGAACACTTCCTATCAATCCCCTGACAGGAGAAGTAAATCCTGCCGCCTTACAAGGGCAACTCGATCGAAGTAGAATCAAAAAAGAAATTGAAAAGAAAAAAAAGGAAGAGTTCGACGAGGATGCGGTTTACGAAGAAACCAAATTCAGACGCGGTTACATCATTTTTTTTCTCACTGTTCCGTTCGCATTAGGGTTGTCGGCCGGTTTGGCAGGAGCCATAGGAGCCACAAAAACGTTAGGTGGAAGTCTAATCATGATTTCGGGAACCTTCGGTCTTTCCGGAACCAACGTATATCTGGACAACGAACGAATCGAGGAACATAGGGAAAAGAAAAAACAAAAACAACTCGCCGATAAAGCTCCTTGAAGTTCAAAAAATTCATAGCTACCGCTTTAGGATATTGGAAAGAGATCCAATCCAAAAAACATTCCATCCGTAAATTTTACTTCGAGTATTTAAGATCCACAGGAAGATTTATCTACACATCTTCGGGAGTCATTTCCTTAGTCGTCCTTATCGCAGAATTCGGTTTTTATTATCCAGAGGAATGGGTTCCTTATGTAAGATTTTTAGTGAGCCTTCTAGTTGATTTCTTTTTAGTGTATGAGGTTCTATCTTTTTTATTCACTTCCAAAACCGTTTGGGAATATATCAAAACCCACAAACTAGAGTTAGTTATCATATTTCTCATTCTTGTGGAAAAAGTCTACGAAGACGACATCATTTCCATGCTGAAGGAATATCACCTAACCGGAAACGATACGACATTGATCTTCCTCTCAACGAATCAAATTCTTTTTATATTCGCAAACCTAGCTCATTTTTTTCGAATTTCAAAATTTTACGATGTCAAAAACATCAGCCCTTCCCTTGTATTCGTAGGTTCCTTCGCACTCATCATTCTAATCGGAAGCAGTTTTCTTCATTTTCCTAAAGCGACCACCAAACCGGTATCTACGATCGACATCGTATTCACTACCATTTCTGCCACATGCGTGACAGGGTTGTCCACTATTTCCATTGCGGAAGATTTTACGATTACAGGTCAATTGATCCTTCTTGCGCTCATCCAAGTCGGCGGATTAGGGCTAATGACTCTCACCAGTTTTTTTTCCTTCTTTCTTGCAGGGCAAGCTTCCGTTACCGATAAATTATTGTTAAAAGATCTTTTGTCCGAAGAATCCATAGGAAAAGTGAAAGGACTTCTTAAACAAATCGCATACCAAACCTTTCTGATAGAATTTGTAGGTGCTGTGCTTCTATATTTTTCTTTTCCGGAAGAATCCCCTCTTCCCCATTCCGAAAGAATCTATTTTTCCGTTTTCCATTCCATCTCTGCATTCTGCAATGCAGGATTCAGCCTCATCCCTCAGGGGTTGTCGGATCCCATTTTCTTTAAAACGGAATCTTTTTTATCTGTTATCATGGTTTTAATTATGTTAGGTGGTATCGGATTTCCAGTTTTGGGACAGATCAAAAAAAGAATCATGAATCCGAGGGATCGTCACTTTCGCTGGTCTATCACTTCCAGATTAGTGCTTTCCACTTCCACCATACTTTGGATTTTCGGAACCGTCGCCTATTTTATGTTAGAACAAAATCATACCTTACAATCTCTGAGTACTTTCGATCAAATCTTTCATTCCTTGTTTTATTCCGTAACAACTAGGACAGCCGGATTCAACACATTGGATCTGACCCAAATGGGAATTCCCATCACTTTCATTTCCTTTTTTTTAATGTGGGTAGGAGCCTCTCCCATATCGACAGGTGGTGGAATCAAAACAACGACTCTCGCCATTTCTTTTTTCAATATACTCAATCAAATTCGAGGAAGAGCTAATTTGGAAATCCATTACAGATCCATTGCTCCTTCCACAATCATAAGAGCAAGCGCAACCATCGTATTATCATTATTTATCATCTTTCTTGCCATCTTCGGAATGGTGATCGTGGAAACGGCTCCCTTCATCGATATTTGTTATGAAGTGGTATCCGCTTTCGGTACGGTAGGACTCACAAGAGGACTTACTCCAGGGCTCACTTCTACTAGTAAAATCATACTTTGTTCCGTGATGTTCGTAGGAAGAGTCGGCATTCTCACTTTACTTATAGCTGTCACCAAACAAGCAGTCATCAATTCTTATAAATACCCTCTTGAATATGTCGTGGTAGGATAATCATGGAAAGAAAAAAAATCGCAGTCATCGGATTAGGAAGCTTCGGAAATTTATTTGCCCGGTATCTGTTTCAAGAAGGTCATGAAGTGCTCGCCATTGATAAAAGCGAAGAGATCATCCAGGAAATCAAAGATCATTCTACGGTTGCAGTAGCCTTAGATGCGACGGATGAAAGCGCTCTTCGTTCCCAGGGAATCGAAGATATGGATATAGTCGTTCTTTCCATTGCGGATCAATTCGAAACCTCCGTCATTTGTGCTGACATCTTAAAAAAGTTAGGTGCAAAAAATATATACGCACGTTATCAAACCGAGTTGCAGAGAAAAATATTAGGGCTTTTGGGAATCAAAGAACTTTTTAATCCGGAAGAGAGAGCCGCAAAAAGTATGTCGGAAATGTTAGGTTACTCAGGAATGAGAGCCAATTTTTTACTCTCCGACGAATACAGTGTTGTAGAAGTAAGCGTTCCCAAACGTTACATGGACAAAACGATTTCCGAAGCGGACATTCGAAATAAATACGAAATCAACATCATCACAATCAAACGCCCCTTCATTCAGAAAGAAGCGAAACGGGCTTCCGACAGAAAGACGGAAAAAATCATGGGGATTCCTCACGGCAATATAATCCTGAAAGAAGAAGATATACTCGTGTTATTCGGTTCTCAAAAAAATCTGAACCGATTTTTGGAAGGTTAAATGACAGGCCCGCAAAGGATCGTCTGCCTTACGGAAGAACCTACGGAGATGCTCTATCTTTTGGGAGAAGAAGATAGAATCGTCGGTATTTCCGCATATACTGTGCGCCCTCCTCGGGCAAAAAAGGAAAAACCCAAAGTCTCCGCATTCATCAGCGGCAATCTCAAAAAAATAGAAAGTCTGAAACCGGACCTAGTGATCGGATTTTCGGACATACAAGGTCAGTTGGCGAAAGATCTCATTGAACGAGGATTAAACGTTTTAATCTTCAACCAAAGATCCGTCTCAGAAATTTTAGATAATATGGTCATTATAGGAAGTTTGGTGGGCAAACAAAAGGAAGCCGCCGCACTTACCGATTCCTGGCGCAGTCAAATCGAAGATTGGCGAAAAGAAGCCATTTCCCTTCCCAGAAGACCCAAAGTTTTTTTCCAAGAATGGGACGATCCCATCATCACTGGAATCCAATGGGTAAGCGAAGCGATCGAAATTGCGGGAGGAGAAGACGGATTCTCTCATCTCAAAAACGAAAAACTCGCTAAAAATCGGATCATCACTGCAGATGAGGTAGGTACCACAAATCCTGATGTGATCGTGGGTTCCTGGTGCGGGAAACCGATGGATTGGGATTGGGTTCGCAACAAACCCGAATGGCAGAAAACGGAAGCTCTCATAAACGGTAAAATCTACGAATTGGATCCCAGCATCATACTGCAACCTGGCCCCGCTTTATTTCTGGAAGGAATTCCAAAATTAAGGGAGATCTTTCGAGAAGTAACCGCTTAGATCAGGTTTTGAGAAGAAACTGAAAATAAATCTCATTGAAAAATCGAAAGCTCAATTACCCTTGTGGTATGGGTGTTACTAAAACAGAATTATTCAGCAAAAAACAGAATCGCATTGCATCTTACGCAAAAGCTCTTGGTCATCCAGCTAGAATTGCAATTTTAGAAGCTATTATCAAAAGAAAAGCCTGTATTTGCGGAGACTTAGTAGAAGAACTGAATCTTGCTCAAGCTACAGTATCTCAGCACCTAAAGGCTTTGAAAGAAGTCGGTATCATCAAAGGGACAATTGATGGCCCCGCAGTTTGCTATTGTATTAATGAGAAATCTTGGGGGGAGATCCGTGACTACTTTGGACATTTTTTTGCCCAAAACCTAGAAAACAAAAATTGTTGCTAAAATTAGCTTGCCTTTAATCGTAATATTGCGATATATTTTTTTAAAAGAAACACTATATTACGGTAAATTATGAAACTATCTGAAATCAAAAGTATCTTACCAAATCTAAACAATGTCGAATTTCAATTGGAAAACGGAGCATTTGTTCCCGAACACTTCCATGTTACAGAAATAGGCTTTGTCACAAAACATTTTATCGATTGTGGTGGCACTATCCGAGACGAGAAAGTTGTCAATTTCCAACTTTGGAATGCCAATGATTTCGACCACAGATTAAAACCTTCGAAACTATTAAACATTGTCAAACTATCTGAAGAAAAGTTAGGTATTGAGGATGCAAACATTGAAGTTGAATATCAAGTAGATACAATTGGAAAATACGATTTAGATTTTAACGGAACAAATTTCGTTTTAAAGAACAAACAGACTGCATGTTTGGCGAGTGATTCCTGCGGTAATCCTTCTACAAAACCGAAAATACAACTTTCAGAGTTAAACAATTCTTGCTGCACTCCCAAATCTGGATGTTGCTGATACTTGATTCACGGTTATGACAATTTTTAGTAATCAGATTTTCCTTCCTGGAGGTCTGGCAAAATTAGTTTGACTATTATCGTAATATTGCGATAAGTAGATTAATGA
Organism: Leptospira idonii; assembly: GCF_004770995.1. GTDB lineage: Bacteria > Spirochaetota > Leptospiria > Leptospirales > Leptospiraceae > Leptospira_A > Leptospira_A idonii. Next base: position 172,761 of record NZ_RQHW01000013.1, on the reverse strand, counting down.
CGGCACGGATTTCTTCTCAAAAAAAAATGTCATTTGTGGATCGCTTTTTAACACTTTGGATCTTCATTGCGATGGGAATTGGTATAGCATTAGCGAAATGGTCTCCAAATTTTGTATATTGGATTCAATCACAGGAAAAAGGCGGAACGAATGTACCGATAGCTTTGGGACTTATCTTTATGATGGTTCCTCCTTTAGCTAAGGTCAATTACACTCGAATACCAAAGGCTTTTGGTCGAAAAGATTTAATATTCTATTCTCTGATTTTAAACTGGATAGTTGGACCGATGCTAATGTTTCTCTTAGCATTTCTCTTTTTTCCTGATAATAATGACTATAGAATAGGATTGATTCTTATAGGAGTTGCTCGCTGTATCGCGATGGTCTTGGTTTGGAATGACCTCGCCGATGGGGATAGGGAAGTCGCTGCTGGCCTCGTTGCGCTAAATAGTATTTTTCAACTTCTCTTTTATGGGAGTTTAGCATTCTTTTTCGTAGGTATTTTACCAGAATTATTCGGCTTTCAGAATACTCTCATAAATATTCACTATTGGGACATTGCTTCCAGCGTGCTCATATATTTAGGGATTCCATTCTTCTTAGGATGGTTTATTCGGACTGTTAGTATATCGATAAAAGGTGAAGACTGGACCATTAATAAACTTCTTCCATTTCTTTCTCCAATTACTTTAATTTTTCTTTTATTAACAATAACCGTTATCTTCAGTTTAAAAGGAGACGCTTTATTTTTGATTCCGTTTGACGTAATTCGGATTGCAATCCCTCTGTTGATCTATTTTATCTTTATGTTTCTTTTTAGTTTCGCTCTTGGAGTGATAATCAAGGCAGACTATCAAAAGAATGCAGCCATTTCCTTCACTGCTGCAGGGAACAATTTTGAGTTAGCGATTGCTGTAGCTATCGGCACTTTTGGAATAACTTCTGGACAAGCATTTGTGGGCATTGTCGGTCCTTTAATCGAAATCCCTACTCTTGTTTTTATAGTCAAAATTGCTAAAAAACTAAGACAAAGATTTTATAATAAAGGGGTTACTGCGTGAGTGATTTATTCAAACCTCTGCAATTATTCATAAAAGATAGAGAAGCGGAATATTCTTCTATTAGTGCAACGAGAAAGAAAATTTTATTAAAGCTTTCAGCAGAGATCAATCAGGGAATTGCTAAATACAAATCTGCGAAGCTTCTTTTTGTTTGCACGCATAACTCCCGACGAAGCCAAATTGCCCAAATGCTTGCGAGCGCATCTGCGGAATATCTTGGAATTGCTAATATTCAAACATATTCCGGAGGAACCGAAGTTACCGCATTTTTTGAAAACTCTGTACAAGCGTTAATAAATATTGGATTTAAAATTGAGAAAAGCGATAACAATCATCCAAATCCAAGATATTTAGTTTCAATCAATACTAAGCATGAACCCATTCCCGGATTTTCAAAACTATATTCAGACAAAATCAATCCAAATGAAAAATTTATCGCTATTATGGTTTGTTCGTCCGCTGATGAAGCCTGCCCATTTATTCCTGGAGCGGATGCAAGGATTAGCCTTCCTTATCCTGATCCAAAGAGCTATGATAATACAAATGAGGCTCCGCAAAGATACCTCGAAACTTGTGAAGTCATTGCAAGAGAGATTCTATTTACTTTGCAGAATTCTAAATAGTAATTCTCGATTCCTGTCCTTCCAATCAAAATATCTTTTCTCAGAAGAGGAAGGTAAATTGCACTCGGCCACCCTTGTTTACAAAAGCAAAAAGTGCGCCGACGGGTGATGTAGTACCTCCTACACCGATCCCTCCTCTGGAAATCAATTCTTTGTAATATCTCTGTCATATATTTGTAACAGAGATATTCTAATTTTGAAACATATCAATCTGATATGGAGACATTCATGAACTTTCCATTGAAAAAGACGCGAGCACTAGGCTCGGTATCTTTTCTAATCGCTCTTATCGCAATTCTTGCCATTGCAGGCCGTATTGAATCCCAAGCGAATCCAACAATACCACAAACAACTAACGAAACTTCTACGGAAGCTCCTGCTGCCCCCGCAGCGGAAACTGCAGCAAAAGCGCCTGCGGAAGAAGCACCTTCTAAACCGGCAGAATCCGAAATCGGACTTATTTCCTTGTTTGTTGCCGGCGGATGGTCCATGTGGCCGCTTTTGTTCTCCTCAATCGTAGGATTCGGAATCATCTTCGAAAGAATTTATTTCTTCCTAACATCTAAACTGGTTCGTAAAGGTTACAACCAAGACCTACAAGATGCAATCGATGCAGGCGGACTCAAAGGCGCTCAAGATTTTCTAACTGAGAACAAAGGGCAAAAAATCACCGACGTTCTTGTGAACGGCATGCAAGTATCCCAGAACGATCCTGAAATTTTCGCATCCGGCGTAGAACGAGAAGCAGGCGAAGTTATGACACTTTTGGAGAAAGGACTTACAGTATTATCCGCAGTATCCACCATCGCTCCTCTAGTAGGATTCCTCGGAACCGTATCCGGTATGATCAACGCATTCGATGCGATCGCAAATGCGGATCAAGTAAATGCGAAAGTGGTTGCGGGCGGTATTAAAGAAGCTTTGATCACGACTGCAGCGGGTTTGATCGTAGCGATTCCAGCAATGACTTTCTACCAATACTTACAAGGAAGAGTAGGTTTCTTTACTTCCGAAGTGGAAGAAGCAGCCAACAAAATCTATAAGGAATACCTCAAACTCAAAGCAGGGAAACAGGCGTAATAGGCTTCACCCATGATCAAGTTAAAGAAAAAACAAGAGTTAGAAGAGATATCCGCGGCATCCATGTCGGATATCGCTTTCCTTCTCTTAGTATTTTTTATGGTAACTGCAGTATTCTTTGTAAAGGAAGGATTGAATATCACTCTTCCTCAAAAGAAATCAGAGCCTCAACCGTTCTTAAGAAAGAACGTGTATGAAATCCTAGTAACACAGGATAAATACAAAATGAGAAATCCTTCTTTCGGAACAAAGGAATATGAGAATCTAAAGGAATTCCGGGAAGATTTGAATAAAATGGAAATCCCCGATCTTCCCAATAAACTAGCGTTAATTGTTACTACCGGCGATACAAAGTATGGAAAGATGTTGGATGCTTTGTCAGCGGTTCAATTGCGCGGATTTGAAAAAATCTCAGTGAGAAAAAAACAATAATATGTTGCGTAGAAAAAAAGTCCCCCCTTCGGTTCCGGTGAGTTCTATGGCGGACATCGCCTTTCTTTTACTGGTATTCTTTATGGTAACCTCCGTATTGGATTCGGATCCAGATCTTCCGATCGATCTTCCGGACGTACCCGGCGGGGAACAATTGAATAAAAAAATTGCGAACCTATACTTAAGCGCCGACGAGAAAAGAACCGTATACTTCAATTCGGTGGAAAGACCGATGAATGAAGCACTCAGCGAAATTAGAGCCAAACTCTCTACGACTCCGGATCTAAAAGTCCTGATTCATGCGGATCAAAATCTCTCCTATGCGGAGTTAGATGCTGCATTCGAATCCTTAAAAGAAGTGGGAGCCTTAAAAATCTCACTGGTAACCAAAACCACTCAAGGTGGCGGTTTAAAAGGAAACTAAAGTGAATTCCGTAACATTGCCCAAAAGATCCAAAAGAGAAAGAATTCACAGATTCATAGATCGTTACCGGATGGAAACCGGTATCGGACTTTCCGCATTATTGCAAATTCTGATCCTACTGTTCTGGTTCACTCCTAAATTTGAAGGGGACAGCTTGGACAGTTTGGTGGAAGAAGTGGCGTTTATCGATAACGTTCAAATCCAAGAACCTGTGTCGGATTCCAAACCGACGGATGGAGATTTCGATCTTACGGATAAGGAAAAAGTGGAAAAAAAGGAAGATCCTAGGATTGCAGGAGCTTCCGATCCCATCGTATCCGGTGCGACTTCTCCCGTCGATCTGTCACCTAACGTAAGACCGGAATACACTCCCGAAGCGAAATCTGCGGGAATCACTGGAACTATGACTTTGGAAGTGATCATTGCGAACACAGGAGAGGTTTTAAGAGTGCGTTCCGTAGGAAAAACATTAGGTGGTGGACTGGAACAAGCAGCCATAGACACATACCGCAAAAAAAGATTTTCACCTTCCATTATGGAAGGAAAGCCGATCACCGTAAAGGTATTGGTTCCGATTCGATTCTCACTTAACTAAAACAAAAGATATGCTTACCGAAAACGGTAAGCATATACTGTGCCGGATCAAAAACTTATAAATGGTAACTAATCGTAATTTTACTAAACGTAATGTTTTTTTCAAATAAATCTTGTTCTTCGACAGAACATTGACTTTCACTGAAAACGGAACTACTTTTTTCAAAAGATAAGTTTCTTAACTAAAAACCTAATTCTGTTCCTGGATGATTTGTTCTTCCGTTAAGGGTTTTTTAGGGACTTCGATTCTTTCAATTCTGATTTCATGAACAAAGTCCTGATCTTCGAAGCGAGCGAGAATGGAAATTCGTTTTGGAAATAATTTGCCGTTCCAATCTTCGTAATAGCCGAATTTCAAAACACCTTTGTACCAACTGAATAATTCCCTGTAAGTGAATTCGACCCATTCCAAAGCACCGGATTCTTTATCATAATATGCTAAATATTGATCGGAGTCAGGGTTTGCTTCCAAAACCCCTGTAGTCGCATAGGCGGAATCGTAGGTTTTACCCACCTTCTGCATCTCTCCCGAATAAAGTAGAATTTCGTATTCTCGGATCTTCCAAACCATAAGAAGATACAATCGCAAGGATTCCAAATAAATACGAACCTCATCGTCTCCCGTAAAAACCTTTCCCGTATCATGAGCGATCTGATAAGGCTCTTTTTTGGCCAAACCGTAAACCAAACCCTTCTCAGGACCATTGAGAAGTTCCGCTTCGATGGTATCTTTTTCGAAGTCGATCTGAACCTTTAATCTTTGTTCGTTCTCTTTGATGGGTGTGAAAAATTTTACGAACTTGGAATGCCATACATCCTTAACGGTAAACTGAATTTGTTTGTAGTTTTTCCAGTCTTCAGGAGTCAGTCTTTGTTCTGCGGGGTTATTGATTAAAAATAATGCCTTCTTTTTGAGATCGGGATTGTCTCCCGCACTGTTCAATATCTGCGGACGAAGATCGGCTAACTTACATGAGAAAAGTAGTAATGCGAAAAATAAGGGAATGAAGGTTTTTCTTTCCATCGATAACAGTATCGAATAAAATTAATGTTATGTCAATGTGTATAAAAAGAAAAGGCCGGTCACCCGGCCCTTTGCATATTAAAATCAGAAGAGTGAAACTTACGCTTTTGCGGAAGTAGCACCTGTTTTCTTGATCGATTCAGCAACTTCATTGATTTTTGCTTTTACTGATTCGATTTTGCCTTCTGGCATTCTTGATTTGATCTCTTCAGAAATTTTGTTGTAGTTTTCAACGATTTTCGAACGAGTTTCATCATAGTTTTTACCAGCTACACTAGAAAACTCTTTAATGTCTGTTAGGATTTTGTCAACGGACTGACGAACTTTTACCGATTCTTCGGAGTTGTCCAAAGCGCCTTTGGAAACCAATTCGTTGTAAGTTTGCTCTAATTGAGTTTTAGCTTTGTCTAAACCTTCTTTTCCTGATTGGAAAATTCCGATTCCAGCGTTGAGGATGTCCATGATTTGTTTTTCCATTGTTTAGCTCCTGGGTTTTTCACCTGTTTGTGCACCGCACAACTCAAGTGTGTGCATCGCACAATTTTTGTAAAGAGTTTTTTTCACATTCGATGTTGTTTTTTTAAATTTTTTCGAGTCGTGCCTTTGGAGAAAAATATGACATAATGCGATTTGAGTCAGAAAGACAAAGAGAGGCTGTGAAAAAGATATCCCTGCATTTATCTCAGTTGTTTAAATTCAGGAATATAAATTGTGATAATGGGCAATGACGCAGATCATACTTCCCGTTATGGAAAACAGGATTGCTTTTAACCGCCTAAAGTTTTTTCAATGGTATCTTTTAAAATACCATCGTTAATTCTTATTGTCTTTTAATCGATCGCCCCGACCAATTTTTCACGTTGGTGAGCCATGATATTTGCCAAAATCGCTTTGTATTCTTCACGACCAGGGTAAGGAATTTGTGCGACTCCTGATTTCACGGCAGCTTCCGCCACGGCAGGAGCTACACTGTAAAGAACTCTGGCATCTAAAGGTTTAGGAATGATATAATCTTCGTTGAACTCGATATGATCCAAACCGTATGCGGAAGATACTTCTTTCGGAACCGGTTCTTTGGTCAATTCAGCTAACGCAAATGCTGCGGCAAGTTTCATTTCCATATTCACCACTTTGGATCTTACATCCATGGCTCCTCTGAAAATGAAAGGAAAACCCAACACATTGTTCACTTGGTTCGGATAATCGCTTCTGCCAGTTGCCATAATCAAATCGCTGCGAGCCGCTTTTGCATCCGGATAAGGAATTTCAGGATCGGGATTGGCGAGAGCGAATACGATAGGGTTTTTTGCCATCGCTTTCACCATAGAAGGAGTTACCACATTTCCGATGGAAACTCCGATAAATAAATCGGTTCCAGGGAAAATATCTTCCAAAGAATTAGCGTTTGTTTTACGGATAAAAGGAAGTTTCGTTTCGTGCAGACCGGTGCGTTTGTCGTTGATCACACCTCTGGAATCCAACATAAAAATATTTTGATGTTCTACTCCGATGCGAGTGAGCATCTCCGCGATAGAAATCGCAGCAGCTCCTGCACCGTTGATGACAACTTTTAAGTTGTTTGCTTTTTTGCCAGTGATCTCCAAAGAATTCAAAAGAGCGGCTGTGGATATAATCGCTGTTCCGTGTTGATCGTCATGGAACACAGGGATTGCCATCTGAGTGTCCAAAGATTTTTCGATATGAAAACATTCAGGAGCACGGATATCTTCCAAGTTGATACCGCCGAACGTAGGCTCCAAGGATTTAACAATTGTTATGAATTTCTCCGGATCTGTTTCGTTGATCTCGATATCGAATACATCGATGCCGGCGAATTTTTTGAAAAGAACCGCCTTGCCTTCCATTACAGGCTTTCCTGCGGAGGCTCCTATATTTCCTAAACCGAGTACTGCAGTTCCGTTTGTGATGATTCCGACTAAATTGCCCCGGTTCGTGTATTCATAAACCAATTCGGGGGACTTTTCAATTTCCAAACATGGGTAGGCGACACCCGGAGAGTATGCGAGAGAGAGATCAAAACTATTTTCAGTTGGTTTCGTAGGAACAACTTTGGTTTTTCCTTTGGGAAACCGCGAGTGGTACTCGAGAGCCTTATTTTTCATGGTCGATTTTCCCAGAATTTCTGGTTCGCATGAAAATCCTAGAATAAAATAGAGGAACTGACCATCTAATTATGATTGCAAGAGAAACCTATGTCACCTTAATCTCGATCTCTGATCGAAAGAAGACAAGGAAAGTGCATGAATGAATTCTTAGGCGAATATTTGGGAACTTTGGTACTGATTCTTTTAGGAAACGGAGTGGTAGCAGGCGCTCTTCTTGAAAAATCAAAAGCAAAAAATGCAGGATGGATTTCCATCACAGCAGGATGGGCCTTTGCCGTGGTTTTCGGAATTTTTACGGCCAAAGCCTTCGGAAGTCCTGAAGCGCACCTCAATCCGGCAGTCACTCTTTCCGTCTGCATCCAATCCGGCCATTTCGAACGTTTTTTACCTTTTCTTTTAGCGCAAGTATTGGGTGCCTTTAGCGCAGGAATTTTAGTATTTTTACACTACTATCCTCACTGGAAACAAACCGAAGACAAAGGTTTGGTTCTAGCAGTGTTTTCCACCGATCCCGCAGTGACACACACTCCTTCTAATTTTATCAGCGAAGCTTTGGGAACCTTTGTCCTTATTTTAGGAATCCATTCCATTTTCTCGGAAGCAAACGGAAGTTTGGTGCCAGGGTTCGGAGCCACATTAGTGGGAGTTTTGGTTTGGGCCATAGGACTTTCTATGGGAGGCACCACAGGATATGCGATCAATCCTGCTCGCGATCTTGGACCTAGACTCGCCCATTGGATTCTCCCCATTCCGGGAAAAGGACCATCTAATTGGAAATATGCGTGGTTACCGGTAGCTGCTCCTTTCACTGGAGCTGCAATTGCTGCAATTGTATTGAAATTATTTTCAAAAGCAGTCTCTTAGGAACGTATGAATCCGTAGAGATGCGGAATTATTCGCATTTCATTATCTGCAAACGAAAGGAAAGTTCGAACAAACCGATCAAAGAAGGACTTTGAAAATAATTAATAAAGAAAGAGAAAAGAAGGATTAGAAAAAATTTATTTCCAATCCTTCAAATTGGACTGGCCAAGAAGAACGAAGTCTCTCAAAAAATCACGATACGTAACGATCGTTTCGAACTTGTTTTCTTTCGCAGGATTGAAAATTCCCCTTTTACGAAAAATTTTGGAAGGATTGTCCTTAATGTCCGACCAGGTTCCCACTTCCAAAGTCAGAGGAAGAAAACGGGCATTTTTTTTGCCATCATTCACCTTCTCCACATAATGATCATAAAAACGATCCCAAAGATCTCCGTGAGTCGTATAAGTTTCGCTTTGCGGTCCGAATTTAAAACGAGAATGTCTTTTGATCACCTTTAAAAATTCGGAAATTTTTTCGTAAACGGGAGTATCCTGGCAAGGCGATTTGGTTCCCGCATAAGGCCACCAAACATGATCGATGGTTCCAAATCCTGAATGAAGATCCAAAACGGGCATAATCGCATTTTCATTGGGATAAAAATAATGATGTACAAAACGATACAAAGCTCTGGATTCGGGTTCGAGCGAATTACCTCTGTAATACGGTAACTTGGAAGTCCATTTTTGTCCCCCAAATAAAAGAGGAGCAGACTCTGCTTCCACTCCTGAGTTACGCATCAAATCGACTCCGGCAGGGTTTGATCTTGTTTTTTTGGCAACTCCCCCCGGGTTGACAATAGGAATCACAACCAAACCGACCTTACCTTTTTCAAGTTCGGTCATATACCCGTCGCTTTTTTTATGCAGAATGTATTCCAAAAAATCGAGAAGGATGCGTATTCCCACGGTCTCCAAACCATGAACTCCTGCGACGATCCCTACAGGCTTTTTTTGAATCGCTTTCTCCGTACCTATTTCCAAAGCATGGATGGGGAAACGAAAACCTTCTTCTGTTTTGCGGGAAAAACCGAATTGTTGTAAACGGACGAGTTTCCCGCCTATTTTAACAATATCTAATATTCGCTTTTCGTATCTGTTTAATCTACGAAGCCCTCTGAGCATTCAGATCAATTTCCTGATTGGATTTTTTTGAATTCCGAACACGGAACTACAGAGTCCAGTTTGCCCTGCCTCAAATCCTCACAAGACAAATTTAAAACTTGTTTATGACATTCTCGATACAAACCTACTATGATCTCCGGAGAAGCACCGATGAGTTTATAGGCGTTACTTTCTCGGAAACGTTTTTGGCAATTCGCTTCTTCGATTCTGTCTTTGGAAAAATCTTTCAGTTTATCCGGAATGGCCGACCAGGAAGGATCTGCGCATTTTCTATACTTTTCGCAAAGTTCCGCAGTCATTTTTAAGGATTCGTCCTTCCATTCTCCCGAGTCGATTCCCTTTTGCTTTTTACAAGAAACAAACAGAGATAAGACGAGTACGGAAACAAACAGGATACGAAGAGAAAACTGAGACTGTTGTAGATGGTTCACTGAGAAGATTCCTTTTTTCTGATTAAAATTTCGATTCTTTCGTCTTTTGCTTTTTTTTCTGGAGTGTCCGCATCGTTCGATTTTTGAAACACCGCATAACCTTGTACAGACACTTGTTCTTTGGGGATTCCGTAACGAGTGACTAATTTTTCGGCTACAAGGGAAGCCCTATGAGAATGATAATCCCAGGAATTTTGGAACTTGGATTGATCCAAAGATTTTTCATAAGGAATCTGCACTCTCACCACGATGTCTATGTCCATTCCTTTGGAAAGTTCGGACAATTGTGCGAATGCGAATTCAAGATCGGGGTCATCGTCCGCAATATTCTCAGAAGATAGATCGGGAGTGAGGAAAGTGAGTTTCAATTCTTCCGTCTCCGCCAAACCCAATTTGAGTTTCGCTTTCTCTTTCAAAGACTTCAATGCATAACCGATTTTTTCCCACAAGCGATAGACGGGAGTTTTAGGTTCCATAGAATCGTTTTCTAAAATTCCGGAACCACCTTCTACGATGATCCCCATAGAAGAAAGATTCAAACCGAATCCCTTTTTGATTTCGGTGGCCACTTCCGTCAAACGTTTGGAATCAACTTTACTGATTGCATATAGAATGATAAACAAACCCAAAAGCAGAGTGATCATATCCGCATAGGTAAGAAGCCATCTTTCTTGCCCGTGAACATTCTCTTCTTCCGAAGCGGAAGATCTTCCGAATCTGCGTCTTCTCAATGGGAATCCTTCAACTCGGGAAAGGAGGAATGTAAAAATTCCCATTCCCTTTTTTCCACTTCTGAGAAGAAACTACCGAATAACTCTTGTGAAACGGGTAAAGTAGCGTAATAACCCTGCTCCACTTTTTTAAACAAAGGATACACTCCCAACATACGAGACATGACGGCAGCAGGTTTAATGATATAAGAATTGATGGGACGATGGGCTAAATCGTAAAATTTTTTGAGATTAAAAAGAACCACTTCCAATTGTTTTTTTCTAACATCAGCTAACCCTAGTTCTTTGAAATACTGTGCATATTCTGCTTGGGATAATTTTGTTCCAGGCTTCCAACCTTTATCCAAAATCAACTGCCCCAATCGAATGTCTAAATCATCCGTGATCGTATTCAATTCGATCAAACGTTCCACACTTTCCCGTGTGCCTTCTTTCATCATGTGTTTCACTTTGGCATAGGTAGTGAGGGCAAGGGATTCCCATTCCTCTTTTCCTTCCAAATTATAAACGGTTTCGAAGAAAAATTTGGCCATCTCAATGGTTTCTTTCTGCACAAAATAATGGGAATAGTATTCGTGGAACCTTTCTACCTGGACGCGGACAATTTCTTCTCTCGCCGCATAAAGCTCTTTGGACAATTTATCTTTCATTTGTGTTCCATAAAGAGAGGATAAGTAGGAAAGCCTTGCTGGTCTATTTCCGTTTTGTTCACGGAAAAACGATTCGGTATGGATACGATCTCCTTATAGAACTTAAAAGAAGCTCGGAAAAGAATTTTTCCGGAAAGAGATTCGGGAGATTGAGGAGTGTAATAAAAACTAACTCCTTGTTTATAATTGGAACCCCATCCTTCCTTTGTCACTTCCACTAATAAATGTGATGCGGGAACCTGTTTATTGGAGACGATGTTATAAACCGTGGCACCTTTTTGGTACAACCGAATCCCTTGCGAATTTTCTGTGAGTCTGATCTTTGCGTCTTCGGGGAAAGAAAGAGAAAGATAAGTGACGGTCGTATAATTGCCTCTGTTCTTCAATTGCAAAGTCACCTTCGATTCTTTGCCAACTTCCAATTTAGGTTCCACTTCCAAAGAAACGAAGGAAGGAATCGGCTGCATAGGAAGATTAGGAATCATTTCCCAGCCGTTAAAAACGAATTCCTGGGAATAGTTCGGATTGGTAGGGAAAATACGAACCGTTTTCTCTTTATTAGAATATTCGAAATCAACTCTTTTGGAGCGAACCAATTCCTCATGTTCTTTCAACTGCAAACCGTCCCAAATTTTGACGCCTTTTCGAAAGGCAAAGGGAACGGAAAATAAACCTAACGGAGGTTCTTCGGATAACACTTCCATAAAAACGGAATTGAAATTGTCTCCGGGAAGTTCGGCCAGAACGATCCTGCGGATGCAGTCTCCTTCCAGAATTTTTTTCTCTTTCCCGGGAATCGTCCCCGGTTCCCAAGATCTTTTTTTCAAATCGTAAAAGAAACTTCCTAAACTCAATTGATGGAACTCTTGTTTCCAAAGGAACTTCCAACCGCTTCCTTGTTTCTTATAAACGGAAACCGCTTCCGATTGGCCGGATTGGGAAAGAACGATGGATTCTAATTCAGGATCTTCATCCAAATTGATGACCTTAGAACCCAAGATACGAACCGTTTTTTCCGTATTGTCACCGTAAAGGGACTGAGCCACCTGCGCCGCATCGGGAGCCTCGCTGGCTTTGCACTGCTGGAAGAGAAAAGAAAGAAGAATAAGGATTAAAACGGGAAATGGATAGGACATAACGATCCTTTTCATTGAGATTCTGATTCTTTTCCGGTTCAATACTTTTTTACTTTTCAAAGAACCTTCCCGTGCTTCCTTGAGTCTATTCATAGAACGGGGACGACATTGGTTTCGACTGTTGTTGGCTTGGGTTCAGTGGCACGTAGAGGTGAGGGTCCTACTTAATAACCTTCAAAACAATAACTGCAAATAACGAATTTGCTCTAGCAGCTTAATTTTAAGCTCTACGGTTTCTCTGGCTGTTTCCCTTGGTGGCTAAGAAACCGACACCTCTCAAGGGACTTATGTAGGTCGCTTTCGACTTCGGCCGCATAAGAACTTAAAGTCGGATAGGAAGGAATCCCCCGATTGCAGGGTTAGGCCATCCGAATCTTATTTGCAATCTAAACGTGTAGAAGCTGCATTTGAGGGCGATAGGACCCGGGTTCGACTCCCGGCGTCTCCAAAATCCGAACTTCCATATAACCAAAGTTAAACAACTATCACACAATACAACTCGACGGGAGGAGAACGACCGCGAGCGTTAGATGCGTTAGCGACCCATAGGGAGCGTAAAACGCATCTTCCGAGCACACGAGGTGCGAGGACGCGAGTGGGACGGGTCGGAGTCTGCCTGACCGGGATGGGAAGGCGACGGAGACCGACTCCCGGCGTCTCCAAGTCGAGTTTCATTTCTAGCTCTCGTTCGCATAACATCCTGTTATGACGAACGAACTTCGGCCATCCATGGCCTCCGTCACCGCTAGAAACTCACTCGACAAATTCTATTAAAAGCAAAATCTTCTCTAATTCAAAATCGACAACGAACGTTTTATTTATGTTTGCTGGGGGCGCCTCGCATATTTTCGAGAATATATGTTTTTTCGATTATGGCGATCCGGCTCTCCCTCGACGAGGACGCTCGGTCGATCCATGGCGCTGGGGTGGTTTTTGAGAGTATACTATCCCCGCCCTACTCAATGGGTGGGGTTATCCACCCGCCACCCATTGACGTCCATCTATCACGCATCAGTCGCTTTGGGAATCAGATTCCTCAATTTCGATTTTTTTATTCAAATGTTTTCACCTTTTTGCCTATTCGAATCATTCCCGCGCCAGGGATCGTAGCGGAAATGAAACGAAACTGATTTCACGCTCTCGGTCGCGAAACCTCCTGTTTCGTTTCATTCGAGCGGAGAGCCCGGTCGGTTTTGAAAAAAAATGATAATTTTCAAACTAAATTCGAGGCGCCCGGAGGTTTAAAACTAAAATTATGATTTCCATTTGATTCGAGAAGGAATAAACTTCTGCGAAGGAAAACACCGAATAACATGGAAGCTAGTGAAGTTTTAAATCTTATCTTTGACAGCATCGGTTTAGTTATTTTCATCATCCTCTATTTGGAAGGACTGATCCCTCGTTACCAATATTTCTTTTTAGGATTTTTTTCCATTTGGATGAGTAACGTTTTTACAGTTGCTGAAGGTTTTTATTTTCCCGTCGCTTTCAATTTCCTGGAACATTTTTTTTATTCTTTGTCCGGTTTGTTTTTTCTTTTAGGGATTTGGAAACACTTTAAAGAAGAAAGGTTGGATTCTCTATGAATGCGACAGTTATTTTAAACCTAATAGCGATTATATTTTACGTTGCATCCTCCGTGCTGACTTTGTTTCGCATCCGTCAAAATCGGATTCATAAAGGTGCAGGGATTTTTGCAATGATTCTCCTTTTTATTCCTTTCTTCGTGTGCATCTCGAATATTTTGGAACATAGTGGAATCAGTTCCGATTTGGATGAATACGAAGGTTTCGCAAAAGATCTATTCGCCTTGTTTTTGTTAATTTTTCTTTACGTGGATTCGATGCAGAAGTCTCAAGAAAAAAGAATGCTGCAGGAAAAGCAGATTCAGAAAGATCTAGTTCTCAAATCTAAACTACTCACGGAAATTCATCACAGAGTGAACAATAATCTACAAATCGTTTCGGGATTATTGTCCATGCAGTCGGAATCACAAAAGAACCCTCATCTGTCAGAATTCATCAAAATCGCTCAAAATAGAATCCAAGCCATCGCCTCGGTACACAAAACCATTTATGTATCACCTAATTTAATAGAGGTGGATGCCCATTCCATTCTTCTTTCCATCCTGGGACACTTGAAAGATGCTTACTCTTTAGAAACTAGGAATATCGATTTCATAGAATCTTTAGATACGAATTTACAACTGGATGTGGATATCGTTATGCCTTTGAGTTTGATTCTGAATGAATTGGTCACGAATTCCATCAAACATGCATTTATCGGAGAAAAAAGAGGAACCATTCAAATCGATCTCCATGTCCATGAGGACTCTATCGAATTAGTTGTGAAGGACGATGGGATCGGGATCGCTTCTTTGGAGAATTCGGAACAAGGAATCGGAATCGTTTTGGTACAAAGTTTAGCACAACAAATTCGAGGACAAATCTCTTTCGTTTCCCAATCGGGAACGAAAATTTCGATTCTCCTTCCTAAAGATAATCATCACAAAGCCCGGTTTTGATTTCCGTCTCTGATTCTCAAGTCTTCTAAAACTTACATTGACAGAGAACAAAACCCTATCTATACTTAACTGCCGTATGAAACAAAAAATTTCATTTAACTTTGCTTATTTATTTTTCGTTTTATTCTTTCTTCCTTTCTCTTTATTTTCCGCCGAATCCATTCAAGATCATTGGGAAAAAATCGAAAAAAAAATCAATGCGCAGGATTGGGAAGCAGCCAAACCTCTCATCGAAAAAGCAGTTTCCGAATACCCTGAAGAAAAAATCTTCCGAGGCCTTGAGATAGGAATTCTTAGAAACTCAGGAAACGTAGAAGAAAGTATCGGCAAAGCTAGGGCTGCCATTTCCAAATGGCCGGAAGAAAACATTTTAAAAGAAGAACTTTCTTATTCTCTCTGCAGTTCTTTCCATTCGATCTTAAAAAAAACAAATTTTGACAGAGATTCGATTTCAAAAGAAAATCACTCGATTGCCAAAGAAGCGTTTTCACTTAAAGATTCGGAATGGAGCACAAACTTATACGGACTTTCTTTGCGGCTACAGAAACGTTATGAGGAAGCGATCCAGATTTTTTCGGAAGGATACAAACGATATCCGAATGAAAAACATTTCCAAGAACAAATCGGTCACATCTATCTGGACCAAGCATCCGACGCTTTGGATGAAAGCCAATTCCAAAAGGCGATTTTACTTTCCGAAAAAAGTTCCCGATATCTTCCTAACAATGAAAAGGCGAACCTAATCATCGCTCTTGGTTGGCTTCAGACCGATCCTGAAAAAGCTCTTCCCTATTTCACGAAAGCACACGAAAAAGAACCGGATCAGAAAAATTACAGCCAAAATCTTCTTTATATCTATTCACAGCTGGTCAACCGATGGATTCGGGAAAAAAATTTCACAAAGCTCTCGGAAGCATTTCCTTATATCAAAAAATATTCCTCTCTTCCCGGCAAACAGGGAATAGGTTTTTTAAGCATTTGGAATCAAATTTCAAACTTGGATGAAAGTTTCTCCGAATTGATTTCCTTCTTAAAAGATAAGTCTCAGAAATATCCGGACGATATCGATCTAAAAGTATTCTACGGTTCCGTTCTGAATAAACTCAGCATGAAGCAAAGAAGAAACGATCCTGTCCTTGCGGAACAAATGCAGCAAGAAGCGAATTTTTTCCTCAGAGACGGAATGAAACGTTTCGAAAACTCCCATCCGAATCGAACTTCTTTTTTAGGTATTTATTTTCCGTTAAACGGTTTCGTCGCGACGGCTTCTCCTTTCGATGCGGGAGGAACTCACAGCGGTTTCGAAAAATACAGTTACGATTTCGTTCATGTGGACAGATACGGCTCCCGCCTCAAACCGGGCACTCTGGGTAAAAACAATTCCGATTATTATTCTTTCGGGCAAACCGTTTATGCGGTAGAGGATGGAGTCGTTTTCGATCTGCATGACGAATCCAATGACAACACTCGTTTAGGAGACATTCATTTCGGTGACGGCAACGACATCCAGATCAAACATGAAAACGGTTTATTCTCCTTCTATGTACATCTGAAACACGGAAGCATCAAAGTAACCAAAGGTCAAAAAATCAAAAGAGGCGATCCCATCGCTGAAGTAGGAAACTCGGGAATGTCTTACGAACCGCATCTGCATTTCACAGTTGTTACTGCTGATGGAATTTCGACTTATTATGAATTCGAAGAATTGAAAGTACACACAGGTTTCCAAGAAATCAAAACTTCCCAGCCTTATGAAAGGGGTTGGGTAATCGAGAAATGATGATCCAGAAGATTGGTTGACACCCGTCTTTCAGTTCTCAAGCTACAAAAATCATGCCAGACGAATACATATTGGGAATCTCTGCCTACTATCATGACAGTGCCGCCTGTCTTCTTAAAAATGGAGAGATTCTAGCGGCCGCCCAAGAAGAACGTTTCACTCGAAAAAAACACGATTCCCGCTTCCCCGTCCATGCCATTCAATACTGTTTAGAGGAAGCAAAGATCACAGTAGATCAAATCGCCAATGTGGTTTTCTACGATAAACCTCTTGTCAAATTCGAAAGACTTTTAGAGACATATCTTGCCTATGCTCCCAAAGGTTTGATTTCCTTTTTCTCAGCTATGCCCGTTTGGTTGAAGGAAAAACTCTTTCTCAAAAGCACTTTGAAAAAAGAATTCTCTTCCCTTTCTCCTACGAAAACTTCCCCCGCTTTACTCTTTACGGAACACCACCAAGCGCATGCCGCTTCCACTTTTTTCGTAAGTCCTTTTGAACAATCGATCGTTCTTTGTTTGGATGGAGTAGGAGAATGGGCTACCACCTCAGCCTGGATAGGCGAAGGCAACAAACTCAAACCTCTTTGGGAAATCGACTTTCCTCATTCCATCGGTCTTCTTTATTCCGCATTCACTTATTACACAGGCTTTAAAGTGAATTCAGGAGAATACAAGGTAATGGGACTTGCTCCTTACGGAGAACCCAAATACACCGATCTCATCTACAAACATCTGATCGATCTGAAAGAAGACGGAACCTTCCGTCTGAATATGGATTATTTCAATTACGCCGCCGGACTCACGATGACGAACGATAAGTTTCATAAATTGTTCGGAGGCCCTCCTCGCAAAAGCGAATCCACTCTTACGCAAAAAGAAATGGATCTAGCAAGGTCCGTACAAGAAGTCACAGAAGAAGTGATGCTCAGGCTGGCTCGTTCCGCTCGAAAAGAAACTGGAATCAAAAACTTATGTCTGTCAGGTGGTGTGGCGCTTAATTGCGTTGCGAACGGTAAAATCTTGAAGGCGGGAATCTTCGATGAAATTTTCATCCAACCTGCTGCAGGAGATGCAGGTGGTGCTTTAGGTGCGGCTCTCTCCGCTCATTACGAATACAAAAATCATCCTAGAAAAGTGAATCCTCTCGATTCCATGAAAGGTTCTTACTTAGGCCCTAAATACTCCAACGACTCCGTGAAAGAAAGCTTAGATAAGTTAGGTGCCAAATACTCGTATTATCCTGACGGCAAACTGGAAGAAAAACTAGCGCAAGTTCTTTCCGAAGGAAACGTAATCGGTTATTTCCAAGGCAGGATGGAATTCGGACCGAGAGCTTTGGGAGGACGTTCCATCATAGGGGATCCTAGAAATCAAAAGATGCAGTCCGTCATGAACTTGAAGATCAAATACAGGGAAAGTTTCCGTCCATTCGCACCTGCGGTGCTTGCGGAAAAAGTATCCGACTATTTCGAAATCAAAGCAAAAAGTCCTTATATGCTGATCGTTGCAGATGTTTTAGAAAAACATAGAATTCAAATGAGTGCGGAACAACAGAAGCTTTTCGGAATCGAAAAATTGAATGTTCCCAGATCTTCCCTTCCTTCCATCACTCACGTCGATTATTCTGCAAGAATCCAAACCGTTCATTCGGAGACAAATCCCAAGTTCTATTCTTTGATCAAAGAATTCGATAAATTAACCGACTGTCCTGTGTTAGTAAATACTTCCTTCAACGTGAGAGGAGAACCTATCGTTTCCACTCCCGAAGATGCTTATCGTTGTTTTATGAGAACGGAGATGGACTTCCTGGTCGTAGAAAACTACGTTCTGGATAAAAAAGACCAACCTGTTGTGGAAAAAGACGAGTCTTGGAAACAAGAATTCGAATTAGATTGATAGGAAACTCACAATGTCACATGATAAAATAGAACCTACTCCTTCCGACTTACGCAAGTTCGCTTTCATAGTAGGAGGAGTTTTAGCTCTTGTTTTCGGCGCTCTCATTCCTTACTTAAACAGAGGATCTTGGAATCCTTATTTGGTTTACGGAGGCTCTGCCGTTGTTTTTCTAGGAGCGGTTTTTCCGAAATCTCTTTACTACCCTCACAAGGTTTGGATGTGGATCGGTGAGATTTTAGGATGGATCAACACCAGAATCATCCTTTCCGTCATCTTTTTCGTGCTCTTCACCCCGATCGGGCTCCTAAAAAGATTATTTGGCAACGATTCCATGCGTAGAAAATTGGAGCCTGAGGCCGATTCCTATCGAATTCCAAGTTCGACAAGAGAAGCAAGCCATATGGAAAGACCTTTTTAGGGGAACACAATGTTAGAATTATTGAAAGATCTCTGGGATTTTTTAAAGATAAGAAAGAAATTTTGGCTGGCACCCATAATCATCATTTTACTTTTATTAGGTGCCCTTCTCGTTTTGACACAAGGTTCGGCGATCGCTCCGTTCATCTACACCTTGTTCTAAAAACCGATGTATTATCGGGAAGATTTTTGGAGAATTTCTCCTAATTTCTTCCCGAACAATGCATGTCCTTCCCGATTCCAATGCGCATCATACGGAAAATATAAATTCTCCGGATTCTCTTTCCAAAACAATTCCGTAGTAAACAAACAACCAAGTTTGTGAGAATCGCAAAATTCCTTCAGCAACTGGTAATGAGGATTTGCCTCTTGATAAAGATTCAAATCTCTTTTAGTCTGTTTCCCTAGAATTCCTCCTTCCGCAAAAAATTCCTTCGCAGGAACATAAATCAAATTCAAGCCGATTCCTTTGGAATTCAAAAATTCATAGATCTTTGTTAGGTGGTCTTTCTGTTTTTGGAAACGGGAAACCCATACGGAAGAATTCGGATCTTCGTAAAAGCCGAACTGTCCGTTGTATTTTTTAGTGATTTCAGAACCGAGAGGTGCCAGCTTTCCGTACTTCTCCAAAGACTGCGCATGACTCAAAACGGTAACTTTCGGTTCTCTTCCTTCTTTGTAATATAAGATGGGCTCGGGAATTCCTTGATAGGTTTTCCATCCTCTCTTCGCCAAACGAAAAAGAGACGATTCTTTCAAAAAATTATAAATTGTCGTTCCAGTAAATTTGGCAAGAGTCGGTTTCAAAGGAGAAGGAACTCCTTCCTGGAAAGTCATAAACATTTCCAATTTTTCGTTATCGTCCAAATCGTTATCGAAGATTTGAATCCAAACTTCTTTCGGATTGTATTTGGAAACGAATTCCCTCAAATGAATTTGAAAGAGTGCTGGGCAGGAACCGTGCACTCCCATATTTCTAATTCGGCGATTTGCAGGCAAAGAGAGATTTGCAATCGAGGAAAAAACTTCTTTCTCATCCACTCCCCAACCTTCCGTAAACGAATCCCCTAAAAGCAAAATCGGATACTCATTCGAGGGATCCAATGTCTGCCGACCGCCTTCCGCATTGGTTTCCACGGAAACTTTGTATTCTTCCGAAACAACGTTTCCCTTCTTTTCGGGATAAAGAGAAAAAAGAAGATGATCATCGAAGGTTTTGACAAGAACGACTTCCGGATCGAAGAGACGGAGAACCAATTCCGCCGCTCCCAAATAAAAAACAGCAAGGCAAAGATAAAGCGCAGCTTTCTTAGGGTTCAGTTTGAACATATTGGGAATAAAAACCTAGATAAGTTTATTGGATACCAAAAATTTATTGCCTAACATTTCAATCGTTAGATTATTATGGGGATCGTTATGGTTTTCGTGAATAGAGCGGAAGAGAAGGAAAAATCGAGATTCGAAACAATCCGCCCGCAAACATTTTTGGGACTTCTGATCTTTTCGGTCATCATCCTGCTCGTTTTCTTTTTCTTTCATCTTACCATATTTTTCAATTCCGAGTTCAAACAGGAAGAGAATCTAGTTCATCTTCAATTTCTAAGTTTCGCTTTGATTCTTTTTCTTTCTTATCTATCCTACTACTCTTCTCATTATTTCTACGACCGTAAAAAGCAGGAAGAAACCAACTCCATCCTGCTTCACGGTACTTTCGACATTATCTTTTGGCTGAATGAAGAAGGCAGTCTTTTGGCGAAAAACGACCAAGCAAAAAAATGGATGAAAGGATTAAAGTCTTCCGGAAGTTCCATTCTTTCCTTATTGGATCCGGAAGTGGCAGAGTCCATCTTAGAGAAGTTACAAGAAGGTTTGGCGGAAGAAGAAATCATAAAATGGGAATCTCAAATCGATTACGGAGGAGTCGTTTTCTTTTATGAAATTTATCTCCACCGCTCCCACGGCCAAATTTTTCTCAGCTTAAAAAACATAACGGATCGAAAGAAAGCGGAAATCGCACTTTTAGATTCTTACAAAACGATTGCGGAAGATTTGGAAATCGCAAGAGAAACACAAAAGATCATCATGTCTTCCCCTTTGCCGAAAAAAGAATTCGTTCATGTGGAGTCTTTTTACAAACCATACATGAGCGTGAGCGGAGACATCATAGGATCCTACTCCAAAGACAAAGACTCTTATCATTTTATTTTCGGAGATGTGACAGGGCACGGAACCGCTTCCGGAATGATTTCCTGTGCGGTAGCACTAGCATTTCAAACAACTGTTAGAGAAGAACTTTCTCCCGCGGCAGGTCTTCAGTCATTGCATAAAATTTTAAAATCGATCACTCATGCACATCTTCTCAGCGCGGTGTATCTTTCCATTTCCAAATCCGACAAAAGACTGAAATATTCCTACGCAGGACATCACTCTTGTTATGTGATACGAAACGGGCAATTCATCGAATTGGAAGGAAAAGGTCATCCTCTTCTCTCCATCATAGAACCGGAGACTTTCGATTATGAATTTATTTTGGAAAAAGGGGATCGTTTGTTTCTTTTTTCGGACGGACTATTTGAGATTCTGGATCGAAGCGGCAACATTCTAGGACAGAAAGCGTTCATCCAATACGTAAGTCCTCTCGCAAATTTGAGATCCGATTTGTTTTTGAATAAGGTATGGGAAAAAATTCTAATCGAATTGAACGGAAAACAATTGGATGATATGAGTATGTTACTCTTGGAAATCAGTGAGTAAATCGCTGGTTTCCTGGTTCATCAGAATGGTGATGACTGCGGTCGCACCGTTGTCCAAATAAGTAAGATCGTCGAACGAAAGTTTTCTGGCCATAAAAATTCCTCGGCCGTGAGTTTTGAACGCATTTTTGGTCATTGCCTGCAAAGAAAGATATTTCTGCCAATCGAATCCTTTTCCTTGGTCTTTGATCACAATCGTGATTTTTTCCCCGTCTTTATCGAATAACACCTGTACGAATTTATCCTTGTATTCGGGAAGTTCCAATCTATTGAAAATTTCCTCCATCAACTTATCGTTGTTATGAAGTTCCGTTTTCTCTTGATAGGTGATTCCCAGATTTCCATGTTCGATGGCGTTGTTGAGGATCTCCATAATTCCTGTAAGAACTCTTTCCGGATCGGGGCAGGCATTGGCAAGAAGCGGAGCCAATTCGTGGGACTCACGAATGGTTTTGATCCTGAATTCCCCTTTCGTAAGATGCCGCAAAGCCCCCATACCTTTGTGAAGGTCTTCTTTGGCTTTGATGAGTTTGATGTAATGTTCTACCGCCGTCTGAACGATGGTCACAAGCACCGCTCTCGAATAGGGTTTTGTAAGATAATAAAAAGCGCCTGAGTCGAGTCCTTCCGTCATATCCGAAATTCCGCTCATTGCCGTTTGGAAGATAACAGGGATGTCTCTCCATTTTTCGGAACGTTTGATTTTACGTAAAAGTTCGATCCCATCCATCTTGGGCATCAATCGATCCAATATAATTGCGTAAAAAGAATGATCCCCCTGGTTTAAGATGGCCAGAGCTTCCTCTCCGTCTTTGGCTTTCACGATGGTGAATCCCTTTTCGGAAAGGGATTCTTCAATGATCATTAGATTGATAGATTCATCGTCGACTGCCAAAAGGTGCATTATAATCCTTCTCTTTTCCTCGGGAGCAGCATCGTAAAAACCGCCCCACCTTCTTCATGATTCTCCGCATACAGGAGACCGTGATGATCATTCACAATTTCTCTAGAAATAGACAAACCGAGGCCTGTGCCTTTCGTGCCCGCCTTTACTTGTTTGGATTGAATGAATTTTTCAAATATTTTATCGATATCTTCGTCGGGAATGCCAGGCCCGAAATCTCTAATTTGTAAACCTATACCTTTCACATAATTTTCAGTTTTTCGAGGAATAAATTCCCTTTCTATCTTTTTAATTTCGATATTTGTGTGATCGGGGACGAACTTTAAGGCATTGGAAAGTATGTTCCGAACCACCTGCTCGATCCTTTCATAATCGAATTCGGCTTCCCACCTTTCTTCGGTTTCTTCAAAGATCACCTTTACCGATTTTTTTTCCAAAATAGCCCTAAGTTCGCTTATTACGTGTTTTACGGTATCTTTCAAACAGGATTTTTCATAAATATATTTCATCTTGCCGGATTCCAATTTTGCGAGATCCAGAAGATTCTCCAAAAGACCTAAAAGCCTTTTTCCAGATGCGTCTATGATTTGGAAATATTCCTGAATTTTTTCGGGAGTGGCAGAGTTCGCTTTTTCTTCGCCTAATTCTGCATAACTGAGAATAGCATGAATTGGTGTCTTCAATTCGTGGGAAATGTTCGCCAAAAAAAGAGACTTCATATAGGAAGCTTCTTCTGCGACATTTTTGGCGATCTTCAGATCCATGGTCTGTTTTTCTACTAAATCTTCCAGATGATTTCTATACTGATAGATTTCGGCTTCCTGCATCTTTCTTTGGCTGATGTCTCGGATGATTCCCGTTAGCATCGTTCCCGAATTGGTTTTGAACTCTCCTACGGAAAGTTCGCAAGGGAAAAGATCGCCTGATTTCCGTTTAGCGACCAACTCTCTTCCCATACCGTTGATGATTCTATTTTTGTTTTTGAGATATCTGGAAAGATAACGGTATCTTCTTTCGTTGTTTCCCGGAGGAACGATGAAATAGACCGACTTTCCCAAAAGTTCTTCTTGTTTGTAACCGAAAGTTCTTTCGGCGGCTTTATTGAAGAATTGAATCATTCCGTCATCGTTGATGATGACGATCGAATCGGCTGCGTTCTGCGCCATGGATAAAAATCGGGACTCACTTTCCAAAAAAGCAGCTTCCAATCTTTTTCTTTCCGTAATGTCCCTGTGAGTGGAAACGATGTACCCGTCATATAAAACTACGAATCTCACCTCGGCATGACGGAATTCTCCGTCGTGAAGATATTGGTATTCTTTCCAAAATACCTGGTTTTTTCTCTCATTCAGATAAGCGATCGCTTCCAAAGTGATCGATACCAAATATTCCGGCAAACCATCTGACAAATGTTTGCCCAACATTTCCTCGGGGGAAATGTCCATTTTGAGATAACGGGAAGGTTTGTAATCGACGATGATTCCCGAACTGGTGAACTTCAACCAATAGTCAGGATTAGAACGAAGCAAATTTTCCAATTCACGCAAAACCTCTTCCGAAGAAAAAGATCTAGGGTTCTGCCAAATTCGTTCCGTGATTTTTAATGAGCTCATTCGTTTCGGGTGCTTTTCAGAAGGATGGGGTCGCTGTATTTTTTCGGAAAGAAATTGTAAGATTTTGCAAAGAAAAAAGGCTGAACGAAAGGATCGTAACTTGCTCTACCACTCTCTTCTCAAACCCATTTTATTCCGACTCGATCCGGAATCCGCTCATCATCTAGCGGCTACTTTTCTCCAACTTTCCCAACGATTGCCTTTTTTCCACCAAACTTTATCGTCTCTCTTTGAATTTAAATCGGAGCGCCTGCGACAAAACATTGCGGGTATCGATTTCCCTAACCCAATCGGAATGGCGGCAGGTTTCGACAAAACAGGAGAACTATTTCCTTCTATAAGTTATATGGGATTCGGTTTCGTAGAAGTAGGAACCATCACCGCCAAAGAACAACCAGGAAACGAAACCCCTCGACTTTTCCGTTTCCCGGAACAAAAGGCTCTGATCAATAGAATGGGATTCAATAATCCGGGAGCCGACAAAGCGGAAAAAACTTTACAAGGTCAAAAAAAGGCCAGAGTCAGAGGGATCAATGCGGGCAAATCCAAAATCACACCGATCGAAGAATCCGTAAGCGATTATGTCTATACTCTGAAGAAACTTTCACCTTATGCAGATTATGCTGTCATCAATGTCAGCTCTCCGAACACTCCCGGTTTGCGTTCTCTGCAAAATAAAACAGCGTTATTGGAACTCATTACGGGAATCCAAAAAGAGTTCGGGAAAAAATTCCCCATCCCTTTGTTTTTTAAATTCGCTCCCGACCTGGAAGAAAACGATCTCAGAGAAAATCTGGAGATTTGTCTTACACATAACATCGATGGGGTGATACTGACGAACACCACATTGAATAAAGATTCTTTAGGCCAAGGACCTCACCCGGAAGGAGGGCTTTCGGGAAAACCTTTGTTTTCCAAATCCCTATCTTTCGTTTCCATCGCCTATCAAATCTTAAAAGGAAGAATTCCCATTATAGGAGTGGG
The DNA here is from genome assembly GCF_004770995.1 of Leptospira idonii. GTDB lineage: Bacteria > Spirochaetota > Leptospiria > Leptospirales > Leptospiraceae > Leptospira_A > Leptospira_A idonii. Next base: position 147,591 of record NZ_RQHW01000013.1, on the reverse strand, counting down.
AGGGATCGATTCCGGAGAAAAAGCGCTGCAAATGCTCGAAGCAGGAGCGAATCTTTTACAAATTTATACAGGTTATATTTATGAAGGACCTTTTCTTCCTTCTCAAATCAATTCTTACTTGAACGATCATCTGAAAAAAAATAAAATCACAAACATTGCCGAAATCATCGGCTCTCGCAATCAGGTGACAAAATGAAATCTACATGCACTCATTTCGGCCTTTGCGGCGGATGTTCCAATTTAAATACAGAGTACGGACGAGAACTGAAAAAAAAAGAACAAGTGTTAAAGGACTATTTTTCCTCTTACCGTCATGTTCAGTTCCGCCCTATCGTAGCCAGTCCGAATGCAGAACTCTATCGTCACAAACTACAGCTCCCTTTCGGAAGAAGAACCATCGGTAGAAAAACAATCACTACCTTAGGTCTTTTCAACCAAGAATCCACATTCATCGTCGACCAGACGGAATGCCTCATCCAAGAACAAGGACTGACGGAGATAGGACAAGCTGTCAAACTTTGGGCCAGAAAAGAAGGCCTTCCGCCTTATAACGAAAAGTCGAAAAGAGGGATTTTAAAATATCTGGTCGCCAGAAAATCTTTTTCTACGAAAGAAATCATCATAGGAATCGTAACCAACGGAGAGGAACTTCCTTATCCGAAGGATCTTTCCAAAAGACTTCACAACCACATAACAGACCGCATTGGAAAATCGGGAAAGTTCGGAAAACTGGTAGGAATCGTTCAAAACATAAATTCCAAACACAGTTCTATGGCTTTAGGCAAGGAAGAAAACCTTCTTTGGGGAAGACCATACATTCATGAATTCGTAGGAAAATTCAAATTCAGAGTGGGACTTTCCACTTTTTTACAGGTGAATCCTTCTCAGACTCCCAGCCTCTACAATTTAATTTTGGATGAGATCCAACCGGGAACAAAAGTGATCGATGCCTATTCCGGAATCGGCACTATCTCCTTATGGTTGTCAGGTGCTGCTAAAGAAGTGGTCGGATTGGAAGAAAATCCCAACTCTCATAGAACTGCGATCGAAGCTCTGAAAACGAATCATATTAAAAACGTACGTTATAGAAAAGGAAGAGTTTCCGAAACACTTCCTACCGTTTTAGGAAAAGACTATTCCACAATCGTTTTGGATCCTCCTCGCATCGGTTTGGGAGAAGAAGTAGCCAACCATTTGGTACATTCTAATATTCAAAAGATAGTTTATGTTTCCTGTGATCCTAAAACTCTTTTGGACGATACCAGAGTGTTAAGCAACAAATACTATTTGGCCTCTGTGCAACCGGTAGACATGTTCCCTAGAACGGATCATTTGGAAACGGTTGCCGTGTTTACTAGAAAACCTTGAGGAGAAAATAACAATGGATCCAATTACCTTAACAATAGGACTGCTTGGAATCGTTTTTGGAACCGTTACTTTGGTTTTGAGATTTATAAATCCTGAGAAATTAGGCAAACTTGAAGCGATGAAAAAGATATTTGGAGAGAAAGCCGGCAATATCGTGCATCTAGTTAGTTACTCACTTGTTCCCATTGCCTTCGGTTTGGTGTTGATATTTGACAGCTTCCCAAAACAATAAGTAGTCGATTTTCTTTATTATAGTAATTTCAATGCAAGACAGACAAATTTTCAAACCTTGTCTCATCCCACAACTGCCGCTACATTCTTTGCGGCAATTTTACTGAAAGCCATGATCGTAAAACTAGGATCAACACTCACTCCCGTAGGGAATACGGAAGAATCGGATACGAACAAATTTTTGAAACCGTGGACTCTGTGATGGGAATCCACAACTGAGTTTGCCGCAGACTGACCCATTCTGCAACCTCCCGCAGGATGAGGCGCCGCCATAGGAAACTCGCCAGGTCTCCATTGCAAACGATCGATTTCCTCTTTTTTAGGAGGTTTTAAAAATCGATGAACTTTCATTCCGGGAAGAAACACTTCCTTAGCGCCTGCTTCGAAATTGATAAGAATCTGCTTATAGGTTAAATCATTGAATATTTGTTTGGTGAGATTGCCGAAAGGATAATGAATTTTTCTTTTCCCGGAAGAATCCACTTCGATGGAACCTAACTCAGATTCCACATCATCGATCCATCCGATCGTCCCGCCTATCTTTTCCATCTGGCTCATAAAATGAAAATGATCTTTCCCGAATCCCGGCACCAGTGCGGCTAAAGTCGCAGGCTGGAGCTGATTCGGCATCAGCATATATCCGCCTTGCAGATATTCTCCGTTTCTAAACTCGGCCAATCGAAAAGCTTCTACTCCGTAAGCGGCAGGAATATTTCTCCATTGAACGATTTTTTCTTCGTAAAGAGCATGAACCATAGGAGAAGGATTGATCGCCAAAAATTTTCCCAATACAGGGAATCTGTTTCCGAAACCGTTTCTGAGAAGAAAGGTAGAACTTCCGAATCCACCCGCCGCCAAACACACTGACTTCGCTTTAAAAATTACCTTTTTGGGTTCCGGTCGTAAGCTCCCCCGGTTGATGACAGTCGCCTCCAAACCGGAAACGGAACTGCCCGCAAGAATCAATTTGTCAGCCCTTAGATCGGTATAAACTTCAGTACCTAAAGCCACCGCTCTGGGGATATGAGTCACCAACTGCGATTGTTTGGCGCCGAACATACACCCCTGCATGCAGTGTCCTGATTTTTGACAGTTCTTTCTTGCCTGAGGAACGGAATGCCCTTCCCATCCCAAACTTCTGGTGGAAGATCGGAACAATTGGTTCATTCGATTGAAATAAGGTTCTTGTGCATCATGAACATGCAGATCCTCTTCCAATTCTTTCCAATAAGGCGCTAAATCTTCAGGCAAGTGATGTTCGATTCCGTATTTGCGATTCCATAGAAGCAAACGATCGTCAGGTGTTCTATAACTGTCCGCCCAATAATGAACAGAAGCTCCTCCCAGATTATTTCCATACACCAAAGAAACACTTCCATCGGAAGTGGTGTGGAAATTTCTTTCTGCGGAAACTTTTCCCGCCATATTCAGTTCGTTGTTATCGAAAGTGCCAGTATGATAATTTCCACCTTGTTCCACAAGAGCGACCTTCAATCCTTTTTTGGCCAACTCGTAAGCAAGTGTAGCTCCTCCGCAGCCGGAGCCGATGACAACTACGTCGGTTTCAATGACTTCACCGTTCTGATAAGATTTCCAATCTCTATAATGACCGACTTTCATTTAACTACCGCTAATTGTCTTTTTATAATAAATTCTGGATTCGCTCCATTTTTCGGAAGGATTGGCAAACGGACCGTCAAAACCGATCTCCTGCCATGTGCTTTTATGACCGTAGTATGCCAAAAAAGTGACCAATTTCAAATTTCCGACCACCGCTCTCATCGTATCCGAATCCGTAGATTCCGTCTGTTTTAGAAAACGAATTCGATCATCTCGATGCATTTTAGAAAAACGGGAAAAATAACCGTAGAAGAAAGGAGCGTATTGCAAAGCAGTGATGGCCAGATGAAACTCTTCTTGGATTTCTTCGGAGACGAAATAAAATTCCTCATCTAACCGACGCACTACTTCCGCCTCGTCCGCAGAAGGCATCCCCTTTTCTTGAACTGGCAAAACCGAGTCGGACCAAACTTGCATAATCTCCAATTCCGAATCGGAAAAATAAAGATACTTTTCCTTAACCTTATTCCCGCAAGCCCAGAGCCAAAGCCCCATTGCGGAAAAACCAAGGCCGGATAAAAAACCTTTTCTAGAGAGCAATTGCATAGATCCTCCCGTAGTGATCCTTCGATTTACGTTTTACGGAAACAGAGTTTCCTTTCGATAAAAGAAATGCATCTCCCGTAGCAGTGATGTCCCAAACTTTTCCTCTAAAAAAAACGTTCATTCCCGTTTTGAAATTTTGTTTGGATCCTCGACCTAATAAGGAATATTTTTTCCAAGCCTGCCATTCCGTAAGATTTCCCAAATCGGACTTGGAAACATCTTTCGGATTCGCATAACCGTTGTATCCGTTCCATTTTTTATCCCAAGAATCGGCAGGAGCCACCAAAGAAGGCACAGCTAATATTTCCGCAGATTGGCTTTTGGCATTAGAATACGCTTCCGGGAACCAAGAATCCGCACAAATCAAAATCGATAGGCTTCCTATAGGAGTAGTGATCACAGGATTTTCCTCCATCGGAAACGAAGAAAGAAAGGTTTGTTCCTCATCGATAGGAAACGACTTTCTTGTGATTTTATCTTCCACCTCTCCGTCCGGGCGAAAGTAAAAACTAACATTCTGTAGAGGTCCATCCGTAACCGTAATTTTTCCTTCGATGACTTTGGGTTCCGGAAGGATGACAGAACCTGCAACGATTCCGATTCTGTATTCTTTCGCCAAACGAGAAAAAACGGATTGATAGGTATAAGCGATCTGCCAAGCCTTCATTCGGAAAAGTGTTTCCTTTAAAGGTTCGCTGGATACATTATTGCTGAAAAGATAAGACCAAAGAAAACGACCTAAATTTTTGGTTACTACTACTTCCATCGCATCCTCTACAGTCTCTTTTTGGAAAAGACTTTGATCTTCTCCTGCTGCGATCAGCCAAGTGCCGATGTATTCCGGAAAAATGACTACGGATCTTTCCGTAGAAAGCACCTCTTCTTTCTTCGCATAATCAAGATATGTTTTTAGGGTCTGATAAAATGCCTCTTCCGAAGAATAGGACTCTTCCGACAGATACGGTTCAATCCCCACCAAGTAACCTTTCTGTGGTTTCCCCTCAATCTGAATTTCAATCGAAGGTTCTATCTGTGTCTTACTGAGTTTTTCCCAACTCAATTCCGTTTTATTGCAAGAAACGAAGATAAGAAGAATCGGAAAACAGTGAAAAAATTTCATCAATTGCATTCTACAATGAATTCCCAAGAGAACAATATTTTATTGTCTTCCTTCATTTTTCTTATACTTTGACCCTAATCTATGAAAGAGAAAAATTCTCCGAAGAAAATCGTTCTCGCTTACTCGGGTGGTTTGGACACATCCGTAATTTTGGCTTGGTTGAAAGATACCTATGGCTGTGAAGTCATCGCTTTCTGTGCCGATATCGGCCAAAAAGAAGAACTCGCCGGCCTGGAAGAAAAAGGTAAAAACACAGGGGCTTCTAAAGTTTATATCCAAGACCTTCGTTTGGAATTCGCCCGCGATTTTATTTTCCCGGCAATTCGTGGTTCCGCAATTTATGAAATGAGATATCTTCTAGGCACTTCTCTCGCACGTCCTTTGATCGCAAAGGCCATGGCGGAAATCGCTGCAAAAGAAGGAGCGGATGCTTTCGCTCACGGTGCTACAGGAAAAGGAAACGACCAAGTTCGTTTCGAACTTACTTACAAAGCGCTTTCGCCTAATTTGCAAATCATTGCTCCTTGGAGGATTTGGGAATTCGGAGGAAGAGCGGATCTAATCGAATACGCAAAAAAGAAAGGAATTCCCGTTCCCGTAACAGCTGCTAAACCGTATTCGATGGATAGAAATCTGATGCACCTTTCCTTTGAAGGGGGGATTTTAGAAGATCCTTACAACGAACCATTGGAAGAAATGTTTTTACTTTCCGTTTCTCCCGAAAAAGCTCCCGACAAACCGACATATTGCGAATTGACTTTCGAAAAAGGAGACTGTGTTGCCATCGACGGAAAAAAAATGAATCCTTTGGAAGTGATGGAGACATTGAACGATCTGGGCGGCAAAAACGGAATCGGAAGAGTCGATATCGTGGAAAACAGACTAGTAGGAATCAAATCCAGAGGAGTTTACGAAACTCCTGGCGGAACCATCCTGCATGTGGCTCACAGAGATTTGGAATCCATCACTCTGGACAGAGACACACAACATAAAAAAGACGAACTTTCTCAAGAATTTGCAAGATACATCTACAACGGACAATGGTATTCCAATCAGATGAACGCTCTAAGAGCTTACATCGATTATACGCAAAACTTCGTATCAGGAACAGTAAGAATCAAACTTTATAAAGGAAATTGTACAGTTGTTGGGCGAAAGTCGGACAAATCCCTCTATAATGCGGGACTATCCACCTTTGAAAAGGAAGAACTTTACAACCAAAAAGATGCGGAAGGTTTTATCAACCTTTTCGGGCTGCCTATGAAAGAATGGGCCAGAGTTTGGAAATAAAAATGAGCGCGAGCATTGCTGTTTATCCTGGGTCGTTCGATCCATTTACCAACGGTCACCTTGATATCATTCGGCGTGCTCATCCTCTGTTCGAACAGATCATCATTGCGGTAGCCATCAATTCCAAAAAAACCTCCCTCTTTTCCGCAGAGGAAAGAGTGGAGATGATCGGAAAGGTGTTCAAAGGTTGGGACAAAATCTCAATCGACACTTTCGAAGGATTGACCGTAGACTACTGCAAAGAAAAAAATTCCCGTGTCATTCTCAGGGGTTTGCGTGCGGTTACCGACTTCGATTACGAATACGCAATCTCCTTGATGAACAAAAAATTAGCCCCGGATATCGAAACTTATTTTCTAATGGCGGACAATGAGTACTCTTTTGTGTCCTCTACAATCGTCAAAGAAGTAGCAAGACACGGAAGAGCCGTATCCAATCAAGTACCTGATGTTGTGAACGAAGCTCTTTCTAAAAAATTCCATCTTTAGAGGAAGGAAAGATCGGCTGGCAGAAAATATGAAAACAAAATCGACTCTCTTTTATGCTCTCATTCTTTTGGTATTCGGCTTTTTCGGATACCTGTTGATTCAGCAAGGTTCTTTATTAGAGTCGGTGGATGTTGTTGTACCTCAAAACGAGTCCTCCAGCCTTTACGAAGAATTTCTAACTAAAATCAAACATCCATTAGCTTTATTATTCTTACAAATCATAGTCGTTTGTTCTTTTGCCCGCTTTATGGGTTATATTTTTTCCAGAAAACTGAACCAACCAAGTGTGATGGGAGAAATTGTAGGAGGGATTTTACTCGGCCCTTCCGTTCTGGGATATTATTTCCCTGAAATTCTGCAAGTATTGTTCCCTGCAACAAGTTTGCCTACGTTAGGAACTCTCAGCCAAATAGGTCTTATCTTATTTATGTTCATCATCGGAATGGAGTTGGATGTCTCCGTTCTGAAAAACAAAGCGCATTCCGCAATCGTCATCAGCCACGCAAGCATCCTATTCCCTTTCATCTTGGGAATGATTCTGGCTTATTATTTCTATCAAAACCATGCTCCCGAAGGAATTTCCTTCCTCTCTTTTTCCCTTTTTATGGGAATCGCCATGAGCATCACCGCCTTTCCCGTACTCGCCAGAATTCTACAAGAAAGAAATCTCACAAGAACTCCGTTAGGTGCTATGGTCTTGACATGCGCCGCAGCGGATGATCTTACCGCATGGATTTTACTCGCCATCATCGTCACCATCTCAAAAGCGGGTAATTTAAGTTCGGCGTTATTTACGATCGGATTATCATTCGCATACATACTTACGATGATTTATTTCATCGCTCCTTTTCTGAAACGATTGGGTTCCATCTATATCTCCAGAGAAAACCTAACTAGAACCGCAGTTTCGATCATACTTCTCATTCTATTCGGTTCCGCATTCGCTACGGAAGTGATCGGTATCCATGCGCTCTTCGGCGCTTTCCTTGCCGGAGTCATTATGCCTGTAGAAGGAAATCTGAAAAAACTCATCGCTGAAAAAATAGAGGATGTAGCCGTCATTTTATTTCTTCCTATCTTTTTCGTGATCACTGGTCTTAGAACACAGATCACACTTTTAAACGACTCGAATCTTTGGATTGTTCTAGTGCTCGTTATTTCCGTCGCAGTCATCGGAAAATTTTTAGGAAGTGCCATCGCAGCTCGCATAGCAGGATCTAACTGGGAAGACAGTCTTTCCATAGGCGCTTTGATGAATACCAGAGGACTGATGGAACTTGTAGTCCTTAACATCGGTTATGATTTGGGAATTTTAAGTCCGGGTATTTTTGCAGTTTTCGTCCTGATGGCTCTTTTTACCACTCTCTCTACCGGGCCTCTTTTGGATGGAATCCAAAAATGGTTCTCCAAAAAACCTACGATCGTAGACATTCCCTCCAAAGCGGAAGAAAATAAGCTCAAGGTAGTTGTGGCTTTTGCTCAGGAAAAAATGGGAAAAAGTTTGGTTCGATTTGCCTATGCACTTTCGGGAAACCAGAAAAAAAACCTAAACATCACCGCACTTCACATTTCGCCTAATGACTCTTTATCGAATGAAGATCTGAAAAACTACAGAGAATCCAGTTTCGAATCCATTCGATCCACAGGCTCTGAATTCGGAGTGAATGTAAAAACGGAATACAGAGTTACGGACAACATCACCTACGAAATCGTTAATTTTGCCAAACAAAACTTCTCCAATCTGCTTTTGATCGGAGCCGCAAAACCTTTGTTTTCCAGAAGTTATACAGGCGGTAAAATCAAAGGAATTCTCAATTATACGCCAGCTACGGTAGGAGTTCTTATCGACAACGGGCTGGAATCTTACGACAAAGTGGGGATCGTTTACCACAGCCAAGACGATCAGATCCTCAAATTTTCCGAGAAACTAACGACTCTCAAAGGAATGAAGTCCGCCAAACTGAAACTAGAAGACATACTCCAACCGGAAACGGACATAAATCCTTTCCCTGTCTCTCTCGCAAAACTTTCCGAATTCTCTTTGGTACTCATCGACCTGGAAACTTGGGACGAAGTGGGTTTCGAAAAGCTGGATGAGCTTCCTACTTCCTTTCTGTTGGTACGATTTTTACATACCTAAAGATTCGATTGCTTTTTTGCCTTCCCTGAGGGTTTTGGACTTATGGAAAGAACTTTCATTATGCTAAAGCCCGATGCGGTAAAAAACAAACACATCGGTGACATCCTTCAAAGAATCGAAAAAGAAGGATTTAAAATTCTAGGACTCAAATCCCTAAAACTCAGTCTGGAAGATGCGAAACAGTTTTATAAAGTACACTCTGCTCGCCCATTCTACAATGATCTTTGCAACTATATGGCTTCCGGCCCGATCGTAGCTGCTGCTCTTGAAAGAGACAATGCAGTTCTCCATTGGAGAGATGTAATCGGTGCGACTGATCCTAAAGAAGCAGCTGCGGGAACTATCAGAGCTTTGTTTGCGGAAAGCAAAGAAGCGAATGCGGTTCACGGTTCCGATTCCGTTGAAAATGCTCTGCAAGAAATTGCATTCTTTTTCAAAGGATATGAACTCAATTAATTTCTTGGAAACCGGCTTATTGAACTAAGCCGGTTTTTCTCTTCTGTGAATTCCTTTTCCGACTCCATCGATTCCGCAAGATCAGTTTTTGATCCGTTTTTCCTTCCCTTTCTTACGGAAACATTTTATAAATACGGCCTCTCCAGAGCCAGCGAAGCTGCACTTTACAGTTTAAGGGCGGGCGGCAAAAGAATTCGTCCTGTTATTTCAATTAATTCATATTATGCGAACGAAAAAATAACAAAAGACGAATCTTCCATCACACTAAAGAACCTTCTTATCCTTTCCTCTTCTATCGAATGCATTCATACCTACTCTCTCATACACGACGATCTTCCTTCTATGGATGACGATGATTTCAGAAGAGGGAAACCTACCTGTCACAAAGAGTTCGATGTTCCAACCGCAATCTTAGCGGGAGACGCTTTGAATTCCCTCGGATTCTACCTGATCGGCTTAATAGAAACGGAAGATCCTAAAGTCCTCAGAGATCTACTCTCTTATCTGCACCAAGGTGCGGGGGTTCCTGGAATGATCACCGGACAAATGGAAGATTTGGAAGAAGAAGGAAAAGCAGGATTATCCTCGCATCGCAAAAACATTTCTTCCGCAGAGAAATTAATTTCCATTCATGAAAAGAAAACGGGAGCACTCATTCACTCCAGCTTTCTGATGGGAAACCGCCTGCGAGAAGATTATGCGGAACGAGAAACGGTTCTTTCCGAATATGCGAAAGAAATCGGACTTTTATTTCAAATCACGGATGATATCTTAGATGTGGAAGGAAGCAAAGAATCTTTGGGAAAAACTCCAGGTAAAGATGCGGATTCGGGAAAACTCACCTATCCCGGGCTTTACGGAATGGAGAAAGCAAAACAAATTAGAGACGATTCCAGAGACAAAGCCTTAGGTTTGGCGGAATCCTTGGAATCAAATCAATTCCATTTTTTCAAAGGACTGCCGAAATACATTGCCGAAAGAAAAAATTAGACTCGATGCCTATCTAATCAAGCATGAGTTATGCGATGGAGAAAAGCACGCACTCTCTCTCATTCTTTCCGGTTCCGTACTAATCAACGACACTCCTATTTTCAAACCTGGCACACTCGTCAAACCGAACGATAAAATTCGTTTGCGGGAGGTCATCAAACAATACGTTTCCAGAGGCGCTTGGAAATTATTAGGGGCCTTTTCGTCCTTTCCCGATCTAAGCGTAAAAGATAAACTTTGTTTCGACTTCGGAGCCTCCACGGGAGGGTTTACTCAAGTGCTCCTGGAAAAAGGCGCTTCCCGCATATTTGCCATCGATGTGGGATACGGACTTTTATCCCAAAGAATTGCAAACGATCCGAAAGTAACCGTCCTTGATCGAACTCATATCAAAGACCTGAATTGGGATCTGCTGCCTCGGGAAAGTTCGGTTTTCATCTGCATGGATCTCAGCTTTATTTCTCTCAGTTCCGTATTTCCAACAATTACACGTTTGGCGAACGAATCCTGCGAAACGGCTTGGGAAGGAGTTTCTCTCGTCAAACCTCAGTTCGAACTGGACTCGAATTTTCTCGTAAAAGGTATCGTCACAGATCCGAAACTTTTGGGAAGAAGCATAATTTCAGTTTGGCGAAAAATCAGGAAACAAGACCCTACATTTCGATGTTTGGGTTTGGCGGAATCACCCATACAAGGAGCGGACGGAAACAGGGAATTTTTACTTCGTTGGAAAAAGGAGAAAATTAAATAGAAAAAGAAGCGACCGCTTCTCTCAACTGATCCGTAGTAAACGGCTTCAAAAGAACATGGTAGGATGGATCTTTCGAAATTTTAATTCTATGATCGTCGTCTAGAAAGCCAGTAAGGAAAAGAACCGGAACCGCAAACTGATTTTTCAAAGACTCCGCAGTTTCCATCCCGCTGACACTTCCTTCCAAATTGATATCCATCAAAATCAAATCGGGAACTTTTTCGGAAACCACTTGAAATGCCTCATCCCCGGAAGGAACTACAGCAATTACATTGTATCCGAAAGACTCTATCTTTTGTTTGATATTGAGTCCTAGGAAGGGTTCATCCTCTACGATGAGGATGTTCTTTTTCGTCATATTGACTCGATTTTAAATATAGGGTTTAGTTAAAAAGTAAAAATACTGGATAAAATTTAAAAGTCACAATTCTTTCCCTGCTCATATTACCTTTCCGTTTCAAAAGACACAGTTTTGACTTATGTCGGATGAATACAAACTCAAAGGGATTCGCCTAATTTAAGAATTACAAAATATTCTAATTTCGTTAGATATCGATTTCGGTTTTTCCAAATGAATCGCATGTTTTGCGCCGGCAATCCATACTAGTTTGCTTCCTCGAATGTATTTTTTCATGGTTTTCATCATGAAAGGAGGAGTGATCGCATCTTTATCGCCAGCAAGAATCAGACAAGGGATTCGGATGAGAGATGCCTTTTTTCCGTGGAAAATTTCATTTTCACGCTTCAATGTATTTTCCTGCAGGAAAGTATTTTCCCAGCCGTTCCATACAGTAACAAGAGTATGTCGTAAAAAAAAGTTCGGTTCGGGGGTTTCCTCTCCGTACAAATGCTGCAAAAGCGAGATCACATCCTTTTCGGTTTTAGGAAACAAAAGTTCCCTCATCTTATCTCTTTCCGGATGAGGGATGCCTCCCGGTGCAAGTAAAACCAAATTAGAAACGATTTTAGAGTGATCTTTCAAAACGATGTGCTGAGAGATAAGACCTCCCATAGAATGACCGATCAAAGTTACGTCTTTTAATTCCAATCTTTCAAAAGCGGAGAGAAGTAAATCGGCCCAAACGTCTATTTGAAACAGATATTTGATTTTAGGGAGTTTGCTTTTCCCGTAGCCAGGAAGATCAAAAACAAGGATTCTATAATCATCATTTAACAATTCTTTGATGACTCTTCTGTATCCGAAACTTTCGTCCAAAAGTCCGTGCAAAAATACGAGGGTTTTTTTCGATTTGGAATTGTATTCCCAATGAAACAGAGAATGGCCGCCGAGATCCGTCTGAACGGGAGTTCCGCCCATATTTTTCATTGATTTGCTTCTCTGATGTTGATAATTACGGTAAAGCGCTCTATATAAAAATGATAACATCATTGGAGTGGTAAAGAGTTAGGATTTTAAATGATTGAATCTACAATTTCATTGATCAACAATCTCTTCTCACCATCCTATGAAGGCTTCCTGCTAGTCGATTCTAAAAGTTTAAAAATCCAAATCGCCAACCCTAGTATCGAAAAAATGTTGGGTTTCGAAAAAGGAGAACTTCTCAATTTTTCTTTGGAGGAAATTCTACCGCAAGACGGACTATTTCTCCGAATGGTGAACGTTCTCAACCAAAGCGATCTCAAAAATAAATTTCTTTGGCAGCTCAAACGAAAAGACGGAAAAGTCATCCACATCGAATTTATGATCCGGATGATTCGCCTTCCCGGAGACGATGAAAGCGAATTGATGGCCATCTATGTGGAAGACAAATCCCAAATCAAAGAACTCGAAATTCAAATCAATTATACTCAAAACTTTCTGCATGCAATTCGTGCGGTAAAACAAGTGATCCAGGAAGATAAAGATTCTTTTACTATTCTTGATACCGCTTGCCAGTTCCTTCAAAAATCCAGACAATTCGATTTTGTTTGGGGAATCCTCAGAGACGGTCAACAAAACCAAACCGTTTTTTATGAGAAGGAAGAAAACAACGAACTAAAGATAAACGTTGAAAATCAACTGATCGAAAATCCATCTTTGCTTCCGATTCAAAACGTACTGAATATTTCCGACGAACAATTTTATCTCTACTCCAACGAATCTGAAAATCATAGAGACTGGTGTGAATCTATGAATCCGAGCGGATCTTTGAAAGGAATTTGTATTCCCATTGCTTGGAACGGTAAAATCTACGGAGCCTTCGAAATCGTTTCCTTCCAAGAAAATTCTTTTTTAGGGGAAGACATCAGCATCTTACACGAATTAGGAATTGACATCGGTTTTGCGATCTATTCCAGGATCAACGAAGAAGAACGATTCAAGGCACTGAAACAAATCAGTTATCAGGCGAAAATTCTAGATACTCTCGAAATTCCTATTTTTTCTTTGGATCAATATCTAAGAGTCCAATATGCGAACGTTACTTCCTTAAAAACATTAGGTTTGTCTTTTCCAGAATTGAAAAAACTGGATTTGATCGATCTTCTTTGTAAAGAAGGATCCGTAAAATCCTCCATCCTGCAAAAATCCGTAAACATTGAAATTCAACTAACAGATGCAAATGGAAGAGAGCTTTCTATGATGTTTCAGTCTTCCATCATACGGGATGACAATGGAGATTTCCAAGGATTGATGATCATTCTTTTCGATTTTACCGAATTGAAAAATGCCCAGTCACTCATCATCAGTTCCGAAGAAAAACTAAGAACCATCTTTGCCACAATGAACAACGGGATCGTAGTTGTGAACGAAGAAGGGATCATCCAAGATATAGCTCCTATCTTTAAATTTTTGCTCTTCCAAGTGGTTCCTTTGGAAAAAGGAGATTATATTTTCTCCTTCCTAAAACGAAAAACACAAGATGTTCTTTTGAATGCCGTAAAAGAATCCCAGAAGACTCAAACGATTCTCACAAGGGAGTTCAATTTTCAGATTTTAAATGAAGAATTCTCCTTCGAAATTCGCTTTATTCCAGTTAGGCGCTATTCGAATATAGAAAAAGTGATTATGCTTGTGTTCAGCGATACCACGGAAGCGAAAAGAATCGATCGTCAATTGATCGAATCTATGAAATTCGCAAGTATCGGAGAGATTGCGGCAGGTCTTGCTCATGAAATCAACAATCCTCTGCAAAGTGCCCTTCTCTATTTGGATGATCTCATTGTAGTAGGAGAAGAAGATCCTTCCGAAAGAAAAGCGATTCTTAAAAAAGTCGAATCTGCGAATTTAAGAATTAGAGATTTGGTAAAATCTTTATTAGACTTGGGAAGAATGGAAAGTCCCAACAGAGATCTTGTTTCTCCGTATTACATTCTTGTAAGAGCGAGCGAACTTGTGGAAGTCAGCTGTAAAAAAAAGGGAATCGAATTTACAAGGCATGCAGGTCCCAACTTGCCGGGGATCTTCGTTCGTTGGCAAGAAATAGAGCAAGTACTAATTAACTGCGTCGTCAATTCAATCAATGCGATTTCCGAAATGGATCCTGTTCCTAAATTCCCGAAAATTGAAATTGGAATTGATTTGGTTCGCATCAGCAAAAAAGATTGGGTAGTGTTCTCAATCGAAGACAATGGTCCCGGTATGAGTGAGTCCGTTTTGGATAAGGCCTTTCTCCCTCTGTTTACAACTCGTCGTGAAAAACAAGGAACCGGACTAGGTCTTTCCATATCAAAAAAAATCATCAATGAGCACGAAGGTGATATTCTCATTAAATCGAAGCTTGGTGAAGGAACAAAAATAGAAATTTTTCTACCTGCATATTCCGAAATAAATGAATAAAATTTTAATCATAGATGATGAGGAAGAAATCCGCACCGCATTAAAAAGGGTTCTCACACGAGAAGGATACGAGGTAGATCTTTCCGAGTCCGTAGAAACCGCCATCCAAAGAATTAAATCGGACAACGGCTATAGTTTAGTCATTTCGGATATTATGATGAAAGGAATGAACGGAATCGATTTCATTCAGTTCGTTTCCGAATCCAACCTCAATCTTCCAGTCATATTGATCACAGGTAATCCTAATCTTTCTTCTGCAGAATCCGCAGTCCGATTTAAAGCCTTCGAATATATCTCCAAACCTGTAGACAGACATCAAATTCTAACAGTTGTAAAACGTGCAATCGATTCTAAAACGAAAAAAGACATCGAAGTGGAAAAGATGCATCAGTCGGAAATAATGGAGAAGGTTCTGCGTTCTCAAAATCTCGACCTGAACCGCCAGAATGCCGCCATCTTAAACGCAACTTCTGACGCAGTCATCACGATCGATTCCAATAAAATCATAGTTTCCGCAAACCTTGCCAGTTTTTCTATGTTTGGTTATCCTTCTCCTGCCGATTTGATCGGACAATCGGTAAACGTTCTATTTACCGAAGGGAAAATGGAAAAATATGTGGATCAAATTCAATCCGTAATGAGTGACAGCAAATCGACTCACGCATATCAACTAACGGATGTCACCCTAAAGAAATCGAACGGAACCACATTCGTATCCGACATCGCCATCTGTTCCTACATACTGGACGGAGACGCTTACTACACCGGAGTGGTTCGAGATGTATCTCAGAAAAAACAGATGGTAGAACAACTGATCGATTCGGAAAGAAGAGCCTTTTTAACTACCGTTGCGGCCAGCATCGGTCATGAGATCAACAACTCTCTGACTGCAATTTTAGGCTTTGTGGAAATGGCGAGTAAGGAAAATGCGGAAGCGAATTTAAAAGACAGAGCCTTACAAGTCACTCTAAATCAAACACAAAAACTACAGGCATTGACTTCCAACTTACTTCAGTTAGGAAAATCCTCCAAAATCAAATCCGAAAAAATAGAGAAGATCGATTTGAACGATGCCATCGCTCACGTTTTGGGTATCTTCAAAGAAACCGCTCGTTTGAAATACTGCCAAATCAATTGGGAACGAACGAAAGATCCTCTTTACATTTCCGTAAATCCCGACCAATTCAGTTTGATTCTCTCCAACCTTCTTTTGAACTCTTCCGATGCCACTCAAAACATAGGAATCATTACGATCCATGCGGGCCAGGAAAACGGAAAAGTGTTTTTGTCCGTTTCCGACGACGGATGCGGAATGGAAGAAGAAGTCATCGCAAAAATTTACGACCCCTATTTCACAACGAAAGAGTTGGGAAAGGGAACCGGATTAGGAATGTTTGTCGTAAAACAAATCGTAGACTCCTTTAACATCAAAGTCAAAATCACTTCCGAACCGGGAAAAGGTTCCACATTCTCCCTTTATTTCCCTTATACAAATAATAACGGTTAAATGAATCTATCCAAAGAAATTATAGAACAAGTCGAAATGATTTTCGGCAAAAAATACGAATTAGAAGCGCTTCAAGAAGAAGCTTCCACCAGAAGATATTTTTTGATCCGTTCCGGATCGAAAAAGGAAGTGCTTTGTACGGATCAAAAAATCAATTTCGATTTCGTACAACTCTCCGAATTTCTCGATCAACATCAGGTCAAAGTTCCTAAAGTTCTTCGCACCAATGAATCTTTAGGACTCACTTTCCTTTCCTGGGAAGGCAGAAAAGATTTAGGAAGTCTTAGTTTAACTGAGTATCAACGGAAAATTCCTAAGGTAATCGACTTAATTCTTCGTCTGCAAAAACTGGATCCTCCTTCTTTCGTAAAAGAAAGAAGATTCGATACCGAAAAATTGATGTTCGAGATCAACCTAACGTTAGATAAATTTCAATCTTTTTCAAAAATCTATTCCATCGAAACGGAAATCACTTCGGAAGCATCCGCTTTTATGGAAGAAACCGCCGGTTATCTAGACAAACATCCGATGAACGTTTTCACACATAGAGACTTTCATTGCAGAAATCTATTGTTAAACGAAGAAGACGGACTGACTCTAATCGATTTCCAAGACGCAAGAATGGGACTTCCGCAATATGATTTAGCAAGCCTTCTTTATGATGCCTACTATCCTTTGCCCAGAGAATATAGACTGGAAGTTTTAAAGTCGTTTCAATCGAAATCGATCGGTGGGGATCAAAAATTCAAAGAAGCTTTTTATCTTCAAGCTTTGCAGAGATCTTTCAAGGCGTTAGGAACTTATTTCCGTATGGTGGCGGATGAAAAGAAAATGAAGTTTTTACCTTCCATTCTTTCTTGTCTGCAGCAATTGGAAGAAATCATTCAATTGGGAATGTTTGCTGACTCGTTGTTTATTTTTGTCCGTTCTCTTCGCAATGAACTTTCCAAACACCCCGAATTCAAATCGATCCAAGTTTCATGAACGTATTTTTTCTAGCGGCAGGTTTCGGCAAACGTATGGGCGATTGGACTAAAACCACTCCCAAACCTCTTCTTAAAATTTCAGAAATTTCGTTTTTGGATTACTCTCTTTATCTGGCAAACTCATGGGGAGCGAAAAAAGCATGGATCAACGTCCATTATCTTGCCGAACAAATCGAACGGCATCTAACTAATTTTAATGCATTTCCTCTTAAAATCGCAAAAGAGAAGCAAAAAATCTTAGGTACTGCGGGAGGAATCCGAACCGCTCTTTCCGGTGAAGGTTTCAATGAAACGATTCTTCTTTTTAATCCGGACACTCTTTTATTTCCCGATTCAAAATTCGAAATCAGAAAAGATCTGCCGAAAGACTCATCTATTCATCTTTACCTGCAAAAAAGACAACCTAATGATCCATATACGAAAATCGATTTAGGCACGGATGGAAAATTGGAATTCGGCAAAGGGGAATTTTATTATATAGGACTTTGTCTTTTAGATCCTAAGATACTATCCCATTTGCCTGAAGGAGAATATTTCGATCTTTCGGACAATTTTAAAGAAATGGCGAAATTGGGAAAAATCACAGGAGAGGAATTTTTAGGATCTACTTTGGATTTGGGAGAAAAGGATCTATATGAAAGTTTTATCGCCAAAAATGTATTTGGCGATCAGAAAAAAACGATCCTCGATTTTATCCGAAGATCGTTTCCCTAAAAAATTTAAGATTTCAATCTTTCCAAAATTTCTTTCTGGCGGGATTCATACCCTTTTTTCCCCAGAAGAGCGAACATATTGTTCTTATAATCTTCCACTCCAGGTTGGTCAAAAGGATTTACCCCCAACATATATCCCGAAACTCCGCAACTGAACTGATGGAAATACATAAGTTCACCTAATGTCTCTTCTGTGAGTTCGGGAAGTTTGATTTCCAAACAAGGAACATTTCCGTCGGAATGAGCGATCAAAGTTCCTAAAATCGCCTTTTCCGAAACTTCGGATAATTTTTTCCCGGAGAGATAATTGAGTCCGTCGTTGTCTTCCGGTTTTTCGGTAAGATAAAGATCGTTTCTAGGTGTTTCAATATGAATCACCGTTTCGAATAAATTTCTTTCTCCTTCCTGAAGATACTGACCCATGGAATGCAGATCGGTTGTAAATACAACGCCTGCTGGGAAAATTCCTTTTTGTTCTTTTCCTTCACTTTCACCAAACAACTGTTTCCACCATTCGATGAAGTATCCGAGAACCGGAGTATAACTAACTGTAACTTCTGTTTTTTTTCCTGCAGAATAAAATGCATTTCTATAACTTGCGTACAAACATGCTAAGTTCTTTTCCGGGGAAGATTCGGCGCAAAGTAAGGACTCCATCGCTTTGGCACCGTCTATCAATTTATTTACGGAAAGACCGGCTGCAGAAATAGGAAGCAAACCCACAGGAGTGAACACTGAATATCTGCCGCCTACATCATCCGGGATGACGAATGTCGGAAATCCGTATTCATCGGAAAGTTTTTTCAACGCTCCTTTGGAGGCGTCCGTAGTCGAAAAAACCCTGTTCTTCACTCCTTCCTTTCCGTACTTTCTTTCCAAAAGAGAAAGTAACAAACGAAAGGCGATTGCAGGCTCCGTAGTCGTTCCCGATTTGGAAATCACGTTTACCGAAAAATCTTTCGTTTCTAAAAAGGCCAAAAGTTTTGCATGATAATCGGAATCCAAATGATGTCCCGCATATAAAATACGGACACCTTTTTTGGAAGGTTCCAAATTTTGAAAGGGGGAAGAGATGGCTTCTATGACAGCCCTTGCTCCTAGATAAGAACCTCCGATTCCCACAACTACCAAATACTGGGAATGACTTTGGATCGCTTCGGCAGCATCTCTGATTCGTGTTAGTTCGGAAGAAGCGATAGAGGAGGGAAGATGAACCCATCCTAAATATTCGTTCCCCTTTCCCGATTTGGAAAGTAAGGTTTCTTTCGCTTTCCCGGAAGCAACCAACTGCTGATCCAAAATGGAATCGGCGACAAACTTCTTTGCAAATCGATCCGAAAAACTTAAGTGGGTCATAGAAACATCCCCTCGTAAAAATAAGACATTTAGATTTTAAAAATGAAGTGAATAGATAACAATGTAAACAAAATTTGGGAATCACAATGACCGTAACCCGAAATCTTTTTCAGGAATTTTCGAATCAATTCGAGGGAAATATAGATTCCATCCGTCATTTTTCTTCCCCGGCAAGAATCAATATCATCGGAGAACATGTTGATTACCTAGGAGGAATTGTTCTTCCTGCGGCCATAAACTTCTCCATTCAATGTCTCATCCGTCCGAACGGAAAGAACGAATTCCGTCTTTACTCCCTCGACTACAATCGCAAAACAGAAATCAAACGACCTTTTCAAAACGATTCTCAAAATCCCTGGGCGGATTACATAGCGGGAGTCATCATAGAACTGGAAAAAATAGGACACGCCATTCCTGGATTCGATCTTCTCATCCAAGGAAATATCCCTCAAGGTTCCGGACTTTCTTCTTCCGCGGCTCTGGAAGTAGTCGTTTGTTATGCGATCACAAATGTATTTCAGATTCCTCTCACCAAAGAGGAAATCGCAGTGATCGGCCAGAAAGCGGAGAATCATTTCGTAGGAACCAAATGCGGAATCATGGATCAATTCATTATCGCGGTTGGCAAACAAGATTACTGCATATCTTTGAATACGGAAACGCTAAAATACGATTATCATCACTTCGACTTAAAAGACTGCGAATTTTATCTGATCAATTCGAATGTAAAACACAGTCTAAAAGACAGTGAGTACAATACCAGAAGAGAGGAATGCGAATCCGCTCTTAAAAAAATAAAAAACAAACATCCGAACATCCAAAACTTGTACTCTTTCCTTTTGCCGGAGAAAGAATGGGATACTTTTGCTTTTACAAAAGAGGAAATCAAAAGAGTCAAACATGTGGTAGGGGAAAGAGAGCGAACCACTTCCGTCATCAACGGACTCAAATCAGGAGATTTAGATTCTGTCGGGAAACAAATTTATGACAGCCATTGGTCATTATCCGAGAATTTCGAAGTATCCTGTCCGGAAACAGATCATTTGGTAAGCAGTTTGGAAAGATCTAATGCAAAAGGAGCCAGAATGATCGGAGGTGGATTCGGAGGATGTGTACTCGTTTTGGACAAAATCGCAAATTTTTCGACTACTAGCCGAGAAATAGAAAAAAGTTATCAACAAAAGTTCGGGCATTCTGTAAACTTCTACAAGTTTAAGATTTCGGACGGAGTGAAAGAGATCACCAAAACATGAGCGAAAATTGGCAAGAATACACAATTGAATCAGGCGAATTTAAGATGGAAGTGGTAGCAAAACCATCCGTCATCCTTCCTCACACAGCAATCGTATTTGCTCTTTCAGGAGAGATCAACCTCTACAATTCGCAAGCGATCAAAGAAAATCTAGAGTTACTCATCGGAAAGGGACTATTGCATTTTTTTCTGAATGTGGAAGATGTTTCTTATATCGATTCATCCGGGTTAGGTGTGTGTTTGGGAATTCATTCCCGACTTTCGAAAAATTCAGGATTCATTCGATTGGTGTCTCCTTCGGAAAAAGTACGTTATGTTCTGGAGCTCACCAAATTAAAAAGCCTCTTACAAATTTTTCCTTCTTTGGAAGAGGCTTCTCAGTCTTTTTAATTAGAAATAAGTAGGGAAAAGATATTTCAACTTCTCGATTTGCGTCGGGTTTCTTTTTTCAGGAGCGGTCACCAAGGAAAATTTAGTTCCTCCCACCAAAGATTGGTCGTCGCTGACTCCCAGATGATCGATCAAAGCAGATAACAATTGCTTAGCGGTTTCCGCATTTTTATTCAAATTCTGAATCACCATTTCTAAAGTTACGTGCGCTTCGTCCTCTTTCCAGCAGTCGTAGTCCGTGGACATACAAACCATTTGGTAAAGAATTTCGGCTTCTCTTGCAAGTTTCGCCTCAGGAAGAACGCTCATATTGATGATGTCCGCTCCCCAAGAACGATACATGTGAGACTCGGCTCTTGTAGAGAACGCAGGACCTTCCATACAAATCAATGTTTTGTTGGTATGGATTTTGAGTCCGATGGACTTTGCGGCAGCTTCCACTTTTTTAGCCAAGCCGGCAGAAAAAGGATCCGCAAAAGGAACGTGTGCCACCATTCCGTTTTCGAAAAAAGTAGAAGGACGATTTTTGGTGCGGTCAATGATTTGAGAAGGAAGGACAAAATCTCTAGGAGGAATTTCTTGACGCAAACTTCCTACGGAACTGAATGCGATGATCTCTTCCACACCTAAACTTTTAAGAGCGGCAATATTTGCCTGAGCAGGAACTTCGCTTGGGCTTAAAAAATGTCCCTTTCCATGTCTTGGTAAAAATGCAATTTCTTTCCCTTTGAACTTACCGATTGTGATTTTATCCGACGGTTTTCCCCAAGGAGTATCGGGAAATACCTCTCCTTTGATTTCCATCCCGTCTAGGGAGTACAACCCTGTTCCGCCGATCACCCCGATTTTCACTACACTGCTCATCCAACACCTCTTGAAAGCATGCTGAAATTTCTCTTTTTAGTTGCATTCGTTTTTTTCATTAACAGACTAGAGTTTGCTTAAAGGAGAGATCATGAGCTTAGTCAAAAAACTGACAATCGTTTGTCTTAGTCTACAATTACTTGTATCTTTTGGTGCAACCGCTGCGCCAAGTTTCGATTCATCAACGGAACAAGACAGAAAATCTGTCAGTGTCACCATCTATAACGGTGGGATCGGCCTCGTAAGAGAAACCAGAAATATCAATTTAGGAAAAGGAGTCCGCACATTACGTTTCGAAGATGTTGCATCTCAAATCATTCCTCAAACAGTTCGTGTCAAAGCCGAAGAAGGAAAAAAATTCACAGTTTTCGAACAGAACTATGAATACGATCTCATCTCTCAGGAAAGATTGATGGATAAATACGTCGGAAGAGAAGTAACGATCTATCGTGACGGAAAAGAAAAGGAAGTTGCTACGAAAGCGACTTTGATTTCCAACAACGGAAGTCCCGTTTATAAAATAGGAGATGAAATTTCCTTAGGTTATTACGGAAGAGTGACTGTTCCCACGATTCCGGACAATTTGTTCGCAAAACCTACATTGGTTTGGAAATTGAAAAACGAAGAAGACAAATCCCAAAGTTTGGAAGTATCTTACCAAACCCATGGAATGAATTGGTCTGCCGATTACATTCTCGTTTTAGATAAAGAAGAAAACACTGCCGGATTGAACTCTTGGGTCACTTTAAACAATAATTCAGGAACCAGATTCGCCGATGCCACATTACAACTTGTAGCTGGAAAAGTACAGTTGGTAACGAACAGGCCGCAATACGCTCCTTCCGCAAAAATTACAAAACGCGCTTTGGAAATGGAAGTATCGGATGCGGCTCCCTCTTTCGATCAAGAAAATCTTTCCGAATACTATCTGTACACTTTGGATCAACCGACTACTATAGGTTTCAACCAAACCAAACAAGTGCAGCTCTTTCAGACGGAAGATCTAGGGATTAAAAAATATTTCGTATTCGATAATCTTCCGATGTACGAAGGAAATGAAAAACATTTCAACAATGCTGCCGTAAAATATATCTTTAAAAATTCCAAAAAGAATAATTTAGGAAGACCTCTTCCTTCCGGAACCGTTCGTGTTTTTAAAGCGGATTCCAAAGGCAGACAACAATTATTAGGCGAAGATACGATCGATCATACTCCCGAGAACGAAGACATCAAAATCCAAACGGGACAAGCCTTCGATGTAGTAGCGAACGGAAGAAGAGTTTCTTACGAAGTATTCAAACTATCCAAAGGCGACAAAACCGTTTATTCCGCTGAGATTCGTAACCGTAAAAAAGAAGATATAGAAGTGCGTTTTTATGCGAACCTTTGGGGAGATTGGAATATCACAAAATCCTCTCATAAATTCGTAAAAGAATCCTCCACCAAAACCTACTCAGATGTTCCTATCAAAGCAGGGGAAACGGTTACGGTAGAATATACCGTGGAAACGAAGTACTAAAAGTCTGTAGTTTTGGGTTTTTCAGGCACATTTCGTTTGATGAAAGAGATATGTTTCTAAAAAATCAAATCGAGGAAAGGAATCCTTGACAAATCATTTAAACTCAGATAATTTGATATTAAACTAATGGGAACTAAATTCAAAGGAAACAAAAAAGAAATTCAGGCACTCGATTCTTTCATTAAATTGAAAAGAGCCTCCGAGTCCCTGTCTTCTCGTGTGACTGCCGAATTTTCCAAATTGAATATTTCGGAAAGTCAGTTCGGGGTTTTAGAAACCCTCTACCATTTAGGGCCTCTTTGCCAAAAAGAGCTGGGTGATAAAATCCTAAAGAGCACAGGAAACATCACACTTGTGATCGATAACTTGGAAAAAAGGCATTTGGTAGAGAGGGTTAGAAGTGTGGAAGATAGAAGATTCATTTCCATCCATCTCACCGGAGATGGTAAAAAATTTATTGAATCGATCTTCCCGGATCATGTAAAAAGAATCACCAATGAGTTTTCCGTTCTTACTGTAGAAGAACAAGAAACTCTAGGAAACATTTGCAGAAAATTAGGAAAAAAGGATACTTCTCATGAATAAAGCCGCTTTGGTCATCCGCATCTTACTCGGTCTGATCTTTTTCGTATTCGGACTCAATGGATTTTTCAACTTCATCAAAGGCGAAGCAAGCGGAGCCGCTCTTGCATTTGCAACACAACTAGTGGAAAGCAAATTGTTTTATGTTGTGAAGATCCTTGAAGTGGTAGCAGGTGCAGCTCTTCTATCTAACTACTTTGTTAGGTTAGCCATTGCAATTTTAGCTCCGATCACTTTCAACATATTCTGGTTTCATTTGGTTTTAGCACAAGAAGGACTTCCGATCGGAATTTTCGTACTAGCAGCCAATATCTTTTTGATCTACTATCATAAGGATGCATTCGCACCTTTGTTCGTAGTGAAACCAAGAAATTAAAACCGAACTTTTGTATTAGAATCGCTACTCTTCCGTTTTTTTTAAAAGAGGAATCCCTTTTTTACCCGCATAAAAAACGATAAGAGTAGTTTTTCAATCTCTGTAATCCATCACCAAACGAAATCCGGCTCTTCTATCTTCGGTTAGATTCGGGATTCCTCCGTACGATCTGGAAACCGCACTGCTGTTCTTAGCATTTTCAGAAAAAGATCCGCCTCTCACTACCTTATAGATTTTCCCGAAAGAGAAGTTTTTCAGATGGTGGCCAGGGTACAATTCGTACCAACTGGAAGTCCATTCGGGAGCGTTTCCGCACATTCCCATCGCTCCGTAAGGGCTGCTTCCTTCCGTAGAAAGTTCGAAAACGGAAACTGTTTTTCCCAATTTCGACTCCCTGGAGTTACAAAGCAAAGAATCATAATCATCGCCAAATGGATATTTTGTGGTAATGATTTGGTAGGATAAAGTTTCGTCTCTGTTCGTATATTCCACGACTCCAGGTCCTCTGGCCGCTTTTTCCCATTCCCATTCCGTAGGAATTCTTTTGCCTACCCATCTGGAATATTTCTCCACTTCTCTGTAAGTCAAATTGACAACGGGATGATTTTCTTCGCCGGAAGGAAACTTACCTCCGATCCAATGACTGGGAGGAGTGGAATTCGTCTGTTTTAAATAGTATGAATATTCTCCGTTTGTGACTTCATACTTATCGATGTAATACGAAGGAAGTTCTTTCAAAGTGGCAAGACTGGGATCGTTGAAGTAAGGATTGAAGTTGTCTTGAGAAGGATCTGTTCCTTGCCCGTAAAGAAACAAACTTCTGGTAATGAGAACCATTTCTTTTCTATCTTTGGGGTGGACGATGGATTTGCGGGGAGGTGTGAATCTTCCTTTGAAGTATCCGCCCGGTTCCACATAAAAATCCTCTTCCACATAACTTGCGATATATGTATCCGTTGTGACTCCGGAAAGTTTACTTTTAGGATCGGAACTAAAATCTCCTACCAAAATCACTTCGAAGTATTTATCTTTCGGTTGGATTTTTTTCTCTTCCCAAACGGCTTCTCTTAAAAGGAAAGATCCGACGGGAAGATTGGTTTCTTTTTGATAAACAGGATAATCTTTTTTAGAATCGAAAAGGGATTTGAGTTCTTCTGAGGAATATTTCGCAATTTTTTGATTTCTATAAATTCTTATTTTGATCCAAACTCTGTTTTTATAGACTCCGACCACGTCTCCTTTCCATAGAAGGACTTTTTTCTTTGTAGTCGCAAAAGGAGATACGTCTTCCTCCGTCTCATTTTCCTGTGCGAAGGAAACAGAGGATAAAAAGAAAACAAACAAAAGAAAAAAAGCGATTCGTTTCATAGTCTCTTTCTTATCATCGACCAGTTTTCAAGAAACCTTTTGATTGAAATTTTCCCGGACTGTGTATAATAGCATTCGAAGGAAATCAGCAGCTTTGATCCAATTTCAATACAAAAGAGAAAAAAACAACATCCTGATTTCCCTGAAAACGGATTCTACCCAATTCGGTACATTTCACCGCATAGCAACTATTATTTATGCTTTGAAATTAGACATTTTATCCGGAGAATTAGGCACCGTCGAAGAGGATGGTGTTCAATATACAGTGGATTCATTCATCTTGCAGGCGGATGAAAACAATGCTACCCAGGCGGCTTTTCAGCTGGGAGTGATGATGGATTCCCTCTTTTCTCAGAATGCAAAATTCGAAGAAGTTTTGAGCAAATTACAGATCCAAGAACCTGCGGTAGCCACATTCTTCAAAGAAAGCCCCGAATTCATTTTTACCGATCTCCCCGAAAAAGGACAGACTTGTTTGTATTTGGAATCCAGTGCGGGTCGAGGTTTGTTGTATTATGTTTCCAGAATTTTGATGGAAAATCAGGTGAACATTCTCACGGCCACAATCGAGACCGATCCCAAATCGGGCCGTGCGAAAGATAGTTTTTATCTCACAAGTGCAGATGGCGCCATGTTCGCCTCAACCTCATTAGCTGAGAAAATTCGAGGCGAAATTTTAGCACCGATTAAAACTTTTTAGTTTTTACAAAGCACCTTGTTTTTTGTGGATTTAGGTTCTGCGAAATTCGCTCCTGTCTCCAATTTTATGGAAATCGCTTTTTCCTTAGACTTAGCAGACTCGTTGCTGCTCCAGTACTTGTCGGAGTTTTTCAATTCCTTGGAAGCGTTTTTAGCAAAGTCACCTAATTCTTGTTTGGAAGGAAGGCTTGCTCCGATTTCTTTGCAATAAGCGGCAGCTTCAGTCCATTTTTTCTTAGTTCCGATTTTATCCACCAAGTATGCGGATGTTGCGGATGCCACAGCTTCTTCCGGAGCGGTAGGAGCTTCCGTAACTTCTGGTTTACTCTCCTCAACTTTAGGAGCAACAGGTGTAGTCGTAGTTTCCACTTTTGCCGGTTCAACAGCGACTTGGTTTTTCTTTGCTACGTATTTCGCATAACCAAGGTAGCCGATTGCAGCAACACCTGCTAAAACGAGAAATAGATAGATCCCGTTGCCGGATTCTTGTTTTTCGGATGCCGGTTCGGAGTGTGTTACAGCAGATTGCAAAGACGCTTGTGCGGATTCGTCATTTGTATAGAGAGCGGCTGATTCCTCTCTCACCGATTGCTTTTTAACCGTGTTTGATTTCTTCTTAGCAGCCTGTTTTTTGGGCGCAGCTTTTTTCTTAGCGGCAGATGATGATTTTTTCGTTGCCATATGGAATATCCTTATTGCCGAGACAATACTTTATAATAGTTATCACATAAATTCGGAAAAAGCTGAAGAAGTTCTTCTCAAATTTGAAATTTTTTGAAATTTTTTTAAGTGTATTCCCATTTCTCATTCGAAAACTAGCACATAGATGAAGCAAATTCGTATCGGTCTTGTCGGAGCAGGCGTTGTAGGCTCCGGGTTACTGCAGCTCTTAGAAAAAAACAAACACATTGTCCAGAATAGAAACAATCTAGACATTCAATTGACAGCCGTCGCCACAAGAACTCCAAAGCGGGCACAGCCTCTCACCTCTCTACCCATAACGAGCGACGTCCTTTCGGTTACAAAACGTTCGGACGTGGATATCGTGGTGGAACTGATAGGCGGAACAACCACCGCTTACGATGTAGTTTTATCCGCCCTTAAAAACAAAAAGTCCGTCATCACTGCAAACAAAGCGCTTCTTTCCGAAAAAGGGGAAGAACTCTTCCGAATCGCGAAAGAAAACGGGGTAGAATTAGGATACGAAGCCGCAGTAGCAGGTTCCATCCCCATCATCCGCACTTTGAGAGACGGCCTTGCCTCCTGCGAATTCGAAGTCATCTGCGGAATCCTAAATGGAACTACCAATTTCATTCTTTCCCAAATGGAGTCTGAGAACTGGGACTACTCCACTGCCCTCAAAAAAGCACAAGAACTGGGATTTGCGGAAGCGGACCCCACGTTCGATGTGGAAGGGATCGATGCCGCTCATAAAATCTCTCTTCTCTCCTCCCTTGCCTTTCAGGAGAAAGTTTCCTTTTCGGATCTGCAAGTGGAAGGAATCAGCAAACTTCAGTCCGTAGACATTTCAGCGAGTAAAAATCTAGGATACAGAATCAAGCTGTTGGGAATCTCTAAACGAAGTTCTGCGGGCATTCTTACGAAAGTCCATCCTACTCTCGTTCCTTTGAATCACCCTTTAGCAAATGTTATGAAGGAATCGAATGCCGTTTTTTATAAAACCGTGGAAGCGGGAACGGGAATGATCACTGGAAAAGGTGCGGGTGGACTTCCCACTGCGAGTGCCGTTCTTTCCGATTTGATCTATTATTCTTCCCGATTCGGTGTGGCAGGTTCCATCCCTGAAAATAATATATTTCCAAAATCGAAAAAATCTCCTGAGAAAGAAAATGAAGCACGTTATTATCTTCGTTTTTCCACTTTGGACAAGCCTGGTGTTTTGGCAGAGATTGCAGCGATTTTAGGCAAAAATGGTATTTCTATCGCATCTGTTCAACAGAAAGAATCCGAAAAGGAACCTGTGAATGTGATCGTGGTCACCCATTCTGCAAAGGAAGGGAACTTTGAAACCTCCATTTCCGAAATTGATCAAATGTCGTCGATCATCAAAGAAAAAACGGTAGCCATTCGATTGCTGGAAAACTTATGATTCCTGTAGCCACATGGGATCAATCGAATTCTCCGCTCTCTCTCTTGAAACCGAAATCATAGAAATCGGTAAAGATCGGGTTTTATTAGTTTCTTTCAACGACCAAATCACAAATACGAATGCTTACGATATCAATCGTAATATTTCCGCTATCTTTGAAGAAGATGTTTATAATTTAATTTTAGATTTAACAAATCTTCAATACATCAACAGCATCGGAGTGGCGACTCTTCTAGGAATGATCAAAACCGTGGAATCTAAAAACGGTAAAATTCAAATCGGAGGATTGAATCATTTCTTAGAGAACGTAGTGAAACTGATGGATCTTCCGAAACAAATCCAAATCCACGCCACCAAAGAAATTGCGATTAAAAACTGGAATTAGGCGGTGAGAAGGTTTTCCTTTTTTTCCAGCCACAACCTTTCTTCGATCAAATTCAATAGTTCACCTAATCCTTGTCTAGTGAATGCGGAGACGAGTATCTCGCCGTTTTCTGCCAAAATCTCGAATTGTTCCGAATCGATGTTGTCCGCTTTATTGTAGATCACTAGTCTGGGGATTTCGTGCAGATTCAAACTGTTCAAAATTTCGTCGACCGCTTCCATTTGTTCGGAATGATTCGGATTCGAAACGTCCACAACATGAAGCAATAGATCCGCATCGCCTAATTCCTCTAAAGTGGCTTTGAAAGCTTGAGAAAGATCGGGAGGAAGGTCATGAATGAAACCTACAGTATCGGAAATGATGATTTCTCTTTCTTCCGGAAAACGAATGCGCCTTGTGGTAGGATCTAAAGTAGCGAAGAGTTTGTCCTCTGCCACAACTTCCGAATTGGTAAGAGCATTCAACAAAGTGGATTTGCCTGCATTCGTATAACCGACGATCGCTACGATCGGGAT
The DNA here is from genome assembly GCF_004770995.1 of Leptospira idonii. Lineage (GTDB taxonomy): Bacteria > Spirochaetota > Leptospiria > Leptospirales > Leptospiraceae > Leptospira_A > Leptospira_A idonii. Next base: position 118,191 of record NZ_RQHW01000013.1, on the reverse strand, counting down.
CTCGTTTCTGGATCGGGCTTTGCGGTTGAGTTCCCTGCGCTTTTTTAAAGATAGAAGTTCGTTTTCCAAACGGGTGATTTTTTCCTCTACCCTACGTTTTCCGATTTCCAGTTTCGTTTCTCCCGGCCCTCTTCCGCCGATTCCCCCGGTAAGCCTGGACATATTGTCGTCTAACTCTGACAGGCGATTTTTCAGATATTTCAACTGAGCCAATTCTACCTGCAGTTTACCGTCTCTGGATTTTGCATTTTTGGAAAATATATCCAAAATCAATTGAGTTCTATCTATGATTTTCAGATCGCTTGCATCGGAAATTTTTTTCGCCTGGGAAGGTGTGAGTTCCAAATCGAAAATCAAATGTTCGATATCCTTATGAACCGATTTCAAAATGATCTCTTGCAGTTTTCCTTTTCCGACCACAGTGGAAGAGTCGGGAAGTTTTTTCTGCATATAAGTATCCACCACATGAATTCCCGCAGTTCTGCAAAGTTCCTTGAGTTCTTCCATAGAATGTTCGGGACTGCGCTTCATTCTGCGGGTATCGTAAACTCCTACCAAAAAAGCCCTGTTATGTTTTTGTGAATCTTTCAGATTGGAATTGTTTTTAGTGAACTCGGATTCCAGTGCTTGAATCTCTTCCGAATAACCTTCCTTAATTTGTCCCGGATAAATACGATCTTCCAAAATCCAAAGTTTTTCCGAGTCGGGATCGGGATTGATGTATGCGGAATAAAAAAATTTAGGAATGCCGGATGGATCCACTACTCCTGCAGTAATGGAATCGAAACGGTTGAGAACCAAGTCCATTAGATCTTCTTGGTTTAGAGTTTCTTCTTTGAGATGAGTGTGAAAGAGGCGAAGGCCTCTTAAGCGGGAATGCGCTACACGATAGCGGTCTAAGTGGGGAATTTCAATGGAATGATCACTTCCCACGATCAAGTGAGTGACATAACCGGAGCGGTCGATCAACACACCGATTTGGCGCCTGATTTCGACAGAAAGTTCCCCAACACTTCTGGAAAAATCAAAAGTGATGATGGAATCGCTTCTTAATCTCTTTTCTGAGAGAGATTTTAACTTTTTTATCTGATTTGGCTTCAGACCACTCAGATTGCCGCTAATTTTACTTATAGTACAATACCGATATTAAGAGTATGGAAATAGGTTATCATAAACTTAGAGCGGGTCAAGACATAATTTGGAAGGGAGTTTTCTGCTGCCTGATCCTGTTTCTCTTGCAATGTTCCTCCGCAAGACCATATCAATTAACAGACGCATCTCCTCGTTTTAAAGAATTCCAAGGGACGGACATTGATCCTCTCAAAGGAAAAAAGTCTGCCGTCAAATTATCAAATAACAAAACCTATGATGATTTTATCCTTACCGCTAAGAAGAATGTAACTACCTTAGAGTTTGCGGATAACGTAGTGATGAAAGCGGACGCAAAACGATCTTTAGGAGAAGAGATCAAAGCGGAGATGGCCGCTGCAGCTTATTTGGAAGAGGATCTTCCTGAAATCGTAAACAGCATTCAATCCTTACAAAAACGAAATCTGGAGCTGATGAACACCGCTCCTAATTATTTCGACGGTCCTAGTTTAGGAAGAGTGAGCGGAGAACTCGGAGACATATTGAAAAAACTCAACGAGTATGCTCCCAAAGCGCAAGCGATCCAAACCTCCGTCAAAAATCTAAGATCGGATAGCAATAATTATCCGAAGACGAATGAAACAGTCGTACAAGAACCGAAAAAAGATCCTGAGATTCAAAAAACGGAAGTTGTAGAAACAAAAGAACCTGTTATTGTTGCGAATCAAAAAGACATCAAAGATGTTAAATCGAACAAAGATGAATTGCAGATCAAACGATTGGAAAGAAAGGCGAAAGTAACCGGGACCGCCAAAGATCTGTTTAAGGAACAAATCAAACAAGAAGAAGAAGTTCTTACCGAAGAGGAAAAAAGAGACAAGGAATATACGGAACAAGTTCGTAAAGGTTTGGTCCAAGTATTCCAATGGGAACACTTCAAAAAACCAAAGAATCTGGAAAAACTTCTTCTTACCTATCCTATTCCTAGAGTAAGATCCGCAGCTGCACTTGCCTTAGGAAGATTGAAAGCAGGAAGAGGCGCTTTACAGACAGCAATTGATAAAGACGGATACCAAGTTAGACCTGCCGCTTATAAAGCACTTGCGGATATCGGGGATAAAAAATCCCTTTCTTACTTCATCTCTGGAACAAAAGCGGAAGACCCTGAAGTCATAGCGGCCAGTTTCGAAGGATTAGGAAAAACGAAAGATCCTGCAGGAAGAGAACTGATCTTAACCCAAGGACTTAACTCCGAGTATGTGATCATCGTTGCCGCTTCTTTAAGAGGGCTTGCTTACAACAGAATCCCTGCAGACGTAGAAGTGATGGAGAAATTTTTGAAATCTTCCGAAGACGAAGAAATCAAAGAAGCTGCCATCGAAGCGCTTTCCATTCACGGAAGCAAAGAAGGTCTTCGCATTTTGGAAACAAACGTGAAGGAACAACCCGCTTTAGCTTTGAAGATATTGGATGAAATCGGTAAAAACCCAAGTTTATCCGCAACTTTCTCTTTGATCCGCCTGAACGAATCTTTGGAAGACGAAAAATTAACCAAAAGAATCGGCGAACATTTGTTAAGAAAAAAAGCGTTCGGAAGATATGCAGTGATTCAAATCGAAGACGACTTTCTTCGCAGCGAAGCAAACGAAAGATCGAAAGCGGTCTCTTATATCAAGCAGAATGAAATCGGTTTGGTTATCGGTGAGTCGAAGAAAGAATTCGCTGTTCGAATGGGAGAGAACATCGTCACGGATAAATACATCAACGTGAAAATGGAGTCCACTCTTCCTGGAAGCGGGAATGCTTATGTTTCCGGATGGATTTTTTATCCGAAACTGGAAATCATCGAAGTGAAAAAATTAGGCGGCCCTGATGAAGGAAAGTATTCCAACATAAACAAAGGAAAACACCAAAACTTGTTCAATCCTTCCGAAACGGAAAAAAGAAAATCCAAAAAGGAAGAATCGAATTAGGATTTTTAGAGAAACGGTTTTGGTTCTTTGTTTTTAAGTCGGGTGGGATGCCACTCGACGGTTCCTTGTTTGAGAGGAACTTTAGGAATCATCCAATGAAGCCCGCAAAATAAGGGCAAAAACCAAGAAGAAAAACCCATCACTCCCCAAACATCGAAACCTGTGGAAGCTATGACTTTCACTCCCGCATAACCGTCTTTATGAATTCTTCTCATCATCCATAAACCGGAAGTTTGGGTTTCCATAGTCACGTCGGAAACGATCATATCGTAAGTTTTATCCGCAGAATACAATCTCCATCCTTCCGCAGCATCCAAAGCTCTGTCAGAAGCGATTCCTTTTTCCTTAAAAAAAGAGGTCAGATTATTCGCATAACGATCATTATCATCTACAATCAGAACTTTTTTCATATTTGAACCTCTGCATCCGCAAATTGACTGTCATGTAATTTTCGATAAAGACCGTTTTTAGCAAGCAAAGAATCGTGATCTCCCTGTTCCTTAATTTCCCCTTCTTCCACAACCACTATGTTGGGAACTCGGCGAATCGTAGATAGGCGGTGGGCGATGATAAAAGTGGTTCTGTTTTTGAATAATCTTTCCAAGGCTCTGCTCACCAATCTTTCCGACTCAGCATCCAAGGCACTTGTCGCTTCGTCCAAAATCATAATTTCCGGGTTTCTGAGCAAGGCTCTGGCAATGACCAATCTCTGCCTTTGCCCTCCGCTGAGATCCAATCCTCTGACACCGATGACTGTATCGTAACCGTTTTCCATTTTCATGATAAAGTCATGTGCATTGGCCAAACGAGCGGCACGAATCACATCTTTTCTTTTTGCGGTGCCGGTTCCATAAGCGATGTTATCCGCAATGGTTCCGTGGAATAAAAAGATTTCCTGAGTGACGATCCCGATTTTGCTTCTTAAAGATTTAAGGGAAATATCTTGAATATCAATATCATCAATTGTGATTTTACCTTGAGTAGGATCAAAAAATCTAGGAATTAAATCCATAAGTGTGGACTTACCGCTGCCGCTGGTTCCTACGAAGGCATAGGTTTCGCCTAACTTGATATCCAGATTGATTCCTTTCAAAACTTCCTGATTGGTTCCCGGATACGCAAAATGGATGTTGTCGAACTTGATTCCTTTTTTAACGGATTCTAAAGTCACCTGCCCGTGTTCCTCTTCCACTTCAGAGTCACGATCGATGATTTCGAAAATTCTTTTGCCTGCGGCATTTGCCTGAGTGATTTTTCCTACCATTTGGGAAAGTTGAGTCAAAGGTCTGAGTAAAAATAATAAGATAAGCAAGAAGGCCATAAATTCACCTTGAGTGAATTTACCGTCGTAAATATATTTAGCACCTAATGCAAAATAAGCGAGAACCACCACCGAAGATGTGAGCTCTACCAAACTAGGAGCCATCTGCAGATAGAACTGTCCTTTGAAATTTCTTCTATATACCTTATGGTTTATATTTTGAAATTTGACGATCTCCGATTTTTCCTGGCGGAAAGTTCGGATCACTTTGATTCCCGAAATGAATTCCTGAATGTGACTGTTTAGATCGGCCAACCTTTCTTGAAGTCTGGTCGTGGAACTTGAAATCTTACGTGTGAACAGAGTGACAGGCAAAATCACAACAGGTATCGTCAAACAAGCCATCACTAAGAGCTGGGAATTCATATAGATCAAAATCAGCAAATGAGTGACTACATAGAAAAAATTAATGAGGGCGTCCCTGAAATTACTGGAGATGACCGCTGCTACGATCTCAGCGTCATTGATGACGCGGCTCATGATGAGTCCCGTTTTTTCCTTATAAAAATAAGTCAGAGGGAGCCTTTGTACTTTTCGGAACAGCTCCTGCCGAATGTCTCTGACCGCCTTATACCCCGAAGTCGCAATGCAATATACGGAAAGAAGATATGTGATGAGTTTCAATAGATAAAGAGGGAAAACAGCGAAACAAACCGCCCATACCACTTCCTTTGGCTCCATATCCTTAGTAACATCGTTGATTTGAAGTTTGGCGGAGATGATCAGAAGTTTGATTCGATCGAGTCCGTCGATAAAATCTTCGCCCAAATAAACTTCTTCGAACAAAATCGTTTTTTCCGGTCCGGTAAGTTCCAGATGAAATCGTTTGCTTTTATCGCTTCCCAAAGCATCGAATAAGGGAATGAGGGAAGTAAGAGAAATTCCGTTGAGGATAGCGGTTAACAGTGCAAATACCAATCCCAAAACAAAACGGTTTTTGTACCGTAAGGAATAGGACATCAATCTAAGGAAATATTTCATTTAACGAGCGATCTCACAAAAGTTTCGAATTAATTTTTTCCCGAATTCGGTCAGAATGGATTCGGGATGAAATTGAACTCCATATATATTCTCAATGGTTTTATGGCGGATTCCCATAATGACTCCATTCTCTGTCTCTGCTGTCACTTCCAATTCCTTCGGAAAATCGGAGGGAGATACCACCCAAGAGTGGTACCTATTGGCTGAAAAAGGGGATGGGATGTCTCTGAAAATACCTCCTTCTTTATGAAAGACGGAAGAAGGCCTTCCATGAAAGATTTCTCCCGCTTTTTCCAACTTTCCTCCGAAGGATTCCGCCAACGCCTGATGCCCCAAACAAACTCCTAAGATCGGCATCTTACCTATGAGAAAGGAAATATGATCCATAAGTTTGCCTGAAGTTTTAGGAAGACCGGGACCGGGAGAAAGTACCACACCTGAAAATTTCTGCAGAGAATTTGAAGGCAACGGATCCGAATTTTGAATCACTTCTACATCATCCCATTCTCTTAAATACTGATACAGTATATACGTGAAAGAATCGTAGTTATCGATGAGAAGGAGCATGGAAGGATTTAATTTACCGAAGGTTCCGTAGAATGGGAAGGAATTTTCCGCAAGCACCGCAAAGAATGCGATGTGCGGAAAATAGATCGAAGAGACAACAGATAGGCAAACGAACCGAATCTTTGTTATAGATTCGGATTTTCGATTCCTACTCCATCGTTCAAAAATTTAGAAATGATCACTCTTTGGATCTGAGAAGTACCTTCGTAGATTTGGAAGATCTTAGCGTCTCTCATCAATTTTTCTACAGGGTATTCTTCGTTGAATCCGTATCCACCGAAAATCTGGACTGCATCCGTTGTCACTCTCATCGCCATATCCGCACAGAAAGCTTTTGCGATGGATGCTTGGTATGTATTTCTGTGACCGCCGTCGATCAACCATGCAGCTTGCCAGCAAAGAAGCCTTCCCGCTTCGATGTCTCTTGCCATCTCAGCTAATATAAAACTTACACCTTGGTTTACTGAGATCGGTTTTCCGAATGCGTTTCTAGTATTTGCATAACGAACGGAATGATCCAATGCGGCTTTTGCAACACCTACGGCTCCGATCGCAACAGCAGGACGAGTTTGGTCGAAAGCGCCCATAGCGATTTTGAAACCTTCTCCTTCTTTTCCCACCATTTGCCATTTAGGAACTTTTACGTCCTCGAATGTCACCGAACGGGTGTCAGAACAACGTTGTCCCATATTTTTTTCTTTTTTACCTAGAATGATTCCGGGAGTTTTTGCATCTACGATGAAACCGGTCATACCTTTGTGACCTGCGTTTACATCCGTCTTTGCCAAAACAAAGAACCAATCCGCATGACCTGCGTTAGTGATCCACATTTTGGATCCGTTCAAAACGTAATCGTCACCCACTCGTTTCGCAGTGGTGCGGATTCCCGCTACGTCGGAACCTGCGCCCGGCTCGGTTACCGCATAGGCTGCAAGAGTGAAATTTTCACTCATTGGTTGGATGAATTTTTTCAAAATTTCGTCGCTAGCACCTAACAAAACAGGTGCGAGTGCCAAGTTGTTCGCAAGAATCGCAGTAGCAACTCCGGAACATGCGTAAAATAATTCTTCGGAAGCGATAAGTTCGTCCAAAACCCCTAGTCCCGCTCCACCGTATTGAGTAGGGATATGAAGATTCATCAGCCCGATATCGAAGGCTTTCTTCAAAATTTCCTTAGGATACTCACCTGTATGATCGTGGTGTTCCGCTTTGGGAGCTATTTCATTTTTTGCGAAGTCGCGGGCTAAATCCCGGAGAGCTTTTTGTTCGTCGGTTATGGAAAAGTCGATCATGACAGGCCTTATTTCAGTTTTTTTTACAGTACTTTGGATTTTTATCCTACCGTCAAGAAACTAGGCTAAAAGGGAAATCTGTTGAAAAATCCTGGATTTTAAAAAAATTTGCAATGGGAGCAAACTATGTCAGGACATTCGAAGTGGGCCACGATTCGCAGAAAAAAAGGGGCCATTGACGCAAAACGCGGAGCGATCTTTACGAGAATCGCCAAGGAAATTTCCGTTGCCGCAAAAGAAGGCGGTGGAGATCCGGAAGCAAACCCTAGACTCAGACTGGCAGTTACCAAAGCGAAAGCTTCCAATATGCCCAAAGATAATATCGAACGCGCCATCAAAAAAGGAACGGGCGGATTGGAAGGGATGGTTTATGAGGAATGCCTTTACGAATGTTACGCTCCCGGCGGAGTAGCCATTATGGTGGACGTTCTTACGGATAAAAAATCCAGAACGACTCCCGAAATCAAAAGCATTCTCACTAAAATGGGCGGGTCTCTCGCCAACTCGGGTGCAGTTTCCCGACTCTTCGAAAGAAAAGGCCAATTGACTTTGAAAGTGGAACAAATTTCGGAAGAAGCTCTTTTCGATTTAGCTTTGGGTGCGGGCGCAGAAGACATCCAAGTAGAAGAAGGGATTTATACGGTTCTCACTCCTCCAAGCGAATACGAAGCAGTTCAATCCGCACTTACTTCCAAAGGACTGACTATGGAAGAATCCGAAATCAAATACATTCCCATGACCACTGTGGAAGTGAACGATAAGGAAACTGCGGAAAAAATCATGAAGCTCATAGACAATTTGGAAAACAACGACGATGTGCAAAGTGTGAGTTCCAACTTCGAACCAGGGGATGGAATCGATTTGGAATAATTTTTTTCATTTAACCAACGTAAGGGACATAAGCTTACGTTGGTTTGGTTTTTTATTTATCTTTTTTTGATAAACCCTGCTACGAAAATCAAAAGAATCGATCCGACAACTGCCACGATCAGTTCCGCAATGAGGCCGTAAGTATTGAATCCGATCAGGCGGAATAAAAACCCTCCTAAAAAGGAACCGATCACTCCAATTACCAAATTCGCAACCAATCCGTAACCTCTTCCTCGCAAAATTCTTCCTGCGAGCCATCCACCGGCCAAACCGATCAATAAAAATAAAATAATATTCAACATAGATCTGTACTCCTACTTGCAATCCTGACGATTTCCGTTAGAATAAAGCGACTCGTTTCTTTATCAAACCAAATACGCAGGCATGTTTTGAAAAATCAGATTTTCACCGGACCATATTATTATGGAATGAAAGACTTGGATGTTTTTAAAAAAACATTCATCAATGAAAATAGGGGAAAACCTTTATTCCTCATTCGTTTCGAAAATATCACCGGAATAGAAACGCTCGGATTTTTAGATCTGCTTCGTGGCGATTTTTACGGCTGTCTGGATTTAGAGGACATTTCGTTCGGATTCCACTATTTCGAAAAAAAAGGAATTCTTCTTATGGGGATCTCTCCTCTCTTCGAATGGAACATAGAACGATTTCCCAATATAGAAAATGCAGTAGGTAAATTCCAACAGGAATGTATGCGGAACAAAGTAGCATCTTTCCACTTCGGAGTTTCCAGAACACAGTCTAACTTCATTTCGACGAACGACGAAATTTTCGAAGAACTATTTCGTTCCTCAGAAAAAAACCTAAACGACAACCTGGTTCGCTGGAGCTGGACCTACTACAACAAAGCGAACACTTATATCTCAGGATCCGTTCATGAAGCGATGATCCAGCCTACCGTCATTTTTAATCCGAAAGCAAAAACCTATTCCGTAAAAGGAGGAGAGGTTTTCGTAGGAGGAGGAGCTTACATCGGTTATAAGGATCTCATCAACGATATTCCGAACGACCAAGACATCAACCGAATCGAACTTTTGATTTTAGAAAAACTCATCGTAGCCTGCGACGGCGCTCCAGGTTTGCTCAAGTTCAACATCTCCCCTCAATCCCTCATCGATACTTTTTCCGTAAAAGAAAAAGTGGATCGTCTGAATAAACTCATCTATGCTAAAAACTTGAATCCTGAAAACGTAAGATTCGAATTGGTCGAAAAACCTTACGACGACTCCGCCTATCCGTTGAAAGACGTTTGCCAGGCGTTTTATGACCACGGAATGAGTTTTGCAGCGGACGACTTCGGAGTAAAAAGTCAATCCCACCAAATCGTTCTGGATTTGGGGATCATGATCAAGGAATTCAAACTCGATCCGATCAGCTTTAAATTCAAAATAGAAGAAGACCAAATCAAATTTTTGGACAATTTGGCGTTCATAGACTATTGCAAACGATTGGCGGATAACCGGGAAGCTGTGATCACTGCGGAAGCAGTGGAAGATTTCGACACCCTCCGTTTCCTGATGGAGCACCAAGTGTATCAATTCCAAGCCAATATTCTTTTCGGCAAAATGCCGATTTCCGATTATAAACGGGATTTCGATTCTTTGAGTTCTTTACCGGAAGACATCGTCAAAGAAGTATTGACAGATAAAATTTTAGCGGAAAAACAAAAGAGAATCGGGAATGTTTTCCGCGTTGCCACGGAAGCCGGACTCATTTAAACCTTATCCAAACACCATGCATTTTATAATGGCCATCGAAAACGATCCGTATTCCGCATCGGAATTAGAAAATATTTTTCAAGGTTTGCGGCAAAGGGTCGTCATTACAAAGTTCACTCAGACGGTTAAGGAATACGTAAAGTCTTCCAACCCGGACATCATCCTGCTCGGTCTTTCTTTCAAAGACAAAAAGGAATTGGAATTCGTCATCGAGTTGAGAAAGGATGTCATCACTCAAGGGATTCCCATCGTAGCTCTCATCCCCAAAGAAGATGAAAACTTCGTCTTCAATCATAAAATTCTAGGTTTCACGGAATACATGGTGAAACCTCTCTTCAAACAAAATCTTCTCGATCGAATCCAATCTTTGATCGAAGAACATAAGTTCAATGAAAACAGCAAAACAAGAGACAACGTTTCTCTCGTAAACGTGGACCGCAGCCACGGAAAAGTTTTGTTTCAATGCAGAGCCAATCTAAAACGATATATTTTCCCCGAATTCAAAAAGATATTCACTCCTAACTTTCTAAAGTCGATCCAAAACGAGTACATCTGTTTCGATATCAGAGGTGTTCCCGAAGTAGGAAAAGAAGAAGTGGAAGTATTCGAAAGAGTCGTCAAAATCTTTATCGGCCAAGACAAAGTTTCATTCATCGCAGGAAGACACATGGGAGCTTTCATCGAACATGTGCAAGATGATGATAAATTTGCGATCTATATGGCTCCCAACGAATTCGATGATTATTTGAAAATGGAAGAACAAAGAAAGGAAGAGCTAAGGAAAAAAGAGAAAAAGGAAAAATCGACTCCTTCTACTCCGCCAACCGGTGCCCAAACAACTCCTTCCGAAACTCTCCCGGAAAAAGAACCTCAAAAGGAAGATCACATAGAGACATGAGTTACAAAAGAGAAGAAATCACAGTCAGCGGCGGCAATGCGGAAATCATTCATTTTGAAATGAACGATCAAAACTCACTTACCGGCGCCAATATGCGCGAATTAGGTGCTATTTTAAAAGAAATCAATCAAGATCCTTCTAAAAAGGGAGTCATCCTTACATCCGATCACGAAAAATTTTTCTGCAACGGTCTCGATGCGGACAATCTTCTTTCCACATCGAAAGATAAACTATTGGATGAAGTGGGCGGAATCGTAATTCTATTCGGAGAACTCATCAAATTCGACAAACCTTTGATTACGGAAGTGACCGGTTATGCGATGGGCGGAGGTGCCGTCATCACTGTGGCCAGTGACTATAAATATATGTACGATGGAAAAGGCAGAATCGGTTTTACGGAAGTGAATGTGGGCCTTCCTCTTCCAGGAAGTTTCATCGACAGAATCAAAATGTGCGTCGAACCAAGATACTGGTCCGAAGTTTGTTTGGAAGGAAAAGTATACAAAGCGGGAGAAGCTAAAGAAATCGGTTTGATCGATGAAATCACCGCTTCCAGAGAAGACTTGAGAAAACTCGCTTTGAAAAAATTGGATTCTCTTTCTAAAATCCCGATGAGTGCTTATCGTTCCACTAAGAACATGTTAAACGGTCATTTGATCGCAAAATTGGAACAATACCGAAAAGAAACCATCACCGCTTTCCAGCAACCTGGAGTGGTTGATAATCTTTTGGAGGCGATGACCGCCCTCAAGGAAAAACGCAGACCCAATTTGAAATAAAAGAAACGCCGGAGAAACCGTTCTCCGGCAAAATTCTTACTTTGCAGGTACATCTACTAATTCTTCCCCTCCCCTCTTTCCCATGGAAAGTTTCAATCTCCTACCGCCTTATTAGTCTTTTCGAAATCGAAGGCTAAAATAATCTTGAAACGGAATGTCTAGACGTCTTATTTTTTTCTTAACGTTTCTGTTTTTCTATTCAAGTCAGACGTTCTCATCCGATTATCCCCAAGGTTTCGTTCTTACGGAACCTTATGTTTGGCCTGTAAAAGGTTTGAATACGATCACAGGCACGTTCGGTGAATTTAGAACCGGCCATTTTCACATGGGACAAGATTTTTCCACAGCCGGAAAAATCGGTCTTCCTATTTTATCCGTTTCCAAAGGAAAAGTAACCAGAGTTCAAAGAAAATGGACAAGCATCGGTTATGCGGTATTCGTACAACATGACGACGGTATGACTTCCAGATACGGCCATCTGCATAAATTCGCACCGAAAGTCGTTAAACAAATATTAAAGTCAAAACAATCCAGAAGGTTCAAAGACAGAGTCGATTTCGATATCGTGCTTCCGGAACCGGTTCCTGTAGAAAAGGGAGAGATGGTCGCCTATTCGGGAGATACGGGAGTCGGCCCTCCCCACCTTCACTTCGAATTATTCAAAGACGATATCTATTACAACCCGATGCATTTCGGTCTGGGTTACTCGGAAGGAGAAGAAGTAGTTTTCGATTCTCTTCGAATCACTCCTCAAACCTCCAGAAGTTTCATCAACGGAAAACACGAAACGATAGACATTCCTTTTTATCCTGTTGGAGGAAATAGATTCGAACTTTCCGAATCTCCTACGATTTCCATCCAAGGGAAGGTAGGATTTCAAATCGCAATCCATCAAAAATCCAATTCGAACCGATTGGGAATTTTCACATTGGATATGTCTATCGGTGAACAGTTGTTACAAGGTTTTCAGCTCTCTAAAATTTTAAAAAACCATTCCCGCAAAAACGTTCTTCTCTACGACAGCAGCATCAGTAAAGCGAATGGAAATCCTTTTTCCTATTTTTTGCATACGAGAGATGGAAACGATTTGTTGGGAATCCTGAAACCGGAAAGAGAACAAGGGTTAATCGATAGCGAATCCTTAAAAACGGGAGAACCGAAAGAAATACTCATCCGTGCCAAAGGCCAAGGAAACAGACAGGCGATGGCAAGTTTTTACGTAACCAAAGATCAGGGAGACTACAAACATATCATCACCAAGGAATGGACTTATAATGTCCAATTCGACAGATACACCACTTTCAAATCAAAAGATACGAGAGTGGAATTGTTTTTTCCTGTGAACGCCATTTATTCCAAAGGGAATTTCGAAATCGAAGCGAAAGAGAACGTGAAAATCAAAACGGAAGGATTAAATCAACTTTCTTCCGTATATGAAATCGGCCCTGAATTCAAAGATTTCAATCTAGGTTATGACCTTTACGTAAAGGTTCCTAAGTCAAGAGATATCAATTCCGCAGACTTATATGAAGTTCTTCCGGACGGTTCCGTCAAAAAAATCAAAGGATCTTCCTTCAGTTCTTGGGGAACTTTTTTCAAAGTAAGACTCAGAAAAACGGGACTCTTCGTCGTTTTATCCGACCAAACACCGCCTAATATCTATTTGCACGAATCTATGAACAAAACCGTTTTCCCCAAAGAGGATTTCGCTTTGATGCTGAAAGCGGTGGATGTCGGCTCCGGAATCATGCCGGAAGGTTTCGACGTCACAGTAGACGGAGTTCGAGGAAAAGCGGAATACTTTCCTAAAGACGGAAGGGTGGAAGTTTTCGAACCGGAATTATTGTACACTCCAGGTAAACATACATTAACTGCCAGCGTAAGGGATTATGCAGGAAACTGGAGCCAAACGGTTCGATACGATTATGAAATCGAAAGTCCTCCGATCGTTCCTGAGCCAAAAACGATAACCGTAGAACCTGTAAAAAACGTAGTCACCAAAGAAAAGAAAGAAACAAACACACCTAAGGCGACTCAGCAAAAGCAAAAATCGCCTAAGGCTAAAAAATCTACATCCCGATAGCGGCTCCGCCGTCTACTCTGAGGTAGGTTCCTGTGATGTAAGAAGCATCTTCGCTGAGAAAAAATTTCACAGCAGATGCGATCTCGGATTGTTTTCCAGGACGTTTCAAAGGGATCACTGCTGCATCCGTCAATTTTTCCTGAACTTCTTTTGTCAAAGAACCGGTCATCTCCGTTTGCACATAACCGGGACAAACTGCGTTTACAAGAACATTTCTTCCTGAAAATTCTCTGGCGGAAACTTTAGTAAGAGCAATCACACCTGCTTTGGAAGTGGAATAATTCGCCTGACCTGGCTGACCGGTAAGACCTGATACGGAGGAAATGTTTACGATTCTTCCGGAATCAGACTTTAATAAAAGTTTGCTGGCAGATTTGGTCATAAGGAATACACCCTTACAATTCACATCCATTACGAAATCGAATTCCTGCTCAGTCATTCTGATCAGAAGATTGTCTTTCAAAACCCCGGCATTGTTCACCAAAAAGTCCAGTTTGCCGAACACTTCTTTGATTTTGTTGATGGCAGCATCGCAGTCTTCCGGCTTCGTTACGTTCGCAGCGATTCCTATCGCCTTTACACCGTAAGCGGCTTCCACTTCTTTTGCAGCTTCGTCGATTTTTTCCTGATTCAGATCCACCAAAACCAATGTGGCTCCGTGTGATGCGATGCGGTTTGCGATGGCACGTCCCAGTCCGATGGGAGATGCGGCTCCGGTTACTAGCGCAACCTTGCCTTCGAATTCTTTGGACATATCTTCCTCTTTGATTATGATAATATGCACCTAAAAATGGATCTTGAACGTCGTTCTGCAATCGTAAAATTCACAGTTGAAACGAATGTTTGCACTGAAACTCTGCCCTTATGATCGATCGTTACAGCCATCCTGAAATCTCAGCCATTTGGGAATTAGAGAACAAATTTAAAATTTGGACAGATATTGAAATTTATGCCTGCGAAGCTCGCGCCAATAGAGGGGAAGTTCCCAAAGAAGATTTGGAAACAATTAAAGCCAAAGCAAAGTTCAATGTGGATGAGATTTTGGAGATCGAATCCAAAGTACATCATGACGTAATCGCCTATCTCACCAATTTGAATTCTTACATAGGACCGGCAGGAAGACATGTTCACTTCGGACTCACTTCTTCGGATGTAGGAGACACTGCTCTTTGCGTGCAGATGGTACAAGCCATCGACCTTTTGATCAAAAGAGCCAAAGAACTTTTAGCTACCACCAAACAAAAAGCAATCGAATATAAAGACCTTCCTTGTATCGGACGTTCTCACGGAATTCACGCAGAACCCATGACATTGGGATTAAAATTCGCACTCTTCTATTCCGAAATGCAGAGAAACATAGAAAGAATGGAAGATGCCAGATCCCAAATTGCCGTCGGAAAACTTTCCGGTGCGGTAGGAACCTATTCCAACATCGATCCCGAAATCGAAGAATACGTTCTCACAAAACTAGGATTAACCGTTGATCCTATCGCTACGCAAGTCATTTCCAGAGACAGACATGCATTTTATCTTTCCGTGTTGGGAGTCGTTGCTGCAAGTTTGGATCGAATGGCAACGGAAGTGAGACTTCTTCAAAAAACGGAAGGAAGAGAAGTAGAAGAACCTTTTGCCAAAGGCCAAAAAGGATCTTCCGCAATGCCTCATAAAAGAAACCCTGTCGTTTGCGAAAGAATCTCGGGGATCTCAAGAGTGATTCGCTCCAACGTAAACGTAGGTCTGCAAAACGTAGCTCTTTGGCATGAAAGAGACATTTCCCATTCTTCTGCGGAAAGAATCGTTCTTCCCGATTCAACAATCGCTCTCGATTATATATTGGAAAAAATGAATTTCGTATTGAAAGGAATTCATGTTTATCCTGATGCCACAGCACGTACGTTAAACGTAACGAGAGGGCTCATTTTCTCTCAAAAAGTGCTTCTTTGGCTGATCGAAAAAGGGGGAATCACAAGAGAGGACGCTTATGCTATCGTTCAAGAAAACGCAATGGCGGTTTGGGCGGATACGAACGCAAATCTAAGAGACAGACTGAAAGCGGATCCTCGTTGCTCTTCCATCCTGAAAGAATCCGACTTGGATGAGATTTTCCGAATCGAACCTTATCTGGAAAAAATCCCAGCCATCTTCAAAAGATTGGGATTGGAATAAAATTATTTCCACCGGCAACCAACCCCGTCGGTGGAACACTGTTTCCTAATATCATTTTTTATACATTGACTCTATAGACATTTTTTGCATAGTTTATCCGTTTTGGAAAAACTAAAGCTCTATATATTTTCCGTATTTATTTTATCAATTGCTAACCTCCATTGTACGGGAACTTACCAAAACCAGATAGAAGCAAAAAACGGAATTTTAGACCTTACTTCGGCGGATTACGATGCGCAAAACATCATCAAACTTTCCGGAGAATGGAAGTTATATTGGAAACAGTTCGTAACACCTAAAATAATCTCCTTATCGCCCCCAAACTCTGAGCGGAAATTTATTCTCAAACATTCCCCTTCCGTATGGAATGATACTCAATTTTTCGACGAAACGATCGGCAGTTACGGATACGCTAGTTATGTAATCGAGGTTAAGTTAAGGGAAAAAACTTCCAACTTGGCCCTATATATTCCGGACATCGGCACATCTTATGAAATGTATGTAAACGGTGAATTGCTGGCTTCTGCGGGTAAAGTCGGCGTTTCAGAAAACGAATCCGTTGCGAAATACAAACCCCAAATTGTCCTGCTTCCGGAAGGAGAACAATTCGATATTGTAATCCATGTTTCAAATTATACCAATCTATGGGGAGGTTATTGGTACCCCATTCTATTCGGCAAAGCAGAAACCATCATTCAAAGAAAACAAGTTCAATCTGCGATGAGCGTAGCAGTTTGTATTGCTGCGATGCTTATGGCTTGTTACAATCTTATATTCTATTCGTTCCGAAGAAAAGACCCTACACCGCTTCTTTTCGCGATCCATTGTATTTTGATTTTACTGAGGACGTTGACCACAGGGGAAAGGTTGGGACATTTATTGTTCGATTTCATCTCATGGGAAATTCTCAATCGTATCGAATATTTTTCCGTGTTCTGCTCCGGCCCCGTTTTATATGCTTTTTTATACAGATTTGTTCCCAACGAATTCTGGAAACGTTACGGATTATATTTCAATCTTCCCATATATACGATGTGTTTTTTAACCGTTGTGGCACCAAACTATGTATATGCGTCTTTTCTTAATCCGATGCTCGTTTATATCTTTTTTACGGTCATTCCCGGATGGATGATTTTTCTATTAGTGGGGATCGTTAAAAAACAAAAGAGTGCATGGGTTTTACTTATGGGTTATACAGGTTTGATGGCTGCTAATATAAACGATATTCTATTCACATTCGGAATTCTCGATAGTTTTTATATGATTCCTTATGGTCAGATTTTTTTAATCATATCTCATTCCGTTTTGATATCCAAAAGATTTTCGAACTCTCTAAACGAATCGGAAGACCTCTCCAGACAAATGAAGTCCCTAGTCACTTCCACTCAAAAGATCATGTCTTCATCTAACTATACAACTGCGACAAAATCCGATCCGCACTATCAGACTTAAGTAAATAACCATCAGCTCCTAACATTGCCGCTTTTTGGAGATATTCCCAATCTCTATGAATGGTAAAAAAAATAATTTTTAGATTCGGTTGCTTTTTTCGAATATTAGTAAATTCCAAAAGTCCATTTTCATCTTTCAACGAAATATCTACAACCAAGACATCGACCGCCTTGAATCCGATGATCGGCAAAGCATCCTTGATCGAGGAAGCTGATCCTATAAATTTCAAAGTAAGGTCGTTTTCAATCTCGGATTGTAGACCTTTCCGGATCATCGGGTGGTCATCAATTACAAAAACTTGAATCTTAGATCCTAAAGTCATATCATTCCAAGCCCGATTAGATTCGTGTTTAAGTGAAATATAACAACAGTTTGTTTTTAAAATGCGCCTTGTAGGAAACTTCCCTTCCAGGCAGATTTAGCACTCAGCTTGCATTCCGTTACTTCCGAATTGCAAGGAGTGGAGAAAATCTGATCGGTGCAGATTTTCACATCTGCCACCGCATAATAAGGCCCGTTGAACCTTGCTGTCTCCAAAGAATCATTGATGAATAAAACTTGTATGTCCGCATTTCTTCCGCAGGCGGCAAGCCTTGCCAGTTTGGCAGTACGAATTCTTTGTTGTGTGGTCTCTTTAGTCAGAACATCGGGACCGTTGATTCCCGCATCTGCGCAAGAGAGGAGATATAGAAAGGCCATTAAAAATAAATTTTTAGCCAATTGGAAGCTTATTTTTGATTTCGGCAAATCCATAAATCCCTCTTAAAATAACGATGGTTTGTTTTTAAAATTCGCCTTGCAGAAAACTTCCTTTAAAGGCAGATTTTGAACTCAAATTACATGGAGGCACTTCCTGGCCGCATGCAACGGAGAAAATTCGAAGCGTACAATCTGAAACATCTTTTTCGGAGTAAAAAGCTGCAGTGTAACCTGCAAATTCTATTGAATCATTGACGAACAAAGCTTGGACGTTTACGTTACCACCGCAAGCGGCAAGTCTCGCGAGTTTCGCAGAACGGATTCTTTTGATCGTAGTATCTTTAGTTAGAACGTCCGGGCCGTTGATCCCTTCGCTCGAACACGAAATCAAAAACAAAAGCCCGATTAGAAATAATTTTTTAGTCATAAAAACCTAAACCAAAACAGATGGTGTAGGTAAATTATATTTTACCTTTATCGCATCAATCTTTTCTTCCATTTGTTTCCAGAGAGTTTCTTTCTGAGGATGAAAAGTGCAATAAACGCTTTGTTTGACTAAATCGACGATCTCATCGATGGAAAAATCCAAAAAGCGGTACAATTTGAAATATTCGTAAGTTAAGTTCACATTGAAAATTTCAGGATCATCCGTATTGATGCATAAAGTCAAACCTTGGTCGTAGTAGTAACGAACGGGGTGATTTTGTTCTTTTCTTACATACTTTCCGGTAAACACGTTTGAGGTGACGCAAATTTCAATCGGAATTCGATTGTCTTTCATGTATTTGACGAGTTCAGGATCTTGGATGGCAGAAGTACCGTGTCCGATTCTTTCCGCCTTACACAAACTAACTGCATCCCAAATCGCCCAAGGACCGTCGTCTTCTCCGGAGTGAGCTACAGTTCTAAGACCTGCTTCTCTCGCCACCTTGAAAACTTCCGCATAATCTTTGGCAGGACCCATAAGTTCCGCACCGCCAAGTCCGATCCCGATCACTTCTTTTTGTTTGAGACCTAAAACTCGTTTGAGATTGTTCATCGCATTTTCCGGTCCGAAGGAACGGGAAACGTCCACCAAAAGACGAATTGTGATTCCGTCTTTTACTTCGATTTGGCGAATGCGTTCCACCATCACTTCCACCATCTCGTCAAAATCGAGACCGTTCTGGATGAACTTGGAAGGAGCGAAGAACGCCTCACAATAAACGATGTTATTCGAACGTAGGTAGTCGGCTAAACTGTCAATGAAGTAAGCCAAATCGCTTGCTTCTTTCACAGCACCTTGAACGAAGAAGAAAACTTGGATAAAACCCATCAAGTCTTTGAAGTTGTACTTATCTTCAAACTCTTTGTCCGTAACTTCAATTCCGTTCTTTTTGTATAAGAACTTTAAAGTTTCCTTATTTACGCAAGCCTCCAAATGGAGGTGGATTTCCGTTTTGGGAATGTCTCTGATAAAATTAATTACATCTTGTTCGTTGGGATGAGATACGGAAAGATCTCCGGCCAACAGCGCCTTACGTTCCTTAAGGAGAGACGTCTCTTCGGAAACGGAAAGACCCGGTTCCTTAGGAAAAAGCCAGATCGGAGGATTGACGACCGGCAATTCCATAAGCGCCACTCTTTCGTTCAAAAGAGTATTGATCTGCTTATCGAAAGTTAACTGCAGGGAAGGAGAATACGGTCTGTCCGCAGGCAAACGGCCTTTCAACCGATTGAGTTCGGAGATATCTCTGTCTATGACAGAAATACGATCTAAGATTTCGGAAAACTGAACTTCCATGTTCCAGGAAATTTTTTAACAGAAACCGGTCGCTACAAGAATATTTTTCAATAACTCGTGAAATTCCCTATATAGCCGGGAAAAATGCTTCCGATAGTTCCTTTAGGAGCGGAAAAGACTGGAAATTTTTCCGAATTATGTCGTTTAGATGAATATGCTGACCTCGCGCAAAACCTTTCTTCCCTTTGCCTTACCGTCCATCTCCGAAGATGCCATCGAAGAAGTAGCGGGTGTCTTACGCTCCGGCTGGGTCACCTCAGGCCCCAAAGTAAAACAATTCGAAATGGAGTTCGGTGACTTCGTCCGAGCCCCTCATTCTATCGCAGTGAACTCGGCAACTGCGGGACTTCATTTAGCATTGGAAGCGATCGGGCTTACGGAAGAAGATGCGGTCATCACGACTTCCATCACATTCACAGCAACAACGGAAGTTATCTGTTATTTTCACGCAGAACCCATCCTAACGGATGTGGATCCGATCCATAACCTTCTGACTCCTGCCACCTTACAAGAAACTATCGAATCGAAGTGCAAATGGGACGGCAAAGTACTTAGATCCGTAAAAACGAAAAAACAAGTAAAGGCTGTTATCCCGGTTCATTTGGCAGGATACACATGCAATATGGAAGAGATACTATCCATCGCAAAAAAATACAATCTCATCGTCATAGAAGATGCGGCACATGCATTCCCGGCCGTTCATAAAAATAAAATGATAGGAACTTGGGGCGATTACACAGTGTTCAGTTTCTATGCTACGAAAGGGATCACTACCGGGGAAGGCGGAATGATCACCACCTCACATGCAGAAGCTGCAGAAAGGATGAGAAAGATGCGCCTTCATGGAATCAACAGAGACGCATTCAATCGACCTGGTTGGTACTATGAAGTGGTGGATGCAGGATACAAATACAATATGACCGACATCCAAGCGGCGCTAGGAGTGGTTCAATTGAAAGAGTCTCATGCTTTCTGGGAAAGAAGAACCGAAATCGCAAAACATTATAATGAAGAATTCAAGTCCATCAAAGGTCTGACTCTTCCTAAAGAAGACAAAGACGGACAGCACAGTTGGCATCTTTACAGAGTAGAGTTAGATCCTAAAGTCGCAAAACTGGGAAGAGACTCTTTTGTTGAGGAATTGAAGGATAGAAACATAGGAACCAGTCTCCACTTCATTCCTATCTTCGAACATCCTTATTACAAAAAAACGTTCGGATTCAAAAGAGAAGAATATCCGAATGCGTGCAGAATGTACGATCGAACCATCTCACTTCCTCTATTTGCAGGAATGACGGAAAACGATGAAAAAGATGTGATCGATGCAGTGAAGGATCTTCTACTCTAACACTTATTTGCGGCAGAAATCCGATTAAGGTTTTGCCGCTTCCGTTCTTTTTTTATAAAATTCAGGATCGTAGGATTGTATCAAATCCTCGAGTCCTGAATAAAAAGAGTTTTCCGTTCCGTCGATCCGTCTTCGAATCCAAAAACCAACACATTGTTTTACAAGTACTGTGTCCGCATTTTCATCTTCTCTCCATACTTGAAATTTAGCCGACTCGGCTTCTTCTTCTCCATCCGTAAAATCAGGATGTAGAAAGAGATTGTATTTTTCCAAATAATAGGGTTCCAGTTGTTTTTCCGAAATCAGACGGATGTATCTTTCCGTTTCCGATTCGAAATAATTTTGATTAGAAATTAACTTTCGATAGGTGGCAAAAAAGATTCGAGCCGTTTTGGCTACATGCTCATCATAAACTTTCTGTGTTGCCGCACGAAAACCTGCGTTCGTTCTTCCCGGAATCATAAATTTCCGAAGACGAATTGGAAACTCAGGATGATAAAACCCGAAAGAATCAGAGGAATCGAAAACGATCTCATTTCCACGATGAGGCCCGCTGATAAAGACAGGAACACCTAACAACTCTGAAATTTGTTTCGGGGAGGAGAACCCAAGCAAATGACAATAATAGTTTTTGATTCCTTCCGTCTGGAGAGGAGTCTCCTTAAAAACGGTACATTGGGATTTTGTTTTGGGAAGTTGATTCCAAGCGGACTCCACAAGCAACTTCAGTCTGCTTTGGTTTTCAAAGCTTATGGGATAAATCGTGATTTTGTTCCACTCTTCTTGAAAAGAGGAAATACAACTCAAGAAGAGAAAGGAAAGAACAAAGAGACTACTTGATCTTGTAAGTAATCTCCGCAGGCAGATTTTCCCATTCAGAATTGGCATCTTTTTTAAAGTAAACAGGAGATACCGAAGGAGTCGAATTCAAACTTTGATAAAGAATTAAATCCGATTCTTTTTTTTCAAAATACCTTTTGTCGGCAGTCGAACTCGTTCCTATGTCCGCAACGGGAATCCAGCCATATCCTAGCAAAAACAAGGAAATGGAATCTTGAATCGATTTCGCCTTTCCTTTTTCGAAACGGATCATTCTGTAAGGCATCACAGGCACACCCGCTTCCATCATCTTGGATTTAAAATCTTGAAGGGAAGTGGATAGAAGACGATTGGAATGGATAATCTCCAAATAATCTCTGGCGAAAAGTTTTCCGTTTTCTTTCTGTTTATCGTAATAACTCGTAATGTCCGCAGGATAAGAAGTTTCCTTGTTCAAATAATCATCACCTACGTAATATTTGATGAACTGATTTCTGGAAGTAAACTTATACTTTAATACCTGTTCTCCGGGAGAATCCTCAATAGAAAGTTTTTTCAAATGGGCTCGGTTTCTTTGGATGAATGCAGGTTGAAAGCTGGCATCTGTAAATTTAACGGAACGGATACGTTGCTGCTCATTGGAAGGAGGATGCAGAACCGCAATCTGTGCTTTGGAAAGGGACACCGTATCGATTCTGAATTTTAAGGTTACTTCCAAAGTATATTCCTCTTCCCCGGAAGCGATGAAACGTTCCGTTTCGATGAACGGAATATTTTTGATTTCGTGAGCCTCCCGATCCACAACCCAAAGTTTGGAACCGCTGAGAAGAACTCCTCGAATCGCTTTTAAGCTGGTTTTGATGGAACCGGTGATTTTACCCGACTTTGCATCGTATCTATAAACAGTGTTATCTGCCGAATCGGAGATCCATAAGGAATCTCTCCCGAAACAAATATCTCTAGGTCTGCTTCGGTCGGTGAAAAACCCCCCTACTAAAATGGAACTGGCTTGGTCGAAGATCTGTACCTTAGCGTTGTCCAGATCCAACAGATAATAAAAATTTCCCACACTGGCGACCCCTGCCACATTCTGGATCGGAATATTGATTTTATCGGTAATTCCACCCGTGTTAGGATCGATCTTTAATATTTGTTTGGGAGCAACAACAAGTAGTTTTGCTTCTCTGGTGTCGAAGCTGATTCCTCTTAAATTCGCCAAACCAAGGTTATAAATTTCTTGTTCCCCGATTTCATTGATCTTGATCAAAGCTCTTCGGTTCGTATCTATAAACCAAAAGTTGACACCGTCCCAAGCAAGGCCGTATGCCTTGTCCGTAAGTTTATAGTCTTTCGCTTCTTGTGAAAAAAGATAAGATGCGGAAAATAAAATCAAAACATAAAAGAAGGATTGAATTCGTAATTTCATATTATAACTCTCCCAGTCTTTGAAGGAGAATCTCCCAGACGTCGGATAAAACATTGTTCCCCAGAGCCTCTGTCGCCACTACGATCGGCTTAGGGACGAATATAACTGCCAGAGAAATCAGCATAAAGAAACCCAAAGCTCTTCTGAATTTGGAAAGTCCTTCACTAGAATCTTTGACGAATGGATGTTCCACTTTTATCAAATAATAAATGATAAAACCCCAAAGCAGCCATGTGATGCTGAAAAAAGCCAAAAACAAAAACGCAATAAACAGCCAATAAATCCATTTTCTATAAGTTTCACCGAACAAAGAATAAATTACATGTCCTCCGTCCAATTGTCCGAAAGGAAGCATATTGATGGCGGTAATCAAAAGACCGACCCATCCTGCTTTTGCCAAAGGATGGGCTTCGATGTCCATAACGGAAAAATCGACAGGCCCTAAAATCCACTGACTTGTCAGATATGTAAATGCACTGTCTCCGAAAAGAAGGAACTGGGATTTATCCAAATCCGCAGGAAAAGCGACCACATGAGAAAGATGAATTCCGTATATCCATATAACAACCGATAGAATGAGGCTCATCAAAGGCCCGCCTACTCCTATATCGAAAAGAATCTTTTTATCAGGAATGGGGTCCTTGATTTTGATCACAGCACCCATCGTTCCGATCGGCCCGAAAGGAACAGGAATGAAATAGGGAAGGCTGGCTCTGACTCCATAGTACCTTGCAGGAAGATAATGTCCCATTTCATGAAAAAACAAAATGACAATGAGTGCCACGGAATAGGGCCAATTGGAGAAAAAGGCGGCGGAATATACTTCCCAAGTCTGGGGATACCTCGGATCTAAAAAAACATCGCAGAAGGTGATCGAAAGAAAAGTAAGTATAAAAAGGGAAATGTGAAGCGGATAGTTAGGTTTCAAGTGTAAAGCTTTCTATTTGGAAATTTGCTATCCTAGACGGTGCGTGAAAATTAGCCTGGAATCAATTCAATTTTAAAATAAATTTTTTATGAATCGTGTTCTCTCTCAATTCAGCGTCAAACTCAAGATTTATGGCTCCAATGCGATAAATCAAATATTAGTACTTATCATAACAATACTGGGTATTTACGGATTGAACCAGCTAGAAGAAGACCTCAATTCTTTAAAAACAATCTATGAAGATTCTTATGAAAAATCAGTTAAGATAGGCTACAATCTTGCAAAGATTCGAAATCTAACCGTTAAAATCATCAATGCGGAAGAAATTGACGATTTGGAAGAAACAAATTCCGAAATCGATCCTATCATAAAAAATACAAAACAACTATTAGGTGAAATTGAAAACTTTCTCAATATAGCGTTCTATGAAGCTACCGTCGAATTGGATAAAACAAAAGAAGCTCTTCAGGCAAATTTGAAAATCGAAGAGGAATTTGAAAAATCTCTGGAGACATTGGAACAACTCAAAACGGAAAAAGAGAAGTTTCTGCGAACCAAATCTCCTGCGGCAGCAAAGGCAGCAATTCAACTTCAGTTAGATTTGGTTCCAACCAACAAACAATTATTAAATGATATTTCCAACTTTGACGAAATGATGGGAGAACTCATCAAACTCAGAAAAGATAGATCCGAAAAGACGGCTCAAAATGTAAAAATACTTTTAATCGCAGGTTATGTAGTTTCTTTCGCAATCGTAATGATCCTTTCCTTTTTTATGGGAAGAAGTATAGCCAACCCGATCAAAAAAGCGGAACTCATCGCCAATCGTTTTGCGGAAGGTGATTTGACAGCAGAGGAAAATTTTCAATCCAACGATGAAATAGGAAGACTCATCAAAGCATTGAATCATGCATCCGTCAACTTACGATCTCTCATCTCGCAAATCAATTCCACTTCGGATCATGTAGCTTCTTCTGCGGATGAAATCTCAGCAACGGCACAATCTCTTGCGGACGGCTCCTCCAACCAAGCCGCTTCTTTGGAAGAAACATCAGCCGCAATCTCCGAAATTACTGAATCGATCAATCAAGTGGCGAAAACGGCAAAAGATCAGTCCATAGAAACGACTGCCACCATCCAAGAAATGACTTCTTTGTCCGATTCCATCCTAACAGTTACCAACAAGTCGAAGTTAGTAAACGACGGTTCCCAAGCAATGTTGAAAGAAGCGGAATCCGGCCAAATCAAAGTGGATGAAGCTTCCCGCAGAATGGGAGCGATCGAAGATAGTTCCAACGAAATCAAAGAAATCATCAATGTAATCAACGAAATCTCCGACCAAACCAACTTACTTGCATTAAATGCTGCAATCGAAGCCGCCAGAGCGGGGGAATCAGGAAGAGGGTTTGCCGTCGTTGCAGAAGAAATTTCCAAACTTGCGGGAAGATCCCAAGAGGCCACGAAACAAATCGAATCCTTAATTCAAGATTCCATCCAAAAGGTAAACGACGGGAAAGTAATTATTGAGCAATTGGTTGATGGTTTTAAAAGAATTTTAAACAAATCAAGAGAAGCCGCAACCTTAACAGAAGAGATTTCCTATGCAACAATGACTCAAAACCAACAGAGTCAAAAAGTAATGACTTCCGTATCGAATCTTACGAATCTTTCCAACTTCATTGCAGAAGCGACCAACGAACAGGAGACTTCTTCCCATGAAGTTGCGGGTGCCATCGAACAAGTGAATTCGATCTCTCAATCAAGTGCCGCTTCCGCAGAGGAACTTGCAGGATCAACGGTAAGTCTTGCACAATTATCCGAAAAACTCAACAGTCTAATCTCTAACTTCAGGATTCATTAAATATCATGTTCGAAAACATAAGAGTCATCCGAAAATTCGATCCGGCTGCCAAATCCTATTTGGAAATTATCCTCTGTTATCCGGGGCTTCATGCGATTTGGCTGCATAAAATCGCACATTTTCTTTATAAAATCAAATTTCCTTTATTCCCCAGAATGCTGAACTACTTCTCCCGATTTCTTACCGGAATCGACATCCATCCAGGCGCTCAAATCGCCAATGGAGTTTTTATCGATCACGGTACAGGAGTGGTGATCGGAGAAACAGCGATCGTAGGTTCGGGAAGTCTCATCTTTCAAGGTGTGACTCTGGGAGGAACAGGAAAGGAATCGGGAAAACGACATCCTACCATCGGCAAGAACGTGGTGATCGGAGCGGGTGCAAAGGTGTTGGGAAATATATTGATCGAAGATCATGTCCGCGTGGGTGCCGGATCCGTAGTGATGAGAAACGTCCCTGCTGGAAGCACCGTTGTGGGGATTCCCGGGAAAGTTGTGAAATCGGGAGAAGCATCCGATTCCGTAGAACAAATGTTAGAACACAATCAAATGCCGGATCCGATTGCGAAAGTGTTCTCCGTCCTTTTGGAAAAAGTGGAAACCCAACAGCAGTTGATCAATCAGTTGTATGAAAAACAAAGAGTCTTCGAAAAACAAAATTCAAACGTTTCATCAACAGAGACCAAAACGGAAAACGATTTGTTCATACAGGAATTCATTCACGGAGACGGAATCTAAAGTTCTTTCAGAAGTTCCTGTTTCTTTTTCTCGAAATCCTGCTCTGAAATAATTTTTTTCTTTCTCAACTCTTCCAAAGCTTCCAGTCGTTCAGGAACCGATCTCCATTTTTGATTCTGCAAGGCCTGGACTTCATCCTCTTCCGGAACTTTCAAAATCAAATCCTTAGGTAAAAGTTTCGGATCTTCCGAAACTATGATCCTTCCGTATATTTGAATTTTATCTTTCATTTCCGTTCTAAAAAAACTCATAGGAGGATTGTTCGGCCGAATCTTTAACTCTTGTTTGTAGGATGGATTCAATCTTCCTAATTTAAAAATCGCCCAGTCATCGAATTTATATTGGGATGGAAATGTAATGTTTTGTTTCAAATCGGTGAACCCGAACACCAAACCGGATCGAGTATGACCTACTAAAATGCTCGTTCGGAAAATTTTAGTCAGAGGAGATAAAGGATCGTCCTTTTTCACAAGAATCAAATACACTTTGGAAGATTGTTTCATTACGGCGGCGTTTAATAACTGTTCCATATCCGCAGTGACACGATCTTGTAATAAAACTTCCCAAGTATCACTGGAAAGAATACTGAGTCTAAGTTGGACTCGATCCAAAAGATTTTTAACGGTGATTTCTTTCCCCGAAGGAACAGGAACGAACTCGGAAACAAGAGATTCGGGAAAAATATCACCTAATATCGATTCGGATACAGAGAAAACGGCGATGTCTTCCGAAGAAGAAAGAAGTTGATAATGTGAAGCGAAAATCGGAATACTTTGGCATCTGCAAAAGGAAATGAAAAACAGATAAAATAAAAATGAACTTGCAGAATGGAGTTTCATGGATTAATCTTTAAGGGTGAGGATTTCCTTTTGTAGTCTTTTTTCCGGACTCGTTTTGTTTTTTTTCCTAACTCCCATTCTCGCAAACACCATTCCTAAATTTTCCATCGAAGACCAATACGGCAAAACCTTCACCCATCAATCGCAAAAAGGAAAACCAGTCCTCATATTAGGATGTGAATTGAAGGATATCGAACTTTGCAGAAAATTAGGAAGAAAGATCTACTGGAAAATGCAAAATTTACTCTGGAAAGATTCAAACAAAGTCAGCTTTTTATTCTATCTCAATCTTAAAGAAACCAACTCCCTTGTGGAAAAATATCTGGAAGATGCAAAATCAAAAGAGTTCGAAAGCGTTCTCCTCGACCGAAAAGGAGAACTCGCCGAAGGACTGCAGAGAGAAAAAGCATATCTGCGGATTTTCGATAAAAAGGGAAAACAAATTCATAGAGAATATCTATCGGAAGTCGATGAAACCAAAATCAAAGAAATACATTCCATTCTTAAAGAAGAAATCTAAACTTTTAAGAATCACATTCGTATGTTTGCTGTTTTTCTCAGCATGCACAAAGCCAAATCAAAACCATTATCAATTTTGGAAAAATTACGACTCTTTCCAAAAATCATACAGAACCCACTCATCCGGCAATGAAACGTATTTTTCCGCATTAGCGGGTTTATTATCCGATGAAAAGGAAAAAGAACTGAAACGAACCGAGTCGGGAAATCTATATGTTGAGTTAGGTGGCAAACAATCGGGAAACGGAACATGGTCTTTGCAATGGTATCCCGAACAAAAAGGAAATTACGACTATTATGCAAGAAGTGAATTTTCTCCCAAACTTTGGGGAGAGAAAGAGATCTATACGGTTGAAAGATCCCAAATTTCGCATTGGAAAGGTTTTTTACCCAGAGACTATTTTGTTTGGCTGAATGAATTCGCATTCATCGTAAACGATCCGAAATCTTTCGAAGCCTTAAAATCGAAATCGCAAAATCTAAAATTTTTATGTGAAACGATGACATGTTCCCTCAAACAAGAAGGGGGCTCCATCCTACTGGAATTCTCGATCGACGATATCACCAAAAAAAAATTTCCAGGCTTCTACAATCGGACGGGAGTTCGTTTAGAAAAAACGAAAATGACAATCGATATTTGGGATAAAACGAATCCTGAAGACAAAATCAAAATCACAAACTTGGGAAAAACCATTCAGTTCCATTTTCCAAGTCATCCTAGAAAACAGTTCTTTTTGAAACCGGGAGAGATTCGTTTTTTAGGGGATATAGAAATCAAATCCTTCGGAATCACTGCGATCATTTCCGATTTGGAATATAAACTCAATTACACCAGTTCGGCTAATGAAGATAAGTTGGTAGGAAAATACGTAAGAGTGGGGAAAAAAGAAATCACCGGAAGGTTTCTATATTTCATTCCTACGGGAGTGATCGACTTTTTTATTCCGGGGAATATAGACGAATTTTTTTCCGATATGATGACTTTGCAGGTTTACGGAACTCAAGGAAGAGGAGGAGCCGGTTTGCAAGCTGTCTATTCCTTACAAGGAAATACTCAAACCAATAAAATCACCACCTATAGCGAAATTATGCGAAAAAAATTCTCTCTATACGGAGCGGACGATTCCCAAAAAGCAAATCAAGATTTTGATTTTTACGCTTCTTGGGAAGAGGCCATGATGAAAGATTTCAAAGGAAACTGATCAATTCGTCAGAAAGTTTTTCAATAGAAGTTTGCCTTCTTCGGAACCGAACGATTCCGGGTGGAACTGAACTCCTTCTATTTTCAAAGACTTATGGCGAAGCCCCATAATTTCCCCTTTCCCTGTTCCGTCGCTCACTCTCGCAGTCACAAGCAAATCCGCCGGTAGAGATTTTTCCTCTGCCACCAAAGAATGGTATCTCATAATTTCTATATTCTGTGTTAGGTTGCGAAACACTCCTTCACCGTCATGAGAGATCGGGGAAAGTTTTCCGTGCATTGCGATTTGAGCCCGAACCACTTCACCGCCGAATGTAGTCGCCATGCCTTGCATCCCAAGACAGATTCCTAAAATGGAAGTTTTTTTCCCCAAATGGAGCAGAATGTCACTGGAGATTCCGAAGTACGCTTTGTCCGCAGGATGGCCCGGACCGGGAGAAATAATGATTCGATCGTATCCGGCGGATTCGATTTCCTTAAATTCTTTTTCATCGTTTCGAAAGACATCCAACTGGAAAGGTTTGCCGGTTTCCTCCAAAATCTCTCCTACGAGCTGATATAAATTGAATGTGAACGAATCGTAATTATCTAAAATTAGAACTTTCATAGTTTCGCCTACTTCTCCAAATGATCGTTTAAAGCTCGTTTTACGGAGGCCATTTTATTTACGATTTCCTGATATTCGGATTCCGCCAAAGAATCGTAAACGATTCCTCCGGAAGCTCTGGCGAAACCGTTTTCCCCACTCACAAAAAAAGTTCGAATCGGAATAGCAAACGTACAGTCCCCGTTAAATCCGAAAGTACCTACCGCACCTCCGTAAGGACCTCTAGGACTTTTCTCCGTTTTTTCGATGATTTTCATCGATTCGATCTTAGGTGCTCCGGAAAGAGTCCCTGCCGGAAAAGAAGCGGCAAGTCCCGAAAACATATCTTCGTTCGATTTTAGAATCCCTACTACTTCGCTGGAAATATGTTGCACATGACTGAATCTTTTCACATCGAAACGTCTTCTGACTTTTACGGTTCCGAATTTCGCCACCCTTCCTATATCGTTTCTGTGTAAATCGATGAGCATATTGTGTTCAGCGATTTCTTTAGGATCGGTTAAAAGTTTACGAGCCAATTCGGTATCTTCCGAGGGATTTGCTCCTCTTTTTGTGGTACCTGCCAAAGGAAAAGATTCCATTTCTCCTTGTCTGAGACGGAAAAGAAGTTCAGGGCTTGCGCCTAAAATGATTTTTTCTTTGAACTTCACATAATACATATGAGGTGAAGGATTGATTTTACGAAGAGATTCGTAGATGGCAAGAGGATTGCCTTTGACTGTGAACGTTTCTTCAAAACCGATTTGGCATTGAAAAGTATTGCCAGCTTTTACTTCTTCCAGAGTAAGCCGAACCATCTCTTTGTGCAGTTCTTTTGAAAAAACTTCGCTTTTGGCTTTTACTTTTACACTGGGAGCCAAAGTATCTTTCTCTTCCTTCACTTTGGAAAGAAGGGATTTCACTTCCGAAGAACGATCCTTTCCATTATTGAAATAAATCAGTTCGCCTGTGAATTTATCGTAGATCAAACCGTCCAAATACATCCCAAACTGCATGGATGGAAAATCAGGATGCGGCTCTATTTTCAATTTAGGCTCGAAAAACTGCATCGAGTTGTAACTTAGAAATCCTACAAGTCCTCCCGCATAACTGATGCTGAGTGAATTATAATCGGTAAGATCTCTTAAAGCATAATAAGGATTTTGAACTTTGTATTCTCTTCCGTCGAAAACCAAAGAGCCGGGATTTCCAACGATCAAATGTTCGGGGTCGAATCCTATGACCGAATAACGAGAGTCATATTGATTGTCTCCTGCGGATTCCAATAAAAAACAGGTGTCGTATTTTTTTTCGAAACTTCGAAACAATTCCCAAAATTCCAAACCGGAGGGAAGCTCGAGCTGAGTGTATTTGGGTTTTTTGGGGATCGTTATTTTAGGAAGACTCATTCATTACACCTTTCACTGGCAACAAAGCCAAGATTCTATATTCGTTTGTTTCTGAAATAAAAAAGGCAGGCTCGCTTTCGCTAACCTGCCTTTACTTTTCAGTAATTTGCGAAAACTTATTTGAAGTTTTGGTTAGCAAACTCCCAATTTACAAGGTTCCAGAAAGCTTCCACGTATTTAGGGCGAGCATTTCTGAAATCGATGTAATAAGCGTGTTCCCAAACGTCGATGGTGATCAAAGACTGAAGACCGTCTTTCAAAGGGGAACCTGCGTTGCTTGTGTTTACGATTTCAACGGAATCGCCTTTTTTCACGAGCCAAGTCCATCCGGAACCGAAATTGGTCACTGCAGATTGAGTGAATTTTTCTTTGAAGGCATCAAAAGACCCGAAAGCCTTATTGATTGCATCACCTACAGCTCCCGTAGCAGGACCGCCGCCTTTCGGAGAAAGGGAATGCCAATAGAAAGTATGATTCCAGATTTGAGCTGCGTTGTTGAAAATACCGCCGCTTGATTTTTTTACGATTTCTTCGAGAGTGGAATTTTCGAATTCGGTTCCCTTGATCAAATTGTTTAGATTAGTAACGTAAGTTTGGTGGTGCTTTCCGTAGTGGAACTCTAAAGTTTCTGCAGAAATATGAGGGGCAAGGGCGTCCTTTGCATAAGGAAGTTCGGGAAGTTTATGTTCCATGTGAATCGATCTCCAAGTGGATGTAAGTGTTATCTATTTTTCTATAAGCTTAAAAGAGAAAAGAGAATCGTAAACTAAAAAATATTCTGGAATGATTCTAATTTAGAAAGAGTCTCGATATTAATTTCTGCTTACGGAAGCACGAACCGTTTTTAAAAGGTTCAGTATCTCTTCATGTATCATTCCGTTAGAGGCAATGAGTTCGGGAAGCCCTGTAAAATAATGTTTTCCGTTGAGATCCGTCATCTTTCCGCCGGACTCTCCCAAAATTACGGAGATGGCGGAGACGTCCCAATGTTTCACATTTTTTTCCCAGATCGCATCCATCAAACCTTCCGCAATCCAACAACAGTCTAAGATAAAGGAGCCGGTTCTTCGGAATGACCTAGCGTATGTTAGAAAGCCAGAAAGATCCGCCATAATCTCTTGGATCATATGAGCTCTCTTCGTAGGCAGATTCGGGCTAAAAATCGCACGATTCAATTCGGAAACGGAAGAAGTGAATATGGTCTCTCCGTTTTTAGAAGCGCCCTCTCCTAATACTGCGGAATAAACCGAGTCTTGTGGAGGAACGATCACCACTCCCCCAACAGGTGTTTCACGGTGTTCCAATCCGAAAGAGACGGCATACAAAGGCAGTCCTCTCACAAAATTCATGGAGCCATCTACAGGATCCAGCACCCATCTGAAATCGTTGGAACCATCGATAGGATCTTTGTCTTCACAAAGGATACCGTCTTTAGGAAAAGCTTTCTGAAGAAACTTAGTGAATATATCACCTAATATGCTGTCGGCGGCGTGGATTCTGTCTTTTTCTTCCGCATCCGTTTTGGAGCGAATTCCTGACATTTCTTTTTGAATTTTTTTCGCTTCATGGATGATTCCAGTAGCATTTGATTTGATGAATTCGATTCTTTTGATCGTTTCATCAACAGGAAAGTTGATCGTAGGGGAAGAAATGCTCATGGCTAACCTTAATGCTAATGATGGTTGTTTTCAGTAAAGTTGATTTTCCAAAGCATATTGCCCGAAATAGATTGGGTTCTCTCGGTAGTATGTTTGGACAAGTAAGAATGATAGGCCTTTCTTGCTTCATCAGGAACTCCTGCATCGCCAGGATCCAAAACCTGATAAAATTTTCGAAATTCAGGGATGATTTTGGGAATGGAAGGAGTTAGAAAACGCAAAGACAATGCCAGATAATCGATTCCGATGGGATGGAACACTCTGCCCAAGCTCCAAACTTGAGGAGTGATTTCCAACTCTTCTTTGATTTTAATTTCCACATCCGAAAAATCGATTTCATCAAAGATCTCGGAAAAACGACGGACAGGTTTATCCATCTCTCTGTCTGATTCCACTCGAAACACTCCTCCTTTAAATCTTCTGGATTTAAAATCGGTGATGTGATCTCCTTCCCCGGTGACGGATTCGATCGGAACGATTTTCGTTTTGAAATAAATTCTATCGGTAAGAATGCTGGGAGTGAGATTTTGTGCGGCAGGTTTTTTGATCTGCTCGGGCGCCGCACCGCCTAAGTATTGCATATCGGCAGAAAATACATATAAGAATTGTTTGTTGCTGAAAGTCACCTGTCTTACGAAAAACAGTTTTCCTGTTTCCCTCTTCGGCCTCGCTTCGGGGAGAAGGCAAGTTCCTTCGATCGCCTCCGGCAAATATTTGATCAGAATATTTACGAATTCCCTCACTACTGAACTTTCCGGATGAGTGACGGAAGAGCCGGAGATCAGAAACTTTTCCTGAAAACGGATGTAAGGAGTATGCAGGTTATCTACATAGATATCTCCGGGAACGTTTTTCCCCGGAAGATCGGATAACATTTTATTGATACTTTTATAGTCTTTGATCAGCATTATTTGTTAATTTTAGTTATGCGAAACTCAAAAGGTTTCAAACGAGTGAACCCTGCCCATCTCGGTTTTCCGGAATGGTTCATAAGAATCTCATAATTATATTTTCGACCGATCCGGAAATGTTTTTCAATGGTTTTACCCAAAAATCCGAAAGGAACCTTCGCTTCCTTCAAAACCTTTCGATAAAAAAGCACAAAACTTTCAGGAGTTAGGGAAGTTCCCACATAATACACTTTCCCCTTCCCGTAAGAATTGACAGTGATGGCAGGTTTTCCCTTATAAAATTTATTTTTATCCGTATATTTGGCCACGACGGAAGCGGTAGTCGGCTCTAAAATCTCACAAAATTTATTTCCTTTCAGAGGAAAAATCCCCATCCCCACGGAAACCCTATCTTCTCCGACTGCTTCGAATTGATAACTTTCCACTCCTGCCATTTCTCGGAATCTTCCCGGAACAGGTTCTTCCACGATCCACTGGTTTTGGTCTTTGATTCCCGACCTGTATCCGATCACCAAAGTCCCTCCTTGTTTTACGTAATTGGACAATCTTTCCACTACTGCATCGTCAAACACAGTATAGAGGGGAAGAGAGATCACTTTATAACGGTTCCAATCCACATCCTTTGAAGCGGGAAAAGAATGAGTGTTTACGTTCAAAACGTTTGTTCCTGCGAACCAAGTTGCGATTTCGATATCATATCCTACTTGTGCAAAGGGTACCGGAGAAAATTTCAAACCGTCACTCAAAGGTTGATGTTTATAATTTCGTGCATTTTCAATGTCATGTAGGATTGCCACTTCCGCAGGATAGTTTTGATCCGAAATATCTTCCGCATACTCTTTGATTTCGGAAATGGTTTTCTGAAGTTCGAAATATTTTTGAGTGAGCCTTTTGCCATGATCTAAAATTCCATAACAAAGTTGTTCTTGCCCGAAACGCGCAGTTCTATATCTGAAAAAATAAATTTGATTGGCTCCGTTGGTGACCGCTTGTGTCAGCCAAAGACCGATTTGTCCGGGAGGAGGAAGATAACCTAAAGTATCGTGCCCTTGCACTCCTGAAAATTGTTCCATGACGGTGAAGTTTTGATCCTTCAAACCTCGGATGTACTGTTGAGTTGCGGAAACTAAAGGATGAGGATAAGGTTCTTTTTGATTTCCCCAAACAGGATAATTGTCCCAAGAAACATAGTCCATGTGACCGAATAACTCGTGCATATCGGTAATCGGCAGAAAAGGAGAAGGATAAAGATTTGTAGTGAGAGCTCTTCCAGGAGAATATTTGCGAACGATATCGATTTGCAATTTTAGATAAGAGATGAGTTCGTCCGATTGAAATCTATGATAGTCTTGGATCATGGAAGGACTGAAATCGCTGGCGACGTGCGCTCCCGGAACGGGAATCTCATTCCAATCCGAATACATGACTCCCCAAAAAACGTTTCCCCAACTTTCGTTTAACTTCTTTAAGGTTTTATATTTGTCTTTCAACCACTTCCGAAAATTAATCCCGGCTAAAGGAGAATAGTCGAGATCGGAACCTTCATGACCTGGTTCGTTGTCGATTTGCCAGCCCGTCACAACTGGATGTTTTCCGAAATGTTTGGCCATAGCGGTGACTATTTTTTCCGTCGCCTTTCGATAAGCAGGGGAAGAAAAACAAGCTTGGCGTCTTGTTCCTACGACTCTTACGATTCCTTCTTTTGAAATTTGGGAAATTTCAGGATGTTTTTTGAAAAGCCAAGGAGGGCAGGTCGCAGTAGGAGTTCCTAAAATAGCGGTCATTCCCGCTTTTCCGACTTTTTCCAGAACGGCATCAAACAAAGAAAAGTCGAACTTACCTTCTTTGGGTTCCATAAGTCCCCAGGCAAATTCTGCGAGTCGGACGGAAGTCAGTCCCATATCTTTCATGATACCAAGGTCTTCTTCCCAATCCTTCGGGCTCCATTGTTCCGGATAATAATCAACACCAAAGATCATAAATTTCCTTTTTCCGATTGCAGAATCTTTCTTGTGACAAAGACTGAATCTGAAAACACCCCTTTCAATCAAATAATGACAGATACAGTTATTTTAGGGATTCTTCCCGAATATCATTTTCGATTTTCCATAGTGGATCTTACAGAAACGGCGAAAGAAGTCGCTCTTTTGCACGAGCTAAACTCAGATATGTCCGTGTTTTTATCCAAAACGATGATGGGTGCGCTTTTTCTTGCGGAAATGACAAAGAACCAGCAGAGAGTGAGCATCCAATGGAAGGATGAAACGAATAAATCCGCTCTTGCATATAGCGACCGTTATGGCAAAATGAAAGCGGTAGGATACGGCGCCGAATTGGAAAAAGGCGATATACGAAACGAATTCATTTTAGGCCAAGGGATTATGAAAGTGATCCGTTGGGAAGTGGAATCCGATTTCTATCAATCCTACACGAATTTGGTAGAAGATACTTTTGAATTTAATTTTTTAAAATATCTAACCGAATCGGAACAAGTCAGAGCCATCGTAGGCATGGATGTGAATCCTTTGTTCCAAACAGACAGCGAATTCAAAGCGAAAGCGATTATGTTTCAAGCTTTGCCGGAAGCGGCGGAATCCGATTACAAGTACCTTTCAGAAAAGATCAATCCTGTCATAGCAAAGGAATCCTTCTGGGATTTAAGCATCGAAGAGATGAAGTCCGAACTTACGATTGCCATTGCATCCGAGTTAGTCGTTCTTTCCACGGAAGAACCTGAATTTTTATGCGATTGTTCTCGGTTTAAGGTTTCGGAGATCATTCTTTCTTTGGGAAGAATCGAAGCCGACTCCATCGTAGATGAAGTGGGACAAGTCGAAATTACCTGTGAGTTTTGCAAAAAGGCATATCAATTCAATAAGGAAGAAGTGGAGCATCTATTCAATCAATGAAAGATACTTTTTTAGGTCTGAAGGAATCGGAGTTGATCCGCCTTTTTGCCGTTTTGGATCATAAGATAGACACTCTTCTCAAAAATAATATATTCCCTTGCATTCTGCTTTCCGGAGATTTAGGAACAGGAAAAACCACTTTCGTACGAAAATGGATGCATCATAGAGGTTCCTCCGACCTAGTTAATTCTCCCACATTCGCCTTACAAAACGAATACGAATTGAACGGTCAACCTGTCCATCATTTCGATTTATACAGGCTCAAATCCGCAGAAGAATTGGAAGAACTGGGATTCTCCGAGATTTGGGGAAAAGAAGGAATCTCTTTCATCGAATGGTGGAAAATCGCAGATTCTTTCCTTCCCGAACAAGGGAGAATCTACCTTCAAATTTTCCATTCCGATTTCGAATCGAGAGACTACGAATTAAAGACCGACTCAGAATGAACCTACTTTATTTCGACACAACTCAAGATTGGATCCATGTTTCCTTAGCATCGTTAGAAGAGGGGAAACCTATAAAAATCATATATGAGTTATGCGAACACTCTCCGAAAGAATCTTCTTTTCGTTTGGTGGAAGAAATTCAAAAAGCACTTACATCTGCTTCCGTCTCCAAACCGGATCGTATTTTCGTTTTGGTCGGACCTGGTTCGTTTACGGGAATCCGAATCACAGTGACTACTGCTAGAAATCTTTCCCAACTTTGGAACATTCCTTGTTTGGGAATGGACAGCGTAGAAGCTTATTCCCGTTATTATCATTCACTGCATGGAAAGAGAACGGTCGTTTGTCTCGACGGCAAACAAAACAAATACTATTTCGGGACCTTTTCCGGAATAGATCCCTATACCGAAACGGTAGACGCCAAACAGGAATATATAGAGGAATGCCTAAAGGGAATCGATTTAACCGATGCGAAATTTTATCATTCGGGGAAAATTCCAGGCTTCTTTCCTTCCGATTCCGTAAAAATTGAAGAGACTTTACCGAAATCTATGCCTATGATAGAGGCTGTTAGGTCGGATTTGATTCGATCAAGTATGGAAAAAAATAATTATTCCTCCCTATTACCAAACTACATTCGGGGTACTTACTTAGAAACTAACAAGCAATAATGGATACTTATAAACTACAAAAAAAAATCATTGATTACTTAGATGCGAAGGCCGGTAAAGAGGTCAGCAAAGAAGAAATCAAAAAAAAATTCATCGACTCTGTCGAATCCAGAAAAAGGGAACCTTCCCAACAAAAAGATAAAAAGAAATCGAAAGGCAAAGTTAGAACTCCCAGAAGAGAAATCGAATCCGTCATAGACAATCTGCTTTTTTCCTTGGAAAGAGAAGGCCTTCTCAATACTCACAAAAAATCGATTTTAGTCGCTAAACCGTTTCGTTTCATGGGGAGAATTTCCATTTCCAGAAGAGGGGACGGGTTTCTCACCTTACCAAGTAAAAGCGAAGTTTTCATTCCTGGCCCGATGACGAACACCGCCATCACAGGAGACAAAGTAGAAGTTCTTCCTTTGGGAATCGGAAAAAAAGATAGATTCGAAGGTGAAGTCCTCGAAATCACAAAACGAGGCCGCCAATTCTATCGACTGAAAGTTAAGGAAAAAACCACCAAGTTCATATTCGGAAAATTCTTAGACATGTTAGGTGAAGAGAAGGAAGGAGTCATCCACACAAAATCTCTTCTCAAAGACACGATAGAAAATATCCAAATTGATGACGTGCTAGTCGTTAAATTGAAAGAAGGTTCTCGTCCGGACGATAATCTTTATGAAGTTTCTTTTATCAGATTCGAATCGGATACGAAAGAAGATCCCGATCTGCTGAGAATCTTAATGAAATACAATTACGATCCTCAGCATCCGGATGATGTGAAAATCGATTATCCTGAGGAAGTGGAAGAAAAAACAGTTTCCGATTGGAATTCACGCACCGATCTAAGAGATCTTTACAGTGTTACAATCGACGGAGCAACAGCGAAGGATTTCGACGACGCAATCAGTTTTACCGACGAAGGGAACCGAATTCGTTTTTGGGTTCATATTGCTGACGTTTCTCATTACGTGATCAAAGATACTGCGCTAGATGATGAAGCCTACCAAAGAGCAACCTCCGTTTATCTTTCCAACAGAGTTGTGCCAATGCTTCCTCCTGTTCTTTCGGAGAATCTTTGCAGTTTGGTTGCGAACAAAAACAGGCTCGCATTTACGGTAGAGATGGAGGCCAGTCATTCCGGTGAAATTTACAATGCTAAATTTTACAAGTCCGTGATCAAAGTCGCCAAACGTTACACATACGAAATGGCGGAAGATGAAATCAAATCCGCGAATCCGAAACTTTGGATGGTGCAGGTCGCCAAATTCACCGAAAGTCTTCGGAAAAAACGAATCGAAAGCGGCCGGGTCGATCTCAATATCAAAGAAACCACCATCTCTTGGGATAAGGATAAAAAACCTTCCGGTATCGAAACCAGAGAGAGGCTCACAAGTCACATTCTCATCGAAGAACTGATGCTTTCCGCCAATACGAAAGTGGATGAATTTCTAAGAAAGAAAAACGCTCCCACATTACATCGAATTCACGAACCGATGGATGAAGAGAAGTTGGAAACACTCAATCAATTCCTACAACTCAACGGACACAATTTCAGAATCAAAGATACAAGTTATCCGGAGATCATGAAAGCGGTGAAAACGATCGGAGACGATTCCGTAGGTAAAATTTTCAATTATCTTCTATTGAGAAGTTTTATGCAGGCATATTACGGAGGAGAAGCTTTGGGCCACTGGGGACTCGGCTTCAAGGACTATTGCCACTTTACATCGCCTATACGAAGATACCCCGATTTGGTTGTTCATAGAGTGCTTCATTCCGTGCTTTTGGGAGAAAAACTTCCTTATGACAAAGGAACCATTTCTTCTATGGGTCTTCATTGTTCCGATGAGGAAAGAAGAGCGGCCGATGCGGAAAGAGACATCATCAAAATCAAATCTTTCCGTTATTTGGAATCCACAGGGATCAAAGAATTCAAAGGTTTCATCGTGGGAATTCGCCCTTCGCAAGTATATGTAGAATTAGAAGATTCTAATTTGGAAGGTGTATTGGATAAGAGTCAATTTACGGACGAACTGGAAATCGTTTTGAAAAACGATTTTTCATTTTTATCCAAAAAGTATTCGAAGATATTTTTTATAGGAGACCCTGTCACAGTCTCCTTAGATCGAATCGATTACGAAGAGATAAAAGTTTATTTGAAATTAAAGGACTTCAAAAAAGCGACTTAGTCAGTAACCTCTTTTCTAGTCCAAACCTTACGAAAAAAAGGCTTATCGTTTACGGTGAGCCTTTTTATTTTTTCGATAACTTGTTCTTCCGAAATTCCGTTTTCCTTCATTACATCTCTGTTCAAACTCAACTGAGAATGAGTGATCCATTTCACAACGGATTGGTTTTTTCGTTTTTCTTCAGGTAGAAGTGTTCCCAGTTCTTGAAAGAAAGTTTCATGGCCTAAAAACGAGGAGAGAGAAATTTCAGGCATAGGAGCAGCTCCGTGATCGGCAGTAATCACTAAGATAAAATCCTCTCCGAAATTTTTTTCTAAAAAGCCGTAGATTTTTTCCACTTCCTCATCTGTCTTTTTTAAAATGTTTCTAGCTTCTTCCGATTCCCAACCGAACAAATGACCGACCGCATCCGTAGCTTTTAAAGTCACGTAAACCATATCCGTTTTTTCGTCTAAATGTTTGTTTTTAGAAAGAATTTCGGATTCTATCGCCTTACGAATACTTTCCCCATCTAACAATACTTGGTATTCGGAAGCTTGAAAGTGATGAAGTTTCGCTTGAAGATCCAAACGATCTCTCACTTGAAACTCCGCTCCCGCAGTCGCCTTGTTTGCGAGATAAAAATTATATAGATCGTATTGTTTTACAGAATCCGGAACGGAATAGGCGGCAGAGTACGTATCCCACTTCAAAGACTTTCCGTTTTCCCAATATACGAAATCGGAATCGGGTTCTTTGCCTTTCGAAAATTCTTTCGGAAGAGCCTTCCCATGACCCGCCATACCGATACTCGCCCTTGCCGCATAACATTGACTAATGATAACCGGTTCGTTGTTATGAAAAAGATCCCAATCATCAGCCAAACTCATTCGGTTCAATTCTTCCAAAGCGAGTGTTTGTCCTTCGCCTTGGTAAATCGGTCTAGAGATAAGTTTTCCTTCTTTCCAAGTATAAATCTCATTGGAGAAAGCATGTGTTTCCGCAGGATATGCACCCGTTCCGATGGCAGCATGTCCCACAGCAGTATGCGCTTCCAAATGTCCTACTTTTGCATTTTTAAAATAAGCGGATTTCTCCTTTAAGGATTTAAGAAAAGGAAAAGATTGAGGATGAGCATTATAAAGCTGAAGACCTCCCTGATCGATCACAATCGTCACAATCAATTTCGGTTTTTCTTCCGTAGTTCGAAAGATTTTATCGAATTTTCGAATATCGATTTGATTGGCGAAAGAAAAATCCAAAATCCTTGCCAACAAAGAAGGTATATGTTGTTGGTGAATGCGGTCTGGATAAATTCCATTGCGAAACCATTTGTTTCCGATCAGCCAAATAGGAATTGATGTATCATACGAGTATTGCGTGTAATGCGAGGTATAGTTGACTTCCTTTTGAAAGGATTTTTCATCTTCCTTCCAATTCCAACTTTGCTTCAACTCATCCCAAGAAAGATCGTGTTCTTTTAGAATGTTCTTGATTTCTTCCTGCGAATAGTGAGAAAGAGTAATAGCATCTCTGGATTCTTTATCGAAGATATTGAACGGATAAGGAACTAAAACTATATCCGTATCCTGCTGTAGGGATCTCTTTGCAGCCGATTTATATTCCGTTTCCCAAGAGCAGGAGATCAGTGAATAAATGAACAAAATCAATATTGGTAAACTAACTTTCATTCCAGTTCTTTTTTTTGCTTTTTTCATAATAGATCTATGTTCAAGCTTACCTTTGAAGAACGGAAAAAAGCAAGTTAGAATTGCAGTGGTCGGTGACATTATGTGTCACAGTTCCCAAATAACAAGTTATTGGAATCCCAAAACCAAGGAGTACTCCGCAGACAAAAGTTTCGAACATATCAAATCTTCATTACAAGGTTATGATTTAGTTCTGGGAAATTTGGAAACGACGATTCCTGTCAATCAGCAAGACTATTCCGGTTATCCTAGATTCGGAGCACCTCCGGCACTCGTAAAAGGACTTGCCAACTCAGGTTTTCATATTCTTTCCACAGCGAACAATCATTCCGCAGACAAAGGTTCTTCCGCAATCGATCATACCATTTCCACAGTCTTTAAAGAAGGATTAATCCCTATAGGAACATATTCTTCACCGGAAGACTACGAAAATCGTAGAAACTTATTTCTGGAAAAAAACGGAATTAAAATCGCAATTTATAACTACACATATTCTACGAATGGAATCAAAGTTCCCGGAAATAAAATCGTACGATTGTTAGATGAAAAATTGATTCAAGCAGATATCGAATTCGCAAAATCTCAAAATTCCGATTTTATCATCGTCTGGTATCATTTCGGAACGGAATATGGCGCCGAACCGGATCAAAACCAAAAAAAATGGGCGGAGTTCGCTTTGAATTCCGGCGCAGATTTAGTATTAGGCGGACATCCCCATGTAGTTCAAAGATACGAAAAATTATATAGGCCCGAAGGAGATATTTTCCCTCAGGAACAACTCATCGTATATTCTTTGGGAAATTTTTTATCCGCACAGAAGGAACCTTTCACAGACGGAGGAATCATATTCTATTTCGATTTGATTTTGGAAGAAAAAAAGAGGAAACGAATTGCGAATGTTTCTTATGAAGCAGTTTGGGTGAATCCTGAAACTTATGCGGTGGTTCCTATCGAAAAATATTTCAACCAAGATCTAAATTTAAAACTTCCCTCTAAATCGGAAAAAAAGATGAAACTTTACCACGAACAATTGCTCAAAGTGATGGAAAAAAGTAAAAACTAACGACCGTTCATAATCCTAGTTCGATTTGAACTTGCTCAAACCCTTTCCCTTCACGAACGATTTTAATTTCATCCTCAGTACAATCGAGTATGGTGGAAGGTTCCGCCTTGACGATCCCTCCATCAATGATTGCTGCAACGGACTTTCCGTACATAGATTCCAAATCATCGATATCGATGATGAATTCATCATTCGTAAATGCGGAAGTAGAAGTGAGAGTAGAATCGTGGATCTTCAATAACTCTTCCAAATAGATATGCCCCGGAATTCTAATTCCTATATGTCTATCCTTGTGATTGGCAAAAGAAGGTTTAGGTAAGTTTTTATTGGCTTTTAAGATAAAAGTGTAAGGACCGGGAGTGATCTTCTTCATCAATTTATAAGTTGGATTAGGAAGATATTCGATCATATTCGAAGCTGCGGAAATATCCTTACAAAGCAAAGAAAGAGGTTTGTCTTTGGGAAGTTTCCTCAGGGAATAAATGGCTTCCACTCCTTTTTTGGAGTGGGAATCTGCCACGATCGCATAAACAGTATCAGTCGGGAATATGAAGATCTCTCCGTTCTTCAATCTTTCCGAAATTTGTTTCAGCTTTCGAACTTCCGGATTTTCAGGATGGAGATAATCGATCATATACTGTTTACTATTGGGCGATCATTCCGCCGTCTACGATGATCTCTTGTCCGGTCACATAAGAAGAAGCATCGGAAGCCAAATAAATCGCAGCTCCTAAAATTTCTTCCGGTTTTCCCAATCGACCCATCGGAATGGCGGATACTACCTGGCTTAGGATGTAATCTTTGCTTTTGATCATTTCCGTCATATCGGTATCGATGAGTCCGGGACAGATCACATTTACTCTATAACCGGAGTTACACCATTCGATGGCAAGCGCCTTGGAAAGAGTGATCACCGCACCTTTGGTTCCAGAATATACCGAAGCTAATTTGGAGCCTACGATTCCCAGAACGGAAGCGACATTGATGATATTTCCTCCGTCCTTTTTATG
The DNA here is from genome assembly GCF_004770995.1 of Leptospira idonii. Taxonomy (GTDB): domain Bacteria; phylum Spirochaetota; class Leptospiria; order Leptospirales; family Leptospiraceae; genus Leptospira_A; species Leptospira_A idonii. The sequence continues at coordinate 74,293 of NZ_RQHW01000013.1, read as the reverse complement.
ATGTTTATAATATGCCTGACAATTTCTGAAAACACCTGCGTAATTCGTTTGAATGATATTTTGCAGTTCGTCTTCCTTAAAACCGGAAGCGGGAGTATTTGTCGCAATACCAGCGTTATTGATAAGGCAGTTCAATTTACCGTGTTTTTCACGAATCTTTCCGATTTCATTATAAGCGTCTTTTTCGGAACGAACATCAATAACAACTCCATTGATCCCTTCCTTTGCCATCCATTCCACGGATTCAGGTCGGGAACCGGCTCCGTAAACGATCGCTCCTGCATCTCTGAATCCTAACGCCAAAGTTTTTCCGATCCCTCTGCTTGCTCCCGTAATTAGAACGGTTTTTCCCTTTACATCGAATAAATTCATTTTACCTCATGATTGGACGGATAACATTCGCTAGCTTGCGGTTTGGTATCTTCCAAAAGTTTTTTATAATCCAAGGTTCCGTCATCCTGAACCAAATCCCTGCGTATATAATGAGTTCCTTTATCATAATAATCCGCAATTGGGTTGCAGTCTTGGATATCTTCCGAATATCCTCTTTTACAACCGAAAGCAAGATGGGAGAAGGCGAGAAATAGAAGGATGAGAAGTCTTAGCTTCATTGAAATGATTATGATTTGTTCCGTAAGAAAGGCAAGAATTTGTTTATCCTAAAAAGCCGTTCCCCTCGCAGAATTCAGATTTTAAAAGATCTGGGAATCTGCTTCACTACGGATCCTTCCGACATAGACGAATCCGAACGAACAAATGAAACGCCCCTTTCTTATCTGGAAAGGATGGCTAGGTCCAAACTGGGTGAGATCCCTTCCGACCGGAAAGAGTTCCTACATCTTTCTTGCGATACCATCGTTGTGAACTCGGGGAAAATACTGCATAAACCTGTCGATGAAGAGGATTCGTTTCGCATTTTAAAGGATTTGAATGGAAAAGAACATTCCGTTTTTTCAGGGGCCTGCCTCTATCGAAACGATCGATTCGACTTTTTTTATGAGGAAACGAAAATCCTATTCTATGATTGGTCCGATTCTGAAATTCGAAATTATATTTCTGAAGCCAAACCTTTCGACAAAGCAGGATCTTACGGCATCCAAGACAAAGGAAGTCCTGTAAAAACTAGAAGCGGTTCGTACCACAATGTGATGGGTTTTCCATTGCGGTCTTTTTTAGAAAGATGGGAGGATTGGGTCGATTTTTGGGAAGGGAAACTTAGACCTTAAGCGTAAAGATTTACCAAATCCCCTGGTTTGTATTGGGATTTCATCTCTTGATTTCCTTGGATTGCTTCCGCTTGCGCAGATGTATCTTCGGAAGGATATTTAGGACGATAACTTTTTGCCTGCACCGGCTCCACTTTTTCAATCGCTTGCGTATTGAAAGTCGGAGACGCATACATAACCGGCTCACCTAAACCTGAAACTCTTGCCACACCGCTTGCTATATCCATATTGTGATTATCGCTCTTTTTCTACCTAGAGATTAGAGCAAGTTTGAGAAAATGGAAACAAAAAAAAACGGAAACGAACTCATTTCCCTTTTCCAATTGTTCAAAAACGGGGGAAAAAACCTTCCCCAAATCTTCACATTCGTCGGGGAAGATTCCTACGAATTCGAAATCGCAGTCGATTTTTACAAAGAACAGCTCAACCAACAAGGCGAACCGTTCGAAATTTTGGTGATTGTTCCGGAAGGCGGAGAACAATCCAAACTATTTGCAGAACTATTCACCCCCGATATGTTTTTCCCTAAAAAGCTGATCATCGTAAAACACGGTGCTTCGTTTTTTAAGTCCATCATCGATCCGAAAGCAACGAACGAAAACAGGGACTACCAGGTAGGATTCAAAAAAAACATCACATCCGTTTCCGAAAAAATCAATCTATTAGTACATTATGATGCGAAAGATCTTCCAGCAGGATACACTTCCTTATTCCAGGGAAATTTTTCATATTACAAACCTAAGGTGTTGTATCAATCAGATATATCCAGAGCACTGAAAGAAGTATTGGACCAAGAACATGTGCAATTGGAACAGGACGCTTGGGACGAATTCGTTCATAGAACTCCTGCCAACGTGGGGGCCTACTTAAAAGGAATCCGCAAACTCAAACAATATCTAAACAAATCCAAATTCGGTTTGGAAGATATCAATTCCATCCTATTCAATCAGAACGAATTGAATCCTTCCACACTTGTGGATTGTTTGGTGCAAATTCGAAAGGCCGAATTTTTCAAAGAATTCACAAAATATGCGGATGATAACGGAGACGTTCTTTCTTTTCTCACAAGGCTTTTGTACAAATTGGATGAAATTCGAAAATTCAGAATCATAAGGGCCAAACACAACGGAGAAGTTCCGATTCCTGTGATGGATGAAATTCTAAAGACGGGAAATTTTTCCGACGGAAGAAAAAACTTTATGAGAAAGCAACTCGCTTCCGATTCGAAACATTTCAATGAAAAATCTTTGAACGAATTTTATGAACTACTGATTGAAATGAATATTAAATATAAATCGGGATTGAGAGACGAAGAAGGAAGAATTTATTTCATCCAAAAAATGATGGATGCTTTTCGAATCCTTCATGGAACATCTTCCAATTGATATTCACCTATTTTTCTGTATAAATTTCTTTCCGAAATACCCAGCAGCTTCGCAGTTTTTTCCCTGTTTCCTTTCGTATAAATCAAATTCGCTTTGATGATTTCTTTTTCATAAACTTCCATATTGATCCCCGGACGAATTCCTAAGGAGTCGGAATCGTTTTCCAAAAAATGAATCGGAAGATTTTTAAATATGACTTTTTTGGAAGAAGTGAAAGCCACAATCGAATGAATTAGATCTTTTAACTCTTGTAAGTTGTTTTTAAAAACTTTTTTTGCGAAAAAAGAAAAAAAACCTTCGTCAAAGGTGGAAATTTTTTTCTTGAGACTTGCATTTGCTTCTTCCAGAAAACACTGCACGAAATAAGGAATTTCCGATTTTCTTTCCTTAAAGGAAGGCAGTTTAAATTGAAACGGTTTCAACTGATCGAATAGATCTTTCGCAAACTCGGATTGTTCGTTTTCTAATTCTTCGGTTCCGATTTCCCAGTACAAAAAGTAATCGGTTTCCTCGGAATACTTTTCCTCTTTCCACCACTGAAGAAGCTCTAAAATGAACGATTTTTCGGCGGAAAAAACATTTTCCCACCAAATAACTTCAATTTTACGAGATTGAATTTTTCTTTTAAGAATCTCTATGGAAACAGGCCGATTCGCATAATCGATGCGAAGCACTCGATCCTGCGAAATTTTTCTATGTAGGATGGATTCTTCAATCCAGTACGATTTACCGGTTCCTCTTTCTCCTACAATCAGCATAGGCACATTGGTTTCGGAACTTTGCAGCCATTGGCTTTTTATCTTTTTAATTTCGGAAGAGGCGGCGATCCATTCTCCTCTTTCCTTATTTCTTTTTAACGGCACTGATCACACCTTGCAGATATCCGGAAAACTGTTTGATCTTATTCGTTTCGATAAACTTGCGAGCTTGAGAAGGCAGAATGGAAAGAGACTTCGGATAAGAACTGTTTGTTTTTAAAAGATATGTTTCATTCGGAAGATTTTTAATTCCCCAAGTGGACATAGAATCCAGAAAAAAAGTGGTTTGTACCACATATTCCTTTCCGGGAATAATATTGATTTCACTAGGAACTTTGATCCAAATCGCTTCTCCTTTCGTTTCCAAAAGAGCGGTTTGATATCTTTCCGAGTTTGTATCATCACGAACGAATTCAGCACCTAATATGGATTCTATATCCGTTTTAACTTCCGATTTTTCCAAAACTCTTTTTTCAGTGATTTTCTCATAGGCTTGGAACATATTATAAGGAGTCACGGTATCCACTGCCGCTCTCACCACGGACGCATCCCATTTTTTAAAACTTCCTGAATTCAATTCGAAAGGAGGAATCACTTCCGCACTGGAAACGTACAAATTGAACTGATTCAGAAAAATTTGACTGTATCCTTCTTCGGTCCCTAATTTTTGATAATCAGTGATTCCCAAAATCTTTGCGGAACAGGAACGAGCAATTCTTTGTAAATCACGGATGACGGTCAATTCGGTATGATTCGGAAGAACAAGAAACAATTCGAATCCGGACTGCCTTAATTCATTTAACGCAAGTATGATGGCATTACTTTTGGATTTGGTCGCTCCCGATAGCAGCAAAAACATTTTACGGGAAGACTTTTTTCCTCCAGAGATTTTCAATCGAAGATTTTGGAGAGCTTGCAGGATGGTATCCGGCGAATTGGAACCGGACCAGGAAGTTTCCGAAATGACAGTTTTAAATTCGGAATGATCCGTCGAGGAAGAGATATTTAGAATTTTGTCCTTTCGAATGAGAGTGAGCCCGAGAAATAAATTGGGAGTATCGATCAGCCCGGAAACTGCTTGGATAAAATCTTTTCTATAGTACGAATACGACGCATTCGTATCGAAAACGAAATATGCTTCGTGATAAACGTTATCCAACTTTTGTTTTTTGTCGTAAACCTTAGGCGGAAGAAAACGAAAACTTTTTTCTACATGTTTCTCAATCGCAAGAAGGAAGTTGGAAATTAATTTCGACTGTACGGTCTGTAAGGATTTGCTTTTGCAATTATAAATTTCCGTTTGGATGAGAACAGGATTTCCGAAGTCTATGGAATCTTTCGTTATAAAATGACTGTCCCATTCCAAACAAAGAAGATTCAGTTGGGTTTCCGTAATTTTGGAATCTATGGAAAAACCTTCTTCGCTCAAGAACCCGTCCACAATTTTGGGTTCCGTTACTTCTGTGAAATAATTTCTTTTTAAGTAATGTCTCGTTACTTTTGCAATTTCTTTCGAAGCTTCTTCCTTAGTTCCCAAATAGGCTGGTACTTCCCCTGATAACGCCGCAGGCAGGATGCTGATCTCTTTTGCTGTTATTGCAGATTGTGTAAAAAAAATGCAAAAAAAGAAAACAATGCGAACGTCGTTCAAACGAAAGGGGAGAGACATAAATTTAAAAATATTTCTAGTTTTGTTCACTGTAAAGAGGTTTCCTAGCTGGTTCTCTCTCAATTCTTCTGAGAAAAGATTGACAACCTTATTTCGCATCTATCTAATCTATCGGAAAGGAGTAGATTCTTTATGAAGAAATCGCTTATCGTATGCGCGTCTTTACTAGCTTTTGTTGTAGCTTGCGGTTCCAATGACGCTAGAAGAGATGCCACAACTGTTGGTAAAAACGGTTGGATTTTTGAAGGTTGGGCTTGTGCCCCTGACGCAGCTGCTGCAAAAAGAGGCGAAAGCCCTGCAGAATACTGCAAAGGCAAAGAAAAGGAATATGATTATCTATACATGAAATTTTCCGCTCGTGCTTCTGACAAAGCTATCAAAGCTAATTCAGTTGCTATGAAGCAATCCACTTGCCGTGAAGCTGCTCGTCTCCAAGTTGCTGGTGACGGTTTGAAGAAAATTCTTGGTGAATACCTAGAACAAGCTTCCGGAGTATCCGATGGTCAATCTACAGGTTCAGTAATCGTTTCTGAATCCAAAGGTTTAATCAAAGGAATCGGGGTTTATGACTGCTGCTCACTTAACAATGAGACAGGAATCTGTGCAAATGTTGGCGAGCCTGAAACATGGGAAGAATGCCAATGTGTTGGTTACATGAAGTATGCAGGCGGACAAAAAGCTTTGGAAACAAAAGCTCAAGCTGCTCAATAAACATAAGACCTAGCTGAAACAAAAACCTCCTTGGGATTCCTAAGGAGGTTTTTTTATGCCTACATGTTTTTTCTTAAACTCTCAATGAAGCAAAAAACTAACGATATAATTGCGATCGGTCTTTTATTTCTTTGCTTTGGGATCGAAGTAATGTTTGTGAATGTATTCTTGGATGATATTGTGCGTATCGGAAGAAATTTCCGCAAAGACAACGGATGTTGTTTTTCCTGAAGTTCTTTGAACTGTTCCTACAATTTCCGTTTTCACTCGATTGATCACAAAACCAATCTTAACTGCATCGCCAGGATAAAACGTAGATGTAGTTTGCAAAGAAAGTCCTCCTGTTCCCAAATCGGACATTTGTGCCATAATGGGAGAAGACTTCGAATTCACTAAACTTACTTCGCAAGGAATGTCCAGTTTCACTCTGGCCTTTTTCCTTTTTTGTTTCGCTCCTCCGTACATGGAATAAGAGTCTGAAAAAATTGACTTACTTTGATCTGCCATTAAATTTTTGCCTTTCTATCTATGTGCCAGATAGGTTTCACAATTCATATTTTCGCTGTATTCCACAGTTTCTATGATAGTTCTATTTTGGTCGGGTTCATAATCTGAAAACAATTTTAAAAACGTTGTCAGTGATTTCGTTTGAAGTAGTTCCGATTTTAGTTCGGAGGGAAAAGAAATGCCGTCCATATACTTGGAAAAATGTTTTCTAAATAAAATTAGGCCGTAGTCGTCTTCACTCGGATAAAAATCCAAAATCCCTAACAAATGTTCTATGACAACTTTCCGAATCTCAGAAAAAGGAAGATCTTGTTTTTCCCTCTCGGAAAAAATCCAAGGGTTACCGATCGCTTTTCTTCCTATTAAAACCAAATCTACACCATAGGTTTTGATTTTATCCTGCGCTTCCTGAAAACTTGCCACATCTCCGTTACCAAAGATCGGAACTTTTGCAAAAGACTTTATATCTCCGATCGCATTCCAATCCGCCTTTCCCGTATATGCCATCGCTTTTGTTCTTCCATGAACGGAAATAGCGGACACTCCGGATTCTTGTAGAATATGAACGGATTCTTTATAATTCAAAGAATCTGCATCCCAGCCCAATCTGATTTTGGCAGTGATGGGAAGATTAACGGCCTTTTTCATTCCTTCGATCATTTGACCGGCTAACTTTAAATTACGAAGTAGTCCTGCACCGGATCCGTGGTGAGAAACCTTGGAAACGGAACAGCCCATATTCAAATCGATTACATCCGGTTTTAAAGGTGCGATTCGTTTGGAAGCTTCCACGACAGTATTTAAATCCGAACCGAAGATTTGAAAAAAAATAGGTCGTTCCATTTCTTCGAAACGAAACATATCGATTGATTTTTGATTTCCAAGTAATATTTGTTCGGTGGAGACGAATTCGGTATAAGCAAATGCGGAACCGAATCGTCTGGCGATCTTGCGATAAGGACTATCGGAGATTCCCGCCATCGGGGAAAGGGCGACCTTTCCCGAAATTTGAATCTCTCCTATCTTTGTCATAAGAATATGCTCTTACTCGGTATCCCGAACGATTGCGAAATCTTTTACAAAGTCATCATCTTTCGTGTTCACGATCTTCACTCCCATTGCGGAGCGACCCACCATGGAAATTTCTTTCGCTTCGACACGAATTGCCATTCCGGATTGAGTGATGATGAGTAACTCATCTTCTTCCTTAATGGTTGCGATACCTACGGATCGGCCGTTTTTCTCACCTATCTTCAGATAGGTCATTCCTTTACCGGCGCGGCCTTTGGTGGAGAACTCTTCAAAATCGGTTCTTTTTCCGAAACCATTCTCAGAAATGGTAAATAAAGATGTGTTAGGTTCTACTTTAGTGATACCGGCAATTTGATCTTTCTCTTCCAAACGCATCGCAGTCACACCGGAAGCGGTTCTACCTTGGGATCTCAATTCATTGAGATTCATTCGGATGGCAAGACCGTCTTTGCTGGCAATGAATACATCGTAGTTTTCGGGATTAGAAAGTACGTCGATGAGTTCATCTCCCTCTCTAAGACCGATGGCAATGATTCCCGATTTTTTCGTATTTGAAAATTCGTTGAGTTGGATTTTTTTCACGAATCCGTCTCTAGTGACCATCAACAGGTATGATTCATCAAACAATCTAAAAGCGAATAGAGATGTAATGACTTCGTCTTCCGCAAGATTGATGATCGCCTTCAGCGATTTTCCTCTCGCTTCTTTGGAACTAATCGGAATTTCATAAACTTTAAGAAGGAAGGCTCTACCTTTATTGGAGAAAAGCATCAGATGATCGTGTGTCATCGCAATGCTTAACTTTTTGATAAAATCTTCTCGTTTTGTAGAGATCCCTTGTACTCCTTTTCCGCCTCGTTTCTGTTTGCGGAAAGTGTCCATAGGAAGTCTCTTGATGAACATATCTTCGGAGATTTGAACGACTACTTCTTCGTCTGCAATGAGGTCTTCCGCATTGAATGTAGAGGACTCTAAAGATTCCAAACTGATTTCCGTAGTACGATTCGAACCGAAAGATTCGGAAACCTTAGTGAGTTCATCACAGATGATTTTTTTCACTCTCTCCGGTTTCGCTAAAATATCTTCAAGGTCAAGAATGATGAGCCGCACTTGTTCCAATTCCTCAATGATCTTTTGAACTTCCAAAGAAGTTAATCTTTGCAGTCTCATTTCCAAAATCGCATCGGCTTGGACTTCGGAAAGTCCGAACGTACTCATCAATTTGCTTTGTGCATCCTTAGGATCTTTCGATGCACGAATGATTCTGATCACCTCATCGATATTATCTAGGGCGATCTTCAAACCTTCTAAGATATGAGCTCTTTTTTTAGCCTTATCCAAATCGAATTCAGTTCGTTTAACAACGACTTCATTTCTGTGATTTGCATACGCCTGAAGAATTTGTTTTAAAGAAAAAACCTTAGGACGATTGTCCAAAATGGCAAGCATCGTAATCCCGAAACTCACCTGCAATTGAGTGAGTTTAAAGAGTTGGTTGAGAATGACTTGCGCGTTGAAATCTTTTTTGATATGGAGTTCGACTCGAATTCCTTTTCTATCGGATAGATCTAAAATTTCGGTGATTCCTTCGATGATTTTCTCATTCACCAAATCACCGATTTTTTCCAAGAGGTTCTTTTTATTTACTTGGTAAGGGATCTCATTAATAACAATGATTTCACGACCTTTTGAGTTTTCGATGATGTCCACTTTGGAACGAATTCGAATGGAACCTTTTCCGGTAGAATAAGCCTGATAAAGACCCTCTCCTCCGATGATGGTTCCTCCCGTAGGGAAATCCGGACCTGGAATGATTTTCATCAAATCGTAAAGAGAAATATCGGGGTTCTGGATGAGAGCAACGACGGCATTCACCGATTCTCTTAAGTTATGCGGAGGAATGTTCGTCGCCATACCCACGGCGATCCCGGAAGACCCGTTGACTAAAATATTCGGGAAATTTGCAGGAAGGACGTCCGGTTGCTGTCTCGTATCATCGAAGTTCGGTGAAAAAGAAACGGTATTTTTTTCGATGTCTTTTAAAAGTTCTTCCGCAAGTTTAGTAAGTCTTGCTTCGGTATAACGATAGGCAGCTGCATTATCTCCGTCGACAGATCCGAAGTTTCCTTGTCCGTCGATGAGAGGCTCTCTCATGGAGAAAGTTTGCACCATACGAACCATCGTTTCATAAACGGGAGCATCACCGTGAGGGTGATAGTTACCGATTACTTCCCCTACGATCTTCGCAGATTTCACATAAGGGCGGTCACTTCTCCAAGCTCTTTCGTTCATCGCATGAAGAACCCTTCTGTGAACCGGTTTTAATCCGTCTCTTACATCAGGAAGCGCTCTACCTACGATTACGCTCATCGCATAATCAAGGTAAGCTTCTTTCATTTGATCTTCAATCTCGACAGGAATGACTCTCACTCCTGATTTCAAAGCTCCCGCAACGTCAGGTCGCCCTGATACGTTTAAAGCTAAGGTTTTGGAGGATTCATTTTCTGGTTGGCCGTTCGTTTCGGTCATTCTAATTTTCCGTATTCAATTATAGGTCTAGGTTTGCGACTTTATACGAATTTTCTTCGATAAAACGTCTTCGAGGGGAAACATCGTCGCCCATTAAAATATTAAACGTATCTTCCGCTTCTACGAAGTCGGCTAACTTCACTTGCAGCATCACTCTTTCTTTCGGATCCATAGTGGTATCCCAAAGTTGTTCGGGGTTCATCTCCCCGAGACCTTTATAGCGTTGGATGGTCACTTTGTCGTTCGGTCTTGCTTTTAAGATCTCTTCCTTTTCGCGGTCGGAATAAACATAAACATGCTCTCTACCGAATTTCAATTGATAGAGAGGAGGTTGTGCAACGAAGAGAGAACCTCTTTCAATCACAGGTTTCATATATCGGAAAAAGAAAGTAAGTAAAAGCGTTCGGATGTGAGAACCGTCAACGTCTGCATCCGTCATGATGATGATTTTACGATAACGAAGTTTATCGATATTAAATTCGTCGTCACCTATTCCTGTTCCCATAACAGTGATTAAAGTTCGAATTTCCTCGTTAGAAAGGATTTTATCCAAACGAGCTTTTTCTACGTTCAAAATTTTACCTTTCAAAGGAAGAATGGCTTGGATATTTCTATCTCTTCCTTGTTTCGCAGAACCACCCGCAGAGTCTCCCTCGACAAGAAACAGTTCGCAGTTTTCAGGATCTCTTTCGGAGCAATCCGCCAATTTCCCGGGAAGACCGCCTCCTTCCAAAACCGTTTTTCTTCTAGTGAGATCTCTAGCACGTCTCGCCGCCTCACGAGCTTTAGATGCCAAAATACATTTTTCAAGGATCTTTTTGATGACGGAAGGATTCTCTTCGAAAAAGAGATTCAAACCTTCTCCTGAGATGGTCTGCATCAGACCTTTCACTTCCGCATTTACCAGTTTTTCTTTCGTTTGTGAATTGAATTGAGGCTGAGGGATTTTGATAGAGATGACCGCACAAAGACCTTCTTTAATGTCGTCCCCTTGCAGACCGTTAGGTTGTTTTTTAAAAAGGGTTTGGTCTTTTTTTAGATGGTCGTTTAAAGTTCTGGTAAGTGCGGTTCTGAAACCTTCTAAGTGGGTTCCCCCCAAATTGTTGTTAATTGCATTCGTAAAACAAAAAACGTTTTCTGAATAGGTATCGCAGTATTGCAGAGCGATCTCTGCCCAAACGTTTTCTTTTTCTCCCGTAAAATGAAGAACCTTGTGAAGAGGATGTTTCGCATCTGTCAGATATTCAACGAAGGAGATGATTCCTCCTTCAAACTTAAACTCATGTTTTGCGGTCTCTTCTTTTCTTACGTCTTCGATTCGAATAAGTAGACCTTTGTTCAAAAAGGCGATCTCTCTGAACCTTGCAGAGAGAGTTTCGAAGAAAAATTCCGTAGTAGTGAAAATCGTATTGTCCGGTAAAAATCGAACGGTGGTTCCGGTGCTGGTAGTGTCCCCGATGACTTTTACGTCTTCTACAGGGACTCCTGTTTGGTATTTTTGATAATGAACTTTTCCTGCTTGGTGAACTTCCACTTCTAACCAGGTAGAAAGAGCATTTACAACGGAAACCCCCACACCATGCAAACCACCTGACACTTTATAGGCGTCGTTTTCGAATTTACCGCCTGCGTGTAAGATGGTAAGTACCACTTCAATGGTGGATTTTCCTTTGTCCGGATGGATCCCAGTAGGAATTCCCCTTCCGTTATCTTTGACTTCAATGATATTGCCGGGTAATATTTTGACGTCGATCTCGGAACAATGCCCTGCCATCGCTTCGTCGACGGAATTGTCCACAACCTCATAAACCATCTTATGAAGACCGGACTCATCTTGAGTACCGATGTACATTCCGGGCCGTTTTCTAACGGCTTCCAAGCCTTCTAAAATCTTAATTTTCGAGGCAGAATAAGAGGACGGAGAGGTTTCGTTTGTCATGAGAAAATCTTATATCCTATAGGAAGTATCCTGAGAGAACCCCCTTAGGGCAAGTGAAAACATCCTTTAGGCAAGGAAGTTGATTTTAGAAACGGGGAATAATTCCTGTTTTAAGAACGATTTTTGAGATTGTATTGGGGACATTTTTGGAAGCTATTTTTCGGAGGATTTCCTGCTTTTGGAATTCCATTTCCTGGGAAATCAGAGAGTGTTTGCATATAACAACCAATCTACCTTCCTTCAAGGAATCGGGAAAAGACTGGTCGGCAAAAAAATCCCCAACCAAATTTTTCCATTCTCTTTGGATGATTTTCAAACTTTGATCTTGGAAAAGTTCCTCTCTGGACATTCCCAATTTTTCGAGGCTTTGAAAAAGTTCGGAAATATCAATTTTTTTCATACGTCTTTTCCTCTGGAAACTTTTCCGTTTTCTACAACGAAAATTTCCTTATCCATTTCCAAGGATCCGATGTAATCTTTGATTCCTTCTAAATCGGTTGTAGTGAAAAAAGCCTGGCCGCACTCGGAAATCAGATTCACAAAATATTCCCTTCTTTTAACATCTAACTCCCGTATGATGTCGTCAATCAAAAGAACGGGAGCTTCCCCCGTATCTTCCAAAATCATTTGAAAGGAAGCTGTTTTGAGAGCGATCACGGCGCTTCTTTTTTGACCTTGGGAACCGAAGGAGCTCAGATCTTTGTCTTCAAAACCGATGGGAATTTCATCCCTGTGATTTCCGCAGCTAGTGTAACCGATTGCTATGTCTTTTCTCAGATTTCTAGCCAATCTTTCTCTGTGTTCCTCTTTCGAAGAAACATTCGGTTTGTATGTGATTCGAAAAGGATCCTTTCCTTGGCTCAGAAGATTCAGGTTTTTTTCGAAATAGGAAGTCAATCTTGCAACTGTTTGTTCCCTGATCTGCCGGATCTCGAAATCTCTCTCAATCAGAGGTTCGTTCCAAATAACGATTTCTCTTTCAGGAATATTCTCTCTTTTTAAAGCTGAGTTTCTTTGTTTAAGAAGGCGATTGTATTCGATGAGTTGATTCAAATAATATTTGTTAGTAGAAGAGATAAACGAATCTAAAAATCTTCTTCTTTCCACATTTCCGAATTCGATGATTTGGATGTCGGGAGGACTCAAAATCACGGAACGAAAGTATCCTACGGAATCGGAAACCTTTTTGATCACCTCTCCGTTGATTTTTATTTTTTTACGTTTGAATTGGGATTTTTCAATTCCGTATTCGAAAACAAAATCTTCTCCTCCCGCTTCGAACTCAGCTCGAACGAAAGTAAAAGGAGAGTCCCATTTCAGTAATTGATTTTCATCCGACTCGCGGAAACTTTTCAGATAAGAAAGTAAGGAGATGGATTCAAGAAGATTTGTTTTACCTTCTCCATTGTTTCCAATGAAGAAGATAAGACGAGAGCGAAATTCTAACGAGGTTTGATCGTGGTTGCGAAAGTTTTGAAGAGATATCCGCCTAAGATACATTAAAGTTTCATCGGCATAATTACGGAAACGAAATCGCTGTCCGACGGATCCTTAAACAATACAGGAGCGCTGGACGAAGAGAATTCCAAAATCACTTCAGGATCATCCACAGCTTTTACCACATCACTTAAATAGTCTCCCTTGAAAGCGATTGTGATCGGTTCTCCAGTGTATTCAATGCTCATATTATGATCGAACATCATAGTTCCAGGATTCGAAGAACTGATGTTTACGTTTCCTTTTGTAAAAGCCAAACGAATTTGTTTGGAAGGTTCTTCTGCAGAAATAAGAGCTTGTTTTAGGAAAGTGAGGAAATCGGCTTTTACGATTCTTACGGATTCGGCCGCTTGTTTCGGAATCACTTGTTCGTAGTCCGGGAAATTTCCATCGATGAGTTTGAAAAGAAGTTCGATGTTTCCGGAAGATACGTAAATTTGTTCTTCCACAAAACCGATCTTAGCTGTATCTTTCCCTTCCATCATTTTCAACATTTCTCTTACGGCTTTGTGAGGAATGATCACTCCGTTTTTGAAAGGAAATTGTTTCGGAAATTTTCTTACGATTTTAGAAAGTCTTCGTCCGTCGGTTCCAACTACGATCAAATCGGTATTGTCCGGTTTTAAAAACAAACCGTTGAAAACAAAACGGGTTTCTTCGATCGCCATAGCATAAGATGTTTTTCTAAACATTTCTCTGATCGTCTGACAAGGAAATTCGACCACACTGGATTCGTCTACTTTAGGAATGGTTTTGATTTCTTCCGAATCGATTCCGTTGATTTTGAACTTAGTATCCATTTTGCCGGAAGCATCCGTGATCAAAGTTTCGGAAGAATCGTTTCCTTCGTTTGTGGAAAGTAAGGTGCTATCAAAATTCAAATTCTTGAAAATGTTAGAAAGTTGTTTTGCAGGAAGAGATGCATTTCCTTTGGTACCTACCACAGAGGCCACGGAAGTTTTGATCGCTATTTCCAAGTCTGTGGCGGAAAGATAAACGATGTTATCCTCCGCTTGGATTTTCAAATTAGAAAGAGCGGATTTAATTTCTCTTACGGAGATAACTCCATCCACTGAGTTGATTGCTTTTAAGAAGTCTGTAGTATTGACAGTGAATTTCATTCTTTCCTCTTTTCTTATTTATATATTTAATTTATATATATTATGTCGTCTTTGTTGTTTCTGTCAGTATGTTCATAAAGCCCCGAAACATCAATTTTTATTGGATTATGTCGGATATTTTGCTTTCATTTTCTGTTCATATTTATGTCACTTTCTCGAACGAACTGACAACTCAAAAATAAAATCCCTTATTTATGTCTTATACACAAGTTATGAACAGCTTATCTACTGATAAACTGACAGATTATTGGAAGGAAATTTGGTGTTTGATGGATTGGTAGAGATCGAAAAGATTTTTGTCTTCAGAAAACTTCTCTTTGATCTTGGTGATCCCATGAATGACAGTTGTATGTTGGGCCGAGAAAATACGTCCGATTTGCGCCTTAGGCAGTCCTAAAATTTCGTGCAAAAGCAACATACAAAGATGTCTTGGCAGGATAAAATCTACCTTTCTGCTTTTCCCTAAAATATCTTTTCGAGCGACATTTAATTTTTCACAAACCAGGTCGATCACCTGATCCGGGTTAAAACCGATTCTTTTTCGATTGGTTTGTAGCCTGGAATTTGCGATTTCTCTGATTTTTTCATCGGAAAGTAGAAAGAACTGGTAGGCCTTTTTGTACAAAACTAGGTCGTTTACGATCCCGATCAAAGCTCTGGAATCCCCGTCACAGTTTTGTGCCAGCCATTCGAGGGTTTCTTCGGAAATAGGTATATTGTACTGAATGGTATAAGAGCGGAGGAGTTCCTTTCGGAGGGATAAATCGTGTTCTTTGACGTCTGCTTGAAGGCCGTGTACGAATCTGGATTTGAGACGATCGTGTAACGGAAGTTCATAGCTAGGACGGTCGGATGCGATTACTATTTGTCTTTTTCTTTCATAAAGAAAATTGAAGAGAGCGAAAAATTCTTCTTGGGTTTTTTCCGCACCACCGTTTAAAAATTGAATATCATCGAATAACAAAACGTTATAGGATTGATATCTCATTTTAAATGACTCCAAAGAATCTCTATTGTTTTGTCTGACTGTAAATATGAATTCGTTGAGAAAGGAAATACTGTCTACATAACGGATCGTTTTCCAAGGATCTTTCTTTTTGATTTCGTTTCCGATGGCGTGAAGTAGATGAGTTTTTCCCACACCGACAGGTCCGAATAAATAGAGAGGATTGTATTTCCCAGGGTGTTCACAAATACTTTTCGCAGCAGTGAATGCCAAACGATTGCAATCGGACACAATGTAAGTTTCGAAATTGTATTCTGAATTGAGTTCCGGTTCTGAATTTTGAAAACGATTTTCGATTGCATCCTTCATGTGGGATGTCGACTCTTCTTTGTCTGTCAGAAGAACGAGTCGGAATGAATCGCCTTTGATTTGATAGGCGGCATTTTCAAGGAAATTTGCGTATTTTGCTTCTACGTGGCTTTTTATGATTTGAGAAGGTGCAGAGACAACCATTTGATTTCCTTCCCAACGAACGAAATGCAAAGGTGCAATGAAATTAGTAAAATATTTCGGAGGAATTTGTTTTGATACCTCTTCTAAAATTTCTTCCCAGCTAGTTTCCAAATGAATTAAACCCTTTCCTAAACCGGGTACTATACTTCTATTCAGTAGGTAGAATTCAAATGAAAATTCAAATACGTGCCCCGAATCCGAAAATTCTGGGATAAGAATAAGAAAATTATGTCACCTTATCTGGTTGACTTAAATTTATTCGACTAATTTATGTTAACGAAGAGAACTTCCCAGTTTTAGGAACAATTGGGAGATTAAATAGTATTCCAAAGCTGGGATGTTGTAATGAAGTTTGGATTTGAATTCAATGATCGCATAGATTTTTCTTATGTTGTCTTCGAAATTTTCTCTTCTATATTCATATAACAAAAGTAATGAGATTGTTTCCAAGAAATCGATATTAGAAATTTTTTCTTTTGCCTTGGAATCGGACATTTTATCCCGAATCCAATTTTCTAATTTCAAAAGCAAGATAGGATCATGGCAGTGATTTTTCACCACTTCATGCCATTCTTCGATCCATTGATCCGAAACATCGAAAGGATTGAGAGATCCTCCGAAGTATTCTTTGAAATTTCGATCTTGTTCTCTAGTGATCGAACGGATTGTATCCTGCGGAAGATAATAAAAAGGAATACATACAGATCTGGAGATGATCGTTTTTTTGAGCTTCGTAAGATCGTTCACAATCAGAATAAACTTAGTATGAGGAGGAGGTTCTTCCAAAGTTTTCAAAAGAGTTGTTTCCGCTTCATTGTTGATTCGATGTGCTTCTGGAAACAGTACGACTCTTTTGGAAGAAAGATGAGGTCTATAGATGATTCGATTTCCTAAAAGCCATCGAATGGTAAATTCTTCAGGATCTTTATCTTTCCCGATGGCGATGTTTTTGTTTTTAGGAAATTGAATGAAATCGGGATGTTCTCCTCTCATAAAGGCACGGCAGGAGTCGCAAGTACCACAAGAGTTTCCGTTCAAACAAAGTAGATGACGGGCGAATCTTTCCGCAGCATTCCATTTTCCTACACCGTCCGGCCCGTGGAAAATTAGAACACCTGGAATTCTTTCTTTTTCTCTGAGAAAGGAATGTAAAAAAGTAAGAGCCACTTCCTGGCCCTTCACTTCATCTACTTGAAAGAAATTTTCCGTCATCTGTGAGGATCAATAAACCGGTGTTAACCAATTTTTATATTGATCTTCTTCTCCTCGAACGATGTTGAAAAATAAGGATTGGATTTGTTTGGTAATCGGACCCATTTGTCCGTTCCCGATGATCCTTCTATCTACTTCTTTCACCCAAGCAACTTGCACTCCCGTTCCGGAAAAAAAGATTTCATCGGAGATGTAGAGTTCGGAACGAGCGATGTCCCTTTCCACTACTTTGATTTTTAAATCTTCCGCAATTTTCAAAAGAGTTCTGCGAGTGATCCCTTCCAAAATGGAAGAAGGAATGGTTGGAGTGTAAATCACTCCGTCTCTGACGATGAAAATGTTTTCCGCAGATCCTTCCGAAACAAGTCCTCTTGCATCCAAGAAGATGGCTTCATCCATTCCGTTTTGAACGGCTTCTGATTTCGCAAGAGCAGAGTTCACATAACCACCGCTCACTTTAGAAAGAGTCGGGATTTGGTTGTCGGAAAATCTTGTCCAAGTGGAGACCATAGTCTTCAAACCGTTTTGAGTATCTAGGTAGTCGTTCAGTTTCAAAACATAAATGGCAATGTCCGTCTTTACATCGTGGAACCTAGGAGAGAGTTGCAATGCGGATGTGTAAACGATAGGTCGAAGATAAACGTTTTCTTTGAGATTGGATTCTTTCAAAAGCTGCAAAGTGATCTCTACCAATTGTTCGGGAGTTTTATCGAATTGAAGCTGCATGATTTTGGTGGAGTTCACCAGGCGTTTGTAGTGATCCAAAAGACGAAATACGAATAAGTTATTTTTTTTAGAGTTATAGTAACCTCTGATCCCGCCGAAGACAGCAGTGCCGTATTGAAACGCATGAGTTTGGATGCTGATCTTTGCATCTGAAGAAGGAACAATTTTTCCTTCGAAATAAGAGAGGTCTTTCGATTCAGCTGACATATAAAAATCCTATGCTTCCAGGATTTAATAGAATCGTTTTTAGAAAATGAATTTTATCTTTTTTTATCTAGAAGGTATAACGTTCCGAATTGTTATCGTCCTAAAGGATAGGTTTACCGCTTCTCCTTTATAAATTTAAGTAATGTTAGAAGACATAATATGAATTCATCTTTTTATCCAGATCGTTTCGATTGTATCGTAGTAGGTGCCGGCCATGCAGGTACCGAGGCAGCCTATATTTCTTCCACTGGCGGTCTTCGCACTTTGCTCATCACTATGAATTTGGATACGATCGGACAGATGAGTTGTAATCCTGCCATTGGTGGAATAGCGAAAGGACATATGGTTCGAGAAGTGGATGCACTTGGAGGATTGATGGGAAGAACCATCGATGCCACAGGAATCCAATTCAAAATGTTGAATACTTCCAAAGGTCCGTCCGTGTGGGCTCCTCGTGCACAGGCAGAAAAAAAACAATATCAATTAGCAATCAAACATCAGTTGGAAAAAATCAAAAACCTTTCCATCCGACAAGATACGGTGGAGGATTTGATCGTTGAAGGGAATCAAGTCGTAGGTGTTGTTACAGGAAGAGGTTTTGAATTTAAAACCAATCATGTGATCTTAACGACAGGAACTTTTTTATCCAGCGTCATTCATATAGGAACTTATCAAAAAGAATCCGGCAGGATCGGTGAGCCTACTACGAAAGGTTTATCACAAACTTTAGCTCGCTTTCAATTTCGATTGGGAAGATTGAAAACAGGAACACCTGCACGCGTTCATAAAAACTCAATCGATGTATCCATCTTAGAAGAGCAACATGGAGATGAAGATCCTAAACCTTTTTCTTTCTCAACCGCTAAGATTGATCGCAGACAAATTCCTTGTTACATCACATATACGAATGATAAAACTCATGAGTTCATCAAAGAGAACTTGGAGTTCTCTCCTATGTATTCGGGTCAGATCAAAAGTGTCGGCCCACGTTATTGTCCTTCGATCGAAGACAAAGTAGTTCGTTTCGCAGAAAGAGATCGTCATCAGATTTTTATCGAACCGGAAGGATATGAAACGAATGAGATGTATCTCAATGGGGTTTCCACAAGTCTTCCTGAAGAAGTGCAATGGAAGTTTCTTCGTACGATCAAAGGTTTGGAAGAAGTGGAATTGATGCGTCCCGGTTATGCAATTGAATATGACTTTGTGGATCCGACAGAATTGCATCCTACTTTGGAAACCAAGAAAGTAAAAGGTTTGTATCATGCAGGTCAGATCAACGGAACTACAGGATATGAAGAAGCTGCCGCACAAGGATTGGTTGCTGCTTATAATGTGATCCGATCCCTTCGAAAAGAAGAACCGATTTTATTTCCTAGAAGTGAATCTTACATCGGAGTGCTTGTGGATGATTTGGTTCACAAAGGAGTGGAAGATCCATATCGAATGTTCACAAGTCGTGCTGAATATCGATTGCTTCTTCGCCAAGACAATGCGGATCAAAGATTGATGAAGTATGGATATGAGATGGGTCTTGTATCCGGTGAAGTATTCGATCGAATGAAGGAACGTTATGGAAAGATAGATTCACTTCGTTCCAAAATGTTTTCTCTCCCCATGAAACCTTCCGAAGAGCTCACTCAAGTGCTGCAAGAAAGAGGAATCGAAAATTATAAATTCGGGCATACTGTTTCCGCATTTCTAAAACGTTCCGATGTCACCATTCATGATATCGAAACATTTTTACCTGACTTAAAGGATCTTACGGAAGAAGAAAAGGCCGTATTGGAAATGGAAATCAAATATGAAGGATACTTGAAGAGAGAATTGGAGACGATCGAATACCGTAAGAAGTTTCTTACCTTTCCGATTCCTGCCGACTTCAATTATGCAAACGTGAAAGGTTTGAAGACAGAGGCAGTCTTGAAATTGGAAAAACACAGACCTATGAATTTAGAAAAAGCAGCTCATATCTCCGGAGTGGATCCTTCCGATGTGGATTTACTTTTGTTTCATCTCGTGGAGAAAAGATAAGATTAGTTGAAGATGAGTTTGTGGTACCTGCGTCTGTAGCGGGTGTGTGGTACCTCTTACATCCAACCAAACTTTTACAATCTTCTTCTGATGTTTGCCATTCGAAATGTGTGGTAGTTACCACACTCTAAAAGTTTATCTCCCCTCATCGCCGATCTAGCTTGCTGTTAAAGATGAGAGACTTTTGCAGTTTTTATGTAGTACCTCTTACGGATTTATTTTGATCTGAAATTGGGTAGTGCCCCATCAAAGATCTAATCTCAATCTTTCCGGCTGACTTTTTTTATTCAGCATCCGGACATACATCGTACATCTATTGAAAGCTTTGGCTGGGTTGCTTTCTTGTGTTCTTTCTTTGAAGGAGGTACTACAAAATTCAGAATCATCACAAACAGGATGTTCATTCTTCAGCCAATGTAGTACCTACAACTAGGACAAAGACATTTCTTTTGAATACAAATCAAACATAGTAAGGAGAAAACAGAGGGATCATTCATTTGTCACTTTGTGGTACCTCCGACAAAGCTCCTTATTCATCTCGTCCTTCTGCTTTCCAAAGAAACCAAGATAGAATGGATCGTTGTTAAATAGGTAATTGATTGTTTTGAAATTCAGATTAGAGATGCTGAGGTGCGAGTCACTTAAAGCATTCTGCAAGAGGTACTACATTTTATTTAAGGGAATCTGCAGGCTGATGGGCTAGATTCACTTCCTCCACCACCAATTCCTACAAAGCAGAAATCCAATTCTCCCTTAAACAAAGAAGAGGAGATACCACACATTCTGTTTCACGTGAAACAAAAAAGCACCACCTCTTTTCTTACTAATTTAATTGGAAATGATCTATTAATCTATTTTAGAAACTCTTCCTCGAGGAGACTCATCATAGACAAGAAAATGAGTTTTCTCAATCATCCAACTATCTCCTTGTTTCACATGAAACGAATAGCTTTCTAAACTTCCGTCGGCTCTATATTTGAACTTATTTACTCTGTGAAATTCACCCTGAAAGAATTCTCTTTCTACCAAGCTTCCTTTGGAATCATACTTATAGTGAATCTCACCTTGTTTCTTTTTCTTATCATCTAGTAAGAGTTGGATTTGAACATTTGGACGTTTAGGGTCTTGAATGAATTTGAACGAATCAATGTCATTGAACTCAGAGTTTTTTCCTTCACCTGCAACAATGTTTCCATCTTTATCTGTCTCAAGTGAATACTGAATTTGAACTTTACCTGTCGCATCTTTCACAACGACTTTCTTTAGATTCCTACCTTTGTAAGCGAAATCCTTTTTCTCCAACAAGACATCATTCTGTCCGTAGACTTCCTCGGAAGTAATCAACCCGTCCACATATTTAAAGATTGTTTTGCCATCGGAGTTACCTTCTTTATCGGAATACTTCTCTTGAACTAGATGACCGTCATCATCATAGAGATACTCTGCAACATAGATAACGGTCCCTTCTGAGTTACGAACGATCTCTTTCGAAGGTCCTTTCTTTCCTTTATGTAAAACAAATTGATCTTTGTAAGACCACTTACCTGGTGTGAATCCGAAGACCGGGAAGCTAAGAATGAGGGTGAAAACCAAAAAGCGTTTCATGGAAAAAGATTCTCCTAGAATATGCTTCGACTATTTTCAGAAATTAAGTAACCAATTTATGTCAGAAATCAACTCGCAAGAGAGAACCAAATCCTACATTCCCAACCTATACTCTGAGCTAGACAAAAAGTTCGATTGGGATCGTGTGAATCGTTTTTATAAGTTTTTATTCAAAGAGAATGAGCGAGGCGGATTCTTTTCTAAGAATGATTCTTCTCAGATCTTTGAAAGACATATTATCGATTGCATGGTCTTTGTTTGGAAGCTTTCCGAACTCGGGTATGTTTCACGTGAAACAAAAATTGCAGATATTGGAACTGGCCCAGGACTTCCGGGATTCCTTTTCGCTTGCTTGAAAGATGTTCCGAAAATCACACTCATTGATTCACAAAGAAGAAAATTGGCTCTTTTGGAAGAAGAAGTAAGGAACGGAAATTTGTCCGAGGTGAGCGATAGAATCTCTTTTGATTATATGAGGGCAGAAGAAGAGAAAAGAAATTTTGATTTAGTCACTTCACGCGCTGTAGTTCCCTACCCTTTTCTTGTAGAGGTAGCTTCACAACTTGTGAAAAAATTCGGTTTATTATGTCCCTATCTGGGGCAAAGGAACTTTGATTCGAAACAAGAAGCAAAGGTACTGCAATACTCTGGGTTCAAAATCAAAAAAGAAATCGAACTTACTGAATTAGACTTTGTGGGAAAGAGACATATCAAAATACTGCTAAAGGATTCGGAACCAAAACCCGGATATCCAAGAGCTTGGAAAGAAATAGTAAAGGAGACGAAAGAAGGAAATGGGTAAAATTGTTTCGATCAGCAATCAGAAAGGAGGAGTTGGTAAAACAACTACTGCTATCAATTTGGCTTCCAACCTGGTTGAGTTAGGAAAGAAAATCTTACTCGTAGATATCGATCCTCAAGGCAATTCAGGATCCGGTTTCGGTATGGAAGTTCAATCTCTCAGTAAAACAACTTATGAAGTTTTGATTGGAGAACTATCCGCAAGAGAAGCCATCCAAAAAACTTTCGTAGCTAACTTGGATATCATTCCTTCCAACATCAACTTATCCGGATTGGAAGTGGATTTTTTAGGAACCGAAAAGAAAGAATTTAAACTCAAAGATGCATTAGCGAGCGTGAAAGAAGATTACGATTATATCTTGATCGATTGCCCTCCTTCTTTAGGTGTTTTAACGATCAATGCACTTTGCGCTTCTCAATCAGTGATGATTACTTTGCAAACGGAATACTTTGCATTGGAAGGTTTGTCTCAATTGATGAGAATTATTTCTCTCGTGCAGTCACAGTGGAACCCTAGTTTAGAATTGGAGGGAGTTCTTCTGACTATGTACGATAAAAGAACTAATCTTGCGAACCAAGTGGCGGAAGATGTCCGTAACTATTTCAAAGAGAAGGTATATCAAACCATCATTCCAAGAAATATCAAACTGTCGGAAGCTCCTTCTTTTGGAAAGCCGATCAACTATTATGATCCGGAAGGCGTCGGTGCAAAAAGTTATAAAAGTCTCGCAGAAGAAATTATAGGACAAGGGTAGAGACATGGCTTTAGGAAAAGGAAAAGTATTAGGAAGAGGTTTAAGTAACCTAATTCCTGTTAATGAAAAAAATGTCGAAGTAACGAAAGATGATATGTCAGGTCTGCGAGAAATTAAAATCTCGGAGATCCAACCGAATCCTCATCAACCTCGAAAATATTTTTCCGATGCTGCCATTCAGGAATTGTCTCAGACAATCCAACAGCATGGGGTCATTCAACCCATTACCGTACAAAAAAATTCTTCCGGTGCAGGTTTCATTTTAATTGCAGGTGAGAGAAGACTCCGCGCTTGCAAACTGGCGGGTTTTCAAAAAATTCCTGCAGTTGTAAAAGATGTTTCCGAAGCAGACATGATGGAAATAGCTCTCATCGAAAATCTTCAAAGAGAAGATTTGAACCCTATCGAAGAAGCACAAGCATATCAGAATCTTATCGACAAACGAGGATTAAAGGTGACCGATTTGGCAACAAGAGTCGGGAAAAACAGATCCACAATTGCAAATTTAATCCGACTTCTCGGCCTTCCTAAACCTGTGCAAGATTGGGTGAAGGAAGGTAAATTAACGGAAGGACAAACCCGCCCTCTTCTTTCTTTACCTGAGACAAAGAAACAAATCGATGTAGCTGCTAAGGTGATCGAAGAAAATTGGACTGCTAGAGAAGTTGAGAATTATGTTTCTAATCTGCTCCATCCTGATAAAAAATCCAAATCACAAAGTTCCGGTGCAGATAAAGATGCAAGCATCGTAAAAATAGAAAGCAAACTTAGAAATAAGTACAGTGCGAAAGTGGAAATCTCTCACAACGACTCCAATGGAAAAGGAAAGATCACATTTTCTTATGCGAATCTTTCCGATATGGAAAGAATCTTAGACCAGTTCGGTTTGAAATTGTAACTTAGCTAATCGGGAATATAAATCGCTCTTCTTTAAAAGTTCTTCATGAGTTCCTATCGAATCGATAGAACCTTGATGAACTACTACAATCTGATCCGAACGAATGATGGTTGCCAATCGATGCGCAATCATCAAAGTTGTTCTTCCTTGCATCAAATGATCCAAAGCTTTTTGTACCATTCGTTCCGATTCGGAATCCAATGCTGAAGTAGCTTCATCCAATAATAATATTTTCGGATTTCTCAAAATCGCTCGAGCAATCGCAATTCTCTGTTTTTGTCCCCCGGAGAGCCTTGTTCCTAAATGTCCTAAGTCTGTATCCCATCCGTCTTTCAGATGATTCAAAAATTCAGTCACATACGCTTGTTCGGCGGCTTTCTCTATTTCCTCGAAACTTGCATCAGGTTTTCCATAGGCAATGTTTTCCCGAAGTGTGCCCGTGAATAGAACAGGTTGTTGGGGAACGAATCCGATTTGAGACCGGAGTTCTTTCAATGTCAGGGAACGGATATCAATTTCATCGATTGTGATTTTGCCTGATTGAGGATCATAGAAGCGTAAGATCAATTCGAATAGAGTAGACTTTCCTCCTCCCGAAGGTCCGATGAGTGCGGTTGTTTTTTGCGAAGGAAGGATCAAATCGAAACGATCAATTGCATTTCTTTCGGGTCGAGACGGATAATGAAAGGAAAGATTTTCAAAACGAATTTCTCCTTTGCTGGATATGGGAAGAGATATTGGTGATAAGGGATTCGTAATATTCGATTGCGAATTTAGTAACTCCATCAATCGTTCTGTGGCACCGGCCGCTCTTTGCAAATCCCCGATGACTTCGGAAATCGCACCGACAGAATTTGCTACCATAATGGCATAAAAAGAAAATGCGATTAGTTCTCCTCCTGTGATCTTTCCTTCCAAAACATCGATTCCACCTACCCACAACATAAAACTGATTCCTGCCAGAATGAGTAAAATCACGGAAGCGATGAGAGCCGACCTTTGTTTGATGCGGAGTACGGAAACTGAAAATGCATCTTCTACAGTTTCGCCAAACTTTTGTTTATCAATCTCCTGATGGAAAAAACTTTGAACGATCTTGATGTTATAAAGTGATTCGCTTACGTAAGATCCTACATTCGCGATTTTATCCTGTGTGTCTCTGGAAAGTTTTCTTACCCTTCTTCCGTAAAACAAAATGGGAAAGAGGACAAAAGGAACACTGAGCAAAACGATCGCAGTGAGTTTTACATTCGTGATGAAAAGAAAAATCATCCCTCCTAAAAACAGGAGGAAATTTCTGAGGGCGATAGAAGCGGAAGATCCAATGACCGTCTGAAGCAACGTGGTATCTGTTGTGATTCTGGATTGGATTTCTCCGGGCGAATTAGTTTCGAAAAAATGGGGATGAAGATCTACCACATGGGCAAATACGTCTTTTCGAATGTCGGATGAAACTCTTTCTCCGATCCAAGAAACAAGATAATGACGAAGGTAGGTACCACCAGCTAACAAAAGGCCAATGAAAATGATTACGAACAAGGAAAGGGTCAGCTGTTCTTGGGAGCGAGCGCTGAATCCTGCATCCACTAAATGTTTCAATCCTTGGCCTAGAGAAAGGGTGACAGCGGTGGTAAAAAGCAAAGCGGCGGAAGAGACTGTAAGTTGGAAACGGTATGGGCGGAGGTAAGCAAGGGTTTTGGTAAGAACTCTGAGATTCTTGCTTGTGGGTCGGTTCGCGGTTTGCAAATGTTATCCTTTTATATCAATCAATAGACCCCTGATATCATCCAATTGTTTCAAAATTGCGAAGGCGGAATTGTTAGGAGAGAACATAGTCCTTGCCAAAAGATCCAATTTTTCATCCAAAACTTTTACATAACGAATGTCTTTATTATCGTTTCTTCCTCGAGTAGGAGCTTGCATCACTTTATGATTTTTCTTCATAATGAGCTGAGCTATTTGTTTTATGTGTTCTTTGTATTCTTTTAAGTTGGAATGATTCGGATTTGCAATGAGGGCTTTTTCCAAATCAGGAAGATCCTTCCATAGTTCATTGAGTTCTTTTGTGTTTTCTTGATCGGAAGGAACGATCGATTCCAGAATCTCTAAAAAACTGAGATTGGAAGAATCGGGAGAGGAGGTTTTTAATTTATCGGATGAAGACTTACGCTGCGGAGAATTGGAAACCGCTTTATTGTTTGTGTTTTGAACGAACATAATACCACTCTAGTGGCGAGTGGGATTAATGGTGCATTTTCCGTGAAACACAACTCCTTCCTCAACTATGAGTCTGGGAGTTACAATGTCTCCTTCCAATCTGCAGCTGGAAAGTAGAGTGACTCTTTCCGTAGCATAGATATTGCCACGAATTTCTCCACCAGCTACCACAACTCTCGCCTTAATATCTGTATCGACGATTCCTGTTTTTCCTATAAGAACCTTTCCGTCTGTTTCGAGCACTCCTCGAAATTTTCCGTCGATTCGGATCAAACCGGAAAATTTGAATTCTCCGGTAAATTCGGCTCCTTCGCCGATGACGCTGTTAACTAAAAATTCTTCTTCGGTTGTTGTTTGAGACATTATTCTTGAATTTGATTGAGAAAGGAAAATGGATTCAGTGCTTGTGTTCCCACATGAACTTCGTAATGCAAATGATAGACAGGATTTTCGGGAGTTTTTCCGACATACCCGATGATGTCTCCTTTGGAGATCTTTTCGTTTTTCTTTACTTTAACACGGTCTAGGTTGGAATAGATGGTTTTCCATCCGAAACGATGTGCTAATTTGATGTAGTAACCTGTAGCAGGAGAAAAACCGGAATCGAATACGATGCCTGGAGCGGTTGCTTGCACTTCTGCACCTGGGAAAGAACCGATGTCCAAGCCTTTGTTGATCTCTTCTTTTCCTGTGATCGGAGAAAGATATTTTCCGAAAGGGAAAAGAACATATCCTTTTGTAGGCCAAATGGAAGGAGTATTGCGGATGATGCTTTTTCTTTTTTTGATGAGTTTGATGATTTCGTCGGACAATTCGGAAGAAAGTTTTAAATTGTGAATGTCTTCTTTGATGCGGAACGATTCGTCCGTAATATCCGTTTGCGGACTACCTTGCAAAGCAAGGTATTGGTTCATTTTATCATTACCACCCATACCTTTCGAAACTCTAGAAGGGTCTCCGCCTAATTTAATATAAAGGCCTGAAATTCTTTCATAGTAGTATTGAATGGTTTCGTGAAGGGAACTCACCTCTTCCTTCATTTTGGAGGATTGGCGGATAAAGTCTTTGTTTGTAAGATTTAGTTCTGTTAGCTGATGAACGGAGCCGCTGTGAGAAAGAACATTCACTGCGCTGATCACAAGTAGGATCACTACGATCCCTATGAAAATGGAAATTGCCTTATAGGAAATGACAAAGTTTAAAGTTTTGCGATCCGTATGAGGAATGACCATGATGGTCAGCCTTTCCCTGCCTTTTTTGTCTAAATCTTCATACCTTTGGGATAACTTCAGCTTCCATTCCTGGAATTTGTATCTGAGTCGGTAGAAGGTAAGGTGCAGTCGGTTCTTGAAATCCACGGGAATATTCGCTTTTTGTCAGTTTTATCAAAACTTATTGATTACACTATTACTTTCGATTGAATTTTCATTTTCAGTCAATCTTATTTGCAAAACCTGCACTATATGGCCTATTCAATCATCGATACTCACTGCCACTTAGACATAATTCAGGAGCAGGGGCAGGATATCTCCGAGTCTCTCAAGAAGTCGAAAGAGGCGGGAGTGAAAAAGATCGTTCAGATAGGAATCGATTTACCCAGCTCTCAGAAAGCCAAAGAGATAGCAGAAACGTATTCTACCGATGATTTGAAAATTCACTACACAATCGGATGTCATCCTACGGAAACTCACGAGTTTCCCAATGCGGATGCCATTTTAAAATTAGCGGAAGAAAATTTAATTCATCCTCTATTTACAGGCATCGGCGAAATCGGAATGGACCTTTATCATGATGCGTCCACAAGAGAGCTACAAAAAGAGATCCTTCGTAAGTTTTTGGATTTTTCCGCAAAACACACTCTTCCTGTAGTCATTCATTCCAGAGATGCTTTTGAGGATACTTACGAAGCGCTCGCTGAATACAAAGGAAAGGCATTCGGTGTGATCCATTGTTTTACCTACGATTACGAGATGGGAAAGAAGTTTGTAGACTTAGGATATTACGTTTCTTTCTCGGGGATCGTTGCTTTTAAAAATGCAACGGATATACATGAAGCCGCTAAAAAACTTCCCCTAACTTCCGTTTTAATCGAAACGGATGCTCCTTTTTTAGCTCCTCCTCCTCACAGAGGAAAAAGAAACGATTCCTCGAATATGCCGTACATTTTAGAGAGAATGTTTTCTTTAAGAGAAGAAACTAACGCCACAATCACAGAACAGTTATTTATTAATTCCGAAAAATTCATCAATAGAAAGGCTTATTACCATGCTTGATATCAACCGCATCCTTCAAAACCCTGAAGAACTCCTTAATTCCCTTAAAAAAAGAGGAGTGAATATTTCCGATATCGAATCCAAAATCAAAGAAGTTGCTACCAAACAAAAGCAATTGAAGCAAGAAGCGGAAGATCTTCGCGCGGAAAGAAATAAGGTCTCTAAAGAAATCGGAATCTTAAAATCGCAAGGGAAAGATATCGCTGAAATTTCCGCATCCGTGAAAGGAGTCGGTGATCGGATCAAAGAAATAGAGGAAGAATTGACCAAACAGGAAGATTCTCTCCTAGAACTGAATATAGGTCTTCCCAACATTTTGGATGAAACGGTTCCGGAAGGGAAAAGTGAAGAAGACAATGTTCAAGTTAAAACTTGGGGAGATATACCTAAGTTCTCCTTTGCTCCGAAGACTCATTATGATATCGGTGAAGCGATGAAAATTTTCGATTTTGAAAGAGGAGTGAAATTATCCGGCGCCCGCTTTTATACTTACATCGGTTTAGCGGCGAAATTGGAAAGAGCATTGATGAACTTGATGCTCGATACTCATACTTCTCAAAACGGATATAACGAAATGTGGGTTCCTGTTTTGGTAAATGATGAGTCGATGACTGCTACCGGACAACTTCCTAAATTCGCAGAAGATTTTTATCGTTTGGAAAAAGACGGTCTCAATTTGATCCCTACTGCGGAAGTACCGCTTACCAATTTCTACAGAGATGAAATCATAAACGAAAAAGACCTTCCGATTTCCGTTTGTGCCCATACTTCCTGTTTTAGAAGAGAGGCCGGTTCTTACGGAAGAGACACGAGGGGAATCATTCGAGTGCATCAATTTCAGAAAGTGGAATTGGTAAAATTTACAACTCAGGAAAATTCCAAAGAAGAACATGAAAAGATGCTGAGTGATGCAGAGTCGATTCTTCAAAAGTTAGGATTGCCTTACCGGGTAATGCTTCTTTGCAGTCGTGACATTTCTAGCGCTTCATCCAAAACGTACGATATAGAAGTTTGGATGCCCGGATTAAATCGATTTATGGAAATTTCCTCCGTTTCTAACTTCAAGGACTATCAAGCAAGACGCGGAAAAATTCGATACAAAAGCAAGGAAGGAAAAAACCTGCTCGTCCATACTCTAAACGGTTCGGGACTCGCCATCGGTAGAACTTTGGCAGCTGTTATCGAAAATTACCAATTAGAGGACGGAACCTTCTCGATACCGGAAGCTTTAAAACCTTACTTCCGATAAAAAAAGAGCAGAAGACAAAGAGAGCCGAATTCGGCGGAGGTCTTATGCTCGCACAATTTCGATCCAAATCTGTATTTAAACTGTCTGTCTCGCGTTCAGCGAGACGGTTCCTAACAGTTCTGCAGATATCTTTCCTAATTTCTTTCTCTCTGGCCGCTCAAGAGAACTCGCCTAATCCTATTTTAGTGGAACCCATCCGGGGAAATGTTAATACCAACTTCCAGGAATTCGGACCTGCTTTGTCACCGGATGCAAAAACTTTGTATTTTTATTCCAAAAGAAGTAATGGAAGTTATACGGAAATATTCAAAAGCCAATTGGAAAAAGACGGCACCTGGGGATTCCCGGAAGAGGTAGATGAACTCAATTCGGAGTTCGACGATCAAAGCCCGTTTTTATCCAGAGATGGAAAAACGATGCTGCTTTCTTCCAATCGGGATGGTTCTGTAGAAGTGGAACTTTCTCCCGGAAAGGTAGGTGTTTCCAGAGATCTTTATATATCCACATGGAACGGTAAACAATGGTCGAAACCGGAAGCTTTACCCTCCTCTATCAATACGGAAGAAATCGAAGAAAACCCTCATTTGTTAGGCGATCAACTTCTTTTCACAAGATATCCTTTCGGGAAACCGAATTTAGCAAGAATCTATTCTTCCAAAAGAACCGGCAATGCTTGGTCGAAACCGATTCCTCTTCCTGCACCGATCAATGATGCACATGCCACTATTGCGGCTGCTTGGAACGACGAAGGAACTATCTTATTTTTTGCCTCAAATCGTCCGGGAGGATTCGGAGGATTCGATCTTTATATGATGAAACATGAAAACGGTAAATTCTCTGATTTGGAGAATTTGGGGGAAGGGATCAATTCCGAATCGGATGAGGCTTATATGGTCTACCAGCAGGTGAAAAAAACATTCGTATTTTGCAGAAGAGTGGAAGGGCGATCATTCGATATATTCACAGCTTCCGTTCCTAAGAAAGAGAATATCATTGAAGAAACGTTAGTTGAGAAGAAAAAAATATCCTTAGATAACGTATATTTTGAAAGAGCCTCCGCCAAACTTAAAAACGAATCTCATATTCCCTTGGACAGTATTGTAGATTACCTACATGAGAATCCTAAAGTCAGGATGAAAATCATAGGCCATACCGATTTAACAGGTACTTTCGAGGATAATATGGTGCTTTCCAAAGACAGAGCGAAGTCCGTAAAAGAGTATTTAGTCGCCAAAGGAGTTGATAGGAATCGTCTGGAAACGGATGGAAAAGGGCCAACAGAACCGATGATCAACAAAACGGATGAGGAATCCTCCAGGAAAAACCGCAGAACTGAATTTGTATTGATTCAAAACTAATTTTTCCTTGATTCCCACTTCCTTTAGAAGAGAAGTTTAGGGAGTGTCTCCTTTCGTTTTTCATTTCAAATATGGCAAAGAAACTCTGTTAGTGTTTCTTTGCTGCTTTCTTGGTTTTCCCATATTTTCTCAGTCCAGCCCCACTCTGGATAAAATCAAAAAAACGAAATTACTCACAGTTTCGGTAAACGAATTTTACGATCCTTTTTACATTGAGAATCCTGTTCCGGAATATCCAGGTTTGGATGTGGATTTGAGAATCATCCCTCTTCGTACTTTTGATCAACATGCAAGAATGTTGGAAAAAGGTGACACTCAAATTGCACTGGCAGGGTTATCTTCTTCTATCCTTAGATTTAAGGATGTATATTTTACGGATCCTTATTTGATCTCCACTCCCGCAGCTTTGGTTACAAGGTCTTCTTTACCTCCTGAGCCGGAAGGTCAAATTGTTACCGTACAATTATTCCGTAATCTAAGCGATCTTCAAAATATTTCCGGAATTTCATATTCGGTTCTTTCCAACAGTTCCAATCATTTTTACCTCAAAGAAGCTTTTCCGAAAGCCCAAATCTATTCCTATTTCACTAGTGAGGCAGCTTTCAACGAACTGAAAAAGAACAATGTGAATTGTTTTGTGGCCGATTCTTACTATATTCAGGCCTTGTTGCAAAAAGAACCTTCTCTTAGAGCCAATTATTTGCCGATCTTAGGAATAGTTCAGGAAGATCATATCAGTATGGCAGTGGCGAAAAAAGACATAGAATTCATTTATCACCTGAATTTTTTCATCAAAGAATACAAACGAACAGGCAAGATCCAAAGGTTAATTACAAAATACTTTAAATCCAATGCCTGGGTGAAAAAAGAACCAGAGAAATGAAGAACCTTCTCTTTGTTTTGTTTTTGATTTCTGTTTGCGCCCCTCTTTTTTCACAGGAAGAGGAGTCTCAAAAAACCTCCTTAAATTTCAGCGGGTCTTTTCGTGTACGTGCTACGAATGTAGGAAGAGATGTTTTATTAAGCAGACAAACTCCTGTTACACCTGTAATAAATCCAGAACAGGAATATCAGAACAAAGTAAATTCGGATGCGAATCTGATCGCCGAAGACGTTGAAAGAAGGAAATTAGGACAGCCTTCCCAACTAACTCCGAAAAAAGAAGATGTGAGTTATTACGATACTCGTTTCCTCTATAACATGAGCTTTTCCACGGGTAAATATGTGGAAGGAATTTGGGGAATGCAAGTTGGAGATATTCCTTTCGGAGGAAAAGGTCTGCGATCGACCGGTCCGGACGGTTTTGATCCTGGGCTCATCGGACCTGGATCCGGAGGGGAAAGAGGTAGAACTTCAGCGGTAAACGTACAAACTAACTTTCTTTATATTAATTTTAGAATTCCTGAATCGGCTCTGTTCATTAAAGTAGGCCAACAGTTGTTTTCTTCAGCGCAAGGTAGGGTTTTATTTTCAACTGGAACAGGTGTTAGTATTTTAAAGAATTTTCAGTTCCTTCGACTTTCCTGGGAAGGAGGAGTTTTGCGAGCTAAGGATCAAAGTTTCCTGGATGTGGATAAAAACGGTTTCGCAGATAAAAACTATCAAAATTCGAATATATTCTATAGCAAAACCAAGATGGAATATTTTAGAAACGTAAGAAACGAATTGTATGCTTATTTTCTGGATGATAACGATAAAACCGACGGAGAAACTTCCCGTTTAGCTTGGTATGGTTCGCATAACGAATTCAACTATCAGTCTTTTTCGTTCGTTGTGCACGGTATCTTCAATACGGGCACTGTAAAGAAGCTGACTCCTTTGATCGACGGAGCAGGTACCACATACTACAATACTACCAGAAGGCATTCCATCAAAGGTGCCATGTACGATTTTCAATTTACCTATCGCTGGAACGAATCTCTAAACTTCAATTTCATTGCACTTGGAACCACCGGAAGACCGGGCTATGACAAGGATGGGCAAGAAGCCAACTTGAAAGGAAACGGATACAGAACTCTTGCTCCGGGATTCTCCATTTCCAACATCGCAACGGACTTTACAGGGGGTTATGCGCTCTTTAACGGTTCCAGTTTTTCAGGATTAAACGAATACGGTCTTTATTCCAATATCATCGCTTTCGGTCCTTATCAGTTTACCTTGGGGTATTATCAGCTCTGGGCTACTCGGTCCCCTGAAATTAAAATCAATCGTGAATTTTCGGAATGGGCCGGATATAAAACATCTACATATATGGGGATGGAATATAACTTTAATATTCGCTATAACGTTACTTCGGATTTTCAGATCATTTTTCGTTCGGGCTACTTCGTAGCGGGGGATGCTTTGTTTGTTCTTTTGGATTCAAAGTATGGACGAGTGCTGCGAGAAGCATTCGTCACTTTCGAACATCGATTCTAAATCACAAAGTTAATCTGGACTTAATCGCTTTTCCTAATGTGTATTGATCGGAGTACTCGATCGTACCTCCGATGGTAATTCCATGAGCGATACGAGTGACTCGAATTCCTTTTTCTTTAATTAAATGAGAAAGGTAAGATGCGGTCGCATCTCCTTCTAAGGTAGGATTTGTTGCGACTAAAACTTCACCGATCGAACCTTCTTCGATGCGATGCATAAGCGATTTGATTCTTAATTGGTCGGGACCGATTCCGTCCAAAGGAGAAATGGCTCCGTTCAACACGTGATACTTTCCGAAATATTCTTTTGTATTTTCGATGAAAAAGATGTCTTCCGGTTGTTCTACTACGCACACAATAGATTCGTCTCTTTTCGGAGATTCACAGATATTACAGATGGTTTCTTCCGTAAGTCCGCCGCAGATTTCGCAAAAATGTAATCTCTCTCTGGCTTCTTTGATTCCATTCAGCCAAGTTTGAAAACTAGATTCATCCATTCTAAGTACGTGAAATCCGATTCTAGTAGCGCTTTTTTTTCCGATCCCAGGTAGGGCGGAAAAACTGGAGACTAATTTCTGAAATTGATTTTCAGACAGAAGGATTTCCTCCCCCGCCTGGGTTCATTTGATTCATCATAGCTTCAATGTCTTTCGGATTGAATCCTAGAACGTTCTTTACTTCATGAGCCATAGCCTCTTTGGCCTTTCGTAAAGCCTCATTAGATGCCGAGATGATTAGATCTTCCAACATTTTGGAATCGTCCGAGCTGAACATGATAGGATTGATTTTAATATTTACGATGGTTCCTTCCGCACTCGCAGTGACTTCGACCATCCCTGCTCCTGCAGAACCAACAACTCTAATTTGTGCTAGGCGCTTTTGAAGCTCGGCTTGTTTTTCCTGCATATTTCCCAATTGAGAAAAAGCGTCCTTCATTTGTTTGACTTGATCAAAAATTCCCATATAAACCTGTACTTATTAGATCTAAATATTTTTGAATTGGTCGGGATCTACTTCCATACCCGAAAACTTTTCTTTCAAAAGTTTTTCCATTTCCATGGGAGAAGTATTTTGTTTCGGTTCTTCCCTATTTGGATTTGTTGCTCCAGTAGAATGAGACGAATCGATCGACTTCGATTCTTTCTTTTCTGGAGGTAGATCGAAAGGGTTTTCTAAAGCGGTAGTTTCTTTTTTCACTTCAGGAGGTTTTGCAGCAGCAACGGATTGTTTTTGTTCCGGTGCCGGTTTTGCGGGAGCAGAAGCAGGGATAGATTCATTTCCATGCAAGTTTCCAATATCACCTTGAATTTGCTTGGTGAGATCGGAAAGACGAGCAAGTAAACCGGAGACAGAAGGTTTTTCCCTCTCCAAAAGAAGTTTTCTATACTGAATTTCCAAATAAACTTTTACTTCGTAAGAAGTACGAAGTTTCATTTGATTTAGTTTTTCATGAATGAGGAAGATGTTTTCTGCAAGCAGAACCAAAGTTTCCCTGTCCAACTCACGATATTGAGTTTTTAGTTTTTGTAAATCTTCCTGAGGAATATTTAAAGATTCTCTGTCCGCTAAATTGTCTTTAATCAGTAGGAGAGAATTTAGGAACTCTAAAAAATCCCAAGTGAACTTGATGAGATCGATCCCCTCTTGAAAGAAGTTTTCAAGCTTTTCGAAGATTTTAGCGGATCGGGAAGAATCCAATATGTCGGAAAGAAGTTCGCTGAAGGTATCGATTCCATGATACCCTATCATCTTTCTTAGTTTGGCTCCAGTCAAGTTTCCATCTGTGAAAACAACCGCTTGTTCCATAAAGGAAAGAGTATCCCTTACGGAACCGTCTCCTTTTTTAGCGATCCAGAATAAACCTTCAGCGTCGAATTTGAAATTCTCCTTCACGCAGAGAGATTCCACATATTGTTGCAACACGTTTACTGGAACTTTTTTGAAATGAAAGTCTTGGCAGCGAGAAAGAATGGTTTCCGGAATTTTATGATATTCGGTAGTCGCTAGGATAAAAACGACATGAGGAGGAGGTTCTTCCAAAGTTTTTAGAAGTGCATTGAACGCAGCTCCACTTAACATGTGTACCTCGTCCAGAATGTACACTCTGTAACGTCCGCCCATCGCGTTGAACTTTACGTTTTCTCTTAGTTCTCTTACGTTATCCACTCCGCTGTTGGATGCCGCATCTATTTCAAGGACGTCGTTCGATATACCTTTCGTAATTTCAGTGCAAGACAAACATTCGTTGCAAGGTTCTACTCCGTCGGGGCGCTCGCAGTTTAATCTTTTCGCAAGAATTCGTGCGATTGTGGTTTTTCCCACACCTCTTGGCCCGATGAAGATATAGGCATGGCCTATTTTTTTGGATTTAAAGGCGTTAGAGAGAGATCCGACTGCTAGGTCTTGGTAGATAACGTCTCTGAAAAATTGGGGGCGGTATTTACGAAAGAGGACTTGGTGGTTTTCGTTCATTTAGGAACCATTCGGAGAAGCCGGGATTCGAACCCGGGGTGCTTTTGGCACACATGCTTTCCAAGCATGCACAATAGACCGCTCTGACACTTCTCCAATGATTCTACGAACTTCCATAAAAAGAAATGGTCAATAGAATTCTACCTTTTCTCTCTGAAAAACTCACGAAATTTATTTTTTATCACATCTTTTTCAATTAAAGTAAGTTTGGGAAAATGGTTCAACAGATAGATAGATTCTGTGGAATAAGAAGAGATTCCTTCTCCCGGTTTGGCTGGAACAAAATAAACGATTTCAGGTATTTTGACCCTTAGAATCGCACCAGCACATTGGAGACAAGGCTCCAAAGCGGTAATCAGTATCGTTTCCATTAAATACTTTTCGGAACGCAGAGTTAATGCCTTTTCGATGGCAAGAATCTCACTATGAAGTGTAGCATTTAATGAATGTTCTACGAGATTGAAGGATTCTGAGAGAAGTTCGGAGTTCGTATCGTAGATTTGAGTGAAAGAAGGGATTTCGTCGGGATGAGAATTGATTCGGTCAAACCAGCGAGTTTGGAATTTTTCAAGGATATCCAACGCGCGCCCAAGAGGATTTGAACCTCTAACCTTCTGATCCGTAGTCAGATACTCTATCCAGTTGAGCTATGGGCGCAAAAAAGCTCGAAAGCCTTCGTTCCCCATCCGTAAGAATGGGTAAATCAATGGTTTTTTTCAAGCGGATGGAGTAAATCAAAAATCCCGAAATGCCAAGATAAAGTAAGACAGAAATGAGATGAATGAAATTGGAAAGGTAGGGGCCCACGAACGGAAGGATAGAAAGAATTTGGGCGGAAAACAAAAGAAAAAAGAATGAACCTGTGTTAATTGCTGAAAAAAAACAGGTTTTGCGGATAGAAGGATGGTTTCT
Source organism: Leptospira idonii (assembly GCF_004770995.1). Taxonomy (GTDB): domain Bacteria; phylum Spirochaetota; class Leptospiria; order Leptospirales; family Leptospiraceae; genus Leptospira_A; species Leptospira_A idonii. The sequence goes on along the minus strand of NZ_RQHW01000013.1, from coordinate 37,324 downwards.
GTTCCAAGTTAGAATCGGAACCCAGGAAAAATAGAGAGGAAGTGAAGAAAATATAAGCTTAGCTTCTTCTGTTTTGAGATAAGCAACCGTTTTATAATAATATGTTCTTAGGTTGGCAAGTATCATCTCTATCTAAGTTTCGGAGACGCAGGGATTCGAACCCTGGGTACGCTTTAACACGTACGACGGTTTAGCAAACCGCTCCTTTCGGCCACTCAGGCACGTCTCCTTCTATACTCGGAGAAGGTAGGATTCGAACCCACGGTGGGATTACCACGACGGTTTTCAAGACCGCTGCTTTAGACCACTCAGCCACTTCTCCAATGGTACCTATCCGTTATGGTAAATACGAGTGCGGTGTCAAATGAATAATCGTTTCATGGACTAAACCAATGAAAAAGATTCGGGTAAATATTGAAAAATGGGTGCATGGAGGGTATTCGATCACTCATTCGGAAGGCCGGCCAATCTTTATTACGGGAGGGATTCCCGGTGAAGAAGTAGACATAACTATTGAAAAGGACGGAAAAAAAGAAAGATTCGGAAGAGTGGACCAAGTCCATAAAGTTTCCCCTGATAGAATCGATCTCGATTGTTCTGTGTTTGGTGAATGCGGGGGATGTTCCTACCGCCATATTTCTTATGAAGATGAGCTTAGTCTGAAAAGGGAGCTTCTCTCGGAACTTCTTTCTTATGAATTAGGAAAAATCAAAACGATCCAGGGATCTCCTACACATTACAGAAATAATGTGCAATGGCAGATTCGGAATGGAAAACCCGGTTTTTTTTCCCGCTTTTCTCATTCGATCGTGGATGTTCCCGAACAAGGTTGTCTGAATTTGGATGAACGTCTGCAATGGGAGAATCTTGCTCCTGAAATAAGAACATCATCTACCCGCAGAAGTGGGGACCGCAATTCTAACACAAAGACGAAAGGAGATTCTATTGAAGTGAGAATTTCCAACGAAGAAGCTGTGGATTATTCCCGTAATAGATCCGTGTTTTTCATAAAAGGAAAAACCATTCATTGCCCTCCTAAAGGTTTTTTCCAAATCAATACTTTCCTCATTCCTAATTGGTTGGATGAGATCGAGTCGATGCTCGGAGATAAAAATGAAGACGTATTGGAATTGTTTTGCGGAGCCGGATTGATCGGAGTCAGTCTGAGCGCAAAAATTCCTAAATTATTGGGATTGGAAGGTCATCCTAAAAGCATCCAGTTTGCAAAAACCAATGCAGTGAAAAATCAGATTAAAAATTTTGAATATAAAGTTTCCGATTTATATCAGGATCTTCTGCCAGAACAAACGAAAAACTTTCCTACTTGGATCGTCAATCCCCCAAGATCGGGATTAAGTTCTCATCTGGTGGAAGAGGTTCGGAAATATCTGCCTAAAAAAATCATTTATTCCAGCTGCAATGCGAATACTTTACAAAGGGATGTGAAAGAACTTTTGAAATCCGATTATAAGATAAGTCATGTTTGTTTGGTGGATTTTTTTCCAAGAACCGCTCATTATGAGGTTTTGGTTTTGTTAGAAAAGAATGAAAGTGAATCTAAGCTTATTCTTTGAATTCGGCGACAAATGCACCTCGTAGATCCCCCGTTTTATAACCGATTGCCTTATCATTAGGATAAATTTCTAAAATTTTACTTCTTACCTTAGAATCGATTTCCGTATCGTTTCCGTGGCATACGACACAATTCGGTGCGAGTAAAATCGGCTTCATAACCAAGAAACTGCTTCCTTCTTTTGAAATGAAAACTTCAGGTTTTTTTCCTTCTTGTAAAACGGTTTCCCATTGTTTGAGAACGGCAAGTTGTCTAACATCGGGGAAATGATGAGGGTTTCTATTTTTTTGGGATATACGTTTTATATTCCATCCGGAGTGGGAAAGTTTGTTCTCTAACTCTGGAGAAATTTTAGAACAATGTGTGATCGAAGCTTCTATTCCTTTGGTTTGTATTGATTCCGTTAGGTTGGTGAGTAATTCTTTCTGCATTTCGCCGATTAAAGAAACCGCTTGTTTCTCTTTTTCCGAATCGGAAATGTTTCCCTTACATTGTAAAGAAAACAAGACTAAGGAAAGAATCAAAAATCGAATCATACTAACCCTTTGTTTTGGTAGTTAAATCAAACGGCAGATAAAACGGGCAAAATCCGATCGCCGCTGTCGAAACCAAAAGAAGTCCTACCAATGCTACTATGATAGCTACACTTCCTTCGATAAGTCCAGTAAAATACAATCCTCCGATTACGACTGCTACTGTACCGCGAATGATACGATCGTATATTCCCATATTGGTGTACATTCCATTGATCTCCTGTAATATTAGGAGACGATGAAATGGGGGATTATATTTTATTTTTCTTCACCCAAGAGATTATATTTTCCGCCACTTCCTCGGGCTTCTCCCAATGTAGGAAGTGACCGGACGATTCGAACGCTACTTTTTTCAAACCTCTGGAGAAATCGGATTCTTTTAAAATCTGCTCATAAAGGTTTCTATGGAAACATCCGTCTTCGGTTCCGTAGAGAACTTGAGTAGGAGATCCTACAACCGCATCTAAAATTCCTAATATACTTTCTCTACCGGACTCAGTCAAAAGATCGTTCAAATTTCTATAATAGGAAAGAGCAGAGGATAAAACTCCCGGATTTTGGAAATTAGATTTAATTTCTGCTAAATGATCGCTGTTGGGAATGAGTTCCGGAGACCAATCCTTCCAAAGATAATCGATCAATCCGAAATGATTCGAGCGTAGGGTCAATTCTGCAAGTAGAGGAATTTGAAACAACAGAAGATACCAGGAATGAAAGGATTGCTGAGGAGCCCAAAGAAGGGTCTGCTGGTAATTTTTCAGAAGAGGTACACCGATGGAAGTGATGGAAGAAATACGCATCGGGTAATAGATACCACAAGCATAGGCGATCACTGCTCCCCAATTGTGTCCGACCAAATGAACATGATCCCATCCTCTATCGTCCATCCATCCTAGGATGTCTAAAACCAAATCGTTGATATGAAGTTTGGTCCAATGAGAAATAGTTCCTGGTTCGTATCCTCGCATTACCGGCGCTACGCAATGATAACCTTGCCTTGCGATCGGTTCCATAATGTGGGCAAAAGTCTTATTTTGATCCGGGAAACCGTGAAGAAAGAGGATCGGTTCTCCACTCCCTACCTCTAAAGTGGAGAAAACAGTTTGTTTATTTCGAATTTCAGAATAAAACATTTACGGATCAATCTCCTTTGCGTCTGCCAGTTTCTTTGAAAAAATTTAAAATTACGGAAGATGCATCCAGATCATCGGAAAGGTAACCGTATTTTTTTTCACTTTGATAATAAAAACCGTGAGGCCAAACATGTCCGCCGCTTTCGATCAGATGAGCTTGCAGTTTGTTTTTTGCATCACAACTTTGGTATCGGTATTCCAATATATCTCTCTTGAGAGAAGAAGAAAGTCTTGCGATGTATTTCTCCTGGATCAAATCACATTTTAGTTTTTCTTTCCAAAACTGCAGACTGTCCATAAAGGAAAGACTTTCTCCTGCGGCGATTCGATCCTTCTGGTTTTCTTGGCTGATCGGAATGTAAATGGTACCACCTTTGAAAGGGATGATATCGTCTTTTTTACCGAAGATGAATCCCATCGAGAGAGGTTCCGTCAGATTGCAATTGTTCGCAACATAACGGGATGTGGTAGCTGCCACAGAGTAACCGGAAGCGAAAATTTCGGAAGCTTCGCAGGCTAATCTTTGCGCCATAAATCCTCCGTTGGAAAGACCTACCACATGGATTCTTTTTTCATCGATCGTATATTTTTTACGAAAGTACTGCACCATATCTTTGAAGAATAAAACATCATTTGTGTTCTTCTGGTCGGTAATGGAATGTTTTACTCCTCTTCCGTCATTCCATCGGTTCGCATAACCATCCGGATACACTACAATGAATCCGTCCTTTTCCGCTCTCTCCGAAAGCCGGGTGAGATAGATCATTCCTTCTCCCGAACTCCCTCCTCCATGCAGAACAAAGATCAAAGGCATCTGGCCTTCTTTTTTGTTTTTGGGAATATAATAGCGGAAGCTTCGATCGATTCCGTTGCTTATGATTTTATCCGACATGTGTTCATGTACAGGCACGAAATCGGGTAAGGATTTACATTGAAAAAAAGAAAACATAAGTATGATGAATAAAACTTGTTTCACGTGAAAACTTTCTTCCACATCTCATTTGTTTGGCGGCAATCTTCGTGACCTTCCATAGGATATAAAGAATGGAATTCCTTATCCACTGTTTCGATGTACGGCCCCGACTTTCCTTCGAAGCAGACAGCTACTGAACTCAAACAAACCAAATTATGCCACACTCCCGGTTGAATGTCTATCCCGTAAACAGGCCCTTCCGAAGAGAGGATGTGTTTTTCTGAAATACTTCCATCTTCATTATAGATCAAAAAACCCACCTTGCCTTGTAGGATGACGAAGGTTTCCGGTTTAGGATCTGTTAGGTGGCGATGGACCGCAATGTACGTATCTTCCGTAAGGACATTGAGAAAACGCTGATAGACTTCTGTCAGTTGGTGGAAATTGTGATTTTTTCTTTTACGAGGAGAAGCTTGCGCTTCCGAAATGACTTTTTGGATGAGATTCTGATCAATAAGTTGAGTTGCTGCCGGCAAGACTGAGGTCCTCTAGTTTGTTCTGAATGAACTGAAGCATATCGCATACGCATGCCGTGCATGTATCTGCTGCTCCCATTTCATTCGCAACTTCTAGTATAGGCCGATTTGTTTCTTTGACAACATTTAAGATATCTTCAAAGAAAACTTCTGCGCAGTGACATTTGATCATGGTGTTACTGAGAATCAGTCTCGATAGATTCCCATGGTACTGCAAGAATTTTTTTAAGAATTCAAAATCTCTTTTCGGTAAAAATCCCCTAATTTTTGGATTTGATCCTTCCAAAGGAATCTTTCCGAGTTTTTTTTCCCCAATTTAGAAAGGCGAGCTAGTTCCGTTTGGTTTTTAAGCACAGTGAGAAGTTTTGATTCGAAATCGGAAGAATTCGCCGGATCAAAATAAAGAGCTGAATCTTCCAAAATTTCAGGCAATACGGTCGCCTCAGAGGAAAGGACAGGAGTTCCTACTGCCTGCGCTTCCAAAACGGGAAATCCGAATCCTTCGAATAGGGAAGGATATACAAACAAAACGGCAGCTTGGTAAGCCAAAGGAAGCGCTTCGTAAGGAATGTGAGGGAGTAGAAATATTTTTCCAGGAGAGGTTTCTATTGCCGATTTTAGAAAATCGGGAATTTCCTTGCTAATGCCTGCGATGACCAAAGGGATTTCCAATTGTTTCGACGACCAAAGTTGAGTAAGAGAATTCAACAAAAATTCGAAATTTTTATGTGCCTTCCCGATTCCGGAAGTAAAAAGATATTCTTTCGGAAGTTTTCTATCTCCTCGAAAAGAATTTACTTCGCCTAATGTATGTTTATAAAAAATATCTTTGGAGAAACCGTTATAAATGACTCTTATCCTTTCCGATTCTGTAAGGAAGTGTTTTTGAAAGTCTTTTTTGGTGTATTCGGAAACCGTAATGATTTGTGCCGCAAACTTGGCAATGGAACGTAGAGTGATTTGGAGATAAATTCTTTTCAGCAGGGATCCGTGAGCGGATTTGAAATGGAAAGGGATTAGGTCATGAACGGTTACGATGCATTTCTTCAGATATCTAAGAGGTACATTGAAGTGAGGAATGTCCAAGACATCCATATTTTTCATTTCAGGATGGCCTGAAAATTCTTTCAGAGAATAAATTCCTGTGAGATAAGGAACGATCTTCGCTTTTTTAGGAAGAGAATGTTTTTTTAAGACGGCAGGATCACCAAATATATGTAACTCGGCTTCTCCATGACTCAAAGGCCAATATTTTAGTATGTGCTGAATTCTTACGCCGATCCCGGAATGTTCGATCATCCTTGCGTCGTAGCCGATTTTGAATGCCATAGTCTGAATGTTTTTCCTTTGTTTGGAAGAAATTTTACCGAAGATCGTCGATTTGAATTCGAAAAACGTCCAAAAGAAAGCGGGGATTTTATCCTTTCCTTCTGAATGGAATGATTATCTTTATCCCTACGCAATCATAATTCTCTTTTAGGTAAACGTATGGAAGATTTAATCGAAGGAATCATCAAACAAATCGGGGAAGATCCTCAAAGAGAAGGTCTTGTGAAGACTCCTAATCGAGTCAAAAAGGCTTACGAGTTTTTGACCAGCGGCTATAAGGCGGATATGAATTCTCTTGTGAATGGAGCCATCTTCGAAGAAAGCACAACCGGAATGGTTCTCGTCAGAGATATAGAAATGTATTCTCTTTGCGAACACCACCTTCTTCCTTTTTACGGAAGAGCTCACGTTGCCTACATCCCTAATAAAAAAATTATTGGAATCAGTAAAATTCCACGCATCGTAGATGTGTTTGCCCGCAGGCTGCAAGTGCAAGAGAGACTCACGGATCAAATCGCACAGGCCATCCAGGAAACTTTAGATCCTTTAGGTGTGGGAGTCGTCATCAAAGCCAAACATCTATGTATGATGATGAGAGGAGTTGAGAAACAAAACTCTGAACTATTCACCTCCAGCCTTTTAGGAGTTTTCAAAAGCGATCCTACGACTCGCAGTGAGTTTTTGGATTTGATCCGAACCGGATCACATTGATATTTTACGTTTCCCTACGGGATTCGTCGAAACTCGCTAGACAATCTTTTTCCGATGCTGTTCCTTTTGTAGAGAGAGGGACGGTATGCCTAAGGAAAGAGTAGTAGCTCCAAGTAAAGAATTTGCCAAACAAGCAAACGTTAGTTTAAAAGATTATAAAACTTTATACAAACAATCGATTGAAAAACCGGAGAAGTTTTGGGCGGATCAGGCGAAACGACTCACTTGGTTTAAAAAATGGAAAAAAGTTCTTAGCCACGATTTCACGAATGCAAAAGTGAAATGGTTCGAAGGCGGGAAGTTGAACGTTTCCTATAATTGTTTGGACAGACACTTGGACTCCCCTCTCAAAAACAAAGCAGCTCTCATCTGGGAAGGAGACAGTCCTGATGAAAGCAGAACTCTTACCTACTACGACCTCTATAGAGAAGTAAATAAATTCGCAAACGTTCTCAAAAGTCTCAATGTGAAAAAAGGGGATAGAGTTCTTATCTATCTTCCTATGATTCCCGAACTAGCGATTTCAGCTCTGGCTTGCACTCGCATCGGAGCAGTACATTCCATTGTTTTTGGTGGCTTTTCTCCTGAGGCTCTTGTGGGAAGAATAGAAGATTGCAAACCGACTCTTGTGATTACCGCAGATGGAGGATACAGGGGAGGCAAACCTATCGATTTGAAAAAGAACGTAGATACCGCACTGGATCAGTCGAAAATCAAAATCGATAGTGTAATCGTTGTAAAGCGAACAGGCGATGAAGGAAATCTGAATTGGAAAGAAGGAAGAGACCGCTGGTATCATTTTCTAATGAAAGACCCTGCCATCAAAGCGGAATGCCCTCCTGCGGAAATGGATGCGGAAGATCCTCTCTTTATTCTTTACACTTCCGGATCTACCGGGAAACCGAAAGGAGTCCTTCATACTACCGCCGGATATCTATTAGGCGCAAATCTTACTTTTCAGACTATTTTCGATTACAAAGATACGGATACCTATTGGTGTACGGCAGACATCGGGTGGATCACAGGACACAGTTACATTTTGTACGGACCTTTGTCCAACGGGGCCACTTCTTTGATGTTCGAAGGAGTTCCTAGTTTCCCTGACAACGGTCGTTTTTGGGATGTGATCGACAAATACAGAGTGAGTGTATTTTATACGGCTCCTACTGCAATTCGCGCTTTGATGAGAGAAGGACTGGATCCGATTCAAAAGAGATCACTTAAATCTTTACGGCTTCTTGGTTCTGTAGGAGAACCGATCAATCCGGAAGCTTGGGAATGGTATTATAAAAACATAGGTAAATCCAAATGTCCGATCGTCGATACTTGGTGGCAGACAGAAACAGGTTCCATTATGATCTCAGGATTGCCGGGAGCGATCCCTCAAAAACCGGGATCGGCCAGTTGGCCTTTTTTCGGAATCAAACCGGTTCTTGTGGACAATGACGGAAAGGAGATCACGGACAAGGGAGAAATTTCGGGTAACCTTTGTATTGCGAAACCTTGGCCTTCCATGATGAGAGGGGTTTACGGCGATCCGAAGCGTTTTTTTGACACTTATTTCTCTCAGTTTAAGGGATACTATTTCACAGGAGACGGTGCTACCAGAGACAAGGAAGGATACTTTCGCATAACAGGAAGAGTCGATGATGTTCTGAATGTTTCAGGTCACAGAATCGGATCTGCGGAAGTGGAAAGTGCTCTTGTGGAACACAAATCCATCGCGGAAGCTGCGGTAGTCGGTTTTCCTCATGACATCAAAGGCCAGGGAATTTACGCCTATGTCACTGTGAAACAAGGAATCAATACGAACGATGAGCTTAAGAAAGAATTAATTTCTATGGTAGAAAAAGTGATCGGGAAGATCGCCCGTCCGGATGTGATTCACTGGGCACCTGGTTTGCCAAAGACCAGATCCGGAAAAATCATGAGAAGAATTCTTCGCAAAATCGCCTGCAACGAATTTGATACTTTGGGAGATATTTCCACTTTGGCGGATCCTTCCGTCGTTCAATCCTTGATTGAAGACAAGAAGAAATACCACAGCAACTAGAGTTCCAGATTCTCCAAAGCAAAGGGACCGATGACGAATAAAAATTCTTTTACTTCGTTTTCTCGGTCCCTTTCGTTCAGTAACTTTTTATACAATTCCGATTTATTTCGATCTTTGGTTTTGAACCAATAAGAGGCGAATAAAAGATACTCCCTGTTCTTTCTATGGGTTTGGATGTGGTTTTCTAAAACTTCATCCTGCAATTGGGCTTTGTTTTTGAGATCCTTCACCAAAAGATCTATAGCTAAAGTTTCCTTTTCCCATCCTAGATTCGCATAACTTTGCCTAAGTAAAAATAGAATCTCTCCCCAATCTCCTTTGGCTTCGTATTTAAGCGCATTGAAGAAAGCCCTTCGGAATGAGGAAAGGGCTTCTTGGTATCTTGCCTTTTCCTGAAGATACACTCCGTATCTTACGAAGTATCTGGTTTCCTCTTTGAAAATCACACAGGCATATACATAGGCTTCTTCGATCAAAGGGGATTGTCTGCCTCTTCTGGCAAGAATCAGGGATTCGTACATCCCTTCGATTCTAGGGAAATAAGGAAGATAACGAACTGCTAAATCTTCTGCCTCTTTCCATTTTTTATTTTTAATATTACGGGAAAGGCTCGTTTGGAGTGCATCTTGTTCGGAAAGAAAAGAGGTATCACTTTCCAATAATTTAATGTACTTTAAGTAAAAATCTTCCTTTCCGATCCTTCTGGATAGAATGGTGGCTTTGTACAATCTGTTCTTATCCGTGGGAACCAATTCCAGATACTTTTCAGTGTACAATAGCGCTTTATCCGGCTTTCTTTCTTTCTCATAATAGTCTGCGATTTTTAAGAAAAGAGGGAATTGGTTTTTGTTGAGGGAGACGGACATTTCGAAAGCTTCCATCGCTTCGTATTCCTGACCCAATTTGGAATGCGCCTCTCCTAGCAGATTGTAGTACCTGTAATCGGGTTCCGGATGCAGTTCTTTCGCCTTCGCCAAGAATGCAAAAGCTTTGCTGGGTGTCTCCGTGATGATTTTCTCTTCTGCAATGTTCAAAAGGTGGTCATAAGTGAAGAAAACTTTCACCGGATTGACTGTTTCCGCTAAAATTGCAAACGAGAATAGAAATAGAGTTGTGGCGAAAACCCTCAATTGCCATAGTCTCCTTGACCGTGATGCCATCTATGGTTTCTCATCGGTCATCTTCTAAAATATCTTAGAAAATCAAAATAATCCATTCTAAAAGAGGATCTTCATGAATGCAGAGCTGATCATTATCGTCCTAGGCTTGTTGTCTATAGCCACGGCGATTTTCTACGCTGGCCGGGTCGTACGGATTCAAGTCGGTGCAGAGGGCGGCAACGTCGAACAAAACAACCGCTTGAAAGAAATTGCGGCGGCGATCTCCGAAGGCGCTATGGCCTTCCTTCTCCGTGAATACCGCGTCATATTACTTTTCATTAGTTTCATGACAGTTTTAATCTTCCTTCTTTTGGATAACCCAAAAACCGATTTCAACGAAGGAATTTACACTGCGGTTGCATTCATCAGTGGTGCTTTGATTTCCTGTCTTTCCGGTTTCATCGGAATGAAAATTGCGACTGCAGGAAACGTAAGAACAGCACAAGCTGCTAAGACCTCTCTTTCCAAAGCATTCCGAGTTGCTTACGATTCCGGTGCCGTAATGGGCTTCGGTTTGGTGGGTCTTGCGACTTTGGGTTTGATCGGACTTTTCCTCGCTTTCACCGGCTTTAACGTCGGAGTGGAAAAACACATCCTTATGGAATCTCTCGCAGGTTTCGGGTTAGGTGGTTCTTCCGTGGCTCTTTTCGGTCGTGTGGGTGGAGGTATTTATACCAAAGCTGCTGACGTGGGTGCCGACTTAGTTGGTAAAGTGGAAAAAGGAATTCCAGAAGATGATCCTCGTAACCCGGCAACCATTGCCGACAACGTGGGAGACAACGTAGGAGACATCGCAGGTATGGGTGCCGATCTTTTCGGTTCCGCTGCAGAAGCAACTTGTGCGGCTTTGGTGATCGGAGCGACAGCTTCCGCACTTGCCGACAATAATACGGCTCTTCTTTATCCTTTATTGATTCTTGCGATCGGAATCCCGGCTTCTCTTATCACTTCCTTTTTTGCCAGAGTAAAAGAGACAGGAAGCGTAGAGTTCTCTCTTAAACTTCAGCTATGGATTTCCACTGCCATCGTAGCAGTCGCTCTTTATTTCGTAACCGACCTATTCATGGTAGATAGTTTCCAAATCGCAGACAAAACGATCACTAAGTGGAACGTATTCACTGCGGTAACTTTAGGATTGTTTGCAGGTATGTTCATCGGTTGGATCACTGAAGTTTACACATCCCATTCTTACAAGCCTGTAAGAGACGTTGTGGAATCTTGTGAAACCGGTGCGGCAACTAACATCATTTACGGTCTTGCTCTAGGATACCAATCCTCGGTGATTCCTGTGATTTTACTCGTGATCACTATCGTGCTTTCCAACATCCTTGCAGGAATGTACGGAATCGCGATCGCAGCGATCGGTATGATCTCCACAATCGCAATCGGTTTGACCATCGATGCTTACGGTCCTGTTTCCGACAATGCCGGCGGGATTGCGGAAATGGCGGAACTAGGTAAAGAAGTAAGAGACAGAACGGACAACTTGGATGCTGCAGGAAACACTACTGCCGCAGTCGGAAAAGGTTTTGCCATCGGTTCTGCGGCACTCACTTCATTGGCGCTTTTTGCTGCGTTCATCACCCGCACTCAACTCGCTTCTAAAGAGTTAGGCGAAGGTGCGATCGATCTCACTTCCATCGAACTTTTGGATCCTTGGGTGTTCGGAGGACTTCTTTTCGGAGCTATGCTTCCTTTCGTTTTCTCTGCGATGACGATGAAATCCGTAGGTAAAGCCGCTTTGGATATGGTGAAAGAAGTAAGACGCCAGTTTAAAGAAATTCCTGGTCTTATGGAAGGAAAAGCGAAACCCGAGTATGCAAAATGTGTGGACATCTCCACATCTGCTGCTCTTAGAGAAATGATTCCTCCAGGTCTTCTTGTTCTTCTTAGCCCGATCGTAGTCGGTTATTTATTTGGTGTTAAATCTTTGGCTGGTCTTTTGGCCGGTGCCTTGGTTTCCGGTGTGGTTCTTGCGATTTCTTCCGCTAACTCAGGTGGAGCTTGGGACAACGCTAAAAAATACATCGAGAAAAAAGCAGGTGGTAAAGGTTCAGACCTTCACAAAGCTGCTGTTGTGGGAGATACCGTAGGAGATCCTTTGAAGGATACTTCCGGTCCTGCAATCAACATCTTGATCAAGTTGATGGCGATCACCTCACTTGTGTTTGCTGAATTTTTCGTTCTCAAAGGCGGGATCATCCTAAACTTATTCAAATAAAATTAGGATCTTATCTTTGTAGATTGGGAAAAGCCGGGTTTTATCGCCCGGCTTTTTTTATTGTGTGGTGAATGTGAAAACGTATTCTTCGGAAAGAGTTTCCCCGGTAGATGATTTGATTCCCGTTTTGATGGTGAATGTATAACTACTGGCTGCGGAAAAAATGGTGTTGGGTCGAATGGTGACCGTACGGCTGCTGGTACTTGCGGACAAACTGCTGATTGTGTTGGCAGAAGGCTGAGTGAAACCTATGTTTCCGTTTACCGTGGAACTATCCACCACCTTACTGAAAATAATCGATACATTGGTATTGGTATTCACTCCTGTTTCGTTTTTAGCGGGAGCAGAAGACTCCACTTTGAAAACGCTGGATGTGTCTCCCGTAGGAAGCACCAATAGACCGAGCAAAAACGGTTCCGGCTTAGGCGTGCAATGAACAAACCAGCTGACGGAGGCCATCAGTAAAATCGCTGGGTTTAGGATTCTGGGCAGTGGGCGGAACATTTTGGTCTCTTATATAATTACGACTAATTTCCCTTTGTTACCGTGCAAACTTTCGCGTAGCAACCTAAAATACTGAAAGAAACCTGCTCAATCGTATTTATTTTATAAATTAGACCTTGGGATTGGGATTTTCGAACGCTTGCGTCCCCCCAAGCCAAAAGCCCGAATGCGGAATAAGCACAGGCTTCCCCTTCCTTTTTGGACTCTTGTCCGTTGGAATAAAAACCGACGGTTTGGTCCGTGTAAATGCTTCCTTGCATTCCGTAATTTACAGAAGCACAAGAAAGGGAAATGCAGGATAAAAGACAGAATAGAAAAAGTGAGGATTTATTTCTTAGGAGGGTTTTTGAGTTCCTGATCCAAAAGAGAGGAAAGTTGATTTTGTAAATGAATGATTTCACCGAATAGTTTCTGGATTTCAGCTTCCTTAGATTCAATTTTTTTCTGTATGGATTCTATGGATTTATCTTTTTTATTCGATTTTCGATTTTGGTATTCAGAAAGTTTGGAGATAAGATCTTCGTACAACTCTCCCGATTTGATTTGGTGAGAAAGTTCCTTGAGTCTCTCCAGATCTTCCTTCATAGTCCATAAACTAAAGTGCAGAATTCCTGAAGAAAGAAGTATTGTGTTTTATAAACATGATTGATGGAATAAATATCCTTAATCTTGGAAGCTCTTGCCGCAGATTCCACACTGGCATCTCCGATGCTGATGAGTCCTGCATAACTGCTTACACAGGCTTCTCCCATTTTATATTCGTCTTTCCAGGAAACGGATTTTCCGAAGATGCCTTGGCTTCCGTTGTTTTTGAAAACGGTTAAAGAAGGATTTCCCTGTTGGATGGAGATACACCCAACAGTTGTTAATAATAAGGAAAGAAATTTTTTTCTCATGAAAGAATTCTAATTTGTTTCCGTCGTTTTATCTTTGGCCGGCGCTGCTGTAGGATTAGAAGGAGCGGATTCCGTATCGAAGAAATAAAAGTAGGAAAATCGAACTCCGTGGTCCATTGCATTTTCGTTCTTCGCCAAACCTGCGAACTGTGCGGACAGACTGAAGGTTCCTAAACTTTCCGTCTTATAAGAAAAGCCGGGATAAAAATTGAAATATCTAGTTCTTGTATCGACTGTTTTATCAAAAGGCTCTCTGTATTCCAACTCGGCAAAGATGCGCACCGATGGACTCACTCCGTAAGAAGGAGCGATTCCCACTTGGTAGTATCTTCTAAATTCTTCCAAATTGGATTCTCGTCCTTTGCTGTTGGTTTCCGTTTGAAAACGAAGTTCCGACATGATCTCGAAAGGACCTCTTTTGAATCCGAATCCTACATTAGGACGAACCAAATAATACTCAGGATTTTCTCTTTCTTTGAGATCTCCTCCTCTTTTTTTATCATAGAGGCGAAGACCTGCTCCGAATAAAAATTGAGAAGTTCCCGTGTCCCAGATTTTTCCGTATTTCAAACCTACATTCCAACGATCCCAAGTGTTTTCCGGTTCCGAATTGGTGTATGAATATCTGTTTTTTCCGATGGAAGAGATAACGGAGAAGTTTTGCCAGAAACGAAATTCACCTTCTATGTTGATGTTTTTGTTTTCTTCGTAAACTCCGTTCTGTCTTTTATCCCAATAACTTATGTTACCTCTTACTTTAGTATAAACTGCAACCGGTTCCACTTGCAATGGATGGGCGAAAACGGAAGAGGTATTGGTGTTCGGTTCGTCCGCAGAGATTGTTCCGACGGCGAAAAAGAAAAGAAATGTGAAAAGGAAAATGTTTCGGAACATGTTAGTTACTTACTCCTGTAAGCGGGCTGATTTGGGTCGCAAGTTTATCGCCTAAAAATTGAAATCCCAGACTGTTCGGGTGAATGCAATCTAACATCAATTGTGCGTTGGAAATAGGAGGGCCTCCTAAGGTTCTGCGCAGATCCACATAATAAAAATTCGGCTCTTCACTGGTGATGCTTCTCAATAATTCGTTGAAAGCATCCAATTGTTGGGAAGTGAATGCGGCTACGTCTGGAAGATTGAAACCTGCGGATGCGAATTTTGTGCTGCATCCTTCGTCCGCTCCCGGAATAACCGCCCCTTTATAAGGATTAGGGTAGTCGTATCCGTGAATGATCCATTTCAGAGGCTGTCCTCCGTATTTGGAGATTTTGTAACTGTTTCCCGTAAGAATCATCGTTTTGATTCTGAACTTAATGTCCGCAAATCGAGCGGCTTGGACTGAATTTTCATTTCCTACATAGGCACTCAAATTAGCTTGGAGATCATTTCCGCCTAAGGAAAGTATCATGGTGTGGATGTCTGCTCCCGCTTGTTCGATCACTTGGAACTGCAATCCTTGATCGCTAGCTTGAGACAGAGTTTTTCCGCCCAGAGTCGCACCAGTGATTTTATATCCGTGATTTTTTTCCAATTGGACTCTTAGGGTATCCACTGCGGGGTATCCGATAAGAAGATCCGTCCAGCTGTCTCCGATCATTCCTACTGTGGTCGCTCTAGACTGATTGCAGGCCGCAAGCGTATAACACAGTACATTCGCTGTGACGTCTTTCTGGTAGTCTTTCTTTGTATCGCAGTTTATAATCATCAAAGCTGCGATGAAGAGAAGAGAGAATCGATTCCATACTGACATTTATTTGTTTTCCTTCCAAAGATGGTTCATGATTACTGATGCGGTTAAATCTCCGCTTAGATTTACAGATGTTCTGCACATGTCCAGGAAACGGTCAACCCCAAAAAGGATTGCGATTCCTTCTACGGGGATTTGAAAGCTGTAGAGGATGGATGCTAGGATGACGATCCCTACTCCCGGTGTGGCCGCAGTACCGATGGATGCGCCTGTGACTGTGAATACTAAAAGTATAAGTTGAAAGAAAGTAAAATCGATATTGTAGATTTGACTGAGAAAAATTGTAGCGACCGCTTGGTACAAAGCCGTTCCATCCATATTCACAGTAGCACCTAAGGGAAGCACGAAGTCGGCGATTTTAGGTTGAATCTTTAATTCTTCTTTGGCGATTTTCAAGGAGATAGGAAGCACCGAACTTGAGCTGGATGTGGAGAAACCGAGTATCTGAACTTCTCTGATTTGTTTTAGAAACACGAAAGGATTTTTTTTCCCCAATAGTTTCACAAGGACCATATAGAAGATCAATACCAAAACTAATCCGAGTAATACGGTGAATATATAGTAGAATAATCCTGCAAGAAGAGAAACTCCGATTTGAGTGAGTGCGAACGCCATTAAACCGAATACCGCGAAAGGAGCCATCTTCATTGCGATCCCTACCATCCAAATACAAAACGATTCCAAAGATTGAACGAACTTTCGCAGCGGTTCGGATGAATCGTTTTTAGCGGACAAAAAGAAAATTCCTAAAAAAATTCCCAAAAGAACCAAAGACAACATCTGTTGTTCGCTCATAGCGTTGATGATATTTTTGGGAATGATCTCAGAGATGATTTTTGCGGCAGGTTCACTTTCTCTTGTGAGTGAGGAAGGATTCTGTGTGACAGCGATTTCCGATGTTTGGATTTTTGAGCCAGGATTGATTAGAATGGCAAGACTGACCCCGATGGAGATTGCCACCATAGTGGTGAATACGAAATAAACGAAAACTTTGGTTCCTAATTTATAGAGTTCGTTCATATTGCTGAGACTTGAAACGCCTAATGCAACTGAGGCGATCACAAGAGGCACCATGATCATTTGGAGCAGATTGAGAAAAATATCCCCTGGAAATTTCAACCAAGGAAGAAGAATCGAAAGAGTGGACTCGGAAATTTGTTTCGAATCGGGATGCAGATAAACTCCGATCCCGATCCCTAATATCAAGCCGATAAAGATTCTAGCCCAGAAGGGAATCTTAGTTAAGAACATGAACAAATTAGAATCTTTTCAGATTCGATGTAAATGAAAATTAAAGAGCGATATAGGTTTGAAAGAGTTCCAGCTTATGGAAGATTTTCGCCCCGTTTTTAATTTTTCTAATTTCGATCTCGAATTCTTCTTTGGCTCTTTGAATTTCCTTCATCGTTTTGTGAAGAACCGCTTTTTTCTCCGGTCTGGCGTCCCATTTATAAGCGGCTTCTTGTCTCATCAGTTTTTCCTCCAACTGGCGGATCATTTTTTGATGAGACAATTCCACTTTGTATTCCTCTTTTTGGAAGATCGAAAGAGTCTCTTTTCTGAGAGTTTCTTTTCTCGCTTCCAATTCCTGCTCTATCATCGGATAACTTTCTATAAACGCTTCTTCCAATCGGGAAAGTGAGATTTCCGTTTCAGGCACATAGGTTTTTGCGTCTTCCCATTCTTTCCCTTTTTCTTTTACGATCTTGAGATTTTTGGTTTTGAGATTGTATTCCGCAAAAAACAGTTCCGTGCGTTTGAGAGAGAATTTATATTCCACAAGATATACGAACAAAACCTTGTTCTTCAGGCTGTCGGAATATACGTATTTTTTCTTATGACCAATGTTAGATGAAGTAAGAAGTTCTGTGACTTTCTCCACATAAGGATGTCCGAAGGCCAAAAATTCAACGGAATCGTTGGTTAAAGCATGATCGGAATCAAAGGTAGCAATTTTCGTTTTTCCGTCAGGATGAGTGTAGTCGTATCTTCCTTTGGATTTTAATTCCAAAGTTCCGGGAAGTTGTCCGTAGAAGAACTTGGAACCGACAGTTACTACTTCTTCCAAGTGTTGGTTGTTCCAATCTCTTTCTTCCAAAGTGTGATCGTAGTAATCTTTGAGATTGAAATCCAAAAGTTTAGGAGTAACAAGAGCGTTTAATTTTTGAAACCCTTTTTGAGCCACTTGGATGCGAAGATCGAATTCCGTTTCCAACTCTTCTTTAGTTTTCGTTCCGGTGATGAACTTCATAAAACTAGAGTTAAAATCGAGTTCTTCTTCGATGGTTCCCAGAAGTTCATCGGAGGCTCCGATGGATTCTTCGAACAATTTGATTTTGTTCGTCAATACTTCCAAAATTCTTTCTGCAACAGTGTCTTTGGATGCGAAGTTAAAAATATAAACATTGTCTTTCTGGCCGAATCTGTGAATCCTTCCGATTCTCTGTTCGATTTTCAGAGGACTCCAAGGAAGATCGTAGTTGAACAATATATTGGCGAACTGAAGATTCCTTCCTTCTCCTCCCGCCTCCGTACAAATGAGAACTTCGTAGTCTTCCTTAAATTTTTGGATGGCTCTTTCTTTGTCGTCCATACTTAGAGATCCGTGGAAAGGGGACACTTTGAACTCAGGCTCTAGAAGGGATTGAAGATGATCTTGAGTCGTTCGGAACTGAGTGAAGATGATGAATTTTTTATGGCCTTCTTTTTTGAGTCGGGAAAGTGTTTCTCTCAGTTTGATCGTTTTTTTATCTTCTTTGATTTGTTTTCCCAAATGAACCAATCGATTGAGGGTGAATAACTCTCGTTTCACTCTTTGGAAATTGGACATTTCTGATTCATCCAGTTCGGTGAGGAAGTCCTCCACACCTTCCGTTTCGTCCAAATCCCAATCGTCTACGGTGACTTCATTTTCTTTCATGTAGTGGAACTTGGATTCCAACATGAACTTTCTTTTTTGAAGTGCGGACAAAAGAGCTACGACGGAAGAATCGAGAAGTTTTTGGAAAACGATCATTACGAATCCTACAGCGCGGTTTTTGGTTCCCATCGCCAGATTGTATTCTCTTCTCACATATTCCGTCGTTTCATCATAAAACTGTCGTTCAATGGGAGAAAGATCGATTCTTACCGTTTTTGCGAAACGTTTCGTGAACCCGCCTACTTCGACCTTTCTTCTACGTAGAAGAACTTTGGAGATTTTTTCTTTTAGATCCCCTTTTTGGCCCAGGATGTAATCGTTCACAAAACTATGATAAGGTCCTAGAATGTTCGGATCGATGAGGTGAAGCAGATAAAAAAGTTCTTCCAGTTTGCCGCGAAATGGTGTTGCAGTCAGCAAAAGAAGGCATTCCGTTTTTCTGGATACTTTTTCGGCAAAAAGATAACTGCGTGTGACTTTGGAATAGTCTCTTCTGAGTCTGTGCGCTTCGTCGAAAACGACTATGTCCCATTTTACTTTGAGGATTTCTTCCGCATAACGAGGGTTTTTGATGAAATCGATGGAAGTGATTACCTTATTGAAATTTCTCCAATGATCTTCTCCGTTCGTTACGAAGTTTCTGCGGCGGATGATGGCGAAGTCTTCGTTGAACTTATTTTTCATCTCTTGCTGCCATTGCACCAAAAGAGGAGATGGAGCAACGACTAATACCCGTTTGAGTCCTCTACGGAACATCAATTCCTTCACGGCAAGACCGGCTTCGATGGTTTTTCCCAAACCGACTTCATCCGCAAGTACGAAGCGTGGTTTTAAGCTGTTGGCTACGATGAAAGTGGATTCGATCTGATGAGGAAGAAGTCTAGTTCTGGAATTGGATAGGGAGGAGAGTTTATCGAAATTATGAGTGAGTTTTAATTGGTGAGCGATTAGGGAAATTTCCATCGCTTTGGGATATTCTTCCCATTCTCTGAGAGAACCTGGATATTTTTTCAAATATCTGAGAGACGAATCGGTTTTGTTCACCGTTCTGAATATTTCTTTCGATGCGAAGAATAAATCTACGGATGTATTTGTCTCTTTCGTGATTTTAGCGAAACCTAATTCGGGTTCGTCGATTAAAAAAGCATACTCATTGGTTTGTTTCGTCTCTTGAATCGATTCGAAATCTAAACTAAGTTGCGTAGGAAGATCCATCAAACTCCTTTTTTATTTCCCCAGAGAACCTTGTGAATTTGTAAAGACAAACGTGCCTTAGGTGGATTTTCTATTTTGATCCAATCCACAAGTTCTTTTGCATCCAATTCGTCATGAACGGGAGAATACAATATGTTTGTATTAGGTTTTTTCTCGTGAAGAATTTCCAAACTTCTTTGAAAATCGTATCTATCACGAACTACGAACTTGATTTCGTCAAGAGAATTATGTCTCTTTTTAAGAATCTCGAAATTCTCTAAGTTCATTTTTTCTTCCATCCCTGAACCGGGCAGTTTATAGTCCATCGTGAAAACTCGGTCCGCATCCAAACTCAATGTTTCCTTTCCATTCGTTTCGATTCTAGGTGCAGGATAAGGATGATTCGATTCGCTTCTTTCGTGGAACAACGTTCGACAGATCGTATCTGTATGTTCTCCGTTTTTTCCTTCCAGAGGCTCTCCTCCTGTCAGAAGAATTTGTGCAGAACTCTTAGGATCTAAGGCTTGGATTTCTTTAAAAATTTCAGAGATAGAAATCGATTTGCCTTGATTGGGACCGAGTGCATAAGCAGTGTCGCACCAAAGTTTACGATCTTCCGTTTTTCCACAGCGAAGAGAGCAGCCTGCAAAACGAACAAAGACTGTAGGAATTCCTTGCGATATGCCTTCTCCCGATACAGAATAATATATTTCATGAATGTTTCCTAACATGACGGATTGTCCACCTGATGACAGGAAATCATAAATTGTTCTTGCGGAAAGTGAAAATAAGGAATTCTTCTAATGCGTATGCAAGTGGAAGGGAAATTAGAATACCCGCACATAGTGACGGGTGAAACTCAGGAAAACCATTTACTGTTACGGTTGAGGACTCCTCCGAACCCAGGATTGGCTGAGAGACAGCCGTTAGTGATAGGTCTGGCCATTGATAAAAGTTGGTCCATGAAAGGGGAAAAGATCGAAGCAGTGGTTGAAGCCGCTTGTTCTCTTGTGAACTGGCTCACTCGCCACGATTCTTTAGCTATCATCGCTTATTCTGCGGATGTGCAGCTGATTCAGGCCGTGACTCACCTAACAGAAAAATTATCTGTGACAGATCGATTGAGAAGCATCCAAGTAGGCACTTCTACGAACTTAAGCGGAGGATGGTTGTCCGCACTCAAAGCGGTCGAAAATGCGAACGTTCCCAATGCATACAAAAGAGTGATTCTCCTTACGGATGGAAATCCTACTTCCGGAATCAAAGAAGCCGAAACACTCATCCAAATCGCAAAAGACCACCTAACTAGAGGAATTTCCACTACTACCATCGGTGTGGGAAGTGATTTCAACGAAACAATGTTAATGGAAATCGCAAGAGCAGGAGGAGGTAATTTTTACTTCGTAGACAATCCTGAACTTGCTTCCGATATTTTTTTCCAAGAGTTCGGCGATATAGGCGCATTGTATGCGCAGGCAATCGATGTGGGGATCGAATTTGCTCCCGGTGTAAAGTTTAAACAATTGTTAAATGACTATTCGTTTCAATTCAATGAGGAAATAGACGAATTTCATGGAGATGCGAAAAGTTTCGGCCAGCAGAAAGTGAATATCCAAGCAGGGGATATTCGTGCCGATGACATCAGGAATGTGGTTTTAAAAATCGAAATCGATGAGTCTGTGAAAAAAATCGAAGTACCTATCTTCAAAGCGGACATCACATACTATAATCTTTTGAATCAGATGAAATTGGAATCCGTCAGTACGGAACTTCCTATCTCTCATGCCGCTGCAAAAGGAAAACAAGATCCGGATGTTCTAGTGGAGATGTTAGTCGCCAATGCCGGAAAAGGAATGGCAAAGATCACTGAATATGTCCAACAAGGAAATTTGGAAGACGCAAGAGTGATTCTTTTCGGTCTCATGCAGGATATCGATTCCAACAAACACTATTCTCCCAATGCACTTGGTTCTCTACTGCACCGTCTTCAAGCGATGGATGCCAAAATCCAAGAAAAGTCGAACGATCTCACCAAACATCTATTTGCGGGATCATCTTATTTTTCCAGAGGCCCGGAAAAGATCGATTTGAAAGGAGTCCAAGTCCACGATCGGATCTATGAATACCAAACCACAGGAGACATCGATCTTTATAAATGTCCCGAAATCAAATCCATTGTGGAAAGAAAATTGGAAGAAGGGTTTCGTTATGTGATTTTCGATTTTTCGGAAACATCTCATATCGATTCTTCCGCGATAGGAACATTGATTCAGATCGTGGGATGGTTGAGAAGAAGAGGCGGGGAATTTATCGCTTCGAATATCAGGGATTCGGTGAAGAAAGTCTTCGAGATCACTCGTCTATACAACCACATTCGGGTAGCAGAGACGATGACCTCGGCAAGAGAAAATTTACAGAGAATTATTTATGCGAATCAGGGGGAAGAGGCGGATTAAGCTAACCAGCGTTCTGCTTCTTCCAAAGCCTCTTTTAATTCTCCTACGATCGAAGGGGACAATGCCACCCCTTTTTGAGTGGGTTTGAATTCCCCATTGGCATCTTGGTACCAAATACGGATGTTAAACAGAGTTTGTCCTTTGTATTCGGAAATTTCCACTCGAACCACTTCTCCGCGGCCTTTATCGATATCTTTGATGATTCCTGTTTTTGCCATTTTAATATGTCTCCACAAACAATTGGTCTTTGGTTTCTAAGTCTTTCTTAAATTCTTCGTAAGACAAAGTACTTTTTGACGCAGCTATCATTTCTTCTATGACTCCCTTTTCCATACCTTTGGGTCCTCCGCAGATATAAAATTTTCCGTTTCCTTCGACTGCGGATTTCACTTGAGGAGCCAGTTCTCTCAATCTATGGGTGATGTATTGTTTTCCCCCGTCGAAAGAGTTTTTTTCTTCTCGGCTAACAGCAGTAATGAATTTAAAATTCGGATGTTTTTTTGCAATCGATTCGAAATAGTCTCGAAGAACGATTTCATCCGAATAAGGCGCCCCGTAGATTACATAAACATTTCCTTGGTATTGGATGAGTTTGTGTTCCAGAAGTTCTTCTATCATTCCCAGATAAGGAGCGATTCCCGTTCCAGTCGCACAGAAAAAAATATCTCCTTGGTAATCGGTCTGAGGAAGAAGAAATTTTTTCCCGGCAGGTCCAGTCATTGTAACGGAATCCCCAGGCTTCAAATCACAGATGTAATTCGAACAAACTCCTTTGTATAGTAGGTTGCCGGATTCATCGTACACATCGTCTCTTTTGATGATGAATTCGATTGTATCTTTCGTTTTTCCGAAGCTGTAAGAAGGAGAAGCGATGGAATACAATCGGATCGTATAAGCAGGATCAGCTGATCCTTTTGCCAGTTTTTCCGGATCTTCTCCTGGTGGAATCACCCCTGCGCTTTGGCCGATCAAGTAAGGATAAACATTATGATCTACGGAAAGTGTAATTCTGTGAATGGCAGAATCTCCTTCTGCAAAAGGACGCTTTCCTTTTCCTCTTTCAGGGGTAAGCCTAAGATTAGAAAGGACTTTCACGATGAGTGGATTGGATTTTTTGAAAAGATTGATCTGTGGAGTTAACAAGGTCTTCCTCAGAAGATAGCGTTTTTCGTCAAGCTCCGTCCGTCAATGAAAGCCTAAAATGTGAGACTGAAGATCCTTCTTTTCTATTTTAATATTATGTCTCTTGATTGACTCAAATTCGGATGATTTTAGGCTTTAGTCAATCGGGTTCCCCTGCCGATTTTTAGAACATCCTGGAAAAAAGAGTTACCACATGCTTTCACTAGACCCGCATAACTTAAGCCCCGAATCTTCCGTGGTCCCTTCTAAAAATTTAAGCAAAAAGCTGGAAACTTTCACCAACAACCTTCTATTTTCCATGCACTCTAAAGAGGAACAGGAAAGGACTTGGGCTGTGGTAACTCTGAAAGGGGAAATTCTCGCTTCCGGTGTTCCTCAATACCTTCCAGAAAACGATTACCTTTTTAAGGAAGGTTGATATGAATCGTTTTTTCATCGTTTTAGTTTCTTCTTTGATTTTGTTTTCTTCCGCATCCCTTTCCGCAGGGAATTATGGTATGGCTGGATGTGGACTTGGTTCTATGGTTCCCGCATGGAAAAACGACATCGCTCAGGTTCTAGCAGCTACCACAAACGGATCTTTTTCCAGCCAAACATTCGGAATCACTTCCGGGACTTCCAATTGTACAAATGACGGAATCGTGAAGGCGGAAAAAGCTCAGGAAATTTTTGTTCATTACAACCAAACCGGTTTGGAAACGGAGATGGCGGCAGGATCGGGAGAAAGAATCGATGCCATCGCATCTTTGTTAGGCTGCCCTACTCATTCCAAACAGATCGGCCTCCTTTCCAAAAAGAATTTCGAAAAGATCGTAAACGAAACTACTAGAAAAGATTCCAATTTGATCCTCTCCGCTTTGAAGAAAGAAATAGGATTGGATCCTGAATTGAAGGAAGCTTGCCACTACTAAGCGAAAGTGTTTCCTCGTTTTGTTTTAGTTTGTTTTCTACTCACATTCGGTTCCGTTTCTTTGTTTTCTCAGTCGGGAAATGAAAGTCACGGAACATCCAGAGCTTCCGGCAGTATCGGCACTTCCTCCATCGGTAATTTTTTAGAATTTCAATTCCGCCCTAAGACCCGTGATCTTTTGAATCGGGAAACAGGATTCGTTCCTAATTCAGAATCTCAAATGATGAATGCGGCGGTTCGTTATTACCAAGACAGCGGACGTTTAGAACTCACTCGACTGAATGCGATTCGAATGTTTTCCTTAAATCCGTATAATTCAGTTTCTAAGTCGAAAAGTTACGGATTCGATTTGGGAGCGGAATCGATTACGATGAGAACCTTATCCAGTTGGGAAGGTTTTATATTCGATTCTCCTAAAAAGGAATATCACCGCATTACACCGATTCATGGGGAAGCGATGGCAGGATACACATTTCAACCGGGATCGGAAAAAGGAGGTTCTCCTCTTTTGATTTCTTTGATGGCGGGAGTGAAGTCTCATATCCATCCGGAATTCAAACATAATTTTCGTTTAGGCCCGGAAGCTGTTTTGAACGTTTTGTACGGAATCGGTGATTTTAAATTTCAATTTTATTATGCGTATCATTATTATCAATGGCTGCAGAATGAAAACGATTTCACCGCAAATTTAAAGTTGAGATATTCCGTTTCTCTCAATCAGGAATTGAGATTGGAGTTTTTGCAACATAGGGTTTATCAAGAAACCCTATTGTCTTATCACTATTTGTTTTAATCGTTTTCCAGAATTCTGGATATTTCTGAATTATATCTGTAAGCGGTTTCCGCTTGAGACAAATAACCGTAAGCACCTAACTCGAAGATAAAAGAAGCGGTAACGCCGTATCCTCCGTCTTCTTTGGAGTCACATCCCTTTTTCCCGGAAGGATGGATTTTCAAATCTCTAGTATTCAAATAACGGAAATTATCAGGGCATGTGACGTGAGAGTATTCTTTCCCGTCCGCATGTCTTGCTTCATGAAGGATCACCAAACAACGATCTAACTTAGAAAGCAGGAAAAACTGTTTTCCTAAAACCACTTCCCCGTTGTTATAATAGGCGATAAAATCTCCCGTGGAGCCCATGGAATAGTTTTTGATTCTGGATTGAATCCATTTTGTTATTTTTTTTCCTGAAAAGGAAAAATGGAATATGTTTTCAAAATTCGAATAACGGGAATAAGTTTGTTTGTCTAACTTTAGTTTTTTGGCTTCGAGTGCATCCAAGTATTGAAAAGTTTCTTTTAATACTTTCGATTCTTTTGCGGATAGTTTATTTTCTTGGGGATACAAAGAGTACGCAGGGAAACATGCAATAGCTAGTATTAGTACTAGATATTGCAGCAAGACATTAAAACTGTGCTTGGATTCCCCCATAATAGAACCTTGGCCTGATTGGATTGTAGGTAAGCTCGTATTGATTGAGTGCGTTGTCCACACCTAAAAAAGCGGACATCCTTCCTTCGAAGAATTTTTTTTCCAAACGGAAGTTGAGAAGTGTGAACGCCTTTCCATAGATCACTTTATTGTTCTGATTATAGAAGGGATCGTTCGCTTGATCGATCAATGCCGTGCTGGAACCGGAAAAATCACTCGTGTTGGAATAAAAAGGTCTTCGATCCAATCGTTTTCCTCTCATTGCAAACTCCCATCCTCCGGGAGCATTGACGAAGAAATTGAAGTTTCCTTGATGCAAAGCTCTTCCTTCCAAAGGTCTGTCGGTAGTCAGGTCTTTTGTATCTGTATGATTGTAACCTAATTCCAAAGCGAAGTATTTGAGAAAACGAACTCTGGTTCCCAATTCCACACCTCTGGTATAGGCTCGTTGAATGTTCATTAACTGGAAACTTGCGAATTCGGAAGCTCCTCGATTCGCATAATTGTATTGGATTAAATTGGTGATATCGTTTCTAAAAACGCTGAAAGACATAGACCAGTTTTTAAAAGGGGAATATTCTACATCCGCATTTGCAGTTCTGGATTTTTCAGGTTTGAGTTGATCGTTTCCATCCACCACATAACCGACACCTGGGTTTTCGAATCTCAGATAAAGTTCTCTAAAAGAAGGAGGTCTAAAACCCAAACCGTAACTGGCTCTCACAGCCAAATTGGAAGTAATGTCTACTTTAGTTGCGATTTTGGGAGTGGTTTGTCCTCCGAATTGGGAATCCAAATCGTGGCGAACTCCCGGAACGATTCTCCATATAACACCTGTCTTAGTTACCAACCATTCGTCTTGTAAGAAGGCTGCCTTTCTGGTTCGAAAAGCGAATCTTTGGCGAAGACGATCCGATTCCAGTTCTTCCGAGAAGGTTTCTAATCCTGCGGTAACCATATGTCTGTCGTTGATTTCGTGATCCAACTGCAAAGTTCCTTGGGAGGATACTTCGTTCGTAAGTTCCTTCGTATCCAATTCGTCGGAACCTCTTTGGTCCAATTTGTATTTGTTTTCCCAACGGGAAAAGTTTCCTCGAAAAGAGATTAAATTCTTTTTTCCGTAAGAATATTCCAAAGCACCTAACGCTAGAAAATCGTTCGTTGCATTTGAACGGTCGAAGGTTCCTCCGGTCGTTCTTGAGTCTACACCTTGTTGGTGTCTGTTTAGGTAGTTGAATCCTGTTTTTACTCGGAACTGACCATCCGGATTGAAGTTCATATTTCCACCGATACTTGCATCTTGAAATGCGTTCCCGGTAGTGCTCGGGGTTTTGGGATCCAAATCGTATCCGCCGGATTGGTTGAAACCTCCCGTGAAGTTTGCCGCAACGAAGGAGTTTCTAAAACCCACATCTGCGATCATGTTTTTTTCACCTTGTGTCCCGAAGTTGCTTTGTTTTCCGTTTCCGTAGGTAGCTCTGAATTGATAATGTTCCGGTTTTTCGGCCTGTCTTGTGATGATGTTGATCACACCTCCGATGGCATCGGCTCCGTAGAGTGCGGAAGAAGAACCTTTTACGATTTCGATTCTTTCTATGTTTTGTACTTTAAATCTTGTTAGGTCGACAGTATTATTTGTTCTTCCTGCGATCCTTTGTCCGTCCACGAGAAACAATACGTATTTGGAATCAAGACCTAACATCTGTACTTGGGAACCGGAAAAGGTAGGAGAAGGAGTCACGTTAACTCCCAGTTGAGTTTCCAAAACTTCTCCTAGGTTTCTCGCTCCCGTTTGTTCGATCCTTTTCCTGGAAATCACTTCCGTAGGTACTGCCGAATCTTTCAGTCTTCTTTCTCCGCGAGAACCTGTGACTACGATTCCATTTTTATTATCGATGTCTTGGAATCGATCGACCTCTTCCTGAGCGGGAGGTTTTTCCGAAACCTGTCCTTCTTCGGTAGGAGGCGGCGGTGTTTCTTCCTTTACCTCAACTTGATTTTGCTGAGGAGGATTTGTATCTTTTTTGGGTGTTTTGGTTTTACTTTGCGGGTAAAGTCCAGAACAAACCAGCAATGAAGATATTACTATGGTTAGTCTTTGTTTTTGGGACAAGGTGTGGATCATTTATTTTTATTTGTTTTTTCAAGGGAGTTTTTTCCAACGAAAGGTCGGATAAGCCGAAGTTCCGGCATCACTATAATAATTTTCAATTTTAAAGGCGAAATTAGAACTGCTTCCCGCACCGGATCGGACGATATAAATCAAGCCTTTCGTAGTAAGGTTGCCGATTTGATAATTGAACCAATCTGTAAGCAATGCATTTCCGATAAATTCGGCGCCTACTCCTCCGATGCCTTGTGTGGAGGTTTTAGCATCTATTACGAAGTTAGTGGATGGAGTATCGGAACAATTTTGAGAAGATCTGTCGATGGAAGCCGCAGCTGTTACGGTAGTTTGATTGCTTAAACAAGCTCCGCCTAACCCGAACGAATTAGATGTTCCGCTGTTTGTGGCCAGCTTGTAGCGATTGAACGCAATATCCCAATTCGTAGTATTTACGGAAGAAAAAGGAATTTGGGAATTCGTTCTGAAACTGAAGTAAATATAAAAGTCCATATTCGTGGCGTTGATACGAGTGAGTGTAGTTCCATCCGTTTCCGCTCTGGAGTACACAACCTTATCAAGTGAATTCGGATCATTCGCTTTGAGCAAATCCGCCACTAATTGATTTATAAACAATTGTTGCTCGGAAACACTTTCATGTTTCCGAGCACAGTTGATTAATAGAAAAATTACAATGAACCCAAATGTAATTTTTTTATTCACAGTTTTATAGGTTGGTTACTGCGTAAGTTACAGTAGCTGCTTGTCCTCTGCTTGGAATCGCATAGAAGAAGTAGTAGTGAGTTCCCGCTTGAGCGAAAGTCAAAGTAGAAGTTCCGTTGATCTCGTGAGAGTTTGTGAATTGTGAGCTGGAGTCCGTTGCATTTCCAGCATAAGTGAAAGTAGTAACGGTTTGCGCAACTGCAGTAGTAAGAGGGCAATTTTCCGATTTGTAAACGATACCGAAAGCTTTTCCTGTTACTGCAACGGTAGTTCCTACTTTAGCAGTGATTTTCAAAACAGATGTTTGGTGACCTACGATAGGCACTGTCCCTACTTGAGTGATGACTCCGCTTTTTGCGGAAGATGCAGTAGTAAGATCCGTAGTGAATGTGTTTGTAGTACGAGTTCCTGCAGTTACTGCGCAATCGCCCGGATTATTTAATGCAGCTGCTAGCAATACAAGAGTGTTTTGTGTGTCGTCGTTCTTTTCTTCTTTTTTACATCCTGCGAAAGCAAGAGAAGTAACGAGTAGGAGGGAGATTCCGAAACTGATTTTTTTTAAGTGCGTCATATTTTTGTCTTATCCTTGTCGATATATCCAGCTTTTATCCTTGGAAATGAGAATCAAATTCAATTTCTTTTCTTGTATTTTTTTTTGAAAACTAGGAATTTTAAGGGACAAAACTGCATCTTTTTTGGTAAAAACCGTTTCGGAAAATTTTTGACCAATTCTAAATTCCTAAGAGAAAGCTTTGTTTGGGGACAAAAAATCAATTGTAAGGAAAGATAAATATTGTTCATTATACCTAGCTCATGTCGTTACATCATCTCAGAATTTGTCTGGAACAAAATCCAAGTGATTTCACTCAAATTCTAATTAGCGACATAAACAAGATTTCCAATGTAAGTTTGAGCTCTTTTGCGAATGTATCCGAGCTGGATTCTCTTTCTTCCGAAACACCCTCAGTCGTTTTTCTCTGGAAAGATTCTCAAATATTAGAAAAACAGAAATTACTGTTTGAAAAACTTCCGTCCGTTCCTTATATTCTTCTGTCCGATTCCGAAATCACCAAACAAGAATTGAACGATTTCGCGCATCCTACTCGTTTGTACCTTTGTAAGGAAAGTTATTCCGAAAAACTGTTATCTTTGATGCTCGATTTTGCAGAACGTTTCGTTTCGGACATGACTCGTTCTTTCGAATTCGATAGAATGAAAGAAAGAATCGCCATCCTCGAAAACGTTTTCGAGGAATCGTTGGACATTTTGATCCAGGTGGATCCCTCTACAAAGCACATCATAGGAATCAATAAACAGGCATTAAGTGCTCTCGGTTATGAAAAAGAAGAAATCATTGGGAAAGATTTTTCCTTTCTTATTCCTCCCGTTTCGGATGATGAGGATACCGAGTTTCAGGGCAGTTTGATCGCAGGAAGCGCACTGATCACTAAAACCGGAGACATTATTCCTACTGAGTCCTCCTTTCGTTTGTTTACTGCGAGCGGTAAAATGGCGATTTGGGCCACTTTCAGAGATATTTCGGAACGTAAAAAAGCCCAAGAACAAGTGAAAACTCAGAAAGCTTTTTATGAATTCATTTTGGACAATATTGACTCGGATATTTCCGTGTTGGACTCTTCGTTTAATTATGAGTATTTGAATCCTGTCTTGATTGCAGATGAAGAGATTCGCAAATGGATTTATCAAAAAAACGATAAGGATGTCGCTCTTAAACTGAATCTTCCTGATGAATTCTCGGAAAAGAGAAAAAAGTTTTTGGAGATCGCTTTATCTAAAAACGAAAATGTTCAGTTCGAAGAATTGATCCAAGATGTAAGTGATACCAAAAAATATCTTCTTCGTAAATACATTCCTATCGAAGATTCCGAATCCGGAAAAAGAAGAATCATCAGTTACGGAGTCGATATCACCGACAGGAAGATCGCAGAGGAAAGAATTTCTTATTTAGCCTACTACGATTCCTTAACCGGTCTTGCCAATAGAACTTTATTCATCGATCATTCCAATCAGGCTTTGAAGAACCATAAAACTTCTCAAACCTTGCTCGCTTTTTATTTTTTCGACATAGACAATTTTAAATTCATCAACGATTCCTTGGGCCACACGAAAGGCGATATGTTATTGCAGATGGTAGGCGCCAGATTAAAACGATTGTTAACCGAAGTTGATACGGTCGCAAGATTCGGCGGAGACGAATTTGCGATCCTAAAAGTCGATATAGAGAACAAAGGAAAGGCGGCAGAATTCGCCCAAAAGGTTTTCGATATTTTGAGCCAACCTTTTCATATCACTGGAAGGGATTTATATACTACAATCAGTATGGGGATCGCACTTTCACCTAATGATGGTATTTCCGCATTGGAACTTTTGAAGAATGCGGATATGGCTATGTATAAAGCCAAAGAGTTGGGAAGAAGCAACTTCAAGTTCTATACGAACGAGCTCATATTAAGATCTGAAAAACGTCTTTATATAGAAAACTCCCTTAGAAAGGCGCTTCAAAACAACGAGCTTTGTCTTTTTTTTCAACCGCAGATTTCCATGGAAACGGATAAAGTCTGCGGAGCCGAAGCTCTCATTCGTTGGAAACATCCGGAAAGAGGTTGGGTTCCTCCTGTGGAATTCATTCCTGTTGCAGAAGATACCGGAATGATCGAAAGCATCGGGGAATGGGTTTTGGAAGAAGCATGCCGCTTGAAAAAATCCTGGAACGAAAATAATTTGAACGGCTTTAACGTGAGCATCAATGTGAGCGGCAAACAATTGATGAAAAACAATTGGGCTCATAAGGTTCAAAGTACGATCGAAAACTTCAATCTAAAAGCGGAAGAAATCGAACTGGAACTTACGGAAAGTTCGATTATGGAAAATCCGGAAAGAAGCATTGAGTCTTTCCGTTATCTTTCCGGTTTAGGGATTAAGGTTTCTATCGATGATTTCGGGACAGGCTATTCTTCATTGAGTTATCTTAAAAAAATCGATGCGGATGTTTTAAAAATCGATCGCTCTTTTGTTATGGATTTAGAGCAGAATGAGGATGATCAAGCGATCTGTAGAGCGATCATCAATATGGCTGTTTCCCTTGGTATGGAAGTGATTGCGGAAGGAGTAGAGAATGAAGTACAAAGAAATGTTCTTAAAAATTTCGGATGTCATATCATTCAGGGATACTACTATAGCAAACCTTTGCCCACGGAAGATTTTGTCGAATTTGTAAAAAAAATTAACCACTCAACATAGAAGAGTTTCCGATTCTTATGTTAATGAAGTCTGTATTTTTCCCTATTCTTTTTTTGATCGTCACTCTGTCTTTGCCGGCAGAATCGAAAGATGTTGCAAAGAAAAAAAAAGAACCTGTTTCTTCTTCCTCCAATTACTTCGTAAAGAAAGACGAAAAAAACTTTTCATTGGTATTGGAAGCAAGACGATTCGGAAGAGGGGAAGCCGTTTTTTTTCGACTAACACCTAAAAATAAAAAATGGATTAACGAATCTTTCAAAGCATTTTGGATGGGCAAGGAAATTTTCCTCACCAAACAAGGAGACAGTTTCATTTCTTTTTTCGGGATTTCTCCAGACACTGCCCCAGGGCCGATGACTTTGGAGATACAATCTAAGATTCTCTTTGTGAAAAGAGGAACAAAACAATATCAGATCATCCTAGAACCTACCAAGTTTCAAGTGATTAAAAAACAATCGATCGTAGTCGACAATAAGTTCGTCGTTAAGGAATTACCCAAAGAGACTTTGGATTTTATCAAAGAATGTAAGGAAGCCAAAGAAGCTGCGTTCGGAAAAATATCTGGGCTTCAGTTTTCGGATCAGTTCCGAAACCCTTTGGAATCCATCTATATCACAAGTAAATTTTATGTTAGGCGAGACTATAATAATAAAATCGGACGCCCTCATGGGGGGGTCGATTTTAGAGGAAAGATAGGTACACCTATTTTTGCGATTCAGGATGGAACTGTCGTTTTAGCTCGTAAGATGTATTATGAGGGAAATTTCACCATTCTCGATCATGGAAATAAGATTTTTTCCTTCTATATGCATCAGGATGAGATCGGAGTGAAAGTAGGGGATAAGGTGAAGAAGGGCCAAGAGATCGGCAAAGTGGGAACGACTGGTATGTCCACCGGCCCTCATCTTCATTTGGGCGCTAAGATTGCGGATACTTTGATCGACCCGCTTTCACTCATTGCCCTCAGTGAAATCACCGAACCTAAATGAACTGAGCACCGATTCGATTCCCGGTTCGTGGGTTTTTCCCTTTTCTAGATTTTCAGTGATGTGCATCAGAATTTTATCTCCGGTAGGAGTTTCCAATAGTACGAATCCCGTTTTCGCATAACGGGGTCTTAACGAATCATAGAAAGTCCAATATCCGCTTCCTATATTAGGCAGTGCTTTTTCTTCCGGTGAGATTTCTTGTACGTCTTCTATCTCTTGGCGGCTGACTTGGATTTTTAAATATTCACCCACTTCCTTTGCCGCCAAGGATTTGTCGAAAGGTATGTAGGATGGAAAATAGAACATTCGAATAAAAGGATATTGATTCGGATCTATATCACTTGATGCGATGAGCCCCGCAATCTGTCCCGCTCCCGTTTTTTGTTCCAAGCTTAAATCTTTCGGCTGATAGAATGAGAATTCTTCCGTCAGCTTGAATCCGATTTTTAGATTTTCATTCCAATAACTATCGCCGTTTTGTTTCCACGAATTGAGATCCAATTCCTCGAAGTCGAATTTATTTTTGAACAAAATATAAGAGGAAAGAATTTCCATTCCTTGCAGAGCGCGGAAAGATAACAGTCCGTTCGCCATGATAAGAATAGCAGCTAAACAAAGTTTTGCGTAGAAGTCTATTTTTAATGTTCTAATAAGAAGGAGAAAGACTGCGATGAAAAAGAAAAAAACTTTTCCAGCCCGGAAGTGGAACACTTCCGAAAGCCAAAGAGAAAACAGGAATATCACTCCTACAATGATTTCAATCAAAGGATGATAAGGGTTGTTCCAATATTCCTGGATGGCGTAGAGTGTTCCGTAAGTGAGAAGTAAGCCGGTGATGAGTGCGAAAACTGCGAGGGCGGCGATATAATGAGCGGGTAGATGCCATTCATGAAATACGAAAAAGGGCAATGCGATCAATGCGTAAGTGTAGAGTAGGAGATAGGTTTGTGAACCTTTCGTTATTTTGTGCAAGAATTCTCTTGCCTGATTCAATAAATTATCTATGAATTGACTCATGTCAGGTGTATTTGAGTTCTTTGAAAAAATCCAAAAGCAAATTCTTGATTTGCAAAATTCCATCCATCAATTCCAAGAAAGCTGGGATCGCTTTCAGAAATTCTGGGATTTTTTTCTCGGAATCGTTCCTTGGGAAGTTCTCCTTCTGCTTGCCTTTTCTGTCATCCTCCTTTCCTTATTCAACTCGGTTTCCCCGTCGACCCCTAAGCTGAATTTGAGTTTGGCCGTTTTGGGTTTGGCTTTTCTTTGGGGTTACTTTTGGGGTCTTTTCAGTGAATCGGTCAATTATTGGACGATTGTGAAAGCCGCTCTTTATATTCTTCTACCTTTACATGCGATCGGTTTAGGAACTTGGGGGTATCGATTTTATAGGCAAAGGACTTTTACAAATCGAAGAATCAAACCGAGGGATTGGGAAGAAAGTCTCGGTTCTATTTCAAAGGATTACAATAGTTTGATGGCAGCAGCTTATTCTAAGAATGATGCCCTATTGGAAAACCAAACAGAGATTAAGAATAAAATCGCCGATTTGGAAAAATCCATTTCCGGATTGAAGGGTCTTTTTCCTTGAAGGAAAACAAAGTATATTCCGTTTCTATTGTGGAAGATAACGACCACACCTCTAGAAACATACAGTCCTTGTTATTGCAGGATCCACAATTTCAGTTTTCTAATCGTTATGAGACGGCGGATGCCGCCATTCAATCTTTTTCAAAAGAACCGGTGGATATCGTGATTTTGGATATAGGGCTTCCTGGTAAATCGGGACTGGAATGTTTGCGTGCCTTGAAGCCTAATTTTCCGGAATCTAAATTTGTAGTGTATACAGTGTTTGAAGATGAAGATAAGATCGTGGATGCGATTCGAAGCGGTGCTTCCGGTTATCTTTTGAAAGATACACCTCCCGATTTGTTTTTAGCGGAGTTGAAAGTGATCGTTTTGGGAGGAGCTCCATTGACTCCCAGAATTGCGGATAAAATCATTCGAGAGTTATCTATGCGTAATTCCGGCTTTATCGATCCTGAAGCGAATAGCGTCGGTTTAACGGATAGAGAATTGCAGATATTGAATTTCGTCGCTTTAGGTATGACTTTTCCCGATATTGCGGATGAGTTGGATATTTCTTCCCATACGGTCAGCAGGCATGTGGAAAAAATTTATAAAAAGATGGAAGTCCATTCCAAATCGGAAGCTATCATTAGAGGTCGCAGAATGGGAATTATACGAAATGTTCCCGGTTACCCATGATCGCACGGCGTTTTATTTTAGGGATCATTCTATCCTTTTTCTTTTTTTGTTCGAATTGCAATACGAAGGTGAAACCTGTGTTTTTGCCGACTGCGAAGGAAGGTAAAATCGATCTTTCTTCGTTTGATTTTAGGGATAATATTCTTCCGTTGAACGGAGAATGGGCTTTTTTTTGGGGTCCGAACTTACAGGTTCATTCTTTGGATGGAACTCCTGTTTATGAAAATGTTCCCAGCATTTGGAGAACATATTCGGTCACCAATCATACATTAGAAGGTATGGGTGTTTATCGATTGAATGTCGTTTGCCTGCCTCTTTGTTCCGAACTGAAACTTAAAATCCCTAGAATTCCGGGTATTTACGATGTGTATTTGGATGAGGAAAGAATATTTTCAAACGGGAATGTCAGCGGGATAGATGAAGAGAGTTTATTATCTTCCCATCCATTGAATACGATTTACGATCTGCCGGATAAAAATTTCACGATTACAGTAGCGATTTCGGTGTTTCGAGGAAATACTTTGAAAGGCGGAATGCGAAGCCCGTTAGAGGTTGGTTTTGATGGACATTTGAGTGAAGTGGATCGGTTTCAGGAATGGGCGGATATATTTTTAATCACTGTTATCTTCTCTTTTGGAATCTACCATTTGGTATTTTTCTTTGCATATAAAAAAGATTTTGCTCCTCTTTACTTCGGTCTTTTTTGTTTTAGCGTTTCCATCTATACTTTCATAACTTCTGAGATTCAATTCATGGTTGTTCCTAAAATGAGTTTGGATTTTAGGATACGCAGTGAGTTTTTTTGTGAGATTATATTTTTTCCGATTACTTACTGTTTGTTGAGAGTCATGTTTCCGAATCAATTCCGTCGGAAGTGGATTCTTTATCCTATGTTAAGTACTTCCTTATTTGTTCTAGGGGTAATTTTTCTTCCCGAGAAAGGAATTGTGAGTTTGTACAAACTGTTCCTTTATTTTCCTCTTATTTATGCGTTTGTGATTTTGATCGGCTTGGTATATGCCGTTCTGGCTCGGGAGCCCAAAGCGAAGATGATTTGTTTCACTTCAATCATTCTGGGTCTTGCGATGATCAACGATGTGATTTATGGTTTGTATGAGGTTTATATCTTTCTGCCCTATAGTTTTCCTATTGGTTTGGTGAGTTTTGTCGCTTTGAATTCGTATATTATTTCTCATCGTTTTACGAATGATTTAGAGCGTACGAAAGAATTTGCCAACTTACAGATGAGATATAATGAGCAGTTAAAGATTCAAACGGAGGAAAGGAGCAGGATCGCATCCGACATTCATGATTCCATCGGTTCTGAGTTAACAGCGATTTTGTTTGAATTGGAATCTAAAGACAAATCGGATCCTACTTTAGTAAAGCTGAAGAAGGAAATGAATCAGTTGATTTCTAATGTGAGAGATATCGTATTTTTGATGCATCATCAAGGAAGTAAGAGGGATCTAGTCGAAGAAGTGATGCAAAGGTATTGCAAACGAATTAAGGATACCGGCAAGATTCATATTACTTTTAAAATCAAGGAAGCCTCGCATTACTTAAAGATAGACGAATGTTTGCATGTGCAGAAGATCTTTTTGGAGATTATGGCAAATATTCTGCGTCATGGAGGGTCCAGGATCATCGAAGTGATTTGGGAAAAAGACGGGCAGAATCTTGTGCTGAGGATTCTCAATGATGGGAAGAAATTTGATCCTTTTTTGCGTTCTGGTTCTGATGCGGCAGGAGGGTTAGGGTTGGAAAACATTCGTATTCGTTCGGAAAAATTGAAAGCTTCCCTTCAATATGAATATCTTGTCAAAAAAAATACTACACAACTCGTCATCCCTCTTTGAAAGGCTGGCGAATTGATTTGGCAGGTGGTAGCGGGATATTGTGTGGGATAGGGCAAATCCCCCTATGATTCGTTTCTTCAAATCAATAGACGATTTGAATTAGATCGTTAAGTTTTAGAGATAGAATGCGATTTGTGAAGACTAAGCTTTCTAAATAATTTTGGGAGGTGCTACTTTAGCTCAGGCTGACCTAAGGAATGCCCTCCCATCTTTTTAAGGACTTTCATGAATGTTAGATCTATAGCTTTTCTCGTTTTTCTTTCTCCAGTTTTCAATGGCTGTTTTGGGGAAAAGGAGCGTGAGATGGTAAGACATTTTGCAAATGCGTATGGCGAGAGTATTTGTCTCATTGATCGTCTTCATAAAACTGGCATTAAAGAGAATTCAGAAACATATATTTCCGCTTTGAATGATAAATTTGTGAATAGAATGAAGTTTGAGGCAACTTTAGATAACGGGGATCGCTATAAAGAGTTTGGGAAATTATTGATTCGTGAATATATCGGAACCAATTGTAAAGATAATACTTATTTAGATAGTGATGATTTGCTACAATTATCATTGCAGCCTTAAGATATAAGATTTATACCCTGTAGCTCATTTTGATTTTATATTGTTGGAATTTTTCTGACGGAAATAAATAGGACGTGAGTGTGAGTGAGGGGAAAGATGCGATAGATTGTACAAATATAGTATTCGCCAGTCACACTCTTCTAACTTTTATTAGGTTAAATGATTTCTTCCTGATCTAATTTTG
>NZ_RQHW01000064.1 GCF_004770995.1 Leptospira idonii | reverse complement strand
GATATCTGATTCATTAAGTCGAGATTCGTTCCTAGCTCAATTTCTCTGTGCTTCCTGCACAGAAGAAATTGCTTCGGCCATCCTTGGCCTTCGCCACCGCTAGAAACTCTCTCTCCCGGTTATGAATAGATAACATACATCTTACCTAGGTTTGTTGGGCGCATCTCCCGGCTCTCAGTCGACGGCAACGCTCCCTCGATCCGGTGCGCGGGGGAAATTGATTTTAATTTATCTAATATTTCTTTAAATAGTCTTCCCAGTCATTAGGATACATTCTCTTTGCTTCTAATTTCGCTGCTAGGGGTATCGGGGCTGACCAATAATCAATTCCATTCTTCTTTAAAAACTCAATTACTTTTAATTTGTATTGATATTGCTCAGAGTCTAACCTAATTATACAAAGTCGTAATCTATCTGCTATATATACGGGATATTTATCTTTTGTATTGTAATTCTCACCACTTACAAATCCAAATTGATGCTTATACTCAATCCCGCTCTCTAGTAAATATAACACAACATTCATGTATTTATGAACTAATGCCTCTGTTAAAGGAGTTTGACCTATTTCATCTTTATAGTGGAGATTCGCTCCTGAAGACAAAAGTAACTTCACATTCTCTATTTTCCCTGACCCACTAGCTATATATAAAGCACTAGACCCCAATGTACCACCGCCACTCCTATCTTGCTTCTCTTCCGCATTCGGATCTCCCTTATACTGAAGTAATATCTTCAAGATTCTTACATCACTTATCTTTGCTGCGAATGTCACTGGGGTATTCCTACGTAAATTTGCATAGCTGGCTATATTCGGATCAGCACCTAACTCCAACAATGTCTTTATTGTCTCGTATCTTTCTCGTCTTACCTCAAAAGATAGTAAAGTAGAACCCGTTCTTGATTCTTGGTAGTTCACATCTACCTTATCTCTCTCTACTATCTCACGCATTGTCTCTGTATCTTTCAGGAGAGCCGCTTTCGTTAACTCCCACACTGGCGTATCTTGGAAGATTCTATAATCGTAACCCGCTAGCTTAGTTCCTGGTTCAGGCTTCTTGTCTAAATCAATCAGTCCTACCCTTACCTTCGCTCTAAATAAATATTCTCCACACGAATTCAATGATCCCAGTATTAATAATATACAAATAACAAACTTCATCTCTTTCCTTTCCTTATAATTCTTTTAGGTTTTTCTTTCACCATAATCTATAGGCGGAGGGGCTAATACTCCGTCTCGCTCTGATGACGGTGGAAAATAATGATCCACAAAATTAGTGATCGAGTGACCATTAAAAATCCCATTCGGGGTCAATATTGTTTCCGTATGTGTTCTTCCATTCGGACCTATAAACGGAAACAATACTCTCTGAATAGAATTCAACGGATCTGTTGGCGTTATATAGGCATCTATTTGATTCCAGCCATCGGAATAGGCATTTTGATTTCCATGTGTCAAATAATTCACTCCCGCTGGGTTAAAGGTTACTGCTTTAATACCTAAGTTCAATGCAATCGCTGAACTTACACCTCCTCCTAAAGAGTGTCCTGTCACTATAAACTCTGCACCTGGATCATTATCTATTAAATACTGTTTAATGGCCTCTGCATTCTTCATAGCAAGCTCATATTGAGAGGAAAGTCCTAGAACAGCTGCTCCATCAGCAGCTGCATCCGCTACTCCGTTGAATTCAGTTCCGCCTGTAGCATAGATATATACATTCTTCTTAACACCATCTACGATTATCGTCTTCTTCACTAACATCGAGTCTAAGCCTGTGACTTCTTTATCAGTAAACACAAGCTTTTCTAACTCTGTTCCTTGCAACTCATCATTAGTTAATATGTCGTAGCGATTACCACTCTTCTTCAATAATTCTTGCTTCTCTCTATGATTTAGATCGGAGTATACTGCCGCTGACAGCAAAGCACCATCCTCCTTCGACAACACCTCGGGGTTCACTGCTGGCGTTCCATTCCAAACATCCATTAGCTTCTGTGGGAAAGTGATTATATCATTTACTATTTGAGCCCCTGCCTTCCATACAGAAGTCCCCATAAGTAATGTTAAGGCACTCGCTCCAAATGCAGTCAATGCTCCCAGTGCCCCTAAGGCGATTCCTTCCAATGTTACACTCGCAGGCATGTGTTCGTTCAGTAACTCAGCTCTCTTATCTGGAGATAAATCCTTTATTTGTTCTGCTGTTAAGTTAGCTTTCTCTTTGAGAATCTTATCTTCATCAATCTTTCTCTCTAACTTACTCTTATCTTCTTCACTCAGTCCCTGGATTTGTTCATCCGTTAATCCAGCTTCCCTAAGTTTCGCTACCTGTGCTAGTGCTCTCCCTCTATCTTGTGCGGCATTGATGTTATGTTGCACCCAGTCCATGTCCATATTGCTATAGCCATTACCGGTAACTGTTCCCATGACCACTCCGTTCAATAAGCTAGATATCGTTACATTACCCTCTCTATCTACTCGATAGCTCATTCCAAAGCCTGTTGTTGAATCGGTATAACTGATCCCTCCTGAGAACCTCTCTATTGTGTCATAGTTGATATTTAAGTTCGCTCCGGATCTCGGTCCTTCCCCGGCGTTGATGTTCGCTCCGATTCCGAAGCCACCTGTAGCTGCATTGTAACTTCCATTAATCTGGATTCCATTAAATAAAGATGTCGATCCATTGAGGGATGCTCCGCCATATTCTGAGAAACGAATTCCTGCATTCGTTACTGCATTTCCAATTCCTAATGATCCTCCCCATCCATTTTGTTTGTCGTAGCTAATTCCTACGCCTAATGCTGTATTCTGTAACAATGGTGCTGCGGTCGCAAATCGGGTCAGATCCATTCCCCCTCCTGCTGTCATAACACCGAACATTCCATTCACTAGTCCGGCTACGATCCCTTCTGGTCCATTTCTGCTTCCATCTATTGCCTGGATCGCTCCTCGTATCACTGCCGCTCCCACATTCGCTGTCGATTGCAATAGCGGTAATCCCGTTGACGCTAAATTTGCTAAGGGACCTAACAGAGATGCTGT
>NZ_RQHW01000072.1 GCF_004770995.1 Leptospira idonii | reverse complement strand
TTTTCTAGGTAATGTTCGCTATGCAGAAGGTTTGCAGAAATTGATTTTTGGAGCGAGGGGGGAAGGTGATAAGAGCTTTTCGCAGATAAAATCAAGAATATTTGAGAATTTTGAATATAAAGCTTTAACCTTAGAGGAAAGAGAGGGAGAGAATCGAACTAGGCTCATCAATCAGATTAATCCTGATCATTTCGAAAAACTTAGCAAGGAACTGCAAACTGCTATTCAGGAGAATAATAGCTTTTGGACTCATTCTACTTTTGAGCGTTCAAACTATTTTAGAAGAGTAAAGGAGCTGAAAACAAACTTTCAGGCTAGGAAATTGTGGGTTGAGCTTCAGTATAAGAAATGGACTGATATTGAAGAGATCTGTAGGATTTTAGGATATTCGAAATCGGAAGTATTATTTATTATTCAAACTTGGGCTAGTGTTGGTTTGGTGAACTTATCAAAAACTAGGGGAAGATTTCGATTTATCTATCGGGTTTATAAAAAGCAGCAGAATCTGCATTATATTCTTTACACAGTTGCTCGAACAGGAGTTGGTAAGCGGCGGGAAAGAATTATGAAAAAGACAATTCAGATTAAACTAAAAAAGCATATTGGTAGAAGGAAAAAATATGGAAACTAAC
Source organism: Leptospira idonii (assembly GCF_004770995.1). Classification (GTDB taxonomy): domain Bacteria; phylum Spirochaetota; class Leptospiria; order Leptospirales; family Leptospiraceae; genus Leptospira_A; species Leptospira_A idonii. The sequence goes on along the minus strand of NZ_RQHW01000072.1, from coordinate 2,516 downwards.
AAAAAGAAGACAAAATTTACTCCTGATCACTTACGAGGATTACTTAAGAAGCAAGATAACAAATGCTCTCTGACAGGGAGGCAAATCACTCCCCAGAATATAGAATGTGAATACATTCTACCTCTAAAAATGGGAGGTGCACATGATCCATCTAATGTCACTATCATTATAAATTCAGTTAGGGAGCTGAAACGATTTCATACGGTAGATGAGATTTATGAGATAGCGAAAGACATTATTAAAACGTATGAGAACAAGAAAAAGAAATCCAAATAATCCTTATAATTCTGTTCTTCTCAATCGTATTTTAAGAAATTTAAAGAGGCGAGGGGAAGCTTATTTCCTAACACCAATTAAGAAAAATAAGATCACTTGGAAAGAATCTTTCCAGCTCTGTTGTGATTATCTGAATTATGAACACAAAATTGAAACCTTTGATCCCTGGTCAGATCGAATCAATCAGTTATCTTATTATTTAGAATATACCATGTCTATTAATCGTCCTTGGGAAGAGGCAGAATTTAGAATCCTTGAGAGGCTGAATGAAGATTTAGGTAATAAATCAGATGAAAGAGAACTTCGAGCTTTCACGCATTCTTTAATCGGAAAGGTAATTATGAAATTCCATCGCTCGGCAAATTACAAAATCCCTAATTCAGATTCGATGAATAAAAATCTCAAGAGACTCTCTGCAAAATTAAGCGGAAATCGATTATCAGATAAGGGTAGGAATCAACGGGGATCTGATTGGGATTTTGTGCTTAGGGAGCTAGCTCAAAATAAAAATAGAAGAGAGGATTTGAGGGGTGATCTTATTGAGATCGGTATGCAGAAAATGAGGAATTTGGAGAAGATTGAGGTTTGAGTTTCTAATATTACCTTAGTTTAGAGGACTTCTAAGGTCAAAGTATGAGATTTCTCTTTATCCAAGGCAAGATACAGCCTATTTATCCCAATTGGGATAAAATTTGATTTATGTAATGGAGGGATTGGGGTATTGAGGAACTTTGTTCTTTTCTAAATCAATTTTACACAGCTCGATGCGGGGTTCTCCTATTGGGGCAACTTCACAACTGTTATGCAATAATATCTTGCGCAATTTTTACGATAACACCAAATAGCCGTGAAGTGGTTTCAGATTAAATTTGCTCGGTGTATGGAATTACCCGAAATATATACAGAAGGGCGGAAATCGTAAGCATAAAAGAAATTCGGTGATTAATAGTTTTGCGCCATCAGGATAAATAATATAGGAAAAATAAATGAGCTTTATTGAAGGACTATTAAACGCAGAAAAGAAAATACCAATAGGAATATTAGGAATAGTATTTTCTTTAATATTTGGAATTTTTGGCGCATATACATTTTTTTATGATAAAAAATCAAATTTAAGCTTTAAAATCAAAGCAGATTTTAACGTATTAGATATAAAGGAACCAATTGATGGTCTATCAATACTTTTAAATAACCGAGATCTGAAAAAAGAAAAACTCAATCTCAGAATAGTAAAAATATTTATCATTAATGACGGCGAGAACGATTTACTTGAAAATTTTTACGACTCGAAAAAGGATTTTGGGCTCCAAGTAGAACTTCCTTCAAAAATAATTCAGATTAGAAATGTAACGGCAAATTCAAGCTATCTAAAAGATACGCTCAACAATATTAAGCTCCAAAGAAATGGGTTTGTCTCCTTACCAAAGGCAATCTTCGAGAGAAATGATTTTATCTCATTAGATCTTGTTATTCTTCATGATTCAAGTGCAAAAAAACCAGAAGTAAAAATTATTGGAAAAATTGCAGGTATAAAAAAATTACAAACTACGGATGATACGAAACCCAGCGACGAAACAAACTTACTATATAGAACATTTGCGGGATCGGCAGGAATACAAATTATTAGAACTATATCTTATTTCATCATCGGTATAATAATAATCGCACTAATCATTTATATTATAACAACAATAAACGAAAAAATAGAAAAAAGAAAAATAAATTTAAGAAAGCAAAAAATCAACAGTATAAATATAGAGTTCACTAGCGATACACAGCTAAAATGGATATTCTCATACTATATTAAACATGGATCAGATGAAATAAGAAAACTAGAAAAATTATTATTAAGACCAAGAATATTGAAGGAATTTATAAAGCAACTTCAGAAAGAACAAAATCTCACTAAAACTATTAATCATTCTGATAGAGATAATGATATTGCTCGATATCTATTGCATAACAAAAATGAGCTGGCATACCAGGCAATATTAGAAGATTTGATTACTTTCACCACCAAGGGGGAAAGAATAAATATTCAACCGAAATTAATTGAGTCGATTAAATTAATTCTTTCTCTCGAGTGAAAAACCCTCGATCCATAATTACGGCTTACCGCTTCTCTGTGGAACTCGTGCGAAAGGCCGTATTTCATTTCGGTAAGTCTAGTTCGTTATATAAAATTTATTAATACATATTTAGGATAAGCATGGAAGATAAAGAAAGACAAAACAATTTCA
>NZ_RQHW01000040.1 GCF_004770995.1 Leptospira idonii | reverse complement strand
ATCTGCGAGAGTTTCTTTTTCTTTTATAGTCATAGAATTATTAGGGTTTTGAGAATTTCGCATAACGAACTAGGCTTACCGACGTTGGCTAGACTGGCACGACGCTTGCGATTGCAAGAGGAGTGACAGTAGCCAATGTGGTGAAACCCGAGCAAGGGCGAGCAGTGCGAGTCCCGAAGCGAAGCGGTAAGCCGTAGTTATGCGTCGTGATTATGTTACTCGATGTTGGGACGACCCGAAATATCGACTAATGTGTATGCTTGAGTCAAATTCAAGTTTATGCAGGATTAAGAGCTCTGTGGATTTGTTTAAAAAGTTAAAGATTGAAGATATATTTGGATCATTTAACAATTCAACACTTAAGTATTCGTGAGTCAATTTATTTCTATAGTTAAAACTATTTATTATTTCATCGTCAGTAAATGGAATATTATATCTGACAAGTACATCAATAATTTTCTTGAGAGATTTTGAATTATTTGTCATTCCCAAAAGGTTTTTAATTCTTTGGTATGAGGTTATAAAATTTGACTCTAAAGAGTTTTCAATACCGAGAGTTTCGAGTATTTTCCAAAATATTTCTATTCTTTCATAACTATATGGTAAATTGATTGCTTCTTTGTATCTAAGAAGTATCATAAATGTTTCGTTAACAATTTTTTCGAAATTTGGTGATATGCAGAAATTTGAAAGAATTGGGAATAAATTTTGCATATTTATTAATGGGATACCAAAGCTTAGTGAGTCTGTAAATTCAGCTGAGATAATATTTCCAAGATATATTGCGTGATTCGTGCTATTTTGAATTTTTACCGGGAGTATTAAAACTCTTCTTCTTTGGAGAAATCCTAATAATAGAGAGAAAAAGTTTTGAAGAAAATTGTTGACTAGATTTTGAGGTTTTCCCTCTTCCTCGTCAGGAAAGTCTTCATATTCGATAATTAAATTTGAAGTATGTAAAGAATAAGATTTGTTATATAATAGATTTTGGTTGTTTTCTGTATGATAATTACTTAATTTACTTTCATTCAAAAGGAGCTGATCATTGTTTTCAAAAATCAGAGCAAATCTCCATGGATTTGATTGGCGATTTTTAATATTCGAAATAATTATCTCACATTTTTCATGGTTTTGAATTATTGAATTCAAAGATAAATTGTAAATTGGCACTTTTTCCGATGTTATCATATAATATTATTAATCATGACGCATAACGAACTAGGCTTACCGACGTTGGCGGACGGCGCGTCTTCTTGCTTCGCAGGAAGCGTGACGGAAAGCCAATGTGGTGAAACCCGAACGAGAGCGAGCAGTGCGAGTCTCGAAGTGAAGCGGTAAGCCGTAGTTATACGCAGTGCCTTAATATATTGTAGACCTAATTCTTTTTTCTAGTCTATCGAATAATTCTTGTGTAGTATCCCATACAACATGATTATATTGCCTAGTATCAAAATGGACGTTACTTAAATCTGATTGCTTACAGCACCATATTACTGGTAATCCCAAGCCCATTGCATACCCTGCTTCAAAGTAGACACCATGTCTCTGCCCAGTTACTTCTGAAATAAGAAATTTGCTTTTTCTTATTTCAAAAAGAATTTCACCAGAAATTTCATTATTGTGCTGTTTGTAGTCAATTCTTATAGGTGTGTACCCATTACTTCTACATGCATTTTCAATTTCTTGATATGCTTGATTCATGCTAGGATCGAACCATATAGCTATGAATACTTGCTTTGATAAATGAGGTTGTTCCAGTTTTTCAATTTCAACCCATCCTGGTTCTTTAATTAATATAGGCTGTCTTATGAAAATTTTATTATCATGAATAACTGAGATATCAAATTCTATTTGCTTTTTTTCTTTCAGAACACTTAAGATAAATAGTGCCTCATGTAAATCTTTTGCAAACAAATCATAATGCTTAAAATTCTCTATTGAGTTTCCATAATTTGGGCTAATTTTTGCTAAATTCAATAAAGCAAGCTTTTGATTCTCTAGAATAGTTCTTGGAAATTCTAATAATAATTCAGATAGAGTTACTATTAATTTATTTTTGGGATTAGAACTTGATAACGCTAATTTTTCACTTTTACAACATATTAGAGTCTTTTTTTTTAATAAATGGTTTTGCCGCAATATGGATTGAAATTTATAATGCTCATCTTTCTGAAAACTTGAATAGTCTTCTGAGAAAGCATCATATGTAATCAGGATTATTCCAAAATCTGGGTGTTCAAATAAATTGAACGTAAGGTCACCACTTGCCGTGATTTCTCTTCGCGTCCATTCGATTCCAAAAATATTTTCTATGTTCATAATTGTATTCTGTTAGGCATTGCGTATAACGAACTAGGCTTGCCGACGTTGGCTATGCTGGCACGACACTTGCCTTTTGCAAGGGGAGTGACAGTAGCCAATGTGGTGAAACCCGAACGAGAGCGAGCTTTGCGAGTCTCGAAGTGAAGCGGTAAGCCGTAGTTATACGCCGTTACATATTCATGTATTCATCTTCATATTCGGGTTGAAAAAAATCATGAAGATCTAAATTTTCGTATTGAGGATATCTAATTTTTAAATTTGCAGAAAGTATTTCTTTCTGATTTTTTAGCTCTAGTCCACACGATTTGCAAATAAATCCAGTAGATTGAAAAACTACCTCTACGTAAAACTCAGATCCATCATATTTCGGTTCTTTTTCTTGAATTCTTTTGCCATAGAGTAATCCTACATTTCCGCAAGCTGGACAATCATCTGTTTCCATACCATGTTTAAGCCTCGCTTTATTGAAGTTTGTCGTTTCTTCTTTAATTTGTTCCTTCGTAGACTGATCTTTTGAGTTATATAGAAATTTGTGTGATTTTACTTTTTCTTTAAATAATTTTTCTTCTTCTTTATCTAGCTTTTCTATTAATTCAATAGCATTTTGTTTGGCAACTTTACCAATCAATTCTGACATATCCATTTTCATAAACTTGCAGAGCAAGTTAACTATCTCATAGAATCTAGGTAGCCATTCTTTTTCACTAATGGAGTTCATAGGTGATTCGCCGGAATGCAACTCTTCGTTTCGTAAGCTCGAAAAATACTCACAAAATTTTACATGAATGTCTAAGAATTCTTCATATATGAAAGAAATTCTTTTATATATTGAATGAGCTGGGAGTGATTTTGGTTGAGAATTAATTTTGAATCCAAGGGCATAAAGAATATTTTGACCTTCATTTTGAGGGTCTGCAACAAGGGTTGGGTGTATAGCTGAAAGGGTTGCTTTACAAAGAATTTCTAAGGCAAATGAATAGAACAATGGTCTGGTTGAGTCATTTTGTTCTGAATTTTCTGCTTTTTCAAGGAAATCTATTGCTTTTCCAATTAATAAATCTTTATCCCATATCATATGATTAGGCCTCTTCTTAAGATTCTATCTGTGTCTTCCAAATGACTAAATGATCGAGCATGTATTGTTTTTTTGTTATCAATAATTAACAAATCACCAGGTTCCCATTTATGCTCATAAGGTTTTATTGATTTTTCAATTTCACTCATGAATAATGCGAAATCTTCTGCATTTCTGTTCATTGGAGTCATACATTCTATATCATAACGCATTATAAAAGAGTTATTAAGCTTAGTGATAGCTCTACTATAAAAGCTAGAAAAGTTTTTTCTGATAAGAAAATAATTTTCGAATAAAATACTTTCTTTAATTTGAGAATTAAGTATATCTTCGAGACTAATGAATTTAGTTGTTCTGTTTCCTGAACCCGGATTTTTGCAATAAAGAACAAGATATTTTGCCGGATCTTGCCAGTAAGCAGTATCTGAATGATATGGAAACGATCCTAGTTCGTATCTAAAAGAAAGGGAGTTTTTGGAGCGATATCTTCCTGGGCTAATATCATGAAATTTATTAATTCCATCTATGTTTGCCAATTCCCCAAATTCTGAAACTATACATTCAATTTGGTCAAGCTGGATGCATTTATTAATTTTTATATGGTTTTGGTTCATTATGTAATGGCGTATAACGAACTAGGCTTACCGACGTTGGCTAGACTGGCACGACGCTTGCTTTTGCAAGGAGAGTGACAGTAGCCAATGT
>NZ_RQHW01000030.1 GCF_004770995.1 Leptospira idonii | reverse complement strand
GCTTGTTTATCGTAAGATACTCCTAGGCCAAGAGCGCCTTTACCTAATAACTCTGCGGCTCTTCCGCTTAAATCTAACTTCCCTCCGGCGGTTAACGCTCCTATGGTTCCGTTTATTATACCTGCGAGCATTCCTTCTGTCCCGTTACGGGATCCATCTATCGCTTGTATAGTCCCACTTAATATTGCCGCTCCCACATTCGCTGCATTCGCTGTGGCTCCTAACGCTGTTCCGATTCCTGTTAAGAATCCTCGCATCGTTGCTCCTAACGCTCCTGCTGCTCCCAACGTCAATGCCGTTGTCGCTGCTGTCACTGCTGTCGAACGAACTGCTTCGTTCTGTGCCTTTCTATCTTCCCTTTTCTGTTTTATATTGCCGTATGTTTTGCGGAAACTTGCATCAACTATGGATCTATTGAGTCCCGTTGTCTTTACTAATTCATCAATTACAATCCTTTGACCCAATTCTTCTACAAACGCTTCTTGGTTTTTTAATGTTGGGGTGGATGACGTGTAACTTAATCCCTGTGCCTTCATGCCATAACTTTGGTTGGCATAAGCACTAGACTGCATTTGTATATAACTTCCCGAGTTTGCAAATGCCATTCTATTTCCGTCGCTGAATGCCTCTTGGATATTTCTTTCCGGAACTCCTGTGGCAACCACTGCGGTTTTAATGATACCTCCTACTGCCCCTACTATTTGAGATCCAAAGTTGGCAAACGGGTTGGCATTCACTGCCGCTCTTGCTGCTGCCGCTTTTTTCGATCCCATTAGATCAGCGACAAAACTTCCCATTAGCTCCGGGGGTAACCCGGTAGCATTCGCAAGTGCTTGAGAAGAATATTGTTTAATCACTCCTTCTCTTTCTAGCTTGGCTTCATTGATTCTATCTTGTGGACCTGTGATATTGTCCATCGTTGCTGCATAGTTTTTCTCGCCAAGGATTGGTTTTGCGATTGCGCTAGCGACTCCTGCCGTTGTTGTCACTGTCGCCTGTCCAAAGGTGACTGCCCCGGCTACAGCCATCGGATTACTCAGAAAACTTGCTGTTGCTGCTGCCATTTGGTTCGCTCCTGCTACCACTGCCGCAGTTCCGGATGCCGCTGCTGCGGTTAAGTTTGCCGTGAGTGCTAAGCTTGCACCACCGGTAACAGTTGCCATCACATATGCTACTGCGGTGCCGACTGCTATCTTGATTTGATTATTCTTCATCTGCCTCTTGGCTTTGTTTTCGCTGATCTTGCCCCTAACAAAGCCGATCATATCCGCTACGAGTTGAATCTCATCATCTCCTCCACCTGTTCCTCTTACATACGCAGTGGCTAAATTCACATGGATTCTATTTTCTATTTGGCTCTTGATTGCCGCTCTTACTCCAGATGTTCCTCCACTGATATAGGCGAGTACCAAATCTCCAACAAGTGAATCTGCTTCTTCTGCCGCTTGTTTTTTTGACTGGAACGATTTTTCATTAGCGGATTCTTTCATCGCAATAGAGGATGCGGCTTCGCTTGTGTTTTTGGCATCCTCACTAAAGGATGTTTCGAAGTAGTTGTTCATTGTGTTCGCTACCGCAGTTTCCACTTCATCCCAATCTTCATTTGTCCATACATCGAATAGGTCTTTGCCTTTGGGTGCTACCACCGGTCCCACTTGGGATAAACTGATGTGCCGAACTTCATTTTGTGTGCCGGAGAAATATTTTCCTTCTCCGTTCTTTCCTGCGATGTTTCCATCACTGATGATTTTGGAGATTGTGGCTACATTCGTTTCTTTGTTTACTGTATATGTATATTCTTGTCTCAGTAGGCTTTCGCAAGAGGCAGGGTTCGCATAACAAGTTCCTGCAATCTTTTTCTCCGCATCCGTTAGGGTGAGTTTTTCCGTCTGCCCTAGCTTGATTTTTTCTTCACGGGAAAGAGAAGTGACGATCATTCCGTTCGTATATTCTAACCCAAGATCTTTCAGTCGATCCATCTGCATCTTATGACTGTCATAAAAGCAGGTTTCCGCATCCTTTCCTGTTTTGCCTTCGCACAACCTTGCCACTCTCTGGTTGTTTAAATCTTCGAATATTTTCTTGAGTTCTTCTGTCGGTGCTACGATCTTCCCGTCGTCCCCATATTTTACCACCGCCTTGTCTTCCCACTTGATCGCATAGGTCATTTGGTTGAGTAGTTTCTCTTGTTCTTTAGCCACGACGTTGGCATTGTTTTCGTTTATGGAAAGGATCTGTGCGTATTGATACACTCCGTTCGTTGTGGTTTGAAATACCTGATCGATTCCTTTTCCATTCACAGATAGTTCCGTATCGATTGTCTTTTGGTAGGCGGCTCCGAATACGTTGAAGGTTTGCGAAGCAGGTGCAGGTGCGGACACTGTGCTCACTCCCACAGCTCCTAGAAGTGCATCTTTTGCCGCTGTAAAATTTCCTTCCATCACCTGCTTGAAGATGGATACTCCTTCATATATTTCTATTTTGTCATTGATTCCTCCGGCTGTTTTGCCTATCGCAGGAAGTTCGTTGGTTAGCTTCATCACTGCCAAGTTGGATGCATCCACTGTTGGAAACATGTTGGTAGTTTGGGTGACGGTTTCCGTAAATGTAAATTGTGTCTGAGCCAACTGGTTCAATGAATTTCCATAATTGTTCAGAATTTCATTGGTTCCCGTAGAACCGGTTCCCACACTGATACTCGCTAAACTCGTACCAGCGACTCCATTGAATGCGTTCAAGTCTTGTGAGTTTTTTACAGCTCCTGCTTGGTCATACAAATCCACCCATTTGGTCAGTCCGACTTGTCTTTCCTCTTCCATCTTGGCAAGCCACTGGGATTTTTTGATTTCCAAATCTTCCAGGGACTTTTCATAATCGGCCTTTGCCTGCGCCTTAAGGATGTTCGCTTGTGTTTTCCAGTCCGTATAAAACTGGTTATAGTTTGTTACTTGGTTTTCCCAATTTCCTATCGCAGGATTGATATTGTTCACATACATCCCCAACTGTCCGGATAAGGAATTGCGGTTGTCCCCCCAATACTCGGATAAGGATCTTGCATGTAAATCTTCTACAGTGACTACGAAACCGTATCCGATTCCTCCCATCAAATAACGGTCTTCGATCGGACCTCGGAACAAACTGTATGTATAGAAAGGAACTCCAGCTCCATCATCTAATATCATGTTTCCTGTATGATGTGCTTCTCCTGACCAAGCGAATGAGTCCCATTTATTGGCATAACCCAGAAAGTCCGTATATAGGTTGGCAGTAAGTACGTTCACCACTCTTTTATCAGAACCTAAACCCATCATGATCCCTGCTTGTGCGGCTATGGCTCCGTTGTCCCCGCTTCGAATCGCTTGGAACATATTTCTAAGGTTCGCATCTCCGATCGTCTGGAACAGATCCGTCTCAATCTGAGAAATGGGAAGTCCCCAAGACAACCAGTTCGATAAAGTTTGGTTCCCATATCCATTGTTCACCAAATTCATATACGATCCGTTGATCACTTCATTGATGAGTGCATTCGGATTTGAGTTCACAGTAAGATTGTTATAATTGAAGTTTGTGGAGTTTTGATAGCTGTAGATTCTATTGTTATAGGTAGTGTATTGAGTCGTTGCGGATGTGGTTTGTGTATTCAAGAAAGAAGTGATTTGGCTGGAGATGGTAGTGAGAACATTCGTCACATCCAAATCCGTTCTGGCCAATTCGTTTCTTACACTTGTTACAAGTGCGGATAAAGTTTGGCCTGCGGAGTTCAGACTTCCGTCCGTATTTTTATACGTACATCCTCCCGCAGTTGTGCAAGCAGCGGACAAATCCGTATCGAAGCCATCCATCATGGCACCGATTCCCGTCTTTACACTGGTTTTGTACACATTGATCGCATCCAAATTTGCTTGGAAGGTTGCTTCGGAAGCATCCAATGCGGACAGAAAACCATTGTAGTTTTCTTGAATGGCCGCCATCGAATTGGCAAAATCCGCAGATCCGGATTGTAAGTTCAAATTGAACTGATAGTTCCAGTTAGCCGCTGCTTGGGAGACCTGGCTTTGCAATATCGCAGTGTTGGAGGTGTTGTATAAATATTGTTTGTATAGAGCTTCCTGACCGGTGCGGACTATATATGTTTCGTTGAATTTACCGTTTGTGATTTTCTCCAAAAACTCTTCTTTGTTTTTCAACAAATCCAAGTTAGCTGCTTGTTCCCAGTCGTTCAGTGCGGCGATCTTTTGGGATTCCAATTCTCTTTGCAGATAATCCTTATAGGCATCCACGTCATTGAAGGAATCACTTGTGGTTACCTGAGAGACATAGTCATAAATGGCAACGTCCGCTTCCTGTTCCCAATACGCTCGGATGAGTCCTTTGTAATAACCTACCTGTTCCGACCATGCGGACAGAGTATTTAGAAAATAACTCTGTCCGTAAACATTGTTCATCAGATTGGAACTGTATTCTTCCAGTTGCAATTGAGGAACCGTCGGTTGAGAATAAAGACTGCTAAAAATGAGTAAATTTGCAAGAAAGGAGAGTAAACTCAAGAATGCCTGGAACTTCGTGACAAAGGAAAAAGGGGATGTTTTGAGAACCTTTATCGTTTCCAGTAAAAGTGTAGGCAATAGTCTCTTCACAAAGTCTCCAGCTAAGAAGAATTATGACGATCTTCCCAAACCTCAACCTAAATGACAAAACAAAAAGGTGGAAATTAATTGTGGCGCAGGTAAGCTTTTATTGTTTACATTAACAATTCATTTATGCGCCACTTCTTCTAGTTTTTTTTACGCCCCGGATCGAAGGAGCGCCCTCGTCGACTGAGAGCCGGGAAAGGCGCCAAACGAAATATACTTCACGCTCTCGGTCGCGAAACTTCCTGTTTCGACTCCCGAACTCCGGCATCCCTGCCTTCGTCAGG
>NZ_RQHW01000011.1 GCF_004770995.1 Leptospira idonii | reverse complement strand
TAATTCTCTTTCCACTTCAGATAATACGGTCTAAATTCTAACTTTATGCCAATTGTAGAAAATATTCCAGATACTACCGGAAAGAAATGTGAATGTGGTTCTTGGCTCAATCATTGGGAAAATGCAGCACGTCGAAATGCCGAGTATTGTGCTGTTGTAGGATGTAATGAGACAAACCATCTAGTTGGTGCGCATGTTTATAAAATAGAACCATACAGTCCATATCACTTCATCATTCCTTTATGTAAAAGACACAATAATATACCGCCAGGCGAGCGCTTTGAAGTGAAGAACGTCTTTTTCGCCTGGGCAAATGTATCCGGAACTTGCGGAGCTTATTTCGATGAAGATGATTGATAAACTTACTTAATATTTTCAGATTTTGTCAGGCAGATAAACTGGATAAGGACTGACCGACTTACAATCAAAGAGCGGATATTCAAGAACTCTCCAACACAATCTGCATTGGCGTTCACAATGATCTCCGTCTTTTGAATATAAGTTCCATAATTTACCACAAGATGTTTTGCAACTTGACGTGCATCCACCCTTGTCTCCGATTTTAACATAATCGGCTAATGAATACATGAATTTCTCACAAAACTCTTTACCATGTCTCAAATCTGATTCTGCTCTAATTTGAGCTTCGGCAATTTTCTCAACAACTTCCTGCCGTCGAATATCTTCTCCTGATTTTGCCTCGAGAATTTTTCCTTCATCAGAAAATTTAACATAACCGATACCAGTGAAATCAATATACTCATGTCGGCCGATTCTTTCTCCATTTTTCCAGGTTCCAGTTAAACTATACCGGCTATTTTTATACAGAGCATTTCCATTTAGAAGATCATCTTTGAAACTACCCTGCCATATTTCTCCTTCATCTGACTCGATAAGCCCATAGCCATTCTTTTGACCATTGACAAAGTCGCCTTCATAAACAAGTTTTTTGTTGGAAGAAACCCACATTCCATAACCGCTAGGAATATTTTTAGCCAAATAGCCTCGATATCTGCTTCCGTCATGAAAAAGAATTGTCCCTTGCCTAGCATATCCGTTTTCAAATATACCATCAATCCTAAGCCCATCACATTTATCTAAAATACCTTCCCCACTAAATTCTCCATTGAGAAATTTGCCTTTATATTCTGAACCATTAGGAAAGTTAAGACGGCCTTGACCGTCTTGGCAATTTCCACTTCTACATTGACCGGGCTTACAAACCTTATCAACACATTCACCTTTTCTAGCAGTTACTTCTTCAAGTCCAAAACAAGTTACTTTTGGCTGATACTCAACCGATTCACCTCTGAATCTTTCTCTCGTTGTCTGACAGAAAGAAAATAATAATAGAATCGAACTAATTATCAGAAAATAAACTTTCATGTTTAGAAATGATCTCTCCGAAAACTACTGAATCATCAAATAATGCCCTCGCATTTGAAAAATAGTTCTTAGCTCTTTCCAGTCGATAGTAATAGCCGCCAGTACCTTTTTCTTCTTCATACCAAATAATATAATTTCCTAATTCAGGACATTTTTTTGCATCAACAGTATCTTCGATAATTACTAATTTCAAATTTCCATTTAGATTATATATCTCCTTTCCTGACAGCGCACGGGCTTCTTTATTACCACAGCGCCCATAAGGAAAAATTTCGTGAAAACGAGAATCCGCTTGTAAATTTCCCATTAAAAGACCTAAATGCTTTTGCCTCAATTGTTTGTTGGTATCAGACAAACCGCCCCAACTCACGATCCTTCCCGCCAATTTCCCTTTTATATAAAGGGAATCTTCAAAATAAGTTGGTTTTACTTCAGAGTCTTTCATCGCCGATTCACGGCTCTTTGAAAAGCTCTGGCAAGAAATAGAAATTAAGAGAGTTATTAAACTCGCTGTTAGAAATTTGATTTTATACACTTGAAACCTCTTTTAGTTTGAATTAAATTTTTTAACCGAAAACTGTTTTATAATATGATCTCTGAATCTGAAATATTCAGGAAAATCTTCGAGCGCATGATATCTGGCGTCTTCATGCTCAATTAATTTTTCATCAGATTCTAATTTCATCTTTTCATATTCTTTCATTTGTTCTTTATAAGTTGATTCTGCCTCTTCCAAGCGTTTATCATATTCATCTTTTAACTTTTGGTTTTCTTTCTCAATCTGATCCTTGGGTAAATAGCCTTTACTCATGATGTAAATGAACATCCCCAAAGGCATCCCTATCGTTGAAAAAATACCAGTCCATAAAAATTCAGAAATCCATTCGTCTAATGACATTTGAGTAAGCACCCAAATATTTATCAAAAAAGCAATTGCCGCAATAGATATTGGCATTATATATTTTGATTCATATTTGTGATAAACGACCTCCAGAATTTGAGTCTTTTCTGGTAAAGGAGATTCATCTTGTTCGGAAAAATTCTCAGCTAATTTTCTAAACTTACATAAGCTTGAATTCAGATAGTCTTTCTCGTATTTTTTACTGAAGTCTTGATTCTCTTTTAAAATCTTTAACTGATTTCTGGCAGAACGCTTATCATCAAGATTATCAAGTTTCTCTACCGCATCCTCAACAAAACCAACAACAGGTAATATATCAAAATTTAAGAATGCGTATTTTGCAATACCATCAGATAATTGAAGGGCTTCTTCAATGGCGGTCTCAAAAGTAAATACAAACTTTCTCAAAAACTTCTGCTCTTGCTTTGCGACCGCTTCCTTAAGTTGTAAATCAAGTTGCTTTGCCGTAATCCTATTAGCTTGTTCCTGGGCAATATGCAATTGCTGCCTCAGCTCCAGGATTTGCTGGTTCTGTTCAATTGCTGCGTTTAACAAAGCCTCAGTGTTTCGCTTTGTCGCAGCTGAGTTTGCAGTTTGATAAATATCTAATATTGTGTTAAATTTACCGTTTGCCATAAAAGTTCCCTACTTTCAAAAAAGTTATCCAGGAACCTCCTCTTTATACCCTCCTTTAATTCCCCAAAGAGTTCCTTACGCACCATAATTAAGGTTAGCAAGGTATTAGGTCAACAAAAAACGATGTGCACATCGTGATTTGTGAATCGTGTTCAATGCATCGTAAATCAAATAGAATCAATATGTGCAGAAAAGTTACGAAGAGATTCTCGAAGAATTTAGTGAAAATCTGAAAGTTTTAAGAAAAAAACAAGGGTTGAGCCAGGAATTTGTAGCAGGAATCGAATTAAGTGTTAGAAATTACCAGAAAATTGAAGCTGCGATAAGCACTCCTTCACTAAGGACAATATTAATCATTGCTGATGGGCTAGGAATTCATCCAAGAGAATTGTTTGATATTCCTAGCCTAAAGAATCGACCAATGGTAAAGGAAATAACTACTAGAAATCGTAAGTCCGCAAAAAAGAAAACTACCAAAAAATAATCAGAGTTCTTTGTCTCGATCAATATTGTTGGCGATCTAAATATAGCGAGATTAATTCTCTGAAATCAGATAAAAAAATCGGGGGCATATAACCCCCGATAAATGAATAAGTTAGTCTTATTATCGGCAATAAGAACTAAAACCTAACAGAAATTTAGGTGATTGGCTCAAAATCCATGAATTTTTTAGGTTTTTCTGTATACAAAGTTATGGATGTAAATCGCATTCCATTAAAAAATCAGACTTTATTGTTAAACCCCAAAGAAGGACACGAACACTACTCCAATTATATGAATTATCTGAGAAAGTAACAAAAGAGAATAAATTTTGATATAGCATCAAACGCCATTCATTATCAATTGGCTTTCGCCTCCAATAAACATTATCAGGTGGATTGATTCCTTTATAACGAGAATCCATGCGAAAATGTGTAGAATTATATTTTCTCACATTAGATTCGAATAAGCCAATAAAGCTAAAAACTTTATGAATTTCTCCCATACAACATTACCTCACCCATCAATCAATTAACCCTTGAAATCTTCCCTTAATCTGAACCTGAGAATAAATTCGTTCAATCAACAAATCAAAGCCTGGATGATTTTTCAACTCATCGATTTTCTCATCCAGGGTCAGTGGTCGGATTTTTGGGTGAAGAGAGCGGATATTTCGATATACAATTTGTTCCATATTTTAACTAAACAAAATTATAGCAAAAATGCGTAAACTATTTTATCTTATTTTAAAATACCTTCTATCTTCTTCCGTATAAGTACCAAAATTTCCTGGATTAAAATTATGAACACAATTGAAGCAAAGCTCAATCTTATCTGAAATCTTATTGTCGAATAGGTTGGTGGACTGCTGATTCATCAATATGAGGATACCAGAGTGGGTTTTTTATGTTTTTATTCTGAGTAGTATAGAATTTTTTGAGTTAGATGGTTATAGAGAATCTAATTTTGAAAAATTTGAGTGGTTAGAATTTAGCTCTATGATGGAAAAGATTGAATACAAAATTTATTAACTATGCTCAATTAGACAGCCGTGTTTATCTGCTTCCAGTAAGTGATTTTTGTAATAGCTAATTTGAGTTTTAGTAAAACCAGAATATGAAATTTGAAATGGTTCATCCTCAGATTTTTTAGTTTTTACTAATATATTCATTCCATTTGATTCACGTATTGCCCATATTAAAGATTTCTTTTCGTTTAATTCAGGGAAGTTAGACATTTTTAATAAATCAATTTCAAAAATCTGTATATTTCCCATAGTTTTAGTTTGAAATGTTTCAAAAGGTAAAATTTCTTCCGTTACAATGTTCTTTATACCTTTGAAAGGTCTATTGGTTTTAATAAAATTGAGCATTGATATTAAAATCATTAATTCATTTGTAGCAGCCATATTTTAACATTTAATAATACTTCTTTATTTGTCGATCAAATACTAGACTAAAAAGGAGGCTTTAAAACCTCCTTAAAATGCTAAGCAGGATTGTATCCTATCACTTGCGACTTGTCAACACCTAACAGAGAGACATAATGAGGCATATTGACTATTATAGGAAGTTAATTAAATTTTATCTATGTCATAATTTTTGCGACTCACCCAGTTCGGATCATCGCTCATTAACTCATCAATATGCTTAATCAACCCTTTATATAGCTCTGAAATTGCTTTTAAGTCCTGCCTTGGTACCTTGGAATGCTTCTGCACGTACTCACATAATTCAGAAAAGCCTTGGGTAGTAATTTTTTCATCAACAACGAAAAAAGGAGAGATAATCATTGAGTCTGAAGTATAAAATCTCATGTCCTGGCTCATTAAATATAAATAAGGTGGCAAAGTTTCCACCTCTAACAAAGAGTATTCTTCTGAAAATTTTGAAAACCAAACACGTGCATTACTATATGAATAGGAAAGG
>NZ_RQHW01000014.1 GCF_004770995.1 Leptospira idonii | reverse complement strand
ACCGAACTTCGTTTTGCTGGAAATATGGAACTAACGTATGCAGAAAGAAGGTATTTAGCGAATGCACAACAGTATGCCGGCTTAGCAGTGACGGGAACCAGTTATCATAGTTCTGTACCAAGTGGCCAGAAAGGACTTATGGAAGAGTTGCAGAAGCAGTTATTCATCAACACTGTAGCAAGTGTAGGGAATGTAGATAAAGATATATTAAACACATTCATAAGACAAGAGCTAGCTGGTATAGAGAGAAGGAGATCTGAAGCGAAGGCCCAGGCGGAAGCAACAAGGTCAACAGCGATCACAGCAGCAGTAACCGTATTAACATTGGGAGCGGGAGGATTTTTGGGACCAGCGATCCAAAACGGATTATCTGCACTAGGAAGCGCCACAGCATCTCTGTTAGGTCCCTTAGCAAATTTAGCGTCAACGGGATTACCGCTATTGCAATCGACAGCGAATGTGGGAGCGGCAGTGATACGAGGAGCGATCCAAGCAATAGATGGAAGTAGAAATGGACCAGAAGGGATCGTAGCCGGACTAGTGAACGGGGTGTTCGGTGTTATGACAGCAGGAGGGGGAATGGATCTGACCCGATTTGCAACAGCAGCACCTCTCCTTCAGAATACAGCATTAGGCGTAGGAGTTAGCTACGACAGAGATAATGGTTGGGGGGGAATGCTTGGGATAGGGAATGCAACCCAGAACTTGTCTCTCCGACTGAGCGAATACGGAGGAGCCAGGCTCGAAGGCTCAGCTTCAATCGTAAATGGAATACAAATCAACGGAAATTATAACGCGGCCACAGGTGGCTTTGGAATTGGAGCAAACATCAACGCCGGAGATGGCCCAAGATCCGGAGCGAACTTAAATATCAACTATGACACGATAGAGAGGTTCTCAGGAGGGATCAGTTATACCGATTCAACAACAGGCTTTGGAATGAGTTATCGTGTGGATCGAGAAGGCAATGTAACAATATCTAGCTTATTGAATGGAGTGGTCATGGGAACAGTTACCGGTAATGGCTATAGCAATATGGACATGGACTGGGTGCAACATAACATCAATGCTGCACAAGATAGAGGGAGATTACTGGGTCAGATAGCACTACTAAAAGAAGACGGGTTGAGTGAGGACCAAATCAAAAATCTTGATGAAGAAGGTCTTAAAAAAGCGGTAGCGAAAGCGGAATTGAACAATCGCCTTAGGACAGTAATGAGTGAAGAGAAATTGCAGGGACTGACAGAAACCCAGAAAGCCGCATTGTGGAATGTATTGGGCCCCCAACCTACAGTGACACAGGATTTGATAAGTGGAGCGATGGGAGCATTGGGAATCACATCGTTACTTGGATTTCTAGGGTTAACCAGACGTAAAGAAGGTGAAACTCAAACTACAGTGGGAAGTATAGCGAGTGGAGCGTTGGTTGGAGGATTTAGTGGATTAATGAACTTGTTTACTAATACTTATGAAGCGTTTAACCCAAAAACAGAAATAGATTTACTGAGTGTAGCCGATAGAAATAGTCTTCGCACGAATGGGTATTATATAATGACAGATGGAACGATCAAGGTAGTGAGTTTATCGTCAGAAGGCAAATTAGAGTTATCTACAGCGACAGAGGAACAGATAGAAATGATTTATGCCGGGAACCTACCAGTTCCAGATCAACGCCCGAGTCTATTGGGTGCGGGACTAGGCTTTCTTGGAATAGGAGAGAGCCAGACAACAGTAGGAAGTATCTTAAGTGGAGCATTGAGTGGCTTTGGAAATAACATCTTGAATATGTTCCAAAGCATTCCGAATACTTTTAGTAATGGAATGAATGGATTAAGTAACTTATTTAGCAGTAGCTATAATTCTGTATTTAGCCCAGAGGACAATAATGTAAGATTAAGTGGCGAAATATTAAAACCAGAAGAGAAGCAATCGTTAGAAGCGAAGGGATATTATATAAGTTCTGATGGTAAGATAATGGTAAGAAGTTCGACGTTAGAAGGAGATATAATTATCTCAGAAGCCACCTTAGGTCAGCAAGAGCTGATCCGTTTAGGAATAAGACCTACCGAGGTATTTAACCAACAGCCGAATATAATAGCCGCAATGATAGGTAAGAAACCGATTCATGAGAATTTGACAGAGGAATCAGCGAGATTAGCAGGATTTGATTTAGCGAACCGACCAGGTATTGGTCAGGGAAATTATGATGCAGATTTCCCCGTGAATTCGTATTTTACGTCCCTTGTGATATTGACGAACAATCTAAGTCCAAGTTTGGCACTGGCATTATTTGGTAATACGGAGACGTATCGAGTTCATTTAGGGGATAGACAGCATACACATACGATGCAATCGTCACCCGACGAAACAGTAGAACAGACAAGAACTAGAGTATTAGAAGAAGCGAAGGCATTGTATACCTTAGCGATAGACCCTGATATTCAACTCAGTCAGTATGACAGAGATAGATTGGTGGGTAGACTGATTCATATGGTTCAGGATTCGTATTCTAAAGGACATACGTTAAGAGAAGGTAAAGATCAAAATGACGGCGGTATCGTTACCTTCTTTAACTACTTAGATCCAGCGAATCATGCAACTCATAATAAATATGATAATGTTAAAGACCATGAAAGAGCAACTGAGGTAGTAACTGACATTTTAAAGATCTATGATAGTCCAATAGATAATTCTTGGGAAACTATGTCTCCGATATTGGAAAATATATTCCGATTGAATATAACCCCTCCTCCAAATAACCCCAATACTGAATCAGGAGCAATACGTGCATGAGAAGTAAAATAATTCTGATATTATTGATGTTCGAGTTGAATGGTTGTAGTATCAACGGAATGTTTGATCGTCCGTATCGTCGAGATTGGACAAGTGAAATTCAAGTAGAAGATCGTTTGGTTAAGATTCATCAGGAAAGACGATCTTCAAAATATATCTGGATATGGCCATTGCATTTCCACGGAGGAGGTTGGTATCCTACAGGTCCAGACGATTATTATACACTGAGTCGTAATGAAGATTTGGGAATGTTGGAAGATTATGAAGATAGAGGGTATAGTCCAATCATATTGAATAGCTACCAAGGCAAGCTATATATGGTATTGTCTAGTAATCTACATTATTATTACACAAAAAAAGATCCTTATCGTACATCTTTTAAAGTGCTGAGGTTAGATAAAGGCTACTGGAAAGAAATTAGTTTTTATGAATTTCCTAGGCAGATATCTTATCAGAATGTAAATCAATGGCATATACTCAAAGGAGCATCCAATGATGATACTCTAGAATTGCGTAAGGAAGATGAGATAACTAATAAAGATTTGACTTACCGAATCGATTTCTTGTCTGAACTGAAGGAGATACTAAAGCAAACGGAAAACGAAGCTCCCGATTCTTCAATGAAAGTTTTTCCAGATGGCTGGTCTGGATTAAATATTTTTCCTTTTTGGTTATGTTTGGAATATCCATATTGCAATAGACAAGATACATATTCTGGCGTACTTACAAATAAAACCAAAGGCCGCCTAAACCTTCGATTTATCCGCAATTATGTAAAAAAGAACTTCCCTGACGAGGAAGCGAAACCAGCAAACACACCGGAGGTGAATTAGATGATAATCAAAGAGCGCACCGGATCGAAGGAGCGTTGTCGTCGACTGAGAGCCGGGAGATGCGCCCAACAAACCTAGGTAAGATGTATGTTATCTATTCATAACCGGGAGAGAGAGTTTCTAGCGGTGGCGAAGGCCAAGGATGGCCGAAGCAATTTCTTCTGTGCAAGGAGGCACAGAGAAATTGAGCTAGGAACGAATCTCGACTTGGGGAGGAATGCTTGGGATAGGGAATGCAACCCAGAACTTGTCTCTCCGACTGAGCGAATACGGAGGAGCCAGACTCGAAGGCTCAGCTTCAATCGTAAATGGAATACAAATCAACGGAAATTATAACGCGGCCACAGGCGGATTCGGAATTGGAGCGAACATAAACGCCGGAGATGGCCCAAGATCCGGAGCGAACTTAAACATCAACTATGACACGATAGAGAGATTCTCTGGAGGAATTAGTTACACAGATTCAACAACAGGCTTTGGAATGAGCTATCGAGTAGATAGAGAGGGTAATGTAACGATATCTAGTCTATTGAACGGAGTGGTAATGGGAACTGTGACTGGTAATGGCTATAGCAATATGGACATGGACTGGGTGCAACATAACATCAATGCCGCACAAGATAGAGGGAGATTACTGGGTCAGGTAGCGAAACTTAGGGAAGCTGGATTAACGGATGAACAGATCCAAGGACTGAGTGAAGAAGATAAGAGTAAGTTAGAGAGAAAGATCGATGAAGATAAGATTCTCAAAGAGAAAGCTAACTTAACAGCAGAACAAATAAAGGATTTATCTCCAGATAAGAGAGCTGAGTTACTTAAACAGCATATGCCTGCGCCTGTTAGTGTAAACTTGGAGAATATAGCGTTAGGAGCTTTGGGAGCATTAGGTGGATTCTCGTTGGCATTATTGAGCCTTGTGTATAGAGTAGGAACATTACCGATAAATCTAGGAGTCAGTGGGGTTCAGTCTTTAATAAATCTATTTACGGGTCCAACTTCACAGGTATTGGATACACAAGAAGCAGAAGCTCTAAGAAAGGAAGCAGAAGATATAGCATCCATATTAAAAGACCCTGCGAAGGTGAAAGAATATGAGGAAAGATACGGTAAAGAGGAATTTGCGAAAAAGGTAGAAGCCTTTAAACAGAGTTTGATGTCAGAAGCAGCATACATAATATTTCCGACAGGTGTAGCTTGGGATCTTTGGGATAGTTCTGCAAATACTATGGGCATAAGGGCTTCTTTAGGGGCACTAGGAATTACAAAAGTTGATGCATTCGCATTAGAGGAACTTGGACTTAAACCAGAAGATTTCCATACTGAGTCAGGTATGCATGCAGAATTATTTTATGATTCGAATACAAAGAAGTATGTATTAGCATTTAGAGGGACAGAGCCTACTTCATTTATGGATATACTTGCGGATGTAATCAATTTACCAGGATTTACTTCTAGCCAACATCGGGATGCTATGAAACTTGCAGAGAAGTTAATGAATACACCTGAATTTGAAAATAGAATTTCCTTTACTGGTCACTCCTTAGGTGGAGGTCTAGCATCTGCAGCGGCGGGTTCCACAGGACTAACAGCAAATACTTATAATGCAGCCAATATCGGCTGGCAAACGAGATTAGCAATGGGAGATGGAGCAAATGGATTAGATCAACGAGTGAATTACTACCAAATGCCAGGGGAATTTGCGTCGTTGTTTCAAGATCCATTTCTGATGCCAGCCACGGGACAAAGGACACAGATAGATGGAGAATATGATAGATCTTGGTATAATCCGAGATCCATGGGTGAATTGCATTCAATCCATTTATTTACTAGAGCATTGTATAATGATATAGTAAATGGAACACCACAAACGGCAGTAACAAATTCAAACTAAGTAGGAAGGAAGATAGAAAATGAAACAGTTAGGAGTAATAATAGTAATCATGTTATCGATAATGACAAAGATGTCCTGTTTTTCCATTCAATTAAAATGCGCAAATTGCCACTTGGGTGATGCATACGTAGACAAACAAGCCTTAGCCTTGGTAAATGCTGCGGTAGATGGAGATGCAGCTAAAGTAAAGAAGTTAGTATCTGAAGGAGCTAATCCGAATCATTTAGAACCAGGTAAAGTTCCTATGTTGATTTGGACCATCTGTGCAGATAGTTTTGAAGGTTACAAAGCATTACTAGAAGCAGGAGCAGACCCGAATCTAGGAGGAACAGGAAAGGGCTTTAGCGATATAAAACGATATGGGGAACCTATAACAATATATCTGTACAAATATAGTATTCGCCAGTCACACTCTTCTAACTTTTATTAGGTTAAATGATTTCTTCCTGATCTAATTTTG
>NZ_RQHW01000066.1 GCF_004770995.1 Leptospira idonii | reverse complement strand
TGCATTGAACCGGATATCGTCGTATCACCTCTCTGTGAAAAGCTTATGCTCACATTCGCCTTCGCTCCCCCTACACCAATCATTCCTCCCCAAGTCGAGATTCGCTTCCAGCTCTCGTTTGCATGACCTCCTGTCATGACAAACGAACTTCGGCCATCTTTGGCCTTCGTCACCGCTAGAAGCTTTCTCTCCCGATTAAGATTCATTATATGGACATTTTATACTTTCTTAAGGGCGCCTCGCAATGATTTTTATAATGAATAGTTTATTTATCCAACCGACCCGGCTCTCCCTCGACGGCAACGCTCGGTCGATCCGTGGCGCAGGAAAGGGTTCATACTAGAAACTCAAATTCATTGCTCTGCCGCCTTACGCAAATCATCTGGATTGATACATTCAATTTGCTTAGGAGGGTAGATTTCTCGATTCTTTAATAACTCTTCTTTATCCATTTGGCAGAAAGAGTCGCCTGATAAATTATGAGCTGAAGGAAAATAACGATAAATCATACCTCTATAATTACGATCTCTTTCTAACATATGTTTTGGATAATCAACCAATTGAAAATGCTTAGAATCCAAAATAATAAACTTAATCTTACCTTGTCTTGGTTCGATCTTTACTACTCGATCAGGCTTATCATTTTTTGGGTAATAGCTAAGATAATCTGCGTAGCTCATCTCACAAATATTTTTATTGCATTCTAGTTTTGTTATAGCCTTAGGGTTTTCTTCAAACCATTCTCCACTATCATTACCTGTTAGTATATGAGTCCCATTAGGTAATATATAAAAATGTAAGCGACAAGCTGCAAAATCAATAAGAGACTGCCTAGGCCCTGGGCCATTCTTCCGTAATTCAAAAGCCTGATAATTAGCTTTCTCAAAATCATCCCAACATTCTTCTCCACCAACTCTTTCAAAAAAAGACCAATTGTAATTTGAGTTGGTTATTTTCTCTTCGAATTGAAATCCTTTGAGTTCTTTCGTGGGTGATACCAAAGGACTCTCTTTAGAAGTGGGTTCTTTTCCTTCTTGCTTACACCCAATCAATAAAAAGAAAAATAAGAGAATTCTCAACCAAATCATTCAATTTTACTCCAATCGAAAGTTTCCGGGTTATGCCCAATAATTGTAAAGTGCAAATGTGGAGCAGTAGAATGGCCTGAATTACCTGACAATCCAATTAAATCACCAGGATTTACGTCTTCGCCAAATTTAACATTAATGTTGCTTAAATGCCCATATATGACCCTTACCGTATTTGGAGCCTTCCCATATTCAACAGTAACCGAGGCACCTTTTCCCGAACTTCCATTCAAAAAACTTTCCGGGCTATTTTTAATCTCTATAACTTTTCCTTTTCCCACTGACCCTAGCGGCCTTCCCGTACCCATCCCAATATCAATCCCATCATGATTAATTTTTTTGGAATTAGGATCTGTAATTGGTAGTGTTCTACCTCCATCTTCTTTATGAGTGTCAGAATCAAAAGGGTATGTAACGGCCAGACCATAAGTCTTTATGTCAACTGGATATCTAACTTCTATTTGTTTTCCATCTGGTCCTTCACGGTAGATTTTACTCAATCCACCTTGTCCTTGGCCAACTTCCATTGACTCTACGCGTGTGGGAACTTTCACAACATTTACTAAGGAACTATTATCATTTATATAACCTTTCTCATTAAATTCAGCGATATATTTGTTTGCTTGTGTTTCAGAAATACCTTCACGCCTCAATGTACTATCTAATTTTCTAATATCTTCATCCTTTGCGCCAGCTAGTTGAAAGCCATTTTTCTCCAACCAAAGTTTTTGTGTTTGCAATGACGCACCTGTAATTAATTTATCTGCACTTGCTTGTGCTTTCTTCAATTCCGCTTGGGCATTTTCTACGAGCTTCGCTTTCTCTTTCATCAAGAAATTAGATTCTCCTTGCGTCATTAACCGCTGTTCCACCTGTCTTGCATAGCTCTCTGCATATGCCTGTAAGCTTCCAACAGAATCATTAAGACCTTGCTTAGCTTTCTCCAAAGCTTTCATCTCAGGCGTTTCAGAAAGTTGCTTTTGAACTTCGCTCTGAATTTTCTTATATTCTGAATTGTTCTCCGAATTTTTATATGTTTCAGACAATGCTTTCAAATTCGCAACTTGTTCACTTGTTGGGATTTTAACTTCGTATTTAATTTCTAACTGAGTGAACACTAGATTTCCACCATGATCCACTAACGGAGTTCTCTCCTGACTCCGTATTTTTGCTTCCAGCTCTATCTGCGTTTTCTTTAATGATGCAAGTTCTGCATTAATTGCCTTTCTTTCCGAAGCAGACAACGTAGTATCTTTAAGCTTGGCATCTAAATCTGCCTCTAACGCCGCAGCAGCACCTTCCAAATCTTTAAGTTTCATATCTCTTGTTGATGTATCAAAAGTTAAATCAGTATTTTCATCTCCCATATGTTTACTTGTAAGATCATTTAACATCTCTCGAGCAGCATCAACGTTAAATAATTTATCTACTGGCTTAGTATTATCAATTTCTCTCTTCGAACCAACTTCTCCTGGGTATGCATATTCTATTGTCTCTGGTGGTGCAGGAATTGGACCAGGCATTTCAGGTGGTGTCATATCATTCGCATTTCTTTCCTTCACACTCGCAATCGGATTATTCTCTTCCCGTCTCCCAATCCCAAACAACGCTAACCCGGCCAGGAAGCCACTTCCCAATGTTCCTAACGCTCCCATCGCTAACTCTCCCAAGTCAATCACTCCATTCAACTTATCTAAGGCAGCTTCCCTCTGCTCAGGAGTCAATTGAGATGGATCTATCTTCTCAGCTAATAATTTTTGATTATCCAATTCATATTGGATATTGTTTGCAAGCTCTGCTCTTTGCTCATTATTCAGCCCATTAATCTGATCATCTGTTAAGTTGGTATTACCTTTTATCAGAGTGATCTGGTTGGCCTTATCTCGGATCTCATCCGTTTTGTCCTGTGCAAGGTTTATATTCTGTTCCGCCCAATTGATCTCATCAAAGCGAAACCCATTCCAATCGTTTGTCGTTAAATTTACACCTGCGTATTGGGTTGATGTGGACAATCCGTCTCGATTCACTGTAGAAGTGATTCCTAGTTTGCTTCCTGGATCTGTGTAACCTAATGATCCAGACAGTCCTCCCCCATTGATGTCATAGTTTGCCCCGATGTTCCAGCCCTGTCTTGGTCCTTTATCACTCGGGTTGTAGTTGGCTCCTATCGTTGTCGATCCGTTAGTCGTGCTCGAACCTGTGACTTGTAGTCCTTTGTATTTGTCACTTAAACTCAATGAGCCCGATATCGTTGTATCTCCTCTTTGAGAGAAACTAACATTTACGTTACCCTTAGCTCCCCCTAAACCAATCATACCTCCCCAAGTCGAGATTCGCTTCCAGCTCTCGTTTGCATGACCTCCTGTCATGACAAACGAACTTCGGCCATCCTTGGCCTTCGTCACCGCTAGAAGCTTTCTCTCCCGATTAAGATTCATTATATGGACATTTTATACTTTAGTATGGGCGCCTCGCAAGGTTTTTATAATAAACAATTTATTTAAACAACCGACCCGGCTCTCCCTCGACGGCACGCTCGGTCGATCCGATGGCGCTGGGAAGGAAAGATTATAGACATAACTAACTCACTTATCCAAAGCCTCTGAATCAAATTCGCTTTGTCCTCCAATACCTATTTTAGGATATGTCTTAGTATAAAAATGCAATTTATGTCTTGCACTATTCCAATCTCCAGGAAATGGATCCTGAGCCGGTTTTATAAAGAAAACACTACAGTTATAATTTGCATAACTCCTTTCTGATGCTGTTTCTTCAAATAACGCTAAAATACATAATTTGTTTTCTACTTTTCTTATATGAACTACTTCTATTTCTTCTTTTGTATCTAGGATAGTATAAAATATCCTAATTTCATTTCCTTCTATTTCATATCTTGATCGGGGAAAATATGAATCTGCTTGAAGTGGAAGATGCATTTCTAATTGAAAACCTCGTTTATCCTGCCATATTTTGAACTTACCTAAGCTACCGCTACTCGTATAACCTTCTACATAATTATACTTACGTGGATTTGCCAATTCAGATTCCAGATTATTCACTTCATACCAACTCCCCATAAAATCATTAAGTGTAAGATTATTATGTGGTATGGAAGTGAAAATTGGCTCACTTTTCTTAACATTCTCTTTGCAAAAAAAAATTAAAAAAAATAAAATGACAATGGTATTTTTCATTTCTTCTTCTCCACTAAATCATAGTCAGGTGAATTGGGTCCATATTTATCAAAATAATCATCAACATACTTTTGCCCTTCTGTCTTGTATTTGTTCCAATCAAAATTTCCACTTGGTACTAGTTTATTATTAATACGTAGTTCATAATGAATATGACTCCCTCCATACCATGGTGCTTGAGTAGGTTTGTTTGTACCAACATGTCCAGTATTTCCTACATTAGCAATAATAGTAGAAGAAGTTACAGGTTGACCATTAGTTACCAATACTTCCGAATTATGTGCGTAAAATGTTTCTACGCCATAATCATGTTTTATCTTTACAAGATTTCCGTATACACTAGACGAGATGACCTCAGCAGTCCCCCCAGCAACAGGCATATAAGGTGTTCCGTATGGCAATGCAATATCTGTAGCATGGTAAGCAGTATTCCCACCTCTACTTGAGTGATCTTTTGGTGTGTTAGAGACCTCTGCTCCAGAATAGTTGATTCCAGGAAGTACGCCACCAACCTTTCCTGACGGATCATAACCAGGAGTCAAATTCTCTCGATTATTATAATTTTCTAGCACAATGGACTGCGTTGGTCTACTGATTGGTAAATCAGGATTTAAGTTCTTAAGCATCTCTGCCGCAACTCCAGCTCCCGATAACTTGGTTTTAGGATTTAGCAAAGTTTCTCGAGCGGAATCAAAAGCATTTACTTTTATAGAAAGTGCATCTTGTTGAATTTTTAAGTTTTTATACTCTGCTGATTTTGAATCAAGACTCAGTATCTGGATACTTATACTCTCCAATTGAGACCTATAAGGGTTCTGCATTATCGAGTCTAATGATTGTAATCTTACTTGTTCTGGTAGATTCTTTCTATCTTTGACTTCTTGCTGCGAAAGCTCTTTTAATTTGGTCGTAGTTTGACTTAATAAAGAAGTTTCTTGCTTTTTGAGCTTCGCTAATAACGTTTCATCTGCACTACTATTATAGTCTGAGATAGTATCTTTCTTTGCATTTATACTTGTTCGTAATTCCTGAATCTCGCGCTGAAGATCTTTTAATGGCTTCTCTATTGCTTCTCTCTTTAACGCTTGTTTTTCATTAAATAATGCTGTATCTGATTCTTTTAATTGTGTATCAACCTTAGAGGCACTTTCCCGCAAACTCTTTACTTCTTCCTGGCCCTGTTCAGTTAATTGATATTTTGTTCTCTCTATCGACACTGGCTTGGCTACTTCAGCCTGATCTATTGGATATTTCTCTACTACACTAGAAACTGTGTCACTTGTTTCAATCCTGTTTTCAACCGTATTTGCTCCCCCTGTAGCTAACAAAAATCGTATTGCAGCTTCCTTCTTAAACTTACTCAACGCTTCTTTAGCCTTCTCTACTTTCGCTAAAGCACTTTGTAGATAACTAGTATCTTCTGGATTCCCACCACTATCTGCAAACGAACTCGCTTTTTCTAACGCAAGTTCCGCTTCTTCAGCGGCCTTTAATAACCCTTCATACTCCGATCTTTCTGCAGGAGACAATTTGTCTGGATCGAATGTATCTTTTTCAGACGGAGGGGGTTCAGCTGTCTGTTCTCTCGGCTTCACACTCGCTATCGGATTATCTTCCTCTCGTCTTCCTATCCCAAACAACGCAAGTCCTGCAAGGAAGCCACTTCCTAACGTAGTCAAGGCTCCTAGTGCTATATCCGTTAGTGATGGTTCATTCACTAATTTATCCAACATGTCTTCACGAAGTGCTGGGTCTAGATTAGCGAGCTCCTCATCTGTTAATTTATATTTGTCTTTTAGCTTCTCGTTCTCTTCTCTAGTAT